>NZ_CP081943.1:0-1349271 GCF_020423045.1 Pseudomonas sp. MM213
GCCTCCACACCACCGTCATAATGGCGAATTGGCGGACCACCTTGTAGTTGTAGGCGGTACTGATGAGAGTATTCCTTGGTTCCCCATCCACGGTTCGGCCAAGAAAAGGGCGTTCGCGCAAGGCAGACGCTCCTTCGCCTGGAGTTATAGGCAGACTAAAAGCGAGGCAAGCATGGACAAGAGCACAAGGCCAGTATTGACAGGGATCAATGGGCGCAGTGTGTGCGGGAGCATGGATGGCTGTGGAACGAGGCCGCTTCAACGGTTTCGGTTGAGCCTGTGACGCTGATTCTTGCGCATGGCGCCGGGGCACCGATGGACAGCGCCTGGATGAACGACATGGCCGCGCGCCTTGCTGCGCAGGGCGTCCAACGTGCTGCGCATTGAGTTCCCCTACATGGCGCAACGGCGTGTCGATGGCGGCAAGCATCCCCCGAACCCGGCACCGAAACTGCTGGAGTGCTGGCGTGAGGTGTAGTGCCGTGGTGCGACGCCATGTCACTGGTCGCCTGGCCATTGGCGGCAAGTCCATGGGCGGGCGGATGGCCAGTCTTTTGGCCGATGAGCTCGAAGCCGATGCGTTGGTGTGCCTCGGCTATCCGTTCTATGCCGTAGGCAAGCCGGAGAAGCCACGGGTCGAGCATCTGGCTGCGCTGAAGACCCGGACGCTGATTGTCCAGGGCGAGCGCGATGCGCTGGGGAATCGTGAGGCGGTCGAGGCTTATGCGTTAGCGCCGAGCATCGAAGTGTTCTGGCTGGTGGCGGGGGATCATGATTTGAAGCCGTTGAAGGCTTCGGGGTTTACGCATGAGCAGCATTTGGCGGCTGCGGCGAGTCGGGTAGCGGCATTTCTCAAATGAGATTTGTGGTGGGGATCAGGGCCTCTTCGCGGGCAAGCCTCGCTCCTACAGGTTATCGGTGTCCGCTTGGGATGACCTGTAGGAGCGAGGCTTGCCCGCGAAGGGGCCGGGACAGGCAACATCCCATTCAGGGAGGCAATAAAAAAACCCGGAGGCTTTCACCGTCCGGGTTTTGTTTTTCCAGCATCAATCAGCGGTTAAACCGCTCCACCAACGAATACTGGGTATTCGCGGTCTTGGTCAGCTCTTCACTCAACAACGCCGAGTGCTGCGCCTGTTCCGACGTCTGGTCGGCCAGTTGCGAGATGTTGCTGATGTTGCGGCTGATTTCTTCGGCCACCGAGCTTTGCTCTTCGGTCGCGGCCGCAATCTGGGTGGTCATGTCGGTGATGTGTGCCACCGCTTCGCTGATCCCGACCAGTGCCTGATCCGCTTCGAGCACCCGTGCCACACCTTCTTCCGCCTGGCGATGCCCGGATTCCATGGTTTGCACGGCGGTGCTGGCGGTTTGCTGGAGCTTGGCGATCAGGGCATGAATCTGCCCGGTGGATTCGCTGGTGCGCTGCGCCAATTGGCGAACTTCGTCGGCAACCACCGCAAAGCCGCGACCCATCTCGCCGGCACGCGCCGCTTCGATGGCGGCGTTCAATGCCAGCAGGTTGGTCTGGTCGGCGATGCCTTTGATCACGTCGACCACGCCGCCGATTTCATCGCTGTCCTTGGCCAGTTGCGTCACGGTCAGACCGGTTTCGCCGACCACCTCCGACAGGCGCTGAATGGCTTCGCGGGTTTCCCCGGCGATGTCACGGCCGCGCCCGGTCAGGCGATTGGCTTCTTGAGTCGCGTCCGCCGTGCGTTGCACGTGGCTGGCGACTTCCTGGGTGGTGGCGGCCATCTGATTGACGGCGGTGGCCACTTGTTCGGTTTCGACGCGCTGACGTTCCAGGCCGGTGGAGCTGCTGTGGGCCAGGGTGTCGGACTGTTTCGCCTGGTCGCTCAGGTGCTCGGCGGTGTCCTGCAGACGGGTCAGGCAGGTTTTCAGGCGGGCTTCCTGGCTGAGGATCGACATCTCCAGACGAGCCTGAGCACCACGGCTGTCGGTGTACATCTGCGCGATCAGCGGGTCGGAGGTGGTCTGCTCGGCCAGTCGCAGCAAGCGCTTGAGGCCGCGCTGTTGCCAGCTCAACCCCAGCAGGCCCAGTGGCACCGAAAGACCGGCGGCCAAGGCAAAACCCCATTGGGAGTTGAGTGTGGCGCCGATCATGAAGCTCAGCTGGCTGACCAGAATGAACGGCAACCAGTCCTGCAGGACCGGCAGCCATTTATCGGTGGAAGGAATCGCTGACTTGCCCTGGTTGATGCGTTGGTAGAGCGCTTCGGCACGCTGGATCTGCTCGGCGGTGGGTTTGACCCGCACCGACTCGTAACCGATCACCTGGTTGCCATCGAACACCGGTGTGACGTAGGCGTTAACCCAGTAGTGGTCACCGGTCTTGCAGCGATTCTTGACAATGCCCATCCATGGCAAGCCTTGTTTCAATGTGCCCCACATGTGCGCGAACACCGCGGCCGGTACGTCGGGGTGACGAACCAGGTTATGCGGTGCACGGATCAGTTCCTCGCGGGAATACCCACTGATTTCGACGAAAGCGTCGTTGCAGTAGGTGATCACGCCCTTGGCATCGGTAGTGGAAATCAACCGTTGCTGAGCCGGGAAGGTCCGTTCGCGTTGTGTAATGGGCTGGTTGTTACGCATGGCTTTTTCAATCCGCAAGGCTTTGAGAGGTTGTCGGCACCGTCAGGGATTTATTGAAGAATATTTTTTCAATAATCAGCGGCGCGTCGCAAAACGACCGTTGCGTCAGCCCGCCAGCATCGGATAGGTGAACAGGCTGAAATGCAGCAGGTTCAAACCGAAATGCGTGGTAATGGCCGCACCTAACCCGCCGAAACGGTAGGCCAGACCATAGCCGACACCTGCCAGACTCGCCAGCAACACCCATTGCCAGCCAGCGCCCGCATGCACCAGGCCAAACAACAGCGAGGCGAGCAGCAGCGCCAGGTTTTCACCATAAGGCAGGTGTTTAAAGTGCCGGCTGAGGCCGCCCTGAAGGTAGCCGCGAAACAGCGCTTCTTCCACCAGCGTCACCAGCAACAGGTTGTTGAACAGCCACAGCCAGGCCTGATCAGGCCATTTGGGGGCCCAACTGATCACACCCAATAATAGCGCGCCACCCAATGCCAGCACGCTGCTCAGTGTCAGCCCCAGCAGCGCGGCGGGAACGGAAAGCCTCAGCGAATGCCGGCCGACAATCCACGGGCAGACCAGCAACAGCCAGAAACCAATCAGCGGTTTGTCCAGATTCAGGTACAGCGCAAACGGTACGGCATCGTCGGTAATACGATGCGGATTGATACCTCGACCGTTGTAGAAACCGGGGAGCCAGTGCATCGCCAATGCCAGCGCCATGAAAATGAACAGGCCGTGACCGAGGTAATGGCCGATCCGGAGCTGTTGCTGACGCACGGCGAAACCTGCGATCAGTAGCAATGCGACCGAGATAAGCGCCAGCCAGCCGAGATGGCCGTAGGACAGCGCCATGGCATAACCGAGGGAGAGCAGGGCCAGGAAGGTCCATGGCAAAGCAAACATCTGAAGTCCTTGTGTTCGAAATTCTGCGGGGCGCCTCGGTCCACTGTAGGAGCAAGCTTGCTCGCGATGGCGGAGTATCAGGCGGCACTGATATTGGATGTTACGGCCCCATCGCGAGCAGGCTCGCTCCCACAGTGGTCTTGTGTGGGGCTATAAAAGCGCGGCGATTATAGAGGTGTGTCCACAAACAAAAACACCGCCCGGAGGCGGTGTCTTTTTCTGCAAACACTTACGACGCAATCAACTGCCGCAGCACGTAATGCAAAATCCCCCCTGACTTGAAGTACTCGACTTCATTCAGCGTATCGATCCGGCACAACACCTCGATCTTCTCGCGGCTGCCGTTTTCGCGAGTGATGATCAGCGTCAGGTTCATTCGCGGCGTCAGCTCGACGCCACTCAGGCCCTGAATGTCCAGGGTCTCCTTGCCAGTCAGATTGAGGCTTTTGCGGTTCTGATCCAGCTTGAACTGCAAGGGCAACACGCCCATGCCGACCAGATTGGAGCGGTGAATCCGCTCGAAGCTTTCGGCGATGACCGCTTTCACGCCCAACAGATTGGTGCCCTTGGCCGCCCAGTCGCGGCTCGAACCTGTGCCGTATTCTTGCCCGGCAATCACCACCAGCGGCGTGCCCGAGGCTTGGTAACGCATGGCCGCGTCGTAGATCGCCAGTTTTTCCCCGGTAGGAATGTAAATCGTATTGCCGCCTTCCTCGCCGCCGAGCATCTCGTTGCGAATGCGGATGTTGGCAAAGGTGCCGCGCATCATCACTTCATGGTTGCCGCGACGGGAGCCGTAAGAGTTGAAGTCCCGCGGCTCCACACCTTTACCGCACAGGTAATGGCCGGCGGGGCTCTCGGTCTTGATGTTGCCGGCGGGGGAGATGTGGTCGGTGGTCACCGAGTCGCCGAGCAGCGCAAGGACCCGTGCGCCCGCGACGTCCTTGACCACGGGCGGCGGTCCGCCGATGTCGTCGAAAAACGGTGGGTGCTGGATGTAAGTCGAATCGTCCTGCCAGACATAAGTCGCCGCTTGAGGCACTTCAATTGCCTGCCATTGCTCGTCGCCGGCAAACACTTCGGCGTATTCCTTGTGGAACATCGCGGTGTTGACCTGATTCACCGCGTCGGCGATTTCTTGGGTGCTCGGCCAGATGTCCCGCAAGTAAACCGGGTTGCCATCCTTGTCATCGCCCAGTGGTTCGCTGCTGATATCTATGCGCACCGTGCCGGCCAGCGCAAACGCGACGACCAGCGGCGGCGAGGCCAGCCAGTTGGTTTTCACCAGCGGATGCACGCGGCCTTCGAAGTTGCGGTTGCCCGACAGCACCGAAGCGACGGTCAGGTCGGCTTTCTGGATGGCTTTTTCGATCGGCTCCGGCAACGGCCCGGAGTTGCCGATGCAGGTGGTGCAGCCATAACCGACCAGGTCGAAACCGAGTTGATCCAGATATTGCGTCAGCCCGGCCGCCTTGTAGTAGTCGGTCACCACTTTGGAACCGGGAGCGAGCGAGCTTTTCACCCACGGTTTGCGTTTGAGGCCTTTCTCCACGGCTTTTTTTGCCACCAGACCGGCGGCCATCATCACGCTCGGATTGGAGGTGTTGGTGCAGGAGGTGATTGCGGCGATGACCACCGCGCCGTTTTTCAAGCGATAGGTTTGGCCTTCAAAATCGTAGTCGGCTTCACCGGCCAAGTCGGCATTGCCCACCGCAACGCCACCGCCGCCTTCACTTTCGAGGCGACCTTCTTCCTTGCTGGCAGGTTTGAATTGCAGGTCGGTGAAGTCACTGAATGCTTGCGCAACATTCGGCAACGACACCCTGTCCTGTGGGCGTTTCGGCCCGGCGAGGCTGGCTTCGACACTGCGCATGTCCAGCGCCAGGCTGTCGGTGAACACCGGCTCCTTGCCCGGCTGGCGCCACAGGCCCTGCGCCTTGCTGTAGGCCTCGACCAGTTTCACGGTTTCAAGTGGACGACCGGACAGGCGCAGATAATCCAGAGTGATGTCATCCACCGGGAAAAAGCCGCAGGTGGCGCCATATTCCGGGGCCATGTTGGCGATGGTCGCGCGGTCGGCCAGCGGCAGGTCGGCGAGACCGTCGCCGTAGAACTCGACGAATTTGCCGACCACACCTTTCTTGCGCAGCATCTGGGTCACGGTCAGCACCAGGTCGGTGGCCGTGATGCCTTCCTTCAATTTGCCGGTGAGTTTGAAGCCGATCACTTCTGGAATGAGCATCGACACCGGCTGGCCGAGCATCGCCGCTTCCGCTTCGATCCCGCCGACACCCCAGCCGAGCACGCCGAGGCCGTTGATCATGGTGGTGTGGGAATCGGTGCCGACCAGGGTGTCGGGGAACGCGTAGGTGCGGCCGTCTTCATCCTTGGTCCAGACCGTGCGGCCGAGGTATTCGAGGTTCACCTGATGGCAAATCCCGGTGCCCGGCGGCACCACGCTGAAGTTGTCGAAGGCGCTCTGGCCCCAGCGCAGAAAGGCGTAACGCTCGCCGTTGCGCTGCATTTCAATGTCGACGTTCTGTTCGAAGGCGCTGGCGCTGCCGAACTTGTCGACCATCACCGAGTGGTCGATCACCAGGTCCACCGGCGACAGTGGATTGATCCGCTGCGGGTCGCCGCCGGCCTTGGCCATGGCGGCGCGCATGGCGGCCAGGTCGACCACGGCGGGAACGCCGGTAAAGTCTTGCATCAAGACGCGGGCGGGGCGGTACTGGATCTCGCGGTCGGAGCGGCGCTCCTTGAGCCAGGCGGCAATCGCTCGCAGGTCGGCGCCGGTCACGGTTTTTTCGTCTTCCCAGCGCAGCAGGTTTTCCAGCAGCACTTTCAACGACATCGGTAGCTTGTCGAGATCACCGAGGCTTTTGGCGGCATCGGGCAGACTGAAGTAATGGTAGGTCTTGTCGTCGACTTGCAGGGTTTTAAGGGTTTTCAGGCTATCGAGGGACGGCATTACGATCACTCCTTAAAGTCCGCACGGCTACGGACTGAGGGGACGGACAGAGCTTTCAACCTAGCCCCGTTTGAACGTTAAAGCTAATAACCGGACTCTATGGGCAAGTCCGAGGTTCCGAACTCGGCTATCATGCGCCGGTTTTCGTGACAGGCTTTGCTTCAACGCAAGTCTGGGCATCGCGCAGTGGCTGAATTCTTCGCCAACTGCCCAGGAGTAAGAATGAACACCCTCTTTATGCATTGCCGGCCGGGCTTCGAAGGCGAAGTCTGTTCCGAGATTTCCGAACACGCCGCACGGCTGAACGTGGCCGGTTATGCCAAGGCAAAAACCGCCAGCGCCTGCGCCGAATTCATCTGCACCGAAGAAGACGGCGCCGAGCGCCTGATGCGCGGTCAGCGTTTCGCCGATCTGATCTTCCCGCGCCAATGGGCGCGGGGATTTTCATCGACCTGCCGGAAACCGATCGTATCAGCGTGATTCTCGCGCACATGGCCGACTTCCCGCTGTGCGGCAGCCTGTGGCTGGAAATGGTCGACACCAACGACGGCAAAGAGCTGTCGAACTTCTGCAAGAAATTCGAAGTGCACCTGCGCAAGGCGCTGATGGCGGCCGGCAAACTGGTGGAAGACGCGAACAAGCCGCGTTTGCTGCTGACGTTCAAGAGTGGTCGCGAAGTGTTCATGGGCCTGGCCGAGTCGAACAACTCGGCAATGTGGCCGATGGGCATTCCACGCCTGAAGTTTCCGCGCGAGGCGCCGAGCCGTTCGACGTTGAAGCTGGAAGAGGCGTGGCACCATTTCATCCCGCGCGATCAGTGGGACGAGCGTCTGCACAGCGACATGACCGGCGTTGACCTCGGTGCGGCGCCGGGTGGCTGGACCTGGCAACTGGTCAATCGTGGCATGCTGGTGACCGCCATCGACAATGGCCCGATGGCTGAAAGCCTGATGGACACTGGTCTGGTGCAGCATTTGATGGCCGACGGTTTCACCTTCAAGCCACGGCAGCCGGTGGACTGGATGGTCTGCGACATCGTCGAGAAACCGGCACGCAACGCGGCGATGCTGGAAGAGTGGATTGGCGAAGGGCATTGCCGCGAAGCGGTGGTCAACCTCAAGCTGCCGATGAAGCAGCGTTACGCCGAAGTGAAACGCTTGCTGGAGCGCATTGCCGACGGTTTCAAGGAGCGCGGGATTCGCGTCGAGATCGGCTGCAAGCAGCTGTATCACGACCGCGAAGAAGTGACGTGCCACCTGCGCCGCCTGGACGTGAAGAAACCCAAGTCCCGCTGATGTACACAAACCGTGTAGGAGCGAGCGGGCGGCGATCCGACTTGCCCGCGAAGAGGCCCTTAAGGACGCCAAAAGCTTCGCGGGCAAGCCTCGCTCCTACAGGGATGGCGTCATGCCACAGATGACCGAACACCCGGTAATGCGCGACAATGCCGGCCAGTTTCAGGAGTGAATCATGAGTGAAATGCTTGATACGCCGGTAGACGGCACCCTCGACGCCACCGGCCTCAACTGCCCGGAACCGGTGATGATGCTGCACCAGCACATCCGTGACCTGGCGCCCGGCGGCCTGCTCAAGGTGATCGCCACCGACCCGTCGACCCGTCGCGACATTCCCAAGTTCTGCGTGTTCCTCGACCATGAGCTGATCGCGCAGCACGAAGAGGCCGGCACTTACCTGTACTGGATTCGCAAGAAATCGGATTAATCGATTCGAAAAAAGGCCTGCATTTGCAGGCCTTTTTTGTGCGGTCAACCCATCGAATGGCTCATGCGGATCCGCTTGCGTGCACTGCGCGTCAGGCGAATCGACAGCATCAGGGCGGCGCAGCTCAGGCCGACGATCAAACCCTGCCACAGCCCGCTCGGGCCACGGGGTTCGCCGAACCAGTCGGTCAGGCCGAGGGCGTAACCCACCGGCAAGCCGATGCCCCAATAGGCGAACAGGGTGAGGATCATCGTCACCCGAGTGTCCTGAAAACCGCGCAGGGCGCCGGCCGCAGTCACCTGGATGGCGTCGGAAAACTGGAACAGCGCCGAGTACACAATCAGCATCGCCGCGATATGGATCACCGTCGGGTCTGCGGTGTAGATCGCAGCGATGTGCTCGCGCATCAGCAACATCATGCTTGCCGACAGGCAGGCGTAGGCCAGCGCGGTGCCCATGCCGACACCCGCCGCAAAACGCGCTTCGCGCGGCTCTTCACGTCCCAGTGCCTGACCGACGCGTACGGTCACAGCCATGCCCAGGGAGTAAGGGATCATGAACACCAGCGAGCTGACATTCAGGGCAATCTGATGCCCGGCCACCACCGTGGCGCCGAGGCTGCCGATCAGCAGGGCAATCACCGCGAAGATGCTCGATTCGGCAAACACCGCGATGCCGATCGGCAAGCCGATGCTCAGCAGGCGTTTGATCACCGCCCATTGTGGCCAGTCGAAACGGCTGAACAACTGGCTCGACTGATACGCCGGCGCCCAGCGTTCCCAGCCGGCCATGCCCAGCGCCATCACCCACATCACAATCGCCGTGGCCCAGCCACAACCGACGCCACCCATGGCCGGCACACCGAAGTGGCCATAAATGAAGACATAGTTCAGCGGAATGTTCAGCGCGAGCCCGCACAACCCCAGGACCATCGCCGGGCGCGTGCGTCCCAGGCCGTCACTGAAACAGCGCAACACATGGTAGAGCGCGACGGCGGGCAGTCCGCTGGCGATGCCGTGCAGGTATTGCATGCACGGGCCGATCAGCTCGGGATCGACCTTCATCAGGTGCAAAATCGGTTCGGCGCTGAACAGCATGCCAGTGGCCATCACGCCCACCACCAGCGCCAGCCACAACGCCTGGCGCACGATCGGGCCGATCTCGCTGTGGGTGCCGGCACCAAAGCGCTGGGCGACTTTTGGTGTGGTAGCCAGCAGCGTACCGGTCATCAACAGAAACACCGGGACCCAGATCGAGTTGCCCAACGCCACCGCCGCCAGATCCCGTGGCCCGACGCGACCGGCCATCACCGCATCGACGAAGCCCATCGCCGTGGTGGCCAGTTGCGCGATCATGATCGGCAACGCCAGGCCGAGCAGGTTCTTCAGCTCGAGGCGAACCCGGGCGGGGCGGTTGAGGGAAATGGCGGCGGGGCGGTCAGTCACGGAATTCAAAGGCAAAACGTCCAAAAGGTTTTGATGCGCGAGGCGGCGCATTCTACGCGTTGACGCAACGGTCAGGAAAAGTCCTGTGTTACCCATTTGTAATCACACAAAAACCTGTAGGAGCGAGCCTGCTCGCGATGGACGTCAACGGTGAGGAGGGCTGTCTGAATCACCGCAGTGCTCGTGCGTTTTTCGCGAGCAGGCTCGCTCCTACAAATTGTGTGTGCTAGGCGTGAAGTGTCATCTGCGCCTACACTGCCGATCCGCCAAAGGAGCCTGCCATGCTGATTGTTGCCGACGAAAATATTCCGCTGCTCGATGCCTTCTTCGAAGGTTTCGGCGAAATCCGCCGGGTGCCGGGACGTTCAATCGACCACGCCACCGTCGAGCAGGCCGATGTGCTACTGGTGCGCTCGGTGACCAACGTCAATCGCGGGTTGCTCGAAGGCAGCAAGGTGCGCTTCGTCGGCACCTGCACCATCGGCACCGATCACCTCGACCTCGATTACTTTCAGCAGGCCGGCATTACCTGGTCCAGCGCACCCGGCTGCAATGCCCGTGGCGTGGTCGACTACGTGCTGGGCAGTTTGCTGACCCTCGCCGAAATCGAAGGCACCGATCTCACCCGGCGCACGTACGGTGTGGTCGGTGCCGGCGAAGTGGGCGGGCGGTTGGTCAAGGTGCTGCAAGGGCTGGGCTGGAACGTGCTGGTCTGCGATCCGCCACGGCAAGCTGCTGAAGGGGGCGATTTCGTCAGCCTTGAGCAGATCATCGAACAGTGCGATGTCATCAGCCTGCACACACCGCTGAAAAAACACGGGGCCGGTTCGACCTGGCATTTGTTCGACCAGAACCGTTTGAACCAGCTCAAGCCCGGTGCCTGGCTGATCAATGCCAGCCGTGGCCCGGTGGTGGACAACGCCGCCCTGTGCGAGGTGCTGCTGCAACGCGAAGACCTGCAAGCGGTGCTGGATGTCTGGGAGGGCGAGCCTGAGGTCGATGTGGCACTGGCCGAGCTCTGCGTGCTGGCCACGCCGCACATTGCCGGTTACAGCCTCGACGGCAAGCAACGCGGGACGGCGCAGATCTACCAGGCCTACTGCGATTTTCTCGGGCAACCGGCGCAGGTCCGCTTGAGCGATTTGCTGCCGGCACCGTGGTTGTCGCAGGTGACCTTGAACGCTGAGAGCGATCCTGCCTGGGCGCTGGCGATGATGTGCCGTGGCGTGTACGACCCGCGCCGCGACGACGCGGATTTCCGCCGTAGTCTTGTGGGCAGTGTGAGTGAGCAGCGCGCGGCGTTTGATGCGCTGCGCAAGAATTATCCATCGCGGCGCGAGATTGACGGGTTGCAGGTGCGGATTGAGGGGGATTCGCCTGCGTTGCTGAAGATTGTGGCGGCGTTGGGCGCATCGGCTGTCTGAAAACCGAGTTGGCCCATTCGCGGGCAAGCCTCGCTCCTACAGGTTAGGCGTAATGTTGAAAATGGCGCCGATCGCTGTAGGAGCGAGTGGTGCGGCATCCCGACTTGCCCGCGAATGGTCACACCACAATTCCGGATCAACACCCACAAAAAACCCGGCCATCAGGGCCGGGTCAAGAAGACGGGGCTATATCAATCTTGTTTGGCAGGCTTGACCAATCGCTTTTCCAGTTCGCGGCAAGCGTCCTGGATCATGCCCTCAGTGATCGGTACTTCGCGGCCTTTTTCGTCAATGATTGAGCAACCCAGAGACTGATCTGGCTGTGTGCGGATCACTTGAATCTTGTCATCGCTGCTATTTTGCAAGGACATGGCCTGTCTCCTCTTCAGGTGTGTGCTTACTGTAGAACCGTCAGGTGACCGGGCTATGACAACTCCCTGCGATCTTTCCAGAGCGGCAGCACCAGTCCACCAGAAATACCCAGACGTTGCCACCCGGACTTTAGACCAATAGCGTCTAGGACCTAGTCATCGCGGTCATAATTAACCTGACTCATTGTGATTTACAGCGTTCAACCCCATTGAACCGTCAGGCTGGCCCTATCAATTGCGTAACTGGATGAACCCAATGCTCTCTGCCCGTCACCGCCGCGCGATTCGCCTGACCAGCCTTTTTCTCGCGCCCTATCGTTGGCAGGCCTTCGGCGCCTTGCTCGCGCTGGTCGTCACGGCCGGCATTACCTTGTCCATGGGGCAGGGGATTCGCCTGCTGGTGGACCAGGGGTTCATGACCCAGTCCCCGCACCTGCTCAACCAGACGATTGGTTTGTTTATGTTGCTGGTGATAGGCCTGGCGATTGGCACCTTCGCGCGTTTCTACCTGGTGTCGTGGATCGGTGAGCGTGTGGTCGCCGACATCCGCCGTCAGGTGTTCAATCATCTGGTTTATCTGCATCCCGGGTTTTATGAAGACAACCGCAGCTCCGAAATCCAGTCGCGGTTGACCGCCGATACCACGCTGCTGCAATCAGTGATCGGCTCATCGCTGTCCCTGTTCCTGCGCAATCTGCTGATGGTGATCGGCGGGATTGTGTTGCTGTTTATCACCAATCCGAAACTCACCAGCATCGTCGTTGTGGCTTTGCCGCTGGTGATTGCGCCGATCCTGATTTTCGGTCGCCGGGTACGCAGCCTGTCACGCCTGAGTCAGGACCGGATTGCCGATATCGGCAGTTATGTTTCCGAAACCCTGGGCCAGATCAAAACCGTGCAGGCCTACAACCACCAGACACAGGACGAACAACGTTTTGCCGTGACCGTGGAAGAGGCGTTCAACACGGCACGCAAACGGATTTTCCAGCGGGCCTGGCTGATCACCCTGGTGATCGTGCTGGTGTTGGGGGCGGTCGGCGTGATGCTCTGGGTGGGCGGCATGGACGTGATGGCCGGGCGGATTTCAGCGGGGGAACTGGCGGCGTTCGTCTTCTACAGCCTGATTGTCGGCAGTGCATTCGGCACGTTGAGTGAGGTCATTGGTGAGCTGCAGCGCGCCGCCGGTGCCGCCGAGCGGATTGCCGAACTGCTGCGCTCGGAAAACATCATCCAGCCACCGGCGACTAGCCTGGTGACGTTGCCCGAGCGGGTGACGGGCAATCTCGTTCTGCAGGACGTGCGTTTTTCCTACCCGTCGCGTCCGGAAAGCTACGCCGTCGATGGCTTGAATCTGACCATCAAGGCGGGCGAAACCCTCGCGCTTGTCGGGCCGTCCGGTGCTGGCAAATCGACGGTGTACGACCTGCTGTTGCGTTTTTACGATCCCGCCGAAGGGCGCATCCTGCTCGACGGCGTGCCGCTGACCCAACTCGATCCATTGGACTTGCGCCGCTGCTTCGCGCTGGTTTCCCAATCCCCGGCGCTGTTCTTCGGCAGCATTGAAGAGAACATCCGCTACGGTAACCCGACAGCGACGCTGGAACAGGTTCAGGAAGCGGCGAAAATCGCCTACGCCCATGACTTTATCGAGGCCATGCCCCACGGTTATCAGACTCATTTGGGGGACGCAGGCCTCGGTTTGTCCGGCGGTCAGCGCCAACGCCTGGCCATCGCCCGAGCGCTGCTGGTGGACGCGCCCATCCTGCTGCTCGACGAAGCCACCAGCGCCCTCGACGCCCAAAGCGAACACCTGATCCAGCAAGCCCTGCCCAGCCTGATGAAAAACCGCACCACCCTGGTCATCGCTCATCGTCTGGCCACGGTTAAAAACGCCGACCGGATTGCAGTGATGGACCAGGGGAAACTGGTGGCGGTGGGCACGCACCAAGAGCTGATTGCGAGCAATGCGCTGTATGCGCGGTTGGCGGCGTTGCAGTTCAACGACGGGCATGAAGCGGCATGAATGAACGCTGCTGAATACTGCCGGGTTCGGGCATTATGTCGAGCTCAGTGCGAGCATGGATGAGGATATGAGCCGTTATCAACCACCGTTGACCCTGACCACTAAGATGCTCACGTTGATTGCCGAAATCAGTGAGCGGATCGGTCAACTTTCGGCTGTGGATGATCGACGGCAGACGCCTCAACTGCGGCGGGGTAATCGGATTCGCACGATTCAGGCTTCATTGGCGATCGAGAACAATACCCTGAGCATCGAGCAGGTGACTGCTGTTTTGGCAGGGCAGCGAGTGCTGGGATTGCCTCGGGAAATCCAGGAGGTGCGTAATGCCTTCACGGCTTACGAAGCCATGCCGGATTGGCAGCCGAGTAGTCGTGTTGATCTGCTTCGGGCGCATGAGTTACTGATGGGCGGCTTGATTGACGACTGTGGGCAGTTTCGCCGAGCCGGTGTGGGCATTTACCGTGGCGAGAAATTGGTTCATATGGCACCGCCACCGAGCCGCATTACGCATTTGATGGATGATTTGCTGGCGTGGCTCGGCGATTCTGATTGGCATCCGTTGATTATCAGTTGTGTCTTCCACTATGAATTCGAGTTCATCCATCCCTTCGCCGACGGCAATGGACGTATGGGGCGTCTTTGGCAGACATTGATTCTCAGTCGGTGGCGCCCGGTGTTGGCTTATCTGCCGGTCGAAGCCGTGATTCGAGAGCAGCAGGATGCGTATTACGCGGCGTTATCGGCAGCCGACCAAATGGCCGAGTCGACGCCTTTTGTCGAGTTCATGCTGCAAGCGTTGAGCCTTGCGCTTGATGAGGCGGTTAGAACCGAGCCGGTAACCGACCAAGTAGCCGACCAAGTAACCGACCAAGTAGCGAAACTGCTTCGTGCTCTTTGCGGAAGCGCTCCTGTGAAGGTTAACGATCTGATGGCCGAGCTCGGATTGGCTCACAAGGCGACATTTCGGGCCAACTACCTCAAGCCTGCATTGGTAGAAGGCTTGATTGAGATGACTGATCCTGATTCCCCCCGTAGCCCGGTGCAACGCTACCGCTTGACCGCGCAGGGCGAGCTTGTTGCAGCACGGTGCAGATCCAGGTAGATGCGCCATAAAAAATGCCCGCATTTCTCAATGCGGGCATTTTCGTTTTCGCCTCAGACAGGCTTATTGATCATCAAAATAGCGCTCATGCCAATCCACCAACGGCTGTGGCGAGTTGAGCTTCTGGCCGTAGATCACCGAGTACGACAGCACGTTTTGCACGTACTGGCGGGTTTCGTCGAACGGGATGCTTTCCACCCAGACGTCGAAGCTCAGGTGATCCGCACCGCGCAGCCACTGACGCACGCGCCCCGGGCCGGCGTTGTAGGCGGCGGAGGCGAGGACGCGGTTGCCGTTGAACTGGCTGTGCACCTGGCTGAGGTACGCGGCGCCGAGCTGGATGTTCTTGTCCGGATCGAACACCTGCTGTGGCGAGGCCAATGGGATGCTGAACTTGCGTGCGGTTTCCTTGGCGGTACCCGGCATCAGTTGCATCAGGCCGCTGGCGCCGACGCCTGAGCGGGCGTCGGCCATGAACGCGCTTTCCTGGCGGGTAATGGCGAATACCCAGCTCGAATGCAGGCCGCGAACCTTGGCTTCACGCACGAGGGTTTCGCGGTGGGCCATCGGGAAGCGGATGTCCAGATCGTCCCAATACTGTGCCTGACTGATGGTGCGGATCGCCGGGAAATACCATTTCAGGTCGTAGGCCAGTTTGGCCTGGGCGACCATTTCGTCACGGTTGAAGTGGCGGCTGACGTGATACCACTCGCGACGCCCATCGACGATCTGCCCGCGCGCATGGAATTCCAGGGCGCGACGTACGCCCGGCGTGTTGCGAACCTTGTTGATCAGCGCCTGGCTCAATACCAGCGGCTTGTTGTTCAGCGAGTAAGGCAGCTGCGAACGGTCGGCAGCGAGGAAACCGTAGAAGTCACGTTCGCGAGCGAGGCCTTTATAAAGCGTCTGCGCCTCCGGGTTCTGCGGTTGCGCCAGTTCCAGGCTGCGGGCCTGCCAGTAACGCCAGCGGTTGGTGGTCGCCAGGTCCTGGGGCAAACGGCGGGTCAACTGATAGGCATCGTCCCAGCGGGCCAGGCGCAGCAGCAGGCGCAAGCGCCACTCGGACACGGTGTTGTCACGCAATTCCGGGTCGTACTTGGTCATCACGTCCAGCGCTCGACTGTCGAAACGGCGAGCGAGGGTCAGGCCGATTTCCCGGGCGATCGCGACTTTTTCGTCACGGGAGAAATGCATGCTGCTGGCGTAACCGTCGAGCAACGCCATGGCCTTGTCCGGGTCTTGCTTGGCCAGGCGGCGCAGGCCGAGGCTGACAATGTCGGACATCGGTTCGTCGGCCGGTGTGAAACGCGACGGCTGGTTGAGCAGTTCGGGTTTCTGCGCCACGTCCACCAACAAACGGCCGCGAGGGGCGAGGGTGGTCAGGCCGTTGACCAGGCTGTTGGCCAGCGGATAGTTGCGCGCCTGGGCGGCAAGCTTGGTGCGTTCCCAACGTTTCTGTTCGGTCAGTTGGCCTTCGGCAGCCCAGACCCCGAACAAACCGTCGCACGCCGAAGGCAGGGATTTGCCAGTCAGCCAGAGCTTGTTGGCGTTGGCGTAGCCTTCGGATTTCAGGTTGTGCCCGATCTGGTACTGCGCGTTCAGGCAGTCCAGCTCGGTGAAATTCAGCTTGGGATCGTAGTACTTGACGAAAGTCGCCCAGTCGCCGCGATCGGCCAGCCAGCGCAACCAGCGCAATTTCATCCAGTTGGCTTGCGGCAAGTCACCGTGTTCGGCGAGGAATTTTTCGATCTCGGCGTTGCTCGCCGTTTTCAGGCGTGCGGTCAGTTCGTCATAGGCCAGGTACGGCTCCAGCGGGTAGTCGCTGAGCGCCTTGCTATAACGGAAGTACGGGCCGGTATCACCCTTGGCCAGGGCGCGCTTGGCTTCATCGTAATACTGGCGTTGGGTGGACAGGTCCACCGCCTGGGCAGTTTGAACGGCAGCGGCAGAGAGAAGAAAACAGGATAAAAGACTGAAAAGGCGACTGCGCATGAGACGTCCGGGCAGAGAAATCATGACAAGTGCGAGGCATGCCCGCACTGAATAATCTGTAGCTTAGCCTTTTGCCAGCAACCGGCGAAAGCTTTGCGGGCCTGTCAGCATCAGTTCGCAACATTTGTCATGCAGAGTGCCCCGAAGGTGAAATTGCCGGCCTTCTGAAGCCTCAAGTCAGGTAGAATGCGCGCCCGGTTTTTGGAGAAGCTCATGACCCTGCTCAAATTCAGCGATGTGTCCCTTGCTTTCGGCGCTATGCCGTTGTTGGACAAGGTGTCCTGGCAGATCGCCCGTGGTGAGCGGGTGTGCATCATCGGCCGCAACGGCACTGGCAAGTCCAGCATGATGAAGCTCGTCAAGGGCGACCAGAAGCCTGACGACGGCTCCGTGTGGCGCGCACCCGGCCTCAAGATTGGCGAATTGCCGCAAGAATTGCCGGTAGCCGACGAGCGGACCGTGTTCGACGTAGTGGCTGAAGGCCTGGACGGTGTCGGTGCGCTGCTTGCCGAATATCACCACCTGAGCCAGAACATCGTCACCGACGCCGACCTGGACAAGCTGATGCACGTCCAGCACGACCTCGAAGCCCGCGACGGCTGGCGTTTGCAAACCCTGGTCGACAGCACCCTCAGCCGCCTGCAACTGCCGGCCGACAAGACCCTCGCCGAATTGTCCGGTGGCTGGCGTCGTCGCGTCCTGCTGGCGCAGGCGCTGGTGTCCGAGCCCGATCTGCTGCTGCTCGACGAACCAACAAACCACCTGGACATCGGTGCGATTGCCTGGCTCGAAGAAGCGCTGAAGGATTTCCAGGGCGCCGTGCTGTTCATCACGCACGACCGTTCCTTCCTGCAAAACCTCGCGACCCGCATTCTTGAACTGGATCGCGGTGGCCTGATCGACTGGAATGGCGACTACGCCAGTTTCCTGGTGCACAAAGAAGCCGAACTGGCCGCCGAGGCCACCGCCAACGCGCTGTTCGACAAGAAACTGGCCCAGGAAGAAGTCTGGATCCGCCAGGGCATCAAGGCCCGTCGCACCCGTAACGAAGGCCGCGTCCGTGCACTGAAAGCATTGCGCGTTGAACGTAGCGAGCGTCGTGAGCGCACCGGCAAGGCCAACATTCAGCTGGATACCGCTGACAAGTCCGGCAAGCAGGTGATGGTCCTCGAGAACGTGAGTTTCGCTCACCCGGGCGGTCCGTTCCTGATCAAGGATTTCTCGATGGTCCTGACGCGCGGCGACCGTATCGGTCTGCTTGGCGCCAACGGTACCGGCAAGACCACGCTGTTGAAGCTGATGCTCAGCGGTCTGCAACCGACCAGCGGCAAAGTGGAAGAGGGCACGCGCATCGACGTGGCGTACTTCGACCAGTTGCGCCACCAACTGGACCTGGAAAAGACCGTGATCGACAACGTGGCCGAAGGTCGCGACTTCATCGACATTGATGGTCAGAGCCGTCACGTGCTGAGTTACCTCGGCGACTTCCTGTTCAGCCCGCAGCGTGCCCGCACGCCGGTCAAGGCGCTGTCAGGTGGTGAGCGTGCGCGTCTGTTGCTGGCGAAACTGTTCAGCAAGCCGGCCAACCTGCTGGTCCTCGACGAACCGACCAACGACCTCGACGTGGAAACACTCGAACTGCTGGAAGAGGTCCTGCTGACCTTCAACGGCACCGTGCTGATGGTCAGCCACGACCGGGCATTCCTCGACAACGTGGTCACCAGCACACTGGTCTTCGAAGGTGAAGGCAAGGTTCGCGAATACGTCGGTGGTTATCAGGACTGGCTGCGTCAGGGCGGTTCGCCGCGCCTGCTGGGCGTGACCGAGAGCAAGTCCGGCAAGGCCGACCTGACGTCGGCGGTCGTGACGGCTGAGCCTGCACCGGTTGCGGCGGCGGTCGAAGCGCCGGTGGCGAAGAAGAAACTCAGCTACAAGTTGCAGCGTGAGCTGGAAATGTTGCCGAGCCAGATCGAAGCCATGGAGCAGCAGATCGCCGTCGTTGAGGCCCAGATGGCCGATGCTGGCTTCTATCAGCGTCCTGCTGCCGAGACGGCCGCGGTGATCGCTCAGTTGGAGCAGTTGCAGGCTGAGCTCGACGTGATGGTCGAGCGTTGGGCCGAGCTGGATGCCTGATTGATCCTGCAATAAAAAAGCCCGGCGCTCAGTGATGAACGCCGGGCTTTTCGTATGCAACACAATCTACTGTAGGAGCCGGCTTGCTGGCGATCGCGGTTTGTCAGCTGGCATTGATGTCGACTGATGCACCGTGATCGCCAGCAAGCCGGCTCCTACAAGGATCGGTTATCAGCTTTTGTTTTGCAGGCGCACGGCAAGTACGTCGCAAGGTGCGCCGTGCAGTACGTCATTGGCGGTGGAGCCCAGCAGCAATGCCAGGCCATGCCGGCCATGGCTGCCCACCACGATCAGGTCGCAGGTCTGCTCTTTGGCCAGGTGATGAATCTCCTGGCGTGGCTGGCCGTAGGTCAGGTGGCTGTACTCTTTGGACAGTTCCGGGTACTTCACGATCAGCCGGTCAAGACGTTCCTTGGCCTGATCGAACTGTTGCTGCTGCAACTGGGAAAGGTCCATCGGCACGTCGCCGCCAAAGGCCATGGCCATCGGCTCGACAATGTGCACCAGGGACAGTTTCGCGCCGTTGCTCACCGACAGTTCGCGAGCTCGGTGGATGACAGGGTCGCACTCTTCGGTCAGGTCTACAGCGACCAGAATGTGGTTGTAGGGCATGAGGTGCTCCTCCTGAGGATTGCAATATTGGTAAGTATGGCTGGTTTCAAGCGCAGTGTTTTCAAAGTGACTCAAAGCGCTCATCAAGAATCGGGAGTACAGATATGACGGTCTGGATAGTGGTGTCAATCCTGTTGGTGGTTCTCAGTCCGCTGGCGTGGTTGCGTCCGTCCCGTGGGCAGAGCGGCCGCATGGCCCTGCGCATGGAGGCGCGACGCATCGGGCTGGCCATGCAGCTGGCGCCTCAGGAGTGGCCGCACTGGCTGAGCCAGGAACCGCCGAGCCCTTGCGCGCAGTACCATCGACCGCGTCGCGGCAGTCAGCCTGCTTGCTGGAGTTACTGGCAAAAGTCGCCGGGCGTTTGGGTGAATCAATGGCAGGAGGTCTGCGAGGATCCGGCGTTGTTGATTCATTTCGAAAAGTTGCCGGCCAACGTCTACAAGGTCGAAGCGGACAAGCAGATGATCACGTTGTACTGGGGCGAGAAGGGCGAAGCGACAGTTTTGCAACAAATCGATGCAACCCTCAAAGCATTAGCCTGACTCTCGATCCCCTGTAGGAGCGAGCGGTGCGGCGATCCGACTTGCCCGCGAAGGCGTCCAGCCTGACACACCGCTTTCGCGGGCAAGCCTCGCTCCTACGATTGTCCAGGCAATAAAAAGCCCGACATTCAACATCGGGCTGGAGTTGGCCAGGCAGGCCGGTAATTCGCTGTGCGCTGATCTTACGCCGGGCATTCGCCGACGCGTTCATATTTTTTCCTCAACCTCCCGCCCAGCGTAGCCCGTTAAACAAAGGCTGCCGTGAATTAGGGCGACTTTTCTAACTATTGATTCTATGAATGGCCTCACATGCAGCCGGGTGTTGCAGGTCTTCGTGTTACGGAAATGACCGGAAAGTCGCGTTTCAACCCGTGTTTTGGGCGATTGACAATTGTCGGAAATTCCGTGAAGGTGACGTACCCAAATCAAACGGGCGTATGAATTGAGCGTTTGTATTTCAGATCGCTCCTACAGAATCCCGACTATCGCGTTGGCGGGTGTGCCGGGTGGATTGGCGTAGCATCGACGATAAACGTCACTGCCAAGCCATTCGCCTGCTTCCGACGTGTACTGTTCAGCTTCCATATCGTGGAGATCAGTTGATGATTTACGAAGGTAAAGCCATCACGGTTAAGGCTCTTGAAAGTGGCATCGTCGAATTGAAATTCGACCTCAAGGGTGAGTCCGTCAACAAGTTCAACCGTCTAACCCTGAACGAACTGCGTCAGGCCGTAGACACCATCAAGGCAGATGCTTCGATCAAGGGTGTGATCGTCAGCAGCGGCAAGGACGTGTTCATCGTCGGCGCCGACATCACCGAATTTGTCGAGAACTTCAAGCTGCCTGATGCAGAGCTTGTCGCTGGCAACCTCGAAGCCAACAAGATTTTCAGCGATTTCGAAGACCTCAACGTCCCGACTGTCGCCGCGATCAACGGCATCGCCCTGGGTGGCGGTCTGGAAATGTGCCTGGCGGCGGACTACCGCGTCATGTCCGTCACGGCCAAGATCGGTCTGCCGGAAGTCAAGCTGGGCATCTACCCGGGTTTCGGCGGCACTGTACGCCTGCCGCGCCTGATCGGTGCCGACAACGCCATCGAGTGGATTGCCGCCGGTAAGGAAAACCGTGCTGAAGACGCGCTGAAAGTCGGCGCAGTCGATGCAGTGGTTGCACCTGAGAAACTGCAGGAAGCCGCTCTGGAACTGATCAAGCGCGCCATCTCCGGCGAGTTCGACTACAAGGCCAAGCGTCAACCGAAGCTTGAGAAACTCAAGCTGAACGCCATCGAACAAATGATGGCTTTCGAAACCGCCAAAGGTTTCGTGGCAGGCCAGGCTGGCCCGAACTACCCGGCACCGGTCGAAGCGATCAAGACCATCCAGAAAGCTGCGAACTTCGGTCGCGACAAAGCGCTGGAAGTCGAAGCCGCCGGTTTCGTCAAACTGGCCAAGACCTCTGCCGCGCAGAGCTTGATCGGTCTGTTCCTGAACGACCAGGAACTGAAGAAAAAGGCCAAGGCCTACGACGAAATCGCCAAAGACGTGAAGCAGGCTGCCGTATTGGGCGCTGGCATCATGGGTGGCGGTATCGCTTATCAGTCGGCCTCCAAAGGCACGCCGATCCTGATGAAAGACATCAACGAGCACGGCATCGAGCAAGGCCTGGCTGAAGCCGCCAAGCTGCTGGTCGGTCGCGTTGATAAAGGTCGCATGACCGCGGCGAAAATGGCCGAAGTGCTCAACGGCATTCGTCCGACCCTGTCCTACGGCGACTTCGGTCACGTTGACCTGGTGGTTGAAGCGGTCGTCGAGAACCCTAAGGTCAAGCAGGCTGTGCTGGCTGAAGTGGAAGACAAGGTCAAAGAGGACACCATCCTCGCGTCCAACACCTCGACCATTTCCATCACCTTGCTGGCCAAAGCCCTCAAGCGTCCGGAAAACTTCGTCGGCATGCACTTCTTCAACCCGGTGCACATGATGCCGCTGGTTGAAGTGATTCGTGGCGAGAAGTCCAGCGAGCTGGCCGTTGCCACTACCGTTGCCTACGCCAAGAAAATGGGCAAGAACCCGATCGTCGTCAACGACTGCCCGGGCTTCCTGGTCAATCGCGTCCTGTTCCCGTACTTCGGCGGTTTCGCCAAGCTGGTCAGCGCCGGTGTGGACTTCGTCCGTATCGACAAGGTCATGGAAAAATTCGGCTGGCCGATGGGCCCGGCGTACCTGATGGACGTGGTCGGCATCGACACCGGCCACCACGGTCGCGACGTTATGGCTGAAGGCTTCCCGGACCGCATGAAAGACGACCGCCGTTCGGCTGTTGACGTGCTCTACGAAGCCAAGCGCCTGGGCCAGAAGAATGGCAAGGGCTTCTACGCCTACGAGACCGACAAGAAGGGCAAGCAGAAGAAAGTTGCCGACCCGTCGGTGCTGGAAGTGCTCAAGCCAATCGTCTTTGAACAGCGCGAAGTGACTGACGAAGACATCATCAACTGGATGATGATCCCGCTGTGCCTGGAAACCGTGCGTTGCCTGGAAGACGGCATCGTCGAAACCGCTGCCGAAGCCGACATGGGTCTGGTCTACGGTATTGGTTTCCCTCCATTCCGTGGCGGTGCGCTGCGCTACATCGATTCGATCGGTGTTGCCGAGTTCGTTGCCCTGGCTGACCAGTACGCTGATTTGGGCGCGCTGTACCACCCGACCGCAAAACTGCGTGAAATGGCCAAAACCGGCCAACGGTTCTTCGGTTAAGCGTCCCAACTTTTGAGCGAGAGTGAAATTTTATGAGCTTGAATCCAAGAGACGTCGTGATTGTCGACTTCGGTCGTACTCCGATGGGCCGCTCCAAGGGCGGCATGCACCGCAACACCCGTGCTGAAGATATGTCGGCACACCTGATCAGCAAATTGCTGGAACGCAACGTCAAGGTCGACCCGAACGAAGTCGAAGACGTGATCTGGGGCTGTGTGAACCAGACCCTGGAGCAGGGCTGGAACATCGCTCGCATGGCGTCGCTGATGACTCAGATCCCGCACACCGCTGCCGGCCAGACCGTCAGCCGCCTGTGCGGCTCGTCGATGAGCGCTCTGCACACTGCTGCGCAAGCGATCATGACCGGCAACGGTGACGTATTCGTCGTCGGCGGCGTCGAGCATATGGGTCACGTGAGCATGATGCACGGTGTCGATCCGAACCCGCACATGTCGCTGTACGCGGCGAAAGCCTCGGGCATGATGGGCCTGACCGCTGAAATGCTGGGCAAAATGCACGGCATCACTCGCGAACAGCAGGACGCTTTCGGCGTGCGCTCCCACCAGCTCGCCCACAAGGCGACTGTGGAAGGCAAGTTCAAAGACGAAATCATCCCGATGCAGGGCTACGACGAGAACGGTTTCCTGAAACTGTTCGACTACGACGAAACCATTCGTCCGGAAACTACCCTGGAAAGCCTGGCGGCGTTGAAGCCAGCGTTTAACCCGAAGGGTGGCACCGTGACAGCCGGTACTTCGTCGCAAATCACCGATGGTGCTTCGTGCATGATCGTGATGTCGGCGCAGCGTGCACAGGACCTGGGTATCCAGCCTCTGGCGGTGATTCGTTCGATGGCAGTGGCAGGTGTGGATCCGGCAATCATGGGCTATGGTCCAGTACCGGCAACACAGAAAGCACTGAAGCGCGCGGGCCTTGGCATCAACGATATCGACTTCTTCGAGCTCAACGAAGCTTTCGCCGCACAGGCCCTGCCAGTGCTGAAAGATCTGAAAGTGCTCGACAAGATGAACGAGAAGGTTAACCTGCACGGCGGCGCGATCGCCCTGGGTCACCCGTTCGGTTGCTCCGGTGCGCGTATCTCCGGCACTTTGCTGAACGTGATGAAGCAAAATGGCGGCACCTTCGGGGTAGCCACCATGTGCATTGGTCTCGGCCAAGGCATCTCCACCGTCTTCGAACGCGTTTAAGCGTTCCGTTGACGGAAGCCGGGGCCAAGTGCCCCGGTTTTTGTTTTTCCGGATTTATTTTGTTTTTATTTTGAAAAAATTTGAGTGAGGGCCAAACCATGCCGATACAACCTGGGCTCTACCAACATTACAAAGGTCCGCAGTACCGCGTATTCAGTATTGCGCGGCATTCGGAAACGGAAGAAGAAGTGGTCTTCTACCAAGCCCTGTATGGCGATTACGGCTTTTGGGTGCGCCCCTTGAGCATGTTCCTGGAGTCGGTCGAGGTTGACGGTGAACAGGTGCCACGCTTTGCTTTGGTGCAAGCCGAACCGAGCCTTTTTACCAAGCCATAAGCTGAGAGCGCGCAGAACCCTGCGCTTGACCTCACCTTGTAGCCACTATATATAGCGGTGCCGCGTCAGGCGCCAACCGCCTTTCACTTCTAGAATTCAGGAATTTTCTGATCCATGGGCAAATCGCTGGTCATTGTGGAATCCCCGGCTAAGGCCAAGACCATCAACAAGTATCTGGGTAACCAATACGTGGTGAAGTCGAGTATCGGCCATATCCGAGACCTGCCCACCAGCGGTTCGGCTAGCGCCAGCAAAGAGCCAGCCGCCAAGCGCGGCAAAGCCGCTGCGGGTGAAGGTCCGGTGCTCTCGCCTAAAGAGAAAGCGCGCAAGCAGCTGGTCTCGCGCATGGGTGTCGATCCCGATCATGGCTGGAAAGCCAAGTACGAGATCCTCCCGGGCAAGGAAAAGGTTATCGAAGAGCTGCGCCGGCTCGCCAAGGATGCTGACACCATCTATCTCGCAACCGACTTGGATCGCGAGGGGGAAGCCATTGCCTGGCACCTGCGCGAAGCCATCGGTGGTGACGACAGCCGCTACAAGCGCGTGGTGTTCAACGAAATCACCAAGAAAGCGATTCAGGAAGCCTTCTCCAAACCAGGCGAGCTGGACATCGACCGTGTCAACGCCCAGCAGGCGCGTCGTTTCCTCGACCGCGTGGTGGGTTACATGGTTTCGCCGCTGCTGTGGGCCAAGATCGCCCGTGGCCTGTCCGCCGGTCGCGTGCAATCGGTTGCCGTGAAGCTGGTGGTGGAGCGTGAGCGTGAAATCCGCGCGTTCATCCCGGAAGAGTACTGGGAAGTCCACGCTGACCTCGGCACTGCCAAGGGCGCTACCGTGCGTTTCGACGTCGCTCGCGAGAAGGGCGAAGCGTTCAAGCCGCTGAACGAAGCCCAGGCCATGGCTGCGCTGGAGAAGCTCAAGGCTTCCAGCTACAGCATCGTCAAGCGCGAAGACAAACCGACCAGCAGCAAGCCGTCGGCACCGTTCATCACGTCCACCCTGCAGCAGGCCGCGAGCAACCGCCTGGGCTTCGGCGTGAAGAAAACCATGATGATGGCCCAGCGCTTGTACGAAGCCGGCTACATCACTTATATGCGTACCGACTCCACCAACCTCTCGGCCGATGCCGTGACGATGGCGCGTACGTATATTGAAGGTGAATTCGGCAAGAAGTACCTGCCGGAAACCCCGAACGTCTACAGCAGCAAAGAAGGCGCACAAGAGGCTCACGAAGCGATTCGTCCGTCTGACGCCAACACCGAGCCAAGCAAGCTGTCGGGCATGGAGCGTGATGCAGAGCGGCTTTACGAGCTGATCTGGCGCCAGTTCCTCGCCTGCCAGATGCTGCCGGCGCAATACCTGTCGACCACGGTCACTGTCGGTGCCGGCGATTTCGAGCTGCGCGCCAAGGGCCGTATCCTCAAGTTCGACGGTTACACCCGCGTCATGCCGCAAATCGCCAAGCCTGGCGATGACGACGTGCTGCCGGACATGGCCCAGGGCGACGCGATGAAGCTGATCAAGCTTGATCCGACCCAGCACTTCACCAAGCCGCCGGCGCGTTACTCGGAAGCGAGCCTGGTTAAAGAAATGGAAAAACGCGGTATCGGTCGTCCTTCGACCTACGCGGCGATCATTTCGACCATCCAGGACCGTGGTTATGTAGCGCTGCACAACCGTCGTTTCTACTCGGAAAAGATGGGTGACATCGTCACCGAGCGCCTGTCCGAGAGCTTCTCCAATCTCATGGACTACGGCTTCACCGCCGGCATGGAAGAGAATCTCGATGACGTGGCCCAGGGCGAGCGCGACTGGAAAAACGTGCTGGACGAGTTCTACGGCGACTTCAAGAAGAAGCTCGAAGTGGCCGAAAGCCCGGAAAGCGGCATGCGTGCCAACCAGCCGGTGATGACCGACATTCCGTGCCTGACCTGTGGCCGTCCGATGCAGATCCGTACCGCATCGACCGGCGTTTTCCTCGGTTGCTCGGGTTACAGCCTGCCGCCGAAAGAGCGCTGCAAGGCCACCGTCAACCTGGTGCCGGGTGATGAAATCGCCGCGGACGACGAAGGTGAATCGGAATCGCTGGTGCTGCGTGGCAAGCATCGTTGCCCGATCTGCAGCACGGCGATGGACGCTTACCTGCTCGACGAGAAGCGCAAGCTGCACATCTGCGGCAACAACCCGGATTGCGACGGCTACGAAATCGAAGAGGGCACCTATCGCATCAAGGGCTACGAAGGTCCGAGCCTGGAATGCGACAAGTGTGGCAGCGAGATGCAGCTCAAGACTGGCCGTTTCGGCAAGTTCTTCGGTTGCACCAACGCAACGTGCAAGAACACCCGCAAACTGCTGAAAAGCGGTGATGCGGCGCCGCCGAAGATGGATCCGGTGAAGATGCCTGAGCTGAAATGCGAAAAGGTCAACGACACCTACATCCTGCGCGACGGTGCTTCTGGCCTGTTCCTGGCCGCCAGCCAGTTCCCGAAAAACCGCGAGACCCGTGCACCGCTGGTCATGGAAATCATCCCGCACAAGGATGAGATCGATCCGAAGTACCACTTCCTCTGTGAAGCGCCGAAAAAGGACCCGGACGGTCTCCCTGCCGTGATCCGTTACAGTCGCAAGACCAAAGAGCAGTACGTGCAGACGGAAGTCGACGGTAAGCCGACTGGCTGGAAAGCGTATTACGACGGTGGCAAGTGGACAGTTGAAGACAAGCGCCCGGCAGCCAAAGCTTAAACGGCGCTGTACATAAAAGGCCGCATGACAACCCTCGGGTTTTCATGCGGCCTTTTTGTTTGGGGCTTGCGGTGTGCTTGGGTGATCCACGACACTGTCTGACCTGCGTGAAGCAATTATTTCGTTGTGGAGGCTGCCGTCATGGCCCACGAACTCTATACCCGTACCAATCAGAAGATTTATTTCGCCGGCCTGTCGCTGGAAGCGCTTGCCAAGGCAGAAGAGGGGCGGGCGATGAACTCCCTGGCGCTGATTCAGGCCGGGCGCGAATCGGCGTTGTTTCACTTGTACGGTGCGTTGCTGGGGCTGTGCCATGAAATTGCCGGTTTCTATCGCTTGCCTCAGGCCAATGCGCCTCGGGCAGAGATGTTGCTGACTCGGGAAGTACTGGAAGCCATTGCCATTCCCGAAATGGCCGAGATGGTCGAGTTGGCGCAAAACCCGGAAACCTGGTTGGCCAAGCTGCTGTCGGCTCATGCTGCGTTGTTCCAGCCGCCGCGTGCACCGCACAAACCCAAGGGCGACGTGACGCAGCCGCTGATCCTGGCCGTTAATCTGGATGAAGAAGATTCGCCGGAAGAGCTGAGCCGGGAGGAGTTGGAGAGCTGGCGTCAGAACCTGAAAGGCCTGGCGATTCGTTTTCGCGAAGGGTTGAACGAGTGCTGAAGGGTTGAGTGTTTAACGGAGGGGCCGACGGGCTGTCCGTTTCAGGGATGAGTGCTGTGAGAAATGTCTCTTCGTAATGGCATCTGGTCAAGATCCTGAGCGAAGCCTGTCCGATGCCTATATAATCGCCGCCTTTCGTGGAGAACAGACCTTTATGCCAACGTCCTTTCTAGAAATTGTCGAGTTACCAGACGGCCGAATCGAGCTGCGCAGGGCCGAGGACGAGGGTTCTCTGGTTACTTTGGATTTCTCTGAGGATGCCAAAGCGTTCCTGCAGGGCCAACACGTGGAAGTCGCCAAGGCGATGTTGAGCGTCGGCGTTCAGATGGCTGGCCGCTTGGTTGAAGGTGATTTCAATACGGATGAGAGCTCACGGGTCCTTCATTGATCCCGTTCGTCGCTTTTTCCTGATACCGCTACAGACCGGCTTCTCTATCCTTGGAGAAGCCCCGCGCAGTTCAGTGCGTGCTTCGTTTAACCCAGTCGAATGTTCAGACTTTGTGCGTCCCCGGTCCGGGCGGCGCTGATCAACTGTTGTCGTGAAGTGGTGCTCAGTGGATTGAGCCAGCTGACGACCGTGTGGCTGCGACCCAGACGCAACGCTTCGCAGGTCAGCTGTTGTGCACTCTGGGTGCCGCGCGGTTGCAGCAACAGAATGCGTTCACGATTCAGGCCGGCGTCTCGAAGCCAGGTTTGTGTCAGGCTGGCCGGCGGGGCGATCAATGTCAGCCAGCGCGCGTCCTGATCCTCGCTCAGTTCCCTGAGGATCGGTGCCAGAAGGCTCAGGCAGTTCCCGGCCGCACCACGCAATGACAGCTCACTGAAAACTTCAGGTTCGGCGCTCCAGGGCGACTCGACCACATCCTTCAGAATCGGTGCCATCGGCTGCACCATGAACGCCTCGAACAACGGCAGTTGGGCTTGCTGTGATGTGTGTGGGAACTGCATAAAGCCTCCTTTAGCGGCGAATGACGCCGACACTCAAGCCTTCGATCACCAGTTCCTGATCTTTCAGGTTCACTTCGATGGGGGCGAATTCAGGGTTTTCTGCAATCAACCAGACTTTGCTGCCGTCACGCTTGAAGCGTTTGACCGTTACTTCGTCGCCGATCCGCGCCACCACGATCTGGCCGTTGCGGGCCTCACGGGTGGTATGGACAGCCAGCAGGTCGCCGTCGAAAATGCCCACGTCCTTCATGCTCATGCCATGAACGCGCAGTAAATAGTCAGCGCGAGGATGGAAAAAGGCTGGGTTGATGTTGCAGGATTCTTCGATGTGCTGCTGGGCAAGGATCGGTGCACCGGCAGCCACTCGGCCAATGATGGGCAGGGTGGATTCGTCGGCCTTGGCTTCGAAACCAGGGATGCGAATGCCGCGGGATGCGCCCGGCGTCATCTCGATCGCACCCTTGCGAGCCAGCGCCTTGAGGTGTTCTTCCGCTGCGTTGGGCGACTTGAAACCCAGTTCCTGAGCGATTTCCGCGCGGGTCGGCGGGTAGCCGTTGTCTTCCAGGCAGCGTTTGATGAAGGCCAGAATCTCGGCTTGGCGTGGCGTCAGCTTAAGCATATTGATCGCTCTGTCTTTTTATACAGTGACTGGGATTATATACAGTGAAAGCGACTTGGCAATGCCCCTTTTTTTACCGGCCGCCAGACGGTCGATCAGCCGGCTGATTAAAGCGTCGTCGTTGTATGGTTAAATAGCTGACCGGCCATTCCCAAAACGAACCGCCAGACTTGACAAGGCCTGGACTGAAACGTATGTTTCAAACAAGTGTTTGTCAGGCGGAGTAGCCATGGCCCAGTCGGAAACCGTTGAACGCATTCTTGATGCTGCCGAGCAGTTGTTCGCGGAAAAAGGTTTCGCAGAAACCTCGTTGCGTCTGATCACCAGCAAGGCCGGTGTCAATCTGGCGGCGGTGAACTATCACTTCGGGTCGAAGAAGGCGCTGATTCAAGCCGTCTTCTCGCGCTTTCTCGGGCCTTTCTGTCTAAGCCTTGATAAAGAGCTGGAGCGGCGTCAGGCCAAGCCCGAGAACAAGCCGACACTTGAAGAGCTGCTGGAAATTCTCGTCGAGCAAGCCCTGGTGGTACAGCCACGCAGCGGCAACGATCTCTCGATTTTCATGCGTTTGCTGGGGCTGGCGTTCAGTCAGAGCCAGGGTCACCTGCGTCGTTATCTGGAAGACATGTACGGCAAGGTATTCCGTCGCTACATGATGCTGGTCAACGAAGCCGCGCCACGCATTCCGCCGATCGAGCTGTTCTGGCGTGTGCACTTCATGTTGGGTGCTGCGGCGTTCAGCATGTCCGGTATCAAGGCCTTGCGTGCGATTGCCGAGACCGATTTCGGCGTCAACACCTCCATTGAGCAAGTGATGCGCCTGATGGTGCCGTTCCTGGCCGCCGGCATGCGCGCCGAAACCGGCGTGACCGACTCGGCCATGGCCACTGCGCAATTGCGTCCGCGCAGCAAATCGACACAGGTTGCCGCCAAGGTTTAACCGCGCACGGGTGGGCGCGGCAGCTGACATCCGCTAAGCTAGCCGCCCATGCCGACTCTCGTTCTGAACCCGCTCCCCATAGATATCGCCGACCTGCCGGGCACAGCCCACGGCGGCGAACGCGTGCGAGCCGGGTTTATCGTTATCAAGGAATCTCTATGACTGCTGGCCTGCAAGGCTCGTTGATGGTGGACGTCGCCGGTACCTGGCTGACGGCTGAAGATCGCCAATTGTTACGCCAACCGGAAGTGGGCGGCCTGATCATTTTTGCCCGCAACATCGAACACCCGCGTCAGGTGCGCGAACTGAGCGCCGCCATCCGCGCCGTTCGACCTGATCTGCTGCTGGCAGTGGATCAGGAGGGCGGTCGGGTGCAGCGCCTGCGCCAGGGCTTCGTGCGACTGCCGGCCATGCGCGCCATTGCCGACAACCCGAACGCCGAATACCTGGCCGAGCAGTGCGGCTGGATCATGGCGACCGAAGTGTTGGCCGTCGGCCTCGACCTGAGCTTTGCCCCGGTGCTGGACCTGGATTACCAGCGCAGCGCCGTGGTCGGTACCCGTTCGTTCGAAGGTGACCCGGAACGCGCCGCGCTGCTGGCGGGTGCATTTATCCGCGGCATGAACAGCGCCGGCATGGCCGCCACCGGTAAACACTTCCCCGGCCACGGCTGGGCGGAGGCCGATTCCCACGTCGCGATCCCGAATGACGAGCGCAGCCTCGACGAGATCCGCGCCAACGACCTGGTGCCGTTTGCCAAATTGAGCAAGCAACTGGCCGCCGTCATGCCGGCCCATGTCATTTATCCACAAGTCGATTCCCAGCCGGCCGGCTTCTCCCGTCGCTGGTTGCAGGACATCCTGCGCGGCGAGTTGCAGTTCGACGGCGTGATCTTCAGCGACGACCTGTCGATGGCCGGCGCTCACGTGGTCGGCGATGCTGCCAGCCGTATCGAAGCCGCGCTGAGCGCTGGTTGCGACATGGGCCTGGTGTGCAACGACCGCGCCGCTGCGGAGCTCGCGCTGAGTGCCGCCCAGCGTCTGAAGGTCAAACCGTCCGAGCGCATTGCGCGGATGCGCGGCCAGTCGTACGCCAGCACTGAATACCGTCAAGACCCGCGCTGGCTGACGGCCATTGGTGCGCTCAAAGACGCTCAACTGATTGAATAAGGGCTTTACGTTATGACGGTTTACGCGATTATCGGTGGTACCGGCCTGACTCAACTGGAAGGCCTGAGCATTCGTCAGTCACTGGCGGTGGACACCCCTTACGGCACGCCTTCGGCCGAGGTGCAGATCGGTGAGTACGCCGGCAAGGAAGTGCTGTTCCTCGCGCGTCACGGTCACCCGCACCGTTTCCCGCCGCATCAGGTGAACTACCGCGCCAACCTCTGGGCACTTAAGCAGGCCGGCGCCGAAGCGATTCTTGCGGTCAACGCAGTCGGTGGGATTCATGCCGCGATGGGCACCGGGCATTTCTGCGTGCCGCATCAACTGATCGATTACACCAGCGGTCGCGAACACACCTATTTTGCCGATGACCTGGAACAGGTCACCCACATCGACTTCAGCTATCCCTACAGCGAACCGCTGCGCGAGCAATTGATCGCGGCATTGGCGGCTGAAGGCGTTGGTTACAGCAGTCATGGCGTGTATGCCTGCACGCAGGGGCCGCGCCTGGAAACGGTGGCGGAAATTGCGCGTCTGGAGCGTGACGGTTGCGACATCGTCGGCATGACCGGCATGCCGGAAGCGGCATTGGCGCGTGAGCTGGAGCTGGATTACGCGTGCCTGGCGTTGGTGGTGAACCCGGCGGCGGGCAAGTCGACGGCTGTGATTACCATGGCCGAGATCGAGCAGGCGTTGCATGACGGAATGGGCAAGGTGAAGTCGACGCTGGCGCGGGTGTTGAAGGGCTGAGATAGCCTTTAGGCCGAGTCGCTCCCTTCGCGGGCAAGCCTCGCTCCTACAGGTTTTATGCAGATCGCAAATATTGCGATCGACTCAAAGACTGTAGGAGCGAGGCTTGCCCGCGAAGGCGATTTCAAGCCGGCAACTACTTATCGATCTTCTCCGGCAGCGGCGCAAACAACGCCTCAATATCATCACTCTGCAACTTCCAGTCCCCAGCCTTGCGCCCATCCAGCACGCCTGCCGCCAAGTCGGATTTTTCCTTCTGCAGGTGCTGAATTTTCTCTTCCACCGTGCCCCGGGCAATCATCTTGTAAACGAACACCGGTTTCTCCTGGCCGATGCGATACGCGCGGTCGGTTGCCTGGTTTTCCGTCGCCGGGTTCCACCACGGGTCGTAGTGAATCACCGTGTCCGCTTCCGTCAGGTTCAAGCCAACACCGCCTGCCTTCAAGCTGATCAGAAAGATCTGACGCTTGCCGCTCTGGAAGTCTTTCACCGGGGAGCGTCGGTCGCGAGTCTGTCCGGTCAGCAACGCATACTCCACGCCGCGCTTCTTCAGTTCGACCTCGATTAACGCCAGCATCGAAGTGAACTGCGAAAACAGCAGAATCCGTCGGCCTTCCTCGAACAACTCCTCAAGCATTTCCATCAGGCTGTCGAGCTTGCCCGAGGTGCTTCCGCGCGTCGGCAGGGCCGCGTCGTTGACCAGGCGCAAGTCGCAGCAGACCTGGCGCAGCTTCAGCAACGCCTCAAGGATGATGATCTGGCTGCGTGCCACGCCTTTGCGGGTGATTTCGTCGCGGACTTTCTTGTCCATCGCCAAGCGCATGGTTTCGTACACGTCACGCTGGGCTTCGTTGAGCTCGACCCAATGGATGATCTCAGTTTTCGGCGGCAATTCCGTAGCCACCTGCTCTTTTGTCCTGCGCAGCAGGAACGGTTTGATCCTGCCGTTGAGGTGTTGAAGTCGTACTTCGCTGGCGCGCTTTTCAATCGGCACGCGGTAATCACGGTTGAAACTCTTCACGTCGCCGAGCCAGCCGGGCAGCAGGAAGTGAAACAGCGACCACAGCTCACCCAGGTGGTTTTCCAGTGGCGTACCGCTCAGGCACAAACGTTGGCGTGCATTCAGCTCGCGTGCGGCGTGGGCGGCTTTGCTGTTGGGGTTCTTGATGTATTGCGCTTCGTCCAGCACCAACACGTGCAGTGGCTGTGCGGCCAGGCGTTCGACGTCCTTGGGCAGCAGCGCATAGGTGGTGAGGATCAGGTCGTAATCGGCCAGACTGTCGAAATGCTTTTTACGACTGGCGCCGTACAGTGCCAGCACCTTCAGTTGCGGCGTGAAGTGCGCCGCTTCGTCGAGCCAGTTGGGAATCAGGCTGGTGGGCATCACCACCATGCACGGCCGATCGAGGCGCCCGGCGTTTTTCTCACTGAGAACATGCGCCAGGGTTTGTAGGGTTTTGCCCAGGCCCATGTCATCCGCGAGAATCCCACCAACTTCCAGTTGCCGCAGCGACTGCATCCAGCTCAAGCCTTCCAGCTGATAGGGGCGCAAGGTTGCGTTCAAGCCTTCCGGTGCTGTCGCGGTGTAGTCCTTGATGTCCCTCAGACGCTGGGCAAAGCTGCGCATCTGTTCGCCACCTTCCCAGAGCAGCGGCAGGTCTTCTAGCGGATTCAGGCGCGTCGCGTCGGCCTTGCTCAGGCGCAGCGTGGTTTCGCCGGGCTCTTGCAGATAGAACTCGCCGAGGGTCGCCAGCACCGGTTTCAATCGGCCAAAGGGCAGGGCGACTTGCAGCGGCCCATGCTCGGAGTTCGGGCGATGGGGGATGTTCACCAAAATCAATTCATCGTCGCGACGTCGTGCGAGGCGTTCCGGGTTGAGGATCTCGGTGTGGGAGCGCATCAGGTTCAACAGGATGGGCAGCAGGCTTAACCGCTCACCATTGACGATGATCCCCAGTTCCAGATCAAACCAGTCGCGCTCCGGCGCCTGTTCGACGGTGGCGTACCAGTCGTCCACGGCGGTCAGGTCGAAACCGAAATCCTCGTCGATCTGCAACTCCCAACCTTGGGTGCGCAGCTTCGGCAACTCATTGAGCGTGAAGGTCAGCCAGGCACTGTCATTGACCATCTCATAGAGTTCGCCGGCACTTTCCGGCAAGGCTTTACTTTGGCGGGTGGCGATCTTGAAGCCAAGGATTCGTAACTGTTCCCTGTAGGCCTGTTCGACTTCCGGGTGGCGTTTTATCCGTAATGTCTGCGCCTCCTGACGTATCAGGATGTCGGCGTTTTTCTGCCCGCAAACGTATTCATCCAGATAGCTGAAGGACAACGCAGCGCGATGCTGGATGTAACGCTGCATCTTGCCGTTGCGCGGCTCGAAGGCGCTGAACTCAATGCTCGCCAGCCACAGGCGCGGCACCGGTTGCACGTTGTCCACCAGCACTTGCGGCGGTGCTTTCGGGCTGCGGTTTTCCAGTACGGCCTGAAGTTTTTCCAGCAATTCGGCGTCTTGAGCGGCGGCGGGGTAGGCGAGGGTTTCCTGCACCTTCAACAGCACGGCTGCGCAATGTTTGCAGTTGCTGCGGACCGGGCATGTACACGTGGCATCGACCATCAGCAGCGTGCTTTTGGCTGACTCGCGCAGGCGAATGGTCTGACGGTAAACGTTACCGCCAGAACCTTCGCACGCGGCCGTAATGGTTGCGTCGCCGACTTCCACGATCCTGACGCGGTTCTCCAGCGCATAGCGGCGGCCGCGCTCCAGGCTTTGTTCCTTGAATCGACTGACCCATGAAGGTGCCAGGGGTTTGCTCAGGGTCGCGGGCATAGGGACTTCAATCAGTCCGGAATTTGTTCGGGGACTGGCCGAGGCGCAGGGGCGGTGAGCGAGGTGATCTTGATCAGCAGGCCGAGGTGACCGTTGTCGAGGAAGTTCAGCTGGCCGTTCTTGGTGTGGCTTTCTTGTTTGAGGCGTTCGCTGGCGGTCACCATGCCGTTGGCGTCGATCTGGTTGACCCAGAAGTCGGCGTCAACGTCGGTAAAACGCCCCAGTTTCAGGTTCAGCGTGCCCTCGATCGGGAATTGGCCGAACTGTTCCTTGCCGTCGCTGACCGCAACTTTGCTGGCTTCTTCGCCGAGATTTTGCTGCCAGGCCTTGTGCAGCAACACCGTGTATTCATTGCTGGCGGTGAGTTTTTCCACTTCGCCATTCAGGCTCGGCGTACGCAGGCTCTCGGGGCGGATTTGCTGGGCGCCGGCGGCCCAGTCTTCCGGCGCGGCGCGGCTGACGATGGCGGGCACGGCGTTTTGCCGGACCAGAATCATTTCGATCTGATACAGGTCATCGGCAAACGCCGTTGGAGCGACCAGGGTGGTCAGCAAAGTCAGTAAACGAAACAGGCGCATGCGGCGTCCTTCAAGCAGTTTTTCGGAATGAGGCATTCAAGCAATGCCTCTACAGTATTAAAGCGCTCTTCCGGGCGCTCCATCGGGACCATGAATTTAAACATCGTGGCCCCTTCGAATTTGTAGCGTTTAGGCTGGCCCTGAATCAGTTTGATCAGGGTCAGCGGATCGACCGGTGTCTGCGCCGCGAACTCGATCCGGCCGCCTTGCGGGCCGCCGTCGACTTTCTTGATGCCCAGCACTTCGGCTTGCAGCTTCAGCCCCGTGATGCGCATCAGGTTCTTGGTCGGCTCCGGCAGCAGGCCGAAACGGTCGATCATCTCCACTTGCAGGTCCTTGAGACCATCCTCATCGGTGGCCGAGGCAATGCGTTTGTAGAGAATCAGCCGTGCGTGGACATCCGGCAGATAGTCTTCGGGAATCAGCGCCGGAACACGCAAATTGACTTCCGGGCCACCGCCCAACGGCTGATCGAGATTCGGTTGTTCGCCCTTGCGGATCGACTTCACCGCACGCTCGAGCATCTCCATGTACAGGGTGAAGCCGACCGCCTGAATCTGTCCGCTCTGGCCGTCGCCCAACAGTTCACCGGCGCCACGGATTTCCAGGTCGTTGGTGGCGAGCACGAAGCCCGCACCGAGGTCCTGGGTATTGGCGATCGCTTCCAGGCGCTTTTCTGCATCCGGGGTGATTTGCTGGCGCGGCGGTGTCAGCAGATAAGCATAGGCCTGGTGGTGACTGCGACCGACGCGGCCACGCAACTGGTGCAACTGCGCCAGGCCGAATTTGTCGGCGCGCTCGATGATGATGGTGTTGGCGCTCGGCACGTCGATGCCGGTCTCGATGATGGTCGAGGCGATCAGCACGTTGAAGCGCTTGTGGTAGAAGTCGCTCATCACCTGCTCGAGTTCGCGCTCGCGCATCTGCCCGTGGCCGATGCCGATCCGCGCTTCCGGCACCAGTTCGGCGAGGTCAGCGGCGCATTTCTCGATGGTCTTCACATCGTTGTGCAGGTAGTAGACCTGTCCGCCACGCAGCAGCTCCCGCAGCAGCGCCTCTTTGACCGTGCTCTTGTTCTGCTCCATGACGAACGTCCGCACCGACAGGCGACGGGCCGGCGGTGTGGCGATGATCGACAGGTCACGCATGCCGGACACTGCCATGTTCAGCGTGCGCGGAATCGGCGTGGCGGTCAGCGTGAGGATGTCGACTTCACTGCGCAGGGCCTTGAGCTGTTCTTTCTGACGGACACCGAAACGGTGTTCTTCGTCGATGATCACCAGCCCGAGGTTTTTGATTTTCACGTCGTCTTGCAGCAGCTTGTGCGTGCCGATGACGATGTCGATCTTGCCTTCGGCAAGGTCGGCGACAGCGGCATTCACTTCCTTGGCCGACTTGAAGCGGCTCATCACTTCCACCGTCACCGGCCAGTCGGCGAAGCGGTCGCGGAAACTGTTGTAGTGCTGTTGGGCGAGCAGGGTGGTCGGCACCAGGATCGCCACCTGACGACCGCCGTGCACCGCAATGAACGCTGCGCGCATCGCCACTTCGGTCTTGCCGAAACCGACATCGCCGCAGACCAGCCGGTCCATCGGCTTCGGTGCGAGCATGTCGGCGCGCACGGCTTCGATGGTGGTTTGCTGGTCCGGGGTTTCTTCGAACGGGAACCCGGCGCTGAAAGTGGCGTAATCGGCTTTCGGATCTTCGAAGGCATAACCTTCGCGAGCAGCGCGGCGGGCATAGATGTCGAGCAATTCCGCCGCCACATCGCGCACCTGTTCGGCGGCTTTGCGTTTGGCTTTCTGCCAGGTTTCCGAGCCGAGACGGTGCAATGGGGCCAGGGCATCGTCGCTGCCGGTGTAGCGGGCGATCAGGTGCAGGTTGGCCACCGGCACGTACAGTTTGGCGCCTTCTGCGTATTGCAGGGTCAGGAACTCGGCGGCTTGATCGTCGATCTCCAGCGTCGCCAGGCCCAGATAGCGGCCAACGCCGTGATCGATGTGCACCACCGGGGCGCCTTCGCGCAGTTCGGTGAGGTTTTTGATCACGGCGTCGTTGTTGGCGTCGGCGCGTTTTTCACGGCGACGGCGCTGCATCACGCGCTGACCGAACAACGGACTTTCGGCGACCAGTGCCAGGGCCGGATCGTCGAGCACCAAGCCTTCGTCGAGCGGTGCGATGGTGATCGCCAAGCGCTCCTTGCTCGCGACAAAGTCGGGCCAGCTGTCGACGGTTTTCGGTCGCAGCTTCAGGCGTTCCAGCAGTTCCAGCAGCACTTCACGACGGCCCGCAGATTCGGCGGTGAACAGCACGCGACCAGGGAACTCGTCGAGGAAACCGGCCAGCGCGGCCAGCGGTTGAGTGGCTTTGGCTTCGATGGCCAGGTTCGGCAGTTCTCGCGCCGGGAAGCGCTCGCGGCCGACACCGGTTTCAACGTCCTGTTGACTGGCGACGACGCGCGGCCAGTTCTTCAGGCGTGCGAAGCAGTCCTCCACCGGCAGGAACAATTCGGCTGGCGGTAATAAAGGACGGGACGGATCGACACGGCGCTCTTCATAACGATTGCGCACGTCGTTCCAGAAATTTTCCGCCGCCTGCTCGATGCCCGGCAGGGAAAACACCTGGGTGTCCTGGGGCAGGTAATCGAACAGGGTCGAGGTTTCGTCGAAGAACAGCGGCAGGTAGTACTCGATACCCGCCGGTGTAATCCCGCTGCTTAAGTCCTGAAAGATCGGGCAACGGCGGAAATCGACATCGAAGCGCTCACGGAAGCGTGCCTTGAAACGGGTGACCGCATCTTTCTGCAGCGGGAATTCCCGTGCGGGCAGCAAGCGGACGGTGTCGACTTTATCGATGGAGCGCTGGTTTTCCGGATCGAAGGTGCGCAGCGTCTCGATTTCGTCATCGAACAGGTCAATCCGGAAGGGCAGTTTGCTGCCCATCGGGAACAGATCGATCAGCGAGCCGCGGACGGTGAATTCGCCGTGCTCGTACACCGTGTCGACGTAGCGATAACCGCTGGCCTCAAGCCGGGTGCGCATTTGCTCGACGTCGAGCTTCTGGCCAACGTCCAGCACCAGGCTGCTGCCGAGCAGGAATTTGGTCGGCGCCAGGCGATGCAGGGCCGTGGTGATCGGCACCACCAGCACGCCATGGCTCAACTCCGGCAATCTATATAGAGCAGCGATGCGCTGGGAAATGATGTCCTGGTGTGGCGAAAACAGATCGTAGGGCAGGGTTTCCCAGTCAGGGAAATGCAGCACCGGCAAATCCGGGGCGAAGAAACCCAGCTCCTGCTCCAGCCGCTCGGCACTTTGGCTGTCGGCGGTCAGTAGCAGGGTAAAGCGCTTGGCAGCGCTGGCAGCCTCGGCAATGGCCAGGCTCAGGGCGGCACCGGGCAGGTTGCCCCAGTGCTGTTTACCTGCCGCGGCAGGGAGAAGCGGTAGACGCAGAACGGGCACGGAAGGTTGAGCTCCAAGCGTTGCGACAAAGTCGGTAATTGTAGCGGCCCCGGGTGCCGCCTGTCAGTTGCTGACTGTGTCTATTACGCAGGTTTGGCGAAATGTAGTGGTAAAGACAAAAAACGCCGGTTTTTTGCTGAAAATTACTGATTATGTAGTGGCAAAACGACTGAGTGTTACGGAGGGTTACGGATAAGGCGGCGATGTCTCAAAAAATTGACTTCGCTGAAAGCCGCGGTTTTACTGGGCTTCGGCGGTGCGTAATTTTTTTGAAGAAGAAATTGTTACGGATCGCACGACAGGCGCGCATTGCTACGAGAGACACTCGGCGGCATAATGTAGCCCCTTTTTTCTGCCCCTACATGTGGAAGGTTCCCGTGACTCAGAAGCCCGACCAGTGTCTTGGTGAATGGATCGACCGTGAAGCACTCGCAGAAGCGATGATTCCGCTTATCGGTCAGCTCTACCGCAATAACAACGTGGTGAGCTCGATCTATGGCCGCAGCCTGATCAACCAGTCTGTCATCGCGATTCTCAAAGCTCACCGCTTTGCTCGCCATCGTTCTTCCGACGATAGCGAACTCTCCGTCCACGAAACATTCCCTCTGCTGAAAGCCATGAGCGAGCTCAAGCTCGGCGCGGCTTCGGTAGATTTGGGCAAGTTGGCGTACAAATTCCGCGTCGAAGGCAATGGCCGTACTGCCGAGCAGTTCGTCCGTGAAGAAATGGCTGAAGTGGTTGGCCAGCAAAACGCCTCCGCTCGCAAAGGCACCGACGTTGTGCTGTACGGCTTCGGTCGTATCGGCCGTCTGCTGGCGCGCATCCTGATCGAAAAAACCGGTGGCGGCGACGGCCTGCGTCTGCGTGCCATCGTGGTGCGCAAGGGCGCCGAGAACGACCTGACCAAGCGCGCCAGCCTGCTGCGCCGCGATTCGGTACATGGTTCGTTCAACGGCACCATCACCATCGATGAAGAAAACAACACCATCACCGCCAACGGTAACCTGATCCAGGTTATCTACGCGAAGAACCCGACTGAAGTGGATTACACCCAGTACGGCATCAAAGACGCGCTGCTGGTGGACAACACCGGTGTATGGCGTGACGCCGATGGCCTGGGTCAGCACCTGGCGTGCCCGGGTATCGACCGCGTTGTTCTGACCGCGCCTGGCAAAGGCAAGCTGAAGAACATCGTTCACGGCATCAACCACGGCGAAATCACCGCTGACGACAAGATCGTTTCGGCTGCTTCCTGCACCACCAACGCCATCGTGCCGGTGCTGAAGGCTGTCAACGACAAGTTCGGCATCGTCAATGGTCACGTTGAAACGGTTCACTCGTACACCAACGACCAGAACCTGATCGACAACTTCCACAAGGGCGATCGCCGTGGCCGTAGCGCCGCGTTGAACATGGTGATCACCGAGACCGGTGCTGCCACCGCTGCTGCCAAGGCTTTGCCTGAGCTGGCTGGCAAGCTGACCGGTAACGCGATCCGTGTTCCGACGCCAAACGTGTCGATGGCCATTCTCAACCTGAACCTTGAGAAAGCCGCCACCCGTGAAGAGATGAACGAGTACCTGCGCTACATGGCGCTGCACTCCGATCTGCACAAGCAAATCGACTTCGTCAATTCGCAGGAAGTGGTTTCCACCGACTTCGTTGGCTCGCGCCACGCTGGCGTTGTGGACGCTGAAGCAACCATCACCCAAGACAACCGCGTTGTTCTGTACGTTTGGTACGACAACGAATTCGGTTACAGCTGCCAGGTGGTTCGCGTGATGGAAGACATGGCTGGTGTAAACCCGCCAGCATTCCCGCGCTAAGCCTTAGCTGCACATGAAAACGCCCCGACTTTGGTCGGGGCGTTTTTGTTTGTGCAGGCTTTTGAGCCGTGTCGCCAGGTCGGGCCTCATCGCTAGCAGGCTAGCTCCCACAGGGGACTTGTGAACGACACAGATCCAATGTAGGAGCGAGGCTTGCCCGCGAAAGCGGTCTGTCAGGCGCCGCCAACCACCGCCGCCTGCGCCGTCCGCAACTCATGCCGGTTACCACGGAACAACACCAGCGTCGCAATCAACCCCAGCACTGCCGCGCCGCTGAGCCAGATCCCCGGCGCAGCCTTGTTATCCAGCACATGAATCAGGTACGTACAGGCTGCCGGCGTAAACCCGCCGAAGGTTGCCGTCGCCAGGCTGTAGGCCAACGAGAAGCCGGTCGTACGAACTTCCACCGGCATGATCTCGGTCAGCGCCACGACCATGGCGCCGTTGTACGAGCCATACAGGAACGACAACCACAACTCGACGATCAGCAAATGGCTGAAGCTCGGGTTCGCCACCAGCCACGACAGGGCAGGGTAGGCGGTGAGAATCGCCAGAATGGTCGCCGCGAGAAGCAGGGGTTTTCGCCCGATCCTGTCGGACACAGCACCCATCACCGGCAGCCAGAAAAAGTTCGACAGGCCGATACAGACCGTCACCAGCAACGCATCCAGATCCGACAGGTGCAGTTCGGCCTTGCCGAAGGTCGGGGTGTAGGCGGTGATCAGGTAGAACGACACCGTGGTCATCACCACCAACGCCATGCCGGCGATGACAATGCCAAAGTTCTGACCGATCGAGTGGACGATTTCCCGCAGGGTAGGGCGGTGTTTTCGTGCCTGGAACTCAGGCGTTTCTTCCAGCGAACGGCGAATCACGAAGATCACCGGCACGATCATGCAGCCGATCAGGAACGGCACGCGCCACCCCCATTCACCCATTTCTTCCGGGCTGAGCCAGTGGTTCAAACCCACCCCCAGCAGGCCGGCAAACACCACCGCCGCTTGCTGACTGGCAGACTGCCAACTGACGAAGAACCCTTTGCGCCCCGGTGTGGAAATCTCCGCGAGATAGACCGACACACCGCCCAGTTCCACGCCGGCAGAGAAACCTTGCAGCAGTCGGCCGAACAGCACGATCAGCGGCGCGGCCACGCCCAGCGTGGCGTAACCCGGCACGCAGGCAATCAGCACCGTGCCGGCCGCCATCATCGCGAGGGTGATGATCAAGCCTTTGCGGCGGCCATGACGGTCGATGTAGGCGCCGAGGAAAATCGCCCCCAACGGGCGCATCAGGAAGCCGGCACCGAAAGTGGCCAGCGACAGCATCAGGGAAGCGAAAGCGCTGTCGGCGGGGAAGAAGGTTTTGGCGATGGCTGTGGCATAAAAGCCGTAGACCATGAAATCGAACATCTCGAGAAAGTTGCCGCTGACAACGCGAAAAATCGCTTTGCCTTTGCCGGTCGTGGAGGACATGTCTGGATACTCACTTTTTAAATCTTGTAAGAAAGCGTTTCGCGTGTGTCCCATAATGGCTGGCGTGCTTTTACTGGGAGATGAAGATTTGTTAACTGGACGTTGGAAGGTGGTTGTGATGCTGGCTGGTGTTTTGGCTGGCTGCGGCAATGGCGATTCCATGGAAAGCGTCGGCGGCCCGACTATGGGAAGCACTTATTCAATCAAATACGTGCGCCATGCCAATCTGCCCGCGCCCGCACAAGTGCGCAGCGAGGTGGAGAAGATCCTCGCCGAGGTCGACAAGCAAATGTCTACCTATCGCAGCGATTCGGACATCGAACGCTTCAACGATCTGCCCGCCAATCGCTGTCAGAAAATGCCCGCGTCCATCCTCAAATTGATCCGCGTTGGTGAACAACTGTCAGAGCAAAGCGAAGGATCCTACGACCTGACCGTGGAGCCACTGCTCAATCTCTGGGGGTTCGGCCCCCGGGCGCGTGAAGAAAAAGTGCCCAATGCCCAAGCGCTTGCCGAGGTGCGGCAGCGAGTCGGTTATCAGCATCTGCGCATCGAAGGCGAACAGTTGTGCAAGGACGCCGCCGTCGAAGTCGACTTCAATAGCATCGCCGCCGGCTACGCAGTCGATACGATTGCCGCAAAACTCGACGCGATGGGCATTCACAACTACCTCGCCGAAGCCACCGGCGAACTCAAGGCTGCCGGCAAGAAACTTGATGGCTCGCCGTGGCGCATCGCGCTTGAACAACCCCGAGACGATCAACAAGTTGCAGAACGCATCATCGCGGTCGACGGCTACGGCGTTTCCACTTCCGGCGACTATCGCAACTATTTTCTGCAGGACGGGCGGCGTTATTCCCACACCTTCGATGCTCACACCGGTACGCCGGTCTCACACACGCTGGCGTCAGTCACGGTCATTCATCCTTCAGCGTTGATGGCCGATGGACTATCGACGCTGTTGCTGATTCTCGGTCCTGAACGGGGGTGGGACTATGCCGAAACCCACAACATAGGTGCATTCTTTGTGATTCGTGCCGATACAGGTTTCGTCATACGTACCAATCAGGCTTTTGAGCGTCTCAGTGGCGGTAAAACCGAATGATTACGGTGATGCACGCATTGAAAACTGGCGTTGTAGTGCAGGCAAAAGTAGCCTACGACGCGACCAAGGGTTAATGTGCGCGGCGTTGACGCTTCTATAGACTGTGTCCGGGTTCTGCACTGGCCCCAAATTGTTCCTTCACGCCGCAGATCGGCGTGATTTAGCCGCAGGTGCCGAGAGCGCCGCGGCCTGTTCTGAGGAGTATGCATGGCTGTCTACAACTACGACGTGGTGGTGCTGGGTTCCGGCCCGGCGGGAGAAGGCGCGGCAATGAACGCCGCCAAAGCAGGGCGCAAGGTGGCGATGGTCGATAGTCGTCGCCAGGTTGGCGGCAACTGCACCCACCTGGGCACCATCCCGTCCAAGGCACTGCGTCACTCCGTCCGGCAGATCATGCAGTTCAACACCAACCCGATGTTCCGGGCCATTGGTGAGCCGCGCTGGTTCTCGTTCCCGGACGTGCTGAAAAGCGCCGAGAAAGTTATTTCCAAACAAGTCGCTTCGCGCACCGGCTACTACGCCCGTAACCGCGTCGACGTGTTCTTCGGCACCGGCAGCTTCGCCGACGAGCAAACCATCGAAGTGGTCTGCGCCAACGGTGTAGTCGAAAAACTGGTGGCCAAGCACATCATCATCGCCACCGGCTCGCGTCCTTATCGTCCGGCGGACATCGATTTCCATCACCCGCGTATCTACGATAGCGACACCATCCTCAGCCTCGGCCACACCCCGCGCAAACTCATCGTTTACGGCGCCGGCGTGATCGGTTGCGAATACGCGTCGATCTTCAGTGGTCTGGGCGTACTGGTTGAGCTGGTCGACAACCGCGGCCAGTTGTTGAGCTTCCTCGACTCGGAAATCTCCCAGGCGTTGAGCTACCACTTCAGCAACAACAACATCACGGTTCGCCACAACGAAGACTACGACCGCGTCGAAGGCGTGGACAACGGCGTGATCCTGCACCTCAAGTCCGGCAAGAAGATCAAGGCCGACGCCTTGCTCTGGTGCAACGGTCGTACCGGCAACACCGATCAGCTGGGTCTGGAAAACATCGGCGTCAAGGTCAACAGCCGTGGCCAGATCGAAGTCGACGAAGCCTACCGCACCTGCGTGCCGAACATTTACGGCGCCGGTGACGTGATCGGCTGGCCGAGCCTGGCCAGTGCCGCGCACGACCAGGGCCGTTCGGCCGCTGGCAGCATCGTCGACAACGGCAGCTGGCGCTTCGTCAACGACGTACCGACCGGCATCTACACCATTCCGGAGATCAGCTCGATCGGCAAGAACGAGCAGGAGCTGACTCAGGCCAAAGTGCCGTACGAAGTGGGCAAGGCGTTCTTCAAGGGCATGGCGCGTGCGCAGATCGCCGGCGAGCCTCAGGGCATGCTGAAGATCCTGTTCCACCGCGAAACGCTGGAAGTGCTGGGCGTTCACTGCTTCGGTTATCAGGCGTCGGAGATCGTGCACATCGGTCAGGCGATCATGAACCAGCCGGGCGAACTGAATACGCTGAAGTACTTCGTCAACACCACGTTCAACTACCCGACGATGGCCGAAGCCTATCGGGTAGCGGCGTACGATGGCCTCAACCGGCTTTTTTGAGCGGCTCCGGCCGGTGGCCTGAGCCGGCCGGGGAGACCGATTTCAGCAATTCTCGAGCGTGGCGGTGGCCAAACCGGGAAAGTCTGTAATCAGGCTGTCAACGCCGAAGTCGGCGAGTCTGCGCATCAGCGCGGGCTCGTTGACTGTCCACACCGACACATGCAACCCCTGTCGCTGTGCCTTCTCCAGGCGCTCCGGCGTGCACAGGGTCCAGTTCAGCGCCAGGATCTCACAGCCATAGCTTGCCGCGACCTTCAACGGGTCGAGCCAGGCGTACTCGGCTACCAATCCGCGGGACACGTCCGGCACCAGGTCCAGTGCGGCTTTCAGTACTTCGCGCGAGCTTGAGGTGATGGTCACCTTGTCGAGCAGGCCATGACGCACGGCCATTTCACGAATCGCCAGGACGGTGGTCGCGGCGCGAGTGCGTGAAGCGCTTTTGACCTCCAGCTGCCAGTGTTCGAAATCGCATTTCTCGAACAACTCTTCCAGCGTAGGAATAGGGCACGGCTTGATCCAGCCCGGTCCGCCCTTGCGCGCGTCGTAGGTCACCAGCTCGGCGGCCGTGTGCTCGACCACCTTGCCGCGTCGGTCGGTGGTGCGCTTGAGCGTCGGGTCGTGGATGACCATCAGCTCGCCGTCCATGGACAGGTGCAGGTCCAGTTCGCAACGGCGCACGCCGTGCTTGAGGCATTGCTGAAAGCTGTTCAGCGTGTTTTCCGGTGCTTCGCCCTTGGCGCCGCGATGGCCGTAGATGAGGGTCACGGTTCTTCCTTAAATTAATTGCCTGATTCGTTTTCGCGGGCCAGGCGTCGTTCCTGGGCCTGCTTTTGCAGAATGTAGCGGGCTAGCAGTTGGCGCTGGGCATCGGTCGGGCGTTCGAACTCGGTGCCGATGTCGAAGCCGCCGCCCTTGCGGTCGCAATGGGTGACGCGCGCCCGAAGCAACAGGCCGAGGGCTTGTGGCATCAACACCAGTTTCACCGACAAGTGAGTGCCTTCAGCGATAGCGGTCGGATTCTGGAAGTCGATGCCGCCTTCCGAGATGATCACTGGCTGCGGCTCGCCGATCTGCCCAAGCACGGTGATGGCGATCACCTGGCTGAGCAGATCGATGCGTTTGTTCTGGGATTTCAGGAACGCCGCGAGGGGGCGGTCGCGTTCACTGATCTGGCGCAGCAGGTGTTGCGACTCGAATTCGCTCAGGTGCAATTCGCTGAGCAGGTTGAAGAGTGGGGAAGCATCCTGCAACACTTCCTGGCCTGCGGCTTCGGGAGCGGACAGGGGCCGAATTTCCAGTGCGATCGTGTCCTCGATACGGTAGTATTCGCGGCGATCTTCTTCATCTAATGTCGACATGGCGAACCCATGGTAGCGGCGGTGGTCTGAGTGTAAAGCTGGTTATCGACCCCCGCCACAAGGACGTTCCTTTTCCCTCCGAACAAGCCCCGACATGTTCAGACCTCTCTTCGTATTTATTGGCACGCGTTATACCCGTGCAAAGCGTCGCAATCATTTTGTGTCGTTCATTTCCCTGACTTCGATCATCGGTCTTGCCCTCGGCGTGATCGTGATGATCGTCGTGCTGTCGGTCATGAACGGCTTCGATCATGAGATGCGCACGCGCGTGTTGGGCATGGTGCCCCACGCGACCATCGAGTCCGGTGAGCCGATCAGCGACTGGCAGGGCCTTGCCGCCAAGGTCAAGCAGAACCCGCAAGTGACGGCCGTGGCGCCGTTTACCCAGATGCAGGGGTTGCTGACCAACAACGGCAAGGTCTCCAAGGTGCTGCTCAATGCCATTGACCCGGCGCTGGAACGCCAGGTGTCGATCATTGACAAGTTCATGCTGCAGGGCAAACTTGACGACCTCGCGCCCGGCAGTTTCGGCATCGTCATCGGCGACAAGGCGGCCGCCAAGCTCGGCGCGGCCATCGGCGACAAGCTGACCTTTGTGGCGCCGGAAGTCACCGTGACCCCGGCCGGCATGTTCCCGCGCATGAAACGCTTTACCGTGGTCGGCATCTTCCATGTCGGCGCCGGTGAAATCGACGGTTACCTGGGCGTCACCAATCTGCAGGATCTGGCGAAGCTGCACCGCTGGAAACCGGATCAGGTGCAGGGCATCCGCCTGAAGTTCGACGACCTGTTCCAGGCGCCACGCACCGCGTGGAACATCGCCCAGCAGCTCGGTGAAGACCATTTCTACGCCCGCGACTGGACCCGCACCCACGGCAATCTGTATCAGGCGATCCGCATGGAAAAAGCCATGATCGGTCTGCTGTTGCTGCTGATCGTTGCCGTGGCCGCGTTCAACATCATTTCCACGCTGGTGATGGTGGTGAACGACAAGAAGGGCGACATCGCCATTCTGCGTACCCTCGGCGCCACGCCGGGTTCGATCATGGCGATCTTCATGGTGCAGGGCACGGTCATCGGTGTGGTCGGTACGCTGATCGGCGCCGTGGTCGGGATCTTCGCCGCGCTGAACGTCAGCGCCGCGATCTCGCTGCTCGAAGGCCTGATCGGACACAAGTTCCTCAACGCCGACGTGTACTTCATCGATTACCTGCCGTCGCAAGTGCAGAGCCAGGATGTGTTGATGGTCTGCGCCGCCGCGTTGGTCCTGAGTTTCCTCGCCACCCTGTATCCAGCCTGGCGTGCCGCGCGCACCCAGCCTGCGGAGGCGCTACGTTATGAGTGAGTCGGGCATGAGTGATAAAGCAATCTTGAGCTGCCGCAACCTGGGCAAATCCTACGAGGAAGGCCCGGAATCGGTAGAAGTGTTGGCCGGTCTGCAACTGGAGCTGCATCCGGGTGAGCGCGTGGCGATTGTCGGCACCTCGGGTTCGGGCAAAAGTACTTTGCTCAACCTGCTGGGCGGTCTCGATACGCCGACCAAGGGCAGCGTCTGGCTCGACGGCGAAGAGCTGTCGGCACTCAGCGAGAAGAATCGCGGCCTGTTGCGCAATCGGTCGCTGGGTTTCGTGTACCAGTTCCACCATTTGCTGCCGGAATTCACCGCGCTGGAAAACGTCTGCATGCCGCTGCTGATCGGCAAGACTTCGATCCCGGAAGCGCGTCAGCGTGCGACGGCGTTGCTGGAGCGGGTAGGGCTGGGCCATCGCCTGGAGCACAAACCGGCGGAATTGTCCGGTGGCGAACGTCAACGCGTGGCCATCGCCCGCGCGCTGGTGAACAAGCCAGGACTGGTGATGCTCGACGAGCCGACCGGTAACCTCGACTCCCACACCGCCCAAGGCATTCAGGATTTGATGCTGGAACTCAGCACTTCGATGCGCACGGCGTTCCTGGTGGTGACTCACGACATGAACCTGGCTCGCCAGATGGATCGCGTCCTGCATTTGCAGGAAGGTTGCCTGACGCCTATCTGATTGGCCGAAACCCGATGTCTGAAAAGACATCGGGTCTTTTTTGTTTTTATACGGTGCCCCAGCGAATGTTCAGACCGTTATCGATCTTTATCGGCACGCGCTATACCCGCGCCAAGCGCCGCAATCGCTTTGTTTCGTTCATCTCGATGACCTCGATGATTGGCCTCGCCCTCGGTGTGCTGGCGATGATCGTGGTGTTGTCGGTCATGAACGGCTTCCAGCGCGAAATGAGCTCGCGCATCCTCGGCATGGTGCCTCACGCGACCATCGTCGGCGTGAACCCGATCGACGATTGGCAGCCGGTGGCCGACGCCGCGATGAAAAACCCGGAAGTGACCGCCGCCGTGCCGTTCACCGAGATGGAAGGCATGCTTTCCTATAAAGGCACGATGCAGCCGATTCAGGTCAGTGGTGTCGACCCGGCGCTGGAAGGCAAGGTCTCGATCGTTGCCCAGCACATCGTCCAGGGGCGTCTCGATGCCTTGAAACCGGGCGAGTTCGGTGTGGTGGTCGGTGAGATCACCGCACGACGTTTCCGCTTGAATGTCGGGGACAAGATCACCCTGATCGTGCCGGAAGTCAGCACCGCACCGGGCGGGATCACCCCGCGCATGCAGCGGCTGAATGTGGTGGGCGTGTTCAAGGTCGGCGCTGAACTGGACGGCTCCATGGCGCTGATCCACGTTGCAGATGCCGCGCAGATGCAGCATTGGGAACCGAATCAGGTGCAGAGCGTGCGTCTGGCGGTGAAGGATTTGTACGCGGCGCCGAAGGTCTCCAGTGATATCGCTGGCGGCTTGGGCACGGCGTACAAGGCTGACGACTGGACTCACACCCAGGGCAGCCTGTTCAGCGCGATGAAGATGGAAAAAACCATGATCGGCCTGCTGTTGCTGATGATCGTTGCGGTGGCAGCGTTCAACATCATCGCGACCTTGATCATGGTGGTGAACGACAAGGGCGCGGACATCGCGATCCTGCGTACCATCGGTGCCACGCCACGGCAGATCATGGCGATCTTCATGGTTCAGGGCACGGTGATTGGCGTGGTCGGCACCTTGATCGGTGGCGTGCTCGGCGTGATTGCCGCGCTGAACGTCAGTGAGCTGGTGGGCTGGGTGGAGCGGGTCAGTGGGCAGCACATCTTCAGTTCTGACGTGTATTTCGTCAGCAACCTGCCTTCGGAATTGCAGGGTGGGGATGTGCTGTTGATTTGCTCGGCCGGGTTTGTGTTGAGCTTCCTCGCCACGGTTTACCCGGCGTGGCGGGCGGCGAAGATCGAGCCGGCTCACGCGCTGAGATATTCGTAAGCCCTGACACCGCTATCGCGAGCAGGCTCGCTCCCACAATTGACCGAGGCGACTCAGGACTAATGTGGGAGCGAGCCTGCTCGCGATGAGGCCGGACCTGCTAGCCTCAATCCCCCTTCGGTAACTCAATCACAAACCGCGTCCACCCATTCTCCGATTCGCAACGAATCTGCCCGCCATGGGCCCGAATGATCGACTGGGTAATCGCCAAACCCAACCCCGCATGTTCACTGCTGCCTTCCTGTCGCGCCGGATCTGCGCGATAGAAGCGATCAAACAAACGCGGCAGTAATGCCCCGTCAATACCTTCGCCACTGTTCTCAACGGTCAGGCGCAAACCTTCTGGCCGCTCGGCAATCTGCACCCGAACCTCACCTTCGGCCGGCGTGAATCGCAGCGCGTTATCCAGCAAATTCGAAAGTGCCCGACGCAACATGCTCCGGTCTCCCTCCAGGCGCGCGTTGCCTTCACGGCTCAACGTCACCTGGGCGTCTTCGGCCAATGGCGCAAAAAACTCCAGCAACACATCCGCTTCTTCCGCCAATTCCAGGGGTTCACGTTTGGGCATCAGCAACCCGTGATCAGCCTTGGCCAGGTACAACATGTCGTTGACCAGTTGCGCCATCCATTGCAGTTCTTCGAGGTTGCTGTGCAATGCTTCGCGGTAATCCTCAAGGGGGCGTGGGCGGGTGAGGGTGACCTGGGTGTGGGTCAGCAAATTTGACAGGGGGGTGCGCAGTTCATGGGCGATGTCGGCAGAAAACGCCGAGAGCCGCTGAAAAGAGTCGTCGAGGCGTCCGAGCATGGCATTGAAGTTGTGGGCCATTTCCGCAAGTTCGGGCGGCATGTTCTCTTCGGGCAGTCGGGCGTTCAGCGACTGTGCGGAAACGCCACTGGCGATTGCACTCATGCGCCGTAACGGACGCAGCCCGCTACGCGCCGCCCAGGCACCCAGCAGCGCAGTCGCCAGGGCCGACAAACCGACGGTCAGCCAGATCAAGTGCTGCATGCGTTGCAGAAAGTGCTGGTGGTGGGTGATGTCCAGCAGCAGGGTCAATTGCGGTGAGTCAGGTTTGTCGACAAACAACGGCGCATTGAGGACGCGGTAGTCGGTGCCGTTGTCGTTCATGGTCGACAAACCCGGCCTCTGCGGAAGTTTATCGGGCAGGCTCGCGGCGCTGTCGTACCAACGCTTGCCATCGCTGCCGGAAATACGCAGGGACAAATCAGCCTGACGGTTCAATTCATCCGCCAGTCTGACTTCGCTTTCACTGGACTGAAGATCGTGAAGCGCCCGGCGCAAACCAATGAGCTTGCCGTCCAGCAATTGCTGGTCCAGTTCAACGAAGTGCGCCTCGCTGGCTCGACTGAACAACACGCCCGCGAACAACGAAACCACGGCGGTGCAAGCTGCAAACAGCAGCGCCAGACGGCTGCTCAATGAAAGTCGGCGCATCAGGCCGGGCGCTCTTCGAGGACATAACCCATGCCGCGCACGGTATGGATCAATTTGTTCGGAAACTCGTCGTCGATTTTCAGGCGTAAACGGCGGATGGCGACTTCGATGACATTGGTGTCGCTGTCGAAATTCATGTCCCAGACCTGGGACGCGATCAGCGATTTGGGCAGCACTTCGCCCTGACGGCGCAGGAGCATTTCGAGCAGGGCGAACTCCTTGGCGGTCAGGTCGATGCGTTGGCCACTGCGTTCGACGCGACGGCGGATCAGGTCCAGGCGCAAATCGGCCAGTTGCAGGCTGGTTTCCTGCGGCGTGGTGCTGCCGCGACGCAACAGGCTGCGAACCCGGGCCAGCAGTTCGGAGAAGGCGAACGGCTTGACCAGATAATCGTCGGCGCCCAGTTCGAGGCCGTGAACCCGGTCTTCCACCGCGTCTCGCGCGGTCAGAAACAGGACTGGCGTGTCGAGGCCTGCGCTGCGCACTGCCTGGAGGATTTGCCAGCCGTCGCGACCGGGCAACATCACATCGAGGATCAACAGCGCGTAGTCACCGCTCAATGCCAATTGCTGGCCAGTGTCGCCGTCGGCCACCAGTTCGGTGTTGAACCCGGCTTCGGTCAGGCCCTGACGCAGGTAATGGCCGGTTTTCGGTTGGTCTTCGACGATCAGCAGTTTCATGGGCGACTCGAGGCAAATGGAACGAACGCTTTATACCGTGGGCAGCGGTTGTGCAGGTCAACCTGACAAAGTTGTAATCTGGCTGTCAGGTTACGGGCAGTGGCCGCAGTTTAGTGTTTTCCACAGGCTGAACTTTATCTTGTTGGAGTACGACTATGTTTTTGCGCAAACCCCTGGTGCTGGCTGCGTGCCTGCTGGTGCTGAGTTCGCCGGTGTGGGCATCGCCGGCGCACACCTACGACTTCGGGCAGCCGGCCCCGGCTGCCAAGGCGACCCGCAGCGTTGAAGTGGTGATGGGCGACATGTCGTTCACCCCCAAGGCCATCGATATCAAGGCCGGTGAGACAGTTCGCTTTGTGCTGGTGAATAAAGGCCAGTTGCTGCACGAATTCAACCTCGGTGACGCGGCGATGCATGCAAAACATCAGCAGGAAATGATGAAGATGCAGCAGAGCGGCATGCTTACGCCTACAGGGATGAAGGAAATGGACCACGGCGCGATGGCGGGAATGGATCATGGTATGAAACACGATGACCCCAATAGCGTGCTGGTCGAGCCGGGTAAAACCGCCGAACTGACCTGGACCTTCACCAAGGCCACCAACCTGGAATTTGCCTGCAATATTCCAGGTCACTATCAGGCTGGCATGGTCGGTAAACTGACAGTCAGTCAGTAAGCACTCTAAGGCGCAAGCAAAGGCTGGTAGAATCCGCTGATTCTTCAGTCAGGTTTCCGCCATGCATCCCGCAGCCGAACACTCGCCGCTGGGTAAATCCAGCGAATACATCGCCACTTACACGCCGTCCTTGCTGTTTCCGATCCCGCGCACCGCGAAATGGGCCGAGTTGGGGCTGACGGCTGAAACCCTGCCGTATAAAGGCGTGGATTTCTGGAACTGCTTCGAGCTGTCGTGGCTGTTGCCGTCCGGTAAACCCGTGGTGGCGATCGGCGAATTCTGCATCCCGGCGGATTCGCCGAATATCATCGAATCCAAGTCGTTCAAGCTGTATCTGAACTCGTTGAATCAGACTCCGTTTGCCGATATCGCAAGCCTTGAAGCGACGCTGGTGAACGACCTGTCCGCTGCGGCAGGCAAGTCGGTCGGCGTGCGGGTTCGCCGCCTGAAAGACGTTGAAGCCGAAGGCGTCGTGGCGTTGCCGGGTGTGTGCATCGATGACTTGGACATCAGCGTTAGCAACTATGAGCATCCGCGTCCGGAGCTGCTGCGTTGTGATGATTCGCGCATCGTCGAGGAGAGCGTGCACAGTCATTTGCTCAAATCCAACTGCCCGGTGACCAGTCAGCCGGACTGGGGCAGCGTGGTGGTGGAATACCGTGGCGCGGCGCTGGATCACGCGAGTCTGCTGGAGTACATCGTGAGCTTCCGTCAGCACTCGGACTTCCATGAGCAATGCGTGGAGCGGATTTTCCTCGACCTGCAACGCTTGCTGAAACCGGAGAAATTGACGGTGTACGCGCGGTATGTGCGTCGCGGCGGGTTGGACATCAACCCGTATCGCAGCACTGAAGACGTGCAACTGCCGAACCATCGCCTGGTCCGCCAGTAAAGATTACTTGTGGGAGCGAGCCTGCTCGCGATGGAGGGTCAGATACATCGATGTCGACTGACCCTCCATCGCGAGCAGGCTCGCTCCTACAGGGGGTTGCATTGCAAATCCGGGCTATGAAAAAGCCCCGCTATCACTAGCGGGGCTTTTTTGTATCTGGCGGGTTCAGATCCCCATGCTGACCAGAGATTGCACAATGTTGCGCAAGGTGCCGGCAATGGCGGGGTGTTCAAGTTCAAAGCGTTCGACGGCCAGGTTTACGCCATCGGCGAGGCTGGAGTCCTGGGTTTTGGTTTCGAGCTCAAGCTCAAGTTCGATCTGTTGCATCAGCGCATGCAGGTCGGCGCGCTCTGCTTCGGTCAGCGGAGGATTCTGTTCCAATTGCTCGCGCAGGGCATTGAGCTGTTGTTGCAGTTCGCGGGCAGGCATGGCGTTCTTCCTTTTATCGATAGGCACTGGCATAGACCGTGGCAGCGCGCCAAAGGTCTATGGCTGACCTTTAGATTAATCCACTCGCGCGCAACCTGCATGATCTCGATCAGGGCTTTTCACCCTTGAGCCGACGCAGGCTGATGTCGGCCAGGCAGGTGTCGAGTTCGCCGAGGTGATCGATCACCGAATGCACGCCCAGGCCGAACAATTGCACGGTGGCCTTGCCGCGCAGGTGTTCGCGTTCCTTTTGGCTCAAGGCCTGCCATTCGCTGGGCGCCAGCCCGCAGAGCGAGCCGCAGGACGCCAGGCCAATCGTCCACAACCCGGCATTCAGGCCCGATTGCAGCAATCGCGGTTCGCCGCTGACCAGCACGCAACCATCCAGTTGCCCGACATTCAACGCCATCAAGGCTTGCCAGCATGCATTCGGCGCGGGCCACGGATTGATTGTTGCGGGGTGTTGCGACGGCTTGACCCAGTCGGGCAGGGCGGCGGCCAGCGAGAGGCTCAATGCGGGGGGAAGTTCGTCGAGCCAGGCACAGGGAATCTGCTGGCGCTGCAAACTGTGCAGGCTGTCCAGAGCGCCAGGTGTGACTTCGGCATGTTCGGCGCAATGGTCGCCGTGCTGGCGCGTGCGGGCGCCGAAGTCCACCAGGCAACCGCTGAGGCCAAACAGGACGGCGGTCAGGCTAGGGGCGGCGAGGGGCAAGGTTTCGGCGTGCGGCATGTCAACATCCCTGAAATAGCGTCAAGGCTATGCGCCGCCGGTGACAGTTGAGTGACATGGATGTGAATCGCTCACAGTCATGGCGAATCATCCGTAGGCCATCACGCACGATGCTGCCTAAAGCGGCTTTTCCGTCTTATACTAGCCAGCTTAATGCCCGGGCCAAGATGCTCGTGCCAGTACAAACCAAGGAGTTTTTCTATGCGCTGGAGCAATCATCTAGCTCAGCTGTGTGTGTGCGCCAGTGTGTTGCTGGCTCCGTTCGCTGCCCAGGCAGCCACGGAAGAGGACCCTTGGGAAAGCATCAACCGTCCGATCTACAAGTTCAACGACGTGCTCGACACCTATGCGCTGAAGCCTCTGGCGCAGGGTTATCAGTTCGTGACCCCGCAATTTCTCGAAGACGGCATCCACAACATGTTCCGCAACGTCGGTGATGTCACCAACCTTGCCAACAACATCTTGCAGGCCAAGCCGGCCGCTGCCGGCGTCGACACCGCTCGCCTGATCTTCAACACCACCTTCGGTCTGTTGGGCTTCTTCGATGTGGGCACCAAGATGGGCTTGAACCGCAGCGACGAAGACTTCGGTCAGACGTTGGGCTACTGGGGTGTAGGAAGCGGCCCGTACGTGATGCTGCCGTTGCTGGGCCCAAGCACTCTGCGTGATGCCCCCGCCAAATTTGTCGACGGCTACACCGGCCCGTACCCGTACATCCACGACGTACCGGTGCGTAACTCGATCTTCGCCCTGAACGTCGTCGACACCCGCGCCAGTCTGCTGTCGGCCGAGAAGCTGATCAGCGGCGACAAGTACACCTTCATCCGCAATGCGTACTTGCAGAACCGCGAGTTCAAAGTCAAAGACGGTCAGGTCGAAGACGATTTTTGATCTAGACCGGTAAAAACGAAGAAGGCGGCCTGTTGGCCGCCTTTTTTGGTTTTGGATCCGGGTTATTTCATTTTCAAGATTGTAAGGCCGAGTTTTTGATTGGCGCCGTCCTGTTCTTTAACCCGGACCACCTCAGTGTCGGCTTCGAGCCCTTTGAGTGCCGCATGATCGGAGTCGATCCGCACGCTGAGCCGGTCGCCGACCTTGAACCGACGCGGAGCCTCAACCTGCATGCCACTGCTGGAAAGGTCGATGCAGACGGCTGCAACTTCGTCCCCTTCATGAATCAGCGCGACATCGGCATCGACTCGCATGCGGATGAAATCACGCTTTTCGCTGTAGTCCCGTTCGGTTTGGCTCATGGGCTTCATCCTTCCATTGGGTTACGGTTTTATCAGTTCTTATAACTCTCGGTGATTTGACAAGTAAAGACGTCAAGCGACCATCGGCGTGAGCTTGAAACGCCCCGCGGATGGGAGTACCGTCTGCGCCTTAGAAGGGCACCTCTGGTGTGCCTGTCAGTAGGGTCGATGCCCGAAAGCGGTGCAACAGAGAGGCTAGAAAGCGAATCCAGTAGTGTGTGCGGGGTCAATTGCCCAGCCTGCTACGCCAACCTAATTCTGGCGCCGTTTGCCCACATGCCAAAAACCAGTGCCACGCTGCTGATAATCGATGATGACGAAGTAGTGCGCGCGAGCCTCGCCGCCTATTTGGAAGACAGTGGTTTCAGCGTCTTGCAGGCCAGCAATGGCCAGCAGGGTCTTCAGGTATTCGAGCAAGACAAGCCCGGCTTGGTCATCTGCGATCTGCGCATGCCGCAGATGGGCGGACTCGAACTCATTCGCCAGGTCACCGAGCGGTCACCGCAAACCCCAGTGATTGTGGTTTCGGGTGCCGGCGTGATGAACGACGCGGTCGAGGCCTTGCGCCTGGGCGCGGCGGATTACCTGATCAAGCCTCTCGAAGATCTGGCTGTGCTCGAGCACTCTGTGCGCCGGGCCCTGGATCGCGCGCGTCTGCTGCTGGAAAACCAGCGCTACCGTGAGAAGCTGGAAAAGGCCAACCGCGAGCTCGAAGCCAGCCTGAACCTGCTCCAGGAAGACCAGAATGCCGGTCGCCAGGTGCAGATGAACATGCTGCCGGTCAGCCCCTGGACCATCGACGAGTTCCAGTTTGCACACCAGATCATCCCGTCTCTGTATCTGTCGGGTGATTTCGTCGACTACTTTCGGGTCGACGAGCGTCGGGTAGCGTTCTACCTGGCGGACGTTTCCGGTCATGGCGCTTCTTCAGCCTTCGTTACGGTGCTGCTGAAATTCATGACCACGCGCTTGCTGTTCGAATCCAAGCGCAACGGCACATTGCCGGAATTCAAGCCTTCAGAGGTCCTTGGTCATATCAACCGGGGCCTGATCAGTTGTAAGCTGGGTAAACACGTCACAATGGTCGGTGGAGTCATCGACGAGGAGACAGGTTTGTTGACCTATAGCATCGGTGGTCATTTACCGTTGCCTGTGTTGTACACGCCAGACAGTGTTCGATATCTGGAAGGGCGTGGTCTGCCGGTGGGCCTCTTCAATGAAGCCACCTACGAAGATCACGTGCTGGAGCTGCCGCCGACGTTCAGCCTGACGCTGATGTCCGATGGCATTCTGGACCTTTTGCCAGAACCTACACTCAAAGAAAAAGAAGCGGCTTTGCCCCAGCGGGTCAAGGCAGCGGGCGGCACCCTGGATGGGCTGCGGCAGGTTTTTGGATTGGCCACGCTAGGGGAGATGCCGGATGATATCGCCCTGTTGGTGTTGAGCAGGAATCTTTAATGAGTACCGGTAGAATCCAGTTCGCCGAGCAGGACGGCACCTTCGTCTTGAAGTTCGTCGGTGAAGTTCGCCTGACCCTGTGTTCGGCGTTGGATGCGACTATTGAGCGGATCTTCACGGCGTTGAACTTCAACGCGATCGTGATCGACCTGACCGAAACCCGCAGCATCGACAGCACCACCCTTGGCCTGTTGGCCAAACTGTCGATCCTGTCGCGGCAGAAAGTCGGCCTGCTGCCGACCGTCGTCACCACCCACGAAGACATCACACGTCTGTTGCAGTCCATGGGCTTCGAGCAGGTGTTCAACATCGTTGACCGCCCGATCCCGTGCCCTGAGTGCCTGACCGACTTGCCTGACCAGGACCAGTCGGAAGAAGTGGTGCGGATCAAAGTGCTGGAAGCGCACAAGATCCTCATGGGGCTGAATGATTCGAATCGTGAAGCGTTTCATGATCTGGTGAATGCGCTCGAGCGTCACTGATCCTTTGAAAGGGTAGGAAGCCTGTACTGGCCTCATCGCCGGCAAGCCGGCTCCTACAAAATCATCATCTGTGTAGGAGCCGGCTTGCCGGCGATGGCGGCCTGAAATCCCCCAAATTCCCAAGCACAAAACCCGCATCAAACAAACGCACACAAAAAAGGGCGAACCCATCAAGGTTCGCCCTTTTTGCATTGCGCTGAACTAGATCACAGCTTGGCCTGCAACAGCGCCTCAAGCTTCTCCTGGTCCCGGGCAAACTGACGAATCCCTTCCGCCAGTTTCTCGGTCGCCATCGCATCTTCGTTGGACAACCAACGGAACTGCGCTTCATTCAAGCTCAAGCGCGCTTCACCGGTATGACCCGGCGCCAATTTACGCTCCAGCTTGCCAGTGTCCGCCGCCAGTTTATCGATCAAGTCCGGGCTGATGGTCAGGCGGTCGCAACCGGCCAGTTGCTCGATCTGATTCAGGTTACGGAAGCTCGCGCCCATGACCACGGTCTTGTAGTCATTGGCCTTGTAGTAGTTGTAGATACGCGTCACCGACTGCACGCCCGGATCATCCGCGCCGGTGTAGTCGTTGCCGTTGGCCTTCTTGTACCAGTCGTAGATACGGCCCACGAACGGCGAAATCAGGAACACACCCGCATCGGCGCACGCCGCCGCCTGGGCGAACGAGAACAGCAATGTCAGGTTGGTCTGGATGCCTTCTTTTTCCAGGATTTCGGCAGCGCGGATACCTTCCCAGGTGGAAGCGATCTTGATCAGCACGCGGTCGCGGCCGATGCCGGCCTTTTCATACAACTCGATCAGACGGTGCGCACGCTTCAATACGGCGTCAGTGTCGAACGACAGGCGCGCGTCCACTTCAGTGGAAATACGGCCCGGAATCACTTTCAGGATCTCTTGCCCTACCGCGACGCCAAAACGGTCGCTGGCCAGGCCCACATCACCCTTGCAGTCGCTGACGCAAGCGTTCAACAACTCGGCATAGCCGGGAATGGCCGCGGCTTTGAGCAGCAGGGAAGGGTTGGTGGTAGCGTCCACCGGTTTAACGCGAGCGATCGCTTCGAAGTCGCCGGTGTCGGCAACCACGGTGGTCATCTGTTTGAGTTGTTCCAGCTTGGAAGTCATGGGCGTGCTCTGTCCTATGGGTCTAATGACATTACCCGAGCGCTGACAGCCACTCAAGGGCACATGTACGTATCGAAGGCCCCGGCGGCAACATCTGGAAAACGGATGTTTGAAAGGCGGGGCGCGGTGTCCGTAAATACGATGCCAAATCCGTGCGCAGGTTCAACGCGGGTGACCGTTAGCGCCCTTCAAGCAGCTCCGCCGCCTGATCCAGCAATGCCAAAGGCTCCTTGGCCTTATGAATATCCACCGACAACAACTGCCGAAACTTGCGCGCCCCCGGAAACCCGGTGCCCAGCCCCAGCACATGCCGGGTGATGTGGTGCATCGAACCGCCTGCATCAATATGCGCCGCGATATAAGGCCGCAACTGCGCCAGCGCTTGCGCCCGAGTGATCACCGGCGCCGTGCTGCCGAACAGTTGCTGATCCACCTCAGCCATCACATAAGGATTGTGATACGCCTCACGACCGAGCATCACACCGTCAAAGGTCTGCAAATGCTCGTGGCAGGCCTCCAGTGTCTTGATCCCGCCGTTGAGAATAATCTCCAGCTCCGGAAAATCCGCCTTCAACCGCGCCGCCACGTCATAACGCAGGGGCGGAATGTCGCGGTTCTCCTTCGGCGACAACCCCTCCAGAATCGCGATCCGCGCATGCACCGTAAAACTCGTGCACCCGGCATCGCGCACCGTGCCGACGAAATCACACAGCTCTTCGTAACTGTCCCGCCCGTTAATCCCGATCCGGTGCTTCACCGTCACCGGAATCGACACCGCATCGCGCATCGCCTTCACGCAATCCGCCACCAACTGCGGATGCCCCATCAGCACCGCGCCGATCATATTGTTCTGCACCCGATCACTCGGGCAGCCGACGTTGAGATTCACCTCGTCGTAACCGTGCTCCTGCGCCATGCGCGCGCACGCGGCCAGGTCCAGCGGAACACTGCCGCCAAGTTGCAGGGCAAGCGGGTGTTCGGCTTCGTTGTGACGCAGGAAACGGTCGTGATCACCATTGAGCAGCGCGCCGGTGGTGACCATTTCCGTGTAGAGGAGAGCGTGCCTGGAGAGCAGGCGCAGGAAGAAACGGCAGTGGCGGTCTGTCCAATCCATCATGGGGGCAACAGAAAATCTCCTGGAGACCGAATTTGCCGGGAGGGCCAGGTTTTCTGCCAATGTGCTCTGCATTCGTCGACTTCTCATTCACTGCCAGTTGCCAGTGTTTTACGCAAAAGGGTGTGCCAGTTTATCAGGAAAGTCAGGCGGTCGAGCGCAAGACCAGAGACCGGATCTGTAGGAGTGTCAGACAAGTACGGCGACTGTAATGAGTGCGGGGAGGCAGGAGTAAGGTTTAAATAACAAAGTTGACGAAAGCTGTTTGGAAAGAAGGCGAAGGGGAAGGTACACTGCGCGACTTTTTACTCTAGAAGTACAGCATGGACAGCTTGAGCAATCCGAAATCTGTATCGCGCAGCGTTAAATCCAAACCAGCCTATCGTGCAGACATCGACGGTTTACGAGCCGTGGCCATTCTGTCCGTGGTTATATTTCATGCGTTCCCGTCAATGTTGCAGGGCGGGTTCATTGGTGTCGATATTTTCTTCGTCATCTCCGGGTTTCTGATCTCCAGCATCATCTTCAGAGGAATGCATCGCGGTGATTTCAGTTTCACTGAGTTTTATGCCCATCGTATCAAGCGCATTTACCCCGCTTTAATTGTTGTGTTGGTGGCCTGTTACGTATTTGGCTGGTTTGTGTTGTTGCCCTACGAGTTCAAACAGTTGGGCAAGCACATGGCGGCTGGCGCCGGCTTCGTGCAGAACTTTGTCCTGTTACAAGAGGACGGGTACTTCGATACCTTCGCCGAATTGAAACCGCTTCTGCATCTATGGTCACTGGCCATTGAAGAGCAGTTCTACCTGATTTATCCGGTACTAATCCTTCTGGCGTGGCGCAAGGGTTTCAACGTCCTGACGGTCGTTCTGATTTTGGGACTGGTCTCGCTGGTGTTGAATGTCGCGAGAGTGACCCACGATCCCACCGCGACGTTCTTTCTGCCGCAAACCCGTTTCTGGGAACTGCTGGCGGGGGCAGTTCTGGCGTACTTGCAACTGTTCAGGCAAGCGAAGTTTACCGGGTGGATGCAGCGCTGGGTGTTTCATCCGGTTCTGTTCCGTCACCCGCCGCTGTTGGCTCAACGTAACGCGATACTCAACAACCTGTTATCGATTGTTGGACTGCTTCTTCTTGTTGCGGGTTTTTGTTTGATCGACAAGAAAATGCCGTTTCCCGGCTGGTGGGCAATGTTGCCGGTTTCGGGAACGTTCCTGCTGATTCTCGCCGGGCCTGATGGATGGGTGAATCGAGTCTTGCTGGCTAACCGGGTGATGGTGTTCGTTGGGATCATCAGCTATCCGCTTTACCTGTGGCACTGGCCGATTCTCTCGTTTTTGCGAATTCTCGCCTTCGAGGTTTCGCCTTGGGCTCGATTGGGGGCGGTGCTGCTCAGTGTTGTGTTGGCCTGGTTGACCTATCGCCTGATCGAAAAGCCCATCCGGCTCGGAAAGAAAACCTGGATCAAGACCGCTGCTCTGAGCGTAATAATGGCCATTGTCGGGCTGGTTGGGTTCCACGCATTTCTAAGCGGCGGAGTATCGTCCAGGGCGGAGGAGTTTGCCAAAGTCACTCAGGCGTCCAATGAATGGGGTTACCCCGGAACACTTTCGAAGGAAAAATTTGAGGGGATCCAGTATTACTTCCTGCGATCGGAGAAGCCGTCGGTCACACTGTTTGTGGGCGATTCAAATATCGAGCAGTATTTTCCCCGCGCTGAAGCGTTGATCTCCCGTAATGCCAAAGAGACCAATGGGGTCATCTTCAAGACAGGCTCGGGGTGCCTTGCCATTCCCGGTATGCTCTACGATTTAAAGCACCAGTATTGTGCAACATTAATGCAGGACGCTCTGAGATTGACCAAAGAGAATCCCGAAGTCGATACCGTGGTCATTGGTTCACTCTGGAACGCTTATCTTAAGTCCGGCGTATTCATGGCCAGTAAATTCGGAGCTGGAAGCCCGGAGTATGTTGATGCGTTGAACAAGTTGGGCGCGTACATCAAGGAACTTCGAGCATTGGATAAGAGGGTGTATCTTGTGCTTAACATCCCGGGAGGTTACCAACTTGATCCCCGGTACATGGTCCAGCGCGATTTTAAGGCGTTTCCGAAATTAATGTCTTTCAAAAGCAACGGGATCCCGCGCGATGATCTGGAAAAGGCTTTCGGGCAGATCCAGGCTGATTTGGCTCAAGTGGCTACAACCGCTGGGGCTATGGTTATAAAACCGATGGACTATCTGTGTAATCCAGATTGCTCAGGAGTTGATGCTGATGATGAACCTATGTACAAAGATGGGGATCACCTCAGACCAAAGTATGTGAGCCAGAAAGCGGACTTCATCGATGAAACGATGAGGTAGACGGCAGGCAGCCATCCCTATTGCTGGGTGAGTACGTCAATGCGTCGCCCTGTGAGTGCTGCTCGGATGGGCGCGGTAGTCAATCGATCAGGTCGTAATGAAAAAGAGCGCTCCGCAAGGATGGGAAATCGGTGTTGGACCTTGTTGATCTCGCAGGCAAAGTAAAAAACAAAGATGAATACGCCGCCAAGCTCTCGAATTACGAGAGTGTTGCTTTGGCCGCCAACGATTTGACCTACACCTTTTTTGAAGGAATTACCTCGGCCAGTGGTGCTTCTAGCGCTCATAGCGTGGTGGTATCAGCGCCTGACAACATTCGAGGGGCTGATTTGATTGTTTCTGGTGAGGGCGATGAGTCCATGATCATCATCAAATTTTCTTTCCCGAAACTCGATGAGCACAAAATGGCTCAGCAGGCCAAGAAGCCTGTCGAGGCTTTCTGACGTCGATCCTTGTTATGTAAAAAACCTCGCCAAAGCGAGGTTTTTTCATTTCTGGAGTTCACTACCACCGACAAGCCCTGTCTGTGACCGCGAGCGGGCGACTCAGGTTGGCCTGACTTTACGTACGATTCAGAACGACGGCATCAGGGCGCTTGAACTTGATGCGTCTGCTCCACGCGATGGCGGGACGTTCGAACAATAGATAGGCCATGGCCGAGAATGCGATGCACGTTGCAATGATCAGGACGGCGGCCAGTGCATCCGAGAAAAGGCCGGTTGGCATGAAAGCCCGGTAAACGCGCATGAAGAAACCGGTCACAGGAGAATGGAACAAGTACAGGCTGTAGGAAATCAGGGCAATTTTCTGCACGGGGTAGCTGGATATAAAACCCAGCGTGGTGGAGCGATTAACCAGGAAGCAGAACAGTAAGCCCGTCAACCCGGCAGCAATGGTGAATGAGTTTTTAGTTGCAAGACCGATAACAAGCGCCAATGCACAGTAACCAATGGCGATGTAATGGCTTTGTTTAGTGCCGCTCAGGGTTTGAGCGCACAGCACCCCGGCCATGAAGCTGAACCAGAACGCAATAAATCCGCCTTTCCAGCCTATCGCATGAATTATCCCGGCGGGCCACAGCAGCGCCAGCAATGCGCTGCCCCAAATCCAGAGGTTGCGACGCTTGGGTGTTACACCCTCTCCAGCACGATCGGCTAACCACAGCAGCACCGCAAAAAAGATGTAGAACTGCACCTCGATACACAGGGTCCAGAACACCGTGATGATGTTTCTGATGCCAAGGAAATCTTGGAGAAACAGCACGTGGGCGAGTATGGCCGTCACGCCGGGGATTTCGATTCCGGGTTGCCCAAGCATGTGTTTTACGGCGATCACGGCCACGCCCAGTGCAATGGCGGCGTAGTAGGGAGGGGCGAGGCGTACCAGGCGACGTGCCACAAAGTTTGTGGCGTTCACGTTATTCATTGGCACCCGGGATGTCGTGGTCGCCATGACAATGCCGCTTAGTACGAAAAATATAGGCACTCCCAAATGGCCTGCGTCAAAGACCATGTATTTCAACCAGCCTGGAATGGCTGCCAGCAGGGTTGGGATGTGATTTCCTTCGGATAAATGAAACAGAACCACCCAGAAGCATGCAAAACAGCGCAATGCGTCAACCAGGGCAAGACGATGTTTGTCATCAACGGTGATTCCACTCATTCAATGCTTCCTTTCTCTCGCGGCGGATGTTGTTTTTTGTGCGGGCACTGAACGCAGAGCTTAGCAGCTGCAGCAGCCTGTCAAACTTGCGAACACCACCGTCCACAGCTTTTTGGAGGACTCGGGAAATCGGAATACCTGAACAAATGCTGTCGCTGCGTGAAGTTTCACGATGCTGCCGGGTTCGCAGCCTAGGATGGACACTGAAGATTGCATCACCCCACCTCCGGCCACAGGGAACCTGAAAAATGATCTCGAACTTCTTCAAAGTCTTGCTGATCGGTGGTGCGCTGCTGTTGAGCGCCTGTTCGGGCGTCAGCACCCATAACGATTATTCAGAAGACCTCGAGCCGTCCGCCGGCTTCGGTCCTGGCCCGACCAATAGCCACAGTCAGCTGAACTTCCATGGCAGTGCATTGGGCAGCAGCTTCGGTGAATACGGTTCGGGACTGTTGCACGACGACTGACCGGCAACGGCGCGGTAATCCTGCCGTTGCCTGTTCGCCCAGCTGTTACCTGAAATAAGCCTATTTAGTCTCGGGCGTGGCGATCCACTGGCCTAAAACTTTCTGGTAGTTGCCCGTCACTTTGGCCAGGTGCAGCCATTGATCGACGTACAACTTCCACGTCATGTCGTCTCGCGGCAATAAATAAGCTTTCTCACCGTACTGCATGTACTGGCCTGGATTCACCGCGCACAAACCGGGTTTGAGTTTTTGCTGATACAACGCCTCCGACGCATCGGTGATCATCACGTCCGCCTTCTTGTCCAGCAGCTCCTGGAAGATGGTTACGTTGTCGTGAAGGCTCAATTGCGCCTTGGGCAGGAAGGCGTGAACGAACGCTTCGTTGGTGCCGCCGGCCGGTTCGACCAAGCGAACCGAAGGCTGGTTGATTTGCTCGACGGTCTGATACTTCGCCTGATCTTCGCAGCGCACCAGCGGGATTTTGCCGTCGACGTCCAGCGTGGTGCTGAAGAAGGCTTTTTTCTGACGTTCCAGGGTGACCGAGATCCCGCCCATGCCGATGTCGCATTTACCCGCCAGCATGTCGGGCATCAGGGTTTTCCAGGTGGTCGGTACCCAATCGACCTTGACGCCAAGGCTGTCGGCCAGCGAGCGGGCCATGGCGATGTCGATGCCCGAGTATTCGCCGTTCTCGGCTTTGAACGTGTAGGGCTTGTAATCGCCCGTGGTGCACACGCGTAGCTGGCCTTGCTGGATGACGCTGTCCAGGTGCGATTGTTCGGCCTGGGCGCCAAACGATAGTGCGAGCAGGCTACCGAGCATTACTGTGCATTTATTGGTTTTCATGTGTACCCGACTTCCGTGATGGATTGGGGCTGAGAGTACTTAATTTTTCCTGCCGATGGTTATAAGTACTTTGGATTCTGCTGCCCGATTGGCTATTGCGCAGCGGCCTCCATTTCCGGACTCAGCGTTCCCAACCAGGCCACCAGCCCCACAATCAACACCGCGAGCGTCAACTCAACAACCATGCTGCGTCGCAACGCGTTGGCGGCAACTTCGTATTTCCCCTCCCGCAACGACCGCTCCAGAAACGGCCCAAGGTGAAACCGGTTCAGCGCGGCGAGCACCAGCATCCCGGCAAACAACCCCACTTTGATAAACAGCAAAATCCCATAGGTACTTAGCAACAAGTCATCAAGCTTCGGCCCGACGATGAATAGGTAATTCACGACGCCCGTGACCGTGATGACGACCACGATCACCGCGCCCACCCATTCAAATCGAGCGACAGCCCGAGCCAGTAACCTGATGCGTTCTGCGGTTTGCAGCGCGTTGATTTTCGCCATCAACGCAAACGCTACCAGCGCACCCAGCCACGCGCCTGCCGCCAACAGATGCAGAATATCCATCGCAAAATGCCAATAACGACGGCTGCCTTCGTCCATCGCGCCATGACCGCTCCAGGCCAGGCTGGCCAAGGCGATAGCGCCGGCAAAAGACGCAATCAGCAGGCTGAGTCCCGGCGCACGGTCATTGAGCGTAACCGCCAAACCGGCGATAACCAGCACGGTGATGCGCGCTGCCCAGGCCAACCCGAAATCCGTCTCGAACACCATCATCTGGACATGCGGTCGCAACTCGGTGAAGTCCGATTCTCCGCTCATCGCACTCACCATCGTCAGCATGCCCGCCACGGACAACAGCACTCCGAACGCGGCCGTCACCTGAAGGATCGGCCGAAACGGCAGCACCGCCCCGGACACCCGTTCCCGGCCCGCAAGGCTGTAGAGCCCGAACAAACCCAGCCCAAACAGCACCATCAAATCCACATACAACCCAAACCGCAGTGCAATGCTGACCCAGTCGCTCATCAATCACTTCACTTTGAACGTAACGTTGCCGGTGATCGGGTGAGTATCCGAAGACACCGCGCGCCATTCGACTTTGTAGCTGCCGGCGGGCAACGGTGAGAGCGGGGTGATGAGCATGGTTTTCGGGTCGCTGCCGCCGGTGACTTTGGCTTTCATCGGCATCGGGGAATGTGCCATGCCTGGCATTTCGGTCATGACCAGTTTCGCGCCGGAAAACTGGGTCATGAGGCTTTCGGAAAAGTGCAGTTCGATCGTGCTCGGTGCCGCGCCATCCGCGCCTTCGGCCGGGGTGGAGGAGAGCAGTTTCGGGTGCGCCTGAGCCAGTGTGCTCATGAGCAAGCCGATGACAACAGCGGTGGTTTTCATTGTGCGCATGCAAGGCCTCTTTACCGCTCGAAGCGGTTTTTTTTGATGGTGATGTGAGTGCGATCAGAACCACAGCCGAACGCCGAGAACGACGTGTGCTTCACTGCGATCCTCGCCATCGTCTTTGGCGAAATCGGCGGTTTTGCCGTAGGTGCGGTTCCAGGTCACGCCGATGTACGGGGCGATTTCCCGGCGAATTTCATAGCGCAACCGCAGCCCGGCTTCGGTGTTGGAGAGCCCGGAACCAATGCCTCGCTGCGGATCGTTTTTGCCGTAGACATTCAGCTCGGCGGTCGGCTGCAAAATGAGCCGGTTGGTCAGCAGGATGTCGTAGTCACCTTCCAGCCGCGCCGCGCTCTGGCCGCCTTCGCCGATGAAGGCCGTGGCTTCGGCTTCGAAGTTGTACAGCGCCATACCTTGCACGCCGAATGCGGCCCAGGTTTGCGGGGCGCCGGGTTTGAAGTCCTGGCGCACGCCGCTCACCACATCCCACCACGGCGAGATTGCGTGGCCCCATAGCGCCTGGACTTCAGCGTCTTCGGTTTTGCCGTTGCTGCGCTCGCCTTCGGATCGCAGCCACAGGCGATCGATGTCACCGCCGATCCAGCCCGATAAATCCCAGGCCAGCGCGCTGCCGTCGTCGGCGTCCTGCCATTCGAGTTTGTCGGCGAGGAAGTAGTGATTGAGTGCAGAGTCATGCACATTATGGCCGCCGGGGCTGACGAACACGGCGGCGCGGTCGGCATCGGTCAGCGGCGGGATCGGCGTGCGGCTTTCAGTGGGCGCGGCGGGCTGCATCTGGCCGTCGTCCATGCTTTGCATCTGGCTATGGTCCATGCCCTGCATCTGGCCATGATCCATGCCCGGCATCTGGCTGTGATCCATGTTCTGCATGTCGCCGGTGGTGGCGCTCGCCGAAGAAAGCGTCAGGCCCGTTGTGCAAACGGCGAGAAAAATCGATGTAAGTCTGGTCATGGGTAGCGCCTCATTCTTCCACGCGAACTTCACGGAACATGCCCATTTCCATGTGGTACAGGAGGTGGCAGTGATAGGCCCAGCGGCCGAGTGCGTCGGCGGTCACCCGGTAACTGCGTCGGGAGCCGGGGGGCATGTCGATGGTGTGTTTGCGCACCATGAACTCGCCGTTCTCGTCTTCGAGGTCGCTCCACATGCCGTGCAGGTGGATGGGGTGGGTCATCATCGTGTCGTTGACCAGCACGATGCGCACGCGCTCGCCGTACTTGAGGCGCAGCGGTTCGGCATCGGAGAATTTCACGCCGTTGAACGACCACGCGAACTTTTCCATGTGGCCGGTGAGGTGCAGTTCGAGGGTGCGGCCCGGATCGCGGCCGTCCGGGTCTTCGAAGGTGCTGCGCAGGTCGGAATAGGTCAGGACGCGGCGGCCGTTGTTGCGCAAGCCAAGGCCAGGATCGTCGAGTTTCGGCGAGGTGCTCATGGCTTGCATGTCCACCAGCGGGTTGTCGTTTTCCGTCGCGGGATGCGCTTGCATGCCACCCATCGCGCTGTGGTCCATGCCGGCCATGCTGCCGTGATCCATGCCGCCCATGCCCATGTCCTCCATGGTCACCAATGGTCGCGGATCGAGTACAGGCACAGGCACGGACAAACCCGCCTTCATCGCCAGCGTGCCGCGCGCATAACCGGTGCGATCCATCGACTGGGCGAACACGGTGTAAGCGTCCTGTGTCGGCTCGACAATCACATCAAACGTCTCCGCCACCGCAATGCGGAATTCATCGACGCTCACCGGTTTGACATGCAGCCCGTCCGCCGCGACCACCGTCATTTTCAGGCCGGGAATGCGCACGTCGAAGTAGGTCATGGCCGAACCGTTGATAAACCGCAGTCGCAGTTTTTCACCTGGCCGGAACACGCCCGTCCAGTTCGAGTCCGGCGCCTGGCCGTTCATTAAATAGGTGTAAGTGGCGCCGCTGACGTCGGCGAGGTCTGTGGGATTCATCTTCATTTCGGCCCACATCTTTCGATCGGCGACCGTGGAAGCCCAACCGTTTTTGCTGACGTCGTCGATGAAATCGCCCACGGTGCGCTTGTTGTAGTTGTAGTAGTCGGATTGTTTTTTCAGGGTGTTCATCAGGCTGGCCGCGTCTTCGTCGGTCCAGTCGGTCAGCATCACCACGTGATCGCGGTCGTACTCAAAGGGCTCCGGCTCCTTGGCGTCGATCACCAGCGGGCCGTAAACGCCGGACTGCTCCTGAAGGCCCGAATGGCTGTGATACCAGTAAGTGCCGTTCTGCCGGACCTGAAATTGATAGACGTACACGCCGCCCGGTTCGATGCCGTGAAAACTCAGGCCCGGCACGCCGTCCATGTTGGCCGGCAGCAAAATGCCGTGCCAGTGAATGGAGGTGGTTTCCTTGAGCCGGTTCTTCACCCGCAGCGTGACCGTGTCGCCTTCACGCCAGCGCAGCAGCGGGCCGGGAATGCCGCCGTTGATGGTCATCGCGGTGCGCGGATTGCCGGTGATGTTGACCGGGGTTTCGCCGATGAACAGCTCGAAATCGCTGCCCGTGAGCATCTGCGGTTCGCCAGAGCGGGTGAGCGCCCACACAGGCGTGCGCCATAACCCGAGGCCGCCGAGCAATCCGCCCGCGGCCAGCCCCTTTACGAAGGTGCGTCTTGAAGTGTTGGAGTGCATGCCGTTTTTATTCCCGGTCCGTCAGTTGGGAGACAACTTGACGATGAGGCTAACGGGCGATGCCTTTCAGCAGACTGAAGCGGGGATTACAGTTTTGACAGTTTCAACGTGGTGTTCAACGGTTGGTGGAAGGCTTGGCGGTCGACGCCACCGTCCTGCTACCGCAATTGATATACGAAGACTTTTTCAGCCAGCGCTGATCCGGGTAGTACGAAAACAACAGTTGGCCGTCTTTCATCGAGTCAATCAGCTTGTGCGCAATCGCCGGCCGTACCGCCGGGCAACCGAGGCTGCGGCCAATCCGCCCGTTCGCCCGCGCAAGCACCGGGCTGACATAAGGCGCGCCATGAATGACGATCGCCCGGTCGAAGGCGTTGTCGTTGAAGCCCGGTTCGAGTCCTTCCATGCGCAACGAATAACCGTTCTGCCCGACGTAACTTGACTGCGTGCGATACAAGCCCAGGCTGGTGGCGAAGCTTTCGTTTTGATTGGAAAACTTGACCGCCATGTTCTCGCCGCTGTTGCGACCGTGGGCAACCAATTCGTGAAACAGTAATTTGCGCTGTTTAAGGTCAAACACCCAAAGGCGTTGTTCGGTGGAGGGCAGGGAGTAATCAATGACGGCAAGTCTTTGGACAGGCGCGGTACCTTGGGCCAAGCTGCATTGAGAGGCACGGACGGCCAGTGCAATCACCTTGGCGTTAGCGTTTGGAGCGGCTTTGACCAAAGCGGCTTCAAGTGAGTCGGCGTAGGCTGCCGTGACTGACGTTGAACTCAGCAGCAGGGCCGTAATTAGGAAGCCGAAGCGGTCTAGCGCCATATGTGTGTCTCATCATGATTGTTTCGAGTCTAGCAGCGCGAGCGCGACTAGCCGGTGAATGCGGGAGATTAAGGATTATCCATGGGGCAGTTAACAAGGTTATTCGTCATAAGCCGTGTATTTTTTATGGGCTTTCTGATCAGCGGTGCAGCGATTGCGCAAACTTCGCCGATCGAGCAGTCATCTCCACCTATCAACGCCAGTGAGGCTGCAGCGGATGACATCGTCGGTCAGGCGATTCAAAGCATGCTGGCGCCGTTGGCCTCGGCGTTTCCGCCGCTGCTCACATCCCCCAGGCATCAACGGGTAGACGTCAACCGTGTGGTCATGGATTTCTATATGCATCGCAGCTATCGCGCAGCGTGGACACAAGACAGTGATGTCACCCAGTTGCTGAAAAGCCTGGGCAACACGCAAGCGGATGGTCTGGAGCCGGCAGATTTTCATATTGATGAATTGGCCAAGGCACGAGCGTCGATGCAAACCCCGGCGCAGCGGGCGAGTTTCGATGTCGTCGCCACCCGGACGTTCATCACCGCGCTTCTGCAATTGCGGCGCGGCAAAGTCGACCCTTCGCGCCTGGACATGCATTGGAATTTCGACCCGGTCGGCGTCGATCCGCGTGAAGACGTGAACACCTTCTTCGCCGCCCTCGACAGCCATGATGTCGCCCGGGCATTCGCTCAAGCGCCACCGCAAGAAGCGGTTTATGGCAGCTTGCGCATGGGTTTGGCGCAACTGCGCAAAGTCCGGGATGCGGGTGGCTGGCCGAAGGTTGCCGAAGACAAGTCGCTCAAGCCTGGTATGGACGAACCTGCGGTCGCGCAGCTGCGAGCCCGTTTGGCGGCCGGTGGTTATCTGGCCCCACAGTTGAAACCACGTAGCGACTACGACGCTGTTGTCACGGCGGCGGTCAAAAAGTATCAAGCCGAACAATACCTGGGCGCGGACGGTGTCGCCGGGGCGGCGACGCTTGCGGCGTTGAATGTGTCGGTTGAGGCGCGGATCGACCAGGTTCGGGTGAACATGGAGCGTGCGCGTTGGTTGCTGTACAAACTTCAGGGCACTTTTGTCATCGTTGACATAGCTGGTTACAAAGTTGCGCTCTACCGCGACGGCAAGCCGATTTGGCGTTCTCGGGTGCAAGTCGGCAAACCGTTTCGCAGTACGCCGGTGTTCCAGTCAGAGATTACTTACGTCACGTTCAACCCTACCTGGACCGTGCCCCCGACCATTCTGGTCAAGGACATGCTGCCCAAGATTCAGAAAAATCCCGGCTACCTTGCCGCCAACCGAATCAAGCCCATTGACCGTGAAGGGAACTTGCTCGACCCATCGACGGTCGATTGGTCCAACCCGCGCGGCGTTACGCTGCGACAGGATGCCGGGCCGGACAACTCGCTGGGCCAGGTCGTGATCCGGTTTCCCAATGAATACGCGATTTATCTGCACGACACGCCGCATCGCGAGTTGTTTGCTCAATCTCGCCGCGCCACCAGTTCAGGCTGCATCCGGGTCGAGAACCCGCTGCAGTTGGTGGAGCTGTTGTTCAACGATCCGGTGCATTGGAACAGTGCCGGGATCCAGGCGCAGTTGGCCAACGGCAAGACTGAAAACATCCGGCTTCCCGTCAAGGTGCCAGTGCTGTTGGCTTACTGGACGGTGGACCTGAGTAATGATGGTCGCGTGATGTTCAAGCCCGATGTATACGGGTACGACTCTGCGGTTCTGCGGGGATTGAATCTGCGTTCGGAACTGCCTGCTCCGCAATGGCAGCAAGCCGGACTGCCTGCGCTCGCGGCCGGACAAAAAAGTGTAAGTGACTAAAATAGACCGTTGTCGGGTCGTCAGGAAAAGGGGTAAGTCATCTTTTTTCTGGCGAAGCAAATGCTCTAGGTCAACCTTTGCACTGGGTCGCAGTTTGCAGCGCCGATACATGCAGGTGGTTGGCGCTCCCGTTGAAAGCTATCACAATGTAATAAACCAACGAGAAATCGACCCAAAGGAATAGGGAAGTGAAGATGGATGTTGCGCAAGAAAACACGGTACCCATCAAAGGTCAGCTTCATGTGCATGACCTCGATGAGTGCCGCAACATTCAAAAGGGTCCGGTGTTTATCATTGCCTCTGGGGCATCTGCTAAAGATTTTCCACTTGAAAAGTACGCCGACGTTCCAATGATCACGATGAACGGGGCTATCTCAATGTTCATCGGTACCGATATCAAACCGTTCTTTTATGCTTGCACTGACATTGCCTTTTACCGGGAACAGCCCGAATTGCTGTCGGCGGCCATGCAGCTCAGTGAGCGGGTTGCCGTGTGGGAGGAACACATCCGGCGTTCGGCCGACTCACCCGAAGGGGACCTGTACTTATTGACCAAGGCGCCCAAGCTCTCCTGGAGTGACCTGGTCTTCAGGGGCGATAAAGAGCTCGTCAGAAGTCGCCGGCTTGGAAACGGTCGCAACAGAACCCTGGGGTTCAGCAAGAACCTCAAGCGCGGCTTTTTTGATGCGCGCACCGTGGCCTATCTGGCACTGCAAATTGCCTACCACGCAGGCTTTAACAAGGTGTTTCTGGTGGGTGTCGACTTGAATCAGTCAGTACGACGTTTCTACGAAGAAGACGATGCAGATGTATCACCGTGCATGCTCGATCAGCATTTTTTTACGAGAATTCTGCCCTCGTTCAAAATCCTGTCGAAGTACGTCGTGAGCGATGATTTTCAGGTTTACAACTTGTCCGGTACCTCCAGGATTCCTGTCGAACTTATTCCCCGAGTGACGTTGGATGAAGTCGACAGGATGCTCTGAGGATTCTCCGTGCTTCATGGATGCGGGTGCTCTTGAGGCACCCGTTTTTTTTGCGCGAGCTTCAACTGGCGTCAACCGTTCGGTACCTGCACGCAATCTTCTTGTTCATGCCTCGCCTAGCTCCTCCCGCAAAAACGCCACCAGGGCACGTTGCAACCCGGTCAACGCGCCCTCGCGGCTGATCAGCGCCAACTCGGTCGGCGGCAGTTCGGGCAGATCGCTGCACACGCGGTGCTCAGGCAGCACCGCCGAAGCGGGCAGCACCGACACGCCCAGCCCGGAGGCCACCGCCGCCTGAATGCCCGTCAGGCTGTGGCTGCCAAACGCAACGCGCCAGGGCCGCTGCGCCACATCCAGCAGACGGATTGCCCGTTGCCGATAAATGCAGCCCTGTGGGAACAGCGCCAAGGGCAATACCCCATTGGCGGAGTCGACCCCCACACCCTTGACCCACACCAGCGTTTCCGGCCACGCCGCCCAGCAGGGGCCGCTGTCCGGTTCGCGTTTGACCAAGGCAATATCGAGGGTGCCCACCGCGAGTTTCTGCTTGAGATCGGTGCTCATGCCGCTGACGGTTTCCAGGCGCGCTTCGGGCCTGGCCCGGTTGAAGCCGGCAAGGATCACGGCCATGCGCCGGGCATCGAAATCTTCCGGTACGCCGATACGCAGGATTTCCAGGTCGAGGTCGCTGGCCAAGGCTTCCACTGCCTCCGAGGACAGGGCCAGCAAGCGCCGTGCGTAGTGAATCAGCATCTCGCCGTGCTCGGTCACGCTGATGTTCTGCCCGGTTCGGTCACGCAACAGCAGCGCATGCCCGACCAGTTCTTCAAGTTTGCGCACCTGTTGGCTTACGGTGGATTGGGTCCGGTGCACGCGTTCGGCAGCGCGGGTGAAGCTGCCTTCGTCCGCCACGCAAACGAAGGTCTTGAGCAATTCGAGATCGAGCATGGCGGCCTCTTGATATTCGATTTATCACTGACATGTCGTCATTGATTTAATTTCACACTATCACTGATCGCTCTTAACCTGAAGATCACCCTTCAGAGGAAACGAACATGACACTCACAATCACCCCGCGCCCCGAGTGGCTGACCTTCGATTGCTACGGCACGTTGATTCAGTGGGATGAGGGCTTGAAAGCCGTGGTGGCGGACATCTTGCGCGACAAGGGGGATCACAGCGTTGATGTCGATCGTCTGATCGAGGTGTACGACCGGCATGAACACCGGCTGGAACAGATGCCGCCGCATCGCTCGTTCCGCGAGTTGAGCACTAGCGGGTTGCATCTCGCCCTGGAAGAACTGGCGTTGGCGAGTGCCCCCGAAGACAGCCTGCGCCTGGCCGCGGCGATCCCGCGGATGCCGCCGTTTCCGGAAGTGATCGAGGCGCTCGCCCGGCTCAAGGCGATGGGCTTCAAGCTGTGCATTGTGTCCAACACCGATGACGACATCATCGCCGGCAACGTTGCGCAACTGGGCGGGCACATCGATCGGGTCATCACGGCGCAGCAGGCCGGTGCTTACAAGCCGGATCCGCGACTGTTCGACTACGCTCACGAGCAGCTGGGCGTGACACGTGATCAGGTGGTGCACATTTGTGCCAGCCCGACGCTGGACCACACCGCCGCGCGGGACATGCACTTTCGCTGCGTGTGGGTCGATCGCGGCACCGGTCGGCAATTGCTGCCGGACTATCAGCCCGATGCGACAGTAAACACGCTGGATCAAGTCGTGCCCTTGTTCAAATCCCTTGGCTGGTAAAACCGGAGTCATTGCCATGGCACACACCCTTGCAGGCGGTTCCCGTCCCACCCGTTACACCGAGCTGAATCTGGATTCGCAGGCGGCCATTACCGCGCGCACGGAACTGGCAGCGTGCTTCCAGCTTGCGGCACTGCACGGTCTGGAGGAGGGGATCTGCAACCACTTTTCCGCGATGGTGCCGGGCCGGGATGATCTGTTTTTTGTGAACCCCTACGGTTATGCCTTCGAAGAAGTCAGCGCTGAAAATCTTCTGGTCTGCGACTTTCACGGCAATGTCGTGGCCGGCGAAGGGCAGCCTGAAGCGACCGCGTTTTACATTCACGCCCGCCTGCACCAACAGCTGCCAAGGGTGAAAGTGGCGTTCCATACGCACATGCCTCACGCCACGGCGTTATGTTTGCTGCAAGGCCCGCCGCTGTTGTGGCTGGGGCAGACGGCTCTGAAGTTTTATGGTCGCACGGCGGTGGACGAGGACTACAACGGCCTGGCTCTTGATGAATCCGAAGGCGACCGGATCGCCAGTGTCATGGGCAATGCCGACATTCTGTTTCTGAAAAACCACGGTGTGATTGTCGCCGGACCGACCATTGCCGAGGCGTGGGACGATCTGTATTACCTCGAGCGTGCCGCCCAGGTGCAACTGATGGCGATGGCGACCCAGCGCGATCTCAAGCCTGTGCCCGAGCCGATTGCCCGGCGCGCCTACGAACAAATGCGCCTGGGGGATGCCGAAAGCGCGCGGGCGCATTTGCACAGTGCGATGCGCAGACTGTCCAAAGGACGATTGCCCCTCACTACGGCGTAGACTAAGCTCGCAAAAAATAAGGGTTTTGGGCCTTCGCCCATGCCTTACCCTTGCAGGATGAGCTTTGCCTAATCTCCAAAACGACCCGCACATCGCCACTGGCGCTGCTTTGAAACGGTTACCGCTGCGCAAGGCAGCGATGCTGTTCATTGCTGTGGTGTGCCTGTGCCTGTGCGGTTTGCTTTACCTGCAACTGGAGCAATCGCGCCGGCACGATCTGGCCGTGGCCGAAGTGGCGTCATCGAACCTGACGCGAGCCATGGCGCAGCAGGCCGAAGACACCTTCATGAAAGCCGACCTGGTGTTGACCAGTCTGGTTGACTGGATTCAGGCCGACGGCTTCGGTCCGGCGCAGCGCCCACGTCTTCAAAAAACGTTCGCCCAGCGGGTGCAGACGCTGAGTCAATTGCACGGGATCTTGCTGTTTGACCAGAAGGGCCAGTGGATCGTGACCTCTTTTGCGGATCTGCCTCGTGGTCGAGGCGTGGCGGACCGCGAATACTTTATGTATCACCAACAGAACGTATCGTCCGTGGCGCACATCGGGCCGGCCATTCGCAGTCGTGAGAATGGCGAGTGGATCATTCCGGTCTCCAAGCGCATCAACGATAAAAACGGCCATTTCCAGGGCGTGTTGCTGGCCGGCATCAAGATGTCCTACTTCGACCAGTTCTTCAAAAGCTTCAGCCTTGATGACAATGGCTCGATGTTTTTGGGGCTGACCGACGGGACGTTGCTGGCGCGCCGGCCGTTTATCGAAGCGCAGATCGGCACGTCGTTGGCCAATGGCGAGATCTTTCAGACGTTGCTGCCCAGCGCGCCCTCCGGCAACGCAACGTTCCGTTCGGTGGTCGACGGCACCGTGCGGTTGTATGGCTACCGACAGCTCGACGCCTATCCGCTGGTGGTGTCGGCGGCATCGTCCAGGGATTCGATTCTCAAGGGGTGGTACGACACCGCGTTTCGATCCAGCGTCATCGTTGCCCTTGTCGTGCTGGGCATTGGGTTGTTCGGCTGGGTGTTCGTGCGCCAGGTTCGCCTCGGCGAGCAGGTCGAGGCGGATTTGCGCAAGGCCAAGGAGGCGCTGAAGCTCATCGCGACCCACGACAGCTTGACCGGCCTGGCCAATCGCCGACTGTTCGAGCAAGCGCTGGACATCGAGTTCGGCCGTGGCATCCGTCAGTCGAGTTCATTGAGCCTGATCATGCTCGATATCGATTACTTCAAGCGCTACAACGACGCTTATGGCCACGTGGCGGGGGACCATTGCCTGGCGCAAGTGGCGCGGGCGGTGAAGGGTTGCTGCCATCGAAAAGCCGATCTGGCGGTGCGGTACGGTGGTGAGGAGTTCGCAGTGTTGCTGCCGGATACCGATATTCACGGTGCGATGGTCATTGCCGAGCATATCCGTCGCGCCGTCATGGCCAAAAACATCAGCCACAGCGGTTCGCCCAACGGTTTCGTCACGGTCAGCCTTGGCTGCTATTCGTTTGTGCCCACGCGGCTGGACAGCACCGAAGTGTTCATCGGGCGTGCGGACGCCGCCTTGTATCAGGCCAAGCATTCAGGGCGAAACCGTTCGGCGGTGCTGTCCATCGACGGCGGGATCGAGGAGTTGATGCGCTCGGATCGTTGAGACGACTCAGGCGCGAGCGGTCTGTGCGGATTAGCGAAGGCTGTAGTCGGCAAGTTTTTGTTCGAGCCGCTGACGCACCGTCGGCCATTCATCATCGATGATGCTGAACCGCACCGAGTTGCGCTTGCGTCCGTCCGGCATGATCCGTTCGTGACGCACGATACCTTCCTGTTGCGCGCCGAGCCTGAGGATTGCGTTGCGCGACTTCTGATTGTTCTCGTCGGTGGTGAACTGCACCCGCACGCAGTCCAGCACGTCGAATGCGTGGCGCAGCATCAGGTATTTGGCTTCGGTGTTGACGAAGGTTTTTTGCCAGCGGGCCGAGATCCAGCTGCTGCCGATTTCGAGCTTGCGATTGAGCCGGTCGATTTTCCAGAAGCGCGTCGAACCGATGACCTCGCCGGTGTCCTTGAGCACGATGACGTAGGGCAGAACAGTGCCTGCATCCCGTCCGTCGAGGGCTTTTTTCAGGTAGCTGTGCACCGTGGTCGGGGAGGGCACGACGGTGACAGTCAGGTTCCACAGTTCGCCATCTTCGGCGGCGTGTACCAGCGCATCGGCATCGGCGTATTGCAGTGGGCGCAGGCAGATTCTGTTGCCTTCCAGCGGTGTTTCCATGGCGTCGGTTTTCTCGGTTGATTTTTCGGTCGTGTGGCGATTGGCGAAATCAATTGTCGGTCGTACTGTTTTATCCCTTATACATGGCGGCCATCGGCACAGAGACCTGCGGCCACTGCATAAGGACCGAGCAATGAGCGAGCCACGCCTGAGCAATCTTGCGTTGTACCTGCAACGCCTGGGCTTCGATGCGCCACCGGCGCCGACCCTGGACACCCTGCGTCAACTGCAACTGCGTCACACCGGCGCATTCCCGTTTGAAAACCTCACCACGCTGTCAGGCGAGCCAGTGCTCATCGATCTGCCGTCCATCGAGCAAAAAGTCCTGCACGATGGTCGTGGTGGTTACTGCTACGAACTGAACAATCTGTTTCTGGCGCTGCTTCAGGCGCTGGGCTTCAATGCCCGTGGAATCTCCGGCCGAGTGGTCATGGGCCAACCCGAGGGTGCGTGGACGGCGAGGACACACCGCTTGAGCCTGGTCATCCTGGATGACGTGCGCTACATCACCGATGTCGGCTTCGGTGGCATGGTGCCTACGGCACCGCTGCTGCTCGATACCCCGGCCGAACAGCGCACGCCCCACGAACCCTATCGCATCGAGCAACATGCCGATGGCTACACCTTGCGCGCCAACGTTGCCGGTGAGTGGCGGGCGATGTACATCTTCGACCTGCAACGGCAGGAAGACATCGATTTCGCCGTCGGCAACTGGTACGTCTCGACCCACCCCGAATCGTCTTTTGCCAGGCAGCTGATGGTGGCGCGAACGGGAGAAGGCTGGCGGCGCACGCTCAACAACGGCAGTTTTGCGATTCACCGGATGGGCGGCGAGAGCGAACGTCGGCAGGTGACGGATGTGGATGAGCTTGTCGGATTGCTGGGGCGCGAGTTCGGGATTCGGGTGCCGGAGCACGCAACGCTCAAACAAGTGCTTGCGCGGTTGATCGTGGCGGCGTAGCTCAAGGCTTCATCACGCGATGAATTTCACTGAGCACCTCCGATAGTTTTTTCTCCAGGCTTTTTAGCTCGGCGGCCGTTATCCCTTCTTTGAAATGTCCGGCATTTACAACAGCGGTGTTCGGGATGGCCGCTGCGCTCTTGCTTCCATCGTCGAGCAAGGCCTTGCGCAAGGTGTTGTTGATCACCGTCTGATAACCGAAACCTTCGCTCTCGGCGGCGAGGCGCGCCGCGTCTAACACGACATCGTCGAGCATGATGGTGATGCGGGTTTTGCCTTTGCTCGAGGCAACCGCTCCGCGTTTGGCGTTGCTGAAATCGTATTCGTCTTTCATGGTTCAAGCCTCCAGATATCGGCGCCGTTCATTTTTGGTAGCGACGCGCGCGGAAATGATTCGAACGAAATTCGGCTCGCGCCAGGTGTACGCAACGACCAACAATCGACCTTTGGCATCCAGCCCCATGATGATCCACCGCTGTTCATCGTGATGGTTGTCCTCCAGCGAGAGGGCTCTCTCGTCATAAAACACCGCCTCGGTCTCCGCGAGGCTGATCCCTTGGTGCTTTAATTTGTTAGCTGCGTTCTTTGCCTTGTGAAACTGAATCTCGAATGACTTCATTATGCATACTTTATATGTATAAGCGAGAGGCGTCCGTGCCGGCGGTCGCTTGGAATGCCAAAGACTAGCGGGCGGGGGAGAAGGCGCAGGAAGGATGTATTTCAAATGTTTTTTTGGAGGGGGAAACAGCGCAGGGGAAGGACTGCATGGACACATGTCCATAATCTGACTGGTGAGTTGTATACAACTCTATAGACATTTGTCCTGAGTCTTGCATACAGTGTGCTCATAACAAAAACCAGGGAACCCCCCAACCATGAAAACGCCCCATGTTTCACACCAACGGCCTGAGGACGAAAACCTCGGTGTCGGCGCGAATATGGCTTACGGCCTGCAACACGTTCTGACCATGTACGGCGGCATCGTCGCGGTGCCTTTGATCATCGGACAGGCGGCCGGGCTCTCGCCGGCGGACATCGGTTTGTTGATTGCTGCTTCATTGTTTGCGGGGGGCTTGGCAACATTGCTGCAGACCCTCGGTTTACCGTTTTTCGGTTGTCAGTTGCCGCTGGTGCAGGGCGTGTCCTTCTCGGGCGTCGCGACGATGGTGGCGATTGTCAGCAGTGGCGGGGAGGGCGGGTTTCAGTCGATTCTGGGTGCTGTGATTGCCGCGTCGTTGATCGGTTTGCTGATCACGCCGGTGTTCTCGCGAATCACCAAGTTCTTCCCGCCGCTGGTGACGGGCATCGTGATCACCACCATCGGCCTGACGCTGATGCCGGTGGCCGCGCGCTGGGCCATGGGTGGCAACAGTCATGCGCCGGATTTCGGCAGCATGGCGAACATCGGCCTGGCGGCGGTAACGCTGGTGCTGGTGTTGTTGCTGAGCAAGATCGGCAGCGCGACCATCTCCCGGTTGTCGATTCTGCTGGCCATGGTCATCGGCACGCTCATCGCGGTATTCCTTGGCATGGCGGACTTCTCGTCCGTCACCCAGGGCCCGATGTTCGGCTTCCCCACGCCATTCCACTTCGGCATGCCGACCTTCCACTTCGCTGCGATTCTGTCGATGTGCATCGTGGTCATGGTGACGCTGGTCGAAACCTCGGCGGACATCCTCGCGGTCGGTGAAATCATCGACACCAAAGTCGACTCCAAGCGCCTGGGCAACGGTCTGCGCGCCGACATGCTGTCGAGCATGATCGCGCCGATCTTCGGCTCTTTCACCCAGAGTGCGTTCGCCCAGAACGTCGGACTGGTGGCGGTGACCGGGATCAAGAGCCGTTACGTGGTGGCCACTGGCGGATTGTTTCTGGTGATCCTCGGCCTTCTGCCCTTCATGGGGCGGGTCATCGCAGCGGTGCCGACCTCCGTGCTCGGCGGCGCCGGGATCGTGCTGTTCGGCACTGTGGCGGCCAGCGGAATTCGCACGCTGTCCAAGGTCGACTACCGCAACAACGTCAATCTGATCATCGTCGCCACGTCCATCGGTTTCGGCATGATCCCCATTGCCGCGCCGAACTTTTACGACCACTTCCCAAGCTGGTTCGCGACGATATTCCACTCGGGCATCAGCTCCTCGGCAATCATGGCCATCGTGCTGAACCTGGCCTTCAACCACCTCACTGCCGGCAACTCGGATCAGCAGTCGGTGTTTGCTGCCGGTACTGAGCGAGTCCTGCGCTATCAGGATCTGGCCGCGTTGCGCGAAGGGGATTATTTCAGCGAAGGCAAGTTGCATGACTGCGACGGAAAGGAGATCCCGGTGATAGAGACGGATCATGGGCATGGCGAGCCGAAGGCGGTGCATGTCAAAAGCAGTGAACATGTCTGAATAAAAAAGGCGCCCCCAGGGGCGCCTTTTTACATGACATGACCCCGTACTGTAGGAGCCGGCTTGCTGGCGATGGCGGCCTTGAGAACGATGCATTCTTCAAGGCCCTCATCGCCGGCAAGCCGGCTCCTACAGGTCTTAAGTCATCTTTTCCAACGCCCACAAAAAAGCCCCTGAACCTTTCGATTCAGGGGCTTTTCGATCTTGCTGTCTGGCTCCACGACCTGGACTCGAACCAGGGACCCAGTGATTAACAGTCACTTGCTCTACCAACTGAGCTATCGCGGAATGGCGTGTATGTTACTGATTCAAAAAGAGAAGTCAAGCACCTGTTGGCAATTTGAGCGATTCGTCGGGACGGACGGCGGTTTATCGGCGATTGGCGGTTACCAGAATCGCACCAGAGGTCTACCATGGCCGCCCGGAAGTGGTGACACGCGCTGCCGGCCATTCGCCGAAAAGGTACGCGCCATGAATCACCCAACCCTCACACTTCGTCACAACGAGGTGTTCGCATGAGCATCGCTCAGATCAGCCTGCCCAAAGGGGTCGGTCCGCACGCCGAAAAACTGTTCGACGCAATCACTCAGGCCAGCACCGCTGACGAATTGAATCGCGCTGGCGGCAAGGCCGAAGGTTTTGTCCTGGGCCTGGAAAGCACCAAGGCCATCAAAAGCCAGGTCGCCGAGTCGCTGTACGTCGCTTATGACGATGCAGCCAGCCAACGCGCGACCGAACTGGCTTAACCGCCGAACGTAATGGTGGCGAGCATCAGCTTGGCGTACAGCAGTGTCGCGCCCAGTTGAACCAGCCACAGCGCCAGGCCGCCAAGAAAGACCCCCGCAGCCACTTGCAGCACCAGGTTGTTGCCGCGTTTGGCCGGGGTGCGGGGGATGAAGTCATTCAGGTCATCCAGGTCATCGCGCTCAGCGCGCAGGTCATCGTTTTTCATATCGGTACTCATAAGCATTCGGGGTGTACACAGAACCTGTAGGAGACGGCTTGCTGGCGATGGCGTCCGTCCAGCCAATAAATAAGTTGACTGACCCACCGCTATCGCCAGCAAGCCGGCTCCTACAGGGTAGATGTGTGCAGTCTAGAGGGCTTGGTTGTCGGGTTGAGAATAATCTGCGGTCAATAAAAAACGGGAAGCCCAAGGGCTTCCCGTTTTCTGTATTACCGGAGGACTCAGATCACCGCAACGATGGCCTTGGTCACCACGTCGATGTTGCTCTGGTTCAACGCAGCTACGCAGATGCGGCCGGTGTCCAGGGCGTAGATGCCGAACTCGCTGCGCAGACGGGTCACTTGCTCAACCGTCAGGCCGGAGTAGGAGAACATGCCGCGCTGACGACCGACAAAGCTGAAATCGCGCTGAGGAGCCTGTTTCGCCAGCAGGTCAACCATCTGGGTGCGCATGCCGCGAATCCGCAGGCGCATTTCGGCCAGTTCTTCTTCCCACTGGGCGCGCAGTTCCGGGCTGTTCAATACAGCGGCAACGATGCTTGCACCGTGGGTCGGCGGGTTGGAGTAGTTGGTGCGGATCACGCGCTTGACCTGCGACAGCACGCGCGCGCTTTCTTCTTTCGATTCGCTGACGATCGACAGGGCGCCAACGCGCTCGCCGTACAACGAGAACGATTTGGAGAACGAGCTGGAAACGAAGAAAGTCAGGCCCGACTCAGCGAACAGACGCACGGCTGCGGCGTCTTCGTCGATGCCATCGCCAAAGCCCTGGTAGGCCATGTCGAGGAACGGCACGTGACCTTTGGCTTTCACCACCTCCAGAACGTTTTTCCAGTCCGCCGGGCTCAGGTCAACACCGGTCGGGTTGTGGCAGCAGGCGTGCAGCACAACGATCGAGCCGGACGGCAGGGCGTTCAGGTCTTCCAGCAGGCCGGTACGGTTAACGTCGTGGGTCGCGGCGTCGTAGTAGCGATAGTTCTGCACCGGGAAACCAGCGGTTTCGAACAGCGCGCGGTGGTTTTCCCAGCTCGGGTCGCTGATCGCCACGACGGCGTTCGGCAGCAGTTGCTTGAGGAAGTCGGCACCGATTTTCAGCGCGCCAGTACCGCCAACGGCCTGAGTGGTGATGACGCGGCCAGCAGCGATCAGCGGCGAGTCATTGCCAAACAGCAGTTTTTGCACGGCCTGGTCGTAGGCAGCGATGCCGTCGATCGGCAAGTAGCCACGGGAAGCGTGTTGAGCGACGCGAATCGTCTCGGCTTCGACAACGGCGCGCAGGAGTGGAATTCGCCCCTCCTCGTTGCAGTAAACACCGACCCCCAGGTTGACCTTGTTGGTACGGGTATCGGCGTTGAATGCTTCGTTGAGGCCCAGGATTGGATCGCGTGGTGCCATTTCGACAGCGGAGAACAGGCTCATTTTTGCGGCGGCTCTGAATGGAGTGTGGAGGGACGTGTCGCGCTCCAGCCGAATGCACTAGAGCGGTGCACAAACGGGGAGCTAGTATAGAGGTCATCCGCGATTGATGGCGACAGTCGATTCGGCTTTTACCGTAAGTTTTTCCGATTATTTTTCGACCGTTAGTCGATTGATCGCGTCAGAGGCTTCAAGGGATGTAGGACGTTTGCCTTGAAAGAGAGGGCAATCGACTCCACATTGAGCACAATCCAGTTTTTTCCTCGGGCGACGTCGGTCGTTTGCGGTCTTTCTCGTTCCTGTCCGGTTTGACCGCGTACGGGTGAACCCAGAGGTATTTCATGTCTGAATTCCAGCTAGTCACCCGCTTCGAGCCCGCCGGCGACCAGCCGGAAGCCATCCGCCTGATGGTCGAGGGCATCGAGGCCGGGCTGGCGCACCAGACGCTGCTCGGTGTGACCGGTTCGGGCAAAACGTTCAGCATCGCCAATGTCATCGCTCAGGTTCAGCGCCCGACGCTGGTACTGGCGCCAAACAAGACCCTGGCCGCGCAGTTGTACGGCGAATTCAAGGCGTTTTTCCCGAACAACGCTGTCGAGTATTTCGTTTCCTACTACGACTACTACCAGCCTGAAGCGTATGTGCCGTCCTCGGACACCTTCATCGAGAAAGACGCCTCGATCAACGACCACATCGAGCAGATGCGACTCTCGGCGACCAAAGCGCTGCTGGAGCGCAAGGACGCGATCATCGTCACCACGGTGTCGTGCATCTACGGTCTGGGCAGTCCGGAAACCTATTTGAAAATGGTGTTGCACGTGGATCGTGGCGACAAGCTCGATCAGCGCGCCTTGCTGCGCCGTCTCGCCGATCTGCAATACACCCGCAACGACATGGATTTCGCCCGTGCGACCTTCCGCGTGCGCGGTGATGTGATCGATATCCATCCGGCAGAATCCGATTTTGAAGCGATCCGCATCGAGCTGTTCGACGACGAAGTCGAGAGCCTGTCGGCCTTCGATCCGCTGACGGGGGAGGTGATCCGCAAGCTGCCGCGTTTCACCTTCTACCCGAAAAGCCACTACGTGACGCCGCGAGAAACCCTGCTCGACGCCATCGAGGGGATCAAGGTCGAGTTGCAGGAGCGCCTGGAATACCTGCGCTCCAACAACAAACTGGTGGAAGCGCAGCGCCTCGAACAACGTACGCGTTTCGACCTGGAGATGATCCTCGAACTGGGTTATTGCAACGGCATCGAAAACTATTCCCGCTACCTCTCGGGTCGCGATCCAGGTCAAGCGCCACCGACCTTGTTCGATTACCTGCCGGCCGACGCCTTGCTGGTGATCGACGAATCCCACGTCAGCGTGCCGCAAGTCGGCGCCATGTATAAGGGCGACCGCTCACGCAAGGAAACGCTGGTGGAATACGGTTTCCGCCTGCCGTCGGCGCTGGACAACCGGCCAATGCGCTTCGACGAGTTCGAAGGCATCAGCCCGCAAACGATCTTTGTCTCGGCCACGCCGGGCAACTACGAGGCGGAACACGCCGGGCGTGTCATTGATATGGTGGTGCGTCCGACCGGCCTGGTGGACCCGCAAATTGAAATCCGCCCGGCGTTGACTCAGGTCGACGATCTGCTTTCGGAAATCACCAAACGCGCAGCAGTGGATGAGCGGGTATTGGTCACGACGCTGACCAAGCGCATGGCCGAGGATTTGACCGATTACCTGGCCGACCATGGCGTGCGCGTACGTTATCTGCACTCGGACATCGACACCGTGGAGCGCGTGGAAATCATCCGCGATTTGCGCCTCGGCACCTTCGATGTGCTGGTGGGGATCAACCTGTTGCGTGAAGGCCTGGACATGCCGGAAGTGTCCTTGGTGGCGATTCTCGATGCGGACAAGGAAGGCTTCCTGCGTTCCGAGCGCTCGCTGATCCAGACCATCGGTCGCGCGGCACGTAACCTCAATGGTCGGGCGATTCTGTATGCGGATCGCATCACCGGTTCCATGGAGCGGGCGATCGGTGAAACCGAGCGTCGTCGCGACAAGCAGATCGCCTTCAACCTGGCCAACGGCATTACGCCGAAGGGTGTGTTCAAGGACGTTGCCGACATCATGGAAGGCGCCACCGTGCCGGGTTCGCGCAGCAAGAAGCGCAAAGGCATGGCCAAGGCTGCCGAGGAAAACGCCAGGTACGAAGCGGAATTGCGTTCGCCGGGAGAAGTCGCCAAGCGTATCAAGGCGCTGGAAGAGAAGATGTACCAGCTCGCTCGCGACCTGGAATTCGAAGCGGCGGCGCAGATGCGCGACGAGATTGCCAAGCTGCGGGAGCGGTTGATCGCGGTTTGAGTGTTGTGGTGACTGGGCTGGCCTCTTCGCGGGCAAGTCGGATCGCCGCACCGCTCGCTCCTACAGGTCTTGTGTCGTTTATCAATTTTGTGAACGACACAAGACCTGTAGGAGCGAGCGGTGCGGCGATCCGACTTGCCCGCGAAGAGGCCAGTAAAAGCACCACAAAAACTCAGTGCGCTTCGCCAGCTTTCAACCCCGCCGGCAACTGCTTGGTCAACAGCACAGCAATCATGCTGATCCCCAGCGCAATCCCGACAAAGTGAAACGCATCGTTGTAGGCCATGATCGACGCCTGTTGATGGGCAATTTCACTGAGCTTGCCCAGCGCCGCCGCTTCACTGCCTAACCGGTCCGTCAGCGACGCCATGCGCTCGGCGACCTGCGGGTTGCTCGGCACAATCGATTCACGCAAATAATCAAAGTAGGTCTTGGTTCGCGCGTCCAGCAACGTGGCGAGGAGGGCGATGCCAATGGCGCCGCCGAGGTTGCGCAGGATGTTGAACAGGCTCGACGCCGAGCCCGCGTCCTGCGGCAGGATATACGCGGTGGCGATCAGCGAGATGGTCACCATGATCAGGGGCTGGCCGAGTGCGCGAATGATCTGGATCTGGTTGAACTGCGGCCCGGCGAAATCCGGGTTCAGCACCCCCGAGGAGAAACTCGCCAGGCCGAACAAGCCGAAGCCCAGGGTGCACAGCCATTTCGGCGAGATGACCTTCATCAACTTCGGCACCAGCGGAATCAGGAACAGCTGCGGCACGCCCATCCACATGATCACTTCGCCGATCTGCAGGGCGTTGTAGTTCTGGATCTGCGCCAGGTACAGCGGCAACAGAAAGATCGAACCGTACAACCCGACCCCCATTCCCAGGCTGGAAATACTCGATAAGCCGAAGTTGCGATTGCCCAGGATCCCGAGGTTGATCAGCGGATTGGGTTTGGAAAACTGCACAATCACAAAGGTGATCAGGCTGATCAGCGCAATGCTGCCCAGGGTCACGATCAGGTTTGATTCCAGCCAGTCCTTGCGATGGCCTTCCTCCAGAAAAACCTGCAAACAACCGAGGCCGATACCGAGCGTAAGAATCCCCATGTAGTCGGTGCTTTTCAGCAGTTCCCAGTGCGCTTCTTTTTTCTCCAGGCCATACATCAGGCCGGCGATCATGATCAGGCCCGGCGGAATGTTGATGTAGAAGATGTATTCCCAGCCCCAGTTTTCCGTCAGCCAGCCGCCGAGCGTCGGGCCGATGGAGGGCGCGAACGTTGCGGTCATGGCAAACATGGCCATGCCTTTGGCGCGATGGTGTTCGGGAAGCTTGATCAGCGTCAGGGTGAACGCCAGCGGGATCAGCGCGCCGCCGGTGAAGCCTTGCAGCGCGCGGAAAATGATCATGCTTTCCAGGCTCCACGCCATCGAGCAGAGCAGGGACGAGGCAAGAAATCCAAGCGAAACCCACACCGCCAGACGGCGTGCGGACAGCAGCTGCACCAGCCACGCCGTCAGCGGAATCATGATGATTTCCGCGACCAGGTACGACGTGGAAATCCATGAGCCTTCTTCCAGCGTCGCCGACAGCGCGCCCTGAATGTCCTTGAGCGACGAGTTGGTGATCTGGATATCGAGCACCGCCATGAAGGCGCCGAGCATCACGCTCATCACGGCGATCCAGTCCCGCCGGGTCGGTTCGCCGGCCGGGCGGATCAGTTGATCACCGGCCATCGTCAGGGTGTCTTTGATGTTCACTTTGGCGGTGACCGACATGCCCGGACGAATCTTGCCGTGCAGCGGGTTGTCCGCGGCGAAGGTCAGTTTTACCGGAATCCGTTGTACGACTTTGGTGAAGTTGCCCGTGGCATTGTCCGGCGGCAGCAGGCTGAACTGTGCGCCCGAGGCAGCAAACAGGCTGTCGACCCGTGCTTCGATTGGCGTGTCGCCGTAGGCGTCGAAGGTCAGTTCGGCTTTCTGGCCGGGCTGCATGTGGCCGATCTGGGTTTCCTTGAAGTTGGCCTGAATCCAGATGTCCTGATCCGGGACGATCGACAGCAAATAAGCGCCGGCCTGCACGTATTGGCCTTCGCGGGCGGCGCGCTGGCCGATCATGCCGCTGATGGGCGCGTGGATTTCACTGCGGGTCAGGTTCAATTCAGCCTGGGCCAGATCGGTCTTGGCGTTGGCGATCATCGCGTCGAGGCGCTTGATCTCGGCGCTGAGGGAGTTGACTTGCTGGCGCTGACTTTGTGCGTCTGCCTGGGCCTTGGTCACCTGCGAGCGGGCGATGTGGGTATCGGCGGAAAGGGTGGTCACGCGCTCTTCCGATACGTAGCCGGGTTTGCGCAGGGTTTGCGCGCGGGACAGGTCAATCTGCGAGCGACCGAGGCTTGCCTGGCTGGATGCGACTTGCGCTTCGCTGGAGGCGATCAGGCTGGCTTGCTGCGTCAGTTTGCTCTGGGCTTGCAGGCGTTCGGCCTGGCGGGTGGCGAGGGCGGCGTTGGCGCGGTCGACAGCGAGGTGGAAGTCATCGCCTTCGAGCTTGATCAGCAACTGGCCCTTTTCGACGTGCTGGTTGTCCTGCACCAGCACCTGATCGATGCGTGCGCCCAACTGGCTCGACACACGGGTGATCTCGCCCTGGACATAGGCGTTATCGGTGCTTTCATAAAACCGTCCTTTGAAGAACCACTGGGCAAACAAGGCCCCGGCAATCAGCAGGACGATCAGCAGGAAAATAGACAGGCGACGCTTGAGTTGGGCAGGCATGGGGCAAACTGTAGTCGAGAAATTGTAAGGAAAGTTATCAGCAGGCGAATTTGGCATACAGTCGATAGTGGGTAAATGCCATCGGCTGATAATCCGCCATTCATCCCGGCCCAGGCCCGTTGTAGACGCAAACTTGGCTTAAATGCCCTGCTCACTGGAGCCGGGCGGGCAACGCCTGTTACCATTCGCCCTTTGTTTTATCTTCATTTCGAGACTTGCCATGACCACCGTCCGCACGCGCATCGCGCCATCGCCTACCGGGGACCCCCACGTAGGTACCGCTTACATCGCTTTGTTCAACTACTGCTTTGCCAAGCAGCACGGCGGTGAGTTCATCCTGCGGATCGAAGACACCGATCAACTGCGTTCGACCCGCGAGTCCGAACAGCAGATTTTCGACGCCCTGCGCTGGTTGGGCATCGACTGGAGCGAAGGCCCGGACGTCGGCGGCCCGCACGGCCCTTACCGTCAAAGCGAGCGCGGCGATATCTATCAGAAGTATTGCCAGCAATTGGTCGAGATGGGCCATGCCTTCCCGTGCTTCTGCACCGCTGAAGAGCTGGACCAGATGCGCGCCGAGCAAATGGCTCGCGGCGAAACCCCGCGGTACGACGGTCGTGCACTGCTGCTGTCCAAGGAAGAAGTTGCACGTCGCCTGGCCGCTGGCGAACCGCACGTGATCCGCATGAAAGTGCCGAGCGAAGGCGTGTGCGTGGTGCCGGACATGCTGCGTGGCGACGTCGAGATCCCGTGGGATCGCATGGACATGCAAGTCCTGATGAAGACCGACGGCCTGCCCACGTACTTCCTGGCCAACGTGGTCGATGACCACCTGATGGGCATCACCCACGTGCTGCGTGGCGAAGAATGGCTGCCTTCGGCACCGAAACTGATTCTTCTGTACGAATACTTCGGCTGGGAACAACCGGAGCTGTGCTACATGCCGCTGCTGCGTAACCCGGACAAGAGCAAGCTGTCCAAGCGCAAGAACCCGACCTCGGTGACGTTCTATGAGCGCATGGGCTTCATGCCGGAAGCGATGCTCAACTACCTGGGGCGCATGGGCTGGTCGATGCCGGATGAGCGCGAGAAGTTCTCGCTGCAGGAAATGGTCGACAACTTCGACCTGAGCCGCGTCTCCCTTGGCGGGCCGATTTTCGACATCGAGAAGCTGTCGTGGCTCAACGGCCAGTGGTTGCGTGACCTGCCGGTGGAAGAGTTCGCCAGCCGCTTGCAGACCTGGGCGCTGAACCCCGAGTACATGATGAAGATCGCGCCGCACGTGCAGGGCCGCGTTGAAACCTTCAGCCAGGTCGCACCGCTGGCCGGTTTCTTCTTCGCCGGTGGCGTGAACCCGGATGCCAAGCTGTTTGAATCGAAGAAATTGTCGGGTGATCAGGTTCGTCAGTTGATGCAGTTGATTCTGTGGAAGCTGGAAAGCCTGCGTCAGTGGGAGAAGGACAGCATCACCGCGACCATTCAAGCGGTGGTCGAGTCCCTGGAATTGAAGCTGCGTGACGCCATGCCGCTGATGTTCGCTGCGATCACTGGTCAGGCGAGTTCGGTGTCGGTACTCGATGCGATGGAAATCCTCGGCCCGGACCTGACGCGTTTCCGTCTGCGCCAGGCCATCGACCTGCTCGGTGGCGTGTCGAAGAAGGAAAACAAGGAATGGGAAAAACTCCTGGGCAACATCGCCTGATTCCCACGGTCCTGTAGGAGCGTTGCTTGCTCGCGAAGAACGATGACGCGGTGTGTCAGATACACCCAGGCGTCCCGTTCGCCGGCAAGCCTGGCTCCTACGGATCCATGTATACCCCCGGATTTACGGGGGGAGGGCGGTAAGTGATTGTTATGTCGGCAAAAAACTTTGGAAATTGTTAAAAATAAATTTGACACGTTTCCGAAGCGCCATTAAGATTCGCCCCGTCCTCAGCGATGAGGGGCTATAGCTCAGCTGGGAGAGCGCTTGCATGGCATGCAAGAGGTCGACGGTTCGATCCCGTCTAGCTCCACCAATTTACACTTCAAGGTCTGGCCACACCGGCCTTGAAGCGATCAACACTCAGCGTTGATCTGTTGTATAGAAGGGTTTGCGTCCCCTTCGTCTAGTGGCCTAGGACACCGCCCTTTCACGGCGGTAACAGGGGTTCGAGTCCCCTAGGGGACGCCAGTTTTACAGAAGCGATGTCGAAAGATGCCGCTCCGCCGCGAGGCGAAAAATCCGGGGCTATAGCTCAGCTGGGAGAGCGCTTGCATGGCATGCAAGAGGTCGACGGTTCGATCCCGTCTAGCTCCACCAATTTTACAGTTCAAGGTCTGGCCACACCGGCCTTGAATCGATCAGCTCTCAGCACTGATCAGTTGTATAGAAGGTTTTGCGTCCCCTTCGTCTAGTGGCCTAGGACACCGCCCTTTCACGGCGGTAACAGGGGTTCGAGTCCCCTAGGGGACGCCACGATTACCCGCTCTGCGGGATTTTATAAGGGTCATTCAATTATTGAATGGCCCTTTTGTTTGTCTGGCGTTTGGCCAAATCCCCCATTTCTCTCAAACTGTTCTTCAGACCAGCGGTCACATCTACGACTTGCGGAAAATTATTATGAGAATAATATTCTAGTCGTAATATTCGGAGGCAACGATGAACGATAAAAAAGCTCAAACCCGCGAACGCATTCTCAAGGCCGCCAGCGCAGCGCTGATTCAGCGTGGCCCGGCCGAACCGAGCGTGGGCGAAGTGATGGGCGCAGCCGGCCTGACGGTTGGCGGCTTCTATGCGCACTTCGAAAGCAAGGACGCGATGATGCTGGAAGCGTTCAAGCAACTGCTCGGTCACCGCCGTAGCTTGATCGCTGACATGGACGCCGAATTGACCGGCGAAGAGCGTCGCGCGTTGGTGGCGGCGTTTTACCTGTCACGCAAACACCGGGATTCCTCTGAATCCGCGTGCCCGATCCCGGCCTCCGTCGGCGAGCTGGGACGCCTGCCGGACGCATTTCGGGTGGCGTTGAATGAACACGTGGAAATGATGGTCGCGCAGTTGGCGGCCAGCCCGGAAGACACCGACAAAGCCCTGGCCGACATGGCCTTGATGGTCGGTGGATTGGCTCTGGCGCGGGCGCTGGGGCCGGGAGAGTTGTCTGATCGATTGCTGCGTGCCGCCAAGTCGGCGGTGCAATGACCTGAAGGCAATGGCCTGAGGAGTGAGAGCGATGAGCACGTTAAAGTGGGTTCGTGGCGTTAATGGCACCTTGGGCTGGTTTGCACCGAAACTGGTCGCGAGCAAAATGCGACTGGCGTTCATGACGCCGCGGGATCTGCCGCCGCGTGATTGGGAATTGCCGTTACTGGCGAAATCCGAGCGCATCACACTTCGTTTCGGCCTCTCGGCGTTGCGCTGGGGGCAAGGCCCGGCGGTATTGCTGATGCACGGTTGGGAAGGTCGGCCAACGCAGTTTGCCAGCCTGATCACCGCGCTGGTTGACGCCGGCTATACCGTAGTCGCCCTGGACGGTCCGGCTCACGGTCGCTCGCCGGGCAACGAAGCCAACGTCGTGCTGTTCGCCCGGGCCATGCTTGAGGCCGCTGCCGAGTTGCCGCCGCTGCAAGCGGTCATCGGTCACTCGATGGGCGGTGCCAGCGCCATGCTCGCCGTTCAGTTGGGCCTGCGCACCGAAACCCTGGTGACCATTGGCGCTCCGGCGCGGATTCTCGGGGTTCTGAGAGGATTTGCCCGCTACGTGCGGCTACCGCCAAAAGCCCGTTCGGCGTTCATTCGCCAAGTCGAAAAAGATGTCGGCATGCGCGCGGCTGCATTGGATGTCTCGCGTTATCAGCTCGACATGCCTGGCCTGATCGTTCATGCCGAAGACGACAACTTCGTCCCGGTCAAGGAATCCCAACTGATCCACGAGGCCTGGTTCGACAGTCGCTTGCTGCGGCTGGAGGAGGGCGGTCATCAACGGGTGCTTGCCGACCCGCGGGTGATTGATGGCGTGTTATCACTGCTGGCCGGTCGCAGTCTGCAATCGCGCCAATCGGCCTGAGCATCCGTTACACTGCCCCGGTCGACATCATTTGACCGGGAGTGGGGCATGGGCTGGGATCGGGCAACGCCATTTATCATTGATCTTGCGGTGGACGCCGAGGACATCGACGGGTTGGGGCACGCGAATAACGCGGTGTACGTGACCTGGCTCGAACGCTGCGCCTGGCGCCACTCGCAGCGGCTCGGCCTCGATCTGGTCGAGTACCGGCGGCTGGATCGGGCGATGGCGGTGGTGCGGCACGAAATCGATTACCTGGCGGCAGCCTATGAAGGTGATGAGTTGCAATTGGCGACCTGGATCGTCGATTGGGACCAGCGCCTGAAAATGACTCGGCACTTCCAGCTCAAGCGCCCGAGCGACAACACCACGTTACTGCGCGCGCAAACCACGTTTGTCTGCATTGAGCTGTCCACGGGCAAACCCAAGCGCATGCCGGCGGAGTTCATCGAAGGTTACGGCCCGGCGTTGCAAGTCGCGATTTAATTGAACCCTTCGCGGGCAAGCCACGCTCCTACAGGTTTTGTGTCGTTCGCATAATGGCGGAACGACACAAAACCTGTAGGAGCGTGGCTTGCCCGCGAAGGCGTCCGCACAATCAACACCGCCCGGTCTGACGAAATACCTTCTAACCGCCGAAACCAGTAAACTGCCGCACGTTTTTCGTCGAGTGTGTTTTTCATGCAAATTGCTTTGGCGCCCATGGAGGGATTGGTCGACAACATCCTGCGGGACGTGCTGACCCGTGTGGGCGGTATCGATTGGTGCGTGACCGAGTTCATCCGGATCAACGACCAACTGCTCACCCCTGCCTATTTCCACAAGTTCGGTCCTGAACTGCTGACGGATGCGCGCACCGCTTCCGGCGTGCCATTGCGCGTGCAGCTGTTGGGTTCCGACCCGGTGTGCCTGGCGGAAAACGCCGCGCTGGCCTGCGAGCTGGGTTCCGAAGTCATCGACCTGAACTTCGGCTGCCCGGCCAAGACCGTCAATAAATCCCGTGGCGGCGCGGTATTGCTCAAAGAGCCCGAGCTGCTGAACCAGATCGTCGAGCATGTCCGTCGCGCCGTTCCGGCGCACATTCCGGTCACCGCGAAAATGCGTCTCGGCTTCGACAGCCCTGACGGTTCGCTGGTCTGCGCCACGGCCCTGGCCGAAGGCGGCGCGGAGCACATCGTGGTGCATGCGCGGACCAAGATGGACGGCTACAAGCCGCCGGCGCATTGGGAGTGGATCCCTCGTGTGCAGGAAGTGGTCAAGGTGCCGGTATTCGCCAACGGTGATATCTGGAGCGTCGAAGACTGGCGCCGCTGCCGCGAAATCAGCGGCGTGGAAGACATCATGCTCGGTCGCGGGCTGGTGTCGCGTCCGGACCTGGCCCGGCAGATCGCCGCCGCCCGTGCCGGTGAAGAGGTGGTCGAAATGACCTGGGCCGAGCTGCTGCCGCTGATTCAGGACTTCTGGCTGCAAGCCAAAGCCCAGATGACGCCACGCCAATCGCCCGGTCGCCTGAAGCAGTGGCTGGCGATGCTGACCCGCAATTATCCCGAGGCGGTTGAGCTGTTCACCCTGCTTCGCCGTGAAACCGAACTGGATCAGGTTTCGCGTTTACTGGGGTTGCAGGTAGCCGAAGCGGCCTGAAAAAAATCTCGAAATAATCTCTTGAAATGCAATCAGCGGTCCCTATCTAAGGATTACGCGATGCCGAATTCGGGTCGCGGAGACAAAAAACTTGCTGATTGTTTTCAGGAGATTTGAACCATGACTACTGCATTTTCCCTGGCCCCACTGTTCCGTTCCTCGGTAGGCTTCGACCGTTTCAACGACTTGTTCGAAACCGCCCTGCGCAACGAGCCAGGCAGCACCTATCCACCTTACAACGTGGAAAAACACGGTGACGATCAATACCGCATCGTTGTAGCGGCCGCCGGTTTCCAGGAAGAAGACCTGGACCTGCAAGTCGAGAAAGGTGTGCTGACCATCAGTGGCGGCAAACGCGACGCAACTGAAGGCGTGACCTTCCTGCACCAAGGCATCGCCCAGCGCGCGTTCAAACTGTCGTTCCGTCTGGCCGATCACATCGAGATCAAGGCCGCCGACCTGAGCAACGGTCTGTTGAGCATCGACCTGCTGCGTGTCATTCCGGAAGAGGCGAAAGCCAAACGCATCCCAATCAACGGGACGCAAAAACCCGCTTTGCAGCACTAAGGCGGGGCAATGAAAAAGGGCGCCAATGGCGCCCTTTTTTGTGCCCGCTGTTCTCCTGTAGGAGCAAGCTTGCTCGCGATGGACTTCTGGGCGACGCGTTTATCCAGACAGTGCGCGTCATCGTTGACGTCCATCGCGAGCAGGCTCGCTCCTACAGGGTGCGGGTTATTTCAGGAGTTTCTGGAATGCCTCCACCGGCAACGGCTGGCTGTGCAAATAGCCCTGATAAAAATGGCAGCCCAGCCCCTGCAAAAACTCCAACTGCTCCGGCGTCTCCACCCCTTCGGCAATCACTTTCAACTCCAGGCTGCGGGCCATGGCGACGATGGCGCGGATGATCTCGGCGTCGTTCGGGTCGGTAGTCGCATCGCGAATGAACGACTGGTCGATTTTCAGGGTGTCGACCGGCAATCGCTTGAGGTAAGTCAGCGAGGAATAACCGGTGCCGAAGTCGTCCATGGCGAAGCTGATGCCGAGTTTTTTCAGGCGGCGCATTTTGCTGATGGTGTCTTCCAGATTCTGGATGACGATGCCTTCGGTGATCTCCAGTTTCAGCAGCGAGCAGGGCAGGCCGTGGGTGGCGAGGCTGAGCTCGATGCGCTCGACGAAGTCGTTCTGGCGGAATTGTCGTGGGCTGATGTTCACGCACAGGCTGAAGTCGAGCGGGTCGATCAGACCCTTGGCGATCAACTGTTTAAAGGCGTCGCAGGCTTCGTCGACGATCCAGGTGCCGACTTCCAGAATCAGCCCGCTGTCTTCCAGGACCTTGATGAATTCAGTCGGCGATTGCGCGCCCAATTCCGGATGGTTCCAGCGCACCAGCGCTTCGGCGCCGACGATACGATTGTCGCGGGCGTCCACCTGCGGCTGGTAATGCACGTCGAATTCGCCCCGGGAAAGGGCCAGGCGCAGGTCGGTTTCCATGCGCAGGCGTTCACTGGCGGCCTTCTGCATGGTGTTGTGATACATCTGGGTGGTGTTGCGCCCCGAATCCTTGGCCCGATACAGTGCGATGTCGGCGCGTTTGAGCAGGTCGGTCGGGGTCGAGCCATGATCGGGAATCAGCGCGATACCGATACTCGGTGTCACTTGCAGGCGCTGGCCGTCGAGGAACATCGGTTCCGACAACAGTTCGCGCAAGGTGTCCGCCAGTTCGCGGACCTGCTCGCTGACTTCATTGCGCGAACCTTCCAGGCCGCTGAGCAGCACCACGAATTCGTCACCGCCCAACCGTGCCACGGTGTCTTCCATGCGCACGCTGGCTTCGAGGCGCGCAGTGATGATCTTCAGCACCGTGTCACCCACCGGATGGCCGAGCGAATCGTTGATGTGCTTGAAGTGGTCGAGGTCCAGAAACATCAGGGCGCCGCGCAGGTTGTGGCGTTTGAGCAGGGCGATCTGCTGGCTCAGGCGATCCATCAACAGCGCGCGGTTGGGCAGGTTGGTCAGCGGGTCGTGGTAGGCCAGGTGGCGGATCTGTGCTTCGGCGTTTTTCAACAGGCTGACGTCCCGCGCGGTCAGCAGCAGGCACGCGGTTTCATTGAGGGTGATCGGTTCTACCGAGACTTCGACGGTCAGCAAGTCGCCATGCTTGTTGCGCCCAAGCATTTCCTGATGATGCACGCGGCCCTTGATCTGCAGCTCGGCCAGCAGCGCCGAGCGTTGTTTTTCTTCGGCCCAGATGCCGACCTGGTACACCGTGCGGCCGACGACTTCATCGGCGCGGTAGCCGGTCAGGCGGCAGAAACCGTCGTTGACCTCCAGATAGCGCCCGGTGTCGCGTTCGGTGATGGTGATGGCGTCGGGGCTGGAGTGGAAGGCCTTGGCGAACTTCTCCTCGCTGGCCTTGAGCGCCGCTTCCGAACGTTGTTGCTGGGTGATATCACGCAAAGTGGTAACGATGCACGGCTGGTCGCCGACACTGATCTGGCGGCTGGAAATCACGCAGGTCAGCGACTGGCCGTCCTTGTGCTGGACGATGATGGCGACGTTGTTCAGGCCTTGTTCGCGGATGACTTGTTCGATCCGGCGCAGGCTTTTCGCCGAGGCGTCCCACAGACCGATTTCGTCGGCGCTGCGACCAATCACCTCGGCGGTGCTCCAGCCGAAGGTCTGAGTGAAACTGGAGTTGATCTCGATGAACTGGCCGGTGTCCTGGCGGGTAACGCAGATCGGGTCCGGACTGACCTGGAACAGGGTGGCAAATTTCTCTTCGGAGGCGACCAGCTTCTGTTCGCGTTCGACCTGATCGGTAATGTCCAGCAAGGTCCCCGCCATGCGTAGCGGTGCGCCGTTTTCATCGCGGTAGAGGCGGGCGCGGCTTTCCAGGTAACGCGAAGTGCCGTCCTCCAGCTGCACGCGGTAGGTCAACTGATAGTTGCCGGCCGGGCCTTCGCGCAGGCTGCGATAGGCATCGCGCATGCTGTCGCGCTCCTCACCGGGCACGCCTTCGAAAAACTCGTCGAAGGATTCATGGAACGGTATGGGGTCCAGTCCGTGCAACTGCGCGGCGCGGGCCGAGCCATACAACATGCCGCTGGGAATGTGCCAGTCCCAGGTGCCGAGTTGCGCCGAGTCCAGCGCCAGATCGAGGCGCTCCTGGCTGTCTTTCAAGGCGAGTTCGGCAGCCTTGCGTTCGGTGGTGTCGAGAAAGGTGCTGAGCAGGTAGGGCTGGCCCTCGAGTTCGACCTTTTGCGCACTGAGAATGCCATCGTGGACCTGTCCATTACTGGCGCGGAACTGCACCTCCATGCTGACCAGCTCACCTTTGGCCTTGGTCGCCTTGACCAGTTTCTCCCGTTGCTCCGGGTGCACCCAAAGGCCCAGTTCCAGCGTGGTGCGGCCAATCGCGTTTTGCACCGGCCAGCCGAACAGGCTTTCGAAATACTGGTTGGCTTCGGTGATCAGGCCGTCTTCCTGGCGAGTCAGCAGCACCATGTTCGGGCACAGGTGAAACAGCGTCGCGAAGCGTTTTTCCGAGCTGCTCAGCGCCTGTTCGCGCTGACGCTGGTGGGTGATCTCGCGGATCACCCCGATCATGCGTGGTCGCCCGTGTTTGTCCGGCAGCAGGCTGCCGTTGATCTCCAGCCAGTGCAGGCTGCCGTCGGGCCAGCGAATGCGGTGATGCATCGCCTGTTCCAGCGGCGCGCCGGCGATCACCGCGTGGAAGGCACGGAGGGTTTTCGCTCGATCCTCCGGGGGCAACAGGTCGAGGTATTCCAGATCCGCCGGCAACGGTTGCCGGGGGTCGAAGCCGAACAGCGCCTGCGTACCCCGCGACCAACTGATCTGCCCGCGCTCGATGTCCCAATACCAGGCGCCCAAACGTGCGCCGTTGAGGGCGGCCAGCAGCTGCGGCGCACTCTCCCAGCTCTGCTCGGATCGTTTCGGGTCAAGCGCCTGAATACGTGGCATCGGTGGAATACGGTCAACAGATTTCGGCATTGGCAGGCCTTGGGCTGAATGGGGCGTTAGGCGCAGGTATTTGAGGCTCTATAGGAGTAGCACAAATTAGCCTTGAGTCCCTGGCAGATCGAGTTGTGCATCCAGCAAGGCCATAAAAGCCCGTGCTGCGTTCGACAGCGTCCGTTCGGTGTGCAAGATATAGCCTAGCTGGCGAGTCAGTTGTATGCCGGGCAAAGGTATTCGCGCAACCTGATCGTCAAGCATTGTGCGCGGCAACACGCTCCAGGCCAGGCCGATCGACACCATCATCTTGATGGTTTCCAGATAATTCGTGCTCATGGCGATGTTCGGCGTCAAGCCTTGGGCTTCGAACAGGCGCCGCACGATATGGTGAGTAAAGGTGTTGCCGCCGGGAAACACCGCCGGATGCAGGGCGATGTCCGCCAGGCTGACCGCGCCATTGCTGATCAGTGAATGCTCCGGCGCGGCCACGAAATCCAGCGGGTCGTCCCACACCGGCGTGGCCTTGACCAGGGCATGAGGCTCGGGTGCGAGGGTGATGACGGCCAGCTCGGCGCGACCGTGGAGGATTTCTTCGTAGGCCACTTCCGAATCAAGGAACTGAATATCCAGCGCCACTTGTGGGTAGCGTCGGGTGAATTCCCTTAACAAGGGCGGCAAACGGTGCAGGCCGATGTGGTGACTGGTGGCCAGCGTCAGGCGGCCGGTCACTTCGCCAGTCAGGTTAGTCAGGGCGCGGCGGGTGTCGTCCAGCACGTTCAGAATCTGATAAGCCCGTGGCAGCAGGGCGCGTCCGGCTTCGGTCAGGCCGACTTCGCGGCCCAGTCGATCAAACAGTCGCACCTTCAATTGCTGCTCCAGCCCGGCGATCCGTTTGCTGATCGCCGGTTGCGTCAGGTGCAGCCGTTCGCCGGCACCGGAGAAGCTTCCTGTCTCGGCAATGGCAATAAAGGCATTAAGGTTGGCCAGGTCCATCGTTGTATTCCAGTTGGTTATCCAAAGCATAAAAAATATGAATTTGAGTTATTTAATGTAACCCCCTAGGATCGACCTCACAAGCCAAAGGGTTATTGAATCTCTCAAGACCCAGGGCATAGAAATACGCTGATGAGGACCGTCTGATGGCCGGCAAAACGCTTTACGACAAGCTTTGGGATTCCCATGAAGTGAAACGGCGCGACGATGGGTCGTCGCTGATCTATATCGACCGCCACATCATCCATGAAGTGACTTCGCCCCAAGCTTTCGAAGGCCTGCGCCTGGCCGGGCGCAAGCCTTGGCGCGTCGACTCGATCATTGCCACGCCGGATCACAACGTACCGACCACTCCGGATCGCAAGGGTGGCATCGAAGCGATTACCGACCAGGTCTCGCGTTTGCAGGTTCAGACCCTCGATGACTACTGCGATGAATATGGCATCACCGAATTCAAAATGAATGACGTGCGCCAGGGCATCGTTCACGTGATCGGTCCGGAGCAGGGCGCAACCTTGCCGGGCATGACCGTGGTCTGCGGCGACTCGCACACCTCGACTCACGGCGCGTTTGGCGCCCTGGCCCATGGCATCGGCACTTCCGAGGTCGAGCACGTGTTCGCCACGCAGTGCCTGGTCGCCAAGAAAATGAAGAATATGCTGGTGTCGGTCGAAGGCAAACTGCCGTTCGGCGTGACCGCCAAGGACATCGTGCTCGCGGTCATCGGCAAGATCGGCACCGCCGGCGGTAATGGCCACGCCATCGAGTTCGCCGGCAGCGCCATTCGCGACTTGTCTATCGAAGGCCGCATGACCATCTGCAACATGTCCATCGAGGCTGGCGCTCGCGTAGGTCTGGTGGCGGCGGATGAAAAAACCGTGGCGTACGTGAAAGGCCGTCCGTTTGCCCCGAAAGGCGCGGAATGGGACCTCGCTGTCGAAGCCTGGAAAGACCTGGTTTCCGATGCTGATGCGGTGTTCGACACCGTCGTCGAGCTGGACGCCACTCAGATCAAGCCTCAAGTCAGCTGGGGCACTTCGCCCGAGATGGTGTTGGCGGTCGATCAGAATGTGCCGGACCCGGCGAAGGAAATGGACCTGGTCAAGCGCGGTTCCATCGAGCGCGCCCTGAAGTACATGGGTTTGACCGCCAATCAGGCGATCACCGACATTCAGCTGGACCGCGTATTCATTGGCTCCTGCACCAACTCGCGGATCGAAGACCTGCGCGCTGCGGCGGTGATCGCCAAGGGCCGCAAAGTGGCTTCGACCATCAAGCAAGCCATCGTGGTGCCGGGCTCGGGCCTGGTGAAGGCGCAAGCCGAAGCCGAAGGCCTGGACAAGATTTTCCTCGAAGCCGGTTTCGAGTGGCGTGAACCAGGTTGCTCGATGTGCCTGGCGATGAACCCGGACCGTTTGGAGTCGGGCGAGCATTGCGCATCGACCTCCAACCGCAACTTCGAAGGGCGTCAGGGTGCCGGTGGCCGTACGCACCTGGTCAGCCCGGCCATGGCCGCGGCGGCTGCCGTCAACGGTCGTTTCATCGACGTTCGCGAACTGATCTGAGGAACCGCACATGAGAGCTTTTACCCAACACACCGGTTTGGTCGCGCCTTTGGATCGTGCCAACGTCGACACCGACCAGATCATTCCGAAGCAGTTCTTGAAGTCGATCAAGCGCACCGGTTTTGGCCCGAACCTGTTTGACGAATGGCGCTACCTGGACGTGGGTTATGCCTATCAGGACAACTCCAAGCGTCCGCTGAACAAGGATTTCGTCCTCAACGCCGAGCGTTACCAGGGCGCCAGCGTATTGTTGGCCCGCGAGAACTTCGGTTGCGGCTCCAGTCGTGAGCACGCGCCGTGGGCGCTGGAAGAGTACGGTTTCCGCAGCATCATTGCGCCGAGCTATGCCGACATTTTCTACAACAACAGCTTCAAGAACGGCTTGCTGCCGATCATCTTGAGCGACGCTGAAGTGGATGAGCTGTTCCAGCAGGTCGAGGCGAATCCTGGCTACGAGTTGAAGATCGACCTGCAAGCCCAGACCGTGACCCGGCCGGACGGCAAGGTCTACAGCTTCGAGCTTGACGAGTTCCGCAAGCATTGCCTGGTCAACGGCCTCGATGACATCGGGCTGACTTTGCAGGATCACGAGGCGATTGCATCGTTTGAAGCCAAGCACCGTGCGAGCCAGCCTTGGTTGTTTCGCGACGCTTGATTTTGCGTAAGGCGTGATGACGCCTTCGCGGGCAAGCCTCGCTCCTACAGGTATTGCGCTGTCCTTGTAGGAGCGAGGCTTGCCCGCGAAGAGGCCCGAAAAAACACCCCAAGACTCACCCGAAAAAGGAAGTCCACATGACCAGCACCGCTCAGCACAGTCAGGTAGTCCAAAAGCAATTCGGCGAACAGGCCTCGGCCTACCTGAGCAGCGCCGTCCACGCTCAAGGCACTGAATTTGCGCTGCTACAGGCTGAGCTGGCCGGGCAGGGCGATGCCCGCGTGCTGGACCTCGGTTGCGGCGCCGGTCACGTGAGTTTTCACGTGGCGTCGCTGGTCAAGGAAGTGGTGGCTTACGATCTGTCGCAGCAAATGCTCGACGTGGTCGCCGGTGCTGCCGCTGATCGTGGGTTGGGCAACGTGTCTACGGTCCTGGGTGCCGCTGAGCGGTTGCCATTCGCCGATGGCGAATTCGACTTCGTCTTCAGCCGTTATTCGGCGCACCATTGGAGCGATCTCGGCCTGGCCCTGCGTGAAGTCCGGCGGGTGTTGAAGCCGGGCGGCGTGGCGGCGTTCATCGACGTGTTGTCACCGGGCAGCCCGTTGTTCGACACTTACCTGCAAAGTGTCGAAGTGCTGCGCGACACCAGCCATGTGCGCGATTATTCCGCCGGCGAGTGGCTGCGTCAGGTCAGCGAGGCGGGGTTGCACACTCGCAGCACCACGCGTCAGCGCCTGCGTCTGGAGTACACCAGTTGGGTCGAGCGCATGCGCACACCACAAGTGATGCGCGCCGCGATCCTCGAGTTGCAGCAGTCGATGGGCAACGAAGTACGCGAATATTTTGAGATTGAGGCCGATGGTTCGTTCAGTACCGATGTACTGGTACTGATGGCTGAACGATAAGCTCGGAAACATAAGCGCCGAGCGATAGAATTTTTCCGGGCGTGCCCAAGGGCACACCGACTGATGACATGAGGAAAGCATGAGCAAGCAGATTCTGATTCTCCCAGGTGACGGTATTGGCCCGGAAATCATGGCCGAAGCGGTCAAGGTGCTGGAACTGGCCAACGACAAGTACAGCCTGGGCTTCGAACTGAGCCACGACGTGATTGGTGGCGCCGCCATCGACAAGCACGGCGTGCCTCTGGCTGACGAAACCCTGGAGCGTGCTCGCGCCGCCGATGCTGTTTTGCTGGGCGCCGTGGGCGGCCCGAAATGGGACACCATCGAGCGTGACATCCGCCCTGAGCGTGGTCTGCTGAAGATTCGTGCGCAACTGGGCCTGTTCGGCAACCTGCGTCCGGCGATCCTGTACCCGCAACTGGCCGAAGCTTCCAGCCTGAAAGCCGAAATCGTTTCCGGCCTGGACATCCTGATCGTTCGCGAGCTGACCGGCGGCATCTACTTCGGCGCGCCGCGTGGCACCCGCACCCTGGAAAACGGCGAGCGTCAGTCCTACGACACGCTGCCGTACAGCGAAAGCGAAATCCGCCGCATCGCCCGTGTCGGTTTCGACATGGCCATGGTGCGCGGCAAGAAGCTGTGCTCGGTGGACAAGGCCAACGTGTTGGCTTCCAGCCAGCTGTGGCGTGAAATCGTCGAAGAAGTGGCCAAGGATTACCCGGAAGTCGAACTGAGCCACATGTACGTCGACAACGCGGCCATGCAACTGGTGCGCGCACCGAAGCAGTTCGACGTGATCGTCACCGACAACATGTTCGGCGATATCCTGTCCGACCAGGCGTCGATGCTCACCGGTTCCATCGGCATGCTGCCGTCGGCATCGCTGGATACCCATAACAAAGGCATGTACGAGCCGTGCCACGGTTCGGCTCCGGACATCGCGGGCAAGGGCATCGCCAACCCGCTGGCGACCATTTTGTCGGTTTCGATGATGTTGCGTTACAGCTTCAACCAGTCGGATGCAGCGGATGCCATCGAGAAAGCCGTGAGCCTGGTGCTGGATCAGGGCCTGCGGACGGGCGACATCTGGTCGACCGGTTGCACTAAAGTCGGTACGCAGGAAATGGGTGACGCAGTAGTCGCCGCGCTGCGGAATCTGTAATCTCTCGGGCCCGCTGCCACTTTCCACTTCGAAAGCAGCGGCCCACTTTTCAAGAAGGTGTAGTTGCGATGAAACGTGTAGGTCTGATCGGTTGGCGCGGTATGGTCGGTTCCGTGCTCATGCAGCGGATGCTGGAAGAGCAGGATTTCGATCTTATCGAGCCGGTGTTTTTCACCACTTCCAATGTCGGTGGCCAAGGCCCGTCCGTGGGCAAGGACATTGCTCCGCTCAAGGACGCTTACAGCATTGAAGAGCTGAAAACCCTCGACGTGATTCTGACCTGCCAGGGTGGCGACTACACCAGCGAAGTCTTCCCGAAGCTGCGCGAAGCCGGCTGGCAGGGTTACTGGATCGACGCCGCTTCCAGCCTGCGCATGCAGGATGACGCGGTCATCGTGCTGGACCCGGTCAACCGCAAGGTCATCGACCAGCAGCTCGACGCGGGCACCAAGAACTACATCGGCGGCAACTGCACCGTCAGCCTGATGCTGATGGGCCTGGGCGGTCTGTTCGAAGCCGGCCTGGTCGAGTGGATGAGCGCCATGACTTATCAGGCAGCCTCCGGTGGCGGCGCGCAGCACATGCGTGAACTGATCAAGCAAATGGGCGTGACCCACGGCGCTGTCGCCGATCAACTGGCCGACCCGGCCAGCGCCATCCTCGACATCGACCGCCGTGTGGCCGAAGCCATGCGCAGCGACGCGTACCCGACCGAGAACTTCGGCGTACCGCTGGCCGGCAGCCTGATCCCGTGGATCGACAAGGAACTGCCGAACGGTCAGAGCCGCGAAGAGTGGAAGGCCCAGGCCGAGACCAACAAGATCCTCGGTCGCTTCAAGAGCCCGATCCCGGTCGATGGCATCTGCGTGCGCGTCGGCGCCATGCGCTGCCACAGCCAGGCACTGACCATCAAGCTGAACAAAGACGTGCCGATCGCCGATATCGAAGGGCTGATCAGCCAGCACAACCCTTGGGTCAAACTGGTGCCGAACAACCGCGACATCAGCATGCAGGAGCTGAGCCCGACCAAGGTCACCGGCACCCTGAATGTTCCGGTTGGCCGTCTGCGCAAGCTGAACATGGGTTCGCAGTTCGTCGGCGCGTTCACCGTTGGCGACCAGTTGCTGTGGGGCGCGGCCGAGCCGCTGCGTCGCATGCTGCGGATTCTGCTTGAGCGTTGATCGATTGAAGCAATGAAAGAACCCGTGCCTTGAAAGGGGCGCGGGTTTTTTTATGGAAGTTGTGTCGCCAGAAAGGGCCTCTTCGCGGGCAAGCCTCGCTCCTACATGGGGTCGCGCCGCACCTGTAGGAGCGAGGCTTGCCCGCGAAGTGGCCGGTACCGGCACCGCAAATCCCCGGCAGAAATTGCCTGCACACCCTCCACCCGGTAAAGTGCCGCTCCCCCCGTTTCGCCAGAGGTACACCCATGAGCCAGTCCTTTGATATTGCCGTGATCGGCGCCACCGGTACTGTCGGCGAAACGCTCGTGCAGATTCTCGAAGAACGCGACTTTCCGGTCGGCAACCTGCACCTGCTGGCCAGCAGCGAATCCGCCGGTCATTCGGTGCCGTTTCGCGGCAAGAACGTGCGGGTGCGGGAAGTCGATGAGTTCGACTTCAGCAAAGTACAGCTGGTGTTCTTCGCCGCAGGTCCGGCGGTGACCTTGAGTTTCGCCTCGCGCGCCACGGCGGCCGGTTGCTCGCTGATCGATCTGTCGGGCGCCTTGCCTGCCGATCAGGCACCGCAGGTGGTGCCGGAAGCCAATGCTCAGGTTCTGGCCGGTCTGAAAAAGCCATTCCAGGTCAGCAGCCCGAGCCCGTCGGCCACCACCTTGGCCGTGGTGCTCGCACCCTTGCTCGGTCTGCTCGATCTGCAGCGCGTCAATGTGACCGCCAGCCTGGCCGTTTCTGCCCAGGGCCGCGAAGCCGTCACGGAACTGGCCCGGCAAACCGCCGAGCTGCTCAATGTGCGTCCGCTGGAGCCGAGTTTTTTCGATCGGCAGATGGCCTTCAACCTGCTGGCGCAAGTCGGCAAGCCGGATGAAAACGGCCATACGCTGCTGGAAAAGCGTCTGGTGCGTGAGCTGCGTCAGGTCATGGCCTTGCCTTCATTAAAGATTTCCGTCACTTGCATTCAAGCCCCGGTGTTTTTTGGCGATAGCTTTAACGTGACCCTGCAGTCTGCAAGCGCTGTGGACCTGGTAAAAGTCAACGCGGCGCTGGAAGACGCTCCGGGTATCGAGCTGGTGGAAGCCGGCGATTACCCGACGCCGGTCGGCGATGCGGTAGGGCAGGATGTGGTCTACGTCGGTCGGGTTCGCGCTGGAATCGACGACCCGTCGGAACTTAATGTGTGGCTGACGTCAGATAACGTACGCAAAGGCGCGGCGCTCAATGCTGTGCAGGTGGCTGAATTGTTGATAAAAGACCTGCTGTAAAAGATACTTGGCAACAATTTGCAGAATGATTCTGGTCGGGCGTCATGCTCGACCGGATTGCTGAAGGCAAGCCACCCTGCGAGGCTTTCCGGGGCATGAAAGAAATGATCGCGCGCGACGACCCTTCGCCGCCGCGCGCAATGCCTTACGGCAGCGACTATCAACACCTTCTCGCTGGCCGAGGAATGTTCAAACAAAGGATGAGGCTATGGTTCAAGTTCGCAAACTGGTGTTAGCAATAGCGGCCGCCTCGGCGCTGTCCTCCGGTATGGCGCATGCGCTCGGGCTCGGGGAATTGACCCTGAAGTCGTCGCTGAACCAGCCGCTGGTGGCGGAAATCGAATTGCTCGACGTCAAGGAACTCACGGCCGCCGAATTGGTGCCGAGCCTGGCGTCGCCCGAAGATTTCGCCAAGGCCGGTGTCGACCGTCAGGCATTCCTCAATGACCTGAGCTTCACCCCGGTGCTCAACGCCAGTGGCAAAAGCATCTTGCGCGTGACCTCCAGCAAGCCGCTGTCCGAACCGATGGTGAAATTCCTGGTTCAGGTGATGTGGCCCAACGGTCGCCTGCTGCGCGATTACAGCGTGCTGCTCGATCCGTCCAAATTCTCGCCGCAAACCGCTGAAGCGGCTGCGCAGCCGGCGCCGACTCAGACTGTCGCTGCACCGGTGACCGGCGCTACCAAGCCGACCCAATACACCACCACGCCGCGCGATACCCTCTGGGAAATCGCTGCGAAGGCGCGCAATGGCGGCTCGGTTCAGCAAACCATGCTGGCCATCCAGGCGCTGAACCCGGATGCCTTCATCAACGGCAACATCAACTTGCTGAAAACCGGTCAGGTGCTGCGCCTGCCGGATCAGACGCAAGTCGCCAGCGTGCCGCAACCCAAAGCCATTGCCGAAGTCGCTGCGCAGAACACTGCGTGGCGTCAGGGGCGTCGCTATGTGGCGAAGCCTGGAGCAGGGCAGCAGCAACTCGACGCGACCAAGCGCCCTCGCGCTGAAGGCGCTCCAGTGCAGCCCGCCAAGGACAAACTGAGCCTGGTGTCTGCCGAGTCCGGCAAGGCCGGTGGCAAAGGTGCTGCAGGTGATGCGAAGGCCTTGAGCAACAAACTGGCCCTGGCCCAGGAAAGCCTCGACACGACCCGTCGTGACAATGCTGAACTGAAAAGCCGCATGACCGATCTGCAAAGTCAGCTGGACAAGCTGCAACGCCTGATCGAGCTGAAGAACAATCAACTGGCCAAGATGCAGGCCGAAGGTGCTGCGGGTGCGCCGGCTGCTGCTGTTGCGGCGGCCCCGGCGATCTCGGCCGAATTGACGCCGAGCCCTGCACCCGTAACGCCAGCCCCGGTGGCGGCCGCTCCTGAGGCAGCGCCAGCTCCGACTGAAACGCCTGTCGAGCCAGCGCCAGCCGCGTCTGACGATCAGAAATTCAACGATCTGCTGACCAATCCGGTGCTGCTGGGTCTGGTCGGCGGTGGGGCAGTGGTTCTGCTGCTGTTGCTGCTGTTGCTGGCCCGTCGCCGCAAAGCCCAGCAGGAAGCCGAGAAACACCTGCGGATGGCCCGTGCCTTGTCCGAGGAGCAGGATTTCTCCGCTGATCTGGATTTGCCTGAAAGCAGCTTCGAAGGTCTGGAAGTGCCGCCGCCAAGCGTGAAGCTCGCGACCGCGCCAGCTCCTGCACCCGCGCCAACCCCGGCTCCCGCTCCGGCTCCGGTCATTGAGCCAGTGGTGGTCATGCCGCCGATCGCCGCGCCACTGGTCGCGCCTGCTGCTGATCGTGATGACGACGTGCTGGCCAAGGCGCAGTCGCACATGGCCGCCGGTCGCCTGAATCAGGCGGCTGCGTTGCTGGAAGATGGCATCAAGCAAGAGCCTCAGCGCAGTGACCTGCGTCTGAAGCTGATGGAAGTCTATGGCCAGCAGGGCGACCGCGATGCGTTCGTGGCCCAGGAGCGTCAGCTCGTGGCCAACGGCGAAAACTTCGCCCGTGTCGAAGAGCTGAAAAGCCGCTTCCCGGCCATGGCGGTCGTCGTGGCGGGTGGTCTGGCTGCTGCGGCCGTTGCCGCCGAGCTGGACGCCGAATACGTCAAAGAGCTGTTGATGGACGAGTCCGAAGAGCCGGCGCCGGCACTGGCCGATGACGACTTCGACAGCGCGTTTGATCTGAGTCTGGATGATCTGGAAAACGTCGTTCCTGTGGTGGCTGCGCCTGAGCCGACGCCTGAGCCAGAACCAGAGGCTTTGGCCGAACTGGATGAATTCCCGCTGGACGACGACCTGAGCTTTGAGTCGGTGTTGCAGCAACAGACTGAAATCAAGGAAAACCTCGACGACCTGTCGGACTTCGATCTGGACATGGACCTCGGTGCCGATCCGTCGCCAGGGATCCTCGATGAAGACGATTTCCTGTTGAGCCTGGATGACGACGTCAAGGACTTGCCTGCCGTGGAAGTGCCAGCCGCCGCTCCTGAGGTCGCGCTGGATGATCTGGAGCTGCCGGCGGATTTCGATCTGTCGCTGGCCGATGAAATGGATGCTCCGGATGCATTTGCCGCTGAGCTGGATGACGTCAACGCCGAGCTGGATCGTCTTTCGCAGAGCATTGGCGAGCCGACCTTCACTGCCGAAGACGCATTGGCTTCCGCCGCTGACGAACCGGAATTCGATTTCCTCTCCGGCACCGACGAAGTCGCCACCAAGCTCGATTTGGCCCAGGCCTACATCGACATGGGCGACGCCGATGGCGCGCGGGACATCCTCAATGAGGTGGTCAGCGAAGGTGATGCGGGTCAGAAGAGCGAAGCCAAGGAAATGCTTTCGCGTCTGGCTTGAGTGATCGGTAAGGCATAAACAAAACGGCAGCCCATTGAGGCTGCCGTTTTTGTTTTAACAATAGTGCGATGGAGTTTGTCGGGGTGTCTTCGCGGGCAAGCCTCGCTCCTACGGGGCTCACCGAACCTGTAGGAGCGAGGCTTGCCCGCGAAGCTTTTTGGTTCAGACCAGCAAATCCTCATAAAACGCACCAAACGGCCGGGTAGGGTGGGCGATCTGGATTTCCAGAATCCATAACCCCACATTCGGACATTCCTCGAAATTCCCCAGATCCCCGGCACGATAAATCGCATGGGGGAAATCACTGACCCGATGCCCCTTGATTTCCAGGTTCAGCTTCCAGCCCATCGCCGTCGCCTGTTCGTCGGCATAGCGATACAGCTCGGGACCGGCCACCTGCTGTGTACGCCAGTATTCGTGAACCTGATCGAACAAGGTCTTCGCGGCCGTCGCGCAGGCCTTCATCTCGGGATCGTCACCGACGACGAACGTAGCGCCGGAGTCGCCTTCATGGCGATCCCAGACCACGCCGAGGTCGATAAAGAAAATGTCGTTCTCGGCCAGTACCGGATCGCCTTCGGAGCGTTGCTTGAAGGTTTTCAGGGTGTTTTCGCCAAAGCGGATTTTTGACGGGTGCCAGATGCGGTCCATCCCGAGTTCGTTCAATACGTCGAGGCTCATGGCCAGTGCCTCGGACTCACGCATGCCGGGTTTGATGCGTCGGGCCATTTCGTCGATGGCTTCCCACGTTTTGCGTTTGGCGTGCAGCATGCCTTCCAGGCTGTACGCCAGGCCGACGGCTTCTTTGAGAGGTGCATTCATCATCAGGTCTCGGTGGTGTGCTGTTTTTTTTCGTTGTGTATTTATCTATATAGCGAAGTCTGTGTGGACACTGCAACGGCACAAACGACACACGCCTCTGGCGTCCCGGTCCGGCGGCCTTATAATGCCCGCCTTTGCGTAGATCAGCAGGCTGTCACTCCTTGGCAAATATAGATAACCCGGCCGCCGAAATGGCGGCCGACGGCTTTTTCCGCATCGCGTTGGGCGTTGAATACAAAGGCTCTCGCTATCGCGGCTGGCAGCGTCAGGCCTCCGGCGTGCTCACGGTGCAGGAAACCCTGGAAAACGCCTTGTCCAAAGTTGCCGACTCACCCGTGTCGCTGCTGTGCGCCGGGCGCACGGACGCCGGCGTGCATGCGTGCGGGCAGGTGGTGCATTTCGACACACAGGTCGAGCGGTCGATGAAAGCCTGGGTAATGGGCGCCAACATCAACTTGCCCCACGACGTCAGCGTCAGTTGGGCCAAGGTCATGCCGGCGCATTTCCATGCGCGGTTCAAGGCCATCGCCCGGCGCTATCGCTACGTGATCTACAACGATCAGATCCGCCCGGCGCACCTGAACGAAGAAATTACCTGGAATCACCGTCCGCTCGACGTCGAGCGCATGGCCGAGGCTGCGCAATACCTGGTCGGCACCCACGACTTCAGCGCTTTTCGCGCCGGCCAGTGCCAGGCCAAATCGCCGGTCAAGGAGCTGCATCACCTGCGCGTCACGCGTCACGGCAAGATGATCGTGCTGGATATCCGCGCCAGCGCCTTCCTGCACCACATGGTGCGTAACATTGCCGGTGTATTGATGACCATCGGCGCCGGCGAGCGTCCGGTGGAGTGGATGAAGGAAGTGCTGGAGAGCCGCATTCGCCGTTCCGGCGGGGTAACGGCGCATCCATTCGGCCTGTATCTGGTGCAGGTCGAGTACCGCGACGAGTTCGAATTGCCTGAACGTTACATTGGCCCACACTTCCTGACCGGTTTCACCGAACTTGACGGCTGACGCCCTCGAACGCATTTGTTACCATCCGGGACTTTCTCGGATTTACCCTGAGGTTTTATCGACATGTCAGCCGTTCGCAGCAAGATTTGCGGGATTACCCGCATAGAAGATGCGTTGGCGGCGGTCGAGGCCGGGGCTGATGCCATCGGGTTTGTGTTTTACGCCAAGAGCCCGCGGGCTGTGACGTTCCAGCAAGCGCGCGACATCATCAAGGCGCTGCCGCCGTTCGTGACGACTGTGGGTTTGTTCGTCAACGCCAGCCGTTGCGAGTTGGGAGAGTTGCTCGACGCCGTGCCGCTGGACCTGTTGCAGTTCCATGGCGACGAAACCGCTGCCGACTGTGAAGGCTGGCATCGACCGTACATCAAGGCGCTGCGGGTCAAGGCGGGCGACGACATTGCGGCGGCATGCAATGCGTTTCCAAGTGCCAGCGGTATTCTGCTCGACGCCTACGTTGAAGGTGTACCTGGCGGAACCGGCGAAGCGTTCGACTGGTCTCTGATACCGCAAGGCTTGAGCAAGCCGATCATCCTGGCGGGCGGTTTGACGCCGGACAACGTCGCAGAAGCGATTGCCCGGGTTCGGCCTTACGCCGTGGACGTCAGTGGTGGAGTAGAGGCGAGCAAGGGCATCAAGGATCACGCAAAGATTCAGGCATTCATTAACGCAGTACGCAGCAGCAAGTAGTTGATGTGACGGCTGGCAGACTGCCGCCGTCCCAAAATGCACTGCGCTGCACAAAGCAGGCACGGCTGAGGATTGATGGGTTGTACGCAGGTCACGCTTCACTGACCCGGCTACCCACCGATCATCGCCACACACATGAATTTAGCTCAAGGGCATACGCGGGGCTGCGAACCAGAGCGTTCGGGCCGCCGGTACTGGAGAAAGAAAGCATGAGCAACTGGTTAGTAGACAAACTGATCCCTTCGATCATGCGTTCCGAGGTCAAGAAGAGCTCGGTGCCTGAAGGTCTGTGGCACAAATGCCCGTCTTGCGAGGCTGTGCTGTATCGTCCGGAGCTGGAAAAGACCCTGGATGTTTGCCCGAAGTGCAACCACCACATGCGTATCGGCGCCCGCGCCCGTATCGACATTTTCCTCGACGCCGAAGGCCGCAGCGAGCTGGGTGCGGACCTGGAGCCAGTCGACCGTCTGAAGTTTCGCGACGGCAAGAAGTACAAGGACCGCCTGACCGCTGCGCAAAAGCAGACCGGCGAAAAAGACGCGCTGATCTCCATGAGCGGCACCCTGCTGGGCATGCCGGTGGTGGTTTCGGCCTTCGAATTCTCCTTCATGGGCGGTTCCATGGGTGCGATCGTCGGTGAGCGCTTCGTACGCGCCGCCAACTACGCCCTGGAAAACAAATGCCCGATGATCTGCTTCGCCGCTTCCGGCGGTGCGCGGATGCAGGAAGCCCTGATTTCCCTGATGCAAATGGCCAAGACCTCTGCGGTACTGGCGCGTCTGCGTGAAGAAGGCATTCCGTTCATCTCCGTGCTGACCGATCCGGTCTACGGCGGCGTCTCCGCCAGCCTGGCGATGCTTGGCGACGTGATCGTCGGCGAGCCGAAAGCCCTGATCGGCTTCGCCGGTCCACGCGTGATCGAGCAAACCGTTCGCGAAAAACTGCCGGAAGGCTTCCAGCGCAGCGAATTCCTGCTGGAGCACGGTGCGATCGACATGATCATTCACCGTCAGGAACTGCGTCCGCGCCTGGGTAACCTGCTGGCGCAACTGACCGGCAAGCCGACGCCGAAATTCGTCGCCGCGCCAATCGAGCCGATCGTCGTTCCGCCGGTGCCTGCAAACATATGACCCAACGCACCCTTGGCGAGTGGCTCGCCTACCTTGAGCAGTTGCACCCTTCGGCCATCGACATGGGCCTTGAGCGCTCGCAACAGGTAGCGTCCCGCATGGGGCTGGGCAAGCCGGCGCCTCGGGTGATCACGGTCACCGGCACCAACGGCAAGGGTTCCACCTGCGCATTCGTGGCTTCATTGCTGCGGGCGCAGGGTCTGAAGGTTGGTGTCTACAATTCTCCGCACCTGCTGCGTTACAACGAGCGGGTGCAGGTCAACGGCGTCGAAGCGACGGATGCCGAGCTGTGCGAAGCCTTTGCTGCGGTAGAGGCAGGGCGTGGCGAAACCTCCCTGACTTACTTCGAAATGGGCACCCTGGCGGCGTTCTGGCTGTTTCAACGGTCAGCGCTGGATGCCGTGGTGCTGGAAGTCGGTCTGGGCGGGCGACTGGACACGGTCAACGTGGTGGATGCCGACATGGCGCTGGTGACCAGCATCGGCGTGGATCACGCGGATTATCTGGGCGACACCCGTGAGTCAGTGGCCTATGAAAAGGCCGGTATCTTCCGCCAGGGCGCGCCTGCGCTCTGTGGCGACCTGAATCCTCCTCAACCTCTGCTGGACAAGGCGCGCGAGCTGGCTTGCCCGTTTTTCCTGCGGGGACGCGATTTTGACCTCGGTGTCACCGATCACAACTGGCAATGGCGCGGTCTTGACGCTCAAGGACGTGTAGTCGAGTTGCATGATCTGCCGTTGCTCGATCTGCCGATGGAAAACGCCGCGCTGGCGTTGCAGGCGTACCTGTTGCTCGGTTTGCCCTGGGTCGATGCGCAGATTATTGATGCGCTGAAAGCCACGCGGGTGGTTGGTCGTCTCGACCGCCGCCAGTTCGACTGGCAGGGCAAGCGTCTGAACCTGTTGCTGGATGTGGGGCATAACCCTCACGCCGCCGAATACCTGGCCCGTCGTTTGGCGAGCCGACCGCCGGCCGGCAAGCGTCTGGCGGTGTTTGGATTGCTGGCGGACAAGGATCTGGATGGTGTTGTCGGCGAATTGAATGCTAGTGTCCAGCACTGGGCTGTTGCGCCGCTGGATTCGTCGCGGGCGCGACCGGTCGCCGATTTGCACGGGGTGTTGCACAACCTTGGTGCTTCAGTCGCGTCCTATGACAGCGTGGCCGCCGCCCTGGAAGGGCAGTGCGCGCTGGCGACGAGCGACGACGAAATTCTGTTGTTCGGATCATTTTATTGTGTTGCCGAGGCCCTTGAATGGCTGGCCCGGCGCTCCACGGAGGAAGCGGCAAATGGCATTGCTGGATAAGGCTTACAAACAGCGCATGGTCGGCGCCCTGGTGCTGGTGGCGCTGGCGGTGATTTTCCTGCCGATGCTGTTTTCCCGTCAGGATGAGCAGCGTCAGGTGACGGTCGAAGCGCCAGCCGCCCCGCAAGCGCCTTCGGTGCCGCAGGTGCAGGTTGAGCCGGTGGCGGTGCCTGAGCCGCAAGTCTTGCCGCAGGAGCCTGTGCCGAGTGATGACGACATCGCGCAGCAGGAAGAACCCGTAATGCCGATCGCGCCGACTGCGCCCGTCGCACCTGCGCCTGCCGCAAAACCGGTAACGCCGCCTCCGGCACCGGCTCCGGTCAACAAGCCAACGACTGCGCCGAGCCAGCCGATTACCGCCGCACCGGGTAAACCGGACACCACTCAAAGCCGCGTCGACGCCAATGGCCTGTCGGTCAGCTGGTCGGTGCAACTGGCCAGCCTGTCGAGCCGTGCCAGCGCAGAAAACCTGCAGAAAACCCTGCGCAGCCAAGGCTACAACGCCTACATTCGCACGGCTGACGGCAAGAATCGGGTGTTCGTAGGGCCGCTGATCGAGCGTGCGGAAGCCGATCGTCTGCGCGACTTATTGAACCGCCAGCAGAACCTCAAGGGTTTTGTGGTGCGCTTCCAGCCTGAGCGCGGTTGAAAACTATCGACCCGATTTGAAATGCACTGACAATCGCAGCTTACCGATAAGCATGGGCTCTGCTAAAATGCGCCGCCTTATCCGTCTGTAGGCTGCACTGTGCCATTTACCTGGGTTGACTGGGCGATCGTTGCAATCGTCGCCATCTCCGCATTGATCAGTCTGAGCCGCGGCTTCGTCAAAGAAGCATTATCGCTGGTGACCTGGATCATCGCAGGAGTCGTCGCCTGGATGTTCGGTGGTGCATTGTCCGAATACCTCGCCGGATACATCGAAACGCCATCGGCACGTGTGATCACGGGCTGCGCAATAATGTTTGTCGCCACGCTGATCGTAGGCGCAATGATCAATTATCTTATCGGCGAATTGGTTCGCGTCACCGGGTTGTCCGGGACCGATCGATTCCTCGGCATGGCCTTCGGCGCCGCGCGTGGCGTGTTGCTGGTGGTCGTGGCGGTCGGGCTGTTGAGCCTGGGGCCGGTACAGCAGGACGGGTGGTGGCAACAGTCGCAACTCGTGCCAAAATTTCTATTGGTCGCAGACTGGTCCAAAAACCTGATTCTCGGGTGGAGCAGTCAGTGGCTTGCCAGCGGTATCAGCGTACCCGCTGAAATACCGTTCAAGGAGCACCTCTTGCCGACGGCCAAAACGCCTCAGTGAGTTGTGTTCAGTTCAGATCCATTAAGTAGGGGTTGCGTCGCATGTGTGGCATCGTCGGTATCGTCGGTAAGTCGAACGTCAATCAGGCGCTGTATGACGCGCTAACCGTCCTCCAGCACCGCGGCCAGGACGCTGCCGGTATCGTGACCAGCCATGACGGCCGGTTATTCCTGCGCAAGGACAATGGCCTGGTGCGTGACGTGTTCCATCAGCGTCACATGCAGCGTCTGGTCGGTCACATGGGCATTGGCCATGTGCGTTACCCGACCGCGGGCAGCTCGACCTCGGCCGAAGCTCAACCGTTCTACGTCAACTCGCCTTACGGCATCACCCTGGCGCACAACGGTAACCTGACCAACGTTGAACAGCTGGCCAAGGAGATTTACGAATCTGACCTGCGCCACGTCAACACCAATTCCGATTCGGAAGTGCTGCTCAACGTGTTCGCGCACGAACTGGCCCAGCGTGGCAAGTTGCAGCCTACCGAAGAAGACGTGTTCGCTGCCGTCACTGACGTGCACAACCGTTGCGTCGGTGGTTACGCTGTCGTGGCGATGGTGACCGGTTACGGCATCGTCGGTTTCCGCGACCCGCACGGCATCCGTCCGATCGTTTTCGGTCAGCGTCACACCGACGAAGGCGTGGAGTACATGATCGCCTCCGAAAGCGTGTCCCTGGACGTGCTCGGTTTCACCCTGATTCGCGACCTGGCACCGGGCGAAGCGGTCTACATCACTGAAGACGGCAAGCTGCACACCCGTCAGTGCGCGACCAACCCGTCCCTGACTCCGTGCATCTTCGAACACGTCTACCTGGCGCGTCCGGACTCGATCATCGACGGTGTCTCGGTTTATAAAGCCCGTCTGCGCATGGGTGAGAAGCTCGCCGAGAAGATCCTGCGCGAGCGTCCGGATCACGACATCGACGTGGTTATCCCTATTCCGGACACCAGCCGTACCGCTGCGCTGGAGCTGGCGAACCACCTGGGCGTGAAGTTCCGCGAAGGCTTCGTGAAGAACCGTTATATCGGTCGTACCTTCATCATGCCGGGCCAGGCTGCACGGAAAAAATCCGTACGCCAGAAGCTCAACGCCATCGAACTGGAATTCCGCGGCAAGAACGTGATGCTGGTGGATGACTCGATCGTTCGCGGCACCACTTGCAAGCAAATCATCCAGATGGCCCGCGAAGCTGGCGCCAAAAACGTCTACTTCTGCTCCGCGGCACCGGCCGTTCGCTACCCGAACGTCTACGGCATCGACATGCCGAGCGCTCATGAGCTGATCGCCCATAACCGTTCGACCCAGGACGTCGCGGATCTGATCGGCGCAGACTGGCTGATCTATCAGGACTTGCCTGACTTGATCGAAGCGGTCGGTGGCGGCAAGATCAAGATCGACAAGTTCGATTGCGCGGTGTTCGACGGCCAGTACGTGACCGGCGACGTTGACGAGGCTTACCTGAACAAGATCGAGCAGGCACGCAACGATGCCTCCAAGGTCAAGACGCAGGCAGTCAGCGCGATCATTGATCTGTACAACAACTGAGTAACTACCGGCCCTGAGGGGCCGGTTTTGTATCTACTAGAAGAGCAAGGCAAGGAGTGACAGCATGAGTCAGGATTGGGATGCCGGTCGGCTGGACAGCGACCTCGAAGGCGTAGCGTTCGATACCCTGGCCGTACGCGCCGGTCAGCACCGCACGCCGGAAGGCGAACACGGTGATCCGATGTTCTTCACTTCCAGCTATGTATTCCGTACCGCCGCCGACGCGGCCGCACGTTTTGCCGGGGAAGTGCCGGGCAACGTTTACTCGCGCTACACCAACCCGACCGTGCGCGCGTTCGAAGAGCGTATTGCCGCGCTGGAAAGCGCCGAGCAAGCCGTGGCCACCGCCACTGGCATGGCCGCCATCATGGCGGTGGTGATGAGCCTGTGCAGCGCCGGCGACCATGTGCTGGTCTCGCGCAGCGTGTTCGGTTCAACCATCAGCCTGTTCGAGAAGTACTTCAAGCGCTTCGGCATCGAAGTCGATTACGTGCCTCTGGCGGATCTGTCCGGCTGGGACGCGGCGATCAAGGCCAACACCAAATTGCTGTTTGTCGAGTCGCCGTCCAATCCGCTGGCCGAGCTGGTGGACATCGCCGAACTGGCGAAAATCGCTCACGCCAAAGGCGCGATGCTGGTGGTCGACAACTGCTTCTGCACGCCTGCACTGCAGCAGCCGCTGAAGATGGGCGCGGACATTGTCGTGCACTCGGCGACCAAGTTCATCGACGGCCAGGGCCGTTGCATGGGCGGCGTAGTGGCCGGTCGCAGTGAGCAGATGAAAGAAGTGGTCGGTTTCCTGCGCACCGCCGGGCCAACCTTGAGCCCGTTCAACGCGTGGATCTTCCTCAAAGGCCTGGAAACCCTGAACCTGCGCATGAAGGCGCACTGCGCCAATGCCCAGCAACTGGCCGAGTGGCTGGAGCAGCAGGACGGTATCGAGAAAGTCCATTACGCCGGCCTGAAAAGCCATCCGCAGCATGCGCTGGCACTGCGTCAGCAGAAAGGTTTCGGCGCCGTGGTGAGTTTCGAGGTCAAGGGCGGCAAAGAGGGCGCGTGGCGCTTTATCGATGCAACCCGATTGATTTCGATCACCGCCAACCTTGGCGACAGCAAGACCACCATCACCCACCCGAGCACCACCTCCCACGGCCGTCTGGCGCCGCAAGAGCGTGAAGCCGCGGGCATTCGTGACAGCCTGATCCGCATTGCGGTCGGTCTGGAAGACGTGGCCGACCTGCAGGCTGATCTGGCGCGCGGGTTGGCTGCCTTGTGATCGAATTGTCCACATCGTCCGCTTCCAATGGTCGCGTTGCACTGGTCACCGGTGCTGCGCGAGGCATTGGTCTGGGGATCGCGGCCTGGCTGATCAGCGAAGGCTGGCAGGTGGTGCTGACGGACCTGGATCGGGTGCGCGGTTCGAAAGTGGCGAAGGTGCTGGGCGACAACGCCTGGTTCATCGCCATGGACGTCTCGAACGAAGGGCAGGTGGCGTTGGGTGTTGCCGAAGTGCTGGGGCAGTTCGGGCGTCTGGATGCGCTGGTGTGCAACGCGGCAGTGGCCGATCCGCACAACATCACCCTGGAAAGCCTCGATCTGTCTTACTGGAATCGGGTACTGGCGGTAAACCTCAGCGGGCCGATGCTGCTGGCCAAGCACTGTGCGCCGTACCTGCGTGCTCACAGCGGTGCGATCGTCAACCTGGCCTCGACCCGCGCCGGGCAGTCGGAACCCGACACGGAGGCCTATGCGGCGAGCAAGGGCGGTCTGCTGGCCTTGACTCATGCCTTGGCGATCAGCCTCGGGCCGGAAATTCGCGTCAACGCCGTCAGCCCTGGCTGGATCGATGCGCGAGACCCTGGGGTGCGGCGTGCCGAACCACTGACCGAAGCCGACCATGCGCAGCATCCGGCGGGCAGGGTAGGGACGGTCGAGGACGTGGCGGCGATGGTTGCCTGGTTGCTGTCGAAGAATGCGGGTTTCGTCACGGGCCAGGAGTTTGTGGTCGATGGCGGCATGACCAAGAAGATGATTTACAGCGAATAGCAGTGCGGAGGCGGTCTTCTGCATTGATGCCTAATGTCCCGGCCTCTTCGCGAGCAGGCTCGCTCCCACATTAAAAACGCGGTCCACTGTGGGAGCGAGCCTGCTCGCGAAGCGGTCTGACGGTCGTGCACATCCCCAGGGATGACACGATTTTGTCTTTTTCAGAAAAACTTCAATCCTGCTATTGACTTAGCTTCGTTAGGTGCGTAAATTTCGCGGCCTCAGAGAAGCAAAGGGTGATTAGCTCAGCTGGGAGAGCGTCTGCCTTACAAGCAGAATGTCGGCGGTTCGATCCCGTCATCACCCACCACTTCTTGAGACTCTTGCGAAAGCAGGAGGGAAGCTGAAAAGCCTCCACCGACGCGCAGCGGTAGTTCAGTCGGTTAGAATACCGGCCTGTCACGCCGGGGGTCGCGGGTTCGAGTCCCGTCCGCTGCGCCATATTTTCCGAGTCAGGTTTATCCCTGATTTGAGATTGAAAGAGAGATTGAAAAATCTCGGAGCTTCAATCAGACGAGTTAGGACGCAAGTCCAAAGCGATACGCAGCGGTAGTTCAGTCGGTTAGAATACCGGCCTGTCACGCCGGGGGTCGCGGGTTCGAGTCCCGTCCGCTGCGCCATATCTGCCTCAAGGCCCACTGAACGCCTTGGAGCTACGAAGAAGCCTCTGGTGATCTTCGAGTCGATAGCAAAGACCCTGGTCGAAAGACCGGGGTTTTTTGTGTCTGAAATTTGGCTTTTATGCCACTTCACGCTTACCCATATGACCTTTCTGCGCGTCCGTTGCATAAAGGACTTCCTTCGTAGCTCTGACATTAATTAGAATCACTCTCATTTACGATAACTCCTTGGCACAGGGCTTCTTGAGATGAGTGATGCAGCGATGCCGAAGGAGCAAACCCTCCACGACCTGTACCGCGATCACCGTGGCTGGCTGGAAGGCTGGTTGAGAAGGCGCATGGGCAACGGCTGTGATGCGGCGGATTTGAGTCAGGATACGTTCTTGCGTGTGCTCGCCAGCTCTCAGCGCATCGCTGACTTGCAAGAGCCCCGTGCCTATCTGCTGACCGTCGGCAAACGCCTGTTGAGCAACTTCTATCAGCGTCGCAGCCTTGAGCAAGCCTATCTGGCTGCGTTGGCGTCGATGCCTGAAGACTGTGCGCCATCACCCGAACAGCGCTGGCTGCTGCTGGAAACCCTGCAAGCACTGGATGAGCTGCTCGACGGACTGCCAAGGGCGGTGCGCCGAGCGTTTCTCTGGAGTCAGCTTGAAGGCTTGAACTACCAGCAAATCGCCGAGCGCCTGCGGGTGTCGGAGCGCACGGTCAAACGTTACATGGCGCAAGCCTACGAGCATTGCCTGTTGGTGGAACTGTGAACAGTCAGTCTTCATCCGATCTCCGTCAGGCCGTCCGGGCTGCGGCACAATGGCTTGCGTTGCTCGAATCTGGTGGCGCCAATGAGCAGGACCGCGCGAACTTGCAGCGTTGGCGCGACACCTGCGCCAGTCACGAGCAGGCCTGGCAGAAGGCCCAGGCCTTGCGTCAGCGTTTCGCCGATCTGCCGTCGGCGCTGGCGCTGAGCAGCCTGGACCGCCCTGATCCTGGCCGACGCGCAGTGCTGAAGCGCGCATTGGGCGCCGTGGCGTTGGTGCCGGCGGCCTGGCTGATCAGTCGACAATTGCCTCTGGACGTCTGGCGTGCCGACCTGCACACCGCCACTGGCGAGCGCAAAAAGGTGCAGCTCGCCGATGGCAGTTCCTTGCAGCTCAATACCGCCAGTGCCGTCGATGTGGATGTGCAGAACCGCCGCGTGAAGCTGATAGAAGGCGAGCTGTCGCTGAAGGTGCCGGGCACTGCGCCGCTGACGATCCAGACGAAGTTCGGCAACGTTATCCTCAGCCAGAGCGAAGTCTGCGTGCGCCAGGAGGCGCGCGGCTGTCGGGTGTCGGTGTTCAACGGTAGCGTGCAGTTGCAGCCCCTGCATGGGGCGGCACTGGCATTGCGCGAGGGGCAGCAGGTCAGCCTTGAAGCGGCGGGTGTCGGCGCGATCACGCCATTCGATGCGCTTGCACCAGGTTGGCGTGAAGGCGTGCTGATGGCGAAGAACCAGCCGCTGGGGGATTTCCTGCGCGAACTCGGCTCTTACCGACCGGGCGTTCTGCGCTGGGAGCCTGAACTGGAAAGCCTGCGTGTCACCGGCAGTTTCCGTCTCGACGACACGGATCGCGTCCTCGCGCTGCTTGCGGCCAGTCTGCCGCTGGAGGTGCATTCCCGAACCCGCTACTGGGTCACGTTGCTGCCGCGCAAAAATAGTGTGTAAAGCCTGTCCCCTTTTTTCGACTCGCTTGTCATTCAAGGCATGTGAACGAATCAAGAGAGCAAATTCAATGCCTGCACCTTGTTATCCGCGTCTGCGTCCGTTGTTGCACCTGAGCCTGTTGTTGGGCCTGAGTGCCAGTCCATTGTTCATAACCGCAAGCTGGGCCGAAGACAGTGCCCGACGCAATTATCAGGTGCCTGCCGGCAGCCTGAGTGATGCGCTGACCCGTTTCGCGGGGTTGTCTGGGGTCAATCTCTCGATTGACCCCGCGCTGGTCAGCGGTCGCAACAGCACCGGCCTGTCCGGCGATTACGCGGTCGAGGAGGGCTTTGCGCGACTGTTGCAGGGTTCCGGTCTGCAGTTGCAAGCGGTCGGCGAACAGGCGTACATCCTGACCCCGGCACCAGAAGGCAGCAGCCTGCAACTGGCCCCGACCTCGATTCTTGGTGCCACCGGCGGGGCAGACGGCGAGGTGTATGCCGGCGGTCAGGTTGCGCGTCGCGGCTCGCAAGGTTTGCTGGGCTCGAAAGACTTCATGGAAACGCCGTTCAGCATGACCACCTACACCAGCGAGGCGGTCAAGAACTTGCAGGCGCGTACCCTGGGCGAGCTGATCGCCAGCGATCCTTCCGTTCGCGCCACCAACCCGGCCGGTGGGCGCTATGAGCAATTCACCATTCGCGGGTTCAGCCTGTTCAACAGTGATGTCGCCTACAACGGCCTCTACGGCGTTTTGCCGACCTATACGATCGACATGGAGATGGCCGACCGCGTTGACATTCTCAAAGGCCCGAGCCAGCTCATCAACGGCATCTCGCCGCGAGGTGCCGTGGGTGGCGGGATCAACGTGGTGCCTAAACGCGCGACCGACAAGCCGATCACTTCGTTTACCGGCAACTACGCGTCCGACAGCCAGACCGGCGGTGCCGTGGATATCGGCAGGCGCTTCGGTGAAGACAACAAGTTCGGCATTCGTTTCAACGGCGTAAAACAGTCCGGCGACACCGAATGGGATCACCAGAATGTCGACCGCGAGATGGCCGTGCTGGGCCTGGATTTTCGTGGTGAGCGCCTACGACTCTCGACCGACCTGGGGCGCACCGAACGCGATACCGACGCCCCGCAGGAGCGCGTGCAAGTTGGCGCCGCCGCACAGGTTCCGCATGCCAGCGATGTCCGCCACAACTATGCGCAGCCCTGGAGCAAGGCGAGTACCAACGACACGTTCGGCACAGTGAACGGTGAGTTCGATGTCAGCGATAACGTGATGCTGTACGGCGGTGTGGGCGCGCGCGAAAGCAATCATGACTTCCTCCGTCATGCCGTTGCGGTCACCAACAACCGGGGCGACTTCAGCGTTCAACCCCGTGACTTCACCCGTGACGAAAGTGTCCGGACGGCTACCGCCGGGGTGCGCAACTGGTTCCATACCGGGCCCGTGAGCCATGAAGTCAACCTGGCTGCCAGCTATTTCTACATGGATTTCGAAAATGGCGGCGCCCGTTATGCCACGGCCAACAGCAACCTCTATAACCCGGTGGTAACAGCGACACCTGTCAGGCCCACTCGACTCGATTCGAAGGTCTACACCGAGAACCGCTTCAGCGGTCTGGCGCTGTCCGACACGCTGGGGTTCTTCGATGACCGTGTGTTGCTGACCCTCGGCGCCCGCTGGCAGCGGGTGAAGGTTGATGACTGGACGGACGATGTCAAAGGTGACACGGCCTACGATGAGGAAAAGGTTTCGCCGTCGGGCGGCATCCTGTTCAAGGCTACCGACAAGCTGTCGCTGTACGCCAACTACATGGAAGGCTTGAGCCAGGGCAAGATCGCGCCATCGACTTCAGTGAACGAGGACGAAATCTTCCCGCCGTTTATCAGCCGTCAGGTCGAGGTCGGCGCCAAGTATGACGCAGGTGCGTTTGCCGTCACCGCCGCAGTGTTCCGGATCAAGCAGCCGGCCTATGAAACCAACGCCACGACGCGCGTCTTCGGCCCGAACGGCAAGCGTCAAAACGAAGGCGTGGAACTGAGCGTGTTCGGTGAACCGCTCAAGGGTTTCCGCCTGCTCGGCGGTGTCATGTACATCGACAGCGAGTTGACCAACACCGCCAACGGCACCTTCGACGGTAACCGTGCGCCGGCGACGCCGGAATACAACGTCAACCTCGGCGCCGAGTGGGATGTGCCGACCTTGCAGGGGCTGACGCTGACCAGTCGCGGCATCTATTCCAGCTCGCAGTATCTGGACCAGTCCAACGTCAAGGAAATCGATTCGTGGGAGCGTTTTGATGTAGGCGCCCGCTACGCGTTCAAGGTCGAGGAAAAGAACATCACCTTGCGCGCCAACATCGAGAACGTGGCGGGCAAGCGTTACTGGAGTTCGGCCGGTGCTTCGGATGACAGCGAGCCGGGATTGACGCTGTCGACGCCGCGCACGTACCTGCTTTCGGCGACTGTCGATTTCTGAATCGAACCTGTGGGAGCGAGCGCGCTCGCTCCCACAAAGTAGTGCGGTGTTGCTCAGTAGCCGAACTTGTCCCGCAATCCGTAGTACCAGGCGCCCAGCGCCGCAAACGGTGTGCGCAGCAATTGCCCGCCGGGGAAAGGGTAGTGCGGTAGGTCAGCAAACGCGTCAAAACGCTCAGCCTGGCCGCGCAACGCTTCGGCCAACACCTTGCCTGCCAGGTGCGTGTACGTCACGCCGTGGCCACTGCAGCCCTGGGAGTAGTAGATGTTGTCGCCCAGGCGTCCGACCTGCGGAAGACGCGACAGGGTCAGCAGGAAATTGCCGGTCCAGGCGTAATCGATTTTCACGTCCTTGAGCTGCGGGAAAGCCTTGAGCATCTTCGGTCGGATGATCGCTTCAATATTCGCCGGGTCCCGCGCGCCGTACACCACGCCACCGCCGAAAACCAGGCGCTTGTCGCCGGTCAGACGGTAATAGTCGAGCAGGTAGTTGCAGTCTTCGACACAGTAATCCTGCGGCAACAGGCTCTTGGCCAACGCTTCGCCCAATGGCTCGGTGGTAATCACCTGCGTTCCACACGGCATCGACTTGGCCGCCAATTCCGGCACCAGATTACCGAGGTAGGCGTTGCCCGCCACGATGATGAACCTGGCCCTGACCCTGCCCTGAGGCGTGTGCACTACCGGGGTTGCGCCGCGCTCGATGCGTACCGCCGGCGACTGCTCATAGATAGTGCCGCCCAACGACTCGACCGCCGCGGCTTCGCCGAGTACCAGGTTCAGCGGATGAATGTGCCCGCCGCTCATGTCGAGCATGCCGCCAACGTATTGCTCGCAGTTCACCACTTCACGAATGCGGCGTTGATCCAGCAGCTCAAGTTGCGTGTGACCAAAACGCTCCCACAGACGCTTTTGCGATTCCAGATGGCCCATCTGCTTGCCGGTGAGCGCGGCGAACACACCACCGTCCTTCAGGTCGCACTGAATATTATATTTGGCGACCCGCTCACGAATGATCCGTCCACCCTCGAACGCCATCTGCCCCAACAATTGCGCCTGCTTGGGGCCAACGCTGCGCTCGATCACATCGATGTCGCGGCTATAACTGTTAACGATCTGGCCACCGTTACGACCCGATGCGCCGAAACCCACCTTGGCGGCTTCCAGCACCGTGACCTTGAAACCGTTTTCCAACAGAAACAGGGCGGAGGACAGGCCGGTGTAACCGGCACCGATCACACAGACATCAGTCTCTACATCACCCTGCAAGGCCGGGCGCGGCGGAACCGCATTGGCCGATGCGGCGTAGTAGGACTCTGGGTAGGGTGTGTTCGCCATCCTGCTGCCTCTGTTTAATATATTTTACGAGTGCATCGATCCTACCCGAGTTAAAAATCGACCGCCAGCCACCACAAAATCTTCTTTGCAGCCGCGAAATTAAATATTTTGCATATTCATAGGGTTAGCTCGAAAAAAGGTGTTGACACCCCTCCGGAATTCCGTAGAATGCCGCCTCACAGCAGGCACGTAGCTCAGTTGGTTAGAGCACCACCTTGACATGGTGGGGGTCGTTGGTTCGAGTCCAATCGCGCCTACCAAACAAAATCCGCTCTGCTGGGCGGTCTAGAAGGGCTCACCGAAAGGTGGGCCCTTTTTTGTTGTCTGCGATTTGCAAAAAGGTTGCACATCCTGGGCGTATCTCGGTGCCCTCTCGGCTTTGAGGGGGGGTTATTGCTTTGTTGCTTCATTCGACGAGGATGCCGAGGAGAGGGCCAGCAGTCACCACCCGTGCAAGCGATAACCGCTGAGCAGGCAATCCCCGATTTAATGGGCTACTACTGACAGGCTGATCCAACTCAAACCTGATTGGAGTATCTCGATGCTTGCCCACTGGTTTTTTGCGGCGATTCATCTCTTGGCTTACGCCCTGGGTTTCTGGGCCGTACTGACCCGCGGCAGCGCTTTTCGGCGGTTGGTCGCGGGGCTGGGTGAGGCGCGCAGCGTCTTGATTGCAGATAATCTGTGGGGCATTTCAGCGGTCATTCTGCTGATCACCGGTGGGATGCGAGCCTTTGCCGGGTACGAAAAGGGCACTGACTACTATCTTCACCAGCCATTGTTCCATCTGAAGATGACACTTTTCGTTCTGATTCTGCTGCTTGAAATTGCGCCGATGATCACCCTGATCAAATGGCGGATTGCGCAGGCGCGTGGCGCAGCCATTGATGCCAGTCGTGCGAAGCTGTTCGCGCGGATCAGTCATATCGAAGCGCTGCTGGTGATGTTGATGGTCGTGGCGGCCACGGGCATGGCGCGGGGAGTGACGTTTGGCTAGCCGGGTACGAATGCATACTTCCCCAGGCTTAATCCGAAACGTCCGACAGCCATGACGTGAGACATGCCGGTAGTATCGGCTTCACGTTCGGGGATGGGGCGGGATGCAGGAGTGATCGCTGTGCGTGAATCTTTAGCCAGCCGTGGTTCGGGGGCGAACAGGCTGGCTACTGACTGCAGCAGGATTCAGGATTGCGGCTTGTCCGGGGCGGTCAGGCCTGCCTGAATGCGCTGATAGATTTCTTCGCGGTGTACCGCAACGTCTTTCGGGGCGTTGATGCCAATTCTGACTTGCTGGCCGCTTACGCCCAGAATGGTGATCGTAATGTCATCGCCAATATTTATGCTTTCACCGACTTTGCGGGTGAGTATCAGCATGGTCTTCTCCTTGATTGCTTTGTAGGGCACCTGATTCGGACAGTGCAGAGGTCGGTGGTATCTATAGATTAGTGCGAAGTTTCACGGTTTGGGTGCCTCTTTCTGACGCGCAGATGCTGCATTGATTCCCAAGGCGTAACTATACAGAGGCCGCCTCCATGATTCTCGTTGTTTTGCGCCCATTTTGCGGCACTCGAGAAGTATTCATGGGTGTTAAAATCTCCGCTTTCAGCATTCAGAGGGAAGCGTTGTGCGCAAAATGGCTTTGGTAATCGCAGTACTGGCATTGGCGGGATGCGGTGAGGATAAGCGCGCTGATGCGCCAAAGCCGCAGCCAGTCGTGGTGGCAGCACCGGCGGCGGTATCTGCGCCGCAGTGGGATCTGGAAGTGCGAGGTGAAATAACCCAGGCTGTCAGCGACCTGAGTGGCTGGCTGATCGAGCACAGTTTCGTTTCCAGCGTGGTCAAGGAAAATGGCAAGACCCGCATCCTGATAGGGCCATTCAATTCCAAAGCCGAAGCTGAAGCCAAGCAGGAAGAAGTGCGCGCGGCGCTGACCCGGGCGAAAAAACAGAACATCGAGCTGCTGGTCATCGAGCATCCGGTGACTCAGTAAGGCGTCATCGGTCACCCAAACGCTTGGGTGTCAGCAGCACGATTGAAAACGAAAAAGGCCTGGGGCATTCAACCCCAGGCCTTTTTGTTTTCAAGAAGTGCTTAGCCGCACGCTTTCATGTCCACCGGCCCGACAAACTCGTTGCCGCGCCCCATCACGCACGCCACGCTCTGATTGCGCTGACGTTCCCAGGCCTGTACCGGATAGGTTTTGTTCCATGCTTCGTACAGTTGCCGATCCTGTTTCGACAGGCGCAAACCGTACTGCTTGCTCATGTAAAAGTACGTTCGGGCGATCATTCCGCGAATGGAAGGGCGGGGCATGACCTTTTTTGCCTTGAAGTCGACCTGGGTCAGGCATGAACCGTATTGACCCGATTGCTCCGGCAACCAGCCAAAACTGAAATTGCTGCGATCGCCATTCACCTCGCCGATGCTCGGCACCAGATTATGCAAGTCGGCCTCGGCCTTCTGGTAGGTCGGGTCGTAGCGCGTGCAGTTCTTGCGCCCGCCTTCCTGCCAGCACTGACGCTGATGGCCGATCTGCCAGGCGGGGACGATGTGCTCCCACTCGATGCGCGAAGCGCGCTTGGCATTTTTGCGTGGCACATAACCGCAGGCCGACAGGTCCACCTTGTTGCCGGTGTATTTACAGCCGCAATAGAACTCGGTGGATTGCGGGGCGTACAGCTTCCAGGCGACTTTCTTGGCTTCGTTGAAGGTGCGCGGGGCGTCAGCTTGCGCGCCCATCGCGAAGAGCAAAAACAGCAAAGCAAAAAAACGGACACTCATTGACTCAATCTTCCTTCGGCACAACCCAGAAAATCTGCACACCGCCATCGTCGCGGTAGGCGAGGGTGACGTTGTCGTTTTCGTCGATTTCTTCGAGTAATTGCTCCCACTCATCCACTGGCTCGTCCGGAAGTCGGAAGATCAGGGCCGCCTTGGCTTTCTGGGCGGTGGGGGAGTTGATGATTTTCTGAACGCGCATACCCATGCGTACATAGGCATCAGGAGAGGCAGAGGTGGTGGCCACGGAATTGTCCTTATTAAGCTGTACGTGCATACAGTATTTAACTGTAGGCATTTTCGCAACTGCTTAAAATTCAAGAAAATCCTCTGACAGCAGTTTTTCCCGATTGGTGTAGGACGAAGGAGATTTTTTTATCAGATAGGAGGCCACTCGCCGTAGCGGGCGAGTGGTGAAAGCGGTGCCCGACCGGAACCGGTCGGGCGAGGGCGAATCAGTATTCCCAGAACATCCGTTGCAGTTCTTTGCTGTCATTGGTCTTGGTCAGCGCGACCATGGCCAGGATACGAGCCTTCTGTGGGTTCAAGTCATGGGCAACAACCCAGTCGTACTTGTCGTCCGGCTGTTCGGCGTTACGCAATACGAAGCCACCGGCGTTGACGTGGGAGGAACGAATGATTTGCACGCCATCCTTGCGCAGGGCTTGCAAGGCTGGAACCACGCGCGAAGACACCGAACCGTTGCCGGTGCCCGCGTGGATGATGGCTTTGGCGCCGGATTGAGCCAGCGCTTTGTAGGCGGTATCACTCACGTTGCCGTAGGAATAGGCGATTTCGACGTCAGGCAGGCTCTTGATGTTCTTGATGTCGAACTCCGAGTCCATGGTGTGGCGCTTGGCCGGCAGGCGGAACCAGTAGGATTTGCCTTCGACCACCATGCCGAGAGGAGCCCAGGCACTTTTAAACGCCTCGGTCTTGATGTTGATCATCTTGCTGACGTCGCGACCCGACTGGATTTCATCGTTCATGGTCACCAGTACGCCTTTGCCGCGCGCGTCTTTGCTGCCGGCCACGGCCACGGCGTTGTACAGGTTCAGCATGCCGTCTGCGGACATCGCGGTGCCTGGGCGCATGGAGCCCACGACGATGATCGGCTTGTCGGTTTTTTCCACCAGGTTCAGGAAGTAGGCAGTTTCTTCCAGGGTGTCGGTGCCGTGGGTGATGACGATGCCATCGACGTCTTTGCTGTCAGCCAGTTCGGCCACGCGACGACCCAGTTGCAGCAGGTTGTCGTTGGTAATGCTTTCGGAGGCGATCTGCATGACCTGTTCGCCGCGAACATTGGCCAATTGGCTCAGTTCCGGAACGCCGGCGATCAACTGTTCGATGCCGACTTTCGCCGCTTGATACGTCGCGCTGTTGGCGGCGCTGGCGCCCGCGCCGGCAATGGTGCCGCCGGTGGCGAGGATCACCACGTTCGCCAGTTTCTGTTTGGTTTCGACTTCTTTCGCCTGAAGGGCTGTCGGAAGGAGTAGCAGGAGGGCCAAGGCGCCCGGAACAAAAGTCTTGAAAGCAGATGTCATTATTTTTCTCTCTAGTAGTGAGACGGTGCGGATGCAGGTTCATCTAGATGCGCCCCGGACAGATCTGAATGTCTGGGGTGAATGAGAGGGAGCAGGATCTGTACCAGTCATGTCTGGAAATAAAAAATAGCTTTAACCCAATGATTTGTATCAATTATTCGGACTGTGTTGAGCGAGGTTTAAACGCTCTGTTGTCCGGTTTTCCGAATATGTTTGTTATTTGCGTTCGGCTCTCCGAAAAGGGCTACGGCTTCTGTTGAACAGGTCTTCTTGCCAGACGGCAAATCATTGCTAAAGAAACCTGCGCGCAGGTCGATGCCTCTCTGAGGGATCTTTTTTTTCAGGAGTTCACATGTCGTTTTCGATAGGCTTTCCCAATGCAGGCGCAATCACCATCGGTGGCAAATCCACCGCAACGATCAAAGCCTTGAGCGAATCAACTTCCGAGGCTTCGACACTGGCGTTGGGTACCGAGGAGGAGGGTGGCGCCACCAAGGTCCGGACCGGCGGCGCGGTGATCGAAACGAAAACGGAAAGCGATAGCGAAAGCGGCAGCGACCAAAGCGTCGTGGTGAAGATGTTGCTCAAGCGTATGCAGGAGCTGCAGCAGCAACTGCGCGAACAACAGCAACAATTGGCGGCGGCTCAAGTGGCGAATTACCCGACACCGGAAGCCAAGACCGATGTCGTCATGTCGATTCAGGGGCAAATTGCCAACACCAGCGGGGCGCTGGCGGAAGTCACAGGCAATCTGGTCAAGGAACTGGCCAAGAGCTCCGGCTCGGGCGGTGTGATCAGCACCACGGCATAAGCGGTTTTGTTACCGCAAGCACAAACCGTGTTTTTCGGCCGTTGACAAATAGCGGCAGGGTTCGCATAGTTCGGTCTACGCAAACGTTTGCGCGGCACTGCCGATGGCTTGTTCCATCGGTTTACGCGGTGAAACTTATGCCAGCGCAAGCGTTGCTCAGAATAATCATAAGATCGGAGTGAACCCATGAAGCTGCCATTCGCTGGACGTCTTCTCGCTGTCGCTATGCTGGCTGCCGCATCCGCCGCGTTGCCTGTCTCCTCGGCCTTCGCCGACACTGAAAAACCCAAAGTCGCGCTGGTCATGAAATCTCTGGCCAACGAATTCTTCCTGACCATGGAAGACGGCGCCAAGGCCTACCAGAAAGATCACTCCGCCGATTTCGACCTGATCTCCAACGGCATCAAGGACGAAACGGACACTGCGGGCCAGACACGTATCGTCGAGCAAATGATTCTGGCCAAGGTCAATGCACTGGTGATCGCACCTGCTGACTCGAAGGCCATGGTCCCGGTGATCAAGAAAGCCATCGATGCCGGTATCACCGTGGTCAACATCGATAACCAGCTGGATCCAGCGGTCGTCAAAAGCAAAAACATCAATGTTCCGTTCGTAGGCCCCGACAACCGCAAGGGTGCGCGTCTGGTGGGTGAGTACCTGGCCAAGCAGCTGAAGGCCGGTGACGAAGTCGGCATCATCGAAGGTGTGTCCACCACCACCAACGCCCAGGCTCGCACTGCAGGTTTCAAGGATGCGATGGAAGCGGCGCAGATCAAGGTCGTGTCCCTGCAATCCGGTGATTGGGAAATCGATAAAGGCAACAAGGTCGCCGCGTCGATCCTCAGCGAATACCCGCAAGTCAAAGCCCTGCTGGCCGGCAACGACAGCATGGCTGTCGGCGCAGTGTCTGCCGTGCGTGCCGCGGGCAAGGCCGGCAAGGTGCAAGTGGTCGGCTACGACAACATCAACGCCATCAAGCCGATGCTCAAGGATGGCCGTGTCCTGGCCACCGCTGACCAGTTCGCTGCCAGGCAAGCCGTGTTCGGCATCGAGACGGCGCTGAAGATCGTCAAGGGTGAGAAAGTCGACAGCGGCACCAACGGCGTAATCGAAACTCCGGTAGAGCTGGTTACCAAGTAGTCCTTCTGGCGACACAACGGTGCTCGCCCGTCCGGGCGAGCGCATGGAGAGTTTTTATGTCTGTTTGCGCTCCGAACGCTGTCCTCTCGGTCAGCGGTATCGGCAAGACCTACGCGCAGCCTGTTCTCACCGGTATCGACCTGACGCTGATACGCGGCGAAGTGTTGGCGCTGACCGGCGAGAACGGCGCCGGCAAAAGCACGCTGTCGAAGATCATTGGTGGATTGGTCACGCCGACCACCGGCCAGATGCAATTCCAGGGGCAGGATTACCGCCCCGGCAGCCGTACCCAGGCTGAAGACCTGGGCATTCGCATGGTCATGCAGGAACTCAATCTGTTGCCGACCCTGTCGGTGGCGGAAAACCTGTTTCTCGATAACCTGCCCAGCAACGGCGGCTGGATCAGTCGCAAGCAATTGCGCAAGGCCGCGATCGAAGCCATGGCACAGGTCGGGCTCGATTCGATCGACCCGGACACCCTCGTCGGCGAACTGGGCATCGGTCACCAGCAAATGGTCGAGATCGCCCGCAACCTGATCGGTGATTGTCATGTGCTGATCCTCGACGAACCGACCGCGATGCTGACGGCCCGTGAAGTCGAAATGCTGTTCGAGCAAATCACGCGCCTGCAAGCTCGTGGCGTGTCGATCATCTATATCTCCCATCGCCTCGAAGAGCTGGCGCGGGTGGCTCAGCGCATTGCGGTGTTGCGCGACGGCAATCTGGTTTGTGTCGAGCCGATGGCTAACTACAACAGTGAGCAATTGGTGACCTTGATGGTTGGCCGTGAGCTCGGTGAACACATCGACATGGGGCCGCGCAACATCGGCGCGCCGGCGTTGACGGTCAAGGGGCTGACCCGTTCCGACAAGGTGCGCGACGTCTCCTTTGAAGTGCGCGCCGGTGAGATCTACGGGATCTCCGGTTTGATCGGGGCAGGGCGCACCGAGTTGCTACGCCTGATCTTCGGCGCCGACACCGCGGACAGCGGCACGGTTGCGCTGGGGTCGCCGGCACAGGTCGTGAGCATTCGTTCGCCGGCGGACGCGGTCGGTCACGGCATTGCCCTGATCACCGAAGACCGCAAGGGCGAGGGCTTGCTGCTGACGCAATCGATCAGCGCGAATATTGCCCTGGGTAACATGCCGGAGATTTCCCGCGGCGGGTTCGTCAACAACGGTGACGAGATGTCGCTGGCTCAGCGTCAGATCGACGCCATGCGCATCCGCAGTTCCAGCCCGACGCAATTGGTCTCGGAGCTGTCCGGCGGCAATCAGCAGAAGGTCGTGATCGGTCGTTGGCTGGAACGCGACTGTTCGGTGTTGCTGTTCGACGAGCCGACTCGCGGCATCGACGTCGGCGCCAAATTCGACATCTATGCACTGCTCGGTGAGCTGACTCGTCAGGGCAAGGCGCTGGTGGTGGTGTCCAGCGACCTGCGCGAACTGATGCTGATCTGCGACCGCATCGGCGTGTTGTCGGCGGGGCGCCTGATCGAGACATTCGAGCGCGACAGCTGGACCCAGGATGACTTGCTTGCCGCTGCTTTTGCCGGCTATCAAAAACGTGATGCGCTGCTCAACGAAGTAGCGCCTAGGGATCTTCCATGAAAACTGCAGCATCTGCCGGTAAACGTAGTGGCAATTTTTACGGCCTCGGCACCTATCTGGGCCTGGCCGGTGCCTTGCTGGCGATGGTCGCGCTGTTCTCGGTCCTGAGCAGCCATTTTCTGTCTTACGACACGTTCAGCACCCTGGCCAACCAGATTCCGGACTTGATGGTGCTGGCGGTCGGCATGACGTTCGTGTTGATCATCGGCGGCATCGACCTGTCGGTGGGCTCGGTGCTGGCACTCGCGGCGTCGACGGTCAGCGTGGCTATTCTCGGCTGGGGCTGGAGCGTATTGCCGGCAGCATTGCTCGGTATGGCGGCCGCCGCATTGGCGGGGACGATCACCGGTTCGATCACCGTGGCGTGGCGGATTCCTTCGTTCATCGTCTCCCTCGGCGTGCTGGAAATGGCGCGTGGTGTGGCATATCAGATGACCGGCTCGCGCACCGCCTATATCGGCGATGCCTTTGCCTGGCTGTCCAACCCGATCGCCTTCGGCATTTCGCCGTCGTTCATCATTGCCTTGCTCATCATCTTCATTGCCCAGGCCGTGTTGACCCGCACGGTGTTCGGGCGCTACCTGATCGGTATCGGCACCAACGAAGAGGCCGTGCGTCTGGCTGGGATCAATCCGAAACCCTACAAGATTCTGGTGTTCAGTCTGATGGGGCTGCTGGCCGGTATCGCTGCGCTGTTCCAGATTTCCCGCCTGGAGGCAGCGGACCCGAATGCTGGTTCCGGCCTGGAATTGCAAGTGATCGCCGCGGTAGTGATCGGCGGCACCAGCCTGATGGGCGGGCGCGGTTCGGTCATCAGCACGTTTTTCGGGGTGTTGATCATCTCGGTACTGGCGGCCGGTCTGGCGCAGATCGGCGCAACCGAGCCGACCAAACGCATCATCACCGGCGCGGTCATCGTGGTGGCGGTGGTGCTTGATACCTATCGCAGTCAGCGCGCAAGCCGGCGGACCTGAGTCATGGCAACAATCAAGGATGTGGCAGCGCTCGCGGGGATTTCCTACACCACGGTTTCCCATGTGGTGAACAAGACCCGGCCCGTCAGCGAAGAAGTGCGGATCAAGGTCGAAGCGGCAATCAAAAGTCTCGACTACGTGCCCAGTGCCGTGGCCCGCTCATTAAAAGCCAAGACCACTGCGACTATCGGTCTGCTGGTGCCCAACAGCCTCAACCCATACTTCGCCGAACTGGCGCGCGGCATCGAGGATTACTGCGAGCGCAATGGCTATTGCGTGATCCTCTGCAATTCCGATGACAACCCGGACAAGCAGCGCAGCTACCTGCGCGTGTTGCTGGAAAAGCGCATTGACGGGCTGATCGTGGCGTCGGCCGGTGGGGATGCCGTGCTGGCAGAAGGTCTGGCGGGCGTGCGAACGCCGATGGTGATTGTCGACCGTGGGCTGGAAGGGGTTGATGCGGACCTGGTGCGCATCGATCACGAGTACGGCGCTTATCTGGCGACCCGCCATCTTCTGGAGTTGGGGCATCGGGACATCGCCACCATTGGCGGGCCGGCCAGTACCAGCGTCGCGCAGATGCGTCTGGCAGGTTATTGCCGCGCCTTGAAAGAGGCGGGCGTCGAAGTGCCTCGCGAACGCATACTGGAAAGCGACTTCACCAGTACCGGCGGTTACAGCGCGGCCGCGATCCTCCTGGAAAACAATCCGCCCAGCGCTATCTTCGCCGGTAACGACATGATCGGCATCGGCGTGTTGCGCGCCGCCGCCGAGCGCAATATTCGTGTGCCTAGCGAGCTGTCGGTGATTGGCTTCGACGATATCCAGATGAGCCGTTATGTTTACCCGGCGCTGACCACCGTGGGGCAGTCGATCCTGCAGCTCGGCGAGATGGCGGCCGAAGTGCTGTTGCGCAGGATCGCCACACCGGCCATGGCCACCGATCAACGGATCGTGACGCCCAGCATTGTGCTGCGCGAATCGACTGCGCCGCTGGCCGGTGTGTTTGCCCACTTCCGTTAAACAGAAAGCACCGTTGAAATTGCATTTATGAGTAGTGATGTATGCCAGCAAAAGTAGTGGTGATAGGCAGCCTGAACATGGACCTGGTGACCCGGGCCTCCCGGCTGCCCCGTGGCGGTGAAACGCTGATAGGTGAGTCGTTTGCCACGGTCTCCGGTGGCAAGGGTGCCAATCAGGCGGTTGCTGCGGCGCGACTGGGTGCGCAGGTGTCGATGGTCGGTTGCGTGGGCAGCGATGCCTATGGCGAGGAACTGCGCGGAGCGCTGTTGGCCGACCGTATCGATTGTCAGGCGGTCAGCACCGTCGATGGTGCCAGCGGTGTGGCGTTGATTGTGGTCGATGACAACAGCCAGAACGCGATCGTGATTGTCGCCGGTGCCAACGGTGCACTGACGCCGGCAGTGATTGACCGCTTCGATGCGGTGTTGCAAGCGGCGGATGTGATCATCTGTCAGCTCGAAGTGCCGGATGCCACGGTCGGTCATGCGCTCAAGCGCGGTCGTGAACTGGGTAAAACCGTGATTCTCAACCCGGCGCCCGCCAGCCGACCGTTGCCGGCAGACTGGTATGCGGCCATCGACTATCTGATCCCTAACGAGAGCGAGGCCTCGGCCCTTAGCGGTTTGCCGGTGGATTCACTGGAAACCGCCGAAGTCGCGGCGACCCGATTGATCGCCATGGGGGCCGGCAAGGTGATCATCACCCTCGGTGCCCAAGGCTCGCTGTTTGCCAATGGAAACAGCTTCGAACACTTTCCGGCGCCGAAGGTAAAGGCGGTCGATACCACGGCGGCGGGCGATACCTTTGTCGGCGGTTTTGCTGCCGCACTGGCCGCCGGCAAAAACGAGGCGCAAGCGATCCGTTTCGGCCAGGTCGCTGCGGCGCTGTCAGTGACCCGTGCCGGCGCGCAACCCTCGATCCCCACTTTGTCCGACGTACAGGCCTTTAAAGCACCATGAAAAAAACACCGTTGCTCAACATCGCGCTGTCGCGACTGATCGCTTCCCTGGGGCATGGCGACATGGTCGTGATTGGCGATGCCGGCCTGCCGGTTCCGTCGGGTGTCGAGCTGATCGACCTGGCCTTGACCCACGGCGTTCCGGATTTCATCAGCACGTTGAAGGTTGTGCTCAGCGAAATGCAGGTCGAAAGCCACGTGTTGGCCCAGGAGATTCTGGACAAACAGCCGTCGGCGCTGGTGACGCTGGATGAGTTGAATGCCGAAGGTTCGCTGGGCCGGCGTGAGCTGCTCAGTCATGACCAATTCAAAGTCCTGAGCCGACAGGCGCGGGCGATTGTTCGTACAGGCGAATGTCAGCCGTACTGCAACGTCGTGCTGGTGGCCGGGGTCACGTTCTGATTCGTTTTCGTCTGTCTGCTTTTCCACGCACAAGGAGTGCGCTATGTACCGCTATGCTCAGAAACTGCACCATCTGCTCCGGAGTCTGCTGCTTTTGTCCCTGATTACCGCAACAAGCGCCCAGGCGGCGGACAAGATCGACTTGATCATCGACACCGACCCGGGTGCCGACGACGTGGTCGCTTTGCTGTTTGCGCTGGCGTCACCAGAAGAACTGAACATCCGCGCGTTGACCACCGTCGCCGGCAACGTACGTCTGGACAAGACCTCGCGTAATGCGCGGCTGGCCCGCGAGTGGGCGGGGCGCGAGGATGTGCCGGTTTATGCCGGTGCGCCGAAACCGCTGATGCGTACGCCGATTTATGCCGAGAACATTCATGGTAAGGAAGGCCTGTCGGGCGTCACCGTGCATGAGCCGAAGCAAGGTTTGGCAAAGGGTAATGCAGTCAATTACCTGATCGACACCTTGAAAACCGCCAAACCCCACAGCATCACCATCGCTATGCTCGGTCCACAGACCAACCTGGCGCTGGCGCTGATCCAGGAGCCCGAGATCGTTCAGGGCATCAAGGAAGTGGTGATCATGGGCGGTGCTCACTTCAACGGTGGCAACATCACCCCGGTGGCCGAGTTCAATCTGTTCGCCGACCCGCAGGCTGCTGAAGTGGTGCTGAAAAGTGGCGTCAAACTGACCTATCTGCCATTGGACGTGACCCACAAGATCCTCACCAGCGAAGCGCGCCTGAAGCAGATCGCCGCACTGAACAACAATGCCGGCAAGCTGGTGGGCGATATTCTCAACGAGTACGTTAAGGGCGACATGGAGCACTACGGCCTTCCGGGTGGCCCGGTGCATGACGCGACGGTCATTGCCTACCTGCTCAAGCCGGAGCTGTTCACCGGCCGTTCGGTCAATGTGGTGGTTGATAGCCGCGAAGGCCCGACCTTCGGTCAAACCATCGTCGACTGGTATGACGGCCTGAAAGCGCCGAAGAACGCTTTCTGGGTCGAAAGCGGTGATGCCCAGGGCTTCTTCGACCTGCTGACCCAGCGTCTGGCTCGTCTGAAGTAAGTTGTACACCCGCAGGTGCCAGCCTGCGGGGTTACTCCCTTTCGTTGTATTCAGCGCCCTTGTAGTCGGCCGGGTACTTCTCGAATACCTGTGCGATGAAGGTTTGCGCCGCTTCAGTCCCCAGTTCCTTGACCAATAGATCGATACCAATGATTGCCAGCTCTTCCGGACTGCCCGGGCTGTAAGAGCTGTGGCCTTGTGGCCACTTGGCTTTGATGTCGGCGTCGATGCTTACGGTGGTCATGTTGGCGCTCGTGAATTCGGGAAAGTCTGGGTGTGAGTTAAGCATTTTGCAGGGCGTTTGGCACTCCGACTTAGGCATGAGGGAAAGGCTATGCGACACTTGGTTTTTGATGATTTTTCAAGGACCGTGCTGTGCAGATTGATTTGAACTCTCCTGACGGCTTGACCCTTGAGGCGGTGCGCCAGCTGCTGGCCTCTGCCAGTGATGATGAGCACACCCAATTGCGGGTGACCAAGGGCGGCATCGCTTACATTTCATCGGGCGTCGTGGGCGGCACGGACATCGGCGGGCTGCTGTTTCGTCTGGAGACGTGGGCCAAGGGCTCGGGGTATGTGGGATTGGTCGCGGCCAGTGACGAGGTGTGGGTCATGCAGATCTTCAATGCGCTGAAAGAGAACTGGCCATCACCACCATTCGATTACATCGATATTTATTGAGTGCAGGTCATATTCAGTCACGATTGCGGGGTGAATGACCGGGAGTGCTCAGGCAAACTCGCCGCTTGTCCGGGTCGAGGGCAGGGCGCTGGCGCTGCCTGTGAAACCAAACGCCAGATTGGCGGTCGCACGATCTCAGCTTAACTATTGAAAAAAGGAGGCTTCATGCCTTGGAAGCTCGCGTCATTGGGTACTTTGTTGGCCGCTAGTCTGCTGGCAGGTTGCAGCAGCACATCTACCGAATCGGCAACAGACCCTGTCACGACGACGGATACCGGCCACAGTCGATGCGAAGCAAAGGCTGCCGAATTCACCATTGGCAAAAAGGCTTCGCCCGCGCTGCTGGAACAGGCGCGTGTTCGCGCAGGTGCGCAGAATGCCCGTATCCTCAAGCCTGACGATATGGTGACGCTGGAGTACCGCTCCGACCGCTTGAACCTGAACACCGATGCCAACCTGGTGATCACGCGCATCAACTGCGGCTGATAGCGTCCGGCTTTTGCTTCACCCATAAAAAACCCCGTCACATGGACGGGGTTTTTTTAGTGCGCCAAGAAATTACTCTGGGCGAACTTGAGCAGCTTGCATACCCTTTTGGCCTTTCTCAGCCACGAAGGAAACAGTCTGGCCTTCTTTCAGGCTTTTGAAACCGTCGCTTTCGATAGCTTTGAAGTGTACGAACAGGTCGTCACCGCCACCTTGAGGAGTGATGAAGCCGAAGCCTTTTTCATCGTTGAACCATTTAACGGTGCCGGTTTGGCGATTAGACATGGTGTATCTCCAAGAAACATATATTTTCAGTAGTACTGTGCTGCTCAGGCCAACTGGGCACACCGGGGTATCATAGTCGAAATGTTCGCTTTGGGAGCCCCCCGGACGTGCTGTTTGCCCTACAGTCGCGCTTTCTTTGTTGCCTGATGTGGCTGAAAGCCCCGATTTAAAAGGCTTTCAGCCGAAAGTAAAGACGATAAAAAAACCTGTAAAACCTGCATAAATTGTCGAAAAAGGCGGTTTTCAGATGCCTTTTGCCGGCACCAAACCCTTTTTTGACGCCTTGTCGGGCTTATTTTTTCTGCGGATTATTGGCCTTGCACTTGGAAATCTGGGTCAGGGCCTGTTGTTTCAGGGCGTCACTGGCCTGGTTGTCCATCAACGACTGAATGTCGCTGGCCGGGTATGACTTGATTGCATCGGCACCACAAGCGCAGTGGGCTTTTGCAGCCGCAGCGCCGATCTGAGGGGTGGCCGCTTGAGTGCACTGAGCCATGTATTTCTCGCGCTCGCCCTTCGGCCAATCGGCATGGGCGGCCAACGGCAGCAACAGGACGATGGGGGCGACTACTGCGAACAAACGATTCAGACGCATGCTGGGATGCTCCTTGTGGGTCAATGTCTTGTTATCTGAGGGGTAAAGCGGGGTTCAAGTTCAGCACTCTGGCATAAAAAGGACTGATTTGCCCCGGCAGAAAACCTCGGCACCGCGACGACCGTTCATCTGTGCTAGCATGCCTGGCTCGAGTATTTGCAAGCTCCGCAGACCTTCAGTCACGGTGGCGGCAGATGTTCGAATAACCCTGATTTGAATCCCAGTCACTCTGGTTCGGTTTTCCGGTTGGCCGCAAGGCTCCTGCCGCTGTAAGGCAGGCGTTCGTCATTGAATGGCCTGGACCGGATCTTGTACTGGCTCATCCCAACCCACGTGACCTTTGGTAGGGGTCACCACTAGGAGAGGAGGCGCCATGCCAACTATTACTCTTCCCGACGGCAGTCAACGTTCATTCGATCACCCGGTTTCCGTAGCCGAGGTCGCCGCATCCATTGGTGCAGGTCTGGCCAAGGCCACCGTGGCCGGCAAGGTCGATGGCAAGCTGGTCGACGCCAGCGACATCATCAGCGCCGACGCTACGCTGCAAATCATTACGCCAAAGGATGAAGAGGGGCTGGAGATCATTCGCCACTCTTGCGCCCACCTGGTTGGCCATGCGGTCAAGCAGCTGTATCCGACCGCCAAAATGGTCATCGGCCCGGTCATCGACGAAGGCTTCTATTACGACATCGCCTTCGAGCGTCCTTTCACTCCGGACGACGTGGCCGCCATCGAACAGCGCATGCAACAGCTGATCGAAAAAGATTACGACGTGATCAAGAAAGTCACTCCGCGCGCCGAAGTGATCGAAGTGTTCAAGGCCCGTGGCGAAGACTACAAGCTGCGCCTGGTCGAGGACATGCCGAACGAACAGGCCATGGGCCTGTACTATCACGAAGAATACGTCGACATGTGCCGCGGTCCGCACGTGCCGAACACGCGTTTCCTGAAATCCTTCAAGCTGACCAAGTTGTCCGGCGCCTACTGGCGTGGCGATGCCAAAAACGAGCAATTGCAGCGCGTCTACGGCACCGCATGGGCGGACAAGAAGCAGCTGGCGGCTTACATCCAGCGCATCGAAGAAGCTGAAAAGCGCGATCACCGCAAGATCGGCAAGCGCCTGGGCCTGTTCCACACCCAGGAAGAGTCGCCGGGTATGGTGTTCTGGCACCCGAACGGCTGGACGCTGTATCAGGTACTCGAGCAGTACATGCGCAAAGTTCAGCGCGACAACGGCTACCTGGAGATCAAGACTCCACAAGTCGTTGACCGCAGCCTGTGGGAGAAATCCGGGCACTGGGCCAACTACGCCGACAACATGTTCACCACTCAGTCGGAAAACCGCGACTACGCCATCAAGCCAATGAACTGCCCTTGCCACGTGCAAGTGTTCAACCAGGGCCTGAAAAGCTACCGCGAGTTGCCGATGCGCCTGGCCGAGTTCGGTGCCTGCCACCGTAACGAGCCATCGGGTGCGCTGCACGGCATCATGCGTGTGCGTGCGTTCACTCAGGACGACGCCCACATCTTCTGCACCGAAGAGCAGATGCAGGCCGAATCCGCTGCGTTCATCAAGCTGACCATGGACGTCTACGCCGATTTCGGCTTCAAAGACGTCGAGATGAAGCTGTCCACTCGTCCGGAAAAACGCGTTGGTTCCGACGAGCTGTGGGACCGCGCCGAAGCTGCATTGGCTGCAGCCCTTGATAGCGCTGGCCTGCCGTACGATCTGCAGCCGGGCGAAGGTGCGTTCTACGGTCCGAAGATCGAGTTCTCGCTGAAAGATTGCCTTGGTCGCGTCTGGCAGTGTGGTACCCTGCAGCTCGATTTTAACCTGCCTGTCCGTCTGGGAGCCGAATACGTCTCCGAAGACAACAGTCGCAAGCATCCGGTGATGTTGCACCGGGCGATCCTTGGATCCTTCGAACGTTTCGTCGGAATCCTGATCGAGCACTACGAGGGTGCGTTCCCTGCGTGGCTGGCTCCGACCCAGGCAGTGATCATGAACATCACTGACAAACAGGCCGATTTTGCCGCCGAGGTTGAAAAAACTCTCAACGAAAGCGGATTTCGTGCCAAGTCTGACTTGAGAAATGAAAAGATCGGCTTTAAAATCCGCGAGCATACTTTGCTCAAGGTTCCCTATCTCTTGGTTATCGGAGATCGGGAAGTCGAGATGCAGACTGTCGCTGTGCGTACTCGTGAAGGTGCTGACCTGGGCTCGATGCCCGTCGCCCAGTTCGCTGAGTTTCTCGCGCAAGCGGTTTCCCGGCGTGGTCGCCCAGATTCGGAGTAATTATTATTAAGCGTGAAATGAGACAAGATAAACGAGCTGCACCGAAAGCCCCGATCAACGAGAATATCTCGGCACGCGAGGTTCGGTTAATTGGGGCTGAAGGTGAACAGCTTGGGATTGTGTCAATTGAAGACGCGCTTCTTAAGGCTGAAGAGGCCAAGCTGGATTTGGTGGAGATTTCCGCCGATGCAGTACCCCCTGTTTGCAAACTGATGGACTACGGCAAATCGATCTTCGAGAAGAAGAAGCAGATTGCCGCGGCCAAGAAAAACCAGAAGCAGATTCAGGTTAAAGAAATCAAGTTTCGTCCAGGGACGGAGGAAGGGGATTACCAGGTAAAACTGCGCAACCTGGTACGTTTCCTGAGTGATGGGGACAGGGCCAAGGTATCCTTGCGATTCCGCGGCCGTGAGATGGCCCACCAGGAGCTGGGGATGGAACTCCTCAAGCGAGTTGAAGGTGACTTGCTCGAGTACGGTTCGGTCGAACAGCATCCTAAGATGGAAGGACGCCAGCTGATCATGGTCATCGCCCCGAAAAAGAAGAAGTAATCAACAGGGCACGGCAGGCCTTCTGATTATGTTTATCAACTGAATGCGGAGTATCCGAACATGCCAAAAATGAAAACGAAAAGTGGTGCTGCTAAGCGGTTTCTGAAAACTGCTAACGGTATCAAGCACAAGCACGCTTTCAAGAGCCACATCCTGACTAAAATGTCGACCAAGCGTAAGCGTCAACTGCGCGGTAGCAGCTTGCTGCATCCGTCTGACGTGGCAAAAGTCGAGCGCATGCTGCGCCTTCGTTAATTTTAGTCAAGAATAGAGGAAGTAACTCATGGCTCGTGTAAAGCGTGGCGTCATTGCCCGTAAACGTCACAAAAAAATTCTGAAACTTGCTAAAGGCTACTACGGCGCTCGCTCGCGCGTATTCCGTGTTGCCAAGCAAGCGGTAATCAAGGCAGGCCAATACGCCTACCGTGACCGTCGTCAGAAAAAACGTCAGTTCCGCGCTCTGTGGATCGCTCGTATCAACGCTGGTGCACGTATCAACGGTCTGTCCTACAGCCGTTTCATCGCCGGCCTGAAAAAAGCGTCCATCGAGATCGACCGTAAGGTTCTGGCTGATCTGGCAGTGAACGAAAAAGCGGCGTTTGCTGCGATTGTCGAGAAAGCTAAAGCCACCTTGGCTTAAGTACCCCCGACAGTCACCCGGCCTCACCTCTGTGGGGCCAGGTGTTAAACGTCATAAATAGGGGAAGAGCCTTCAAGCTCTTCCCCTATTTTGTATCTGGAGTCTGTACATGGAAAACCTGGATGCGCTCGTCTCTCAAGCACTAGAGGCTGTGCAAAGCGCTGAAGATATCAATGCCCTGGAGCAAATCCGGGTTCACTACCTTGGCAAAAAGGGCGAATTGACTCAGGTGATGAAGACCCTGGGGAATTTGCCGGCAGAAGAGCGTCCGCAAGTCGGCGCCCTGATCAACGTTGCCAAGGAGCGTGTCACAGAGGTTCTCAATGCCCGCAAGGCACTGTTTGAAGAGGCCGACCTGGCCGCCAAACTGTCTGCCGAGTCCATTGACGTGACCCTGCCTGGCCGTGGCCAGACCTCGGGTGGTCTGCATCCGGTTACTCGCACTCTGGAACGTATCGAACAGTTCTTCACCCACATCGGCTACGGCATCGCCGAAGGCCCTGAGGTCGAAGACGATTACCACAACTTCGAAGCGCTCAACATCCCAGGCCATCACCCGGCCCGGTCGATGCATGACACCTTCTATTTCAATGCCAACATGTTGCTGCGCACCCATACCTCGCCGGTACAGGTCCGCACCATGGAATCGAAACAGCCACCGATCCGCATCGTCTGCCCAGGCCGTGTGTACCGTAGCGACTCCGATATCACCCACTCGCCGATGTTCCACCAGGTCGAAGGCCTGCTGGTCGATCGCGATATCAACTTCGCCGACCTGAAAGGGACCATCGAAGAATTCCTGCGCGTGTTCTTCGAAAAAGAACTGGCCGTGCGTTTCCGTCCTTCGTACTTCCCGTTCACCGAGCCATCCGCTGAAGTCGACATGGAATGCGTGATGTGCAGCGGCAAAGGCTGCCGTGTCTGCAAACAGACTGGCTGGCTGGAAGTGATGGGCTGCGGCATGGTTCACCCGAACGTGCTGCGCATGTCCGGGATCGACCCGGAAGAGTTTTCGGGCTTTGCCTTCGGCATGGGCGTTGAGCGTCTGGCCATGCTGCGTTACGGCGTGAACGACTTGCGTCTGTTCTTCGACAACGACTTGCGGTTCCTCGCGCAATTTCGCTAGTCGTAACGAATTCTTAGGAGAGCAGGATGAAATTCAGTGAACAATGGCTGCGTGGCTGGGTTAGCCCGCAGGTAAGTCGCGACGAGCTGGTTGCCCGTCTGTCGATGGCCGGTCTTGAGGTCGATAGCGTTACGCCGGCCGCCGGTGAATTCAGCGGTGTGGTGGTGGGCGAGGTGCTGAGCACCGAGCAGCACCCGGACGCTGACAAGTTGCGTGTTTGCCAGGTCAGCAATGGCTCGGAGACTTTTCAGGTCGTGTGCGGTGCGCCAAACGTGCGTCCGGGCCTGAAGATCCCGTTTGCCATGATCGGTGCCGAACTGCCGGGCGACTTCAAAATCAAGAAAGCCAAACTGCGTGGCGTTGAGTCCAACGGCATGCTGTGCTCGCAAGCCGAACTGCAAGTGGGCGAAGGCAACGATGGCCTGATGGAGTTGCCGGTCGATGCTCCGGTCGGTCAGGACATTCGTGAATACCTGAACCTGGACGACGCCAGCATCGAGGTCGACCTGACCCCGAACCGCGGCGACTGCCTGTCCCTGGCCGGTCTGGCCCGTGAAGTCGGCGCGCTGTACGCCGCTGAAGTCACCCGTCCGGTCGTGGCGGCCGTTCCAGCCGTGCACGATGAAGTGCGTTCGGTTGAGGTGCTGGCCCCAGCCGCTTGCCCGCGTTACCTGGGTCGAGTGATCCGCAACGTCGACCTGTCCAAGCCTACGCCGCTGTGGATGGTCGAGCGTCTGCGTCGCGCCGATGTGCGCAGCATTGATGCGGCCGTCGACATCACTAACTACGTGATGCTGGAGCTGGGTCAACCGCTGCACGCGTTCGATCTCGCCGAAATCAATGGCGGCATCCGCGTGCGTATGGCCGAAGAAGGCGAGAAGCTGGTGCTGCTCGACGGTCAGGAAGTCAGCCTGCGTAGCGATACGCTGATTATCGCCGACCACACCCGCGCCCTGGCAATCGCCGGCGTAATGGGCGGCGAGCACAGCGGCGTCAACACCGCGACCACTCGTGACATTTTCCTTGAAAGTGCGTTCTTCGATCAGATCGCCGTGGCTGGCAAGGCTCGTTCCTACGGCCTGCACACCGACGCCTCGCACCGCTACGAGCGTGGCGTGGACTGGCAACTGGCCCGTGAAGCCATGGAGCGCGCCACTGGCCTGCTGTTGGACATCACTGGTGGCGAAGCCGGTCCGATCATCGAGACCGTCAGCGAACAGCACCTGCCTTCGATTGCGCCGGTTACTCTGCGTGCGCAACGCATCACTCAGATGCTGGGTATGGAAATGGATTCGACCGAAGTCGAGCGCCTGCTCAGCGGCCTGGGTCTGAAGATTTCTGCCGATGGGGCAGGGCAGTGGCGCGTTGAAGTGCCGAGCCATCGCTTCGACATCAGCCTCGAAGTCGACCTGATCGAAGAGCTGGCCCGTCTGTACGGTTACAACCGTCTGCCGGTTCGCTATCCGCAAGCCCGTCTGGCGCCGCAAGCCAAGGCTGAAGCGCGTAGCGATCTGCCTGAACTGCGTCGCCTGCTGGTGGCTCGCGGTTATCAGGAAGCGATCACCTACAGCTTCATCGATCCGAAACAATTCGAGTTGTTTAATCCGGGTGTTGAGCCGCTGTTGCTGGCTAACCCGATTTCCAACGACATGGCGGCCATGCGCTCGTCCCTGTGGCCTGGTCTGGTCAAGGCGCTTCAGCACAACCTGAACCGTCAACAGGATCGCGTGCGTCTGTTCGAAAGCGGTCTGCGTTTTGTCGGTCAGCTGGAAGGCTTGAAGCAAGAGCCGATGCTGGCGGGTGTCGTTTGCGGTACTCGTCTTCCGGAAGGCTGGGCGCAAGGCCGCGACGTCGTGGATTTCTTCGACGTGAAAGCTGACGTGGAAGCGGTTCTGGGCTTCGCCGGTGCACTGGATTCGTTCACGTTCGTGCCAGGCAAACACCCAGCGTTGCACCCGGGTCAAACCGCACGCATCGAGCGCGAAGGTCGTTTGGTAGGTTTCGTTGGCGCAATCCACCCTGAATTGTCGAAAACCCTCGGTCTCGACCGTCCGGTCTTCGTTTTCGAGCTGGTTCTGGCCGAAGTGGCGTTGGGTAAAATGCCTAAATTCCAGGAGTTGTCGCGCTTTCCTGAAGTGCGTCGTGACCTTGCGCTGATCGCCGAAAAAGACGTCGCAGCCAGCGCTGTACTGGACGTAATCCGTGAAAATGCAGGGGAATGGCTGACGGACCTCAGGCTATTTGACGTGTATCAGGGTAAAGGCATTGATCCTGATAGAAAAAGCCTTGCAGTCGGCTTGACCTGGCAGCATCCATCGCGCACTCTTAATGACGATGAGGTGAATACCACGACGCAAAACATCCTCACCTCGCTCGAACAAAGGTTGAACGCCACGTTAAGGAAGTGACGTATGGGGGCTCTGACGAAAGCTGAAATGGCGGAACGTCTGTATGAAGAGCTGGGCCTGAATAAACGGGAGGCCAAGGAATTGGTCGAACTGTTTTTTGAAGAAATCAGGCACGCTCTTGAAGACAACGAACAAGTCAAATTGTCCGGTTTCGGCAATTTCGACCTTCGGGACAAACGCCAGCGGCCTGGCCGCAATCCGAAAACGGGTGAAGAAATCCCGATCACGGCTCGCCGTGTGGTCACCTTTCGTCCAGGGCAGAAGTTGAAGGCCCGAGTTGAGGCTTATGCTGGAACCAAGTCATAACGACGAGCTACCCGTCATCCCAGGCAAACGCTACTTCACCATTGGTGAAGTCAGCGAGCTGTGTGCGGTAAAACCGCACGTGCTGCGCTATTGGGAGCAGGAGTTTCCTCAACTCAACCCCGTCAAACGGCGCGGAAACCGCCGGTATTATCAGCGACAAGACGTGCTGATGATCCGGCAGATCCGCGCGCTTCTTTACGATCAAGGGTTCACCATCGGCGGCGCACGCTTGCGTTTGTCCGGCGATGAAGCCAAAGACGACACCACTCAATACAAACAGATGATTCGGCAGATGATCGCCGAATTGGAAGATGTGCTGGTGGTCCTCAAGAAATAAATTCATGCGTTTGAATACTTCCAGTTTTCAAAAGCTTGCGATATATTCTTGAGCGTTCTTCGAGATGAAGGACGAGTTTCACGCCTAGTCGGGGCGTAGCGCAGTCCGGTAGCGCACTAGCATGGGGTGCTAGGGGTCGAGTGTTCGAATCACTCCGTCCCGACCATATTTCCTGAGCAAAATCAGGCACTTAAGCCGATTATCTAGATCGGCTTTTTTGTGTCTGCGCAAAACCCGCGCAAAACTGGCGCAAAACTACCCTGTGATTTCGCTGATATTCAGGTCCGGAATTGCCTCGGACCAGACGATTTCTTCGTGTTCCCGCTGGTAGTTTTTGGTCATGCCTTCGCTCGCATGGCCTGCGATTTTCTGCCCATCCTTTCCGGCTTTCTTGTACAGGTGCAACGACAGCGCCCGCACTTCGTGAAAGCCCGGCATCTCCTCTTCCTTCCATCCCTTGTAGCATTCCGCCGCCTCCCGAGCGTCCTTGAACGCTCGAGTCAAATACCTTTCCTCAACCTTCGTCCAGTGGTCCTTGTTCTGCGCCTGCTTTTGTTTCAGGCGATCGGGCTTGCGGTGCACCAAGTACGGGGAAGCGATATCGTCCCGGCACCGGGTGATGACTGCCTGAAACTCCGGGGTGACCCGAAATCGAATCCACGCTGCGTCGCTGGCCTTCGAGGTTTTCTTCTGCACCACATATAGATATCCCTCTCGAACCCCATCGAACCGCATGTCGAGGATGTCGGTTCGGCGTTGCGCGGTGATCAGGGCCAAGTCGATGGCGTTCTGCAGCCAAGCCGGTGATTTCTCCCGGATGGCTTTCAGTCCCTCGACGGTATGGCGCTTGCGCTGTTTCTTCTCGATGCGGTTGATGGTGCTGGCCGCCGGGTTGTCCGGGCACAGCCCTTTCGCCGCGGCGTGGTTGAAAATGTCGATCAGCAGGGCCCTGGACTGGTTCGCAGAGCGCGGCGTGATAGCGTCTAGCATCTCGGCGATCATCCGGATCGTGATCTGGTCGACGGCCTTGCCCTCGAATTGCTTGCGGAACCGCCGGAAGTGCACCGCGTACAATCCTAGAGTGCCTTTGGCCAACTCGCGCGGCGGCAGGACGTCGCGTTCGTAGGTGTCGAGGAAGCCGGCAAACGAATCGGTGGACTGGTTCATCACGGCGCCGACAAGGTCAGCGCCGCGCATAAACTCCAGATTTAACTGCTTCGCGGCGTCGATTGCCTTGATGCGATCAGCGCCGAACTGAAACCACTTCCCATCTGTTGGCCGGCGGTAGCGGTAGGTCGAGCGCCGCGCATCGAAGTACAGGTTCTGCGGGAGGTTCTTATTCGCCTTGTTCCGCGGCCGAGGGACCATCACGCAGCTCCTTTCAATACCATCGCCACCAGGTCGTTGCCATCCGAGCGGCTGAACGCCGTCCAGTCAACGTACCAGAGTTTCCCAATCTGCTCGCCGGGCACCATACCGTTGCGGATGTGATTGCGGATCGCTTGGGGGCATTGCGGTGTTCCGTTTTCGCCCCAGCGCCGACGCTGGAACTCACTGATCTTGATCAGCTCTCGTTTCATTGGGTGCTCCATGCCGCGCGTGGCGGCAGAAGGTAGTTAGTAGGTTGCTTTTGCGAGAGCGGCGTCTGCGATCTTCATCGCGGCCTGGGCATCGGTGACATAGGCAGGATCGAAACCACCGCACAAGTGGATGGTTGCTTGGCAGGCACGCAGGTTCTCGCGGGTGAGTTTCAGCGCCGCGACCAGCTCTTCACACGGCGCACGTTCTTCTCGGCCGATATCCCGGAAGCGCTGGCCCCAGTGTCCGGCCGGTGGAGGGTTGGTGTTCTGCACACCCATGGCCATGGCGCCCACGGTTGCGTCGAGCAGGTCGCGCTTGTAGGCGTTGTCGCCGTCGATGCTCAGGCCTTGGCGGCGCAGCGCGTCGAGCGCGTTATTCAGGTTCGCCTCGGGGGATGGCAGAACCAGGTCGAAGTCAGCTTTGCCGAGGCGGCAAACGATGAGAAACATCTGACAGTCGAGTGGCAGGTGCTGGGCGATATCGGAAATGGCTTCGATCGCGACTTCGCGCAGTTGGTTTTTTTGATCGGACATACGAATTCCTCGCCCGCCGTTCACCTGCAGGCTGTGAGTTGTAGGGGTTTGGATTGCAGTTGAATAAATTCGGAGGGGCGCTGACGGTGCGTATCGGGGATTAGCTGATATACGAGGAAGGCTTTCACGAATAAGGTTCAGTAGTTCGCCCTGCCAGGTGTTTCAGAGAAATGCTGAGTGGCCGCAACTGGTCAGGGTGGGCTTATCTATTTCACCGCGGGTCCTTGTAGCAGTACACGTAGGCGAACCAGTCGAGGGCGATCATGCTTCGGCCCTCGCTGCGGTGATCTCGTCGATAAGCGATTGCGGGAGCTGTGCGGCGAACTCGCCTTCTGACCACGATAGAGGTTCAGACTGGCGGATCATCTCGTTCAGCAGTTCGAATGCGGCAAGCAACTGGTCGTCGCGGATCTCGCCATCTTCTGGCAGGTCATCGCAGAAATGGTCTGCCGGGTCGATTTGACTGGGGTAGTTCGGTTCGCAGATGCAGAGCTGCAGGTCAGCCAGTTCGATATCGCTGTCGATCAGGTAGTCGCGCAGACTGTCTTCATCGAAGAAGTACCGGTCGCCATCGAAAACAACCAGTGGCTCGCCGGCCCATTCTTTGATCGGCATCGCCGCGAACTTTGCCTGGCGGCGCGCTTGGCGACACTCATTGCAGGAACTGTTCACCTCATAGATTGGGTGTTCAGGGTTCACGTCGCAGCGGCGATGAGTTGCGCCGCAGTAGCGGGCAAGGTTCTCGTCGTCGCCGAAGAAGCGCCCACTAGAGGAAATCCAGCCGGTTACCGGTTGTAGACTGGCTGCCTCCGGGGCGTCGAACATGATGATTGGCTTTGCTTCAGGCATGACTTCGTCCTTGCCGCATTCGCGGCATATGGAATATTAGAGAGGGGCTACGTTTGCATTGCTTGTATAATGAGACAAGGACTGTTACCGAACAGTCGAGCCAAGCATGGAGGGCGTATGGTCGAAAAAATATCTTCAAGTCATCAGGCGGGTGGTGCACCAGAGCCGGAGCCAAGACACAAAACTTCAGGCCCCAATTCTGACATCACCAAAATCGCTACCACTCTTGGTGGGGCTGCTGTGGGCAACATGATTTTTCCTGGAGTTGGCGGGGCGATACTTGGAGGTCTAATTGGAGCGATGATCGGCAGGAAAGCCGCGAAGGATGAGGCTGATGCAGATTGATTTTGATGACACAACTTTGGTCTTTGTGGCGGGCGCCATAATTTTGATGCTGCTGTATTTTTTTGTATCGTGGCGCGTGCGCTCCAAGCCAGATCTGACTCATGCTGTATTGATTTTTACTAGTTGGGCTGGCTTTGCTACTTCAATGTTCTTGGGGCTCCAAACTTGCTTGGCGAAGGCCTCGGATTTGGGTGTTCTCTCAGGCCAGAAAATTACAATCCTAATTGGTGTTGCTGTGGTTATGTGGGTCTCGGTTTCGACGGTTTACGGAGTATTTGCGCAGCTTCGAGAGTCGGCTCCTGTCACGGGGGGATTAACAGCATCCAGACTGCCTTAAGGAGAATGGTCGTTTTCGCGCTGAGGGCACGGTTTCAGTTCATCGCTCATGGCCTCGGCCCCTTGTAGATGAGCCGCGTCATGTAGGCGAGGGCGATCATGGCGTCACCCGCTTGAACTCGACGACCCAGGCCCAGGGGTTGGCGTCCCAGTTGCCGCCGGTGGACTCCCACAACTCACGCCACGCTGCCGGATACCAGTCGCGGTAGTTCGGCGAAACGTCATCACTGGCGAATTCCGGCGGGCACTCAAGTCCTTCTGCGCGAATGTCGCTGCGGCTGATGTCCTGCAACCGCTCGACACGGACGGCGGTTATCTCCAGCAGGATGCGGCTGGCCCACCGCGGCATGTGGATGCTTGGCTTCCATGTGGGCTGCTCCTGCTCGTATGGAGCAAGCCCGTCAGCCGCATACACCAACTCGCCGTCTTCCCGGGATTGGTCCAAGTCGAACATGTCGGCGGGCCGCAGGTATGGCCCTTGCTGAACTTCGAAGTGATCGCAGTACCAGGTCTCGCGCACCCACAGCCGGTCGCCGGGCTTGCCGTAGGGGCAGAGATTGTTCTCTGGATCGGCGACGTACTCAGGTTTGAAATTGTCCAGCCATACCAGCCCGACACCTTTCACCGGCCGCCGCGTGACCGTCTTCCGGCCTTCCAGGATGGCGCGCACCATCGCGGCCGAGAACAAGATCGGCCGTTCCTTTATTTCAGGCATGACTGTTCCTTTGCCGCTATAGCGGCTGACTTTGAAGGGAGGGATAAAGCTGACCGGTGGTCAGACGGTATGAATTATCTGAGGTGACCGTACTCGACCGTTCGAGGAGCGGCTGTTTCTCAATGGCGGTGAGTTCCGCCCAGGAGAAAGGCAATGGCTTCTATCGACGACTTCAGATTTGAGTCGCATCAGCTTCTGTTAGAGCTAGACGCTGCCACTATGGGAATGATGACGCTGGTTTCATCAAGGTGTGTTTCTGGTCCCGAGTGGGATGCTGCAAACAAGAGGCAGCACGAAGCATATCAATGCTGGGATGCCTTTATGAATGCCCCGCTCATCGCTGGTACCAATAACCTCCCGCCTGCTATCTGAGCGTCAAAGCGGCTGACTTTGAAGGGGGAGGGTAGATACTTAATGCCGAATCTTGGAGGGCTCCATGACTTGGCAAGCAGAGTTTTTGGAAAAAGCGTCAGAGGCTATTCGTGTTTACGAGGAAGCCACGGCGATGATGAAAAAAATGGTTGAGGACGATGTAGATGTAGGTCCTCAGTGGAATGCTGCTGTCGCTTGTCAATTTTCGGCTTTTGAAGCTTGGTCCGGACTCTATCGAGAATACGCCGACCTTTTGTCTGAGGGCGGGAGCGCTGGCCGCTGCCTTTAAAGGGGGCGATACTCATTGTCTATCACTGGAGAATTCCAATGCGCCGGCGAGAAGAGTTTTTGAAGGAGGCCATAGCCTCCCACCTTGCTTATGAGCAAACTAGGAATGTTCTCCGTCAGTTGGCGGAAGAGAACAAAGCAGAGAGCCCAGAGTGGCATGAGTCGTTTTTACGCCAGCAGCAAGCCTTGGCCGTGTGGTCAGCACTTCCGCTCAAATACGGCAGCTTTGACCCTGATGATTAACTGCGCAGCTCAAACCTTGACCTCGATCGATACCAGATCATGGGCATTCACAATCGTCATGCCGAGGCGGTGGGCGATTTGAACTTCGAGCTTCGCGCCCTCCGATCTTTCCCATCCGGGCAGCAGAGAGATCACGCCGCACAGGCCGAGCCGCGTCAGGTCGTAGGCCATGTAGTCTGCCCACTCGGCGCTGGGGACGATGCCGTGATCGGCTGGATTCTCTACCTGATAGCCCTGAGCCCGTAGTGCATCGGCCGCGGCGTTGAAGGCGGGGTAGTTGAAGTTCTCGATCCCGGTCATTGGTCCGGCGACATATACGCGTTTGGCGCGGTCGGCCGCGAGCGTTACACCAGGCGCTGCAAAGGCTTTGATCCGATCCACCGCCCGATCAATTGGCCCCTGGACGAATGGCGGTGGCGGCTCGTTCGCTGGCGGGGTTGTCCGTGTGACAGCTGCGATCATCCCCATCAGAGACTCGGTGACGATCGTGCGGATGTTTTCTGTGGGCATGGGGACACCTCAAGACTTATGATGCGATCTCATGAAGGAATGACCGGAGCAGGGAATGAATAAAGAAATACTTAAAGGCGCATTCACTAGTAAGCAAATACCAGAGTACAAGTGCCCCCATTGTTATTCAGGCCTGCTCCGCATTGATGGAGAGTTCAACTCCAAGGAAACTGAAGCCTCTCGCGCCGAGCACAAAGAAGACTGGTGGGATCCAGAAAATATTATGCTTGTGTTTAGTTGTACGCTTAAGTGCACTACTTGTTCCGAGCTTGTTTTTATGGTTGGTAATGGAGTGGTTGAGGAAGAGTATGTCGTCGATGAAAATGGCGACTGGACTCGAGAATACGATTCATTCTTTCGGCCAACATATTTTCATCCTGCCCTTCAGCTAATTGATTACCCATCGAAGGCACCGCATGACGTAACTTCGCCTCTTGGTACGGCGAGCGCTCTTTATTTTTCGAGTCCTGCGTCATGCTGCAACAGCATTAGAATTGCTGCGGAAAAGATCCTTACGGAGCTTGGGGTTCCAGAAAAAGACGGGGACAAATTCATTTCCTTCGGGAACAGAATGCAGCTACTACCTGAGGCGCAGAACCCAGTAAGAGAGCTTTTTAGTGCAATCAGATGGCTTGGCAATCATGGAAGCCATCCAGGCAATGAAGTTGAATTCGATGACGCTTTGCATGCGTTCGAAATTACTGAATATTTGCTTGAAGAAGTCTATGGTGAGCGCAAGCAGGCTCTCAAAAAGCTTGCCGATGCAATCAACGATCGTAAAGGACCAGTTAGTCGCCTGCAGCGAATCGGTGCGAACTAGATTTCGAAATTGATCGGATCACACTGTTGCCGTCGACTCAGGCGAGTAATCCATCCACGAAAGCTTGGTCGGCGACTTCCGCCTCAGATCGTTCTGCGGCAGCTTGACCTTCGCCCTGATGACGATGTCCCGGCATCGACCAAGCTTCCTGATACGCTCGGCGTAATCGGCGGCGTACTGGGGGGCATCGAACATGCTACTGAGCTGAGCGACCCGCTTGCCGTCCATGATCTTGATGACGCGGTCTTCGACAGCCTGGAGCCACCGGCTCATGGACAGCTCGACCCGCTTTCCTTTCTCGATCTTGAAGTCTCGGACCTTGCGCTTAGCCTCTTCGCGAGCGAAGTGTTCATTCATTCCAAACACGGCAAATGTGCTCATGGGCAATCTCCAGGCAGACGCCTGCCTCGCCGGCTGGCGTGATTCGTTGAAGTGGGGTGATTGGCGTGCATAGCGGTTAGGCGATGGCCGAAAGCGCGAGTTGGTCGTCGCCGGCGCGCGCAATACCTGCGTGCAGGTCGACATTTCGGCCCGCCAGCATGCCCGCGATCTGGGCGTTCATGTCGAGTTCGGTCTCGCGTGCTTTACGGGCTTTTCCCACGCCATTGTTGGCGAGGTATTCGGCGATAAGCGCCTTGTCTTGGGCTTCCACGGCCACAATGTCGCGGCCGTCGCTATGCGCTGCAGGCGCGTCTTCTTCGCCTCTTGGCACTAACGCTTGGAGCTTCCCGTAAACTTCACCAACCCACGCAATGGCGAAGTGGTCGGCGGCTGTGTCCGCGGAGTAGGAGCTGCGATGCTTGCCTGATCGAACACCGGCGGCGTATTCCTTTCGGGCCAATTTCAACTTGGTGAGCAGAGCCTCAAAGGCGTAGAGGGCAATGTGCTGGGCCGGCGTAACGCCGACGAATGCGGCGCGCTCAACGATCCGATCTTTGACTTTGCACCACTGGCGGTTTCGCAATGACGTGCATCCGAACACCTGTGCCACTGCCGCGCTTAAATTTCGCTCCCAGGCTGGCAGGCGATCGAGTCGGAAGAATTGGGATTCAACTTCACCTACGTCACTGAGCTTCACATCCATCTCAGTAAGCCGGTACTCACGCATCAACGCCTGCGCCTGGCGAAGAGCTGTGGCCGCTTCGTTCTCGTTCGAGCTCTGCGCCAGTGCCAAGCAGTGCTTGATTTTGCGGATCGCTCGCTCGAGTTTCTTTTCGTCGATCTGTTGTGCGGACATAGGGGATCCTTGCCGGTATATTCGGCTTTTCAATTGGAGGCAGCGGGATGTCATTCAAAGAGCCAACGGATAGGGATCTTCAACGCAGCATGAACGTCGCATGGGGGCTGATAACGCTGGCGATTCTTGCGCCGATCCTTTCGCTCATTGCCCCCCATCCAACCCTGCAGGATGTTGATCTCGGTGGATGGTTTAGCCGAAGCGGCGCAGTCACTTCTGTGTTTGCTCTTCTTGCGGAGGGAGTGTTAGTGAGGGCTAGGCTTTCGATTACACCCGCAGGTTTTGGTTGGCACGGTTTGAATGAGCATCGACAGAAATTCATTCCTCGGTTCAACAAGTCCGATCTGATGATTTTTTACTTGGTTATCGCTGGGACACTGATTTGGGCCTATGGGGACCTGCCCTTTAAGTTCGTTTCGAAGCAATAACTGAATGTAAGGCGGACGCCTGCCTCGCCGGCTGGCGTGATTCGTAGAAGTGGGGTATTTGTGTCAATGTCGCAGCAAAGTGCTGCAGGATGAAAGTAAGGAGACTGGTTTGAGCAAGGATATTATTGTTTGGATTGGATGCATATTGCTTGTTTTTGTTGGGATACTCATAGGTCAAGCCCCTTTGAGTAGTAATTTTTTTAAAGCGTCAAATATTCATGATTTTTTTGATATTGTCGGTGCGATCGCTACATGTGCTGCAGTTATCGTCGCCGCGTCAGGCCTTAATGCTTGGAAAAATCAAGTAAGGAGTACCGCGGATCATGAGCTTGCAAGAAGGATGGCGATCTCACTAGAAAAGTACAAAACAGAAGTTAATAATGTTTGGGCCGACGCCAGGATAGCCGCAAGTCTTGTATTGGATGATGAGCGGGTTGAGGGTAAGTTGGCTGCAATGATAGTCGAGAGATTCTCGGGCAGTTTGAATAAATTAAATAGTTCGCGCGGTGAGCTCAAGGCGGTTGCCCTAGAGTGTAAGGCGATGTGGGATGGGTTGTTAGAAAAGGATCTTAATGCATTATTCATCTTTTCATCGATTTGCGAAGGGTGTGTAAGTTCCTGTGTTAGGGTCGTATCACCGACTAGTAACGCGCTTTCAGTTGCATCAGCGAAGGGTACTTTTGATATGAATTGGAAGAAAATTGATTTTGGCCCTGATGCGAACTCCGACCAAGCAACTCTCAGGGTCGAAAATATGTTTTCTCCCTTATCTTCGCTTTTAAGCGTAAAGCTTCTTAGGTAGCTCATTCTGTTTCAAGCATCGCGATCCGTGGTCGGATGCAACGCTGTGATGGTTATTCGTCGTGACAGATGCGAAGAGCTTCTCGGTCGTACGCCAGCTTCAATTTCCGCGACACGTTTTCAGGTATGACGTATTCGTGTCGCGGCGGCGGCTCAAGTAGTGGAAGGGCGCCGCCGGGGCCCAGGCTGTGCGGGTGGTGAATCATCAGCGTGATGGCCTCGCCCTGTTCCTCGATGCCGCTCCAAGCCATCAGTTCAGCAAGGGCTTGGCGCGTGCCGGGCAGGCAGTGCAGCCTGATGTCCTCTTCGCCGCGCTCCTTCCTCTTCGCCGCGGCTTTCGCTGAGCGATCTGCATTGCTCTTGGCCATGGCCTGCCTCTTCAATTCCGTGGGCCGGTAGATCCAGCCATGTCTGTCGTCGGCGCTGGCGCACCTGGTTGCTGATTCGCCTCAATGCCCAGCACCGAAGTAAGCGAACACGACCAGTAAAGCGGCGGCACCGATGCTCCAGCGGAGCATGGTTCGCCCGAAATGCCTGGCCGACACTCGACCCTCTTCGAAGAGGTCCGCGTTCTTCTCGAGTTGTTTTGCGTAATCGCAAGCCACGCCGTGACCGTCGCGTTCGCCCCGGGAAAGCCCGGTACCGCGCTCGATAACGTCGAACTTGTTCTTGCCCAGCGGCACGACATTGAAGCGTGGTGCGCGCACTGGCTCTTCGCGGCCGATCATCTGGAACATCTCCGAAGTGGACATCGAGACGCGTTCCCGCAACACCTGCAGGACCGCTTGTTTTTGGCGAATGGTCTGATTCATGACGATTCCTTAGGGTGGGTTGCGGTTATTCGTCAGTACTCGGCCTTCCTGCTGGTTGCCATTGGGCGCAGGGGAGAGTGCTGACGGATAAAGGCGGGGCAAAAGAAAGGCCCGTGGACGTTCGGGCCTTTCACAGATGCAGTGATCTCAGATGCGAGGTTTTTGGCGGGATCGATCAGCGCCAGAACGCTGCGACCCCGGTGATCGTTCGCCAGTGCTTGGCATGGGAACGCAATGGATCGCCTGACACGCTCGCAAGCCCTGAAGGTTCTGGCCTTTCAAAACTCAGCGTGGCACCGATCAGGATGATTTGGAGCATGTGATTCTCCGGTTGGGTATCGATGCAGGGGGCCGGGGATGAACCGGGGTTTTCGTCCGCATCGGTGAGCTCTGGAGCGATGGCAAAGAGACCATCCAACAATCGTTGTGCTTCAGAGCATCACCGATGCGGCCTGGTGCTGGGGAGTACCAGGTGCTCGGGCAGTTATCGTCAGGCTGACGTGGCGCTGGTTGTCACTCGGCGGGCAGCAGGTCACCGTTGTCGTCAAAGTCTTCACGCAACGTTTCCAGCGTTTCGTCGCTGGAAGCGGTGATGACTTCACGGAAGGTCTTGAACGGCTCGCCTGTGGCCCGGTTGATTGTCGGTGCGCCCATTGCATGCTTGGTCGCGGTCTTCACCCAGTTAGGCATCGCAATGAATGACCGGTCGAGCTGGTCAATCAGGGCTTCGCGCTGTGCTTGTTCCATGTCGTTGTCCTCGGTTGTCATCCGCTGCACCCTGTCGCCAAGGTGCAGAAGTGATGCTGTCCGTTTCTCTCGCTGCACATCCGCCGGAGTCCTCTCTCTGCCCGCTGCCGCTACTGGCGTCGCATCGGGTGGCTGTGCAGCTTCGCGTGCTCTCATGGGGGAGCCCGGCCAGTTCCAGAGCTGGCATGGAGATCGAAATTTGTGTTTCGCGCTGTACCCGTTGCCGGGGATCGATCCGCGAAGGTTCCTGACTGTTAAAGAGCGATGGTGCTTCGCAGTGGCTGTGTGTCGCTGCGATGGGCGTAGTTAACCATCGGTATATTTACACGTCAATACCGATGGTTAATTTATTTTCTTGCGACGTAGAGTATCCTCGCCGCAAACTGGATATCCATACAGTCATTGGAGGGTTGAATGGCCAAGGCGAACAAGCAGGCAAAACCGGTACAACGACAAGAAATGAGCGGGATAGAGCGGCTTGGCCTGCGCGTATCGTCGATGATCAATCACCCAGTAGCGCAGATTCAGCGCTGGGTTACGATCCATCGCCTGGACACGGACGGCGAGCGGGAATGGGAGGAGGTGATCGGGCTGTTAAACGAGACGGACGGCATAGACATGACGTTCAACGACGATGAGTCGGTGACGCTGAGGTGGGAGGCGAGTGCGGTGGAGGATCGGCCGGAAGAGGTGATCGAGCCAATCGAGGAGCCAGCGCCCTTTTGATCGCCCATACAAAAGCCCGGCGCTTGGCCGGGCTTCCGCTAATCAATGAAGCGTGTTTGGGATCCCTTTCTTTATCTGCTCAAGAATACTGTCTCTACCTTCTTCTGAGCTGGTAACGCGTACGCCCGGAAAGGTTTTCAGCTCTTCCGAAATTTCCTTGTAGGCCTTGAGTAATTTCGTCCTGCCTTCCTCGGGTGGTCCAGCAATAAACAGAGTGTCTCTTGCTAACTGGCCGGCGGAATTGAGGCGTCTCACTTTAGAAATCCATGCGTCGCCATGTTCGATGATCTTGCCTGGCTCATCATGCCCCAAATGAATGGGCTTCAGTGCCTGCACAGGTTCAGTACCACTCATGAGCACAAACGGAAATTTTACCGGGTAGTCAACGCTTCCTAATTTCTGCTCGCTATATCGCTGCTTGAGATTGGAGGCAGCCAAGAGCTTCCCTAACTGTCGCTCCAAAACCGTTTCCTGATACTCCTTCGTGGCGAAGCTGTGGTTCACGTAATGGTCAAAGAGATCGCTCAATGCTTGGTTAGCATTTTCAGTAGCCATAGTGCCCGGGTCGCTAAACCTCATCATCGTTTCGCGAGGATGAATCAGATGCTTGAAGGTGGAAAGTAACCCTGCGATATCTTCACGATTTGCAGTGAAGAACCCGCTTAGACGAGCCAGCTCGATGTCGATCTCCCTACGAGCCCTCATGAAAATCTTGGCATCAAGGCTTGGGAAAAAGTTAGTAACACGCTGTCTTTTCTTCTCAATTTTGAAGCGAAAGTCGCCATTATTAGCGATCAACACGATGCCAATATTCACGAACTCGCCCGTTTCTGGATAGGGCAAGAATCTTAAAATTGAGTAATTGCAAATGTACTTCATAGCGCTCCCCAGAACCGCTCTTCCTTGAACACCTCTAGCATCTCTAGCCTTTCAGCTAGCGTCGGCTCTGTTTCGTCGATGTGGTCGCGATCCCGATACAGCCAGTCATCTGGTAAAAGGGCCGTGATCGTACCCCAGTTCCGCATAGCTTCGCTAAGCATTTGCTGGCAGTCCTGACGAACGACAAGGTCTCTATAAAATGACCTACATTCACGGAAAACGTGCCCGCTCATAAATGCATCGCTATCAAACGTTCTGTCAAACGCGAGATTATGATCAATGACATTTAACTCGCCCTGAGCATCCAAAATTAGGTTCACGTTTCCGCCGCGCTCCCCCAGGCAGCGATCCTCATTCCGTATCCACCAATCAAAGAGAAGAATCCTTCTCTTAAGATCCATAGGAGTGCGGTTGATATTGCTGAGAGTGAAATCAGATGCGTTTTCAACGGCGAGGGAAGCGAAAGCCAAGCCTCCGCCAAGATCGTCGACGTTCGGAATCGCACTGAACGCGATCAATTCGTCAGGGACATGCATCGAGCGCCAAGGAGGGATAGGTAGATTAAGAATCTTCCCCAGCTCGGCGCCAATCGCTTCAGAAACCAGGGCAAATCCGCCCGCTTTATCGAGCCCTTTCACGAAATAGGTAAGCCCATCATCACCGCGGACGATAAACGGCTTGATGGAGTAACCCTGATGACTCTGCCTAACTATTTCAACGGCCGTAATGCTCTCAGGCATTAGATGTCTTCCATGTCTTCACGCGCCAAATGTCAAACCAGGTGAGCATTCCAGACCAGCAGCACCCGTGCCTGGATGAAGGTTTCATCGGCCCTGATGGTTTGCGGCGGATGCCGTGGGTTATCTGAGAGCATCGATATCTGCTCATCACCGATCCACTGGAGTCGTTTGATATACAGATGCCCCTCCCAGGAGAACATGTAGATCCCGTCGCCCGCGAACTCGCGAACGCTGACATCGACGAGGAGAGGGTCGCGGTGCTTAATCGTGGGCGCCATCGACTGACCCCACCCTGTCACCATCTTCAGGTGGAAGTGCTCTTTAAACTCCACGCCCATCTCGCGCAGGTGCTGGGGGCTGACGCGCACGTCCTGAAACATCTCGGGGTAGTCGTGCGGGATCTGCCCGCCGCCCATCGCCGCGCGGACATCGTAGTGGGCAATCCAAACTTCGTCGCCAACGGCGCCGGGGCGGTAGTAGTCCAGCTCAAGTACACCGCCACCTTCTTCAGCCTCTACGACGGCAATTAATCGTCGCCGAGCGTCCTCAGAAAGGCTTTTCCCACTGCGACTCAACATGTTTCGGAGAGCATCCGCAGCTGTCCCTTCCAAGGCTTCGCCAACTGCGTGCGCCTTGTTGACCGGGGCTCCAGTCATATTTCGAATTTCTTCGGCCAGGCGCGGACTGAATGCCTCGACCGGTTCTTGAATTAAGCGTGCCAGTACCGCTGCGAATTGAGCGTTAAGCGGATTTATTCCCTTGAAATACAGGTTCACCGCAGCAGGCGTCATGCCCGCCGCGTCCGCGATCTTCTTTTGGCTGAGCTTTAGCTCGTTCTTCTTTGAGAGGAACAAGGCATGCGCGGCCTCGCACTCAGCCATCCGGTCTGGCGGCAAGATTCGTTTCTTCGTCATCGCGCGAATGTATACCAATGGTTAAAAATAAGAAGAAACCATCGGTATTGATTAAAAATTAACAGATGGTTAATATCGGCCTCATCTACAACCCGAGGCTTGATCATGAATGAGACCCCCCTCGACAAGTTTGTTGCTGAAAAAGGGCAGTCCGAGGCGGCGAGGCTTCTTCGTGTGACCGCTCCGGCAATTCACAAAGCTTTGTCTGCCAAACGCGACATTCGTGTGCTGGAGCTACCTGATGGCACCTTCCAGGCAAAGGAACTTCGCCCATTTCCATCCCAAAAATCGGCTGCATAACCATCTCCTTGTCGCTGATCCGTTGAGCAAATGATTGCTGAACGCCGTCACCGAAACCACGGAAACAAAATTGAGGTTTTACGAATGGAAGATTTCTTGAGGGCTTGCCACACCACCGTCAAGGAAAGCGGGGCAGAGGAACTGGCGGGGAAAATGTGCATGGCACACGTGAGCCTGCTTCAGCGCTCGAATCCAGACAACGCCGCGCATCACCTGACCATTGAACATTTATACGGCGTGCTGCTTCACACCCAAGACATGCGCCCGTTGATGGCGCTCGCCGACCAATTCGGTTTCGACCTGGTGGCTCGCGAGAAGCCGGTCGCTAAGCCGCTGATGGTCGCGCTAGGTCATCTCTCCGCCGAGTGCGGCGACGTTGGCCGCTTGATCTTCGACGCCACTGCGGACAACCACATCAGTCAGCACGAAAAAGCCCAGGGCGAGAAAGCAATTCTTGAAGCTATCGACGCTCTGCAGATCCTGCGCGAATCGCTCAAGGCCGCCTGAATTACAGGCATAAAAAAACCGCCTGGCAGGGCGGCTTCTTCAACAACTTGTAAAACACTGTGCGGCCATTATGAACACGATCGTTACTCCCGGCAAGACCCGCTATGTCGTGACACTTTTCGAGCAATCGCAAAAGGTGTCACGACTCAACGTCACAGTTGAATCTGAAACAGGGGATCAGCTGTGAGCACCATAATCATGAGCTTGTGCTGGCCGCTTCAGGGCATGAGCGGGCCACAAAAGGCAGTGCTGATCTCGTTGGCGGACAACGCAAACGATGAGGGCGTTTGCTGGCCATCCGTTGCGCGTATTGCGGAACGCACCTGCCTGGCTGAAAGGACTGTCCAGACCGCTATCAAATGGCTGGGTCAGGTTGGGCTTTTGTCTGTCCGTGAACGGATGGGCCGCTCGACGATGTACACCTTAACCCCGGCAGCATATGCACCCCCGCAAGAGTCGCACCCCGCAGCAGATGCACCGTCACCCCCGCAGCTCACGACAGAAACCCCCGCAGCAGCCGCACCCAGAACCGTAATAGAACCATCAAGTGAACCGTCACCTCTTGTTGGCGATGAGCAACCGTCGAAGATTTCGAAGCCGAAGTGCCCAACCCAGGCAATCGTCGATTTGTTCAACTCGACGATTCCTGAGTTTCCTCGAGTCGTGATGTTGACCAAGGATCGGATCGCCAAGATCAACACCCGCTGGAATGAGAGCGACGTGCACCAGGATCTCGGCTTCTGGGCTGAGTATTTCGCCCAGGTGCGTTCGAGCAAGTTCCTGATGGGGGAGGTGGCCGCTGCTGGTGGCAGTCCTTTCCGTTGCAACTTCGACTGGCTGATCGCCCCGAGCAACTTCGTCAAGGTTGTGGAGGGCAATTACAATGCGTGACCCCTACAACATCGAGGCCGAGCACGGCCTGCTGGGCGCGATGATGCAGCGCCCTGAACTGATCGACTCCCTGAGCGATGACCTGTCCGCCGAATCGTTCCACTTCCCGGAAAACGCCGAGGTATACCGGGGGATCATGGCGGTCCGCTCGGCCGGCAAGTCCGTCGACTTCCTCACGGTGGGGGACCACGTTGGCGTCTTGCCGGATGGCTCTCCGGCTTTTGCCTACTGCGCCGAAATCGTCAACGGTACGCCCAGTGTCGCCAACGCCAAGACTTACGCCGTCATCGTGCGAGAGCGAGCCGTCGAGCGAGCTCTGTACGACCTCGGCGGCCAGGCCATGGAGATCGCGCACAGCGAGCAAGATCTTCAGACGAAAATCGCCGCCGTTCAAGCCGCTGCTATGGCCATCGATTGTGGTTCCGGTGATGACGACATCGTCAAAGTGGGTGATGTGCTGCTCGATCAGCTGGAGGTGTGGCAGGAGCGCCATGATCGACATGCCCGCGGCGAAACACTGATCGGTCTGTCGACCGGCCTGCGCGATCTGGACGAGAAGATAGGCGGCCTGCAACCGGACCACCTGTACATCGTGGCCGGGCGTCCCGCCATGGGCAAAACCACGCTGGCCATGGGCTTTGTCATCGATGCGGCCGTGCGCCAAAGCAAGTCCTCATTGGTCATCAGTCTGGAGATGAACAAGGGCCAATTGCTGGACCGGGCCGTGGCGTCCGAGGGGCGTATTCCGCTCACCATGGTGAAGAACGGCACGGCATGCCAGAGCCACGGCACAGAACTCGCGGCAGCGGCCGGAGTGCTGCGCCGCGCTCCGCTGTACATCGCCGACCGCGCCGGCTCGTCGATTGGGCGCATTCGCTCATTGGCTCGCCGCCACAAGCTGCGTTACGGCCTCGACCTGCTGATGATCGACTACCTGCAACTGCTGGAAGGCGAGGGCGGCAACCGCACCGAAGAGGTCAGCAGCATCAGTCGCGGTTGCAAGCTGCTCGCCAAGGAACTGGGTATTCCCGTCGTGCTGCTGAGCCAGCTCTCGCGCAAATGCGAAGAGCGCCCGAACAAGCGCCCAATCCCCTCAGATTTGAGGGAGTCGGGCGCCATCGAGCAGGACGCCGACGTGATCTTGTTCGTGTACCGCGACGAGGTCTATCACGAAAACACCGAAGCCAAGGGCATTGCCGAAATCATCATTGGCAAGGGCCGCGACATCGAGATGGGCACCATCCGCACGGCCTTCCTTGGCCAGTACAACCGTTTTGAAAACCTTGCTGCCGGGTGGAAGCCGGAGGCTGTCGAGCCACCGGCAAAGGTCACCAGCCTAGCCAACCGTTACCGTCAAAAGGAAACATTCTGATGGACTCCAAGCGACTTGCTGTTCCCGAGCCTTCCACCTACCGCTTCGCGGTTTTCTGCTGCTCTTTCAAAATGGATTTGAGCAGCACGCCAGACCATGCCTTGGCGCTGTTCGCCGACGAGGCCATGGCCAAGCGGTATGGAGCGTGGATGTGGCCTACAACGTTCGAGGTGGTTGACCGTCTCGCCCAGCCGGAGGCGACCGATTGAGCGCTCTGATCAAGACCCTGACCGTGAAGCTGTCCGACACCGAAATTCAGCGCAATGCCAAGCTTGAGCATGTGCGCGACCTGCGTGATGCCAGTCACCCGGCGTTGCACTTCCGTTATGCGAAGAACCGTGCGCGCGGGTCTTGGTACCTGTTGAACAAACGCCAGTGGCACCGCATCGGTGGCTTTCCTGATCTGTCCACCAAGCAAGTCGTCGCGGCCTTGCCGGCGGTGCGCCTGCGAGTGGCGGCCGATGGCGCTGCCAGTGTGTCGGGTTGGGTCACTGTCGGCGAACTGCTCGACTGGTTTGGCGATCGCATGGCCCGTTCCCGCGCGCTCTCGGCCAAGCGCCGCTCAGCCGGCAAGTCGGCCATCAGTTGCCAGCTCAAGCCGCGCCTGGATGATCTGCTGATTCGCGACGTGAATGCCCAGACCCTGGACAAGCTGCTGATGTGGCCGGCGCAGGAACAGTTGTCGCTGTCCTACGTCCAGCAGTTGTACCGCCTGCTCGCAGTGGCCTTCCGGCAGGCCCGCAAATTGGACCTGATCCCGGCCAACCCGATGGCCGAGCTCAAGTTCATCCACTTCACCACGGCGCGCATCCTGCCCAAGCCCGCCCGCCTGCGCGATGTCCAGCTGCCCGAGCTGGTGAGGCAGCTCACCGAGCGGTTCGAGAGTACGCCCGGTGACGCCATGCTGGCCCTGATGATGCTGTGCCACGGCACGCGGATCGGCGAAACCCGTCAGTCCCGCTGGGCTGACATTGCGCTGCCTGAGCGTGAGTGGTTTCTGCCGGCCGAGCACACCAAGAGTAAGACCGAGCTGCGGGTGCCGCTAACTGACCAGGTCTGCGCGTTGCTGCGCCGGTACCGTGATTGCCAGGCCGCCCAAGGGTACGAAGGCCCCTTCCTGTTCCCGTCCCGCCGAGGCAAAGCACTGAGCGATAACCAAGCCAGTGCGGTGTTCACTCGGCTGGGGCAGGGCGCCTGGACCAGTCACGACCTGCGCAAGGTGGCGCGCACCGCGTGGACGGACCTCGGGGTCGACGGCCACATCGGCGAGATGCTGTTGAACCACTCGCTGGGCAAGATCGCTTCGACCTACATCAATACCCAGGCCAAAGAGCAGCGTTGTCTGGCGTTGGTGAAGTGGCACAACTGGTTAGATGAGCGCGGCTTCAAGGCGATCCATCAGCAGACAGGCGCTAGATATGAAGAATCGCAAAACCTCGTAGACGCCTTGAATAGCGCGGCATGCGAGTCCATTCCGCAATTTGTTAAGGGCGAGGTTTAAAAATGATGAAAAAGCAGCATGGCCCCGCCTTAGTGCGCAATTTGATCCCGATGACCGAGTGCCCGTCATGTGCCGGGAAGGGGTTGATAAAGGGGCTGCTACACGAGCTCGATTGCATCGGCTGTCACTCGTCCGGGTTTGTCCATGCCCAAACCCTGGAGCCACTGCTGATCGAAGACCTGGTGGTCCAGCTCGGGCGGAGGGTTCGCCACTTGACCCTCTCGCCGGCCATTGGCAGTGAGACGTGCAGCTATCAGGAAAGTAATCGCCGCGGTCCGGGCGGCTCATCGTTCAAGGGGGATTGAGGCATGGGCATATATAAAGACGTGATGGGCACCCTGGTGCGCGTGCTGGCCGCCGACAACATTGACAACAGCACGAAGCAGTCCTGGCAGAAGCTGATCGATGCTGATCTGCGCCAGGGTGGCACCGGCAGCTCGCTCTCGGTTCGTGACAAGTTCGATTACGACTGCTGCCTCTATGCACTCTTGCATTGCCAGCTTGATTCGGCTCAGTGGGACGTACTGGTCGCGAAGTACTCGACGCACAAGGCTAACAAGGTCGCCGCCATCGGCCGCCTCGTGGCTCGCACGACTTCCCCAGCTCCGCAACTGTTCATCTATAAGGCGCTGACCGCCTGGGCTATTCCGAAGCTGAAAGGCATCCAAACCGGCAAGCGTTCCACTGACATGATCGTGTTGCCCGCTGAGTTCTACGACATGAACAGCTGGGACACGGAAGGAAAACCCGAGTCAACACGGCGACGTTGGAAAACCGGTATCGCCAAGCGTCTGGAGTCGCTGGAAGAGGCCGCAGTGATCCATGCAACCGAGATTTTCGACCGGGAAGAGATCTTTATTGACGCCGCTTGACGTAGTGGCGGAATGATCATAAATTAGCCCCATCATGTCGATCTTGCGCGTCATGAGAGACGACACATAAAGCCCAGTCAATAGCTGGGCTTTTTGCTTCCTATTCCAAGGCATCACAATCGGGTGGGGCTTTTTCTTTGTGGAAAACTATGCCTAAGATCGAGCTCGACTAATGGCACGGAGCCAGTTATGAGCGATGTTCTTTCAAGCGAAAATTCTGAAGAAGCAGAAGCCGCAGTCCCATCAGACTCTGATTTTTTCAACGATGCGACTTCTGTAAAGCAGCAGTGGGAAGGAAGGCAGACAGACTGGCTTTTACAGTGGTTATGTAAATTTGTGAACAGTAACTCGCTTGAGATAGGAGTTACTTTGACTCTCGGCGGGAGTTTCGTAACCGGCACCCTAATTTCTCATCAGAAATATTTTGAACAGTTGTCGAGCGACTTTTCAAATCCGTTTGCGGGCTCGGGCGAAGAAGCGCAAGAGCAGATTCGTTCTCTAATCCTTGGCTTCAATCCGCCGGTAATAGCCGGCGAGGAAAGTCCGCCTGTTCAATATGTTCACTTGAAGAATGCTCATATGTACATGGGGGCTAATGACCGTTTGCCTACAAACGGAGCGCTCTGGCGAGGTAAAATTTCGGCAGTTGATGGCTTCATCCTCGGTTCTTTGGGTAAAGCCAAGTAATCAATCTCACGCGCACCATCAACTCTTAGAAATAATGCAAATCAATGAGCCCGGCCACTGTGCCGGGCTTTTTCGTTTTCGGCTCCACCACACCCATTGCTCCGAGCTGGGAGTGCAGTTGGAGCCGAACCTATCAACGACACCACCAGGCCTCGGCCGGGAGTGCCCATGAGAGTCACCAATATGTCCGAACCCGGGCCACTCACCGCCGCTGGCGGTATCGCGCTGTACAAGTTGGGCGCCTTTGGCTTCATTGCCGTGCTCGCCGCAGTTGTCGTAATGGCGATGACACTCCCGAAAACGGTGCGTGAGTTCTGCGTCGCGATGATCAGCACCACGGTCTCCAGCATTTGCGGTGGTGCCTTCGTCGTGCGCTGGTTGGGTATTGGCGACTGGGCAAACGACGATGTGGGACTTATTGCTATCGGCGGTTTGATCTTTGTGTGTGGCTTGCCGGCATGGGTCTTTGTCCGTGCCTGGTTCAAGTGGGCTGAGGCAAGGCGAGACAAGGATTTGGGGCAGCTTATGCGGGACGTGGCTGATCTACGTAAAGATCTGAAGGGGCAATAAGTCGTCGAGGAAGTGCGCACACCAAACCCGGCCCTTGTGCCGGTTTTTGCATTTAAGGGAGTAACACTTATGAGCGGCATTAACAGCCAATGCGTTGATTTGAATTGCGATGATCTTCGAATGATAGAAAGCATGTTTTGCGCGGCATGGCCTGATTTGGTTCGTCAGACACCGGCGAGCGAGTTAAAGGCGGCGACAGAGATGACTGTCGCCGCGCTCGTTACCGGCGTTACTGCTTTGCGTCAATTGAGCGGTAGTACTCTGTGAGACCTTTGTGAATTGCGATCAGTGACTCAGCTACACCTTTACCGTTGTTTGCATGGGCAAAGGCAGTGGGGCTAGCTTCAACTAGGCGCAGCAGCACCTGCTGTGCAGCCAGCTCTGGTGATGTTTTCGGATCAATGATTACTTGTTCGGACACTGGAACCTCCTGGTTCGCTGATTGAGTTAAAAGCAAACCAGCGTATCAGTGTGGTCGAGAGCTTTGTAGAAGCACATTTTAGGTAATCAGCCATCAGAGTGGAGCGATGCTCCGCTAGAGATGTCATGTGATTCGAACCTTTATGGGATGCGCACGGATGTCATGCACCGAAAACCGCCGGGGACCCTGGGGCTTTTTGAAGGGTACGGGGTCGGAAACCCGCGGGAAAGCGTTAGCCACAGAGCTGGAAAGTTAGTTGACAGTGGTTGACAGGTTGACAAGAAATTCTGTGTTTTCAGCGACAGAATTCGCGTGATCCAAACAGTGTTTTGTAGTGAAGTCCCCCGGTTCTATTGGGCTGTAGGCCTTCTTTACGCCTGTTCAGATTCTCGAACAGCAGCCCCGGCGAAATGGTCAGAAGGCTTGTCAACTAAGCCGGGTTAGTTGACAGGCTTGATAAGCCACGACGATGGAGGCCGCATGGCTTTTGTATCTCGCAAGGAGTACTGCGAGCTGAAGGGGTGGTCCAGGCAGTACGTTGGCAAGCTGGTCAAGAATCAACGACTGGTTCTGAATGCTGCCGGGAAGATTGATGTGGATGCCAGCGAGCAGCTTCTGGCCATGACGAGCGACCCGAGCAAGGCCGCCGTGGCCGCTCGACATGAGCGCAATCGCCCGAAGCGAAGTGATCAGCCACCGCTGGAAATAGTCGTCGCAGACTTTATAGATGACTCCTCTGATCCGCCGCCCGACTTTCAAAGGTCACGCGCTCTTCGTGAGCACTACCTGTCGCTTCAGGAAAAAAACAACTTCCTTAAAGCCCAGGGCACCTTGGTAGAGCGCAAAGCGGTCGAAGATGCGGCCTATAACGCCGGTCGCTTACTGCGTGATCTTTTGCTTGGAATGGCTCCACAGCTATCGCCTGAACTGGCCTCGATGTCTGATCCATGGCAAATCGAAAAGCGTCTGACGTCGGCTTTGCGAAAAACGCTGGAAGATGCTGAGCGGCTGTCTACAGCAGATCTAGAACAAGCCATTACCCCGAGCTGAACCTATGTCCTTAGAAATGTCGAACGGTGCGACGGTGTACCGCGAAGCGTATTTCCGTGGGCAGCGACCAGAGCCAGATGTCTGGATCGATCAGTGGGCCGACGAGTACATGCGCATCCCGCGCGATACGGGTGCGGCCGAGCCTGGTCAATACCACACTTCGCGTACCCCATATGCGCGTGAGCCGATGCGCTGTCTGTCACCTGCCCACCCGTGCAAGCGCGTGGTGACCATGGTGGCTTCGCAGTTGATGAAAACGCAGATCGCCTTGAACTGGATCGGCGGCCTGATCCATATGGCCCCGTCCAACATCCTCACGTTGTTGCCCAGTCTTGGGTTGGCCAAGCGGGTATCGTCGCGGATTGGTAAAACCATCAAGGCCACGCCGGTTCTGCGTGAGCGCGTGGCGTCTAACCGCTCGCGAGATGCGCGCAACACCATGGACACGAAGGAGTTCGAGGGTGGTTCGCTGTACATCACCACGGCCGGTTCTGCGGCCAATCTGGCGGAGCTTTCCGCCCGCTACATCTATGGCGACGAGGTTGATCGCTGGAGTGTGGACGTGGGCGAAGAGGGCGACCCGGTCGAACTGGCCGAGACTCGCGGCAGTACTTTCGGCCGTAACGCCAAATTTTATTTTTCCAGTTCGCCGACGATCAGGGGGGCGTCACGAATCGCTGATCTGTTTGAGGTCAGCGATCAGCGTTACTACTACGTGCCGTGCCCAACCTGTGAACACATGCAGGTTCTGGAATGGGAGCGTTTGCATTACTCGGCGGATTATCAGGTTGTGCATTACCAATGTGCCGGCCCCGACTGCGACGTACTGATCGAAGAGCGCTATAAGGGCGAGATGCTGGCGAAAGGGGAGTGGCGAGCACACACCCAAGGCGATGGCGAAACCATTGGTTTTAACTTGAACGCGTTGTACTCGCCGCCCGGCTGGACCGGTTGGGCCTCGTTGGCCAAGCAATTCGAGAAGGCTAAAAAGGCTCAGGCCAAAGGCGATCTGGAGCCGATGCAGGTGTTTTATAACACCCGTCTGGCCAAGGTCTGGGATAGCGCTCAGGAGCAAACCTCAGCCGGTGTGCTGATGGATCGGGCGCGACTGGAAAGCTATGGGCTTGGCTCAATGCCCGACGGCGTATTGATGCTGACCGCTTCTGTTGACACCCAGGCCAACCGCCTGGAACTGATGGTGATGGGTTGGGGCGCCGGCATGGAACGCTGGGTGGTCGACTTTCAAGTGATCTCCGGCGACCCCGCAGATGAGCGCACCTGGGCGGCGCTGGATGAGTTACTCAAGGCCCGTTACCGACACCCTTGTGGTGCTGAACTGATGATCATGGCTACTGCGGTCGACTCCGGTGGTAACCATACGGATGAGGTCTATCAGTTCTGTCGTATGCGCCGCTGGCGCAGCGTGTTCGCCATCAAGGGGGCGAGCAAGCGGGGCCGGCCGGTGATCGCGCAGCGACCTTCGATGGTCGACGTGACATGGAAGGGCCTGACTGAACGGCATGGCGCCGAGCTTTGGATTGTTGGTACCGACACGGCGAAGGACTGGATCTACAACCGCTATGCATTCGACACCGGCCCGGGAGCGCTGCACTTTGCCAACGACCTGCCGGATGACTTTTTCGCCCAGTGCGTTGCTGAGCGCAAAGTCACCCGTTACGTCAGGGGGCATAAACGCATCGAATGGACCAAGGGCAAGTCCGAGCGCAACGAAGCGCTCGATCTGTTGGTGTACAACCTGGCCATGGCGCATTACCTCGGCATCAATCGCTACCAAGATCACGATTGGGCGCGGATTCGGCAGGCGATCATCCAGTCGGCTTCGGGCGATAGTGGCCAACCCGTTCAAAGCGAACGGCTCAGTCGGCCAGTCGTAACACCGGCAGCACCACAGGCGCCGCAACCAGCCGTGAAATCACGTCCGACAACGGCCCCCCCACAACGCCGCAGTTCCACCAGTGGCTACCTGAAGAGACGCTGATATGTCATTTACGAAAAAGCACCTCGACGCGGTTGAGGCGGCCATTGCTCGCGGTGAAAAAACTGTGCGCTACACCGACCGTACCGTGGAATACCGCACGGTCGATGAGCTGCTCAAGGCGCGCGAAGAGATCCGCACCTCTCTGATCAGCGCCGCCGGGCCGCGCTCGCGGGTGGTCCGGTTGTACCACGGAGGCAAAGGACTCTAATGGCTCGTCACTATCCGACGCTCACCCGCAACGGATTCGTGTTGCCGTCGAACATCAAGGCCAGTTACGAAGGCGCCGGGGAGGGCCGACGCTCGACTGGCTGGGATGCTCCCGACAACGGGATCAACAGCATCAACACCCCGGCGTTGCGCAATCTGCGCTCCCGTTCCCGGGCTGCGGTTCGCAACGACCCGTATGCCTACAACGTCATCGACAAACGCGTCAGCAATTTGATCGGCACCGGCATCACGCCAAGACCGAAAACCGACGACGAGGCCCTGCGCAAACTGCTGCAGGAACTCTGGGACGATTGGGTCGATGAATCGGACGCCGATGAGCGCGCCGACTTCAACGGCCAGCAGGCGTTGGTGGCCCGCACGGTGGAAACCTCGGGTGAGTGTTTTGTGCGGCTGCGACCTCGCGGTCTGGACGAAGGCCTTGCGGTGCCATTACAGCTCCAGATCCTGGCGCCGGAGTTCGTGCCGCATGACAAGTTTGAAACCACCAAAACCGGCAACCTCATCCGCGCCGGGATTGAGTTCACCCCAGGCGGCAAGCGGGTGGCGTACTGGATGTACCTGTCGCATCCGCGTGATGCGTCGTCGCTGAACGCCGGTTACAACCAACTGGTGAGGGTGCCGGCCGCGCAGGTGCTGCACATCTTTGAGCCAGTCGAGCCGGGTCAGTTGCGTGGCGTGCCGCGCTTGTCGCCGGTGCTCAAGCGCCTGCGCAGTCTCGACAATTACGACGATGCGGTGCTGTTCCGCCAAGAGGTGGCCAACCTGTTCGCCGGTTTCATCAGCCGGCCGGCACCTGACTCCGGCCCTGTGCCGAGAGATCCGGTTACTGGCCAGCCGCTGAGCCTTGATCGCGACGGCTTCACCCCGATGGTCGCGCTGGAACCCGGCACCATGCAGGAGCTGGGGCCGGGTGAAGAGGTCGAGTTCTCCAAGCCGCCGGACGCGGGCAACAACTATCCCGACTTCATGCGGCAGCAGCTGATGGCAGCGGCAGCGGGAACCGGGACGCCCTACGAAATCCTCACCGGCGACATGCGCGAGGTCAACGACCGGGCGCTGCGGGTCGTGCTCAATGAGTTCCGGCGTCGGCTGGAGCAGCTGCAATTCAGCGTTTATGTGCACCAGCTGTGCCGTCCGGTACGCGCTGCCTGGATGGACATGGCGGTGTTGTCGGGTGTCCTGGTGCTCGATGATTACGCCCAGCGGCGACGCCATTACCTACGCACCCGTTGGGTGCCACAAGGCTGGGCCTACATCCAGCCGGTGCAGGACGTACAAGCGCGGCGGATGGAAGTGCAGGCGGGCTTCGCGTCGCGTAGTGAGATGGTCTTGCGCACCGGCTACGACGCCGAAACGGTCGATGCAGAAAACGCCGCTGACCTGGCCCGGGCCACCGCCCTTGGCCTCAATTACACCACTCTCGATGCATTCGTCCCTCTCGACGACAAGGAGCAACCATGAGCAAGAAAGCGCGACCGCGCGTTTATAACCGGGCAGGGCAGCGCGTAAAGGTGCAGGACGACACCTGGTACACCGTGCACGCCAGCGGTGAAGCCGCCGAGCGAGTGATCGAAGTCTTCGTCTACGGCGAGATCGGCGGCTGGGGCATCACCGCCAATCAGTTCGTGCAGGACCTGCGCGCGATGGATGACGGTGTCTCGCCAGTGATCGCCGCCTTCAACAGCATCGGCGGTGATCTGTTCGACGGTCTGGCCATGCATAACGCGCTGTCGCGTTTGGGCGAGCGCTGTACCGGGCGGGTCGATGCACTGGCCGCCAGCGCTGCCAGCGTGGCGGTGTGTGGTGCTCACCGCGTGGTGATCGCCTCCAACGCCATGTTGATGATCCACAACCCATGGACGTACGCGGCTGGGGATGCCGAAGACTTTCGCAAGGTGGCCGATGTGCTCGACCAGACCATGGAGGCGATCATCGCGGCCTACAAAGCGAAGGCGCCGGACATCGATGAGGTCGAGTTGCGGCGATTGGTGGCCGCTGAAACCTGGCTGACCGCCAATGAGGCGGTGGCGCTGGGCTTGGCCGATGAAGTGGGCGACGGCGTCAAGGTCAAGGCCTGCCTTGGCCAGGGGGCCGTGCTGCAGCGGTACCAGCACGCGCCGGCCGAGTTGCTGGCTCAGCTCGACGAGCCGCCCGAGACGGATCCTGACGAGGAGCTCGACAAGCTGCCACCGGTACCCACCGTGGTCGACTCAGCCAAGCTGGCCTTGATGATCACCCAGCGTTGCGCGGAAGCCGGTATCAACAACCTGGTCGAACCGCTGCTCAGTTCGACCAAGCTGGAAAGCGAAGCCATCGTCCAGGCCGGTCTGACCCGCGCCAAGGCGGTGAATGACCTCTGTGTCGCAGCTCGGCTGCCCGAGTTCAGCGTCGAATACGTGGCAGCTGGTTTGGACGTTGCGGCGGTGCGGGCGCGTCTGTTCGACAAGATCGTCAGCAGCGGCAAGGGCTTTGAAATCGACAGCAGCCTGCCGTTGGACGAAGACCTGGTGCCTAAGGTGCAGGCCAAACAACCCGACCCCAACTCGATCTGGGCCGCTCGACAAGCAGCCCAATCCGGAACTGCGCGCGGCGCGAAAGGAGCATGACCATGACCATCCAAAAAGAACCGATCCACGCCGGTGAGTTCCTGCTCTCGGAAGGCGCAGGAAACATTTCACGCGAATCCATCAACGTCGCTGCCGGCCCTGCGTTGTACCCGGGCCAGATCCTCGGCCTGGTGACAGCTACCGGTCACTTTGCGCCGTACGCTCCGGCGGCTGAGGACGGCAGCGAGACGGCCGTCGCCATTCTCTTCGGTCCGCTGGGCGAGTCCGATGTGGTGCGCCGGGGCCGTGCGGTGGTGCGATTGGCGGAAGTCAGCGAAGCGCATCTGACCGGGCTCGACCTCGATGCCGAAAAGGCGCTGGCTTCCCACTTTCTGATCGTCCGATAGGTCGATCCGTCCCCTTTATGCACCCCGCCCTGAGCGGGGTTTTTCATTTCTGGAGAGTACCCATGGCCGATATCGCCATTTTTGACGACGAAGCGTTCACCGTTACCGCGCTCACTGCAGCCCTCAACGATCAACCCTATCTGCCGGGTCGCATCAGTGCCCTGGGTTTGTTCCGCGAGGAAGGTGTCACCACCCTGACTGTGCAGATCGAGAAAGACGGCGACACCCTGGCGTTGGTTCCGGCGGGTGAGCGGGGCGGTTCTGGCCTGGTCGTCGCAGCCAGCAAACGCAATCTGATTCCGTTCAACACCGTGCACCTGCCTGAGCGTTTCACCATCAAGGCCGACGAGATCCAAGGCATTCGCGCCTTCGGCACACGCACCGAGCTGCAGGCGGTGCAGGACGTGGTCAACACCCGGCTGGCCAAGGCGCGCCGTCAGTTGGACGCCACCCACGAGTTTCAGCGCATGGGCGCACTCAATGGCCTGATCCTCGATGCCGATGGCTCGACGGTGCTGTTGGATCTGTATGACCGCTTTGGTGTACAGCGTCAGAAGCTGTCCATGGGCTTGGCCGATCCGGCCACTGAGCTGCGGGTGAAATGCGGCGAAGCGCTGGATATGCAAGAGGACGCGCTGGGCAGCGTGACCAGCACCAGTTCCCGCGCCTTCTGCGGCAAAAACTTCTGGAACAAGCTGATCGTTCACAAGGCGGTCAAGGAGACCTACCTCAACAGCCAGCAAGCAGCGGCGTTGCGTGGTGATGCCCGGGAGAGCTTCGAGTTCGGCGGCATTATCTGGGAACGCTACCGTGGCAAAGTCGCCGGCGTGTCATTCGTTCACGATGACAAGGCGCTGCTCGTTCCTGAGGGTGTGCCGGATCTGTACATCTCGGTGTTTGCGCCGGCGGACTACATGGAAACGGTGAACACCCAGGGCATTCCGTACTACAGCATGATCGAGCCGCTGCCCTTCAACAAAGGCATGGCCGGCGAAGCCCAGTCCAACCCGTTGCACCTGTGCACGCGTCCCCGCGCGCAGATCCTCCTGGAGCTCTAACCATGGGCTTTCGCGATCTGATCGCCGAGGTCGACGCGGTGGTGTTCGAAACTCTGGGCGATACCGCGCGAATTGAAGGTCGTGATGAGCCGGTGCTCGGCATGTTCTCCGCACCTTGGCTGCAGCCAAAAATCGGCAAACTCAACACCGGTTTGCGTGAGCCTCGTTTCGAAATACGCGTCAGCGATTCCCATGGGCTGGAACAGGGGCTGCTGGTCACCGTTGATCTGCCGGAGCTGGATGGCGGCGGCGAGTATGACCTGCTGCAGCTGGAGCCGAGCGGGGACGGTCTGGTCGCCCTGATCTTGAGGATGCGCGCATGAGTGTCGGCAGCTACTTTAAATCGTCGGCCGGGGGCGGGATGCTCTCCATCCAGTCGTCGGCCGCCGATCTAAAAGCGTTCGAGGACTTTGCCAAGCTGGTGCCGAAAGCAGCCGCTGCGGCTCAGCGCCGGGCGATCAACAAAACGTTGGGGTGGCTGCGTACGCACATTGCACGCGCGGTCAGTCGGCAGGAGCGGATTGCCGTCGCGGCGGTGCGTCAGCGTCTGCGCAGCTACCCGGTTTCTGGCGGTGCCACCAGCGGCAAGTTGTGGTTTGGCCTCAATGCCATTGAATCCAGCCGTATCGGACGCGCGCGACAATCGCGCGGAGGCGTATCAGTGGCCGGGCGTCGCTACCAGGGCGCTTTTCTCAAACAGGTCTACGGCAACAAACCCGACATCTGGATTCGCACTGCCAGTAAGCACTTCAACGCGGACGACTATCCCGACAGTACGGTGTCAGGTGCTGGTGGTGCCAGTTCTGGATGGGTCGCGGAAAACGGCAATCGCTTTCCGCTAGCCAAGGCCAAGGTGTCGCTGGAGCAGGCGCGGCCGCACTTCGATGCGTGGATCAAACGTGCGCATGCGCGCTTGCTGGAAATCCTGCAGCAAGAATTCAACTTTGAACTGCAGAAGTATCTGAAGGGGACGGCCAATGTCTGATGAGCCTTTTAGCCTTGATCAGCTCTACCGGGCGATTGAGCAGCATCTGGCGAGCAACTTGCCAGGCATCAAAGCGGTCACCGCCTGGCCGAACATCAAGGACCGCATTGCGTTGCCGGTGGTGTTCTTGGAAATGGCTGAGATGGAGCCAGGCAAGGATATCGGCACGGGCGAGACTACGCTGATTTGCCGATTCGAGGCGCGGATTATTGTTGATCCGATCAAGCCGCAACATTGCCAGCAAGCCGCGCACCTGGCGGCGCAATTGGCCGTGTTGTTGCGAATGCAAACCTGGGGCGTTGCGGTCGAGCCTGCGGAGTTCGTCCAGGCCATGCAGGATTGGACCAAGCCGGAGCTGGATGGCTACACGGTTTGGCTGGTGGAATGGACCCACCAGCTGTACCTCGGAGTGGAGGAGTGGCCCTGGTCGGACGAACCATCGGATCCACCGCCGTTAGGCAATTATCCCGTCGAGGTCGTGCTGGCCCCGGAGGATCCGCCATGAGCTACGCCAGTGCCGAACATGACCGCATGATCGCAGCCATGCTGATGCCGTGCGTGGTGGTCGGTGTGGATCTGGCGGCACCGGCGGTACGGGTGTCGAATGGCGAATGGACCAGCGCCTGGGTGCGCTGGCACAGTCTCGCAGCCGGTAAGGCGCGGCACTGGCGAGCGCCCAGCCTGGGCGAGCAAGGGGTGTTATTCAACCCCAGCGGTCAGGCCGGCATGGGCACCTTCATTCCGGGGCTGTACGGCGACGCTGGCGGCCAGCCGGATAATCGCGATCATGTGGAGGTTTGGCGGTTTGACGATGGCGGCTCGCTGGTTTACGACTGGGTCGCCAAGAGCTACACCATCACCTTGCCGAGCGGTACGGTCACCATCAAGGTCGGCAGCACGGCGGTGGTCGTTACGGATAACGCCGTGACGGCCAAGGTCGGTGGCACCGAGGCGACGCTGGCGCCTGATTCCGCCACGCTCAAATCGACGGCCATCAAGCTGATCGGCGCGGTGCTGATCGACGGGCCGTTACACGTCACGCAAGCCATCACCGGCGCGGCCTCGATCATGGCGGCCGGAGCCAGCGACAACCACCACACACACTAATCATTAACCCTCTGAGGCCCGCCAAGTGCGGGCTTTTTCATGCCTGGAGAAAACATGGCCAAGACCACCGAAAAGCCTGCCGTCGAACAGTCGGCGGCGGATCTGCTGCTGACTTTCCGTGACACGGTTTACACCTCGCGCACTCTGATCATCCCGGGCACGGGCCGCACGCTGGCGGTGGCCAAGGGTGTGGTCGCGGTGTCCGTGTCCGACGAACAGGCCGTGAGCTACCTCAAGGCCAACGAAGAATTCGCACTTCCGGAGTGAGTTAGATGATCGGAATGGATCGCCACACCGGGCAACCCATTTCCGGCTTCGGGCACCTGAAGCAGTCCATGGGCGACGTGCTGGGCACGCGGCTCGGCAGTCGTCGGCACCGGCCGGAATACGGCAGCAAGCTCCATGAGTTTGTCGACTTGCCGGTTAACGCCGGCTGGAAAAGCTCGGTGCAGGCCGAGGCGGCCCGCGCCCTGGGCCGCTGGGAGCCGCGGCTGAAGCTGGAAAGCGTGCGGGTGGTGGCGGTGCTGGGCGGGAAAATCGATCTGCGCATTGCCGGCGAATACCTCGGCGACCGCTTTATGGTGGAGGTGAGTGTATGAGTGGCTTGGATCTGTCGGCGCTGCCGGCGCCGGAAGTGCTGGAACCCCTGGACTTCGAAGACACTTACGAGGAAGGGCTGGCGGTGTTTCGCGGTTCCATGGGTGAAAACTGGACCGCCACACTGGAGAGCGACCCGGTCACCAAGGTGCTCGAGGTCGGGGCCTACATCAAGCTCGGCAACCGCGCCCGGGTGAACGACGCGGCCAAGGCGCTGCTGCTGGCGCACGCCATTGGCAGCGACTTGGACCAGATCGGCGCGAACTACAACCTGAAACGCCTGGTGATTCAGGCCGAGGATCGGCTGGCCGTGCCGCCGGTGCCGGAAATCAAGGAAAAGGACGATCCGTTTCGCGAGCGCATCCAGTTGGCCTTTGAGGGGCTGACCACCGCGGGGCCGCGTAACAGCTACATCTTTCACGCGCGCAACGCCTCGGGTCTGGTTATGGACGCCACGGCGGAAAGCCCGGAGCCGTGCCACGTTACCGTAACGGTGCTGAGTTCGGAGGGCGAGGGGGTGGCCAGTCCCGAGTTGTTGGCGACTGTCGCCGCGGGGCTCAATGATGAAGACGTGCGCCCGCTCGGTGACCGTGTGACCGTACAGAGCGCGGAGATTATTCACTACAGCATCGACGCCATCCTGCACATGAACAGCGCCGGGCCTGAGGTCGACGCCAGTCTGGCGGAAGCCACCAAGCGCTTGGCCGCCTGGATCAACCCGCGCAAGCGCTTGGGCGTGGAGGTGGCGCGTTCGGCGGTCGACGCTCAGGTTCACGTGGCCGGTGTTTCCCGGGTTGAGTTGATCGGATGGGTGGACCTGGCCCCGACCAAGGCTCAGGCGGCGTATTGCACCGGCTACACCGTGGTGCCGGCGGTGCCGGGATGAAAAGCCTGCTGCCGAGCAATAGCACGCCCCTGGAGCGCGCCCTGGAGGCGGCTTTTTACGAGCGCACGATTATTCCGCTGCGCACCCTCTACAACCCGCAGACCTGTCCGGTGCATTTGCTGCCACATCTGGCGTGGGCGTGGTCGGTCGATCGCTGGGACTACCGATGGTCAGAGGCGGCCAAGCGCCGGGCCATTGCCGCGTCGTATTACATCCATGCGCATAAGGGCACGATCGGCGCGTTGCGTCGTGTGGTCGAGCCCCTGGGCTACCTGATCGAAATCGTCGAGTGGTTCAACACGGTGCCTAAAGGTGTGCCGGGCACCTTTGCGCTCAAGGTCGGTGTGCTGGACACCGGAATCACCGAGGAAATGTATCAGGAGCTGGAACGCCTGATCGACGACGCCAAGCCCGTGACCCGGCATATGACGGGCCTGGCGATCAGCCTCGAAACCCAAGGCGATTTGAACATTGCCGTGGCCCTTTCCGAGGGCGACGAAATCGACGTTTACCCGCCGGTGATGCGTGACATCGAGGTCACAGGCCGCTTTGCCGTGGTCGGCCGCGAACACTCCATAGACACCCTGGACGTTTATTATGATTGATGCGAATTCGCAGTTTTTTGCGATCCTCACGAACGTGGGGATGGCCAAGCAGGCGAACGCCGATGCACTCGGCATTCCCTGGAAGATCACCGACATGGGCGTGGGAGATGCCAACGGCACCGACCCGATTCCCAATGCCGCACAGACCACGCTGATCCATGAATGGCGCCGCCGGCCGCTGAATCAGCTCAAGATCGATCCGAACAACCCGGCAGTGATTATCGCCGAGCAAATCATTCCGGCCGATGAAGGCGGCAAGTGGATTCGCGAGATAGGCCTGTACGACGCGGACGGCGATCTGGTGGCGGTGGCCAACTGCGCGCCGAGCTTCAAGCCGGTCCTGTCGCAAGGTTCGGGGCGCACGCAAATCGTGCGCATGAACTTCATCGTCACCAGTGCCGGCAACATCACGCTGAAGATCGATCCGGCGATTGTGCTGGCCTCGCGGGCCTACGTGGATGCGGCGATTCTGGAGGTGCTGCCGAAGAACAAGACGCCCGGCGAGTGGACGCGGGTCAAGACCAACAATCTCGGCATCGTGGTGTCAGGCGACAACCCGGACACGTTGGCCGGAATGGGCATCAAGGACACCTACACCAAACCGCAAGTCGAGGCGATGATTGCCCAGGCCTCGGCGTTGCCGGTGGGGACCGTGGTGGCTTTTCCCAAGGCGACCGTGCCGCCGGGTTTCCTTGAGCTTGATGGCAGCGTGCAGAGCATCGCGACGTACCCGGATCTGTTTGCTTATCTTGGTACCGCGTTCAATACAGGCGGGGAGGGAGCTGGCAATTTCCGTCTGCCTGAGTCACGCGGCGAGTTCCTGCGCGGCTGGGATCATGGCCGCGGGGTGGATATAGGGCGTGTGGTAGGCAGTACCCAAAAAGGTAGCCTTGTCGCTTTGGACACTGGGACCACAGGTCTCCAAGTGATGCACTTTACTGGATCACCATCAGTTGCGGGTGGGCAGCAAGCTGTGGGCCTAGATGCTTATGCAAATGCTGACTATCAAAATTTAGATATCGCAGGAACAACCGCACAGGGGACATCTGCCCTACCTGGCCTTGCTTCAGAAGTGTCTAGCGGTGTTGTGCGCCCGCGTAACTTGGCGGTGATGTGGTGCATCAAGGCCTGGAACGCTCCGGTTAATCAGGGCGTGATTGATGTTGCAGCGTTGGTCGTAGAAATGCAGAACCAGAAGCCGATGGTTCCAGGCATGCAAATTTTTTCAGCCCCGGGCATCTCAAACTTCATTGTTCCTCAAGGCACTAAGGCCGATTCGATTTTTGAGGTCGAAGTGTGGGGCGGTGGCGGCGGCGGTGCTGGTGGATCTGGCGGCGCTAACGGCGGCGGTGGCGGTGGTGGCGGTGGGTACTCTTTCAAGCGGCTCACCGGCTTGGTTGCGGGCTCAACCATCAAAGTGACCGTAGGGGCTGGCGGCACTGCCGGAGCTTGGGGCGCTGGCGGCGGGGCTGGCGGGGCAAGTTCATGTGACGCTTATTGCAGCGCGACAGGTGGCGGCCTTGGTCAGCTGGCAAGTGGTTCGTCGCCAGGGGTTAGTGGCGGCGTGGGTGTCGGTGGGGAACTGAACCTAGGCGGTGATCCAGGCAAGCCGTGCGAGGCCGTCGTCGGGGGGTGTGGCGGTATGGCTCCGCGTGGCGGTGGCGGTGGGCTTGGTGGCTATTCTGCGGCGGGCGGTGCGGGACTCGCCCCGGGTGGTGGCGGTGGTGGTGGTGATGGCCCGAGTTTTGTTGGTGGTCCCGGTGCCCCTGGTATGGTGGTGATCAAATGGAGATGAGTGTGAGGAGTTTCGCGCGTATTGAGGGTGGCCGGGTGGCTGAGCGTTTCGACGCAGAGGAGCTGCCGCCGTTTCATCCATCCCTGATCTGGATCGAGTGCGCTCCGGGCGTCTGTGTCGGTTGGCTGGAGGTCGATGGTGCCTTGGTTCCGCTGCCCGCCCCAGTAGCCAGCCCGGAAGAACTGGCGGCGTCCAGTCGCACATGGCGCGACGGCGTAATTGAAGACACTAAATGGTTGCGTGAGCGTCATCGCGACGAAATCGATTTGGAGGTTGGCACTACGTTAACCGCCGATCAATTCCGCGAACTGCTGGTGTACCTGCAGACGCTGCGGGATTGGCCGCAGTCGCCAGACTTTCCCGACATCCTGCACCGGCCAGTTGCGCCGGACTGGATCGCCGAGCAAGCCCCATAAACGCCCCGCACTGACGGGGCGTTTTCTTTTCCGTTACGCGTAACACGAACATCCCTGACAGCCTCGCTCACGCGGGGCTTTTTTGTTTCTGGAGATTGAGCCCTATGAGTTTCTATCACGGCGTCACCACCTCGCTGATCGACACCGGCGCGCGGACCATTTCGCTGCCGTCGTCGTCGATCATCGGTCTGTGCGACACCTTTACCCCGGGCGTGCTCGGCGGCGGCACGGCGTTGGCCGGCGAGCTGAAGTTGATCACCACCGAGCGCGAGGCCATTGCCGCGTTCGGCCCGGATTCGGCGATCACCAAAGCCGCTCAGGCCATCTATGTGCGGGCCAAGGCGGTGATCGTGGCGATCGGCGTGCCCAAGCTGGAGGACGCCGCGCTGCAAACGTCCGCCATCATCGGCGGGGTGCTGGCCTCGGGGCAGCGTACCGGCCTGCAAGCGCTGCTGGATGGCAAGAGCAAGCACAACGCCCAGCCCAAGCTGCTGATCGCGCCGAAGCATTCCGCCACGCAATCGGTAGCCACCGCCATGGATGCGCTGGCCGGCAAGTTGCGCGCGATCGCCATCCTCGACGGCCCGAACACCACCGATGAGGCGGCCATGGCCTACGCCCTGGAGTTCGGCAGCAAGCGCCTGTACATGGTCGATCCCGGCGTGCAGTACTGGGACACGATCGCCAGTGCGACGATCGACGCGCCGGGCTCGGCCTGGACCGCGGGGCTGTTTGCCTGGACCGATGCCAACTACGGCTATTGGGCGTCGCCGTCGAACAAGGAGTTTGTCGGCATCACCGGCACCACCCGGCCGATCGAGTACCTGGACGGCGACGAAACCTGTCGGGCCAACCTGCTGAACAACGCCAACATCGCCACGATCATTCGTGACGGCGGCTATCGCCTGTGGGGCAACCGCACGCTGTCCAGCGATCCGAAGTGGGCATTCGTCACCCGCGTGCGCACCTGCGACATCCTCATGGACGCCATTCAGGCGGGGCACAAGTGGGCGGTGGATCGCTCGATCACCAAGACCTACGTGCAGGACGTGACCGAAGGTCTTCAGGCGTTCATGCGCGATCAGAAGAACGCCGGCGCGATCATCAACTTTGAAGTCTACGCGGACAAGGAACGGAACACGGCCAGCCAGATCGAGCAGGGCAAGATTTTCTGGCGCATCCGTTTCACCGATGTGCCGCCGGCTGAAAACCCGAATTTCCTCATTGAAGTCACCAACGAATGGCTGACCGAAGTTCTTGAAACCGCCTAAGGGGGCCGCTCAATGATTCCTCAAGTTCTCACCAATTGCGCCGCGTTTGTCGACGGCGTGAGTTTCGCCGGCGATGTGCCGAGCCTGACCTTGCCGAAGCTGACGCAAAAGGTCACCGACTACCAAGGCGGCGGCATGTCCGCGCCGATCGAGCTGGCCACCGGCATGGACAAGCTCGAGGCGGCGTTTACCACCAACGGCATTCGCCGCGAGTCGCTGAAGTACTTCGGGTTGTCTGATCAGACCGCCTGCAACGTGGTGTTCCGGGCAGCCTACAAGGGGCTTAAAGGTGCCGTCACGCCGGTGGTGGTGACCATGCGCGGCGGGATCAAAGAGGTCGACATGGGCGACTGGAAACCGTCCGACCCGGCCGAGATCAAGCACGCGCTGAAGCTCGTGTACTACAAGCTCGAAATTGACGGTCGCGTCATGTACGAGATCGACCCCATCAACATGATTCAGGTGGTCGACGGTGTCGATCAACTGGCCGCTGAACGCTCGGCCCTGGGCCTCTAAGGAAGTATGCGCATGACTCAAATCAGTCTGAACAAGCCATTGCCGAAATGGCTGGAACTCACCGACGAAGGCGTGACCGTAACGCTGGCCTACAAGGCCAACATCAGCGGCGTGCTCGTTGACAAGGTGACGATGCGCGCGCCCAGCGTGCGGGACATGGAGGCCGCCAAGGCGGCCGGTGGCGGCGAAATGGACAAGATGGAAAAGAACCTGTTTTGCAGCTTGCTCATGGCCACCGAAACGGATCTGGCGGGCCTGAAAATCAAAGACTACAACCGTTTGCAGGCTGGCTATTTTCGTCTGGTTGAAGAAGACGACGTGTAACGCCATCACGCTCAAGGCGCTGGCCCGACGCTTGGCCAAAGAGACCAGTTTCTCGGCGGCCGAGATCAAGGCCATGCCGTTTTCTGAGATGGTGTGGTGGCTCACGGATTGAGCCGCCTTTGATTGACCCGACGTATAGGGCACGCACATGGCGAACAAACTCGCGCTCGGCCTGGTCATTGGCGGGGCCGTCAGCTCCACGGTGGGCTCCGCGTTCAAGGACGTCACCAGTCGCATCAAACGCCTGGAGGCCGAGGGCAAAAAAGCCCGGGTACTGGAAAAGACCATCGGCGACACCATGCGGTTGCGCGATGAGTGGCGCAAGGCGCACATGGCCGGTGACAAAGGCGCCTCGGCGTTGCAACGGCAGCTTGAAAACAATCTGAACAGCCTGAAGAAAGAAGGCGTGGAAGTCCGCAATCTGACCAAGGCCTATGGCGCCATGGGGCGGGTGGCGGCTGCGGCCGAATTCAAGGCCAAGGGTCACCAGCAACTCGACGAGGGCAAGCAAAAGCTCAAAAGCAGTATCGGGCAGGCCGTGGCCGCCACGGCGGCGATGGCTGTCCCGACCAAGGTCAGCGCGGACTATGGCGCGATCATTCGTGACATTGCGATCAAGTCGAACATTGCCAATAAGCCCGAAGAGGCCGACATGTCGAGGAAGATCATCGACACGTCACGCGACACCGGCATGGCGCGCAATCAGGTGGCCGAGGTGGTCAACGCCCTGGTGGGCGCCGGCATGGAGCTGGACAAGGCGCTGCAATACGCCCCGACCGCGGCCAAATTTGCCGTGGGCCAAGGGGCGGACGGTGGCGAAACGGCACGCATGATCAACGCCCTGGGGCAGAACGCCAAGATTTCCGACCCGGCGGTGATGCAAAAGGCGCTGGAGGCGATCGCTTACCAAGGGCAGGCGGGCAGTTTCGAGGCGGCCGACATGGCGCGCTGGTTTCCCGAGCTGCTGGCCGGCATGGGCAAGCTGGGCATTACCGGCATGGACTCGGTGACCCAGCTGGGCGCCATGCTACAGGTGCAGATGAAGACCGCAGGCGGCGCCGATGAGGCGGCCAACAACCTCAAGAACTGGATGGAAAAGATCGGTTCGGGGGATACGGTCGAGGCCTACAAAAAGGCCGGGATCGACTATCAGGGCTCGATGAACACCGGCCTGCAGAATGGCAAGTCCACGCTGGAATCCAGCTTTGAACTGGCCCAGAAATACATTGCGGCCACCGATCCGAAGAAGGCCGCGGCGATGGCCGAGGCCACGGCGAAGATCAGCAAGGAAGCGGACCCGGTAAAAGCCCAGGCCATGCTCGCGTCCCTGGAGCAAGCCTTGCGCACCGGTGATCTGTTCGCCGACATGCAGGTCAAGGGCGCGTTGACCGCGTTCATGCAAAACAAGGACATGTACGCCAAGTTAAAAGCGGATTCGGCCAGTGCCACCGGGATCTTGGACAAGAACCTGGAAGAGCGCCGGCAGTCGTCGGCGCAGAAGTGGTCGGAAATGGCCCAGACCATGGACGACGCCATGCGCGCGATCGGTGATGCGTTCCGGCCCGTCACCGACAGGGTGGCGGACGGCGTGCGCAATGTCGCCCAGGGGCTGGCCAAGCTCTCCGACGAATCGCCGCGACTGGTGACGGGGATTGGCGCGGCCGTGGCGGCGGTGATTGGCTTCGGTGCGGTGATGGCCAAAGTCAAGATGGCCAAGGGTCTGTTGAACATTGGTCGCGGTTCGCTGATGGGCAATCCGAACATCCCGCAAAAGGTGATCGTGACCAACATGGGCGGTCTGGGTGGCGGTGGTGGCGGGCTGGATGTCGACGACCTCGATGGCAATGGCAATGGCAATGGCAATGGCAATGGCAAGGACAAGGGTGGCAAGGGCGGGCGGGGCGGTGGTCGCGGTGGCAGTGTTGGTGCGGGAGTGAAGGGGCCGGCCTTGCTCGCGGTGGCCGATGCCGGCTTCAAGGCGTGGGACACCTACCAAAACGCCGAGACCCAGGACGAAAAAGCCGAAGGCTATGGTGAGGCGGCCGGTGGGTTGGCGGGCACGCTGGCCGGGGCGGCGGCGGGTGCAGTGATCGGCACGGCAGTGCCGGTGATCGGCAACATCGTCGGCGGCATCATCGGTGCTTATCTTGGCTACATGGGTGGCGATGCCTTGGGTGGTGTTGTCGGTAAGTCGATGTTTGGGACCGACGAATCGCTGAAGAGCGTGCCGGCCGCCGGGCCGTTGATGATGGCCAATGCCGGCAAGGACATCCCGCCGGTGATGGCCAACATTGGCCAGTCGTTTGCCAAGCCTTCGGGGCAAGGCACCGGCGCGCTGTTGATGGCGCCGCAGCCCGGGGACGCCGCGCGGGCCATGATGATGCCGAGCGCCAGTGATGACGCCGCCGCGGCGAAACTCACGCCACCGGCACCGGCCAAAAGCGAAGGGGTCAAGGTCGACACCAAGGTGGACATCCAGGCGCCGTTTACGCTGACGGTCCAGGGCGATGTGAAGGACGCCGCGACGCTCTATAGCCAGCTCAAGCCGTTGCTCGATCAGCACTATCGCGAGATGGCCAAGCAGGTCGACAGCAGCAAGCTGTACGACGCGCCACACGTTTAAACAGGAGGGCATATGGAAGCGTTGGGCCAATTACAGTCGGGGCTGAAATACCTCGCGTCGGCCGGGGAAACCGGTCGGCGCAGCCTGGACGGCATGCTGGGGCCAATGAATGGCGCGATCGGGGAAATCACCGGCGCCGCGTCCGAGCTGGAGGATCTGCCTTTTGTCGGGCCCGCGATGGGGGCCAAACTTCAGCGCGTCATGCGCGGGGTGCAGGCGGCGCAGGCCAAAGTCGGGCAAGTGGTGGCCACCTACAACAAGGCCAGTCGCGCGCTGTCGGGGATGGACGAGCGCCTGGGTACGCTGAAGGAGCAAGCGGGCAAGGCGGCGACGGCAATCAACAAGATTGCCGGCAAGGTCAGTCCGTCGCTGGCCAACGTGGTGCCCACGGGTGCGTTGGCCACCGATGGCACGCCGGCGCCGGAGGCGGTGAAGCCGTTCCCGCACCTGCTGATCCTTCAGCCGCTCGACCCCAAGGGGCAGCCGTATTACTTCAACCTCGACACCGCGGCCTTTGACTCGCTGCGGCGCTCGACCGAATTCCGCTGGGCCTCGCAAGAGCGCCTGTCGCGCCGGCCGGCGCAACAGGGGGTGGGCATGGGTGAAGAGAAAATCACCCTCAAGGGGCAGATTCTCCCGGGCTTCAAGGGCGGGCTGAAGCAGCTCGACACCTTGCGCACGATCGGCGGCCGGCTTCAGCCGCTGACGCTGACCACGGGTTATGGCGACGTGCTGGGCACCTGGTGCTTGAAGAGCGTCGACGAAGATCAAAGCGCACTGATGCAAGGCGGGATACCGCGTAAACAAGAGTTCACCCTGGAGTTCGTCCGCTATGGCGATGACATGCAGAACGTCTGACGGGGATCTGTTGGACACCATTTGCCATAACTTCTATGGCCACCTAAACGGCAGTGTCGAGGCGGTGCTCGATGCCAATCAGGGCTTGGCCGAGGAAGAGCAGCCGTTCCGCGGTGGCTTGATCATCGTCCTGCCGGATCTGCCGAGCCCGCTCGCCGAGGCGGTCACGCTGTGGGACTGACCCCGTCCGGAGTCGCCGCCGGCGCCTGATCGCGTTACGCGTAACGCCCTTTCCATAAACCCGCCCTGTGCGGGTTTTCTTTTGGACAAACGTCATGACTCCCATGTTTCGCGTCGTCGCCGATGGTGCCGACATCACCGGCCTGATCAACGATCGGCTGATCCAGCTCAGCACCACCGATAAGCCCGGGATGGATTCGGACGAGTTCGAGTTGCGCATTGATGACCGTGACGGGCTGGTGACCTTGCCCCGCCGCGGTGCCGGCATCGAGATTTACCTGGGGTATGCCGAGACGTCCCTGGCGCGCCTGGGCCGCTACGTGGTCGATGAGATTACCGTCTCGGGGCCACCGGACACGATTTCTATCAAGGGCAAAGCCAGCGACATGCGTGGCAGTGGCAAGACCATTCGCAGCGGGAGCTGGGAAAACGTGCCGTTGTCGAAAATCGTCGCCGATATCGCCGCGCGCGATGGCTGGCAGCCGGTGTGCCCGGTGACGACCAAAGTGGCCCGGGCGGACCAGCTCAGCGAATCCGATTTCAATTTCATCACGCGCCTGGCCAAGCAGTACGACTGCACGGCCAAGGTCGCCGATGGCAAGTTGTTGGTGATGCCGCGTCAGGGTGGACAGAGCGCAAGCGGCAAGGAATTCGGGGTGGTCACCCTTACCCGCCGCGACGTCAGTCGCTGGCAGTTTCGCCTGGGCGATCGCAACACGCACGGCAAGGTGGCGACCAAACACCAAGACAAGAAGGGCGGCAAGCTCGCGGTGGTGTCCCTGGACAACGACGACGCGCCGGACGGCCTGCCCTCGGTGCACACCGATCGGCACATTCACCCAAACAAGACCGCTGCCGAAGCCGCGGCCAAGGCGCGCTTAGCGGCGTTCAACCGTTCCAGCGCCGGCGTGCGCTTTGAAATGCCCGGGCGTACCGACCTGTTTGCCGAGCGGACGATTAATGCCCAGGGCTTCAAGGTCGGGCTCGATGGCGAGTACCTGGCCGATTCGGTGGAGCAGGTTTACACCCAAGCCGGCTGGTCGACCACGGTCGAGTGCAACGGCGGCAACAAGGGCAAAGCCAAAGCCAAGGGCAAGAAAAAGAAGGAGGTGAAGCCGGTCAAGGTCGTCAATCTCGGCTAATGCTTTTGCGTCCCCATTAACCCGCCGCGTGCGTTTTTTTTACGCCTGGAGTTTGTATGTCCATCACAGAGCAACAGCTACAACGCATCATGCCCAACGCCCGCCGCCAAGCGGGCGTTTTTGTTTCGGCACTCAACGCCGCTATGGCCCACCGGCAAATCAATACGCCGAAACGTCAGGCTGCGTTCCTGGCCCAGCTCGGCCACGAATCCGGTCAACTGCAGTACGTCCGCGAGTTAGGCGGCGATCAGTACCTGAGCAAGTACGACACCGGCAATCTGGCCGTGAAACTGGGCAACACCCCGGAAGCCGACGGCGATGGCCAGCGTTATCGCGGTCGTGGCCTGATCCAGATCACCGGCCGCAACAACTACCTGCGCTGCAGCCTGGCGCTGTTCGGTGACGAACGCTTATTGCGCACGCCCGAGCTGCTCGAATTGCCGCAATGGGCCGCCGAGTCGGCGGCGTGGTTCTGGTGGGTACGCGAGCTGAACGCCCTGGCGGATCGGGATGAGTTCGAGGCGATCACGCGCAAGATCAATGGCGGTCTCAATGGTCTGGCGGATCGGTTGCAACTGTGGGAGCGGGCGAGGGCAGTGCTATGCGTCTCTTCGACCTGATCCCAGCGCCGTATCGGCTGCTCGCAGCGGGCGTGTTGTGGGCAGTGTTGGCCTGTGGTTCTGCTGCGATCGCCTGGCAGGTCCAAGACTGGCGTTACGGCCAGCAGCTCGAACAACAAGCCCGCCTGCAGACGGAAACCCTCAACCAACTGGCCCTGGCCGCAGCTGCACAGCAACGTGCCGAGCAAGAAAAACGCGTGGCGCTCGAGCAACAACTTTCAGCCAGCGAACAAACCCATTACCGAGTCCTGAGCGATGCCCAACGTGATCAAGGTCGCCTGCGCGACCGTCTTGCCACTGCTGATTTGCGCCTGTCAGTCCTACTCGATGCCACCGAGTCAGCCAGTGGCTGCTCAGTGCCAGCCACCACCCCAGCCGGCGGCGTGGTTCATGGCCCCACAAGAGCCCAACTTGACCCAGCGCATGCTCAACGAATTGTCGCCATCACCGACACAGGCGATCAAGGATTGATCGCACTGAAGGCTTGCCAAGCGTATGCCAAGGCTGTGAGTCGCTGATCAATAGAGGTTCATTCCAATAAAACTCTAAAGCCCCTCATCACAGTTCGGACTACCACAGGCTTGACGGCATTTTTCCGCTACGGCGCTCATTTTGTCCACATCGTTGCAGGCGTAAACGGTGAACCAATTTTCTTTAGCTGCTGCGCACGCTTGAGACTTGTATGGCACGCTGACGGTTTGTACAGGGTCGGAGGGCGCACACTGGTATTTAACGTTGAGCACTTTCATGCCTCCGTCATTCGCCAATTTTACAACGATGTCGTCTAGTTTCTTGCTTCGTTCTGCACGAGCATTGGCAGTGCTCGTGTCCATCCCGGCCATGTTCTGTAACGAGGTGTTCGCATTGCTCTCCCTCACTGCGGCACTGCCTGACCCCGCATTTCGATTCACAGCGGAGTTTATGGTGGCGCCTGATATCGTTGAAACCGTGCTGTTATTGCTTGAGTAGATAGTAGTGGCAGTACCCGCGATAGCCGCAACTGTGCCTAGTGTTTCAACGTTAAAAATGCTGTTTTTCTTGGACTCGGCCTCTTCACGTTTTATATCTGCTTTCCATTTGTCTACAAACTTATTGTGATAGTCGTTAACGGTTGTTATGTGCTCACTAATTGCCTCGGGTGTGTTCAGGCCTTGGTATGATTTAGCTCCATTTTGTAATAGCTTATTTATGGTGTTTGCCCATATAGGGAACTTTGAGGGGGCGGAGCGTGCAGGGGTGTAGGGGCCAGGCTTTTCAATGGAATAGTTAGCGCCCATAATTGCGTAGTCAAGAGCTGTTTTGCCATCTGACTCTCTCCCTTTCCTACATGGTAAATTAAGGTCGGCCCCGTTATTTATAAGGTAATCTATTGAGCTAATAGCTACCGGGTTGGTGCTTCCAAGCATGGCGCACAAAGGTGTCATAGGATCGGTGCTACTTTCTAGAGGTAGATAATCATTTACACCAATCTGCTTGGTAACCAACAGTTGGTTCAATTCTTCAGGTCTTCCCATGACATAAGCTTCTAACGCTGGGGTTGAACAACCTTGAAGAGCCACGGTGCCCACCACGCAGCTCAAAGTCCTAAGTGCTAATACTATTCGCTGCATAAAAATCTCCCCGTAATCGAATAATGATTTGAGAGATTATAGGCTAGTGGTGGCACTTTAATAGTGCTGATAAATTTCTACATGAAAATCTCTGAGGTTGATCCGTTGTGTACTTTTGACGGCTCATCAGAGCTAATTGGAGGCAGCGGTTTCTGTGGTAAGAGGCGGTGGGTCAGGCGTACGCCAGAGAAGTTAATCGCTGATCGGCATACCCGCCTGCAACTCACGAATGATCGTTTCCTTATGGGATAGGACCAGAGTAAGGCTTTAGATCTCGCCCAATTGCACGGTGGTTTCGGCTTCGCGGTTCGCCAGCCATGCTCGGGCTCTCGTCAGATCCGCCGAAAGCTCGTCGTTCATTTTGACCAGGCCGGCGATGTTTTCCTTCGCTGCGCGCAGCTCCCGCTTCAGGGCTTGGATGTCTTCCTCGAGCACGCTTGCGTAATGCTGGACAGTCTCCAGCCGGGATGGCGAGCCCAGCCAGTCGCTGGTGTCTTCGATTTCGTGTGGGTCCACGGTGAGGCCTTATCTATACTGTTTGGATATACAGTAATCGAGGCGCGATGATTGGGCGAGGGTGTAGCGACGAGCAGTAGAATTTTGGAAGGGTGTTAGGTCGGCAGAACGCCGGAGAAGGGGTACTACTGTAGGAATATACAACGCTAAGTTATTGATTCTTATAGGGGGATGTGCGGGTTTTGACGGTATCAAAAACCACCCTATTTTCCTTTTATATCAATAGGTTACGGATGGCTCCCGGTCACCTTGACATGGTGGTGCCCCATGGCGGGTATTCACCGTTCGCGCATAACTGTACCGGCGCCGCAGTGAGCGTTGACCTTAGTCGTACATTCGGGCGTAGGATGCATAACCCAACAGGATGAGGAGCGCGCAATGAAAAGAGACATGGATCTTATTCGTCAAATTATATTGACGCTGGAGGAGTACCCATTGCGTCCAGGCGGAATCGTGTCGTTTGACGTTTTTAAGGGCGATTTTCCGGTTGAAAATTATAGCAACGATGAGATTTATTACCACGTGAGACAGATCAAGATGACCGGACTGATCGAAAATATCAGTGGTCCAATGTCTGGATTTGCATTCCGGGGACTTACTCCTGCTGGTCATGACTTCGCCGAATCCGTTCGCAGCGACGAGATCTGGGCTATGACCAAGGATGGGGCATTGAAGGCCGGCGGCTTTACGGTCGGACTCCTTGTCGATCTTGCCAAGGGGTTGGTGAAAAAGCAGATCGAGAAACATACCGGGATTGAGCTGTAGGCCCCGCCTCTTACTGAGATGATTGCAAGCTGGCGATGCTTGCGCTCTGCGCAAAACCACCGCTACAGGCCACGGATGTACGTTTGCATAAGCACAAAAAACCGGATGTTTTGCCAGTGCCAAATAGGCCTTTTATCCTTATAAAACAATTGCTTGGGTCGCTACAGTCCCCAGCATGGGGTGCTAGGGGTCGAGTGTTCGAATCACTCCGTCCCGACCATATTTATCAGTAACTTAGCCGAACTCTAGCCAGTTCGGCTTTTTTACGCCTAGGGACTTTTGCAGGGCTCATCCCGCTTTCCTCCTCAAGATGGTCAGTGCCGGTCCTCGCGAATCGGTGGCTGACACTTTGTTTGCCGCCTCGATCACTTGTCCAGTTCATGCCGGTCGACGGCGACGCCTTGTTTTCCAATGGGAAATTCACGGAAGTGCGGGCGTACTTCTGCGTCAAATACCGCACGACACATGCGCAGGTACGCCGGCGGCTGCTTCGCCCGGATGAAACGGGGGAGAAGTGATAGATCCGCAGCCATCACTCTCACCTCTCCCGATTGACGTGGCTGGCGGCCTCTGCGTCCAGTTTCAACTTGAAATGGCTATTACGAGTGGTGGTTCAATGGTGATAAATTTCGCGTCGTTAGCAAGATAGATGGACGAGAAGGGCGCTCCTAGTCCTGGGATCGGACGACTGCACAACTTTACTTGGCTACAGAGCAGCACTTGTTCCGGTGGACGGTGTATTCGCGCTAACCATTGAGAGACCGAGCAATGCCCGGCAGAGAAGGGTTACTGGATGCTGAAGAAAAAGCCGGAAAGTAAAGCAGCGGCGACCGCTGCAGAGATTGAAAGATCAATCCAAGCCCTGAGTAAAATGGCTGAACGCCTCTGGGGTGAGGGCCGAGAAGCTGAGGCGAAAGCCCTTCTCGATGCTTTGGATGCGTTAAACCGGGCGCTTGATCGGATCAGGATTGGAGAGAGTCGCAGGATTCTCCATTGAGGGTACAAATCAGCTGGCGGCCCAGTTGAGAGCTGGTGATCCGGCAAAAAAGGCAGATATCTGATGTGGCTACTTGAACTTTTATCCCTTCTCGGCGACCTCGGCAATATTCCGCATTACGAAAAACCTCGCAGGGTCTTCACTCGGGGATTTGTCGCATTCTGCGTGCTGGTGGCTGTTTTTGAGCTGATAGTGCTGAACCAGTTCTATGGCACGCGTGGCTGAATTCTTCTGGTGCTGGGAAAAAGGGGGGCTGAAGAACCGCAAGACCACGCGCTCGGACGCAGCCGGGGCGGCCTGACGACCAAGATTCACATGCTGCGCGATGCCAATGGCGTGCCTTTGCACTTCCTGCTTTCAGGCGGGCAGGCCAGCGATATCGCCTATGCTCAACCGGCGCTGAATGAGACTTACGTCCCAAGCCTGCCCGGCCGTCCCCGCAAACGCTGCCGTTGGTTGTTGGCCTACAAGGGCTATGGCGCCGAGGCTCTACGTTGTTACTGCGACCGCTACCGGATGCAACCGGTAATCCCGCTGCGCAGCATGAAGCGCAAGCCCAGCCGGGTTTGCCGAGACTGTTTGACCGCCCCAAGTACCGGCAGCGCAACATCATCGAGCATATGTTTGGCTGGTTGAAGGAGAACCACCGCATCGTTACGCGTTTCGACAAGCTCGCGAGAAGTTATGCGACGATGGTCTCACTGGCTTGTGCCACGCGGTGTTTGCGACATTGCTTTTCGTACAGAGCCTAGGGGGCGAGTGTTCGAATCACTCCGTCCCGACCATATAATTCAAAGGGGTCGCGAGATTTTATCTCGCGGCCCCTTTTTATTTGTTGTCGTTTTCACCCTCAAAAAACGGATGGCTCTGGGGGGGGGGGGCTCACACTCCAAAGCGCGATTCTCGGCTTTGACACTTTCTTGCGATCCATAGACTCCTTTTTCTTCCTTTCTTGGAACGCCGAGCATCCAGGGTGTGCTTCCTCTGGTGACCGAAAGGTTAGTTATCAGGGGCGCGCCCCTCCAGGCTTGGTGCTGAAGTGGCACGACTCTACGGCGACAGTCGAATTCACAGGCAGTGCGTCCGCTAATTCCCTCATTTTTCTATCTCTCGGATCGAACAAGCTGCCTCCCTAAGGCTTGACGTAATAGACTTTTAAATCCATTATGGAAAAATTAATCCATAGCGTGATCAGACAAATCAAAGGTGAAGCCCATAGTAGGTTTCTGCGTGAAGGAGAACTGAATACTCATACCCATCGACCAGCTTTGAACCGATAACAGAAATGATCAGCCACTAGAAATTTTCTGGAGATTTACAATGGATAAAAATTCTAAAAAACGAACATCTGTATTCTCAAAAGGTTTGTTGCTCACAAGTTTAGTGTGGGTAACGGCTTGTAATGCCGCGCCTTTCTCAAGTGCCCATGAAGTAGATGACGTTATGGGTTTCCTCATGAGGGAGCAGCGTATCCCTGGGGCGGCAATTACAATTCTTAAAGATGGCAAGCCACTTTATACTTCCGCTTATGGATTTAGTAATCTGGAGAGCAAAACGCCTGCAACGACGGCGACTGTCTTCCAGTCTGGTTCGGTCGGAAAGATGTTTACTTCCTCCGTCATCATGCTGTTGGTACAAGACGGAAAGCTTCAGCTTGACGATCCTATTGCACCTTATTTTCCTGAAGCCAAAGGTATGTGGGACGGAATAACTATTCGCCAAGTCATGCAACAGCGTTCTGGCATACCCGACTATGAGCAATTCAATAGTATCGATATAAAACAAGACTACACAGACGAGCAACTCATTGGCCTTCTCGCGTCCAAGAAACTGGATTTCTCTCCGGGGACTCAGTATCGCTACAGCAACTCAGGCTATGTCGCGCTGGGAATGTTGATCAAGCGTGCAAGCGGGAGATTCTACGGCGATCTTCTGCGGGAAAGGCTGTTCAGTCAGTGCGATATGCAAACGGCGCAGGTCAACGTGTTGAAAACCGTTATCCCGAATCGGGCAGCCGGTTACGTTTCCAATAACGGACAGTTGGAAAATCCGGGGCCCGTCTCGCAGAGCCTGGCTCAAACCGCCGATGGAAGCCTGCTGCTGACGATCAATGACCTGGCTGCCTGGGACGCATGCTTGTCCAAAAATAAACCGTTGTCTAAAGAGTCAATCGACGCCGAGTGGGAAGTGCCTTTGATGGCCGACGGGACTCCACCCATTACCGGTTATGGATTTGGTTGGCGCAACAATATTGTGAACGGACATCGGCTTATCGATCATGGTGGGTCGTTTCAGGGATTTCATGCGCACTATGCCAGGTTTGACAATGGCCTTTCCATTGGCTTTTTGGCAAACCTTGAGACTGCTCGTAGCAATTATATAGTTAAGCGTATCGCTGGTGTTATTGATCCAGGCCTATTGCCTCTTGAAAAAGAAATTGAAGGTTCAGCGGCTACCACTGAAAAAACCAAAACGGCAATAGTTGCCTTGATGGGTGGCAAAAACGATCCTTTACTGAGTTCCGATATACGCAAGGTGTTTGATGAAAAACACGTAACAGAAATAGAGGCGTCATTTAACAAAGTCACCAATGACACTCAGTTGGTGCAAGTCGGAGAAGAAAAAATTGACGCTGTCACTCACCGTACTTACAAAGCCAGCTCTGGAAAAGTAAATTACATAGATGTTGCAGTGTTGGAAAACAAGATCGTAGGATTGAAATTTTCCTCTGAGTAGTTGGTGATTTTACAGAGGACCGCATCAAGTCCGATGACTTGATGCGGTGGCTCACTTCTAGATCCGAAACTGGCTAATCAAACGACCTAAGCGATTACCTAACTCACTGAGACTTCTGGAAGTTATTGCACCATCTTTGGCGTCCCCGGCGACCACATCAGCCGCCAGGGAGATGTGAGTCATACTACGGTTTACTTCCTCGGCCACAGCGGTCTGCTCTTCGGATGCGCTGGCGATCTGAGCGTTCATGTCGTTAATTGTATAAATCAGTTGGCTGATGGCATCCAGCGACAATCCCGCCTGGTTTGCCAGTTCCCCTGTTGTTCGGCCTGTTTCGCTGGAGCGGCCCATCGTGATCATGGCATCTTGGGTACCTTTTTGAAGCAGGCTGATCATCCCATGGATTTCCTGGGTGCTCTTTTGCGTACGGCTGGCCAAGGCTCGAACTTCGTCGGCGACCACTGCAAAACCACGACCCGCATCGCCGGCCCGTGCTGCTTCAATGGCGGCGTTCAAAGCCAATAGATTGGTTTGCTCCGCAATAGAGCGAATGACGTCAACTACACCGGCAATCAACTGCACGTCCTTGTTCAAGCTGTCCAAAGACGAGCTACTTTGTCCTATTTCCTCGATCAACGAATGAATGCTTTCGATGCTTTTGTTGACGACATCTCTTGCCTGCCCACCTACATCGCTGGTTTCTCGTGCTGCTTGCGAAGCACCTTGGGCACTGACGGAAACCTGATGCGCAGCCGTGGACATTTCATGAATGGCTGTCGCCACTTGATCAGTCTCTTGGCGCTGACGATCCATGGCCTGCTCTGAGCGCTGTGCCTGGGCCGACATATCTTCGACCAGTGCCGTCAGTTGCCCGGTCATCTCCACGATTTGACGCACAAGGTTATGAATTTTTTCCACAAACAAGTTGAACGAGTGAGCCAAATCGCCCAGCTCATCGTTGCTCGAAACTGGCAGGCGGTGTGTCAGGTCGCCATCTCCAGCGGCGATGTCGTCCAGGTTCTTCTTGATGGCCAGTAAAGGTTTCACAATGCTGTTTCCTAGCCAAATGCCAATCAGCGCCACAAGGAGCAGCACGCAAACGGCGAGGAAAAGGATGTACGCGGTGTACTGACCGATGCGCTCATAGCGCTCACTGGCGATGGCCTGTACCTGAACTTCAAGATCATCCAGATTCACTTGCGTGCCCACGATCAAGTCCCACTTCTCCAGATAAACGGTGTAACCGAGCTTGGGCGTAGGTTTCGGGCTGACGGGGGTTTGCCAGTCGTACCGGAAAAAATGTGTCCCCGTCTTGGCCGCTTCAACCAGCCCTCGAATCACATACACGCCGTTGGTATCTTTGCTATCAATAAAGCTCTTGCCGATATCGGTGTTCAGGTTGGCGGAGAACACTCGAACAGACGAAGAGTCATAGCCGTAAAAATAGTTTTGTTTAGCGAAACTCAGCGTTCGCAGAATCTTCACAGCCTGATCCCGAGCGTCGGAATCCCCATTTTTGGAAGCGTCGTATATGGGCTGAATCGACGCTTGGGCAATTTCCATATAGTGCTTCAGTGAAGTTTTTCGCTCATTGATCAAGAGGTCGCGCGTCTGCTCAACCTCCTCGGATGCCAGCTTTTGCAAAACCCAAAAAGTAATGCCGCTGATCACTGCAGCCAGCAAAAGGCCAGGGATGATCGTCAGAAGGATGACTTTGCTACGAAGACTTAGCGTCACGATGAGTTTCGCCTCACTCAAGAGATTTTATTTTTATCCACCCATTTTTATCTCGGCCAAGGCTGGCTCGACGACGCATAAAAGGAGGGAAGCTTTTAGGTTGGAGCGGTTGAGCCTGGAGCGATTTAAGGCCTTCTTTTTTTAAAAATGCTGTTAATGATCGAACGATCAATAGTAGTCTACGCTCAGCTTAAACGGCTTGTCGATGGCCGGTGAGGACGATGGCTGAGTCACCCTCAAGCCAGGTGCTGATATTGGAGATGAGCAGGCGCGATGCAGAAAGGTGGGTGCCGGCAATGAGGTATCTCGCTCAATTGCGCGCCATTGATTCAAGAGGGGGACGTTGACTACGCCGCGCATCTTTTGCGCAGGACGCAACGTGACGTTGCGTCCTGCCCATATTCTCTCGAGGGGGAGTGCCGCCTATTTTGTTGACCTGACAAACAGTAAAGCGAGTGACCTTTCATTGGAAAGTCACCGCTGTCGAACTTCAGGAGTCTATGGCATGGGCGTTTCTACAAGTGGTACAGCAACGACGATACAAAAAGCTTCAATGACCAGAGGGCTGGTGCTTCTGTTTGCATTTTGTTGCGGTGCCATCGTGGCCAACATCTATTACGCACAACCGATCATCAGCTTGATTGCCCCGGATATCGGTATGTCGAGTGGCCACGCGAGTCTTATTGTTTCGCTGACTCAGATTGGTTATGCACTCGGATTGTTTTTCCTGGTGCCCTTGGCGGACCTGGTCGAAAACCGCCGACTGATGATAGCGACGATCGTGATTACGATCTTCAGTCTGGTCGCCGCTGGTTTAGCCCGGCAGCCGAGCGTATTTCTTGTCGTATCGGCACTCATCGGTTTCAGCTCGGTCTCCGTGCAAATGCTTATTCCATTGGCCGCGCATCTGGCTCCGGAAGAGTCTCGCGGCCGAGTGGTTGGCGGGATCATGGGAGGCTTGCTGCTGGGGATTTTGCTTGCGCGGCCGCTGTCGAGCCTGATTGCTGATCATTTGGGCTGGCGGGCAGTGTTTATCGGGGCTGCTGCCTTGATGCTCATCATCTCCATAGTGATCGGCATGACCATGCCCAAATGGCAGCCAGCCCATCGTGCGTCGTATGGTCAACTGCTGATGTCCCTTGGACAATTGTTTTGCCGCGAACCCGTATTACGTCAGCGAGCGCTTTATCAAGGGCTGATGTTTGCATCGTTCAGTTTGTTCTGGACCGCCGTACCGCTGGTGTTGAGTCGTGAGTTCGGCCTCACGCAAAGTCAGATTGCGATGTTTTCTCTGGTCGGCGCCATCGGTGCAGTCGCTGCACCTATCAGTGGTCGACTCGCTGATGCAGGGCACACTCGACGAGCCTCACAGTTGGCCATGGTGCTGGGCGTGGTGAGTTTCCTTCCAGCCTTCATTAATCCCTTTTACGGTGTGATTGGTTTGGCTGTCACCGGTGTTGCTCTGGACTTTGCTGTGCAGATGAACATGGTACTTGGCCAACGAGCCGTCTACGCCTTGGGCACCGCCAACAGAGGCCGCCTGAATGCGTTGTACATGATCAGTATCTTCGTTGGCGGTGCAATCGGTTCCTCGGTGACCAGTTCGCTTTATGAACATGCCAGCTGGTTGGCGATTGCAGCGGTGGGAAGCGCCTTGTCGCTGGTCGCTCTGATCGCCTTCTCGATTGTTTCTCATCGAGCCGGGCAGGTTCACTGAGTCGATCGGTCGCTGGAACGCGCAATGCCCAAGATGAGAACGGGGATAGTCGAGGAGTGTCATGGACAAGTTGCTCGCATTGAAAATGTTCGTCCAGGCTGTGGATTCGAAGGGCTTTTCTTCCGCCGCTCGACAGTTGGGCCTGGCGACGTCTTCCGTGACCCGGATGATCGACGGGCTTGAGGCTGAGCTGGGCGCTGTCCTGCTTAACCGTTCCACGCGGCAAATCTCATTGTCAGATGCCGGGGCCGCCTACTACTTGAAAGCGCGGGAGGTGTTGAACGCTGTAGCCGAAGCGGATGCTTCGGTCACTGACCGTGGGGAAGTCCCCGCAGGGCATCTTCGTATTTCCGTACCCGTGGCGCTGGGACGTCGTCTGATTGCGCCGCATATCGCCGCGCTTTTGAAGCGTTACCCGCAACTCGTGTTGGACATGACGCTTTCTGACGACATTGTTGAGTTGTTGGGTGAGCGCGTCGATCTATCGATCCGGTTGGGCTCCGCAGCCGCAATGGACGGTGTAGTCAGTCGTCCTGTCGGTCATTTCAGCCGTAGGGTGGTTGCCAGTTCCGAGTACCTGAATGTGCATGGTTTCCCCGAACATCCTATGGACCTCATGCAACACGAATGCATGCGCTTTAGTTATGGCCAAAAGCAACAGGTTTGGAGTTTCTTAAAGTCCGGTGAGAAGACTCGAGTCCCTATTGAAGGCCGCTTTAAAAGCAACAATGCGGAGGTTTTGCGCGAGGTCGCGCTGGCGGGCGGAGGGGTGGCCCTTTTACCTGATTGGCTCGTCAACGATGATATTGGTAGCGGTCACCTGACGTCATTGTTCGAGTCTTTTGTTGTCAATCCGAACGACGCGAGTTCGGTTATCTCTGCGCTGTATCTCCCCAATCATCGCGGCTCCAGGCGCGTCAATGCATTTATCGATTTCATCAGCGAGTTGCTCGGGCCTGAGGGCTTGCCAGTGAGCTGATCTCGTTACCGTTGCTTAATTTTAAGCGTTGGATTTCTACGTAATGGACCACTTTCGCTGTGTAGATACAGCAGATCCGGGAGGCTTGAATGAGCGCCGCAACATTGCATTACGTGTACGACCCGTTCTGTGGCTGGTGCTATGGAGCGGCACCAATGATCACGGCGGCCACCACGATTCCTGGCCTGGAAATTCAGGCTCATGGTGTAGGCATGTTATCGGGAGACAAAAGCAAGTTTGTGTCGGGTGAATGGCGCGATTTTGTTCGTCCTCACGAAGCTCGGATTACCGCGTTCAGCAAACAAACCTTCGCAGACGCTTACGTCCAGGGCGTACTCGACCATGAAAACGTTTACCTGGACTCTTCACCGCCCATTGCAGCCATGATGACGGCTCAACAGCTGTCAGGACGCGGCATTGAAATGCTCAAGCGTTTGCAAGTCGCGTACTACCAGGAGGGACGGGCCATAGCTGAGCGAGGGGTGATTGCCGACATTGCCGGCGAGCTTGGCTTTGAATCAGATAGGTTTATGGCGGCTTTTGATTCGGTCACCGCAGACTCATTGCAGGATCATCTTGAGCGCAGCAACGGGATGCTGGAAGCCCTGAATGCGCGTGGCTTTCCAGCATTTGCGCTGGAAATCGATGGCGAGATGGAAGTGTTGGCCATGGGGCATTATTTAAGTCGACCCACATTGTTCAAGACGGATATTGAAAGCCGCCTGGCCAAATAGGTGTGGTTCATAGCCAGCACATTCTTTTGTTTTGTATGATGCCTGAATGAAGCTCTAGTGAGGCGTTATGCAAGACTCAAAAAATGTGGACGAGAACGAGCCAGGCAAGTCAAAGGACTCCGCAAGCCTCGTCAAATCGACGACTCGACGCCTTTCGCCAGAGGTCAGGGAAAAGCAGATTGTGCAGAAAGCCATCGAGCATTTTGCGACGTGCGGATTCTCGGGGAGCACCCGTGAGCTGGCGCGACAACTTGATGTTACCCAGCCTTTACTCTATCGATATTTCCCTAGCAAAGAGGCGCTGATAGATCGCGTGTACGACGAGGTGTACCAGTGGGATACCTCGTGGGAAGCGATGATCAAGGATCGCTCGGAACCCCTTCAGTCTCGTCTGGTTCGTTTCTATACCTCATACGCAGGGGTGATTCTGCGGCGGGAATGGATTCGTATCTTCGTTTTCGCCGGGCTGACACGTGAAGGTATCAACGATCGGTATCTCGCCAAATTGCGTGAGCGAGTCTTCATTCCTGTCATCGCAGAGATTCGCCATGCTCATGGATTGGCACCCTCCTCAGGCGAAACGATCAATGACAAAGAGCTGGAATTGATCTGGAGTTTGCATGCCAGCATTTTCTATATCGGCGTGCGCAAATGGATTTACGATCTTCCAGTAACTGAGGACATTGATGCGCTGATCGAGCAGATGGTCGATGCATTCCTTAACGGCAGTCCCCACGTATTGCAACAAGTCGATAACGACCTCGGCGAGAAGCCTGGCTTGAATTGACCGGCTTCAATTTGAGTTGGTTTTTCTGCTTTACCCGCCCGCTGATCTTTTGCTTTGCCTCTCTTTTTTGTCGACCACTCATCACCTGTTTCAGTCTTCAGCTGATCAGGTGGTAGGGGGCGTACGCATGTCATTTTGCCCTGAAAAGCCCTTTCCCAACGCTTGAAACCCGCTTCCCCTTTGCGTCGCCATGACGTGGTCCAGGCCAGTCCTCAAAAATTTGACCCATCGGCTATTTACTTCAATTTCGTCAGGACGTATTGTTTATCGAGTGATAAATAAATACAAAAAACGTTGGAGGCACCATGCAAGTCCTGAAGCTCGCTCATTACTCGATCCGGTCGTTCGACCTGGAGAAGTCCAGCCGATTTTATGAAAGGGTGCTCGGTTTTACCCCTGGCTATCGACCGCCGTTCGATTTTCCTGGCGTTTGGTTGTACATGGGAGGAGATGAGGAGGACTTTGGCACGGTCCACATTATCGGGATTGACCCTTCCAACCCCGAAGGTCTGAAGAACTACCTCGGCGATAAAGAAATCCCGCTGACAGGCACTGGAACCGTTGACCACATTGCCTTTCTGGTAACTGGCCTGGTTGCATTCTGGAGCGTCTTCAAGGCCGAAGGCATTGCCTGGCGTGATCGCACCGTTCCGAGCCTCGGCCTGCATCAGGTTTTCATCGAAGATCCGTCAGGTGTCACCATCGAGCTCAATTTTCCAGCCTCCGAGATTGAAGCGGTTGGTTCTTACGCCTCCCATGTAGCTGACACTGTGGGAGAGCGGCCATGATCAATACGTTGAATAAATCCCGCGCTATTGTCGTGGGCGGTTCGCTGGGTGGCCTGTTTGCAGCAAATATGCTGTTACGCAAAGGTTGGGATGTTGAGGTTTTCGAACGTGTTCCGGATGAACTCGCTGGACGAGGCGCCGGGATCGTTACACACCCTGAATTGTTCGAGGCGATGGCCGCTGCGGGAATTCCCCTCGATGCATCTGTCGGTATCAATGTGCTTTCGCGTGTCACGTTGGCCCAGGATGGCGATGTGGTACTTGAAAACGCGCTCCCTCAGACGTTGACCGCGTGGGGGAAAATGTACCAGGTTCTTCGCGCCGCATTTCCGGACTCGCTGTACCGCTGCGGTGGTAGCGTCATCTCGGTTGAAAGCACTGACACGCATGCCAGCGTCACGTTGGCCGATGGCACAACTCATCAAGCGGACGTCATTATTGCCGCTGATGGATTTCGGTCGACAATCCGCCAGCATTTTTTACCTGACGTACACCTGCAATACGCTGGATATATCGCATGGCGTGGGTTAGTCGATGAAAGTGCTCTATCGGACTCTGCCCACGCAGCGCTATTCGATAAATTCGCTTTTTGTTTGCCGCCACACGAGCAGATCCTGGGGTATCCAGTTGCCGGGCACTCCAACAGCACTCTTGTAGGCGAACGCCGTTATAACTTCGTGTGGTACCGCACCAGTGACGACGACGATTTGCGCGATTTGTTGAGGGACGAAAGCGGGAAACAATTTGAAGGTGGAATTCCTCCGGCGCTGATACGCCGTGATGTGCTCGACACTATGTACCAGTCCGCCGAGACATTACTTGCCCCGCAGTTCGCCGAAGTTGTAAAGAAAGCCGCGCAACCGTTATTCCAGCCCATTTACGACCTGGAAGTACCGAAGATGAATTTCGGGCGTGTCGCTTTGCTCGGCGACGCGGCATTTGTGGCGCGTCCCCATTGCGGAATGGGTGTTACCAAGGCCGCCGGTGATGCGTTGGCAATCGTCGAAGCACTTGAGCGACATGCATCCGTCGAAGAGGCACTGGCGGACTATAGCGAGCAACGCTGTCGTTTCGGGGCGTCGATTGTTCAGCATGCCAGGCATTTGGGTGCGTATATGCAGGCGCAACTGAAAAGCGAGGAAGAGCGCGAAATGGCTGAGTTGTACCGAACCCCGGAAGCCGTAATGCGCGAGACAGCGGTGCCCGTGAAGTTTTAATACAGCGAAAAGCCCTTTGCAGGAGACAACCATGGAACATGCATATCCGCAAGACGGTGGCTCGGCCCTGTCCGCTGAACAGGTTGATAACGCTATTCAAAACCCGATTCTCGAAAATCCGGAGTTTCGTGCTTTGGTAAAACAGCGACGGATATTTTCGTGGAGTATGACTGCCCTGATGCTGGCAGTTTATTTCGGATTTATTCTTTCTCTAGCCTTTATACCGGCCCGTTTGGGTACACCTATCATCGAAGGGCAACCGATGACATGGGGCGTGCCAATTGGCTTTGGAATGCTCGCCTTCACGATTCTTCTCGTTGCTGTCTACGTATGGCGAACTAATACCTGCTACGACCCTAAAATAAAAACAATCATCAGGAGCTTCAACAAATGAAGCGTCTACTTATTGCAGTCTCAGCCATCCTGGCTTCGGTAGCGGTATACGCTGCCGACGCTCCGGGCACAGTCCACAAACATAACCCCATTGCCATCGGCATGTTTCTAGCGTTTGTTATTTTTACTCTGTTTGTCACACGATGGGCCGCACGCAAAAACAATAGTGTTGCCGATCACTATGCCGCAGGCGGAAAAATTACCGGCTTCCAAAATGGTTGGGCCATCGCCGGAGACTATATGTCCGCGGCGTCTTTGCTGGGTATCTCCGCGTTGGTGTTTACCAGCGGTTTTGATGGACTGATCTACTCAATCGGTTTCCTTGCAAGCTGGCCGATCATTCTGTTCCTGATTGCCGAACCATTACGCAATCTAGGTCGCTACACGCTGGCGGACGTACTGTCCTATCGCCTGAAACAACGCCCCATAAGAGCGTTTGCGGCGTCCAGTTCGATCGTGATCGTTCTGCTTTATCTGGTTTCTCAGCTGGTAGGCGCTGGAAAGCTGGTGGAATTGCTGTTCGGTTTCGATTACACCGCAGCTGTGCTGCTCGTCGGTACGCTAATGGTCATCTATGTTTTCTTTGGCGGGATGCTGGCAACCACCTGGATTCAGATCATCAAGGCAGTCTTATTGCTGACTGGCTGTGTCTTCATGGCTTTCATGGTCTTGTCCGAATTCGGATTCAGCCTGAACCAGCTGTTCACTCAAGCTACCCAAGTGCATCCATCCCATGTAGCAATCATGAGTCCAGGAGGGCTGATTACTGACCCTGTGTCTGCGATTTCCCTGGGGCTGGCATTAGTCTTCGGTACGGCAGGTCTTCCACATATTCTCATGCGGTTCTTCACCGTCGGTAACGTCAAGGCTGCGCGCCAAAGTATTCTTTATGCCACCGGTCTTGTCGGCATAGGGTACGCACTGATCGTCATCATCGGTTTCGGCACCATCGCCCTGGTTGCCAGCAATCCTGCCTATCATGATGCGTCAGGTGGAATATTGGGTGGCGTTAATATGGTTGCGATTCACCTCGCACATAACGTCGGCGGCAATGTCTTCCTCGGGTTTATGTGTGCGGTATCGTTCTCGACAATATTGGCAGTAGTGGCAGGGTTGACCCTTGCGGGCTCGTCTGCCGTTTCTCATGATCTTTATGCACATGCCTTGCGCCGTGGTACCGCAAGCGACCGTGAAGAAATGCGCGTCTCTCGTGTTACAACCATCGTGCTGGGTGTGTTGTCGATTCTGCTGGCGATTGCTTTCGAGAAACAGAACATCGCATTTATTGTGAGCTTAACGTTCTCCATCGCCGCAAGTTCCAATTTTCCAGTGCTGTTGTTGTCGATTTACTGGAAGGGTTTAACGACGCGTGGCGCCGTGATTGGCGGATCGTTGGGGCTGGTGTCTGCAATTACCCTGTGCATTCTCAGTCCTACTGTTTGGGTCAAGATTCTCCATCATCAGCAAGCCTGGTTCCCGTATGAATACCCGGCCCTGTTCTCAATGGCTGTCGCATTTATCGGTATTTTCTGGTTCTCCATTACTGATCGTTCCGCCAGCGCCGTAGTTGAACGCAGTCGATTCGAAAATCAGTTGGTCGATACGGAGCTGGGTACGCCGGCAACATGGAAGGCGCAACTTAAAGCTGATTAAGCCAGGTGATGGCTGTCTGCATTAAATAACTACAAGTTTCTGCATGAAAGTGTAGCTCCTGCAACGCTGGTCGCGAGAAGTTTATTTTTAATAAGCGAACTATGGTTTGGCTGTGTGCTTCTCGCGCACCATAAGCTGTCGGAATACCTACGTCTGGAAAGTCGCTTAATAGTTCATACAAAAATAACAATTTAAACTTGGGTGAAAATAAATGAAGTGTACTTTAGCTGTGGCGGCAGCCATATGTGTATTGGCGCAGCAAGCCCATGCGGCTGGTTTTGTCGATGATAGTAAGGCTGCGATTAAACTGCGTAATTTCTATATCAATAGCGATTACCGAGACTCGGCAACACCCGCTCAGAAAGCAGCCAACCAGAGTTATCAAGCGGAGTGGGGGCAAGCCTTTCAACTCGAGTTCATCTCGGGTTATACCCCGGGGCCTGTAGGTTTTGGTGTTGATGCGTTGGGCATGCTGGGCGTCAGGCTGGATTCAAGCGCCGGTAAACATGGCAATCCGACGGGCACGAACTACGGTGGCGTGGTATTTCCAAGTGACGGCGACCATGCGGTTGACGATTTCTCCAACTTGGGGCTGACCGGGAAAATGAAAATATCCAAGACCGAACTGAAGCTTGGAACTCTGGTCCCAAAACTGCCGGTGATCTTCAGCAATGACGGGCGTTTGTTGCCTCAAACCTGGCAAGGAACCCAGGTTTCTTCGGCCGACATCAAAGACCTGACCTTGATCGGTGGGCAAATTGAAGAGGTGAAGGGGCGCAACTCCAGCAACAATGAAAATATGTCCATTGCAGGCGCCAATAATGCAGTCACTGGCCGCTTCAGTAATAAATTCATTTACGCCGGTGGCGATTACAAGCTGACTAAAGATCTAACCTTGCAGTACTACTACGGCAATCTCAAAGATTTTTATAAGCAGAATTTTCTTGGCCTGATTCACAACTGGGCAATCGGACCTGGTGTGCTGACCAGTGATGTTCGATACTTTAATAGCAAGGATGATGGTGCAAACGGCCATGATCCTGCGTATTTTACGACGGGCTACTACGGCGGTAACACGCTGAAAGGAAAAGTCGATAACGATTTGTACAGTGGGTTGTTTACCTACGCGGTTGCGGGTCACACTTTCGGAGCAGGCTATGAGGTCAGTGATGGGAAAAGTGACTTCCCTTATTTGAACCAGGGGGACGGCCCCACCACCTACACCATCACGGAAATGCAGGTTCAGAAGTTTGTTCGTGCTGGCGAGAAGTCGTGGCAAGCCCGTTACTATTTTGACTTCGCAAAACTGGGTCTGCCTGGTGCGACGGCAGGTGTTGTGTATGTTAAAGGTAATGATATCAATACTGTCGCATCTAGCAATTCCAGCGAATGGGAACGTGATATTACGCTCGCCTATGTCGTGCAATCAGGTCCTTTCAAAGGCTTGGGTGTCATGTGGAAAAATGCAATGGTGCGGAATAATATCCCGAACGCCCGCCAACAAGACGAGAATCGCGTGATTATAAATTACCAATTGGCATTGTTTTGATTTTTAAACGCAGGCGATAGTTTGTAGCGGAAACTATGCGGTGAGTCAGTGCTGTTGTGACTGGCCGCTGTAACTGACAGGCAGCGCTTTAACAGGTGTTGCATGTACATGTCGTTCTCTTCCAACGGCATGTTTTTAAGTAGAGTAACGTTTCCCTTAGTTGGGGTAGGGCGGTGCAAGTGATCCTTCACCGCCCTTTTTTATTCTGAACAGGGGGCGTTCATGATCCCAGAGCATCCTGCCAACCACGTCGCGCCAACGGCAGATCCAGCAAGCGCTTGCCGATGGCATCACTGATGGCGTTGCCCAGCGCCGCGGCCATGGGGCCCTGGACGATTTCCGCCGCGCCGAGGAATGGCTGGCCGGGCTGATCAATCATGTGCACCTCGACCTGTTTCGGCAACTCGGGAAAACGCATGATCGGATAGCCGCTCCAGTCGAAGCTATGCATGCCGCTGGCGTCATAGAGGATTCGTTCATAGAGCGTCCAGCTGGCGGACTGAACGATGCCACCCTGGACCTGATTGAGTAGCCCATCGGGGCTGACTATTTGCCCCACATCGACGGCGGCCACCACCCGATCAATCGTCACTTGCCCGGTCTGCCGTTGCACATGCAGCTGCACGGCGATGGCGCAGTAACCCATGATGTTTTTATAGCGAGCGAAGGCGAAGCCGATTCCGCTGCCGGGGCCAGTTGCCTTTTGCGGCCAACCGAAGCTGCTGGCCACACGTTCCACCACTGCCCGTGCTCGTGGATCGCTCAAGTGATTGAGGCGAAATTGCACCGGGTCCACGGCGGCCTGCGCTGCCAGTTCATCGACAGTGCTCTCGATGGCGAACACGTTGATATGGGCGCCGAGCGAACGCATGGCCGAGGTCCTGAACGGCATGGTCAGAACGAAGTTCAGATCGACCTGCAGGTTGGGTATCTCGTACAACGGAACCGAGTTACGGTCGCCGTCACCTTCGGGCTGGGCAATAGGGATCGAAGGGGCTGGGGTGAAGGGCCTGGCCAACAGCCACGCCGGTAACAAGCGCCCGGCATTGACGATACGTTCGTTGTGCGGCGTGCTCCAGAGTTCGTATTTCCAGTCCCGAAGGCGCCCGCCGTCGTCCAGTCCTGCTTCCACTTCGGCAAGCATCGCCGAGCTGTAGGGCTCCCAAATATTTTCCTGCTCGCGCATCCATTGCACCCGTATTGGCTTGCCGGGTATGGCCATGGCGATCAGCGCGGCATCGGCTGCGGCGTCATCCGCGCCGTTGTGGCCGTAGCAACCGGAGCCTTCGGCGTGGATGCAACGCACCTGTGCCACCGGCAGGCCGACCATCTCGGCGATGCCCATGCGCAGAGGGTAGACGCCTTGAGTGTGGGTCCAGACGGTCAGTGTTCCGTCCCTGAACCAGGCTACTGAACAAGACGGCCCGATGGAGCCGTGCATGAGGTATTGCTTGGTCACCCGTGCCTTGTAGGCCCGTGGCGCAGGTTGCGCGAGGTTGCCCTTGGCGCTCACCGGGTAGCGTCGCGATGGCAACTCGGTGAGGAGTTGATGGATATGTGTTGAGTCGGGCAGCGGATTACCTTCTGTCCAGCGGGCAGAGGCGTAGCCTTCGCGCATCGCTTTGACTGCCAGCCATTCATCAGTGGCGACCACGGCGAGGTAACTGCCGTTGCGGACCAGTTTCACCACTCCGGGGAGTTTTTTGAGGGCCGCCTCGTCGATGTCCTGCAGCTGACTGCCGCGCCGGGGTGGGCGTATCACACGGGCATGCAGCATGTCGGGCAGACGCATGTCTTGCACATAAGCCGCACCGCCGCTGACCTTGGCTGGAATGTCCAGTCGAGGCAATGATGTGCCGATCAGGGTGAAGCTGCTGGCTGGCTTGAAGGGCGAGCTGGCCGATGCGAAGCGATGCAGTTGAACCCCGACAACCGCTTGCACGTAGGTCATGCTGCGACCTTGCGCACCGTAGATCACGGCGTCCCGCGTGCTCAGGCTGTCGACTTTCTGCTGCCATTGCCGTGCCGCAGATTCGAGTAATAGCTGACGCACCTGGGCCGCGGCGTTGAAAAGCGCAGTGCCGCTGTCGACGATTGTATGGCTGCCGGCGGTATAGCCTTCATTGGGTGTCAGCGCGGTGTCGGCGGTGAGAAAACGGATGAGCCCGGGCGACACTTCCAGGCGCTCGGCGGCGATCTGCAGGAGCGCCGTTTTGACGCCGGTACCCAGCTCCACTTTGCCGGTGTAGACGGTGATGCCATCTTTCGCGTCAATGCGGATCCAGGCGTCCAGATAGGGAGTGGCACGCAGGCTGCCCGGCAGGTCAGGTGCCAGGATTTGCGTGCCCAAGGTGTCCACTTCGGTGTCGGCGAAGGCGCGCGGAATGCCCGGAAGCATCGCGAAACCCATCACCAACGCACCATTGATCACGAACGCACGGCGGCTCAGATTGACGTTTTGCGTCGAGGTTTTCATACCTTGGCCCCCTGCGCGATGACCGACTTGATAGCGGCGAGGATCCGCACATGGGTGCCGCAGCGACACAGGTTGGGTGCCATGTGGCGACGGATCGTTTCATCATCCGGATGAGGATTGGCCTCCAACAAAGCCTGTGCCCGTACGATCATCCCCGCGATGCAATAACCGCACTGCGCCGCCTGTTCGTCGATAAAGGCCTTCTGCAACGGCCCCGGTTGGTCGGCGCTGCCCAGGCTCTCCACGGTGCGCACAGATTTTCCCGCCAGCGCGCCGCACGGTGTCAGGCATGAAAACACCGGTTTGTCGTCTACTAAAACCGTGCAAGCGCCGCACTGCCCGAGGCCGCAGCCGTACTTGGCACCATTGAGTCCCACCTGGTTGCGCAAGGCATAAAGCAGCGGCATGTCTTGCGCAATGTCCAGTACATGAGTCTTGCCGTTGATGTCGAGTGTGATCACGGTTGCTGCTCCTGAGCCCGAATGCTTTTGATAGTTTTCTCCAGGTCCGTCCAGGGTCTGCTCGCGCAGCTTTCGGTGCGCAGATACTCGGCAATGGCGGCCAGATGGCTATCGTCGAGGTTGTGTGCGAAGGCCGGCATGTAGTGGCTGGGAGCGGCACTGGACATCGGGATGCCTTGCAGGATGGTTTGGATTAAATTGCGTGGTGAGTCCGCCGTTACTGCCGAAGTGCTTGCCAGAGCGGGCCTCGATTCAATGGCGCGCATCGGGGCGGCGGTGCCGTGGCAGCTCGCGCAGGCACCTTCGAATAACGAGGCGCCCAGAAGCGCCTTGGCGCTGGGCTTGGCCTCAGAGGTACAGGGCGGCAACGTTGCATCCGGTGAGGTTTTCTTGAGGTCAAGAATGTACTGCGCGATGGCATGGGCATCTTCCTCCGGCATCTGCGCGATGCTCAGGCTGACCGGCAACATCGGGCCCGCTGCTGCGCCGTGTCCTTCGGCGACCTCGCCGGTCAGGTAGGCGACCAGTTGGGCTTCATTCCAGGGATGTTGCGCCGAGGCCATTGCGCGCAGGGCAGGGGCCGTCCAGCCGTCGACGATACCGCCGTTGAACAGCTCGCTGCTTTTCTCCCCGCCAATCAAATTCAGGGGCGAATGGCAGGATGAACAGTGTCCCGCGCCCTCGACCAGATAGCGTCCACGGTTCCATTGCGCTGTTTGCCCGGGAAGTGGTTCCAGTGGATCCCCATGCAGGAACAGCAGGTTCCAGAAAGACACCAGCGGACGGAAATTCATGGGAAAGACCATATGGTTTTCCGGTGCGGTGTAGTTGACCGGGTCCACGCTCATCAGGAAGGCATAGGCATCCGCAATATCTGCATCGCTCATCTTTCGGTAATGCACGTAGGGGAACGCCGGATAGAGAAAATGGCCGTCGCGCGCGATGCCTTCACGCATGGCCCGTTCAAAGGCGTCCAGCGACCACTGGCCGATACCGGTTTCCCGGTCTGGGGTTATGTTGGTGGTGAAGAGTGTTCCGAAGGGCGTTACCAGCGGCAATCCTCCCGCCATGTAAGCGCCGCCAGGTCGTGTGTGGCAGACCGCACAATCGCCCGCTTCGACGACGCGTCGGCCTCTGACCAGGGTCTCGCGATCTGCATTTCCGGGCGGGCTGACAGTGGCGATTTCCGGTCTCCACATCATCCAGAATGCAAACCCTATCCCCACGATGCCGATTGCCAGAACGGCACCGATGATCGTATTGCGCTTCATCGCCTTACCTCTCGAGCTCAGTTAACGACAGATTTTTCAATCCGCCGCGTGCGATTGGCGTACGGCGACTTTCTGTGGCGTGAGCTTAGAGAGGGCGGTTGTGATGGAGTACCCCATCAAGGCGCAACGCTACATTGCGCCCAGCGCAACGACGTCAGAATTAACAACCGTTAACTCGCGCCACTTGCGCGCTTGTCCAAAGATGGATCCTCAAGGAATGTACCGATGGCATTGAAGGAGTTTCATGGACAAGCTGCTCGCACTGAAAATGTTCATCCAGTCGGTAGATTCCAAGGGCTTTTCGGCGGCCGCCAGACAACTCAATCTGGCGACTTCTTCAGTGACCAGAATGATCGACAGGCTTGAGGGTGACCTCGGTACCGTGCTGCTTAATCGCTCTACCCGGCAAGTCACGTTGACGGATGCCGGGAGTGCTTATTACTTGAAAGGCCGGGATATTCTGAATGCCATGGCGGAGGCTGACGAGTCGGTTTCGGATCGTGGTGAAGTGCCCGCAGGGCAGCTGCGTATTTCGGTCCCCGTGGCGTTTGGACACCGCCTCATCGCCCCTCATATCTCCACGCTTTTAGAGCGTTACCCAATGCTCATGCTGGATATGACGTTATCTGACGACATCGTCGATCTGCTCGGCGAAAGCATCGATCTATCGATCCGGATGGGGTCGCCGGCGGCGATGGAAGCTGTGGTCAGTCGCCGCATCGGCAGCTTTCGACGCCGGGTGGTCGCCAGTGCCGAGTACCTGAATGCTCGCGGACTTCCTGACCAACCCATGGACCTCATGCGATACGAGTGCATGTGCTTCAACTACGGTGCACCGCAGCAGGTCTGGACATTTACAGGCAAGGGACAAGCGATTCGTGTGCCCGTCGACGGGCAGTTCAAGAGCAACAATGCCGAGGTTTTGCGTGACGTGGTACTGGCCGGTAGCGGGGTGGCGCTTTTGCCCGATTGGCTGGTCAATGATGATATCGACAGTGGTCGATTGACGTCCTTGTTCGACGCTTTTGTCGTCAATCCGGACAGCGCAAGTTCGGCGATCTCGGCCCTGTACCTGCCCAACCACCGCGGCTCGAAACGTATCAATACGTTCATTGATTTCCTCACCGAGTTACTCGGATCGGAGTGTCAGCTCGTGGGCTGATCGCCCCACCTTTGCGTTTTGCGAAACGCAACGTTGTGCAGAAGGTGGATTCTCTGACGGGGACCGGCCGCCTACCGTGGGGGTGTGAAAACATTCAACCACGGAGACTGCCATGAGTTTGCACTCATCCAAGATTCAGGTGACTTACGACTTCATCTGCCCATGGTGCTGGATCGGTGAAGAAAATCTCGAACGCGCGCTTGCCGCTTCGGATTATTCAGCTGACGGCCACATTACGTTCCTGCCTTATCAGTTGAACCCGGACATGCCTGTTCAGGGCATGGATCGTAAAGCCTACCGCTCTGGCAAGTTCGGCAGCTGGGCGCGTAGCCAGGCCATGGACGCACAGGTGACCCACGCCGGCAAGGCTGTCGGTCTGGAGTTCGATTACGAACGAGTCAAAAAAACCCCCAACACCTTGGCAGGGCATCGGCTGGTATGGCGAGAACAACTGGCGGGTAGAGACGCGTCCCTCCTGATCAAGGCCATTTTCAAGGCGTACTTCAGCGAGGGGCGGGATATCGGCGACCTCAATGTGCTGGCCGACATCGCTGCCGAAACGGGGCTGGACCGGGGGGCAGTTGTCGACTTTCTCAACACCGAGGAAGGCACCGCTGAAGTCCTGAAGCTGGAGGCCATAACCAAGGCCTCCGGTGTGCGCTCGGTACCGAGTATTCAGATCGCAGACGACGTCATCAGTGGTGCTCAGCCCATCGAAGTAATGATCCAGATACTAAGACGAAGCCAGGCGGCTTAAGCCATTTTTTCAATCCCTATTCATTCAGGAAATCATCATGACTCATCACTTGTTCAGCCCGATCAAACTCGGCCTGCTCACCCTTGATCATCGCGTCGCCATGGCCCCTTTGACTCGCTCCCGTGCGGGCCAGCCTGGCAACGTACCGACCTCAATGAACGTCGAGTACTACCGTCAGCGTGCCAGTGCCGCGTTGATCATCACCGAGGCTACGCAGATTTCGCAGCAGGGGCAGGGTTACGCCTGGACGCCCGGCATCCATAGCGACGAGCAGATTCAGGGCTGGAAAGCTGTCAGCGAAGCCGTGCATGCAGAAGGCGGGCGCATCTTCCTGCAGCTCTGGCATGTGGGGCGGGTGTCGCACCCGGTATTTCAACCTGACGGCGGCCTGCCGGTGGCACCGACCGCGCAGCCGGTCCCAGGCAAGACGTTCATCCTGAATGAAAAGGGCGAGGGGGTCTGGGGTGATGTACCGGTTCCTCAGGAGCTGGACATTCCAGGCATTGAATCGATCGTCGCCGACTTCCGCAAGGCCGCTCGCAATGCACTTCTTGCCGGTATGGACGGTGTGGAGATTCACGCAGGCAATGGTTATCTGCTTGACCAATTTATCAACAGCGCCAGCAACCAGCGTAGCGATCGCTACGGTGGAAGTATCGAAAACCGCGCGCGGCTATTGCTCGAAGTCGTGCAAGCCGTGACCGAAGAAATAGGCGCCGAACGTGTTGCTGTGCGCCTGACACCGATGGGGCGTTTCATGGGCATGGGCGATGACACCCCGGAACAGACCTTTGGCTACATTGCATCCCGGCTCAATCACTGGAATCTCGCTTACCTGCACCTGGTAGAACCGATGATGGTCGGCACGGTGCTCGACGAAAGCAACGATCCCCGCTGGGACGCCATCATCAAGCAGCTGCGTACTGACTTCCATGGCGTTCTGATGCTGGCGGGTGGGTACTCCGGCGAAACGGCCGAACAGGCTATCGCGCAGGGGCGTGCCGACCTCATCGCTTTTGGTCGCCCGTTCATTGCCAACCCCGACTTGCCAGCGCGTTTGCGTGGCCGTACCGAACTCAACCCGGCGGACGGCAACAGCTTTTTTGGCGGCGACGCCAAGGGGTACATCGACTATCCGGTGTTGGCATAACGCAACGTCAAATCCAGAGGCTGTGGGAATCACCCTGCTACGAGGAGAGAGGTAATGAAGAGTTCAGACGTTCCGAAGGCCTTGGTCATTGGTGGTTCCCTGGGAGGACTGTTCGCCGCCACGGCGTTGCGTGCGATAGGCTGGCACGTCGACATTTTCGAGCGATCCCCCGCGGCGATGGATAGCCGTGGTGGAGGCATTGTTCTGCAAGCAGATGTCCTTCAGCATTTTCGCTATGCCGGAATCAAACCGGCCAATGCACTTGGAGTCCGCTCCCATGATCGTCTGTATTTGAATCGAGCTGGCACCGTCGTGCATAAAGAGCCGATGCCGCAAACTCAGACGTCCTGGAACACGCTCTACAATTCATTGTTCTCTGCCTTTCCTGCCGAGCACTATCACCGTGGAAAGACGCTGGTTGATCTGACTCAAAATGAGCAACGAGTGACTGCGAATTTTGCAGATGGCAGCAGTGCTGAGGGAGACCTGCTGATTGGTGCCGATGGTGCGGGTTCAACCGTGCGAAGTCTGGTGTTGCCTGGTGCGCAATACACCTATTCGGGGTATGTAGTCTGGCGTGGTCTGGTTGATGAAGACGGACTTCCAGAGTTCGCCAAAGCGCAGCTTTACGAAGACTTTGTCTTTCAACAAGACCCTGAATCGTTGATGTTGGAATACATGGTGCCGGGCTTGAATGGCTCGGTTAATCCTGGCGAGCGACGGTTCAACTGGCTCTGGTATTTGAAAGCTGCCCAAGGCGCAGCATTAGATGCTGTGCTCACTGATAACAATGGTCATCGGCGTAGCCACTCCATTCCACCGGGAGCCTTGGCCGCTCAGCAGGATGCTTACCTGCGAGACATGGGTGAGCAGCATGCCAACCCGGCTTTTCGTGAACTGATTCGCCAGACCAAGGATATTTTCGTTCAAGCGATCCTTGATCTGAAAGTCCCCCAAATGGTGTTTGGTCGCGTGTTGCTGACTGGCGATGCCGCTTTTGTGCCGCGTCCTCATACGGCCGGCAGCACGGCCAAGGCAGCCCGCAATGCACTGTCCCTGGCTCAAGCGATCGACGACATTGGCGACATCGATAAAGGCTTGCTGGTCTGGCAGCAACTGCAACTTGCAGAAGGCAAGCGTATGGCGGATTGGGGGGTGAGCATGGGTGACCGGATCATGGGCATCAACTGATCCTGATTCAGCCGCTTTATCTGGATAAAGTTCGTTTACAGGCGGGGTGTTGTTGCAGTATTTCCAGGCTGGAATATAAAAAGAGGAGAAAGCTTCAGCTCGAAGCTTTCTCCTCTTTTTTGGCATCTGCATGTTTTAAGGCATTAACCATTCAGGCAAGCGCTACCGAATATCTTGTATTGCAGGTCGTGCGTTGCGCCCTTGTGATCCACATACACCATGTGCGCATCCACCGGGCCGCAAGCGTTATTTGTGTCCTCTGCAGTAGTGATGTTGATGACTTTGGCGATATCCATGTGTTCGGAGTAATTGTAGTGCTCAGGTTCAGGAGTGGCGACCTTGACGTTGGAAGCGCTTTGGGCAGAAGCGTAAACGCTAAACATCATGAGTGAGGCGAGCATTGCGTATTTCATGAGGGTGATTTCCAGAGGTTGTTTAAGAAGGAACTCTTTGTGTGCTTCTGGAGTTAATTGTGATGTCGAGCGTTAGTTTATAAAAATACCCAATTCAAATACCGGTAATTACCACAATTGATGTGTCACCAACGTGCCTGACAACAAGTGACTGATAAGTTGCATGATCGACAAAGCGCCAGGTATTGCTCACTTGTCCACTTCGTCATGAAGGCTTGAATCGGAGCAAAAAAAAGGCCGGTCAGACCGGCCAAAGGGAAATTGAGTGTTTCGCTAAAGTTATCCGCGGAGTCCGAGGATTCTGGCCGCGTTTCCACCGAGCACTGCAGCCTTCTCGCGGGGGCCCAGACCTACGCTTTCTACAAAACGCACCGGTTGTTCGTATCCCATGTCGAAGCAGTAGTCGCTGCCCAGTACCAGATGGTCGATACCGACATTGGCGATCAAATAGTCCAGAACCGGCCCGGAGTGTGAAACGGTGTCGTAGCTGAATCGCGTCAAATAGCTGCTCGGCTTTTGAGCCAGACGCCGTGTCTCGGGACGTGAATTCCAGCCTGCGTCGAGACGCCCGACGAGTATTGGCAATGCTCCACCGGCGTGGGGCAATGACACATGCAGCTGTGGGTATCGATCCAGTACTCCACCGAGAATCAGGTGTGAAGCCGCGATAGCGGTATCAAACGGGTTGCCCAGCAGGTTGCTCAGGTAATAGTTACTCAAGCGGCTGCCGCCAACCGTTTGTTGCGGGTGCAGGAACACTGGCAGTCCCAGCTGTTCAATGCGGGCAAAGACTGGTGCAAAGCGTGGATCGTCCAAGTCCAGACCGTTGATGTTGGTGCCCATATAAACGCCCCGCACCCCGGGCAGTTCGGCTGTGCGTTCCAGCTCGATAATGGCGTCGTGCACATCCAGCATCGGCAACGTCGCCAGCACCACAAAACGCAGCGGGTGTTGGCGATGAACAGTTGACGCGGCATCGTTCCAGGCACGTGCCAGGCGAGCATTGAGTTGACGATCTGCCCAGTACACCATCGGCACGCTCAAGGACAGCGCCTGAACATCGACGCCTGCGCGATCCATGTCGAGCAAGCGCGCTTGCACATCGATAAATTTCAGGGGCAAAGGCCCTAATCCGCCGGCCGGGGTAGCGAAGCTGAATGAATTTTCCTGGCGGGTATAGCTTCCACCGAAAGCTTTGCCATCACCGCCCAAGAGGTGCAAGAACTCTTCAGGATAGTAATGCGCATGGATGTCCACCGATCTCACCGGGATGTCGGCACCCCTCTTGATCGACCCCGCCGAGGCGGGTACCAAACGGGTGACCAGCAGGCCGCCCGCAGTAGCTGCCATGATGCCTAGCAGTTGGCGACGGGTCTTCGAGAGACAGCAGGGACATTGCATGGTCAATCTCCTTTTTATTGTTTTTGTTGGGCGATGAACGCCGAGACGCCTTTATTGATCAGTCGATTACTTTTGGATTTTGATTATCAATCGATAAATTGAAATAATGCAAGGGGCTTCAATTGGCCTTCGTTCCAAATCGGAATCATGGGGGAGCGTTGGTGGTGATGAACGTTCTGCTATAGTCGCGAGCTTACTGATCGCTCGATAAAAAGGAGTGGCAATGACTGACTCCACGTCTGATCCGATAGACGCGCTTGATTGGCGGAATCGCCGCAAGAGCGCCCGCGCAGGTAGTCAGAAGCCATGCAACCCCAAACCCGCTACCGATTGAGCACAGCCATGCAAGACGCCCACCGCCTGGTCATGCACAGTCGTTACCTTTACTTTTCGATCTCGGAATCCGTTTATGGATAAGTTGCTGGCGCTCAAAATGTTCGTCGAAACGGTTCGCTGTGGTGGTTATTCAGCTGCGGCGCGCAAGCTCGGCATCTCCACTTCGTCAGTGACGCGACAGGTAGCCGGACTGGAAAGTGAGTTAGGCGCCAGCCTGCTTAACCGCACCACGCGCAACACCAGCGTCACGGTGGCGGGCCAGAACTATTTCGATAAAGCCGTGGCGATCCTCGAGGCCATCGACGAGGCCGATGCCGTCGTTACCGACCGCGGCAGTGAAGCCCAGGGGCGATTACGGGCCAGCGTCCCGGTGGAATTCGGCCGACGTATCATCGCTCCCCATCTGGGGCGGTTGCTTGAGCGCCATCCTGGCCTGGAGATCAGCCTTTCGCTGAGCGACGAGGTCAGTGACCTGCTCAGCGAGCAAATCGATGTGTCCGTGCGTCTTGGTTCATCGGTTGTCAGTGATGACATCGTCAGCAAGCGAATCGGTGATTTCCAGCGTTGGGTGGTGGCAAGTCCCGAATACCTGACGCGTACCGGGCTACCCCGGAACCCGCGTGACCTGTTGGAGCATCAGTGTCTGCGTTTTGATTACCGCACGGGTCACCACAATTGGACCTTTCAGGGCGACGAAGAAGTTATCCGCTTGAATGTGCAGGGACGGTTGCAAAGCAACAACGCCGACATTCTGCGCGAGGCGGCGTTGGCCGGTGGCGGGGTGACGCTGTTGGCCGATTGGCTGGTGCGTGACGATGTCAGCGCAGGTCGGCTAACGCGGGTGCTGGAGCAGTATGAGGTCAACCCTGGCAGTGCAAGCACCTGCATCAATGCGTTGTATCTGCCCAATCATCGTGGTTCCAGCCGCATCAATGTGTTCATAGAGTTTCTCAAGGAAATACTCGCCCCCTAAGCACGTCCTGTGCATTTGACCAGACGGCGTTGCGCGTCGCTTTTGGTCGAATCGAAATGCCGGCCGATGCCATCGCGGCGCACAGCGTGCTGCCTTGATTGCGCGCTCGCGCAACAGCAGCGTTGCCGAATGCGCAACGAAGCCTTGCAGTGGGCAGCGATTCTCCCGGCGTGCCCGGGTTCGTAAAGTGATGCCCATCAACTGACCCCGGTCGTCAACGCGCCACCCCGCGGCACTGACAAATTTTTTCAATTGGAACTCGCCCCGATTCGGCCGGCTACGGCCCGCTATCGCCTGGCGAAAGTATGAGGAATGTCCCATGAAACCCCTGCAGACGGTTCCCTTGATCCTCTCGGCTCTGGCGCTGGCGGTCGTGCTCGCTGGCTGCAAGCAAGAGGCCCCCGCACAAGCGGTTACACCGCCACAGGTTGGTGTCGTGACGCTTCAATCACAAACGTACACAGTGCAAAGCGAGCTACCGGGACGTACCGCGCCGTTCCGCGTTGCAGAAGTGCGGCCGCAAGTGGACGGTATCATCGAGCAGCGTCTGTTTGACGAGGGCAGTGAGGTGAAACCCGGACAGCCGCTGTACCGCATTGATCCATCACCGTACGAAGCAGACGTCGCCCGCGCCCGCGCATCGTTTCAACAGGCCCGTTCCCTCGCAGACCGTTATCGACAGCTGATCGGAGAAAAGGCGGTGAGCCGTCAAGAGTTCGAGGATGCACAGGCGCGACAACTGACGGCGGAGGCTGACCTCAAGCGTGCCGAGATCAACCTGCGTTACACCCGTGTGCTCGCACCGATTGCTGGCCGCATCGGCCGCTCCAGCGTGACCGAAGGTGCGCTGGTGAACAACGGCCAGGCAGCGGCCATGGCATCGATTCAGCAACTCGACCCCATCTATGTCGATATCACCGAGTCATCTGCAAACCTGCTCAAACTGCGTGATGATCTCAAGCAAGGGCGCCTGGAGACGGCGGGGGCGGACGCCGCCGTGGTGAGCCTCGCGTTGGAGAACGGCAGTGCCTATGGACTGCCGGGGCGCTTGAAGTTTTCTGAGGTGTCAGTCGACCCCTCCACCGGTTCGGTGACCCTGCGCGCCGTGTTTCCCAACCCGGAGCACCTGCTACTCCCTGGCATGTTTGTGCGTGCAAAACTTCAGAGCGGCGTCCGACAAGCCGCCATCCTTGCTCCGCAGCAAGGGGTGACCCGCGACCTGAAGGGTAATCCCAGCGCACTGGTGGTCAGCGCTGATGGAACCGTTGAACAGCGTCCCCTGACGGCCAATCGCACAGTGGGCAACCAATGGCTGGTAGAGCGTGGCCTCGAAGCGGGGGATCGCTTGATCACTGAAGGGCTGCAGTTCGTCAAACCAGGCATGAAGGTCTCTGTGACTGCCGCGCAAAACGTGGCACCGGTGTTGGCCGGTGCCGTGGCTGGGGGGAACTGAACATGTCCAGGTTCTTTATCGATCGGCCCATTTTTGCCTGGGTACTCGCATTGATCGTCATGCTGGCGGGCGGGCTGGCGATCCTCAAGCTGCCCGTCAACCAATACCCTGACATTGCTCCGCCAGCGATTTCGATTCAGGTGACCTACCCAGGGGCATCGGCCCAGACCGTGCAGGACACCGTGGTCCAGGTCATCGAGCAACAGCTCAACGGCATCGACAACCTTCGCTACGTCAGTTCGGAAAGCAACTCCGACGGCACCATGGCGATCACGGTAACGTTCAACCAAGGGACTAATCCCGACATCGCTCAGGTTCAGGTGCAAAACAAACTCAACCTGGCCACACCCTTGCTTCCGCAGGAAGTGCAGCAGCAGGGGATCCGGGTGACAAAAGCGGTCAAGAACTTCCTGATTGTGATTGGCGTCGTTTCCGAAGACGGCAGCATGTCCCGCGAGGACCTGGCCAACTACGTGGTATCCAACATGCAGGATCCGCTGTCGCGCACTTCCGGCGTCGGTGACTTCCAGGTGTTCGGCGCGCAGTACTCCATGCGGATCTGGCTTGATCCTTCGAAGCTGGTCAGTTTCGGCCTGACGCCCGTCGATGTGAAAAGTGCGATTCAAGCCCAAAACGTGCAAGTGTCTTCCGGTCAGATTGGCGGCCTGCCTGCACTGCCGGGCCAACAGCTCAACGCCACCATCATTGGCAAAACCCGCTTGCAGTCAGCAGAAGAATTCAAGGACATCCAGCTCAAGGTCAATCCTGACGGCTCCGAAGTGCGTCTGGCCGATGTGGCCGATGTCGCATTGGGCGGTGAAACCTACAGCGTCAACGCCCAGTTCAACGGTATGCCGGCGTCCGGCATTGCCATCAAGCTTGCCCCTGGGGCTAACGCGCTGGACACCACCAAGGCGATCCACGACACCCTCAACCAACTGCAACCGTTTTTCCCTCGCGGTATGAAAGTGGTCTACCCCTACGACACCACGCCAGTGGTGCGCGACTCGATCCATGGTGTGTTCCACACCCTGGGTGAGGCGATCGTGTTGGTGTTCCTCGTGATGCTGCTGTTTCTGCAGAACCTGCGCGCGACCATCATCACCACGCTGACCGTTCCTGTCGTCCTGCTGGGTACGTTCGGTGTCCTCGCGGTCGCCGGTTTCACCATCAACACCTTGTCGATGTTCGGCATGGTGTTGGCCATCGGCCTGCTGGTAGATGACGCCATTGTCGTGGTCGAGAACGTCGAGCGTGTCATGCGTGAGGAGCGGTTGTCGGCGAAAGAAGCCACGATTCGCTCGATGAAACAAATCCAGGGCGCGCTCGTGGGCATCGCCATGGTGTTGTCGGCGGTGCTGTTGCCGATGGCATTTTTCGACGGGTCAACCGGCGTCATCTACCGTCAGTTTTCCCTCACCATCGTATCGGCGATGGCCCTGTCGGTGCTCACCGCGCTGGTGTTCACGCCTGCCTTGTGCGCCACGATGCTCAAGCCCCATGACCCGACGCATGGGCTCGCACGTCTCGGCTTCTTCCGTGCATTCAATCGTGGGTTTGATCGCGGCGTGCAACGCTACGAGCGTGGTGTCGCCGGAATGTTGCGGCACAAGGCGCCGGCATTCCTGGCTTACCTGTTGATCGTCGTTGGCATGGTCCTGCTGTTCAGCCGCATCCCCACTGCGTTTCTGCCCGATGAAGATCAAGGCGTGATCTTTACCCAAGTGCAGACCCCTGCCGGGTCCAGTGCCGAGCGCACGCAAAAGGTGCTCGACAGTGTGCGTCAGTATTTGCTCGCCACTCCTGAGCAGGGGGGAGGCTAACGCTGTAGACGCCGTGTTTACCGTGAATGGATTCAACTTCGCGGGGCGTGGGCAAAGCTCGGGCATGGCGTTTGTTCTGCTCAAGCCGTGGGAAAAGCGCGGTCCTGAAGATGCGGCGCTCGCGTTGGCCAAGCGCGCTCAAGCGAAATACAGAGGCATGCGCGATGCAATGGTCTTCGCCGTGGTGCCTCCAGCAGTGCGTGAGTTGGGCAACGCTTCGGGCTTTGATTTATTCCTTCAGGATCAGGCCGGCGTCGGTCACGAAGTCCTGGGGCAGGCGCGCAATCAGTTCCTGCGTCTGGCCTCCGAAAGCAAAGTGCTGACAGCGGTTCGACTCAACGGCCTGAGCGATGAGCCCCAGTATCGGTTGAAGATCGATGACCGGCGGGCGAGGGCGCAGGGCGTTTCACAAACAGACATCAACACCACACTCTCTGTGGCCTTCGGCGGCAACTACGTCAATGATTTCATTGACCGTGGCCGAGTCAAAAAAGTGTTTGTACAGGGCCAGGCCAGCGCGCGCATGTCCCCTGAAGATCTGGACAAATGGTACGTACGTAACGCCGCCGGGAAGATGGTGCCGTTTTCCGCTTTTGCCTCCGGCGAGTGGGTCTTCGGTTCTCCCAAACTGGCGCGTTACAACGGTGTGCCGGCAGAGGAAATACTGGGTGGCCCGGCACCGGGTTACAGCACGGGTGATGCCATGGCTGAAGCACAGGCCATCGCTGCTCAGTTGCCGCCTGGTGTCGCGCTGGCGTGGACGGGCTTGTCGTATGAAGAAAAGCTTTCCGGGTCTCAAGCGCCTGTCATGTATGCGCTTTCGCTGCTTGTAGTGTTCCTCTGTCTCGCGGCCCTTTACGAAAGCTGGTCCATTCCCTTGGCCGTGATGCTGGTGGTACCGCTGGGTGTTGTGGGGGCATTGCTTGCCACGACCTTGCGCGGCCTGTCCAACGACGTGTTCTTTCAGGTAGGCCTGCTGACGACAGTCGGGCTGGCGGCGAAGAACGCCATCCTGATCGTGGAGTTCGCCAAGGAACTGCATGAGCAGGGCATGGGCTATGCCGAAGCGGCGATTGAGGCGGCGCGGCTTCGTTTGCGTCCCATTGTCATGACCTCGCTTGCGTTCATCCTCGGGGTTGTGCCGTTGGCTATCTCCACCGGTGCAGGTTCTGGCAGTCAGCATGCCATTGGCACCGGTGTGATCGGCGGCATGCTGACCGCCACCGTCCTGGCCATCTTCTGGGTTCCACTCTTTTATGTGTCGGTGTCGTCACTGTTCGCACGTCGATCGTCCGTCGCTCTGGCCGCAGTCGCTCACGAAGAGGTCATGTCATGATCAAACCATTCAGTTTTCTGGTCCTGAGTTCGTTGTTGTTCAGTGGTTGCTCTCTGATCCCGGAGTACCAGCAACCTCAGGCACCGGTGGCGGCGTCTTACCCCTTGGCGCCAGTGTCACGTGATGAGAGTGCCGCAGCGCTCGATTGGCGCGAGTTCTTTTCCGATCCGGCCTTGCATCGATTGATCGAGACCGCACTGGCCAACAATCGGGATATCAGGATTGCCACGTTGAACGTCGAGGCCTATCAGGCGCGCTATCGCATTCGTCGCGCGGATCTGTTGCCGGACGTCTCGACGGCGGGCAGTGGTAGTCGTCAGCGAGTTCCGGCAGATCTGGCATCCGGTGATAAAGCCACGATCGAGAGTCAGTACTCTGTCGGGCTGAACGTGAGTTATGAGGTGGATTTGTTCGGCCGTGTGCGCAGCCTCGATCAAGCAGCATTGCAGCGTTACCTGGCCAGTGAACAAGCACAGCGTTCAGCCCGTATCGGGCTGGTGGCAAGCGTTGCAAATGCCTGGCTCACTCTGCAGGCCGATCAAGCGCTGGAGCGACTGACCAGCGATACCCTCGACACCTATGAAAACAGCTACCAGCTGACACGTCGCAGCGCTGAAGTAGGTACCGTTTCAGATTTGGCGTTGAGCCAGGCACAAACCCTGGTGCAAGGCGCGCGCGGCTCGATGGCCCGGTATCGTCGGCAGGTTGCCGAAGACCGAAACCAGTTGGTGTTGTTGATTGGAGGTGAACTCCCCGCCGATCTGTCGAGCGGTGATTGGGAGCGACAATCTTTACCTGAGGTGCCAGTGGGGTTGCCGTCGGATCTGCTCAACCGTCGGCCCGACATAGTGGAAGCAGAGTTATTGCTCAAGGCTGCCAATGCGGATATCGGCGCAGCCCGGGCTGCGTTCTTTCCCCGAATCAGCCTGACGGCGGATGCTGGCACCTCGAGCGAAGAACTGTCAGGGCTCTTCAATGGAGGCTCGGGTGTCTGGAGCTTTTTCCCCCGGATCAGTCTGCCAATCTTCAATGCGGGCCGCTTGCAAGCCAGCCTGGACGTCACTCAAGTCGAGAAAGACATACAAGTGGCGCGTTACGAAAAGGCGATCCAGTCAGCCTTCAGGGAAGTCAGCGATGGACTGGCTGCAACGCAGACCTTTGGACAGCAGATTGAGGCGCAACAAGGGCTGGTCAGCGCGAGTGCCAAATACTATCGGCTGGCGGAAAGTCGCTACCTGACAGGTATCGACAGCTCTTTGACTCTTTTGGACGCGCAACGGACGCTGTTCGCTGCACAACAAGCGTTGATCAGTGATCAGTTGGCCGAACGAGCGGCAACTATCGATTTGTACAAAGCGCTGGGAGGAGGGTGGCAGGGCTGACATGACGACCACGGATCCTCCTTTTGGCCATGAAATGGATTACTCCTGCTTTTACGCCCCACAACACAGTAGCGCCTAAGTATTCGTCTGCGCAGCGCCAAAGCAGAGGGGGCGGGAATTGGACAGAGTGATGGCCATTGGCTAACGTCAGGTAGCCTCCCTCCGAATCACAAAACGGCGGATTACCAAGGCATGCAAATCGATCTACCGCCCGAGCCGGGAAGCGAATCAAGGGAGATAGAGGCATGGAGAGTGCTGGGGCGGACTTTGATTTGATCGTGGTCGGTGGTGGGCCAGCAGGCTCTTCGGCAGCGATTCGTGCTGCGGAGCTTGGGTTGTCCACGGCGGTGATCGAAGTTTCTGGAGGTCCTCGGTTCCGACCTGGAGAATCCCTTGCGCCAGGTACAGCTCTTCTCATTTCTCAATTGCTCGGAAGTGAAGCTTTTTCTCAGCTTCCGAAAGCAACTCACGACACGATCAAATTTACGGATGACAACGCTCAAAGGCTGAATCATTTCGGTTTTGAACAAAGTGGCATTCATGTGCATCGGTTCGAATTGGACGAGGCGTTGTTGACCGCGGCGGCCAGGGCCGGCGTTCGTCTTTTTCGGCCTGCATCTGCAAGATCAATTGATTTGTGCGATGCAGGTTTAGTCACCGTTAACTCAACATGCGGTCAATTGACATCCCGAGTTGTCATTGACAGTACGGGTTCAGCCAATTGGCTTAGCAAGAAAACGGGTATTGAAGCGCTGTGTTTGAGTAACCCTCTTGAGGTCGCGTACCGCTATAGCGACTCGGTCGATGATGATATGAATCCGTCTTTTCACCTTGGCTCGCAAGGGTGGCGGTGGACATCCAATATTGGATCGGGTCGACACGTCGAGTGCGAGATGACCTTTGAAGGGCGCCGTAAAGTTCATACATCGCGTATGGGCTTCCTCAGGGCCGACAGTACTTGGCGCATTGCCGATCAATTGGCCTCGCCCCGATTTGTACTAACGGGTGATGCGGCTTGCAAGCTCGATCCTGCGGCTTCTCGGGGGGTGTATCGAGCCCTGGTTTCGGGAATGGCTGCCGCGAACGCGGTGAGTGTTTACCTTGGGCGCAACTCAACCGAGGCTCTGGAAGATTACTGCGCAATGATAACGGGGTGGTTCCTGGGCGACTGCCAACGGCTCAATGCGTTCTATCAGAGCGCATCGGGCCGGGACGACCCCATAGGCTTTGCTTCAAGAGTGGCAACTACCTTTGGAGTGGTCATATGACGCTTGAACAAGATGTTCGTAATCTGCTGGTAAAGTTGCTGGCCACCCGTTGGAAAACGGTTCTTGGCGCGCATGGTGTCAACGCGCAAACAGAGTTTTCAGCAGAACTCACCGTGGATCGTACAGTCCTTGGCTTCCATGATTTCAGTACGGATAAAGCAGCTCTTATTCAACCGGGTGATCCCGCGAGGAGTTTGCTTTATCACTGTCTGGCGAGCCCTGCGGTTCAACCATCAGGTTTGGAGCAAAGCGACTATCCGACACAGGAAGAGCTGGAACTGGTCGAAAACTACATCTACAGCCTGGTTGATGTTTCTGATCAACAACGGCGCAAATGGGTGGCGGCCGTCTTCGCTTATGAGTATCGGGAAGCCGCTGGAACACCGCATCGCATGCATGCAGACCTTGTTTTCAGTCGCACGGGTATCGCTCGTGTCGGAAATGCGCCGGCACTTTACGACCCCACGATACGCAACTATCGGCACGATACCGATCTATCACACGAAGTGCGGGTCATGCCTGCCCGCTATGCTGCCTTCCTTTGCGAGCGTGTAGAGGGTCGTGATTTTGAGGGGTGCTATTTAGGTGGTTCACAGTTTGGCGATGCGAGCCGCCAATTTCTTGTTCCGATCGTTAAGCTTTTTCCAGGTTTGAGACTGGACACCTTTACCTGTGAGACTGTTGAGTTCTCTGCTTTCCACTTCACTGATCGACTGCGCCGTCTTTTTTCCGTCGGAAAACTACCGAACATCAAGAGTGCGGACCTTAACCAACCGCCCTATACGCGCACAAGTCGCAACGACGGGTTATTGATCAACGCCGAATTGAAAGGTGCAACCCTTACAGTCTGCGCAGAACCTCAACCACTTGTGCGAGAGGTCATGGTGTCGATGGGCACCGGTGTCGGCCAGGTTCAACATGGTGCCACTGAGGTGCCTCCGAAGGGACCCGGGATCGAAGCCTATATCGAGAACAGAAGGTACTCGACACTTCGTGTTGGGCAGAAATTATTCAGCGCAGGCCTCGACTATATTTCCGCCGCCGCCATCATCGGAGTCGTGGCGGCAAACGAACGGCCGTTCCTTTCACCGCGCAACTGTTCTGAATTCATTAATATGCGTCATCAGCTGAATGATGAAACCGGCGCTGTGAATGACATAAACATCAGCATTCCTGATGCGACAGAGTTTGAGTCGATACTTGATGCAGGTCGCTATGATATAGCCCTCTACCTTGATGATATTTGCGATGGTTATGTGGCTGCCATGTATAGCAGTAATGATCACAAGTACGACGTGACACCTGCTTTTTCAATTATTACGGCCCCTGACTTTTTTCCATATGTTGGAAACCTGGAGCTCAAAAAGTTCTCAAGTAATTTTGAGGAGGGTGGCCCGTCTGCATTGTGCGAAGGACGGTTGGGCGCAAATGCACGGATGACTGACCCTGATACAGGGGCACCGATTTTTACTTCAGATGACACTATCGTTACTGCTGTCAGCAGACCACCACGCAGGGAGGGGATGGCCCACACGGAGCGAGTGGTCGATGTGTCGACTGCCTTGTCGGATGGTGCTTCGAATGTCTTTGCACCTGGTTGGGACGTGACCTACGGCAGAGACAGTGTTTTTTCGGCACCTTATTATCACACCGCCGGTTTGGGCTCGCCGTTTGTTGAAGACGCAAAGTTATGTGCTGCCGCCAACGGTATGTGGGCTGCCGCGTCGCCAGATGCATCGCGCACATTCAACCGAACTAAAACGCCGACAGCGATCCCTTTGACAGATGAGGAACTAGGGCTGCATCCAGATAGCCCGGCTGCGATAAATGGGCAGCCAACTCCTGGCTGGGACGGGGAGCATGGACCATTTTTAGTGGCGGACGGATCGAACGTGATGGTCAACTTTTCCGACATCATGAGAGCTGACTATGTCACCAATGCTCTGTCCAACAGCATATGTTTCGATAAGTTGCGTGCTGTCGGTCGGTCAGAAATGCAGCACCGAATGCGTGCACTCGCTCTTATTATCGAGAAATTAGACGGTCCAGGCGCCAGGGTTTCGAAGTCAAGTCACTGGCTTGTGGTATTCCGATCCTATGAGCGGTGGTCTGATCTAAAGACTGAAGAGTTCTTGCCCATATCGCTTCTGAATGATTATTCCGCCTCTGAAGCCAAGGTCAGAGACATGCCCGGTGGTGGCTATTTATTTGGCTTTGCTGACGGTGGTAAATCACCGCAACATACAAATGATCCAAAGAGACTCTTGGTTGCCGTGTCTTCCATCAGGTTTTTGCTTTGGGATCGGGATTCAGGCAGGGCGATCACATTTTAGAGTTTGTTGATATGGGTAGGTTGTTGTTAGTCCCGTCGTTAGTGCCATAAACAGGAGGTTTGTATGAACCCGATTCTACTTGACGTCATCAAGGTCGGATTTCATGGTGCTGCAATAGTAATGGCTATTTTGACATTCAGACTCCTTAATAAATCACTTGCCATGTGGGGGCCGGATGCGGCGTCGAAAGCGGGCGGTATTCTTGGGCGGCTTCTCAAGGAAGTGAGGATTTTCATGGGGCTTTGCCTCGCTCTGTTTTTGATAGGTGTTGGCGCACAAATTTATACGCCAACACCGCATCAAACCATGGCAAACGTAATGGTGACACCTTCTCCTTGGCCTGAAGGGCTCAAGCAATATGAGGGCTTTGTTTTAGTCAGTCATGATAAGACGAAAGTTGAAATAGTTGAGGGTTTTGCACAAATCCAGGTTGGCGATAAGGACAATATAAGGATCGGGGTGGAGAGACTCGTTAATAAACTGGGAGAGTTAAGTGATTATAATAAAACTCTTCTGCCTACTCGCACGCCTATGGGAGGGTTCGGGCAATGAAAGTCATGATTGCCATCATCAGTATTTTTTTGATGCCATTTGCTTGTGCTGACGATGCTTCGTTAGAGCTTCCTGTGGATATAAAGTCAACAATTTCCGAGAACGGTTACCCCTCCGCCGTAGAGAAATTGAAAACATACGTGGAATCCAATCCGAAAAGTTATTATGCGTATTCTGCGCTCGGAAAGGCAGCGGCCCTTGAAGGAGACTATAAACAATCAATAGACTATTTTGAGCGAGCCAAAACTATTAAGGAAACTAATGATGTTGCGGATGCGTCAATATATAACTCTATGGGTTGGGTCAGGTTTTTAAATGGTGATACCGCTGGTGCGATTGTCGATATCAATGCCGCGATCGAGAACAAAAGCAATATGGATTCCAAGGTGGCTGAGGCGGCTTATAATAATCTAGGGCTGATCTATATGTATCGCAACGAAAATGACAAGGCTAAGGAGAATTTTGATAAAGCTGTATCCGATTATAATAGCGGATATGCAAAAGATAATTTGATGCTGATGGAAAAGCTGGAAAAAAGTCGAGGGCAGCAGGCCGTCCAAAATAATATTGAAGGGGTGAAGTAAGGTGGAAGTGCGGTGTTTGTCATCTTTAATGGCAAATTTTTCGTCTTTCAAGGAAGGCTTAATATGCGCTTTCTAATTCTTGTGTTTCTTGTTCTCACGCTGCAAGCCTGCGCTCCGATATCGTATCGCGAAACCGATGAGGGAAGGTTTGAAGGCGCCTTGGATGTGCGCTGGATCAAGAATGACTATTTTCTGTTTGTTCCAAGCAAGGATGATCCGTTTCGATTTACACGTTCTAATGGTGAAGTAATTCGCCCTGGCCCCATGTATACCGATGGGGGGTCAATTCCTCGATTTTTATGGGGCGTCAATGGTTATTCCCCTTGGGGGTACGCCCCGGCTTACATAATTCACGATTGGCTTTTCGTGGCTCATGAGTGTGGTTACCCCGGGTACAAGGATTACTCGTTCAAAAATACGCACATCGTCCTGGCAGAGGGTTTGAAGGCGGTGATGGAGGTAAGTCCTGAGATTCGAAATTACTTTGTTTTTGAGTCGGTGGTTGCAGCCGTCAGTTCGCCCATAGCGAAACGGCTCTGGGAGAAGGGTATATGCAACGAACCCGTAGCTTTCAACCTGCAGGGCATTCCTGAACAAACGCCTCCTGGGGAGTTGCTGATGACAATAAAATTCAAATAGTGGCTGACGCGCAGTTCCACTCAGCTGCCCGAGGTCAACGCCGGAGTCGTGACGGGTGATGCTGTCGTTTTTGCGGCCCAGAAGCGCCTTTCGGCTTGTTACAGGCAGGTGATATCAACCCTGACCAAGAAGCCCACGGATGCCGGTCAAACATTTGCCCGCTACAATGCGTGCCTCGACCGTGACAAACCAGATAAAAAAATATGTCCTTGCCCAAACATCACCTGGAACTGCTCAGCCCTGCCCGTGACGTGAGCATCGCTCGCGAGGCGATCCTGCATGGTGCCGACGCCATTTATATCGGTGGCCCGAGCTTCGGCGCCCGCCACAATGCCTGTAACGAAGTGAGTGAGATCGCCGGACTGGTGGAGTTCGCCCGGCGCTACCACGCCCGGGTGTTCACGACGATCAACACGATCCTGCATGACAATGAGCTGGAGCCAGCGCGCAAGCTGATCCATCAGCTCTACGATGCCGGCGTTGATGCGTTGATCGTCCAGGACCTTGGCGTGATGGAGCTGGATATTCCGCCGATCGAGCTGCACGCCAGCACCCAGACCGACATCCGCACCCTGGCACGGGCGAAGTTTCTTGACCAGGCGGGCTTCTCCCAACTGGTACTGGCCCGCGAGCTGAATCTGCAAGAGATTCGCGCCATCGCCGACGAGACCGATGCGGCGATCGAATTCTTCATTCACGGCGCGTTGTGTGTGGCGTTCTCCGGCCAGTGCAACATCTCCCACGCACAGAACGGTCGCAGCGCCAACCGTGGCGATTGTTCACAGGCCTGTCGTTTGCCGTACACCCTCAAGGACGACCAGGGCCGCGTCGTCGCTTACGAAAAACACCTGCTGTCGATGAAGGACAACAACCAGAGCGCCAACATCCGTGCGTTGGTGGAAGCCGGTGTTCGCTCATTCAAGATCGAAGGGCGTTACAAGGACATGGGCTACGTGAAGAACATCACGGCCTACTACCGCCAGCGCCTGGACGACGTTCTTGAAGATCGTCCGGACCTGGCCCGTGCGTCCAGTGGCCGCACTGCGCATTTCTTTGTGCCTGACCCGGACAAGACCTTCCACCGTGGCAGCACCGACTACTTTGTCACCGACCGCAAGGTCGACATCGGTGCCTTCGATTCACCGACTTTCACTGGCCTGCCAGTGGGCGTGGTGGAGAAGGTGGGCAAGCGTGACTTGCAGGTGGTGACCTCTGAGCCGCTGTCCAACGGCGACGGTCTCAACGTGCAGATCAAGCGCGAAGTGGTGGGTTTCCGCGCCAACATCGCTGAGCCCAAGGGTGAGTTCCTCGAAGAGGGCGAGAAGCGCTATCGCTACCGTGTCGAGCCCAACGAGATGCCGGACGGGATGTACAAGCTGCGGCCCAACCATCCACTGAGCCGCAACCTGGACCATAACTGGCAGCAAGCCTTGCAGAAGACTTCCGCTGAACGTCGTATCGGTCTGGCCTGGGTCGCACAGCTGGACGAGCAACGCCTGCAACTCACCGCCACCAGCGAGGAGGGCGTCAGTGCCAGCGTGTCCCTAGACGGTCCGTTCGGTCTGGCCAACAAGCCGGAGCAGGCCCTGGACCAACTGCGTGATTTGCTCGGTCAACTGGGCACCACCGACTACCACGCCACCGGCATCAAGCTGGAAGCAACCCAGGCGTTCTTCATCCCCAACTCGCAGCTCAAAGCGCTGCGCCGGGAAGTGATCGAAGCGCTGACCGCGGCCCGTCTGCTGGCCCACCCACGGGGTGGTCGCAAGGCCGAGACAAACCCGCCGCCGGTGTACCCGGAGTCGCACCTGTCGTTCCTGGCCAACGTCTACAACCAAAAGGCTCGCGACTTCTATCACCGTCACGGCGTCAAGCTGATCGATGCAGCCTTCGAGGCCCACGAGGAAACCGGAGAAGTGCCGGTGATGATCACCAAGCACTGCCTGCGCTTCTCCTTCAACCTTTGCCCCAAACAGGCCAAAGGGGTCACCGGCGTTCGCACCAAGGTCGCGCCGATGCAACTGGTGCACGGTGACGAGGTGCTGACATTGAAGTTCGACTGCAAACCTTGCGAAATGCACGTGATCGGCAAGATCAAGGGCCACATCCTTGACCTGCCGCTACCGGGCAGCGTCGCGGAGCCGGTGGTCGGTTACATCAGCCCTGAAGATCTGCTCAAGACGATTCCTCGCGCGCCCCACTGAAAGGTGGGCTAGCCCGCATCAGGGACAGGGACGTTTCTTGATCGGTGTCAAACGGGTGGGACGGGCAGCTCTGTATTCTGTGAAACAACACTCGCGCGCCCTTGCGGATGAACGCGCGAGTTCCCATTGGGCCGAAGTTCACCGGCACTGGCGACACAATGGGATTGATGTTCCTCTCGCTGAGTCATCAGAGCCATCCCTCTCATGGTCTATCCCGTTTTTTTGACATTGCACCTGTTCGCCGCGCTGATCTTCATCGGCACGGTGTTCTTCGAGGTCCTGTTTCTGGAAAGCATTCGCAAGCAATTGCCCGACAGGGTGATGATGCTGGTCGAGCAGGGGATCGGTCGTCGAGCCCGGACGCTGATGCCGTGGGTGTTGCTGGTGTTGTTCGGCGCGGGGATCGGCATGGTCTGGCAGCGTTACTTGCCCGCTCTTGCCACGCCGCTGGCGTCCTCGTTCGGCACGCTGCTGATGGTGAAAATCGTCGTTGCCGTGAGCGTGCTCCTGCATTTTCTGGTGGCCATGATTCTGTTCAAAAGCGGGCGCATGAATGCTCGTTACCTGCAATTCATCCACGGCAGTCTGTTCTGCCATATGGTCGCCATCGTCTTGCTGGCCAAGGGCATGTTTTACCTGACGTGGTGACCGATGGTCGGCCTCTGCAAACACTTGGCTGGCGGCTTGATACAAATCAAGGAGCGATGATTGCCGATCCCGGACACTGAAGATCTGCAGCCAGTCTGGGAGACCCGTCATGCTCGATTTCTTTCACAACCCTGGCGAGCTTGTCGCTCGGTGCGATCAGGGTGTGCTCGACCCCAACTGCCATGCCGATACGCAAAAGTTTCACAACGGCATCGGCTCTCTGGATTTGCTTCGTGCCTTGCGCATCAGCCGCCAGAAACGCCGGCCGCTCTCCCTGAACTTGCGCCTGCCTTCCAGCCTCAAGCCGTCCTTTTGCACCCTTGCTGATGCCTGCGGCGAGCAGGGCGCCATCGAGCAGTACCTGCGGCGTCTGGAACACGAGATCGACCTGGTCGGTTGCCACACCCATCCAGAGCAACGGGTCGAGCAATTTCACCTGGGCGGTGGAACGCCCACCATCGCCCATATTCAGCGACTGATGGGGCATTTGCGTCGCCGGTTCAACTTTCTGGCGCATGAGTCTGGCGACTACAGCGTTGAAGTGGATTTGCATCACACCGATTGGTCGACCATGGGCGTGCTGCGTGACCAGGGATTCAATCACGTTAGCATTGGTGTTCCGGACATCGACACCGAGTGCGAGATGTCCGTGGCTTGCTACCAGAATCCGGCGCCGATCCATTCGCTCATCGATGCCGCGCGCACGTTTGGTTATCGCTCCATCAATGTCGATCTGGGATTTGGCCATGCCTGGCAAACGCCGGACAGTTTTGCGCTGAAGCTGACGACGATTATCGAGTTGGAACCCGACCGCCTGATGGTGTTCGACTACGCACGGCCGCCACGCCGCTATCGGCCTGTGCTCGGTGACAAGGCCAGGGCGTTGTGCAGCCAGGACGACAAAGGCGCGATGCGTCAGATCTGCTTCGAGCAATTGCTGGCAGCGGGGTATCACTACATCGGCATGGGGCAGTTTGTCCGGCCCGATGATGACCTGGCGATCGCTCAGGAGCGGGGCCGCTTGAGCCGCACCTGCGACGGTTTCACCCGTCACGGCTATTGCGACCACATCGGGTTCGGTGTGGGCGCCATCAGCCGGATCGACGATTTGTACACGCAAAATACCGACGCCATTGAGCGCTATCAGCGTCAGCTGGACAACGACCAGCTGCCGACAGCACGTGGCTGGCGTTTCGAGGCGGGGGAGCAGATCAGGCAAATGGTCATGGAGCGACTGGCGTGTGATCAGGAGCTGGATATCCGTGCCATCGAGCGGCGCTATGGGCTGGTGTTCCCCATGTATTTCTCATCCGTCTGGCCGTTGCTGGAGCAATTGAGTCGTGACGGTTTGATTGAATTGTCAGAGCGTTTCATCAGCATCCTTCCCGCCGGCCGGCAGGAGGTGGATGCTATCTGCAGCCTGTTTGAAAAGGAGGTGGACAGTGCAAAACATTAACCCACCTGCGAGTTGATTGATCATGAAGCCTTCATTCGATTTCAATCGTGCCCTGGTCGAAAAATATGACCGGCCCGGGCCGCGCTACACCTCTTACCCGACGGCACCGCAGTTTCATCAGGCGTTTGCCGTTGACGACTATCAGCGTGCCGCCCACGACAGCAACCAGGCCGCTGTGCCGAAACCGTTGTCGGTGTACATCCACATCCCGTTCTGCAAAAGCCTTTGTTACTACTGCGCCTGCAACAAAATCATTACCCAAAAGACCCATCGTGCCGTCGAATACCTGACGTACCTCAAGCGTGAAATCGCCATGCAGGCCGCGCTGTTCGACAGCACGCGCAAGCTTACGCAACTGCATTTGGGCGGGGGCACACCGACGTATTTGACCCAAGAACAACTGGCCGACCTGATGGACTGCCTGCACCAGGCATTCGACATGGACGACAGCGATGACCATGAGTTTTCCATCGAGGTCGACCCGCGCACCATCAGCAGCGAACAGATCCATTCGCTGCGCCAATTGGGCTTCAATCGCCTGAGCTTTGGCGTGCAGGACTTCGATCCCGACGTCCAGGCGGCGGTCAATCGCCAGCAAAGTGAAGCGCAGATTTATGCGCTGGTCGCGGCGGCGCGCGAGGCGCAATTCAAGTCGATCAGCGTCGATCTGATTTACGGCCTGCCCCTGCAAACGTTGCAGAGTTTTGACGTCACCCTCGCCAAGATCATTGCCCTGCGCCCGGACCGGATTGCTGCCTACAGTTATGCGCATCTGCCGGAGATGGTGCGCGCGCAACGGCTGATTCGCCCGGAGGACATGCCACCGCCGGAGCGCAAGCTGGAGTTGCTCGAACTGACCATTCGCCGTTTGACCGAGGCCGGTTATGTCTACATCGGCATGGACCATTTCGCCTTGCCGGATGACGAGCTGGCGCTGGCCCGCGCCCATGGCACGCTGCAACGCAATTTCCAGGGGTACTCGACCCATGCCGACTGCGACTTGATCGGCCTCGGGGTGTCTTCGATCGGTAAGGTCGGCGACAGCTACAGCCAGAGCGTCAAGGAGCTTTCGCAGTACTACGCACGCATCGATCAAGGTCTGCTGCCGGTGCATCGGGGTTATCGCCTGAGCGCTGACGACCTGTTGCGCCGCGAAGTGATCAGCGACCTGATGTGCCATGGCCGGATCGATTTCGCCAAGTTCGAAGCGCGTCACGCGATCTGCTTCACCGAGTATTTCGCCGAGTCATTGGCCCAACTTGGCGAGCACGTTCGCGACGGGCTCTTGCAGATTCACCGTGACGAGCTGGTGCTGTTGCCGCAAGGGCATTTGATGATGCGCAGCGCCGCGATGGCGTTTGATGCCTACTTGGGCGATCAGCAAAAAGGCCAGTTTTCGCGCACTGTTTGAGACATTCTGGCGCTCTGGAACGGGGATTGTCGGCAAGTTGATTTCAATCAAGGGACGGGGGCGCAATGCTCCCTAACATGGGCGCAGACCCTTTGAAATCAGCCTGCTCATGACAATCTCTTCGCCTTCGATACCTGGCAACCTGCGCATCTGGAGCGTTGGTCTGGTGGTGACGGTCTTGCTGATACTCGCGATGTTCGCGGTGGTTGAGGCCAAGTCATACGGCGACATCGAGCAGCAGCGCATCGAGAAGGTCTTCCCGCAAACCGATTCGGTTTCCGCAGCGGAAGGCCCGTTCAAGGTGCGGACGATATCAGCGGCCGGCAAGGTCATCGGTTATGTCTTCCAGAGCCTGGACGTGGTGGACATTCCGGCCTACTCGGGCAAGCCGATCAATACCCAGGTGATCCTCGACACCGCCGGTGTGATTCAGGATGCCTACGTCCTGGAACACCATGAGCCGATTCTGCTGATCGGCATCCCCGAAGAAAAACTCCACGGTTTCAGTGCCCGCTACACAGGGATCAAGGTCAGCCAGCGAGTGGTTGTCGGCCACTCCAGTGACCCGAGTGCGGTCACCGTGGATGCCATTGCCGGTGCAACCGTCACCGCCATGGTGGTCAATGAAGTCATCATGCGGGCCGCTCATGAAGTGGCCGTATCGCTCAAGCTGATCGAAGACAAGGGTGCAGTGGCGAGCAAGCCCGCCACCGTGCGCCAGGACTTTTTCGAGCCCGCCACCTGGGAGCAACTGAGCGGAAACGGCGCCATCCGCCGCTTGAACCTGACCCGTGGACAGGTCGATGCCGCCTTCAAAGGCACCGAGGCCGAAGGCGTCGACACGGCCGCGCCTGACCAGGTCGATGACACCTTTATCGAGTTGTACACCGCCGACCTGAACCCGCCGACCATCGGCCGCGCGTTGCTGGGTGACATTCAATACCGTGTCCTCATGCAAGACCTCAAGCCCGGCGAGCAAGCCATTGCTGTATTGGGACGCGGCTTGTATTCGTATAAAGGCTCGGGTTACGTGCGCGGCGGGATTTTCGACCGGGTGCAATTGCGCCAGTTCGGCAATGTCATCAGCTTTCGCGACATGGACCATCAGCGCCTCTCCGACGTGTTCGCCAAGGGCATGCCCGAGTTCAATGAGATGTCGGTGTTCATTGTGCGCAAGCAGGCGGGTTTCGATCCGGGATCGCCCTGGTCCCTGGAGTTGCTGGTACGGCGTCAGACCGGTCCGGTCAGCGGCATGTTCAGCAGCTTCGAACTGTCTTATCAATTGCCCGAGCAATACCTTGAGCGCCCCGCACCGAGTGCCGAAGAACTGGCCGCCATCGAGGAAGCCAACCGGCCGATGTGGTTGACGATCTGGTATCAGAAACACTTCCAGGTCGGTGTACTCGCCACCGCGTTGTTGCTGCTGACCGCGATCCTGTTCCTGCAGGACAAGTTCACCCGCCGCCCGCATTTCCTGCACTGGCTGCGTCGCGGTTACCTGATCTTCACCGTGGTGTTCCTCGGCTGGTATGTGCTGGGGCAGCTCTCGGTGGTCAATGTCCTGACCTTTGTCCATGCGTTGTTCGAGCACTTTCGCTGGGAGCTGTTTCTCACCGACCCGCTGATTTTCATGCTGTGGGTGTTCACCGCCGCGAGCATCCTGTTGTGGGGGCGTGGGGTGTTCTGCGGCTGGTTGTGCCCGTTCGGTGCCTTGCAAGAACTGATCAACGAAGCCGCGCGCAAGCTGAAAATCCCCCAGTACGAATTGCCCTTCGCGGTGCATGAGCGGTTGTGGGCGATCAAGTACATCATTTTGCTGCTGCTGTTCGGTATCTCCCTCGAATCCATGTCCACCGCCGAACTGTTCGCCGAAGTGGAACCGTTCAAGACCGCCATCACCCTCAGGTTCGACCGCCAATGGTGGTTTGTCCTTTACGCGGTGGCGCTGCTGGTCATCAACATCTTCACGCGCAAAGTCTATTGCCGCTACATCTGCCCGTTGGGTGCCGCGTTGGCGATCCCGACCAAGCTGCGCCTGTTCGACTGGCTCAAGCGCCGCAAGGAATGCGGCAACCCCTGCCAGTTGTGCGCCAAAGAATGCGAGATCCAGGCGATTCACCCGGATGGGCGGATCAATGCCAACGAGTGCCACTACTGCCTCGATTGCCAGATGACTTACCACAACGAACACAAATGCCCGCCGCTGATCAACAAGCGCAAGAAGCGCGGCAAACCGGCACCTGTGGCGGCGCAACTGATACCTGTCGTGGAAGTGACCGCCCCTGAATGACGCGCCCTTGTAGGAGCGAGCCTGCTCGCGATGGTCGCTAACGTTGACGCGTAATGACTGGCTCAACGCGGCGCTCTTGAGTCCATCGCGAGCAGGCTCGCTCCTACAGTTGACCGAGTTCTACCCGCACACAGTTTTTATCCCTTCAAGGAGTACGCAGCATGACTGACACAGAATCCACAAAACCGGTGCAGGAAGAAGAGCACACCGGACTCAGCCGTCGCGGTTTTCTCGGTAGCAGCGCCGTCACCGGGGCGGTGCTGGCAGGGGCCACGACATTGGGCGGGGCGGTGTTCAGCCGCGAGTCATGGGCGGCTGCGGTCAAGGATGCGCAGGCGAAAACCCATGTCGGCCCCGGCGAGCTGGACGAATACTACGGCTTCTGGAGCGGCGGTCATCAGGGCGAAGTGCGGGTGCTGGGCGTGCCGTCGATGCGCGAGCTGATGCGTATTCCGGTGTTCAACGTCGACTCGGCCACCGGTTGGGGCCTGACCAACGAAAGCAAGCGCATCATGGGCGACAGCGCGAAGTTCCAGAATGGCGATTGCCATCACCCGCACATCTCCATGACGGACGGCAAGTACGACGGCAAGTACCTGTTCATCAACGACAAGGCCAACTCCCGTATCGCGCGCATCCGCCTGGACATCATGAAGTGCGACAAGATGCTCACGGTGCCGAACGTGCAAGCCATTCACGGCCTGCGCCTGCAAAAAGTGCCGTACACCAAGTACGTGTTCGCCAACGCCGAGTTCGTCATTCCGCACCCCAATGACGGCCACACCTTCGACCTGCAAGACAAGAACAGCTTCACCATGTTCAACGCCGTCGATGCCGAAAAAATGGAAATGGCGTTTCAGGTGATCGTCGACGGCAATCTGGACAACGCCGACATGGACTACACCGGCAAGTACGCCGCGTCCACCTGCTACAACTCGGAGAAGGCCTACGACCTCGGCGGCATGATGCGCAACGAGCGCGACTGGGTCGTGGTGTTCAACATTCCGCGCATCGAAGCCGCGATCAAGGCCGGCAAGTTCATCACCCTGGAAAACTCGAAAGTGCCGGTGGTCGACGGTCGTAAAACCGATGGCAAGGACTCCGAATTCACCCGTTACATCCCGGTGCCGAAGAACCCCCACGGCCTCAACACCTCATCCGATGGCAAGTACTTCATTGCCAACGGCAAGCTGTCGCCGACCGTATCGATGATCGCCATCGACCGCCTGGACGACCTGTTCGCCGATAAATTCAAGGACCCGCGCGAAGTCATCGCCGCCGAGCCGGAACTGGGCCTGGGCCCGTTGCACACTACCTTCGACGGTCGCGGCAACGCCTACACCACGCTGTTCATCGACAGCCAGGTGGTGAAGTGGAACATGGCGGACGCGGTACGTGCCTACAAGGGCGAGAAGGTCAATTACATCAAGCAAAAACTCGACGTGCATTACCAGCCCGGCCACAACCACGCGTCGCTGACCGAAACCAGTGAGGCGGACGGCAAATGGCTGGTGGTGTTGTGCAAGTTCTCCAAGGACCGCTTCCTGCCGACCGGGCCGCTGCACCCGGAAAACGACCAGTTGATCGATATTTCCGGCGAAGAAATGAAGCTGGTGCACGACGGCCCGGCGTTTGCCGAACCGCACGATTGCATCCTCGCGCGGCGGGATCAGATCAAGACGCAAAAAATCTGGAACCGTAACGACCCGTTCTTCGCCGCCACCGTGGAGCTGGCCAAGAAGGATGGCATCAACCTGGAGACCGACAACAAGGTGATCCGCGACGGCAATCATGTGCGGGTCTACATGACCTCCATGGCGCCGGCGTATGGCTTGACCGAGTTCACCGTCAAGCAGGGCAACGAAGTGACCGTGACCATCACCAACATCGACCAGATCGAGGACGTGTCCCACGGTTTCGTCATGACCAACCACGGCGCGAGCATGGAGATCAGCCCGCAGCAAACCTCGTCCATCACCTTCACCGCCGACAAGGCCGGCCTGCATTGGTATTACTGCAGCTGGTTCTGCCATGCGCTGCACATGGAAATGGTCGGCCGCATGAAGGTCGAGCGGGCCTGACGGTTGAGCATCGACAGGAGCGGACCGATGACCGACATCAAGGGAAACCCGATCAAGGTGATCGCGCTTGCGCTCCTGCTGATGCCCGGCAGCGTGCTGGCGGTGCAACCCATTACCACGCTGCCGTTGCGCCTTGATGCCGAGCAACGCTGGCACGTGCCGGCGGGCGAATACCGTGGCTCGTTCAGCGTCGATCAACCGATGCAGATTGTGTGCGAGCCCGGCGCAGTGTTTCAGGCGCAAGGGCAGGGCAACGGGGTGATTGTCAGCGCGCCGGACGTCGGGATCGAGGGCTGCACTTTTCTGGACTGGGGGCACGACCTCACGGCCATGAATGCGGCGGTGTTCCTCCAGCCCAAGGCGCGTGGCGCGGTGATCAAAGGCAATCGCCTGCAAGGTCAGGGATTCGGGATCTGGGTCGATGGGACTCAGGATGCGAGCCTGATCGACAACCGCATCCAGGGCGATCCGGCGATGCGTTCACAGGATCGCGGTAACGGCATTCACCTGTATGCAGTGCATGGCGCCAGGGTCATCGGCAACCAGGTGCGCGACACCCGCGATGGCATCTACATCGACACCTCCAACGGCAACCTGCTGCAAGGCAATACCCTGGAAGACCTGCGTTACGGCGTGCATTACATGTTCGCCAACGACAACCAGTTGATCGGCAACACCACCCGCCGCACCCGCACCGGCTACGCCCTGATGCAAAGCCGCAAGCTCACGGTGATCGGCAACCGCTCCGAACAGGATCAGAACTACGGCATCCTGATGAACTACATCACCTATTCGACCTTGCGCGACAACTTCGTCACCGACGTGCGCGACGGCTCGACCGGCGACAGCATGATCAGCGGCGCCGAGGGCAAGGCGCTGTTCATCTACAACTCGCTGTTCAACCGCATCGAACACAACCACTTCGAGCACAGCGCCGTGGGCATTCACCTCACCGCCGGCTCCGAAGACAACCGCATCGCCGACAACGCGTTTGTCGGCAACCAGCGCCAGGTCAAATACGTCGCCACCCGCTTGCAGGAATGGTCGGCGGATGGCCGGGGCAATTACTGGAGCGACTATCTGGGCTGGGACCGCAACAACGATGGCCTGGGCGATATCGCCTACGAACCCAACGACAACGTCGACCGCCTGCTGTGGCTGTACCCGCAGGTGCGGCTGTTGATGAACAGCCCCGGAATTGAACTGCTGCGTTGGGTGCAACGGGCGTTTCCGGTGATGAAATCGCCGGGCGTACTCGACAGCCATCCGTTGATGAAATCCACCACGCACACCCTGACCAAGGAGCCCGTCACATGAATGTCGTCGATCTGGAAGGCGTCAGCCAGCGTTATGGGCACACCACGGTGTTGCATCAGTTGAGCCTGAGCCTGGCCGAAGGCGAAGTGCTGGGTTTGTTCGGGCACAACGGCGCGGGCAAGACCACCAGCATGAAACTGGTGCTCGGTTTGCTGCAGGCCAGCGAAGGGCAGGTCAGGGTGTTTGGGCGCTTGCCCAGTGATCCGAATGTCCGGCGTCTGCTCGGCTATTTGCCGGAGAACGTGACGTTTTATCCGCAAATGAGCGGTCTGGAAACCTTGCGTCATTTCGCGCGACTCAAAGGGGCCGCGTTCGCTCAAGTGGACGGGCTGCTGGAGGAAGTTGGCCTGGCAGGGGCGGCGCATCGACGGGTCAAGACCTACTCCAAAGGCATGCGCCAACGCCTCGGGCTCGCGCAAGCGTTGCTCGGCGAACCGCGCCTGTTGCTGCTCGACGAGCCGACGGTCGGCCTCGATCCCATCGCCACTCAGGACCTGTATCGGTTGCTCGACCGTCTGCGCAGCCAGGGCACCAGCGTCATTCTCTGTTCCCACGTTTTGCCGGGGGTCGAGGCGCATATCAATCGTGCGGCGATCCTGACCCAGGGGCGTCTGCTGGCCCTCGGCAGTCTGCGCAGCCTGCGCGAGGAAGCCGGGTTGCCGACGCTGATTCGCGCCAACGGACTCAAGCATGCCGGCCCCTTGCAGGCCTCGTGGAACATCGCCGGGCATGTCACTCAACGTTGGGGCGTGGAGGGCCTGGAAGTGGCCGCGCTCAATGGCAGCAAACTGGGCCTGTTGCGCCAGTTGCTCAATGAGGATGAGCCGGCTGACGTGGAAATCACTCCACCGTCCCTGGAAGACCTCTACCGCTATTACATGGGACGGGCCGCTGCGACCCACAGTGGAGAGATTCTATGAACCCGATCTGGAACATGGCCCGCAAGGAATTCAATGACGGTTTGCGCAACCGCTGGTTGTTGGCGATCAGCCTGTTGTTCGCGGTGCTGGCCACTGGTATTGCCTGGTTGGGAGCGGCGGCCTCCGGTCAGTTGGGCTTTACCTCGGTGCCCGCGACCATCGCCAGCCTGGCCAGCCTGGCGACGTTCCTGATGCCACTGATTGCCTTGATGCTGGCGTATGACGCCATTGTCGGCGAGGACGAAAGCGGCACCTTGCTGCTGTTGTTGACCTATCCGCTGGGGCGCGGGCACATCCTGCTCGGCAAGTTCATTGGCCACGGGTTGATCCTGGCGCTGGCGACGCTGATCGGTTTCGGCTGCGCGATGCTCGCGATCGCCGTGCTGGTGGACGACGTCGAACTGAACCTGCTGCTCTGGGCTTTCGGAAGATTCATTGTGTCGTCGACGCTACTGGGCTGGGGCTTCCTGGGGCTGGCTTATGTGCTGAGCAGTGTGGCGGCCGAGAAATCCACGGCTGCCGGTTTGGCGCTGGGCGTGTGGTTCTTTTTCGTGCTGGTGTTCGACCTGGCGCTGCTCGCCCTGCTGGTGCTCAGCGAAGGGCACTTCAACCCGAAAGTGCTGCCTTGGTTGCTGCTGTTCAATCCCGCCGACCTCTATCGCTTGATCAATCTTTCCGGTTTTGACGCCGTCGCCAGTACCGCTGGCGTGCTGACCCTGGGCAGCGATTTGCCTGTGCCGGGCTCGATGCTCTGGCTCTGCCTGCTGTTGTGGGTGGCGGCGCCGTTGGGTACGGCCTGGCTGCTGTTCCGTCGACGGGCGACTTGAATTCTTACTTTGGTTTTTTGGAGCACCTGATGATGAGAACGCTTGATTGGAAGACGCTGCGCAACCTGGCGGGCCTGATGGTCTGTGTGCTGCTGACGGCGTGTGACAAACCCGTGCAAGCCAGCTACAGCGATGCCCCCAGCGCCTTTCATCCCAGTGATGAGTGCCATGTCTGCGGCATGATCATCGATGGCTTCCCCGGCCCCAAGGGTGAAGTGGTCGAGCACAGCGGCATCAAGAAATTCTGCTCCACGGCGGAAATGATCGGTTGGTGGTTGCAACCGGAAAACCATCATGGCGATGCCAGGCTGTATGTCCACGACATGGAGCACAGCCCTTGGAATTCGCCGGATGACACCCAACTGATCGATGCCAAAGATGCGTATTACGTGGTCGGCACCCGGCTCAAGGGGGCGATGGGTGTGGTGTTGGCGTCGTTCTCCAGCCAGCAGGCTGCTGAAAAACTGGCCACGGAGCAGGGCGGTCGCGTGCTGCGGTTCAGCGAGATCGATCAGTCGGTGCTGCAACAACCGGCCATGTCGCACTCGACTCATTGAACTGTCGATCCATTGAGAAAATCTGATCGCCGTCAAGTCGGTATTTTTGCATCTGTTCAAAGATAGGGTCCCGCCAGGTCCCCAGTGCTTGGCATCGACGATGCCCAGGAGAACATGATGCAAACCGAGTTTCAGGATCGTTTGGCCGTGATCACCGGCGCCAGTTCCGGGATTGGCCTGGCCTTGTGCGCGGCGCTTTTGCCGCGTGGGGTCAGGGTGTTGGCGATGTCGCGCACCGTCGGTGACTTGCCGGCCTTGCAGCAGATTTATGGTGAACGGCTGCAATGGTGTGCCGGGGACGTTACCTGCGAGGACGATCTGCAAGGGTTGGCCCGGCGGGCGGCGACGTTGGGGCGGGTGGATTATCTGGTGCCCAACGCCGGCATTGCCGAAATGGCCGACAGCCTGGACATGCCGGCCTTTCAGCGGCAATGGGCGGTCAACGGTGCGGGTGCGTTGAACACCCTGGCGGCGTTGCGCGGTGAGTTGGCGAACCCGGCGTCGGTGGTGTTTGTCGGCAGCTTCCTGACGGGGTCGAGTTTTCCCGGTCTGGCGGCCTGCATTGCCAGCAAGGCGGCATTGGCGGCGCAGGCGCGCACTTTGGCGGTGGAGTTTGCCCGTTACGATGTGCGCATCAACCTGGTTTCGCCGGGGCCGACCGCGACCTCGATGTGGGACAACCTGGGCTTGAGTGACGGTGAGCTTGACGATGTTGCTGACACGCTTGGCAAGCGTCTTTTGCCGGGGCATTTTCTTGATGCGTCTGCGGTGGCCAACGTGATTATTTTTCAGCTGTCCCAGGGGGCGCGGGGGGTTTATGGGCAGGACTGGAAGGTTGATAACGGTTATACGTTGGGCTGACGGGGGGGATCGGGGTACATATCCATTTCTGCGGTAACGGCGGCTTATGGTTTCGCTCTTACAGCGACTCACTTTTCCAAACGCCGAAAAGTAAGCAAAAGGCTTTGCCCCTGACGTACGGTGCCTCGCTAAGGCTCGGCATACCCTCGCTCCGGTCCTGCTCCGTGGGCCCGCCGCCATCGGCCATCCCTGGCCGGGGGCGGCTAACCCGGCATCCATGCCGGGTTGCCCACTGCGCAGAACCTCCACTCGGCCTCCCGACGGGGCAGATCAAAATCAAAAGCCAAAGCAAAGCAAAGCAAAGCAACAGCAGCAGACGCGGTAATTGGCCATGACACCAATCAACTGTAGGAGCCGGCTTGCTGGCGATGGCGGTGGGTCAGCCAACATATTTATTGACTGGACGAACGCCATCGCCAGCAAGCCGGCTCCTACACAGGGATTGGGTTCACACAATTCAAAATTGTAGGAGCCAGCTTGCTGGCGATGGACGTCAACGATGACGCGGGCTGTCTGAATGAACGCGTTGTCCGGTCGTTTTTCGCGGGCAAGCCTCGCTCCTACAGGGAATCGCGTTTGCTTTTGATTTCCACCACTCATCAGGTCGAGCGTTAGCTCGCCTTCCGCTTTTGATCTGAGCGCCCCCTCGAGAGGCCGAGTGGAGGTTCTGCGTAGTGGGCAACCCGGCATGGATGCCGGGTTAGCCGCCCCCGGCCATGGATGGCCGATGGCGGCGGGCCCACGGAGCAGGGCCGGAGCGAGGGCATGCCGAGCCTAGGCGAGGCACCGAACGAAAGGGGCAAGAGCCCTTGGTTACTTGGGGCTCTTCCAAGTGACTCGCCGTAAGGGCGAAACCGCCAGCCGCCATCACCAAAAAAACGGATATACACCCAACCCCAACCCCAACCCCAACCCCAACCCCAACCCCAACCCCAACCCCAACCCCAACCCCAACCCCAACCCCTAATGCGAAGTCCCCTCCACAAACTCGATCTTGTTGCCAACGTTGTACTTGCCCGACGGCTTGTTCATCGGGATACGCTTGATCTCCTCAAGCGTGTCACTGTCATAAACAATCAGCGCCCCATCAGTGGCCCAAATACTCAGCAGCAAGTGCCGACCATCGCGAGTGAACTCGACGTGCGCCGCCGTCTTGCCAGGCATCGGACGCAAGGTACGGGCGATTTCCAGAGTCTGTTTGTCGATCAAATGAATCGCATCGTTGTCCGGCCCGAAGAACACATCCGTCCAGGCATACCGCGAATTGACGTGACTGCGCATGAAAAACCCCGGCCCCAGCGTCGGGATTTCCTTGATCAGCTTCCAGGTCTTGAAATCGATGACCGAGATCAGCCCCTTGCTGATGTTCGGCGTGGCAAACACCCACTGACCGTTGCGTTTCCAATAGGTCCCGGACCCCAGGTGCGGCATGCCCGGCAACGGAATGTCGGTGACCACCTTGCCACTGTCGAGGTCGATCACCTGACCACCTTTGGCCTTGCGCGACGTGGCCAGCAACTGCTTGTAGTCCGGTGAAAAGGAAAAGTCGTCGAGCATGTCCTCAGCCTCGATCCGTCGCGGCTCGAAGTCCGGAGTCCCGGCGCTCGACAGTTCCCAGACCTCCTTCACGTCCTTGAGCGCGACGATGAAACTGTCCCGTGGCGGCGCGGTGTAGACCGCGCTGACCCGTGACGCCGTGCCGTCCCGGCCGATGGCTGGAATGGTCTTGACCAGCGACAGATCGCGGGCATCCAGCACGACAAGATTGCCCGGCAAATAGTTACCCACCAACACCCAGCGACCATCCTTGCTCACCGCCAGGTTCCGGGTGTTGAGCCCGGCGCGGACCTCGGCGATCAGCTTCAGGTTGTGCAGGTCGTACAGGCTGACCCAGCCATCGCGCGAGGCGACGTAGACGAAGCGCCCGTCGGGTGAGAACTTCGGCCCGCCATGCACGGCAAAGTGCGAGGTAAACCGCGCCAGCACTTCGAAACGATCGCCGTCGAGGATGTTGATGTGGTGATCGCCAGCTTCCACCACCACGAACAGGTTCAGCGGATCGGCGCCATGCTGGGGCGTGGAGGGCAGCTTGCTGATGTCGGCGAGCATCGAGTGACTGCCGCGAATCTCGTCGTTGCTCCAGGTCGGCGGGGTGGCGGGCGGTTGCTGAAGGTAGCTCACCAGCGCGTCGATCTGCGCCGGGTTGAACACGTTGGCAAACCCGGCCATCTGGCTTGCGGGGCGGCCGTTCTGGATCACGCTGCGGATTTCATCGGGTTTGATCCGGCTCAGACTCTCTGGCAACAACGCCGGCCCGGTACCGCCGAAACGGTTGGCGCCATGGCAGCTTTGGCAATGCTGGCGGTAGTCGTTCGCGGCGTGTTCAAGTGCCGGATCAGCGGCGCCAGCGACAGCACTGACCCATAACAACGGCAGCAGCAGCCCGCGCTTCATAGCGCCACCTTGCCGTGCCGTTGCAACGCCTGGACAGGATAAAAACGCGCCGGGTATTCCATCGGTTGTGCAGCGAACAGATCGACCACCTTGCCAATCACCGTCAGCGTCGGAATACCGGGCGGGCACTCCAGCGCCAACGTCGGCAGTTGGTGCAACAAACCACGGGCAACGTGCTGGTCGGGTCGCGTGCCGTTGCTGATCAGCGCTGCCGGTGTGTCGGCCGACAACCCGGCCTCGATCAGGTGCTTAGCGATAACCCCGAGGTTCGATAAGCCCATGTAAAACACCAGGGTCTGGCTGCTGTCGGCCAGATCGCGCCAAGGCAGTTTCAACTCGCCGTCGTGTTGCAAGTGGCCGGTGATGAATCGACAGGAGTTGACCAGGTCCCGGTGCGTCAGCGGGATGCCGGCGTAAGCGCTGCACCCGGACGCGGCGGTGATGCCCGGCACCACCTGGCAGTCGATGTTGCGCTGCAGCAGATACTGCAACTCCTCGGCGCCGCGACCGAAGATGAACGGGTCGCCACCCTTGAGCCGGACCACGCGTTGCCCTTGCTCGGCGAGGTCGGCCAGCAGCTCGTTGATTTGTTCCTGGGGCAGGCTGTGGCAGCCGCTGGCCTTGCCGACGTAATGCCGGGCGCAAGTGAGGGGGATCAGCGTCAGCAGGTCGGGGCTGATCAGACGGTCGTAAACCACGGCGTCGGCCTGCATCAACAGGCTCCAGGCGCGCAGGGTCAGCAGGCGTGGATCGCCGGGGCCCGCGCCGACCAGGGCGACTTCGCCCGGTCTGAACAGGGACGCAAGTGCGGCCGGTAAAATAATCGATGGGTACATGGGACGTCCTTGGTTCTTCATCAGGTTGGCCGGGGCTTGCCAGGCGGATGCTTCAGTGCATGACGCAAGGGATTGTCGTGATGGGCGGCACACCGATTTCTTCATCGCTGAGGTGGCAACCGGGGTCCTGCCCCCACAGATCGCCTTCGGCCCAGGCGCGGGTTCGGGTGTTGCCGTTGCAGATGTCCAGCCAGCGGCATTGGCCACAGCGGCCGCCGACGGCGCGCGGATGCGCCCGCAGCTGTTGCAACAAAGTGTCCGGCCGGTCCAGCCAGAGCGTGCGAAACGGCGTGTGCCGCACGTTGCCCACCGAGTGCTGCCACCAATAGGTGTCCGGGTGCACTTCGCCGGTGTTGTCGATGTTGGCGATGCCGCTGCCCGAGGCATTGCCGCCCCAGGCGCGCAGCATGTGCTCCAGTCGCGGGTAATGTTCGGGCAGATGCAGCCCCACCCATTGCAGCAACAGCACTGCGTCGGCATCGTTGTTGCCGCTGACGAAATCGCTGTCGCGACCCTGCGCGATGTCTTCCCAGGCGCGTTCGAAAATCTGCGTCATCGCCTCGCGGCTCATCTGTTGCCGGGCGTCGAGCTGGCGGCTGCGTTTGCCGCGACCGCTGTAGTTGAGGTGTGACAGGTAAAACTTTTGCACGTCGTACTCGCGCATCAGCGCCAGCAATTGGGGAAGCTGCGTATGGTTTTCCTGGGTCAGGGTGGTGCGCAGGCCGACCCGAATACCTTGTTCGCGACAAAGGCGGATCGCCCGCATGGAACTGGCAAAACTGCCCTTGAGTTGGCGGAAGGCGTCATGGGTGGCTTCCAGTCCATCGATGCTGATCCCGACATAGTCGAAATTCGCCGCACGGATCTGCGTGATGTTGTGCTCATCGATCAGCGTGCCGTTGGTGGACAAGGCAACAAAGAAACCCTTGGCGCGGGCATAGGCGCTGAGCACAAACAGATCATCGCGCAGCAGCGGTTCACCGCCGGACAGGATGAGCACCTTCACCCCGGCAGCGCGCAGATCATCGATCACGCTCAGTGCGGCGGGCGTATCCAGTTCATCGCGAAAAACGCTGTCGGCCGAGGTTGCGTAGCAGTGTTTGCAAGTCAGGTTGCAGCGCCGCAGCAGGTTCCAGATCACCACGGGCGGCCGGTTGCTGCCCGGTGGGCTGGTTCTGGGGGCGGGCGCCTGGCCGGCCAGCGCACGCAGGTATTGGCTGATCCTTAACATGCAACTCTCCTTGAGTCGGCGCGCCTTCAGTGCGTTGCGGGTGGCAGGCGCAATCCGGTTTTTTCAGGATGCGGCTGCTCACCAGCATCTCGTCGGCGGCACAGGCATCGCCCAGCAAGTAGCGCAGGTGTTCGCGGTAGCTGTCGATTTCCTCGCTGCTGCGACCGTGCACCATGGCAAACAGGTTGTAGCGCCAGTCCTCACGGCGCGGGCGTCGATAGCAATGGCTGACGAAGGGCTGCGCACCGATCAGCGCACCGAGGCGCGGCATGTCGGCGTCGCGCACATCCCAGACCGTCATGCCGTTGTAGCGATAACCCAGGCGATAGTGGTTGGGGACGGCGGCGATGCGCCGGATGGCGCCCTCTGCCTGCAAGCGCTTGAGCAAGTCCAGGGTGGATTCGATGCTCAAGTCCAGCTGCTCGGCGAGCCAGGCCCAAGGGTCGTCCAGTAAGGGCAGGCCGGTCTGGGTCAGCTCGATCAGGCGATGGGCCAGGGTGTCTTCAGACCGGGAAATACAAACCGACATGGTAGGTCTCCTCTTTGGGCAGATTCAGCAGCGGCAAGCCGGTCAGGGATTCAATGCGCTGCAGGGTCTCGGCAATGCCTTGTTCGGTCGGGCAACCGAGCACAAACCACATGTTCCAGGGGTGTTCGCGTCGATAGTTGTGGGCCACTTCCGGCAGGGCGTGCAGTTGTTCGGCGACGTCTTCGAAGCGTTCTTCCGGCACCGCCAGCGCCGCGAGCGTGAAGGCACCGCCCAGCCGTTCAATGTCGAACATCGGGCCGAAGCGCGTGAGTACGCCGTCTTCCAGCAGTGCGTGGAGCCGATCGAGCAGTTCGCTGCTGCTGCTTTGCAGTTCGGCGGCCAGTACTTTCCAGGGATGGCGCACCAGCGGCAGGCCCAATTGCAAGCGGTTGATCAGTCGACGGTCGAGGTCATCCACGGTCGGAGGCTCCTGTTGATGAAGGCGCAAAGCGCCCGCCGCATTGTTTGAAGGCGTGGGTGCTGAACAGCAGTTGGTGGGGCAGGTCGCTCAGCAGGTGTTCTTCGAGCAGCGCCTGAATGTGCGCCGCGACTTGATCGCGTTGGCGACCGTGAACCATGCAGAACAGGTTGTATCGCCAGTCAGGCAGGCGTCGCGGCCGCTGATAGCAGAGGGTGATGCCGGGCGCTCGCCCCAGGCGCTGGCCGACTTCGTCGATCAACGCGTCCGGAATGTCCAGCACCAGCATTGCGTTGGCGGTAAAGCCCAGTGCGCGATGGTTGAGCACCAGGCCAACCCGGCGGAACAACCCTTGTTCGTGCCACTGGTGCATTTGCGCGAGCACCTGGTTTTCCTCGGCGTTGACCCGTTCGGCGAGTGCCTGATAAGGACGCGAGACCAGCGGCAACCCGCCTTCCAGGTGCCGACGCAGGGCCAGTGCCTGTTTGGGATTCAATGGCGCTTTCATCGGCTTTCTCCCAGGGCAAAGCCGAGGTCGATGCGGTAAGCGGTCAACATCGGCAGGTCCAGTGGGGTGAGGCCGGTGTCGTGCTCCAGTTCTTCGAGAATGCGCTCGATGTGTTGGCGATCGGGCCCGGTCAACACAAACCACAGGTTGTAGTGATGCTCGCGCGCATAGTTGTGATTGACCTCGGGGTACTGGCTGACGCGCTCGGCGACCTGATGCAGGCGTTCGGCGGGCACGGCGAGGGCGGCGAGGGTGCTGGCGCCGGCACGGCTGTGGTCGAACACCGGGCCGATCCGCGACAAGGCCCCGGCCAGTTCCAGGCGTTGCAGGCAGGCGATCACTTGCGACTCGCTGCAACCCAACACCTGGGCCATTTCACGATAAGGTTCCGGACACAGCGGCATGCCATGCTGGAAGCGATCGATCAGTTGGCAGGCAAGCAGGTCGAGGTCCATTTCAATAGCCCATTTTTTGTGCGCGGCTGCTGAAGAAGATGCCGCTCGGTGCAGTGGCCGGCAGGGTGCTCAGCTGTTTCAGGCTGTACGGGTCCCAGATCTGTACCTGATTGCCGTCGCGTAACGACAGCCACAGCTGATCGCCGCGCGCGGTGAATTCCATGTGCAGCACCGCCGGGCCCGGTCGCAGGTCGGCGACCACGGCGTGGGTTTCGGTGTCGATCACCTGGACCCGATCGTTGTCCGGGTAGGCGAAATTGACCCACAGTTGCCGACCGTCCGGGCGCGAGGTGACGAACACCGGTTGGCCGGCCACGGGGATCACGGCGCTCTGCTGCCAGGTGCGCGAATCCATCACCAACACTTGATGGCGACCGACAGCGGGGACGAAGGCCTGATGGTCGGCGACGGCCCAGCCCTCAAGGTGCGGCATTTTGTAGACCGGCAGTTTTGCCTGGCCGCGTCCGTAATCACCGAGCACCCGCTTTACCCCACGCTCTGGATGCCAGAGGTCGAGTTGCGCCATGCCGTCTTCGCCGAACAGGCCGGCCATGTAGTAGCGCCCGTCCGGGGTGATCAGCGCGTCGTAGGGTTGCTCGCCGATGTCGGTGAAGCGGCTGATCTGCGGGGTGGTACCCTGGCTGAAATCCAGGGTCCAGATCTCGCCGGTGTCGAACAGGCTGAACACAAAACGCTGGCCAGGCGCGTCGACCAGGCCGACCACACGGGAACGCTTGCTGCCATCGGCCAGCGGGGTGGCGGGAATGTCGGCCACCAGCTGTAAGGTCTGCGCATCAAAAACCTTGACCCCGCCCGGCACATAGTTGGAGACCGCGATCAGCTTGCCGTCCTGACTGATGGCGCCGCCGATGCTGTTGCCGCCCTGGATCACTCGGTGATCGATGCGTCGGGTCAGCAGGTCGATCTTGCTCAGACCGCCGTCGCGGCCGAACACATAGGCATAGCGCTGGTCGCGGGAGAACACCACCGAGGCGTGGGACAGGTCGCCCAACCCTTCGAGCCGGGCCAGCGAAGTGCGGTTGTCGCTTTCGATGATTTGCAGGCTGCCGGTGGCGCGTTCCACCACCACGCCCAAGTCGCCGGTGCCACGCAAGGGTGGCTGAGCGCAGGCGGACAATAACAGCCCGGTCGCCGCTGACAGCAGGATTGAACGGATCATGGTGCGGGATATCCCTGGAGAAGAAGATCGATCAGCCAACGGATGTCGGCGGTGCTGAGCAGCGGGGCCCAACCGGGCATCGCGGTGCCGGGCCGGCCATGGGTGACGGTGGCGATCAGGCTGTCCCTGGACTTGCCCGCCAGCGCTGTGCGGGTCAGTTCGGGGCCGAGGCCGCCGGTCATGTGCAGCCCATGGCAGGCGCCGCAGTCCTGGGCCAGCAGGTGTTCGAGTTGCGCCTGACGCTGGGCGTCGGGCGCGGCAACCGTGGTTGCGCAAATGAGGAGGAGGGCCGCCAGAACCAGAGCCTTTCGATAAATCATCATGGCGCCCTCCAGGCGGTTATTTGAGTGTCAGGACCCAGGTCGCGAGAATCTTCGCTTCCTCATCCGTGACCGGGTTTGCCGGCATCGGCATCGGTCCCCAATTGCCCTGTGTGCCGTTTTTGATATGACTGGCCAGGGTGTCCGCGGCCCCGGCTACGCCCGCATTCTTGGCTGCTACATCCTTGAGTGCCGGGCCGACCAGTTTGGTGTCGATGGAGTGGCAGGCGGCGCAGGGTTTGCTTTTGAACAGCTCCAGCGCGTCCTGGGCCATGGCCGGTTGCACGCTCAGCGCAGCGGTCAGGGCGAACAGTGAAAGCAGAGTATTTTTCATGGTGTTTCCTTGCATTGATGGAGCTCAATAGATGTCGTGTTGGGTGTTGTAGACGTTGAACTTTCCGGTGGGTGTGATCAGTCGTTTGTCCTTGATGACTGACTTGAGCTTCAGGGTTTTATCGTCGATCACCACCAGCGCCGATTCGTCGGCCTGACCGCTCCACACGGAGAACCAGACTTCATCGCCGGCCTTGTTGTATTCCGGTTGCACGACGCGCATCGCCCCTTGCTTGATGCCCGCGTATTCGGCGATGGGCAGCACGGTATAGCCGGCGTCGAGCTTGTCGATGTTGAACACCGCCACCGACTGACTGAGTTTTGCGTCCGGGTTGAGGGTGGTGTCGACGTACAGGTGACGGGAGTTGGGGTGGGTCTTGATGAACAGCGATCCACCGCCCTGGCCCTTGATCGAGGCGACCTGTTTCCAGGCGTATTGCGCGTGTTTGACCGGGTCGGTGCCGATCAGCGAGATGCCTTCGTCGCCCAGGTGGCTGGTGGCCCAGACCGGCCCGTAGGTCGGGTGGTCGAAGTTGGCGCCGCGCCCAGGGTGCGGGGTTTTGCCGACGTCCACGAGCGCGGTCAACTTGCGCTCCTTGGAGTCGATCACGGCGACTTTGTTGGAGTTGTTGGCGGCGGTCATGAAGTAGCGGTGCGTGCTGTCCCAACCGCCGTCATGCAGGAACGGCGCGGCGTCGATGGAGGTGACGGTGAGGTTCTTGATGTCCTGGTAATTGACCAGCATGACCTTGCCGGTTTCCTTGACGTTGACGATGAACTCCGGCCATTCGTGGGACGCAATGATCGCCGCGACCCTCGGCTCAGGGTGATATTCCTGCTTGTCGACGGTCATGCCGCGTGTCGAGACGATCTGCTTCGGCTCCAGGGTTTCGCCGTCCATGATGGTGAACTGCGGCGGCCAATAGGAACCGGCGATGGTGTACTTGTCTTCGTAGCCCTTGAATTTGGAGGTCTCGACCGAGCGCGCTTCGATACCCACTTTGACTTCGGCGACCTTGGTCGGCTCCACCGGCCACAGGTCGATCATGTCGATCCGGGCGTCGCGGCCAATCACCAGCAAGTAGCGGCCCGAGGCGGAGATCCGCGAGATGTGCACCGCATAACCGGTCTCGATCAGCTTGACGATTTTCTTGCTGTCGCCGTCGATCAGGGCAATCTTGCCGTCATCGCGCAACGTCACCGAAAACAGGTTGGGCAGGTCAAGTTTGCTCAGTTGTTTTTTCGGACGATCCTCGGGTTTGACCAGCACCTTCCAGGTTTTCAGCGTCTCGGCCATGCCCCATTCCGGTGGTGTCGGCGGCGTGTGCTGAACGAACTTCGCCATGGCCGTGATTTGCTCCTTGGTCAGGGCATTTGATGTCCCCCAGTTCGGCATGCCTGCCGGTGAACCGTAGGTAATCAAGGCCTCCAGGAACGGTTGCCCGCGTGACTGGGTGATGTCCGGGGTCAGCGGCTTGCCGGTCGCCCCTTTGCGCAGCACGCCGTGACAGCCGGCGCAGCGCTGGAAGTAGATTTCCTTGGATGAATCGAACTCGGCCCGGCTCATGTCGGGAGCGCCAGCGGTTTTGACCATGGGCGGTGAGGCGGCGGGCTCGTTGGCTCTGGCTGCGTGAGACACCGCAAAGGCCAGTGTCGAACACAGGGTGGCGACGGTCAGAGCAAACGTTTTTCTATTGCTGATCAGCATTCCATTTCTCCTCAGGCAAGACCTTTGCGATGCGCTGGAACGACAGCGCAGGACGCAGGTTCTTAGTGCGCTGCAAGGCTATGCCCGAGCAGGCCAATGCCCGCTTGACGGCGATCAAGTTTGTCGGCCATGTCACTTGCCAGGTTGTCGCAGGGGTCCGTAGCGTGTCCCTCAATTCTGTTGTTGAATCAGGTGCCCCATGGACCATCTCCCGTCTGGCGAACACAAGGCCGAACCCTTCTACCAACCGCTCAACAATGAGGAGGCGCTGTTCGAGCAGGCCTGGCAACACGGCATGCCGGTGCTGATCAAGGGGCCGACCGGTTGCGGCAAAACCCGTTTCGTCCAGCACATGGCGCATCGGTTGAACTTGCCGCTGTACACCGTGGCGTGCCACGACGACCTGAGCGCGGCTGACTTGATCGGTCGCCATCTGATCGGTGCCCAGGGCACCTGGTGGCAGGACGGACCGCTGACCCGCGCTGTGCGTGAAGGCGGCATCTGTTATCTCGACGAAGTGGTCGAGGCGCGCCAGGACACCGTGGTGGTGTTGCATCCGCTGGCCGACGATCGTCGCGAGTTGTTCCTGGAGCGCACCGGCGAGGTGTTGCAGGCGCCGCCGTCCTTCATGCTGGTGGTGTCCTACAACCCCGGTTACCAGAACCTGCTCAAAGGCATGAAACCCAGTACCCGACAACGCTTCGTGGCGATGCGTTTCGATTACCCGCCGGTGGCCGATGAGGAGCGCATTGTTGCCCGCGAGGCTCAGGTGGACAGCGCGCTGGCAGCGCAAGTGGTCAGGCTGGGGCAGGCGCTACGCCGGCTCGATCAGCATGATCTGGAGGAAGTCGCTTCGACGCGGTTGCTGATTTTCACCGCACGAATGATCCGCGCCGGCATGAGCCCGCGTGAGGCGTGCATGGCCTGCCTGGCTGAACCATTGAGCGACGATCCGCTGACCGTTGCGGCGCTGATGGACGTGGTTGATGTCCACTTCGGTTGAGCCCGGCGGCGTCGCGCCCAGGCATTTGCCGGGCGATCTGGCGATGTGGTTTTTCATTCTCGCCGAGCTGTCGGTGTTTGCCATTCTGATTCTGGCGTTCGCCGTGACCCAGGCGCTCAAGCCGCAGCTGTTCAGCGAAAGCCGTCTGTTGCTGAACACGTCGACCGGTCTGGCGATGACCCTGAGCCTGCTGACCGCCGGGCTGTTCGCGGCGCTGGCGCAGGCGCAAGTCAGGCGCTCACGGCCTCGCCACGGTGCTGTCTGGCTGTTGGCCGCGTTGTTCGTCGCCAGTGTCTATGTGGTGTTGAAAGTCACCGAGTACCGACACTTGCTGGGCTCGGGGCTGGGGATGGAGCACAACACGTTTTTCACGCTGTACTGGATCCTCACCGGGTTTCATTTTCTTCATGTGTTGCTTGGCATGTTCATCCTCGGATGGCTGGCCGAGCGTTGCCGTCGTGGGTTGTACGACGCCAGTAATCGCAGCGGATTTGAATCCGGCGTGTTGTATTGGCACATGGTTGATCTGATCTGGGTGGTGTTGTTTCCGCTGGTTTACGTGCTGGGTTGATGAGGTTTTCATGTCTGCTTCCAGGTTCTTGTTTGTCTGCTGGGCAGCGCTGGCCACGCTGAGCGTAAGCACTGTGTTGCTGGCGCAGTCGGGTGCGACAGGGGTGTTGTCCGTGGCCATTTTGCTGGTGGCGGTCGTCAAGGCCTGGTTGATTACTGATGGCTTTATGGAAATGCGCCATGCGCCGCGATTGTGGCGTCGGTTGTTGGTGAGTTGGGCGTTGGTGTTGGCGGTGGTTGTGGGGGGGATGTTGGTGGTGGTTGATTGAGTACATATCCGTTTCTGTGGTGATGGCGGCTATTGGTTTCGCCCTTACGGCGAGTCACTTGGAAAAGCCCCAAGTAACCAAGGGCTCTTGCCCCTTTCGTTCGGTGCCTCGCCTAGGCTCGGCATGCCCTCGCTCCGGTCCTGCTCCGTGGGCCCGCCGCCATCGGCCATCCCTGGCCGGGGGCGGCTAACCCGGCATCCATGCCGGGTTGCCCACTGCGCAGAACCTCCACTCGGCCTCTCGAGGGGGCGCTCAGATCAAAAGCTGAAGGCGAGCTAACGCTCGGCCTGATGAGTGGTGAAAGTCAAAAGCGTACGCCGATCCCTGTAGGAGCCGGCTTGCTGGCGATAGCGGTGGGTCAGTTAGCGTATGTATTGGCTGGGCAGACGCCATCGCCAGCAAGCCGGCTCCTACAGGGGAGCGGTGTACATGTCCGGAATGAGTGAACACATCAAAGAAGGACAACGCGGACAACTGAAGAGCCAGGTCGGCTTTCAGGCCGCCTCGGCGGCTGTGGCGGTAGTCGCCCCCTCGAGAGGCCGAGTGGAGGTTCTGCGCAGTGGGCAACCCGGCATGGATGCCGGGTTAGCCGCCCCCGGCCATGGATGGCCGATGGCGGCGGGCCCACGGAGCAGGACCGGAGCGAGGGCATGGCGAGCCTAGGCGAGGCACCGAACGAAAGGGGCAAAAGCGCTTTGGTTACTTTCGCGCTTTTCGAAAGTGACTCGCCGTAAGGGCGAAACCAATACCAGCCATCACCGCAAAAACGGATATGCCCCCCCCCTTCAAAAAAACAAACCACCTGACACAAAAACGCTCCCGCATTCGATCTGCGCCATCGGCAATACCCGAGCAAAACCATCGGAGTTTCTTGATCGCCATCAAGCAGGTTTCAACCCTTCGCTTCCTATCATGGACGGGCCAAGCAAAGAGGAAGCGACCATGTCAGAGACCTTCACCAAAGGCATGGCCAGGAACATCTACTTCGGGGGAAGCATCTTCTTCTTCCTGGTATTCCTGGCCTTGACCTACCACACGGAACAGACCTTCCCGGTGCGCAGTAACGAAGCGCAGTTAACCGAATCAGTGATTCGCGGCAAAACAGTCTGGGAGCAAAACAACTGCATCGGCTGCCACACGCTGCTGGGCGAGGGCGCCTACTTTGCGCCTGAGCTGGGCAACGTCTTTCAGCGGCGCGGCGGGGAGCAGGGCTTCAAACCTTTCCTGCATGCCTGGATGAAAATGCAGCCGCTGGGCGTACCGGGCCGGCGCGCGATGCCTCAGTTCAAATTGAGTGACCAGGAGGTGGATGACATCGCCGAGTTCCTCAAATGGAGCTCGAACATCAACACCAATGGCTGGCCGCCAAACAAGGAGGGCTGAGCAATGAGCATTGCCAATCCACATCTGAAATTCGCCTCGCAAGCCGTGGCCAAACCGTACTTCGTGTTTGCCCTGATCCTGTTCCTCGGTCAGGTGCTGTTCGGTTTGATCATGGGCCTGCAATACGTGATCGGCGACTTTCTGTTCCCGATCATTCCGTTCAACGTGGCGCGGATGGTGCACACCAACCTGCTGATTGTCTGGCTGCTGTTCGGCTTCATGGGCGCGGCCTACTACCTGATCCCGGAAGAAGCCGACCGAGAGCTGCACAGCCCGAAACTGGCGATCCTCCTGTTCTGGGTGTTCGCCGCCGCCGGTGTGCTGACGATCCTGGGCTACCTGCTGGTGCCTTATGCGGGCCTGGCCAGGCTGACCCACAACGAGTTGCTGCCGACCATGGGCCGGGAGTTTCTCGAGCAGCCGACCATCACCAAGATGGGCATCGTGGTGGTGTGCCTGGGCTTCCTCTACAACATCGGCATGACCCTGCTCAAAGGTCGCAAGACCACCGTCAGCATGGTGATGATGACCGGGTTGATCGGGCTCGCGGTGTTCTTCCTGTTCTCCTTCTACAACCCCGGCAACCTCGCCCGTGACAAGTTTTACTGGTGGTGGGTGGTGCACCTTTGGGTGGAAGGCGTGTGGGAATTGATCATGGGTTCGATGCTCGCCTTCGTGCTGATCAAGATCACCGGGGTAGACCGGGAAGTCGTGGAAAAATGGCTGTACGTGATCATCGCCATGGCGCTGATTACCGGGATCATCGGCACCGGTCACCACTTCTTCTGGATCGGTGCGCCCGAGGTCTGGTTGTGGGTCGGCTCGATCTTCTCCGCCATGGAACCGCTGCCATTCCTGGCCATGGTGATCTTCGCGTTCAGCATGGTGAAGAACCGTCGTCGGCAACACCCGAATCGTGCGGCCACGCTGTGGGCCAAGGGCACCACGGTCACGGCGTTCTTCGGTGCGGGCGTCTGGGGTTTTCTGCACACGTTGGCCCCGGTCAACTTCTACACCCACGGTTCGCAACTGACGGCGGCTCACGGTCACCTGGCCTTCTACGGCGCTTACGCGATGATCGTGATGACCTTGATCAGCTACGCCATGCCACGCTTGCGCGGCTTGGGTGAAGCCGGCGACGAGCGCTCGCAGACGCTGGAGATCTGGGGCTTCTGGTTGATGACCCTGTCGATGGTGATGATCACATTGTTCCTCACCGCTGCGGGTGTCGTGCAGGTCTACCTGCAACGCTGGCAGGCCGACGGAATCGCGTTGCCCTTCATGTCCACGGTCGAACATTTGCAAGTGCTGTTCTGGGCCCGCCTGGGTTCCGGTGTGGGTTTCTTCGCCGGGTTGCTCTGCTACTTGTTCAGCTTCAAGCAACGTGGCCGCGCCGCTTTGCGCGCCCCGGCTGCCGTGGTTCCGTCATGAGCCTGCATAACGGCTAGAAAAGGTCGGCCCGGCTGAGACAGCGGGCCGTTTTTTTGCTTTGAAAAAAGGGCAACTACCATGGCCTTTACCGTTGAACTGGAAGAGTGGGTCGGCAGTGTCTGGCACCGTTTCATCACCCGGCGCGCCAGCGCGGATTTCCCCGAGGCACGCGTTGAGCTGATCAGCCAGCAACGCCCGCTGGCGCTGTTGTTTCGCGCCATGGGCGGTGCCAACGGTGTCGGCGTCGAAGCCGCCAGCGACCGCGATCTGCTGCTGCGGCGCAACGTGTTGCAGCAGATCGCCGGCACTTGCAAACAAGTGCCGTTGGCGTGGTGCGACGACGCAAATCTACGGCTGCCGTCGAGCCTGGCGGTGTTTCCTGACGTTGCTCTGAACGAGGAGCTCTATCGTTGGCTCGCGCTGCTGGCGGCGCAGGCCGGGCCGATGCGTCACTGGGGGCGGGACAATCAGCGCTGGACGCAACAGCTGTTGCAGCGCTTCCCTGCGTTGCGCGTCCGCTATCAACGCCTGGTCGATGCGCATCTGCAATTACGCCCGGATCCGGCCTCGTTGAACCGCAGCGAAGCCGCGCTGGAACGGGCGTTATGCCAGGCGTTGCGTGAGCCGGGCAGTGTCGAGCATTTTCCTCGTAGCGAACGTGCAGCCTGGCCGCTGCCATTGTGGTTGTACCCGCCGCAAAATTTCGCCAGCGCGCAGGCAGCCGATCTGGGCGATGAATCCGAAGAGTCGTTGACCACGCCACCCGGAGAACAGAAAAGCGGACGCAAACGTGCCACGCGGATCGATGAAAGTACCCGTGATGGCGGGCTGTTGGTGGTGCGCCTGGAGAACCTGTTCAGTTGGACCGAACACGTGGATCTGGATCGCTGGTCGGACGACAGCGAAGACCCGGACGCCGCCCGGGTCGCCGATGACCTGGACGAACTGACGCTGTCGCGCACCCGTCTGCGCAAGGGCGGTGGCCTCAAGCTGCACCTGGATCTGCCGCCGGCCGATGTCGACGATATTCCCTTGGGCGAGGGCATCAAGTTGCCGGAGTGGGACTATCGCAAGCAACGGATGCAGGACAGCTTCGTCAATCTGCAAATGATGGTGCCGCGCGACTGTGAAGCGCAGCCGTTGCCGCCACGACTCAATGCTTCGGCGCGACGTTTGCGTCGTCAGTTCGAGCACCTGCGCAACGACCGCCAGTGGTTACGCCAGCAACCCCAGGGCTCTGAACTGGACATGCAGGCCTGGCTGGATTTTCACGTTGAACGCGAGCATGGCGAGTGCGCCGAACGGGGTTTGTTCATGGAACAACGCCAGACCCGCCGCGACCTCGCGTGCCTGCTGCTGGCCGATGTGTCGATGTCCACCGACGCCCATCTCAACGATGAACATCGTGTCATCGACGTCATCCGCGACAGCTTGCTGCTGTTCGGCGAAACCCTGTCGGTGCTGGGTGATGATTTTGCCCTGTACGGGTTTTCCTCATTGCGTCGCCAGCAAGTGCGCATGCAGGAACTCAAGTCGTTCACCCAGCGTTATGACGACAACACCCGAGGTCGCATCCAGGGGCTCAAGCCGGGTTATTACACACGCATGGGCGCCGCCATTCGCCAGGCCACCAAACTGCTGGGCACCAGCAAACGACGCAGCAAATTGTTGCTGCTGCTGACCGACGGCAAACCGAATGATCTGGATTTGTATGAGGGCCGCTACGGTGTCGAAGACACCCGCGAGGCGGTGCGGGAGGCGCGGCGCCAGGGGTTGACGCCGTTCTGCATCACGATTGATCGCGAGGCCGGGGATTACTTGCCGTACATGTTCGGCGCCAATGGCTACACCTTGATCCGCCAGCCCGAACAACTGCCTTTGCGCTTACCGCAGTTGTATCGCCAGTTGACCCAGCCTTGACCCTGGCTTCAGCGCGGCAGCCAGAAAAACATCGCCACGCAAAAGATCGTCAGGCCGATGCAGAACCACATGAACCGATGCTGCCGACGCTCCCCGGCGCGTTCGGCCAGCGCCGGCAGGGGCATGCCGCAGTGGCGGCATTCGGTTTCTTTGGATGGGTTGACGTGTTGGCAATACAGGCAGACGGGCATGGCGCTCACTCGAACTGTTCCAGGCGTGGACGATCAAGAATGGCGATCTGGCGGCCGTCCTGGGTAATGATTTTTTCATCGATCAGGCGGCGGATGATGCGCGAAAACGTCTCCGGCTGGATCGACAGGTGCCCGGCAATCAGTTGCTTGGCCATCGGCAGTTCGAATTGACTGTCGATGGTTTGCTGGCGCACCAGTTGCGTCAGCAGATAGCGCACGACCCGGTGAGTGGCGTTTTTCAGTGACAGGGTTTCGATTTCGTTGACCCGCTGGTGCAGGCGAACGCAGAGCTTGCCCAGCAGCGCGAAAGTCAGCCGGCTGTTGTTCTGCAGCAAGCGCATGTAGGTGCTGTTGGATAACCGGTAGAGCTGGGTAGGGCAGACCGCTTCGGCCGAGGCCACATAGTTGGGGGTGTCCATCAGCATCATCGCTTCGGCGAAGGTTTGCCGATCGCTGAGAACCTCGAATACTTTTTCCTGCCCGTCGGGTGTCAGGCGGTAGATCTTCACCGCCCCGGCAATCACGAAATAAAACGAATCGGCCGGCTCGCCCTGACGGAACAACGGCTCGCCTTTGTCGATGCTCAGCAGTTGGCTGGTACTCATCAATTCATCCAGCTGTTCTTCATTCAACGGCTCGAACAAGTGATGACTGCGCAGAATCTGGTGATGGACGCGATGAAGCACCATGGGAATTCATCCTGAAGGTTGAGGAGTGGCTTGCGATCAAGAATCAGACAAGGCCCAGGGAGATGCCGCTGGCTACCGCCAGGACGGAGGTCAACACCACAAACCAGGCCAGTGGCTGGACGACTTTTTTCATGAGGACTCCCGGGATCGAGTTTGCTTTGAGTTCCCGAGGCTTGAGCAAAACGCGGGCCATGCCTGAAGGCCTTTGTTTATTGGGGTTGTAGACGGACAGGGTAAAAAAGACCCATGCATTTAGGGTAAAAACAACCTTCAAATGGTCATTTTTACCCTGCATCAGCTACCGTTACAGCTAGGAAGTGCCGCCAGCCGTTGATCTGGAGCGGGGGCACGGCCCTTGCACACTTGATCTGCGACAAAGGCAATTGCTCGGCAATACCCGATGATTGCACCCGGAATTACCTCGCGCGCTGGTTGGCGCCAGGTCAGCAACAAGGTAGAGGAGTGGCTTTATGCAAGTGCTTGACCGCCGTAAAGCGATGGCCATCGCGCCGCTGTTACGTCTGGCCTTTCGGCCGTTCTTCCTCGCGGGCGGCCTGTTGGCCGTGCTGGTCATCCCGCTTTGGCTGGCAGCCTTCAGTGGTTCGTTGTCCGCGTGGCAGCCGGCCGGTGGTTGGCTGGGCTGGCATCGGCATGAATTGCTGTTCGGGTTCGGGCTGGCGATTATTGCGGGCTTCCTGCTGACGGCCGTACAGACCTGGACCAGTCGCCCCGGCCTCAGCGGCAAACCGTTGGCCGCGCTGGCGCTGCTGTGGTTGGCGGCGCGCGTGGCGTGGCTGGTCAATGCCCCGTGGCCGCTGCTGGTGGTGCTGGAAATGGCGTTCCCGCTGGCGGTGGCGGCGTTGATGGGCTTCACGTTGTGGAAGGTGCGGCAAAAGCGTAACTACCCGATTGTGGTGGTCCTGCTGTTGCTGGCCGGGGCCGACGGGTTGTCCGTGTCGGGGCTGGTCGCAGGTCATGAAGGCTGGCAGCGTCAGGGCGTGCTGACCGGCATCTGGCTGGTGGCGGCCATGATGGGGTTGATCGGCGGGCGCGTGATTCCGTTCTTCACCCAGCGCGGCCTCGGCCGGGTTGACGCTGTTGCCCCTTGGCCATGGCTGGATTGGCTGCTGCTGATTGGCTCGCCACTGGTGGCGTTGCTGTATGCCGTCGGCCCTGCGCTCAACGCCAATGTCTGGGTAGGTTTGTTGTTCGCGATGCTGGGGGCTGGGCATCTGGTGCGCCTGGTGCGCTGGCAAGATCGCGGCCTGTGGCGCGTGCCGTTGTTGTGGTCGCTGCACCTGGCTTACGGCTGGCTGGCGGTGGCTTGTCTCGGCATGGCGCTGTGGCATTTCGGCGTACCGCTGAACCCGAGCCTGGCAGTGCATTGCCTGACAATCGGCGCCATGGGCGGTCTGGTGCTGGCGATGATCGCGCGGGTAACGCTCGGGCATACCGGCCGTGCGCTGGAGCCACCGTCGGGCATGACCTTGGCGTTCATTTTGCTCAACCTGGCGTGTCTGAGTCGGGTCGTGTTGATTGTGTTTTTCCCTTTGCCGGCGCTGTGGCTGGCCGGTCTGTGCTGGACGCTGGCGTTTGCGCTGTACGCCTGGCGTTATGGGCCGATGCTGCTGCGGGCCCGGGTCGACGGTCATCCGGGATGAGCAGGCCAAAGAATGGAGGCGGGCGATGATGTATCCCTTTTTGTTGATTACGCATTTGCTGGCAGCCATCGCCTTCATCGGCACGCTGTTTTTCGAAGTGGTGATCTGGCACCGCGCCCGCCAGCCGCTGGCAGAAGCGGCGCGAGTGACGGCGGATCAGGCGATTGCCGTGCGCTCGCGCAAGGTGCTGCACGGTGTGGTGTTGCTGTTGTATGGCGCCGGCATCGCGCTCGCCTGGCAACACCGCGGTGTTTTGAGCCAGCCGCTGGCCAGCAGTTTTGGCACTTTGCTGAGCCTGAAAATCATCCTGGCCCTGAGCATCATCGGCCATTACCTGCTGCTGGCGTATTGGCTGAAAAGCGCGCGGCTGTCCACGACCCGCGCGACCTGGATTCGCCGCAGCATCCTCGGGCACATGGTGTTGATCGTGATCCTGGCCAAGGCGATGTTCTATTGGCACGGCTGATGGCGCTGGAACACCGGTAGTTCTGAGGTGGCGCCATTCGCGAGCAAGCCCGCTCCCACAGGGGAATGTTGATCCCTGTGGGAGCGAGCCTGCTCGCGAAAAGTGTGATCAGTGGTGTGGGTTCAGGGCGTTGATGAACAGCACGTTGTTTTCCAGGTGAATGTGTTGCATCAGGTCGTCCTTGAATTCCAGCAACCCGCGATAGAGTGCGCGCCAGGTGTTGCAGGCATCCGCCGGCGGAGTGATGTGGTGGGTCAGGGCGAGCATCTGTTCCAGCGCTTCGCCATGTTGATCATGTTCGAAACGCAGCACCTGGATCGGCGGTGCGGCCTGCGGGCCGATGCCTTGTTGCAGCATCGGGAAGAGCACTTGTTCTTCCTTGAGCATGTGGCCTTCGAGTTCTTGCTGCATGTCGCTCAGCAGATCGGCCAGGCCGTTGGGACAGGTGCTGCGCGCCCCGTGCACTTGCTCGACGCGTCGGGCCAGGCGGATCAGTTCCGGCAGTTGCTCGCGGTGGCGGGCGTGGTAGCGCGTCAGGAGGTGGGCAATCAACGCCTCGGACGTTTCGGTGCGCCAGTCGTGCTGGGTTTCGCCGGTGTCTTGCAGGGTTTCCAGGGCATCGGCAATCAGCAGCGGATCGAGGTCTTTGCCAAGGGCCGCTTCCCGCAGGCTTTTATGCCCGCCGCAACAGAAGTCCAGTTTGAAGTTGTGAAAGATTCGGGTGGCGCCGGGAATGTCGCAGGCCAGTTGGCCGAGGCTTTGTTCCAGTAGGGTCTGGCTCATCAGGGTTTCCTTGCTTGGGTTTCAACGGTTCCCCTGGCTTGTTGCATCCGGCATGCCATATTTAACTGATTGATAAATATGAATTTATTTTTAGTTGTGGTGATGCGCACCCTGACGCATTAGGGTGAATCCCACCATAGAGGGTAATTAAAACCATGCTGCGTGAAAGCCTGGCGGCCGACCTGATTGTCGAGTTGCCCAATGCCGTACGGTTGCAACGACTGGTCCAGACCCTGCGCCAATACTTCAACAGTGGCGCGGTGGGTTTATTGCGTCTGGATGACGACAGCCTCAGGCCCGTGGCGACGGTGGGGCTGGTGCATGAAGCGTTGGGGCGCCGGTTCGTCATTGCCCAGCATCCCCGGCTGGCGGCGATCATGGCCTCGCGCGAACCCGTCTGGTTCGAGCCCGACAGTCGCCTGCCGGATCCTTACGACGGATTGCTCGACAACCACATCGGCGAACCGCTGCCGGTGCATGACTGCATGGGCGTGAGCCTGTATGTCGAGGGGCGGATCTGGGGCGCGATCACCCTTGATGCGCTGCACGCCGGAACCTTCGACAGCCGCGCACGGGAGGAGCTCAAGCGCTGCACCTTGCAGATCGAAGCAGCCGTACGGGTCACTCGCCTGGAACAGGAAAACCGCAGCTTGCGCCTGTCCCGCAGCGATCCTCAGGATTTGCGAATGCCGGTCGAGGAGGGCGAGATCCTCGGGCAGAGTGAGGTGTTGCATCAGCTACTCAATGAGCTGGACGTGTTGGCCGACTCCGATCTGCCGGTGTTGCTGCTGGGCGAAACCGGCGTTGGCAAAGAACTGTTCGCCCGGCGCTTGCATCGTCTGTCGCGGCGCAGCCACAAGCCGCTGATTCAGGTCAACTGCGCGGCCCTGCCCGAGTCGTTGGCGGAAAGTGAATTGTTCGGACACGTCAAAGGCGCCTTCTCTGGCGCCACGGGTGACCGTGCCGGGCGCTTCGATGCGGCCAACGGTGGCACGCTGTTCCTCGATGAAGTCGGTGAGTTGCCATTGAGTGTGCAAGCGAAATTGCTGCGCACCTTGCAGAACGGCGAGATCCAGCGCCTGGGCGCGGACAAGCCGCTGCATGTCGATGTGCGCATCATCGCCGCCACCAATCGGCACCTGCCGGACAGCATTCGCGATGGCCTGTTTCGGGCCGATCTGTATCACCGGCTCTCGGTGTACCCGGTGCCGATCCCGTCGTTGCGCGAACGCGGCAATGACGTGTTGATGCTGGCCGGGCATTTCCTTGAGCTCAATCGGGCGCGGCTCGGCCTGCGTGGCTTGCGTCTGTCGCCGGCGGCGGAACGCGCGTTGCTGGCGTATACCTGGCCGGGCAACGTGCGCGAGCTGGAGCATGTGATCAGTCGTGCCGCCTTGAAGCAGCTCAGTCGCGGCAGCAGTCGTGCGTTGATCATGACGCTGGAGCCCGAGATTCTTGATCTCGACAGTGCTCCGAGCGCACCGCAGGTTGTTACTGAGCCTTGCGACGCCGCTCCGGCTGATCTGCCATTCCAGCCGCTGGGTGAAGCCGTCGACGATTATCAACGCAAGAAAATTCTCCAGGCCCTGAGCCTGTCCGGGGAAAACTGGGCCAGCGCGGCGCGGATTCTGGAAGTCGATCCGAGCAATTTGCACAAACTGGCGCGGCGTCTGCGGCTCAAGTAATCGACACTGTTGATGGCGGTCAAGGTCGGTTGGTGCAGTGCCTCGCACACTGAGCAAAACCTTCCGGAGATCACTGTCATGCCGCTTTCCCTGGCCCAAATGCGCCGCAACTACACCCTGTATGGTTTGCAGGACGAGCATGCGCTGGATGACCCTTTGGTGATGTTTCGCCAATGGCTGCAACTGGCCCGCGACACCGAGAGCGCGCCTGTCGAAGCCAATAGCATGATGCTGGCGACGGTCGACAGCGAAGGGCGGCCGCACTGTCGTGTCCTGTTGCTCAAGGGCTTGAGCGAGGAAGGGTTTACGTTCTTCGGTCATTACCAGAGTGACAAGGGGCAGCAACTGGCCGCCAATCCCTATGCCGCCATGACGTTTTTCTGGCCGGGGCTGGAGCGGCAGGTGCGAATCGAAGGTCGCGTCTCGAGGCTGGATCCGGCGTTGTCGGATGAGTACTTTGATTCCCGGTCCATGGCCAGTCGTCTCGGTGCCTGGGCTTCACCGCAAAGCCGTCCGCTGGCGAGTAGGGCAGCGCTTGAATTGCTGTTGGCTGACACGATCAAACGCTTCGTCGGGCAGACTGTGTCGAGACCTGAGCAATGGGGTGGGTACTGCCTGCATCCTGAGCGCCTGGAGTTTTGGCAGGGGCGTGCGGACCGGTTGCATGACCGTATTGACTATCGCTTGCATGAGGGTGTCTGGAAACGGAGCCGTTTGGCGCCTTGAGTCTGATGGGAAATGGTGGGGGGCTTTGTTGGTGTGTATATCCGTTTCTTCGGTGATGGCGGCTATTGGTTTCGCCCTTACGGCGAGTCACTTTGGAAAAGCCCCAAAGTAACCAAAGGGCTCTTGCCCCTTTCGTTCGGTGGCTCGCTAATGCTCGGCATGCCCTCGTTCCGGTCCTGCTCCGTGGGCCCGCCGCCATCGGCCATCCATGGCCGGGGGCGGCTAACCCGGCATCCATGCCGGGTTGCCCACTGCGCAGAACCTGCGCTCGGCCTCTCGAGGGGGCGACTACCGCCACAGCCGCCGAGGCGGCCTGAAAGCCGACCTGGCTCTTTGCTGCGTTCACTCATTCCGGACATGTACACCAATCCCCTGTAGGAGCCGGCTTGCTGGCGATAGCGTCCGTCCAGCCCATACATACGTGACTGACCCACCGCCATCGTCGGAACGCCGCCCGCAGCAAGCCGGCTCCTACAGGGGATCGTATTTATCCAAACACATATGCACTTCCCTTGTAGGAGCCAGCTTGCTGGCGATGGACGTCAACGATAACGCGGGCTGTCTGAATAAACGCGTTGTTCGGACGTTTTTCGCCGGCAAGCCGGCTCCTACAGGGATCGGCGTGCGCTTTTGATTTTCACCACTCATCAGGCCGAGCGTTAGCTCGCCTTCAGCTTTTGATCTGAGCGCCCCCTCGAGAGGCCGAGCGCAGGTTCTGCGCAGTGGGCAACCCGGCATGGATGCCGGGTTAGCCGCCCCCGGCCATGGATGGCCGATGGCGGCGGGCCCACGGAGCAGGACCGGAGCGAGGGCATGGCGAGCATTAGCGAGCCACCGAACGAAAGGGGCAAAAGCGCTTTGGTTACTTTCGCGCTTTTCGAAAGTGACTCGCCGTAAGGGCGAAACCAATAGCCGCCATCACCGCAGCAACGGATATGCCCCCCAACAAACCCATCCCCCCATCAGCCAGAAATCCATGCGCCCGAGAGGTACCTCCTTGGAGGAATAGGCTCATCAAGGATTCCGGTTCAGGCTTGGGCCCATACCCTCATCTACGGGAAAACCTGGACATGGCCCATCTGGCGCAACGCACATTTGAACCCCTGAACATTGCCGTGCTGACCATCAGCGATACACGCACCTTCGACACAGACACCTCAGGACAGACCCTCACCGATTTGCTGCAAACCGCCGGGCATGTGTTGATCGATCGTGACCTGGTCAAGGACGATATCTATCAGATCCGCGCCACCGTTTCCCGGTGGATCGCCGACCCCGAAGTACAAGTTGTGCTGATGACCGGCGGCACCGGTTTCACCGCTCGCGACAACACGCCGCAGGCTGTCCTGCCGCTGCTGGACAAACACGTGGAAGGCTTCGGCGAATTGTTCCGTCAGGTATCCCTGGAGGAAATCGGCATGTCCAGCCTGCAATCCCGGGCACTGGCCGGCATGAGCAACGGCGTGCTGGTGTGCTGCGTACCCGGTTCGCCGGGTGCCTGCCGGACGGCCTGGAACAAGATCCTGCTCGAACAACTGGACAGTCGCACCGGCCCCTGCAATTTCGCCCCGCATTTGAAACCTCAGGCCCAGCGCGTCATTGATGCCTGCGAGACACGCTCATGACCGGCCGGGTGTGCGACCTCGGCAACCTGATGCCGGTGGACGAGGCCATCAGCCGCCTGCTCGATCAGGCACCGCCGCCGCCCCTGGTGCAAATGATCCGCCTGGATCAAGCGATGGGGCGCGTGCTGGCAGCGGATATCCATTCCCCGGTGAACCTGCCGGCCTGGGACAACAGCGCCATGGACGGTTACGCCCTCAGGGCCGTCGACCTGCCCGAGGAGGGTGGCTGGCTGTTGATCGGCGGGCGAATTGCGGCGGGGGATCAGGCGTGCGCACCGTTGCTCGCGCAACAAGCGGTGCAGATTTTTACCGGTGCACCCTTGCCTCCGGGCGCCGACACCGTCGTGCCGCAAGAGCGTTGCCGGGTCGACGGCGAGCGTGTCTGGTTGCCGCCCGCAAGCGTTGGCGATCACGTGCGCAAAGAGGGTGAAGAAGTTCGTCGCGGGCACCTGCTGCTCAAGGCGGGAAAGCGCCTGCGCGCACAGGAAATCGGGTTGCTGGCTGGCGCCGGAATTGCGCGGATCGAAGTCTATCGACCGTTGCAGGTGTGTTTGCTCAGCAGCGGCAATGAACTGCGCGAGCCGGGCGATCCCTTGGCGCCGGGGCAGATCTACAACAGCAATCGCTACTGTCTGGCGGAGCTGTTGCGTGGCTGGGGCGTCGAGGTGCATGACTACGGCGTGATGGCCGATGAGCTGGCGGCCAGTCGGCACGCCTTGAGCCTGGCGTCGTCGGAATGCGACCTGTTGCTGAGCAGCGGCGGCGTTTCGGTCGGCGAGGAAGATCATCTCAAGCACGCCATCGAGGAACTGGGCAGCGTCGATTTCTGGCGCATCGCCATGCAGCCGGGCAAACCGCTGGCCTTTGGCGAAGTGGCGGGCAAACCGTGGATCGGCGTGCCCGGCAATCCTTCGGCGGCATTGATAACCGCGTTGGTGGTGGTGCGACCGTTCTTGCTCCGGGCCCAGGGTATGACGGACGTGATGCCACGGCCACTGGCCGTGCCCGCCGGGTTCGACTGGTTGCAACGCAACAAGCGCCGGCAATACCTGCGAGCCAGGTTGACGCCCGGCGCCGGCGGCCAGTTGAGCGTGGAATTGCACCCTCAGCAAAGCTCGGCGATGTTGACGGCCGCGTGCTGGGCTGACGGGCTGGCAGTGATCGACTGCGAGCAGCAAGTGCTCAAGCACGACAACGTGATGTTCCTGTCCTTTGCCGACCTGATGCAGTGAGGGCAATTGATTGCCGTCAAGGCAGTGCCTGCCGGTCTGACTAGACTGGCAGCGCCGCTTTTTTCATGAGGATTACCCATGCAACTGGTCTGCCCGGCAGGGAACCTGCCTGCGCTCAAAGCGGCGGTGCGCCAAGGCGCCGATGCCGTTTATGTCGGTTTTCGCGATGACACCAACGCCCGGCATTTCGCGGGGCTGAACATGGACGACAAACAGTTCGACGCCGCCGTCGCCCACATCCGTCAGCATCAACGCAAACTCTATGTCGCCGTCAACACCTACCCGCAACCCAAGGGCTGGGAGCGCTGGCAGCGGGCGGTGGATCGTGCTGCCGATTTCGGTGTGGATGCGCTGATCGCCGCCGACCCCGGGGTGCTCAACTATGCCAGCCAGCGCCATCCGCAACTGGCGTTGCACCTCTCGGTCCAGGGCTCGGCGACCCACGCCGCCGCGTTGGCGTTTTACGCGCAGCGCTACGATATTCGGCGCGCCGTGCTGCCACGGGTGTTGTCGTTGGCGCAGGTGCGCCAGGTGGCCGCCAGCAGTCCGGTGCCCATTGAAGTCTTCGGCTTCGGCAGCCTGTGCATCATGGCCGAAGGGCGTTGCCACCTGTCGTCCTACATCACCGGCGAGTCACCGAACCTGTGCGGCGTCTGTTCGCCGGCCAAGGCGGTGCGCTGGAGCGAGGACGCGGAAGGGTTGAGCGCGCGGCTCAGTGAAGTCCTGATCGACCGCTACACCCCCGACGAACCGGCCGGTTACCCGACCTTGTGCAAAGGCCGTTTCCTGGTCGACGGCAAACGCTTTCATGCCCTGGAAGAACCCACCAGCCTCGACACCCTGGACCTGCTGCCGGAGCTGACGGCCATCGGCGTCGAAGCCGTGAAAATCGAAGGCCGCCAACGCAGCCCGGCTTATGTCGAGCAAGTCACCCGGGTCTGGCGCGCCGCGCTGGATGCCCATCGCGGTGCGCCGGGTGCTTTTCGGGTCAAGGAAGAATGGCGTCAGGTGCTGGCCGGGTTGTCCGAGGGCAGCCAGACCACCCTGGGTGCTTATCATCGATCATGGCAATGAGGGGACGCGACATGAAGCTCAGCCTGGGACCGGTCCTGTTTTATTGGGACAAGGAGCAACTCAGCAACTTTTACGCCGAGATGTCGGCCATGCCCCTGGACGTGATTTACCTGGGGGAAACCGTGTGCTCGAAACGCCGGGCCTTTTCACTGGATCAGTGGCTGGGACTGGGGCGCGAGTTACAGGAGTGCAGCCGGGCGCAGTTGGTGCTCTCCAGCCTGACGCTGATCGAAGCAGCGTCGGAACTTTCCAGCCTGCGCCGGCTGTGTGACAACGGCCAACTGTTGGTGGAGGCCAATGACATGGGCGCGGTGCAGTTTCTCGCCGAGCGCCAGTTGCCGTTCGTGGGTGGCCCGGCCCTCAACCTGTACAACGGCCACTCGCTGGCGCAGCTGCTCGACTGCGGAATGACCCGCTGGGTGCCGCCCGTGGAGTGTTCGGCGGCGCTGATCCGCGACGTGATCGGGCAGGTCCGCGAACTGGGCCGAGCGGTGCCGGAAGTTGAAATTTTTGCCTATGGGCATTTGCCCCTGGCCTATTCCGCCCGCTGTTTCACTGCCCGTGCGGAAAACCGACCCAAGGACGACTGCCAGTTTTGCTGCATCAACTACCCCGACGGCATGGCGCTGACCAGCCAGGAAGGGCAGCCGCTGTTTACCCTTAACGGTATTCAGACCATGTCGGCCGAAGTCACCAATTTGCTCGCCGATTATTCCGGGCTGGTGGACTGCGGTGCAGATCTGTTGCGCCTGAGCCCGCGTGCGCAGGGCATGGCTGAGGTGATTGACAGTTATCAGCGGGTTCGTTCGGGCGAGATGCCGCCGTTGTTTGTCGAAGGGTGCAATGGCTACTGGCATGGCCAGGCCGGCATGTTGCGCGTCGAGGAGGTTGGCCTGTGCTGAACCGAAAAAAGTGGCTGCTCAAAGGTGCCGACCGGTTGTTGCCGCTGGTGCGTCGGGTGCCGTTTGCCGTGCAGCGCCTGGCGTTGCAGCAGGCGCTCAATCGCTGCCTCGCCGAGCCGTTGCGTGATGGTGAGTTTGAGGTGTTGCGCGGGCGTTGGTTGTGTCTGCGGATTCCGGATCTGGGGTTGTCCTGGTACTTGACGCTCAGTCGCCAGGGGTTGCGGATTGCCGAGCATGCTACGGCGGCGGTGACGATCAGCGGGAACTGGCGTGAGTTTTTACTGTTGGCCAGTCGTCAGGAGGATCCTGATACGCTGTTTTTTCGTCGGCGTCTGGTGATTGAGGGTGATACTGAGTTGGGGCTGGCGTTGAAGAATCTGATCGACAGTCTTGATCCTGATGTGTTGCCGGTCTGGTTGTGGCGGAATCTGGAGCGGGCGGGGAAGGGGCTGGCGGCGGGGTGACCGGTATTGCTTGCCGGCGATGGCTGTGTGTCGAGTTTTTTGATGGTGTACATATCCGTTGCTGCGGTAACGGCCGCTTATGGTTTCGCCCTTACGGCGAGTCCCTTTTTCAAACGCCAAAAAGGAACCAAAAGGCTTTGCCCCTGACGTACGGCCCTTCGCCTAGGCTCAGGGTACCCTCGCTCCGGTCCTGCTCCGTGGGCCCGCCGCCATCGGCCATCCCTGGCCGGGGGCGGCTACCGCGGCATCCTTGCCGCGGTGCCCACTGCGCAGAACCTCCACTCGGCCTCCCGACGGGGCAGATCAAAATCAAAAGCCAAAGCAAAGCAAAAACGAGGCGGCCTGCCAGCCGACCTGTCTCTATGATCGTACGCATTCCCCTGTAGGAGCCGGCTTGCTGGCGATAGCGTCCGTTCAGTCAATAAATATGTTGGATGACCCACCGCTATCGCCAGCAAGCCGGCTCCTACAGTTGATCGTATTTATCCAAATACATATGCATTTCCTTTGTAGGAGCCAGCTTGCTGGCGATGGACGTCAACGATAACGCGGGCTGTCTGAATAAACGCGTTGTCCGGACGTTTTTCGCCGGCAAGCCGGCTCCTACAGGGAATCGCGCTTGCTTTTGATTTTCACCACTCATCAGGTCGAGCGTTAGCTCGCCTTCAGCTTTTGATCTGAGCGCCCCCTCGAGAGGCCGAGTGGAGGTTCTGCGTAGTGGGCAACCCGGCATGGATGCCGGGTTAGCCGCCCCCGGCCATGGATGGCCGATGGCGGCGGGCCCACGGAGCAGGACCGGAGCGAGGGGACCCTGAGCCTAAGCGAAGGGCCGAACGAAAGGGGCAAGAGCCCTTGGTTACTTGGGGCTCTTCCAAGTGACTCGCCGTAAGGGCGAAACCATTAGCCGCCGTTACCACAGCAATGGATATGTACCCCATCAAAAAACTCGTCAGCCGAAACACAGCCATCGCCAGCAAGCCGGCTCCTACAGGGAATGTTCGCTGCCCTCAAACCCGGCTTTCATGCTGCCGGGTATCACTGACAATCAACCCCCTGATCCCCTCAAACAACTCATCGCTCTGCGCCTCGGTGCAATCCTCGCCATAACGCTTACGCAACCCGTAATGACTCAGAATCAAATGCACATCCGCATGCAATCCATGCTGCTTCAGACAGTTCTCGACACATTGCAGCGGGCAACCATCCAGCGCAAAAATCCGCCGCCCCGACCGCGCCTTGTTGACCAGCGCGGCCACATGCCCGCCGACACCGGCAATGCAGGACATTTCAGCAACGCCACTGCGATCCAGGCGCACAGCCAATGTGTTGGCCAGTTGCGCAACATTGGAACAGCCGGAACAGGCATAGACCAGAGGCAAAGTCGAAGGGGGCATTGATGCTCTCCGTTGATGGGGTGTTCAAGTGTGCAAGGCACGGGGCATTGCGCATTGATGGCAGTCAATTCCGGTTACTGGAACGCCGCCAGGTCCTCTTCCGCGAGGATGCTGATGTGGCGTCGCTCCATGGCGATCAGGCCGCTGTCCACCAGGCGATGCAAAATCCGCGAAAAGGTTTCCGGCTGAATCCCCAGCTTCGACGCCACCAGGCGTTTGGACATCTGCAAGACAATCTGGCCGGTGACCGGGTTGCGTTCCTGAAACAGGAAATTGATCACCCGGCGGCTCGCGCTCGCCATGGTCAAGGTGTCGATGTCCCGCAGCCGCAAGTGCAGGTGCACGCTCATACTCGCCAGAATCGCCAGGCAGACTTTCGGCTGGTCCTCCAGCGCATTGCGATAGTGGGTGCCCTCGATGCTGACCAGCACGCTGTCCTTCAACGCGGTGGCGCTCACCGGGTAGAGCCGGGCCTGGCTGAACAGCAGCGCTTCGGCAAAGGTTTGCCCGGGCTGGATGATCTCCACCAGGTTTTCCTGGCCTTCGCCAGTGAGCCGGTACAACTTGACCTGGCCGCTGACCAGCAGAAAAAAGCGTTTGGCCGGATCGCCCTGATGCATGAGCGTGCTGTGACAGGGCAGGCGCTTGAGCATGGCCAGGGCACAGACTTCCTCGAAGACTTTCTCCGGCAATTGGCTGAACAGATGATGACGACGCAACGTTAAAACGATGGAAGGGTGGGTCAGCATGGCGTACCTCCGCTGACGGTCATAGTAGAGAGCGCAGGCCGGTTGACCTATGCCTCTGCAGGCCTACCTCCAAGGAGGCATGGCCGTCAGCCCGCACTGCGCAGATGCTCCATGGCCCACACCGCCGCCTCGACCCGCGAGCGCAAACCGAGTTTGTGCAGCAGGTTCTTGACGTGAACCTTGACCGTCCCTTCGGTGATGCCCAGCTTGTGCCCGATGACCTTGTTGCTGAAGCCGCTGGCGATGGTTTTCAACACCTGGCGTTCGCGCTCGGTCAGTTCAACCACCGCCTGGCGTGGCGGCGAGCGCAACGCCTGGGCCATGACCTGGGTCAGGCCGGGGCTGATGACCAATGCACCGTCCAACGCTTCGCGGATGTACTGGATCAACAGTTCGGGCTCCATGTCCTTGAGCAGATAACCGTCGGCATCCAGGCGCAACGCGTCGCGAATATCGTCTTCGGCGTCCGACACGGTGAACAGCAACACTTTGCCGGTGTAGTGCATCGCGCGCAGTCGACGCAGGGTTTCAATGCCGTTCATTTGCGGCATGTTGTTGTCGAGCAACACCAGGTCCGGTTGCAGCGGTTCGATCAGGCTGAGCGCTTCCTCGCCATGGTTGGCTTCGCCGACGATCAGGAAGTCATCTTCCAGTTCGAGCATTTGACGGATGCCGCGACGCATCATGGGATGGTCGTCTACCAGCAGGATTCTATGGTGTGGGGACGGGTTCATGTGACGCTACCTTCTGTGTGCTGTCCGAGAAATTCCGGGTGGAATTCCAGCTGGACGAGGGTGCCTTGAGGCTCCCTGGAAAATATGTGCAAGTGGCCGCGCAAGCTCCGCGCCCGCTCATCCATGATGTTCAGGCCGTGATGTTCGCGCTGGTCAACGTCGCCGCTGAAGCCGCGCCCGTCATCCTCGACCGAAAGCCTCACGGTTTCGCCGTCCTGACGCAGTTCCAGCCAGGCGTTTTGCGCGTGGGCGTGGCGCAGGCAATTGGAAAGCGCCTCGCGGGTGATCTGCAGGATGTGGATCTGCTCGCTGGCCGAGAGTTGAAAGGCCAGCGCATCGACGTGCAGGTGCACCTGGAATTCGCCACGACGGGAGAATTCTGCGGCGGTGTCCTTGAGTTCCTGCACCAGCCCGGCATCGTTAATCTGCAAGCGGAAAGTGGTCAGCAGTTCGCGCAATTGGCGGTAGGCATTGTTCAGTCCTTCGCGCAATTCGGCGGTGACGTTTTCCAGGGTCTGCACCGGCTCGCCCCGGCGCATCAGGGTCTGCATGCGGCTGACTTGCAGCTTCATGTAGGACAGGGCCTGGGCCAGTGAGTCGTGCAGTTCGCGGGCGATGATCGTGCGCTCTTCCAGCAACAGCAGCCGATGATCCTGTTCCCGTTGACGCTTGAGTGAGAGCGAAGTGCCGATCAGGTTGGCCAGGGCCTGGATCAGTTGGGTTTCCCAGGCTTGCGTGGGGTGGCCGTCGACAAAGTAAGCCTTGAGTTCACCCAGTTCGCTGCCCTGGTTGCTGATGCTGAAGGATTGCGGCCTCGCGTCGTGGTGTTTCTGGCACGTGGCGCAATCGCTGCTGGCGCAGACGTCGCGGATGTTGGCGCCATGCAGGGCGATCAGTTGCTGGGCAGGCGCCTGCGCCTGGCCCTGCAAACACAGCGACAGGCGCAGGCCCGGCAGGCGTTGCTGGAAGCGCCGGATCAACTCGTCCAGCCCTTCGGCATTGGCCAGGCGTGTGGCCAGGCTGCGGCTGCTTTGATACAGCAGCTCCAGCGCAGCGTTGGCTTGTTGCAGGTTCAGGGTTTTTTGCCGGACCTGACTTTCCAGCGTGCGGTGCGACTCTTCTATCGTTTCGGCCATGGCGTTGAAGCTCGTGGCCAACTGGCCCAGTTCGTCCTGGGACTGATGGTTGACCCGCACCTTGAAATCACCGCGTCGAAAGCGCTGGGTTGCGTCCACCAATTCCTTGAGGGGCGTGACGACGCCGTACTGCAACTCGTACAAACCGATCAGCAGGACAATCATGGTGGTGAACAGCGCCATGCCCTGGATCACTTGTTGCCAGCCCTGCTTTTGCTCGCTCTGGCGCTGGAGCAGGCTGACGAACTGGTTCAGTTGCTCAACGAACGGCCGGGCCTGGGCTTGAAACGCCACGGCATCGCCGCGTTCCAGCGCCGGGCGCAACGCTTCGTTCCATTGTTGCTGGAGTTGCCCATAGCTGGTTTGCAACGCGGTGGTCGGGCCATCTTCCAGCACGGCCTTGAGTGACTGGCTGTTGAGGCGACGTTGCAGGCTTTCAGTGATGCCGATGATTTCTTCATCGGTGGCACCGGCGGCGAGTTTCCAGCTCAGGTGGTAGGTTTCCATGCGCACCGAGCCCGCGGTATTGATGGCGGCGGCATCGCCCTGGCTGAACCAGGCGATCAACCCGGCACTCAACGAGCTGGCGAGCGCGAGCACGGCGATCAGGATCACCGCGAGCCCGGCGCGGGCGGGCAGGGAGCTGCGCAACCAGCGAATCATCGGCGCAGGTCCCGGGGTAAAGCAGAAAGCAGAGCATGTATAGCTCCAGAGTGAGGTTGTTTGTTATGGCCTCTTCGCGGGCAAGCCTCGCTCCTACAGGATTGGGTCCGGCTGCCGAAAATGGGAACGACTTCAATCCTGTAGGAGCGAGGCTTGCCCGCGAAGGCGATCCAGAGGTGCGCTACCTCTAAAGAGTTGTCGACGGCTCCCTGTCGACAGAACACTGGGTGGAAAAAGTTAAAACGCTGATAAACAAGGGGTTTTAAGCATTCTCCGGTCTACCTCCTTGGAGGTAGGCAGTGCAAGCATAGGCTTGGGCCCGCTTGGGCTTCGTTGACGTGGATCAAGTTTTTACGGGGTTGCTCTCTCTAGTCTGCCGCCATGGCTAACTGACTGGAGAGCATTGTGACCCAACCCCGTGTACGACAAGGCTTGGTGCTGGGCATGAGCACGCTGGCCTTCACTGTATGTTTCATGGTCTGGATGATGTTTGCCGTGCTCGGTGTGCCGATCAAGGAACTGCTCCAGCTCAACGAAACCCAGTTCGGCCTGCTGGCCGCGACCCCGGTCTTGACCGGCTCGCTGGTGCGTTTGCCGCTGGGGCTGCTGACCGACCGCTTTGGCGGGCGCAGCGTGTTCTTTCTGCTGATGCTGTCTTGCGTCGCACCGCTGTACCTGATCAGCCACGCCACCGCTTATTGGCAGTTTTTGCTGCTGGGCCTGTTCGTCGGTTTGGCCGGCGGCTCGTTCTCGGTCGGGATTGCCTACGTCGCCAAGTGGTTCGACAAAGAGAACCAGGGCTTCGCCATGGGCATCTTCGGCGCCGGTAACGCCGGGGCTGCGGTCACCAAGTTTCTCGCCCCGGCCCTGATCGCCGCCGGCAGTTGGCAGCTGGTGCCGAAAGTCTTCAGCGCCATCCTCTTTATCACTGCGCTGTCGTTCTGGTTCCTCAGTGCCGAAAACAAGGACCACCGCAGTGCCTCGGGCGCCACGCTGCGTGAGCAACTGCGTTCGCTGAAAGATCCTGCGGTGTGGCGCTACTGCCAGTACTACTCGATTGTCTTCGGCGGTTATGTGGCCCTCGCGCTGTGGATGACCAAGTACTACGTGCAGGAATACGGTTTCAGCCTGCAAAGCGCGGCGCTGCTGGCGGCGTGTTTTTCCCTGCCCGGTGGCGTGCTGCGTGCCGTCGGTGGCTGGATGTCGGATCGCTGGGGCGCGCAAAGCGTGACCTGGTGGGTGTTGTGGGTCAGCTGGATCTGCCTGTTCCTGCTCTCGTACCCACAGACCCAACTGCAAGTGCAGACCATCAACGGCACCGTGGATTTCCACATCGGCCTCAATCCCGCGCTGTTCACCGTGCTGCTGTTCGTCATGGGCATTGCCTTCGCGTTCGGCAAGGCTTCGGTCTTCAAATACATCGCCAATGACTACCCGAAAAACATGGGCGCGGTGTCCGGCATCGTCGGTCTGGCCGGTGGCCTGGGCGGTTTCGTGCTGCCGATCATGTTTGGCGCCCTGGTGGACCTCACCGGCGTGCGCTCGTCCTGCTTCATGTTGATGTACGGCGTGGTCTGGGTCTCCCTCACCTGGATGTACTTCAGCGAAATGCGCAAAAGCCCGGTGCTTGGTAAAGCGCCGACGCTGACCCCGTCCCCGATTTCCAGCATTGCCCAAGGAGAACAACATGTCCGTTCTGCAAAAGCCTGAAAAAGGGCCGGTCATTCATGACTGGCGCCCCGAGGACCCTGCGTTCTGGGGAAGCAGCGGCAAACAGACCGCCACGCGCAACCTGTGGATCTCCATTCCCGCGCTGCTGTTGGCCTTCGCGGTGTGGATGGTCTGGAGCACGGTGATCGTGCGCCTGAACGCCATCGGCTTCACCTTCACCACCGACCAGTTGTTCTGGCTGGCGGCGTTGCCGGGCCTGTCCGGCGCGACCTTGCGCGTCTTCTATTCCTTTATGGTGCCGATCTTCGGTGGCCGGCGCTGGACCGCCCTGAGCACCGCATCGTTGCTGGTGCCATCGATCTGGATGGGCTTCGCGGTGCAGGACCCGGGCACCCCGTACAGCGTGTTCGTATGGATTGCCTTGCTCTGCGGTTTTGGCGGCGGCAACTTCGCCTCGAGCATGTCCAACATCAGTTTCTTCTATCCAAAGTCCCAGCAAGGCACGGCCCTGGGCCTCAACGCCGGGTTGGGTAACCTGGGCGTCTCGGTGATGCAGTTCTGCGTACCACTGGTGATCACCTTCGGCGTGTTCGGCGTCATGGGTGGCAATCCGCAAACCCTGCCGGACGGTGGCCAATTGTGGCTGCAGAACGCCGGGTTCATCTGGGTGCCGTTCATTGTTTTGGTGACGGTGCTGGCCTGGTTCGGCATGAACGATTTGTCCAGTGCGCGGGCCTCGTTCAGCGAGCAAGCGGTGATCTTCAAACGCAAGCACAACTGGCTGATGTGCTGGTTGTACCTGGCGACTTTCGGTTCGTTCATCGGTTTTTCCGCTGCGTTTCCATTGCTGATCAAAACCTCGTTCCCTGATGTGATCGCGCTGAAATTCGCCTTCCTCGGCCCGTTGGTGGGTGCGCTCGTGCGTCCATTGGGCGGCTGGCTGGCGGACAAGCTCGGCGGCGCAAAAGTGACCTTGTGGAACTTCGTCGCGATGATCGTGATGGTCTTCGGTGTCATGCACTTCCTGCCGCAGAACGGTACGGGCGGCAACTTCTACGGCTTCCTCGGCATGTTCATGCTGCTGTTCATCACCACCGGCGTGGGCAACGGCTCCACCTTCCGCATGATCCCGGTGATCTTCCGCACCCAGCATGAAAAAGCCGCTGCCGGAAAATCTCCGGCCGTACGTGAACAAGCACTCAAGAATGCCGGCAAAGAGTCCGCCGCCGTCCTGGGCTTCAGTTCGGCCATGGGCGCCTTCGGTGCGTTCTTCATTCCCAAATCCTTCGGCACTTCGATGGCCCAGACCGGCGGACCGGAGATGGCCTTCTACATGTTCGTCGGTTTTTACCTGAGCTGCATCGTCGTGACCTGGTGGTGGTACGCGCGCAAAGGCGCCGCGACACCCTGCTGAGACGACCCGAATCCAACCATTGCGTGGGCGGGGCACAGAACCCCGCAGCAAGCCTGAGAGGACTACACCGTGAGTCATTTACTGGATCAATTGCGGTTTTTCAATCGCAAGCAAAACGAGTTTTCCGAGGGTCATGGAGAGACCCGCAAAGAGTCGCGCGACTGGGAGAACGTCTACCGTTCGCGCTGGCAGTACGACAAGATCGTGCGTTCCACCCATGGGGTGAACTGCACCGGGTCTTGCTCGTGGAAGATCTACGTGAAGAACGGACTGATCACCTGGGAAACCCAGCAGACCGACTACCCGCGTACCCGCAACGACCTGCCCAACCATGAGCCTCGTGGCTGCCCGCGCGGCGCCAGTTACAGCTGGTACATCTACAGCGCCAACCGGCTCAAGTACCCGAAAATCCGCAAGCCGTTGCTCAAGCTCTGGCGCGATGCGCGCCAGACCATGGCACCGGTCGAAGCCTGGGCCAGCATTGTCGAGGACAAGGCCAAGGCCGACTCCTATAAAAGCAAGCGCGGCATGGGCGGCTTCATTCGTTCCAGCTGGGACGAAGTCAACGAGATCATCGCGGCGTCCAACGTCTACACCATCAAACAGTACGGCCCCGACCGGATCGTCGGGTTCTCGCCGATCCCGGCCATGTCGATGGTCAGCTACGCCGCAGGTTCGCGTTACCTGTCGCTGATCGGCGGTGCCTGCCTGAGCTTCTATGACTGGTACTGCGACTTGCCACCGGCCTCGCCGATGGTTTGGGGCGAGCAGACCGACGTGCCGGAATCGGCCGACTGGTACAACTCCAACTACATCATTGCCTGGGGTTCCAACGTTCCGCAGACCCGTACCCCCGATGCGCACTTCTTCACCGAAGTCCGTTACAAGGGCACCAAGACCGTGGCGATCACTCCGGACTATTCGGAAGTCGCCAAGCTCACCGACCTGTGGCTGAACCCCAAGCAGGGCACCGACGCGGCGCTGGCGCAGGCCTTCAACCATGTGATCTTCAAAGAATTCCACCTGGACAAACCGAGCGCCTATTTCACTGACTACGCCAAGCGTTTCACCGATCTGCCGGTGCTGGTGCTGCTCAAGCAAATGGCCGACAAGGCGCCGGGCGCCGGTTACCAGCCGGACCGCTTCCTGCGTGCCAGCGACTTGACCGACAACCTCGGCCAGGAAAACAACCCGGAATGGAAAACCATCGCCCTGGATACCAGCGGCGAACTGGTGTCCCCTCAGGGCTCCATCGGTTATCGCTGGGGCGAGAAGGGCAAGTGGAACATTCTGCCGCGTGAAGGCGGCGAAGGTCGCGAGATCGATCTGAAACTGAGCCTGATCGGCGATGACGTGGCCGAAGTGGCGTTCCCGTATTTTGCCGGCGAGTCCCACGAGCACTTCCAGCACGTGGCCGGCGATGCCGTGCAATACCGTCGTGTGCCGGTGCACAGCCTCGTTCTGGCTGACGGCAGCGTGGCCAAAGTCGCCACCGTGTTCGACCTGTCGGCCGCTAACCTGGCGATCGACCGTGGCCTGGGTGGCGAAAACGTCGCCAAGGATTACAACGACGCCTCGGTGCCCGGCACTCCGGCCTGGCAGGAGCAGATCACCGGCGTCAGCCGCGAGAAAGCGATCCAGATTGCCCGTGAGTTTGCCGATAACGCCGACAAGACCAAGGGCCGCTCGATGATCATCGTCGGCGCGGCGATGAATCACTGGTACCACATGGACATGAACTACCGCGGGCTGATCAACATGCTCATGCTCTGCGGGTGTGTTGGCCAGACCGGTGGCGGTTGGGCGCACTACGTCGGCCAGGAAAAACTCCGTCCGCAATGCGGCTGGCTGCCCCTGGCGTTCGGCCTGGACTGGAACCGTCCGCCACGGCAAATGAACGGCACCAGCTTCTTCTACGCCCACAGCTCGCAGTGGCGCCACGAGAAGATGAGCATGCACGACGTGCTCTCGCCATTGGCCGACAAGTCGCAATTCCCCGAGCATGCGCTGGACTACAACATCCGCGCCGAACGCGCCGGCTGGTTGCCTAGCGCACCGCAACTCAACACCAACCCGCTGCACATTTGCCGTGATGCCGCTGCTGCCGGCATGGAACCGAAAGATTACGTGGTCAAGTCGCTGCAGGACGGTTCGCTGCGCTTCTCTTGCGAGCAACCGGACAGCCCGGTGAACTTCCCGCGCAACATGTTCATCTGGCGCTCCAACCTGCTGGGCTCCTCGGGTAAGGGCCACGAGTACATGCTCAAGTACCTGCTCGGCACCAAGAACGGGGTGATGAACGAAGACATCGGCCAGGTCGGCGACTGCAAACCGGAAGAAGCCGAATGGGTGGACGAGGGCGCCATCGGCAAGCTCGATCTGGTGACTACGCTGGACTTCCGCATGTCCTCGACCTGCGTCTATTCCGACATCGTCTTGCCGACCGCGACCTGGTACGAAAAAGACGACATGAACACCTCGGACATGCACCCGTTCATTCACCCGTTGTCGGCCGCGATCGACCCGGCGTGGGAATCGCGTTCCGACTGGGAAATCTACAAAGGCATCGCCAAGGCGTTTTCCAGCATGGCCGAAGGGCACCTGGGCGTCGAAAAGGATCTGGTGACCATTCCGCTGATGCACGACAGCGTCGGCGAACTGGCCCAGCCGTTTGGCGGCACCGACTGGAAAAGCGAAGGCGTGGCACCGGTGCCGGGTAAAAACGCACCGAACCTGCACGTGGTCGAGCGCGACTACCCGAACATCTACAAGCAGTTCTCGTCCCTCGGGCCATTGCTGGAGAAACACGGCAACGGCGGCAAGGGCATCAACTGGAACACCGAGGCCGAAGTGAAGTTCCTCGGTGAGCTCAACCACCACGAACGGGACGCCGGTATCAGCCACGGCCGTCCGAAAATCGACTCGGCCATCGATGCCGCGGAAGTGATCCTGTCGCTCGCACCGGAAACCAACGGTCACGTAGCGGTCAAGGCCTGGGCCGCGCTGTCGGAATTCACCGGTATCGACCACAGCCATCTGGCGGTGGGCAAGGAGCATGAGGCGATTCGCTTCCGCGACATCCAGGCGCAGCCGCGCAAGATCATTTCCAGCCCGACCTGGTCGGGTCTCGAAGACGATCACGTCAGCTACAACGCCGGTTACACCAACGTTCATGAAGCCATTCCATGGCGCACCATCACCGGTCGCCAGCAGTTCTACCAGGATCACCCGTGGATGCAGGCGTTCGGCGAGCAGCTGATGAGTTACCGGCCGCCGGTCAACACCCGGACCATCGCCGGGGTGAAAGGCAAGCGCAGCAACGGCCACAAGGAAATCGTCCTGAACTGGATCACGCCGCACCAGAAGTGGGGCATCCACAGCACCTACAGCGACAACCTGCTGATGCTGACCTTAAGCCGTGGCGGCCCGATTGTCTGGCTGTCGGAGAACGACGCGAAAAGCGCCGGTATCGAAGACAACGACTGGATCGAGTGCTTCAACGCCAACGGTGCGCTGACCGCCCGTGCGGTGGTCAGTCAGCGGGTCAAGGACGGCATGGTGATGATGTACCACGCCCAGGAACGGATCGTGAACGTGCCCGGATCGGAAACCACCAAGACCCGTGGCGGCCACCACAACTCGGTGACCCGCGTCGTGCTCAAACCGACCCACATGATCGGTGGCTATGCCCAGCAGGCCTACGGTTTCAACTATTACGGCACGGTCGGTTGCAACCGCGACGAGTTCGTCGTGGTGCGCAAAATGTCCAAAGTCGACTGGCTCGATGGTTCGTCCGGTGATGACCTGCCGCGTCCTCTGCCGACCGATATCGAGGAGAACTGAGATGAAGATTCGCTCACAAATCGGCATGGTGCTGAACCTGGACAAGTGCATCGGTTGCCACACTTGCTCGATCACCTGCAAAAACGTCTGGACCAGCCGTGAAGGCATGGAATACGCCTGGTTCAACAACGTCGAAAGCAAACCCGGGATCGGCTACCCGAAAGAATGGGAAAACCAGGACAAGTGGAAGGGCGGCTGGATCCGCAATGCCAACGGCTCGATCAACCCGCGCATCGGCGGCAAGTTCCGCGTGTTGGCCAACATCTTTGCCAACCCGGACCTGCCGAGCCTCGACGACTACTACGAGCCGTTCGACTTCGATTACCAACACCTGCACACCGCACCGCTGGGCGAGCATCAGCCGACGGCGCGCCCACGCTCGCTGGTCTCCGGCAAGCGCATGGAGAAAATCGAGTGGGGCCCGAACTGGGAAGAAATCCTCGGCACCGAATTCGCCAAGCGTCGCAAGGACAAGAACTTCGACAAGATCCAGGCGGACATTTACGGCGAGTACGAAAACACCTTCATGATGTATTTGCCGCGCCTGTGCGAGCACTGCCTCAACCCGGCGTGTGCGGCATCGTGCCCGAGCGGGGCGATCTACAAGCGTGAAGAAGACGGCATTGTCCTGATCGACCAGGAAAAATGCCGTGGCTGGCGCATGTGCATCAGCGGCTGCCCGTACAAGAAAATCTACTTCAACTGGAAAAGCGGCAAGTCCGAGAAGTGCATTTTCTGCTACCCGCGTATCGAAGCCGGGATGCCGACCGTATGCGCCGAAACGTGCGTCGGTCGTATCCGTTACCTCGGCGTGTTGCTGTATGACGCCGACCGCATCAGCGAAGTCGCGAGCACCGCCAATGAGCAGGATCTGTACGAAAAACAACTGGAGATCTTCCTCGATCCGAATGACCCGGCTGTGATCCGTCAGGCCCTGGCAGACGGTGTACCGCAGTCCGTGATCGATTCCGCCCAGCGTTCGCCGGTCTACAAAATGGCCGTGGACTGGAAACTCGCGCTGCCGCTGCACCCGGAATACCGCACCTTGCCGATGGTCTGGTACGTACCGCCACTGTCGCCGATTCAAAACGCTGCAACTGCCGGCACCGTCGGCATGAACGGGGTGATTCCGGACGTCGACAGCCTGCGTATTCCGCTGAAGTACCTGGCCAACCTGCTGACTGCCGGCGATGAAAAACCGGTCAAGCGTGCGTTGAAACGCTTGCTGGCGATGCGTGCCTACAAGCGTTCCGAGCAAGTCGATGGCGTGCAAGACCTGCAAGTGCTGGCGGACGTCGGTTTGAGCGTGGACCAGGTCGAGGAAATGTACCGCTACCTGGCCATCGCCAACTATGAGGACCGCTTTGTGGTACCGACCGCCCACCGCGAAGACGCCATGAGCGACGCCTTTGCCGAACGCTCCGGTTGCGGTTTCAGTTTCGGCAGCGGTTGCAGCGGCAGCTCCGACACCAACATGTTCGGCGCGAAAAAGGCCAACCGTCGCGACGTCCTGAAAACCGTGCAGTTGTGGGAGGAATGAGCATGCAAATTCTCAAAGTGATTTCGCTGCTGCTCGATTACCCGACTGAAACGCTGATCAGCGGCCGCGACGAACTGGAGCAGGCGATCATTCAGTCGCGTGAAATCAGCCCGAAGCAGCGCGGTGCGTTGTTCGAGTTGCTGGAGCTGATCTGCGCCAATGACCTGATGGACGGGCAGGAGCACTACGGTGCGCTGTTCGGTCGGGGGCGCGCGCTCTCGTTGCTGTTGTTCGAACACGTGCACGGCGAGTCCCGCGACCGTGGCCAGGCCATGGTCGACATGATGGCGCAGTACGAAGACGCCGGTTTTGCCATCGGCGTCAAAGAGCTGCCGGACTACATCCCGCTGTACCTGGAGTTTCTGTCCACTCGCGAAGACATCGAGGCCCGCGAGGGCCTGGCGGATGTCTCGCACCTGCTGGCCTTGCTCGCGGCGCGTCTGGAGGAGCGTGAAAGCGCCTACGCCAGTTGCTTCCGGGCGCTGCTGCAGATTGCCGGGGCCGAACCGCATCAGGCCGTGGCCGACCTGCGTGAGCAGGTCGCGGCGGAAGTGCGCGACGACTCGCTCGAAGCCCTCGACAAGATCTGGGAAGAGGAGGCCGTGGACTTTCTCCAGGCCGAACAGCAGGACCGTTGCGGTTCGCTGCCAAGCGCGCCGGGCAAGGCCCGGGAAGAAAGCGCGGTGCCGTTGCACTGGGTGGATTTTCAGCATGAAGGACTGGCCGCCGCGCCAGTCCAGGAGGTAGGCAATGTCTAAATGGAACCTGTTGTTGTTCGGGATTTATCCCTATATCGCTTTGGCCATTTGCCTGATCGGCAGTTGGGCCCGCTTCGACCTGTCGCAGTACACCTGGAAGGCGGGCTCCAGCCAAATGCTCAACCAGCGCGGCATGCGCGTGGCGAGCAACTTCTTCCACATCGGTGTGTTGTTCGTGCTGGCCGGGCATTTCGTCGGCCTGCTGACGCCTGCGTCGGTTTACCACCATGTCATCAGCACTGAGAACAAGCAGTTGCTGGCGATGGTGTCCGGCGGCTTCTTCGGCCTGTTGTGCCTGATCGGCCTGCTGATGCTGGTCAACCGGCGCCTGAGCGATCCTCGGGTCCGCGCCACGTCCAGTACGTCGGACATCCTGATTCTGCTGGTGCTATTGGCGCAGTTGCTGCTCGGCCTGCTGACCATCGTTGCGTCCACCGCGCACATGGACGGTTCGGTGATGGTGATGCTCGCCGACTGGGCGCAGAACACCGTGCTGTTGCGGCCGACGGAAGCGGCGGCCTCCATCGCTCCGGTCGGGCTGACCTACAAGCTGCACGTGTTCCTCGGCCTGACCCTGTTTGTGTTGTTCCCCTTCACCCGTCTCGTACACGTGATCAGTGCACCGGTCTGGTACCTGGGACGCCGTTATCAAATCGTTCGGCAGAAATTCTGAGGAGACAATCATGTCAGGTGGATGTGGATGTGGCGGCGGTAACGGCGGCAGCGGTGGCTGCGGATCTTCCAAACAAGTAGAGGTTGCGGTGCCGGACGATGTCGCGCCGTTTGAAGAGCTCGCGGTTGAGCCTGCGGCGGCCGATGACGCGCCGGCGCAGTTGATCGCCAGCAGCGAGCAGGAGTGGCCGATCATCAGCGTCAACGAGGTGGTGATCACCCCGGAAGCGATGGCCCAGGAGCTGCAATATCACCCGGCCGAAAGCCGCGAAGAGGCGGTGTATCTGGCCGCCAAGGCGCTGGTGATCCGCGAGTTGTTGCAGCAGCGCATTGCCGAACTGGGCGTGTCGCTGGAGGTCGGTGCCGGTGAGAACGAAGAAGAAGCCGCCACGCGCTTGTTGCTCGAACGCGAGGTGATCGTGCCGCAATGCGACGAGCAAACCAGCCTTCGTTACTACGAAAACAATCGCGGGCGCTTTCACAGCGCGCCGTTGCTGGCGGTGCGGCACATCCTGCTGGAGTGCGCGCCGGACGATGCCGAAGCCCGCGAGCTGGCGCATGCCCAGGCAGAAATCCTGCTGCAACGGCTGGAAGACTTCCCCGGCAGCTTCGCCGAGCTGGCGGTGAAATATTCGGCCTGCCCGTCGAAGGCACAAGGTGGTTCCCTGGGGCAGATCAGCAAAGGCCAGACCGTGCCGGAACTGGAGCGGCAGCTGTTCACGCTGGCACCGGGGCTGGCCAGCAAACCGTTGGAAAGTCGTTATGGCTGGCATGTGGTCAGTGTCGATCAGCGGATCGAAGGCATGCCGTTGCCCTATGAAGCGGTGTCGACGGCGATCCGCACGCAGTTGCAGCAGGGCGTCTGGCAAAAGGCCCTGGTGCAATACCTGCAAACCCTGATTGGCGCGGCGGATGTTCGCGGTATTCATTTGCAGGGCGCTGACTCACCGCTGGTGCAGTGAGCCTCAAGGCTAACCGGGAGATGTGATGAACGCTGTGATGCAGGATGGTTTTGGGCGGCAGATCGATTATCTGCGGATGTCGGTGACGGACCGGTGTGATTTTCGTTGTGTGTATTGCATGGCGAAAAACATGACCTTCCTGCCGCGTCAGCAGGTGCTCACGCTGGAGGAATTGCAGCGCCTGGCAACGTTGTTCGTCGGATTGGGCGTGCGCAAGATTCGCCTTACCGGCGGCGAGCCGTTGATCCGTCCCGGCATTGTCGATCTGTGTCGCAACATCGCCGCGTTGCCCGGTTTGCGCGAACTGGTGATGACCAGCAACGGCTCGCAGCTGGGCCGCCTGGCGCGGCCGTTGGTGGAGGCGGGTGTTAAACGGATGAACATCAGCCTCGACAGCCTGGACGCGCAGAAATTTCGCGCGATCACCCGCAACGGCGATCTCGATCAGGTGCTTAGCGGCATCGAAGCGGCGCGGGATGCGGGGTTTGAGCGAATCAAGCTCAACTGCGTGGTGATGAAGGGGCGCAACTTCGATGAGGTCCCGGCGCTGGTGCAATACGCCATCGACCAGCGCATCGATATCAGTTTTATCGAAGAAATGCCGCTGGGCGACGTCGGGCGATCACGGGGCGAATCGTTTTGTTCCAGTGATGACGTGCGCACGTTGATTGCTCAGCGTCATCGTTTGCTCGACAGCACGGAAAACAGCGGCGGGCCGGCGCGTTATGTGCGCCTGGAACGCCATCCCGAGACCCGGATCGGTTTCATTTCACCCAACAGCCACAACTTCTGCGGTACTTGCAACCGGGTGCGGATGACCGTGGAAGGCAAGCTGCTGTTGTGTCTGGGGCAGGACGATGCGCTGGATTTGAGAGGGTTGCTGCGGCGTTATCCGCTGGATGACCAGCCGGTGATCAATGCGGTGCAAAAGGCTTTGCGCGGTAAACCGCTGCGCCATGATTTCACTCCGGAGGGGGATGTGCAGATTGTTCGGTTCATGAATATGAGTGGTGGTTGATTTGCCGTAAGTCCAAGCGCCGAGTTTCTGATGGTGTACATATCCATTCCTGCGGTAACGGCCGCTAATGGTTTCGCTTTTACAGCGAGTCACTTGGAGAAGCGCCAAGTAACCAAGCGCTCTTGCCCCTTTCGTTCGGTGGCTCGCTAATGCTCGCCATGCCCTCGCTCCGGTCCTGCTCCGTGGGCCCGCCGCGATCGGCCATCCCTGGCCGGGGGCGGCTAACCCGGCATCCATGCCGGGTTGCCCACTGCGCAGAACCTGCGCTCGGCCTCTCGAGGGGGCGACCACCGCCACAGCCGCCGAGGCGGCCTGAAAGCCGACCTGGCTCTTTGGTGCACGCGTTCCCTCATTCCGGATATGTACACCTATCCCCTGTAGGAGCCGGCTTGCTGCGGGCGGCGTTCCGACGATGGTGCCCGTCCAGCCAATACATACGTCGACTGACCCACCGCTATCGCCAGCAAGCCGGCTCCTACACGGGGATTGGGTTCACACGATTCAAAATTGTAGGAGCCAGCTTGCTGGCGATGGACGTCAACGATAACGCGGGGTTTCTGAATCAACGCGGTGTCTGGGCGTTTTTCGCCGGCAAGCCGGCTCCTACAGGGAATCCCATACGCTTTTGATTTCCACCACTCATCAGGCCGAGCGTTAGCTCGCCTTCCGCTTTTGATCTGAGCGCCCCCTCGAGAGGCCGAGTGGAGGTTCTGCGCAGTGGGCAACCCGGCATGGATGCCGGGTTAGCCGCCCCCGGCCAGGGATGGCCGATGGCGGCGGGCCCACGGAGCAGGACCGGAGCGAGGGTATGCCGAGCCTAGGCGAGGCACCGAACGAAAGGGGCAAGAGCCCTTGGTTACTTGGGGCTCTTCCAAGTGACTCGCCGTAAGGGCGAAACCAATAGCCGCCATCACCGAAGAAACGGATATACACACCAAAAACAAATGCTAGGCAATCACCGCCAAATCTTGATATCGATCAATTGCAGATCCGCCCTTTGTACGTAACCTCCACTGCATGTTGTGTTTTTAGATGAATAAAAATCTATATGTAGTATCTGGAGGCCGAATGCAAAGCACGCTGATCTCAGTAGGAAGTAACCGTCTGCACAAGCGCAACGGTGACCTGGTTGCCTTCGACGCCGACAAGATCCGTCAGGCGTTGATCGCTGCCGGCAGGGCAACCGGGGAATACACCGACGTTGAAGCCGAAGGCCTGCTCGAGGCCGTACTCGCCCGCCTGGAAGGGCTGCCGAGACTGCATGTCGAACAGATCCAGGACCGTGTCGAACGGGTGCTGATGGACGCCGGTTTTTTCTTCGCCATGCGCGCCTACATCGTCTACCGCGAACAGCACGGACGCTTGCGCCGCGACCGCCGGACCCTGGTCGAGGTCGCCACCTCCATGAACGAATACCTCGACCGTGAAGACTGGCGGGTCCAGGCCAACGCCAATCAGGGCTATTCCCTGGGCGGGCTGGTGCTGAACGTGTCGGGCAAGGTCACCGCCAACTACTGGCTGGACGAGGTCTACAGCGAAGCCATCGGCCAGGCCCACCGCGAGGCGGATTTGCATGTGCACGACCTCGACATGCTCGCCGGTTATTGCGCCGGATGGTCGCTGCGCACGCTCTTGCACGAAGGGCTCAACGGTGTGCCGGGACGGGTCGAAGCCGGTCCGCCGAAGCACTTGAGCAGTGCCCTGGGGCAGATGGTGAATTTCCTCGGTACCCTGCAAAACGAATGGGCCGGTGCCCAGGCGTTCAGTTCGTTCGACACCTACCTGGCGCCCTATGTGCGCAAAGACCAGCTGGGTTTCGAGCAGATACGCCAAGCGATCCAGGAATTCATCTACAACCTCAACGTCCCATCGCGCTGGGGCACGCAAACGCCCTTTACCAACCTGACCTTCGACTGGGTTTGCCCGCAGGATCTGCGCGAGCAGATCCCCATCATCGGCGGTGAGGAAATGCCGTTTGCCTATGGCGACCTGCAAGCCGAAATGGACCTGCTCAACCGCGCCTACATCGAGGTGATGCAGGCCGGCGATGCGAAAGGGCGGGTGTTCACCTTTCCGATCCCGACCTACAACATCACCCATGATTTTCCATGGGACAGTGAAAACGCTGACCGCCTGTTCGAGATGACCGCACGTTACGGCTTGCCGTATTTCCAGAACTTCCTCAATTCGGACATGCAGCCCAATCAGGTACGTTCGATGTGCTGCCGCTTGCAACTGGACGTGCGCGAGTTGCTCAAGCGCGGTGGCGGCTTGTTCGGCTCGGCGGAACAGACCGGATCGCTCGGCGTGGTGACCATCAACTGCGCGCGACTGGGTTATGTATTCAAGGGTGATACCAGCGGTTTGCTCAAGCGTCTGGACACGCTGATGGAACTGGCGATGGAGAGCCTGGAGGTCAAGCGCAAGGTGATTCAGCATCACATGGATGCCGGTTTGTACCCGTACACCAAGCGTTACCTCGGCACCTTGCGCAACCATTTCTCGACCATTGGCCTCAATGGCCTGCATGAAATGCTGCGCAATTTCACCGGCGACAAGGAGGGCATGCACACCGAGCACGGCCGGCAGTTTGCCCTGAGGATGCTGGACCATGTGCGCGCCACGCTCGTGCGTTTCCAGGAAGAAACCGGCCACCTCTACAACCTCGAAGCGACGCCGGCCGAGGGCACTACCTACCGTTTCGCCAAGGAAGACCTCAAGCGCTATCCCGACATTCTCCAGGCCGGCAGCGCGCAGGCGCCGTATTACACCAACTCCTCGCAACTGCCCGTGGGCTACACCGAAGACCCCTTCGAGGCCCTGGAACTGCAAGACGAATTGCAATGCAAATACACCGGCGGGACGGTCTTGCATCTGTACATGGCCGAGCGGATTTCTTCGACCCAAGCCTGCAAGCAACTGGTGCGCAAAGCCCTCGGGCGGTTCCGCCTGCCGTACCTGACCGTGACCCCGACATTCTCCATCTGCCCGGTGCACGGCTACCTCGATGGCGAGCACGAGTTCTGCCCTAAATGCGACGAGATCCTGCTGCTCAAAGAACAGCAAACCGGCACCGTTCACTGATTTCGATCCACTCAACCGCAAGGAGCTTCACCATGATTGCATCGCAAACACTGCCCCAGGCTCAACGTCAACGCTGCGAAGTCTGGACCCGGGTGATGGGTTATCACCGTCCGGTGTCGGCGTTCAATCCGGGCAAACAGTCGGAGCACCGCGAACGGGTGCACTTCACCGAAAGCGCGGCCGTGGCCGGGCGCCAATGAGTCGAATGCTGCGGGTCGGGGGCATGGTGCCCCTGACCACTATCGACTATCCGGGACAGCTCGCTTGCGTGCTGTTTTGCCAGGGGTGCGCCTGGCGTTGTCGTTACTGCCATAACCCGCAACTGATCCCGCCTCGTGGCACCGAGGAAGTGGATTGGCGGCGGGTTATGGCGTTTCTGCAACGTCGACAGGACCTGCTCGATGCCGTGGTGTTCAGCGGCGGTGAGCCGACCTTGCAGGACGCGTTGCCCGGCGCCATGGATGAAGTGCGCGCCATGGGATTTCGCATCGGTTTGCACAGCGCCGGCATCAAGCCGGCCGCGTTCGCCAAGGCGCTGGCCGGGGCCGACTGGGTGGGCTTCGACGTCAAGGCATTGCCCGAGGATTGCCAGGCCATCACCCGCGTCGAGGGCAGCGGAACAGCCAACTGGCGCAGCCTCGAGCATCTGCTGGCCAGCGATGTCGACTACGAATGCCGCACCACCGTGCATTGGCATCTCGTCGAACCGGCACGTCTGTTGACCCTCGCGCAGCGATTGAGCGCGCTGGGCGTCAAACGCTTCGCCGTGCAACTGGTGCGCACCGAGCGGATGTTCGATCCGCTGCTGCCGAGCGTTTCGGCACAGGCTTTGCTACCCGATCTTTGGGAGGCGATGCGCGAGTTGTTTCCAGCGTTCGTGTTACGGGGGTAACCGAACCTGCGAATCAACGTTCAACAGTGACATCCACCATGAATTTCAAATGCGCTGCCAATCAGGCAGGTATCAAACTGGGAGCATTTGATATGGCTAAATTAACCACGGCACAACGGATCGTCATCGGCTTTGCAATCGCGCCGCTGGCGCTGATGGGCATGGCGTTTTACGCGTTGCACGATCTGGCAACGCTCAAGGAACAGGCGGTGGTCATCGTCAAACAGGACTGGCCGAAGATCGAACCGATCATGGTCATTGCCACGGGCGTGCGCGATAACGCCAGGAACACCCGGGACTTGCTGATCAACAAGGACAATCAGCAAGTGCAGCAGTCGATCGACGCCACCAAGAAACGCATCACCCAGGCGCTCGAAACCCTTGAGCCGCTGTTCTATCTGCCAGAGGGCAAAGCCGCATACCTGGCCTTGAAAAAGAACCGCGAAGCCTACGTTGCCGCGTTCACCCAGGTGCAGGTCTTGATTCGGCAAGGGGCTTCCGACGATGCCATGGCCCAGCTGAAGCAGAAAGTCGTACCGGCCGAAGCCGAGGTGTATCGCAGCCTGGATGAGTTGATGGCGCTGCAAGGGAAAATCTTCATCGACCGTGAACAGTCGGCGCAGGCGCTGTACAGCGATGCCCGGCGCAACATGCTCGGGTTGTTCCTGTTCTGCCTGGCGCTGGTGATTGCCGCTGCGATAGTCGTCACGCGCAGTGTGACCCGGCCATTGGGTGGCGAGCCGGATGATGCCGCACGGTTCTTGAGTGAAATCGCCGAGGGCGACCTGACGATTCAGGTGCCGGTGGGTGCAAGTGCCGACGGCAGTGTGATGATGAACATGCATCAGATGCAGCAAAGCCTGAATGCCATGGTCAAGCACATCGCTTCTTCGGTTGACCGGGTGGCCAGCTCTTCCGAAGAACTGAGTGCCGTCAGCAGCCAGACCGCCAGCAACCTGCAATTGCAGGGGCTGGAGATCGAGCAGGCCGCTGCGGCGGTGAATCAGATGACGGCTGCGGTGGATGAAGTGGCGCGCAACGCGGTCAGTACTTCCGAGGCCTCCAAACAGTCCGAGCAAACCGCGCAGCGCGGCCGCGAACAGGTTCAGGAAACCGTGGTTGCCATCGGCGAACTGGCTGATGGCGTCACCGACACCTCGCAACGCATCGAACAACTGGCGGGCCGGGTGCAGGACATCAGCAAAGTCCTGGACGTGATTCGCAGCATCGCCGAGCAGACCAATCTGCTGGCCCTCAACGCGGCAATTGAAGCCGCACGGGCCGGGGATGCCGGGCGCGGCTTTGCCGTGGTCGCCGATGAAGTGCGCGCGCTGGCGCATCGCACGCAGGAGTCCACCCAGGAAATCGAGCAGATGATCGGCAACATTCGCCAGGATACCGGCCATGCGGTGACGGCCATGCAAAGCAGCAGTCATCTGGTGCGAGCCACCCTGGAAGTGGCGCAGCGCTCAGGTGATGCACTGGATCAGATCACCCGGTCCATCTCGCAGATCAATGAACGCAACCTGATGATTGCCAGTGCCACGGAGGAGCAGGCGTTGGTGGCGCGTGAGGTGGATCGCAATCTGGTGGGGATTCGCACCTTGTCCGAGCAAGTCTTGCTGGGTGCGCAGCACACCGACACCGCAGGCCATGAACTGGCGCAGATGGCCGGGGCGCTGCATCAGACCGTGGCGCGATTCAAGGTCTAGACCACCCGGGCGGGTGGTTGTGGAGGTGGGCGCTCAGGACCAGCCCCAGAACTGCAACCACCAGCCAACCCCGATCAAACCATTGGCCAACAGCAGGCAGGCGCTGCCCGACATGCGTCGCGCCAGAGAGCGGTTTTCGCGGCTCAGTCGCTTCCATCCCAGCAGCAAACTCCAGCCTATCGCGGCCACCAACAGGCAGGCCCTGACCGGTTGCACCCATTCCAGCAGCAAACCTTCATAGCGCAGCAGTTTCACGGTGGTTGCCGACAACCCGAGAAACAGTCCCGCACCACCCAGGGGCGTGAGTGTGAGCGCCAGGGGCCAATACAGTGCACGATCACCCGCCAGTCGAGCGGTCAGGCGCAAGAGAACCATTAGTACGGTGCCGAGCAGCACCGAACTCAAACTCAGGTAAGTGACGATGCTGAACCCGTCGAGCCAACTGAAGCTGTCGTTGAGCTGCGGGTAGTGGGTGAGCAGCCACCAGGGCGCGTTGTCTTGCAAGGCCCAGAACTGGTCGTGTTCAACCAGCCATTGGGCAAGCGTTTGTTTGAGGGCGACGAACCAGGGGCTGACCGTCCACTGGAATGCGCCCATCGCCAGGCCGATCACACCGAACAGCAGCAAGCGAGCATCCCACGGGGATAGCGTCTGCGACGTCGCGTGAAGAATCTCTTGATTGCCCGACCGGGCGATCAACTGGACGGCACCGCGTTGCCCGCTGCAGCGCCCACAGGCATGACAATCACTGGCGCCTTGCAGGCGTCGGATATCGAGCAACGGAGCGCAGTTGGGGGGCGGCAGGCGTGGCGGGGCGTTTTCTATCCAGCGTTGTTCGTTGACCTGAAAATGCACCGGCGCCAGGCGGGCGAGCAGTGCGAACACGCCGCTGACCGGGCACAGGTAACGGCACCAGACCCGCTTGCCTCGGGCGAACAACAACCCGACGACCACCGCAGCGACAGTCGAACCACCCAGAATCAGCAGCGCCGCCTGAGCGTAGTCATAGACGCTGATCAACTGGCCATAGAGGGTCGTCAGGCAGAACGCCAGGGTCGGCCAGCCGCCCCAGCGCAACCAGCGCGGCACGCCCATGCCTTTACCGTAATGGCTGGCCCATTCGCTGAGCGAGCCTTCCGGACACAGCACGCCACACCAGAGCCGACCGAACATCACGATCGACAGCAGCACGAACGGCCACCAGATCCCCCAAAACAAAAACTGCGCAAGCAAGGTCAGGTTGTCGAGCATCCGTGCCTGACTGTCCGGCAGCGGCAGCAGCGGCGGGATCACCAGCAGCACTGCGTAAAACACCACAACCAGCCACTGCGCGGCACGAATGAACCGCGCATGGCGACGCATCCCGTCGCCCATTTGCTGGAGCCATCGATTGTGCCAACTCAGTTCAGGCATGGGACTTTTTCCATCGTCCGTTGCCGTAGCCATCCGCCGACGACCAGCCAGTAACCGATCCATACCAGCAAGGTCAGGCCGCTGGGGGTTGCCCGATAACCGGCAAAACCGGCGAGGAAACCACCGAGCCCATGGCTGTCGCTCAGTAAGACGCTGCTGTCCCAGAACGCGTCGCCAATGACGCCGTAAACCTGCTCCGGCAGATCGAGGGCGAGCAGTTGGCCGCCGATTCGCTCGGTGCCACTGACCAGCAATGCGGCCCCGAGCATGAGCAGGATGACTTCGCTGATGGCAAAGAATCGTTGCCACGAAATGAACCGGCGACTGCTGTGCAGCAGGATGATGGTCAACGCCGACAGCACCAGCCCCATGGCGCCGCCGATGGCAAACAAACCGAGCTGCGGGCCTCGCAGTTGAGCACCGGCGCCATAGAGAAACACGACCGTTTCACTGCCTTCACGACTGACCGCAAGCATCGCCAGCAGCAACAACCCCATGCCGCCTTGCCGGGCCAGATGGCTGTCGGCGTGGCGCTGCAAATCCTGTTTGAGGGAGCGCCCGTGACGGTGCATCCAGCCCACCATTTGCACGATCAACAGGCTGGCGACCAGCGCGAGTGAGGCCTGGAACCATTCACTGGCCGACCCGCTCATGGCCTCGCCGGCAAACAGAATCAGCACGGCCAACAGACCCGAGAGCAGCAACCCCAGCCCCACGCCGACCCACAAGTATTTGACCAGTCGATGACCCTGGTACTGCTGGCTGGCCCAGGCCTGGAGAATGCCGATCACCAGCAACGCCTCGACGCTTTCGCGCCAGACGATGAACATTGATTGATTCATGAAAACTCCGTGCGCTGACAGGTTATTTCGCGAGGATGCCGCCCTCGGGCAGTTGCGGATTGAACTCGTCGAAAAACGGGTAGTGACCGGGCCTGAGCGGGTGAATGACGACAAAGGTGGTCACGCCCGGTGACATGACTTTTTCAACCCGCAGCGGTGTGCTCTCGAATTCGGCCGGCCCCTGACCGTTGTTTTTCAGGACGATCTTGAATCGCTGCCCGGCCGGGACCTCCAGCAAGGCCGGCGTGAAGTGACCATCGCGCAGGATCAGTTCGTAGCTCGGCAACTCGGCATGGGCGGTCAACGGCGCAAGGGCTCCAGCCACCAGCAGGCAGGCAACCTGCAGGCGTTTCATTCAATAGCCACCTTTTTTGCCAATGCCGGCGTAGACGAATTCGTAGTGCAGCTCGCAGCGTTCGAACCAGGGCGCGACACCGGTTTCCTTGTCGGTGTGGCGACCGAGAGAGGCGTGACCACCGGGTGGCAGGATGGTGAAGGTGAGTTGATATTTGCCCGGCCCCATCAGCTTCACATTGTCGCCGTAGTGCGGACCGTCGTTGGCGACCATGGCGTGGAAATCGCCTTTGAGTTCCGGGTCTTTGCCTTGCTTTTTCAGATTGAAAGAGACGTTGAGATAGGGCACGAAACTGCCTTCCTGAAAGCCCTGGTGATTATCCGCAGTGGCGCGGATGTCGGCCTCCAGGTGCACATCCGAATCCGCAGTGGCGCGCATCATGCCCGCCGGTTCCATCTCGATCGGTTGCAGATAAACCGCCCCGACTTCCAGCCCCGGACACAGCTGTGGTTCGCCGATCGGGTATTCCTTGGCCTGAGCCAGTGGTACGAACAAGAGCAAAGCGAGTGTGAGAGAGGTACGCATGATTTCTTCCTGGGCACTGTCGAGTAGGAACCCGAGTCTAGGAAGGTTTGCTGCGAACAATAATGATTGCTATCAAGTTTTGAGTAATTAAACCGACGGCTCGTCGCGCCGGCGAAATCGCTGGGCGCGCTCGACGCTGTGGGTCATCTGTGCCGCCGCATGGACGGTCAAGGGATGCTGGGTAAACCCGGCTCTGGGGGAAATGTAGCCGGCCATTTCCCGGGCAACGGCGAGCTGACGTTCCGAACCTTCCGCCAGCAGCGCGATGACCAGGTTTTCCAGGGCAATCACGCGGACACGCAAGTGAACCAGTTCGGCGTTTGTCAGCGCAGGCGGGGCGATAAAGGCATCGCTATCGATGGATGTTGCGGCGTCTTGATCGTCCCATGTCGACAGCGGTGGACGGTCGGGTGTCTCTGCGTTCGGGTGAGGATTTTTATTGATCATGAGCGACGTCTCCAAGTCTGTTCGGCCGTTATCAGCTTAGCCTCAGGATCATGATCGGGGGAGGGCAGTCACTCGATGTCGATAGCTTGATATCCATCAAGGACGACTTTGCACAGAGGCTGTAGGTTGGAAAAACGCCTCTCAAAGACCGGAGATCGGCATGGCCAAGAATTTCCCCGACAACCCCAAACACCCCGAGCGGATTTGCTGGGGGTGCGACCGGTATTGTCCGGCCAAGTCGTTGGCGTGCGGCAATGGCTCCGAGCGTACGATGCATCCGGCCGAGATGTTTGGCGAAGACTGGAATGTGCCCGGCGATTGGGGTATCGAGCCCCTCATCGTCACAACCAAGGCGGCGGATGACGATATCTGACGCAGGTCCAACCTGGTCATAGCGCAGCATTGCGTTCCATGCCCGCAACCATCTGTCATGAAATGAAAAGCCTGTGTCGTCTGATGAGAAGCGGCTCACCAGACTGCGTCCTACAGTCCAATCAGCGCAAATCGACGCTGTACAGACTGGAGAATAAGAAAAAATGGCCAACGCCGTACGCTTCTACGAAACCGGTGGTCCCGAAGTCCTCCGTTATGAGGAGGTCGAGGTCGGCGATCCCGGTCCAGGCCAGGTTCGTCTTCGTCATGTGGCGGTGGGCCTTAATTATGCCGACACCTATTTTCGCAATGGCACTTATCCGATTCCGATGCCCAACGGCATGGGGGTTGAAGCGTCCGGTGTGGTCCAGGCCGTCGGCGAAGGGGTGACCAACGTCCAGGTGGGGGACCGCGTCACCTATACCGGTTTCCTCAACACCCTTGGTGCCTACAGCACCGAGCGGCTGATCGCGGCTGCGCCGTTGATCAAGCTGCCGGAAACCATCAGTTTCGAGACCGCTGCGGCCATGACCATGCGCGGCCTGACGTCTTCGTACCTGATGCGCCGCATCTACGACTTCAAGGAAGGCGACAGCATTCTGCTGCACGCCGCCGCTGGTGGCGTCGGCCTGATCGTCTCGCAGTGGGCCAAATTGCTCGGCTTGAACGTGATCGGCACGGTTTCGACCGAGGAAAAGGCCCAAATCGCCCGGGCTCACGGTTGCGACCATACTATCAATTACAGCCATGAAGACGTCGCCGCCCGCGTTCGCGAATTGACCGATGGCGTTGGCGTCAACGTGGTGTTCGACAGCGTCGGCAAGAACACCTTCGCCGGCTCCCTGGATTCGCTCAAGCGTCGTGGCCTGATGGTGTGCGTCGGCACGGCATCCGGTCCGATCCCTGCGTTCGACCCGGTGATGCTGGCGATGAAAGGCTCGTTGTTCCTGACCCGTCCGGCCCTGGCTGACTACATCGCCGACCCTGCGGAGAAAGCCGCGCTGGCTGGTGAGTTGTTCGACCACGTCGGCAGCGGCCGGATCAAGATCGAGATCAACCAGCACTACGCCTTGCAGGATGCGGTGCAGGCTCATCGCGACCTTGAGTCGCGCAAGACCACCGGTTCGTCGATTTTCGTCATTTAAGGAGCGGCCAGCCATGAAAGTCGAACAATTGACCTGCAACATCGGCGCCGAACTGATCGGCGTGAACCTCGCCGACGCGGTGCATGACGACGGTCTGTTTGCCGAGATTCGTGCCCAGTTGCTCAAGCACCGGGTGGTGTTCCTGCGTGATCAGGACATCACTCGCGACGAGCACGTGGCCTTCGCTCGCCGCTTTGGTGAGTTGGAAGACCATCCGGTGGCCGGCAGCGATCCGGATCATCCGGGGCTGGTGCGCATCTACAAGAATCCGGACCAGCCGATGGACCGCTATGAAAACGCCTGGCACACCGACGCCACCTGGCGCGAGGCGCCGCCAATGGGGTGCGTGTTGCGCTGCGTGGAATGCCCGCCGGTCGGCGGCGACACCATGTGGGCCAACATGGTCGAGGCTTATGCGCGTTTGCCGGAAGACGTGAAGGTGAAAATCGCCGACCTGCGTGCCCGTCACAGCATCGAAGCGAGTTTCGGTGCGGCGATGCCGATCGAGAAACGCCTGGCGCTCAAGGCGATGTACCCGGACGCCGAACACCCGGTGGTGCGCACCCACCCGGAAACCGGCGAGAAGGTGCTGTTCGTCAACGCCTTCACCACCCACATCAGCAACTACCACACCTCTGAGCGGGTCCGCTTCGGCCAGGACGCCAACCCCGGCGCCAGCGAATTGCTGCGCTACCTGATCAGCCAGGCGTACATCCCCGAGTATCAGGTGCGCTGGCGCTGGAAGCCCAACAGCATCGCCATCTGGGACAACCGTAGTACCCAGCACTACGCCGTCATGGATTACCCGCCGTGCCATCGCAAGATGGAGCGCGCCGGGATCATCGGCGACAAGACCTACTGATCGACCCTTTCTGCATACGCACTCGTAAACACGTCTGCCCGGCACGATCCCGGGTGGGCGGGACAATCATAAAAAGTGGAGTAAATCATGCAATTCTTCGACGATTCCCTGCACCCGGAAAACATGGAAAAAGTAGTCATCACCGTGGCCCCGTACGGCCCGGAATGGATGCCTGAAGATTTCCCGGAAGACATCCCGCTGACCATGGACGAGCAAGTCCAGAAAGCGGTCGATTGCTATGAAGCCGGCGCCACCGTGCTGCACCTGCATGTGCGTGAACTGGACGGCAAGGGCTCCAAGCGCCTGTCGAAGTTCAACGAGCTGATTGCCGGTGTGCGCGAAGCGGTGCCGGACATGATCATCCAGGTCGGCGGTTCGATTTCCTTCGCCCCGGAAAGTGATGGCGAAGCCGCCAAGTGGCTGTCCGACGATACCCGCCACATGCTGGCCGAGCTGACGCCAAAACCGGATCAGGTCACGGTGGCGATCAACACCACCCAGATGAACATCATGGAGCTGTTGTATCCGCAATACCTGGAAGGTACCTCACTGGCTAACCCGTTGATCCAGGCTGCCTACAGCGAAATGACCGTGCCGGCCGGCCCGGCCTGGGTTGCCGAGCACCTCAAGCGCCTGATGGACAACGACATCCAGCCGCACTTCCAGCTGACCGGCATGCATGCCCTGGAAACCCTCGAGCGCCTGGTGCGCAAGGGCATCTACAAGGGGCCGCTGAACCTGACCTGGATCGGCATCGGTGGCGGTTTCGACGGCCCGAACCCGTTCAACTTCTTCAATTTCATCCACCGCGCGCCGAACGGCTGCACCCTGACCTCCGAGTCGCTGCTCAAGAACGTCATGCCGTTCAACACCATGTCGATGGCCATGGGCATGCACCCACGCGTGGGCAATGAAGACACTATCATTGATCACAAGGGTGATCGCTTCGGCTCGGTGGCGCAGATCCAGCAAACCGTGCGCATTGCCCATGAACTGGGTCGCGAAATCGCCACGGGCAAAGAAGCCCGCGAGATTTATCGCATCGGTGTGAAGTACGACAGCATCGAGCAGACCCTGTTGGCCAACGGTATGGCCCCCAACCGCAAGGCTGGGCAAAAGGGTGTGCCGCAACGCGGCTGACCGGCGGTCCGGACGAGGGGCCGCAACCTCTCGTCCACCGCACTGCAACACGCTTGATAACAACAATAAATAAAAGCATTGAGGAGGCTGCATGGCCTTTCACCCAATCGCCGCTGACGATGACGACGCAGGTTGCGTCGGCGTTTCGCGCCAATATGCCTGGATCGTTTTTGCATTGACGTTCGGCCTGTTGATTTCCGATTACATGTCGCGCCAGGTGCTGAACGCGGTGTTCCCGCTGCTCAAGAGCGAGTGGGCCCTGAGCGACGGCCAGCTCGGGTTGCTCAGCGGCATCGTTGCCTTGATGGTCGGCCTGCTGACATTCCCGCTGTCGTTGATGGCTGACCGCTTTGGACGAGTCAAGAGCCTGGCGCTGATGGCGTTGCTGTGGAGCCTGGCCACGCTGGGCTGCGCATTGGCGCAGGATTACCAGCAAATGTTCATTGCCCGGTTCATGGTCGGCGTCGGTGAAGCGGCTTATGGCAGCGTCGGTATCGCCGTGGTGATTTCGGTGTTCCCGAAACACATGCGCGCCACCTTGGCCAGCGCGTTCATGGCGGGCGGCATGTTCGGCTCGGTGCTGGGCATGGCGTTGGGCGGTGCCATCGCGGCCAAGCTAGGCTGGCGCTGGTCGTTCGCCGGCATGGCGTTGTTTGGCCTGGTGCTGGCGATGCTTTATCCGATCATCGTCAAGGAAGCGCGCATCGCACCGCAACGGGTCGCCAAGGCTGTCGCGGGGGCCAAGCGTCCGCTGCGTACGCTGTGGTCCAGTCGTTCAGTGGTAGCGACCTACGTCGCCAGCGGCTTGCAGCTGTTCGTCGGCGGCACGGTGATGGTGTGGATTCCCAGCTACCTAAATCGCTACTACGACATGCCGACGGACAAAGCCGGCGCCATGGCGGCGATCATCGTGCTGTGCAGCGGTGCGGGGATGATTGTGTGCGGCATGCTCAGTGATCGGCTGTGTCGCAACTCGCCGGAACGCAAGGTCAGCCTGGCCATCGCCTTTTGCCTGGGCAGTTGCCTGCTGCTGTCGGCGGCGTTCGCAATGACGGCAGGACCTATGCAACTGGCACTGATTTGCCTGGGCATGCTGATTGCCACCGGCACCACCGGCCCGGCTGGCGCGATGGTCGCCAACCTGACCCATTACTCGGTCCATGGCACGGCCTTCGCCACGCTGACATTGGCCAACAACATGCTGGGACTGGCGCCGGGGCCGTTCATCACAGGAAGGGTGTCGGACCTCATCGGCCTGCATGCCGCTTTCCAACTGGTGCCATTGGTCAGCCTCGCGGCAGCGGCCGTGTTCTTTTATGCCAAGTGTCATTACCACAAAGATATTGCCCGCCTTCAGGGTCAGCGCGTGCCTGACCCCGTCAGCCAGGCCGGGTTAGAGGTGAAGTTGTGAGTCGTCGTCTACAGATTGATGTGTTTTTCGATTTTATCTGCCCCTGGTGCCTGATCGGCAAACGCCAACTGGAGCATGCGCAGGTACAGTTTCGCAGTCGCCATCCGGATGTGCAGATCAGCACGCAGTGGCATGGCGTGCAGTTGCTGCCGCAGTTGCCGTTGGAGGGTGAGCCCTTCGTCGATTTCTACCGCAAGCGCCTGGGCAATGCCGATGCCATGACCATGCGCCAGGCCCAGGTACAAAAGGCTGCCGCGGCGGTTGGACTGACCATCGACCTCGGCCAGATCGAGACGATGCCCAATACCGCAGACGCCCATCGCCTGTTCGAGCGGGTCAGCGCGCTGGGCAACGCTGCCCAGAGTGAAATGTTGCTTGAGCGGCTGTTCGCCGCTTATTTCCGCAAACGCGAAAACCTTGGTTGCCGCGAGACCTTGCTCGCCATTGCCCGCTCCTGCGGCATTGATGCGCAGGTCTTGGCTGACTGCCTGACGGGCGACGCCACGCCATTTGCCGGATCACCCGAGGCGAGCAGTGGCGTACCGGGCTTTCAGTTCGATCGCCGCATGACGGTGGTGGGCGCGCAACCTGCAGCGGTGTTGCTCGGGGCCATGAGCCAGGCACTGAAAGAAAGTGATTACGAGCGGCAACCTGTATGACCCGGCGTATCCCCGTGCCTGCCGGCAAACACCCGCAGGTCGGCGGTCGTGCACTGTTCGAATTCGATGACAAAAGCCTGGCGCTGTTCAACGTCGAAGGTGACTTGTTCGCCATCGACGACAGTTGCCCGCACCAGGGCGCCTCGCTGTGTGGCGGGCGTCTTGAGGGGCGAGTGATTCAGTGTTGCGCCCATGGTCTGCGCTTCGATCTGCGCAGCGGTTACCTGCTCAATTCCACCGCAGTCAAAGTCGCCAACTACCCGGTCGAGATCATCGACGGCCAGGCATTCATCGTCATTGTTCCCGAGGAGGCCGCGCCATGAACGCCATCGCTCTCACCCGTATCCACAGCCGAACGCGCGAACTGGCGCCGGGTTTTGTCGTCAGTCTGATCGTGGCGGCGGCCGCGTCCTTTTTGTCCGAGCACTACGGTGCGCCGGTGATGCTGTTTGCCTTGCTATTGGGCATGGCCCTGAATTTTCTGGCCGGCGACGGTGCCTGCAAGGCCGGCATCGAGTTCACGGCGCGCACTGTGTTGCGCATCGGCGTGGCGCTGCTGGGCATGCGCATCACTCTCGAACAGATGGCTGCGCTGGGCTGGAAGCCAGTGGCGCTGGTGGTGATTCTGGTGGTGGTGACCATCGGCGTGTCGGTGATCGCGGCCAAGGCGCTGGGCTTCCAGCGTTTGTTCGGCATGCTCACCGGAGGGGCTACCGCGATTTGTGGTGCATCGGCCGCGTTGGCGCTGGCGGCAGCGCTGCCCAATCATCCGCAGAAAGAACGCGCGACCTTGTTCACGGTGATTGGGGTGTCGGCGCTGTCGACTCTGGCGATGATCGTGTACCCGATGATTGCCAATTGGCTGCAACTGTCGCCGCAAGTGGCCGGGGTGTTTCTCGGGGCGACCATCCATGACGTGGCCCAGGTGGTCGGCGCCGGTTACAGCATGTCGACCGAGACTGGCGATACGGCCACGGTGGTCAAGCTGATGCGGGTCGCCATGCTGCTGCCGGTGATCGTCACCGCCGCGATGATCACCCGCATGCAGGGCGCCGATCCGACCGGCAAGCGACCGCCGTTGCTGCCGTGGTTCGCCGTCGGTTTCCTGTTGCTGGCGTGCATCAACAGCACCGGCTGGGTGGCCCCGGTGGTGCAGGGCTCGATCAATGAGCTGTCGCGCTGGTGCCTGGTGGTGTCCATCAGTGCCCTGGGCATGAAGACCCAGCTCAAGGAGCTGGCGGCGGTGGGTATCAAGCCGATCCTGTTGATGGTGGGGGAGACGGTGTTTCTCGTCGTGCTGGTGCTGTTGTTGCTGCACTGGGGCTTTTGACACCCGACGCATAACGCTTTTTGACAGAGGGCTGCACCGCGGTTGACTCCTCACTGTGGTGGTGTCCTCGACCGGTGTCGACAACACCGGTTTTTTTCGGCGACTGTGCCAGCAGTCGCCGTTTTTTTTGCCCGGTGCAAGCTCGCCAGGGAAGGGCCAGAGGCCAAGCTTCCCACGTCATCGTTGACCTCCGTCGGTGTCTTTGCCGACGTTGATCCATGCTGTGTCAAAGCTTGTGGGGGATTGTTGTCTGAGTACATATCCATTGCTGCGGTGATGGCGGCTATTGGTTTCGCCCTTACGGCGAGTCACTTTCGAAAAGCGCGAAAGTAACCAAAGCGCTTCTGCCCCTTTCGTTCGGTGGCTCGCTAATGCTCGCCATGCCCTCGCTCCGGTCCTGCTCCGTGGGCCCGCCGCCATCGGCCATCCCTGGCCGGGGGCGGCTAACCCGGCATCCTTGCCGGGTTGCCCACTGCGCAGAACCTGCGCTCGGCCTCTCGAGGGGGCGACCACCGCCACAGCCGCCGAGGCGGCCTGAAAGCCGACCTGGCTCATTTGCGTACGCGTTCTCCTTCTCTGCTGCGCTCACTCATTCCGAGCATGTACACCGCTCCCCTGTAGGAGCCGGCTTGCTGGCGATAGCGGTGGGTCAGACAATTAATGTGTTGGTTGGACGGACGCCATCGCCAGCAAGCCGGCTCCTACACGGGATCGGGTTCACACGGTCAAAATTGTAGGAGCCAGCTTGCTGGCGATGGACGTCAACGATAACGCGGGCTGTCTGAATGAACGCGGTGTCCAGACGATTTTCGCCGGCAAGCCGGCTCCTACAGGGAATCCCATACGCTTTTGATTTCCACCACTCATCAGGCCGAGCGTTAGCTCGCCTTCCGCTTTTGATCTGAGCGCCCCCTCGAGAGGCCGAGCGCAGGTTCTGCGCAGTGGGCAACCCGGCATGGATGCCGGGTTAGCCGCCCCCGGCCATGGATGGCCGATGGCGGCGGGCCCACGGAGCAGGGCCGGAGCGAGGGCATGCCGAGCCTAGGCGAGGCACCGAACGAAAGGGGCAAGAGCGCTTGGTTACTTGCCGCTTCTGCAAGTGACTCGCCGTAAGGGCGAAACCCATAGCGGCCGTTACCGCAGGAATGGATATGTACACCTGAAAGAGATTGGTCGGCTGTCTGGCTCACTCCTACAACAGGCGCGATATCAGTAGGGTTTGGGCGGGGCAGCGTCCGTCGGGGCTTTTGCCGAACCTTGCTTTTGCACCCGCCACGTCGCCGGCGGCATGCCGAACTGGCTGATGAACCACCGCGTAAACGAACTCGCCATCGAGTAGCCAAGCATGTCGGCAATGCGACCGAGCGTGTAATTCGGGTTGTCCAGATAACGCAGCACCAGGTCGCGGCGCACATCGTTGATCACATCGTTGAACGCACAGCCATCATCCTTCAGGCGACGTTGCAGGGTGCGAACGTTCATGCCCTGGCTCTGCGCGACTTGCTCGATGGTGGCGCGGCCCATGGGCAGCAGCAGGTAGATGGCCTTGCGCACTTCGAACAGCATCGAAGTGCCTTGGTGGCTTTGCAGCGAATCGAGGTAGCTCTGGGCGTAGCGGGCCATGGCCGGGTCGGCATTGGCGTTGGTCATGTCCAGACTGGCACCTGCGCAGACGATGCCGTTGAACTCACTGCCGAACTCCAGGGTGCAGCCGAACAGGCGACGATGCAGTTGAAGGTTGTCGGGGGGCTGGTGAGTGAAATTGACGCTGTAGGGATGCCAGTGAGAGCCGAGCAGGGCGGCGCACAGTCGGAACATCACGCCGATGGCAAGCTCGGTGGCCTGTCGACTGGGCATCGGCGAGTCGGTGACCACCTCTTCGCGAATGATCACCATCTTGCCGGCCTCTTCAATGAAGATGGCCAGCGAATCATTCATCAAGTGCCGGTAATGCACCACCACCTGCAAGGCATCACGCAGCGTGCGCTGATGGCTGAGCAGCAGGCTGACCACGCCGAAGTCCGAGAGCTGGCGCGACTCGGCCATGCTCAGGCCGAAGTTCTGGCAGCCGCTGGCGGCGGCTGAATCCTCCAGCAGACGCACGGCGGCATCGATGGGAATGCGATGTTCAGGGGCTTGCAGCAGGGCTTTGCTCAAGCCGACGCCGGCCAGTACATCGCGCGGGTTGAACCCCAGGTATTGAGTAACCTCCAGGTAGTTGGTCAAGACGGCGGCGCGAACAAGCTTGGGCATGCGAAGGTCTTTCCTGGGCCGGTTGCGATTCAGATGAGCGTGGCGACTATATCCAGCACATCAGCGATTGAACAGTTGTGATGTTGTCGAGGGCGCTCGCCAGTTTCTGTCCGCAATCACCTCCGTTGTCGTGGAGCAATCGACGCACACCCATTGATTACAGTGAGCTGCAGAGAACCTGTGGGGATTTTCGACCAGTGGTCGGCGCGCGCCAATACCTGGAAATCTGTCATGAAAAGAAAAGTGCCTGACGTCCAATGAAAAGCGCCTGGGGTGGGCGCTCTTTAATGTCAGTCCTACAAAAAGCCCCTGGCCACAGAGCCAGTCGAGTCATCGAGAAAGCGTAGGTGCTGAAGTGGACAAACTGCAAACTGCCGCAACCGTTCTGATCGTACCGGGCCTGCGCGAGCACGTTGCCGAACATTGGCAGACGTTGCTTGAAGCCAAGCTGAGCAAGGTACGTAGTGTGCCGCCGCAGGAGACCGACAAGCTCGATTGCAACAAGCGCGTGCAAGCGATCCAGCACGCGCTGGAGCAGATCGACGGGCCGGTGATCCTGGTCGCCCATAGCGCCGGCGTACTGATGGTCGCGCACTGGGCCGCGCACTACCGCCGGCCGATCAAGGGCGCGCTGCTGGCCGCTCCACCTGACCTCGATGCCCCTTGGCCGTCAGGCTACCCATCGCCTGAAACCCTGCGTAGCCAGGGTTGGGACCCTCTACCCAATGGCCCGCTGCCATTCCGCAGTCTGGTGGCCGCCAGCACCAACGATCACCTCGCCAGCCTGGAAGCTGTCACGCACATGGCCGAAGGCTGGGGCAGCGAACTGCTCAATCTGGGTGACGTCGGTCATCTCAATCCTGCTGCCGGGTACGGGCACTGGCCGCAAGCCGAAGCCCTCATCCTCGAGCTGGATCGCTAGTTCAGGCGCCGGTTGGCTCGCGCCATCCGGCATTTGCCCTCACTCCTGAAAAACGCAAACCCCTGGAACAAGAGGGTGCGCGAGGGCGGCTGCGCTTAAAACAAATACAAAATGGCGGAGACAACGCAATGCACAACAATAAGAGTCACGGGTTCACCGCTTCACGCTACACCTTGCTGGCCTCAGCCATTCTCGCGGCAACGGTGCCGATGGCCCATGCGGCAGAGATCGAGACAGGTAACCCGGACTGGACCGTTCGCCTGGATAACACCATCAAGTACAACTATGGCGTACGCACTGAAAGCGCGGACAAGCGCATGTTGGGCACGCCGAACAACAACGACGGCGACTACAACTTCCGCAAGGCCGGGACCAACATCACCAACCGCGTCGACCTGTTGACCGAGATGGACGTGGTGTACCAGAACCACATGGGCTTTCGCGTCAGCGCCGCCAGTTGGTACGACAAGGCCTACGAGAACACCGGTTCCAATTCGAACCCGTTCGTCAACGGCAACGGTTCAACCTCGGGCCTGGTCGCCAACGACCCGCGCCTGGCCGGGGTCACCAATGACAACGTCGGCAACGGCAGCCCGCACCTGAGCAACTATGCCCAGCGTTACTACACCGGCCCGTCCGGCGAAATCCTCGACGCCTTCGTGTTCTACAGCACCGAAGTGGGCGAGGAGTCGATGCTGAGCTTCAAGGCCGGCCAGCACAACGTGTTCTGGGGCGAGACCATTCTCAACCCGGTGCATTCGATCAGCTACGGCCAGTCCGGCCTGGACCTGGCCAAGCTGGCCGCGTCGCCGGGTACCGAAGCCAAGGAGCTGTTCGTTCCGCGCAATCAGCTGTCGATGTCCTTCACGATCAATCCCGAACTGACCGTGGCCGCCCAGTACTTTCTCGACTGGGACGCCGCACGCCTGCCGGAAGCCGGCACCTACTACGGCGGCTCCGACCTGGTCGGTTTCGGCGCGCAGTCGTTCCTGCTGGGTAACACTAATGCTGTCGTGCCTGGCAGCCCTCTGGGTTGCGGCCTGGCGCCGTGCAACGGCTTGACCAACGTGCGTCGCGGGCATGACCTGACGCCGGACAAGCGCGGCGACTGGGGCCTCATGGCCAAGTGGTCGCCAGCCTGGCTGGACGGCACCCTCGGCGTTTACTACCGCGAAACCTCGGAAATCCTCCCGCAAGCCTGGCTGGATGCCCGAGGCCTGAGCTCGGCCAACCCGAACGGAACTCGCCCGGCAGGGCAAGTGCCCGCAGTGATCAATACGCTCAACTCGCTGAGCACCGCCACCTATCAAATGGCCTATGCCGACAACATCAAGATCGTTGGCCTGAGCCTGTCCAAGGATGTGGGCGGGGTGAGCGTGGGTTCGGACCTGAACATTCGTCACAACATGCCGCTGGCGAGTATTCCGGCCGTTGTCAGCACTAACAGTCCGCTGGGCCTGGGCGCGGGTCTTGGCCTGTTGCCGGCGCGTACGGCTGCCACCGGCGTGGTTTATGACACCCCGCAGAAGGGCGACAGCATGGCCGCCACCGGCGACACCTTGCACTGGACGCTCAACGGTCTGATGACGATTGCCAAAACGCCTGTATTCGATTCGGCAACCCTGCTTGGCGAGTTGTATTACAGCAACCTGCTCAAGCTCGATAGCAAGAATGAGGCGCTCTATAAGGGCAAGGGTACCTACCACGGCATCGACGCGCCGACCCGGGACAACTGGGGCATCGCGGTCAACTTCACACCGACCTGGTACCAGGTGTTTCCCGGTGTCGACCTCAACGCGCCGATGTCCATCAACGTCGGTCTCGATGGCGTTTCACCGGTCTCCGGTGGCGGTGCCAAAGACACCGGTAACTACGCCATCGGTCTCGGGGCCGTTGTGTACAACAAATACTTTGTCGACCTGAAGTACGTGGACTCTTTCGGCAAGACCGACAAGTGCAATGTCAGTGGTGTGAGTACCGGCCCGACCGGAGGTGACGGCGCTGCGCCGAACGCCTTTAGCGGTAACGAAAACTACGCCTGTTTCGCCGGTGGCTACTCAGCCTTTTCCGGTGGTGGTGCAACGACTGAGGACCGTGGCGCCGTTTACCTGACGATGAAAACCACTTTTTGATTCAACACTGATTTGCTCAATGCAAGCAGGAGAATAACAAGATGAAATTCGCAAAAACCGTGTTGGCCGCTTCGCTGGCCATGGTCCTGGCCGCTCAGGCACAGGCCGCTGTTTCAACCCAGGACGCTGCCAAGTTGGGCAGTAGCCTGACCCTGGTGGGCGCCGAAAAGGCCGGGAACGCTGATGGTTCCATCCCCGCCTACGACGGTGGCCTGACCACGCCGCCGGCCAGTTTCAAATCCGGTGACAGCATGCGCCCGGATCCGTATGCCAGTGAAAAACCGTTGCTGGTGATCGACGGCAAAAACGTCGATCAGTACAAGGGCATGCTCAGTGCTACCACGGTGGAACTGGCCAAGCGTTTCCCGACTTACCGTGTCGATGTATACCCGACCCACCGCACCGTTTCGCTGCCAAAAGCCATCCTCGATAACGGCGTGAAGAATGCCAGCGGCGCCAAGTCCCTCGAAGGCGGTCTGGCCATCGATAACGTGCTGCCGGGCGTACCGTTCCCGATCCCGCAATCGGGCAGCGAAGCGATGTGGAACTTCCTGCTGCGCTATCAAGGCGTGAGCATCAACTCCAAGTACGACTCCTGGAACGTTGACTCCGCCGGCGTGCCGAGCCTGGCCACCACCGGGCAGGCGTTCATCTCCTACCCGATCTACGAAAACCTGGCGCAGCCGATCAGCAGCGCCGACGTGTACTACCAGATGAAGCTGTCGTACACCGGCCCTGCGCGCCGGGCCGGTGAAGCGGTGATGCTCAAGGACGCCGCCAACCCGCTGCAGCAACCGCGCCGTGCCTGGCAGTACTTGCCGGGTCAACGTCGGGTCAAACTGGCACCGAACCTGGCTTACGACACGCCTAACCCAGGCACCGCCGGCGCGGGCACCTACGACGATGTTTTCGTATTCAACGGTGCGCTGGACCGTTACGACTGGAAGCTGGTGGGCAAGCAGGAAATGATTGTGCCCTACAACACCTACAAGCTGACCTACGCCCAGGATCCGAAGTCGCTGACCACCGCCAATCACCTGGCACCGGACTTCGTGCGCTGGGAAAAACACCGCGTCTGGGTGGTGGAGGGCAACCTCAAGGCCGGCTCCCGCCACATTTATCAGAAGCGCCGCTTCTACCTTGATGAAGACAGCTGGACCGCTCTGGCCTCGGATCAATACGACGCTCGTGGTCAGTTGTACCGTGGCTCCTTCGCCTTCCTCAGCCAGAGCTACGACAAGCAGGTCCCGGATTCCACGCCCTTCATGATTTACGACCTGGTCGGTGGTTCCTACAACATCAACGGCGTGGTCGGGCCTTATGGCGGCATCAAGTACATCGATCCGCTTTCCAAGGCCCAATGGTCGTCGGAATCCCTGGCCGGCAGCGGCATTCGCTAAGCCAACCGCAAAAAAGCGCCTACAAGGTCCACCGCTCACAAGGCGGTGGGCCGTGCGCCGACGGCGTGGGCGCCAGGTTTTCCGAAGAGGACGCGGTATGTGTTCGTATAAGAATTATTTGCAGGTGGCGTTTGGCGTTGTGCTCGGCCTGTTGCAGGGCGTCACCGTCGCGGCTGATTACGTCGATGTGCTGGACCTGCCCGCCAGAGTCAGTGCCTTGGCCATCAACAGTCCGTTGTCCGGCATGGCTCGCGCCGGTGAACGCGTGGTCGCCGTCGGCCAGCGTGGCCATATTCTGTTTTCCGATGATGCCGGCAAGCACTGGCAGCAGGCAGCGGTACCGGTCAGTGCCGATCTTACGGCGGTGAATTTTCCGACCACCACCCAAGGGTGGGCGGTGGGCAACGACGGTGTGGTGCTGCACAGCAGCGACGCCGGCGCGACCTGGCAAAAGCAGCTCGATGGCCGCCAGATCGGCGCCTTGCTGGTCAAGCATTACACGGCGTTGGCCAGTGCCGAACCGGGCAATGAACAATGGCCGTTGCTGGTTGCCGAAGGCCAGCGGTTGATCGAGCAGGGCGCAGACAAACCGCTGCTCGACACATGGTTCGCCAACGACAAAGTCGGTTATGTGGTCGGCGTGTTCAACCTGATCCTGCGCACCGAGGACGGCGGCCAGAGCTGGACACCATTTCAGGATCGCACAGACAACCCGCAAGGTTTCCACCTCAACGCCATCGCTTCCACCGGCGACGCGTTGTACATCGCCGGCGAACAAGGCCTGTTGCTCAAATGGGATGACCACACCCAACGCTTCAGCGCCGTGCCGACGCCGTATCAAGGCAGCTTTTTCGGCGTGCTCGGCAAGCCTGGCGAAGCGCTCGTCTATGGCCTGCGCGGCAACGTCCTGCGCAGCACCGATGGCGGCCATAACTGGGCGGCACTCGACACCGGCCTGCACGTCAGCATCACCGCTGGCCTGATCGGTGCCCGTGGCGACTACCGTCTGTTCACCCAGGGTGGGCAGATGCTGGTCAGCCAGGGCACGGGCGCGCAATTGCACCTGTTGCGCCAACCGGTGCCGACCCCGATCGCCGGTGTTACCCAGTCCGCTGCTGGTGCGTTGGTGGTCGCGGGCAGCCGTGGCGCCCAGACGCTAGCCCTCGAACCCTAAGAGCGAGAACCCAGACATGGGCAATATCAAACAAGACGCCATGCCGGTAATCCGCGACCTGCGGGATTTCGACCAGCACTCCGGCAACCTCCTCGAACGGTGGGTGTTCAACTATCGGCCGCTGTTCATGCTGCTGATGGCAATGGCCACCGTGGTGCTGGGTTTCATGGCCGTGACACGCCTGGAGCTGCGCCCAAGCTTCGAAAAAATGATTCCGCAGAGCCAGCCGTACATCCAGAATTTCCTGGAGAACCGTCAGTCGCTGCGTGGCCTGGGCAACTCGGTGCGCGTGGTGGTCGAGAACACCCAGGGTGATATTTTCGACCCCGCTTACCTCGACGTACTCAAGCAGGTCAACGACCAGCTGTTCCTTACCGACGGCGTCGACCGCGCGTGGATGAAATCCCTGTGGAGCCCGGCGGTGCGTTGGACCGAAGTCACCGAGGATGGTTTCCAGGGTGGCCCGGTGATGCCCGATACCTATTCCGGCCAGCCTGAACAAATCGAGCAACTGCGCCAGAACATCTCCCGCGCCGGTCTGGTCGGCAGCCTGGTGGCCAGCGACTTCAAATCGAGCATGCTGATCGTGCCGCTGCTGGACAAAGCCGCCGCCGGTGGTCAGCCCATCAACTATCACGCGTTCTCGCAGATGCTCGAAGAGCAGTTGCGCGACAAGATCGAATTCGCCGGCGACAGCGCGGCGCGCAAATCCGGGGAAGAGGGCAAGGGCCAATACAAGGTTCGGGTCATCGGCTTCGCCAAACTGATGGGCGACCTGATCGATGGCCTGATTCAGGTGATGATGTTTTTCGGCCTGGCGGTCATCACTTCGCTGGCGATCATCTATGCCTACACCCGTTGTGTGCGCAGCACGTTGCTGGTGGTCGGCTGCTCGCTGATTGCGGTGGTCTGGCAACTGGGTATCGTCGCCTGGCTCGGTTATGCCATCGACCCGTACTCGGTGCTGGTGCCGTTTTTGATCTTCGCCATTGGTGTGTCCCACGCCGCACAGAAGATGAACGGCATCATGCAGGACATCGCCCGAGGCACTCACAAGTTGATCGCCGCGCGCTATACCTTCCGCCGCCTGTTCATTGCCGGCGTCACCGCGTTGCTGGCCGACGCCGTGGGTTTCGCGGTGCTGATGCTGATCGACATTCCGGTGATCCAGGACCTGGCGATCACCGCCAGCATCGGCGTCGCGGTGCTGATCTTCACCTCGCTGTTGCTGATGCCGGTGGCACTGTCCTATGTCGGTGTTGGTGCCAAGGCTGCCGAACGCGCGTTGAAAATCGACACCCGCGCCGAACACCACAAGGGCTTTGGCAAACTCTGGGACCTGCTCGACCGCTTCACCACCGCCAAGTGGGCGACCGGCGCAGTATTGGTCGCCGTGTTGATGGGCATCGGCGGCTTCATGGTCAGTCTCAACCTGAAGATCGGCGATCTGGAAAGCGGTGCGCCGGAGCTGCGTGCCGACTCGCGCTACAACCGCGACAACGCCTACATCACCCAGCATTACGCGCTGTCCAGCGACCTGTTTGCGGTGATGATCAAGACTGCGCCGGAAGGCTGCCTGAACTACAAGACGTTGGTTCTTGCCGATCGTTTGGCCTGGGAGCTGCAACAGTATCCAGGCGTGCAGGCGACGACCTCGCTGGTCAACGCCGTGCGGCAGATCACTGCTGGCACCTATGAAGGCAACCCCAAGCTCAACAGCATCCAGCGCAACCAGGACGTGCTCAACTACGCCGCGCAGCAGGCTTCGGTCAACTCGCCTGAGCTGTTCAACAACAACTGCTCGCTGATGCCGGTGATCACGTTCCTCAAGGATCACAAGGCTGAAACGCTGGATGCGGTGGTGGCGATTGCCGACAAGTTCGCCAAGGAAAACAGCACCGAAGATCGTCAGTTTCTGTTGGCGGCCGGCAGCGCGGGCATCGAAGCAGCGACCAACATCGTCGTGCGCGAAGCCAATCGCACCATGTTGCTTTACGTCTACGCGGCAGTGACGCTGTTTTGCCTGATCACCTTCCGCAGCTGGCGCGCCACGCTGGTGGCGCTGTTGCCACTGGTACTGACCTCGATCCTCTGCGAAGCGCTGATGGTCGCCATGGGGATCGGCGTAAAGGTTGCGACCTTGCCGGTGATCGCCCTCGGCGTGGGCATCGGTGTTGACTACGCCTTGTACCTGCTCAGCGTGCAACTGCACTTCCAGCGCCAGGGCTTGCCGCTGTCCCAGGCCTACCGCAATGCGGTGTCCTTCACCGGCCGGGTGGTCGGGCTGGTGGGCATCACCCTGGCGGCTGGCGTGGTGTGTTGGGTCTGGTCGCCGATCAAGTTCCAGGCCGACATGGGCATCCTGCTGACCTTCATGTTCCTGTGGAACATGCTGGGTGCGCTGGTGCTGATTCCTGCCCTGTCTTATTTCCTGTTGCGCGAACGGGCGCTGGCGCCCGGCCCTGTTGCGCAAGCCGACAACACCGAAATCTCTCAACGTCCGGGCATGCCTCATGCCCTGACCACTTCCGAGTAAGCCAACGATGTCTGATTACAAAGCTCCTTTGCGTGACATGCACTTCGTACTCAACGAGGTTTTCCAGGTGTCCCGGTTGTGGGCCAAATTGCCTGGCCTGGCCGAGGTAATCGATGAAGAAACGGCCGCCGCGATCCTCGAAGAAGCCGGCAAGATCAGCGCCGAAGTGATTGCACCGCTGAACCGCAGCAGCGATGAACAAGGCTGCACCTGGAGCAATGGCTCGGTGACGGCACCGGATGGTTTTGCCGCCGCCTACAAGGCTTTTGCCGAAGGTGGCTGGGTGGGCGTAGGTGGCGATCCACGGTTCGGTGGCATGGGCATGCCCAAGGCCATTTCGGCCCAGGTCGAAGAGATGGTCAATTCGGCCAGCCTGTCCTTCGGCCTGTACCCGATGCTGACGGCCGGCGCGTGCCTGTCGATCAATGCTCACGCCAGCGAAGCACTGAAAGCCACCTACTTGCCGAACCTGTACGACGGCACCTGGACCGGCTCGATGTGCCTGACCGAAGCGCATGCCGGCACAGACCTGGGCCTGATTCGCACCCGTGCCGAACCTCAGGCCGACGGCAGTTTCAAGATCAGCGGCAGCAAGATATTCATCACCGGCGGTGAGCACGACCTGACCGAAAACATCATTCACCTGGTTCTGGCGCGCTTGCCGGATGCACCGGCGGGACCGAAAGGCATTTCGCTGTTCCTGGTGCCCAAGGTGCTGGTCAATGCCGATGGCTCGCTGGGCGAGCGCAACTCGCTGTCCTGTGGTTCCATCGAGCACAAGATGGGCATCAAGGCCTCCGCCACGTGCGTGATGAACTTTGACGGCGCCACCGGCTGGATCGTCGACGCACCGAACAAAGGGTTGGCGGCGATGTTCACCATGATGAATTACGAACGTCTGGGCGTGGGTATTCAGGGCCTGGCGCAAGGCGAACGCTCGTACCAGAACGCCGTCGAATACGCCCGTGACCGCCTGCAAAGCCGTTCGCCGAGGGGCGCGCAGAACAAGGACAAAGCCGCCGATCCGATCATCGTTCACCCGGATGTACGACGGATGCTGTTGACCATGAAGGCCTTGAACGAAGGCGGGCGGGCGTTTTCCAGCTACGTGGCCCTGCAGCTGGATACCGCCAAGTACAGCGAAGACGAGTCAATCAGCAGCCGCGCCCAGGAACTGGTGTCGCTTCTGACCCCTGTGGCCAAGGCGTTCCTCACCGACATGGGGCTGGAAACCACCGTGCATGGCCAGCAAGCCTTCGGCGGCCATGGCTACATCCGCGAATGGGGCCAGGAGCAATTGGTTCGCGATGTGCGCATCACCCAGATCTACGAAGGCACCAACGGTATCCAGTCACTGGACCTGGCCGGGCGCAAAATCGTCGGCAGCGGCGGGGCGCTCTACCGGCTGTTCGCTTCGGAAATCCGCAACTTTACCGCCAATGCCTGCGCTGACCTCGGCGAGTTCACCAGACCGTTGAACGCCGCCGTCGACACCCTCGACGAACTGACCGCATGGTTGCTGGACCGAGCCCAGAACAACCCGAATGAAATCGGCGCGGCTTCGGTCGAATACCTGCACGTGTTCGGCTACACCGCGTACGCCTACATGTGGGCGCGAATGGCCAAAGCGGCCATGAGCACGCATTCCAAGGACGCGTTCTATGTCAGCAAACTGGCCACTGCACGCTTCTACTTCGCCCGTCTGCTGCCACGTATCCACTCGTTGAGCGCGTCGGCCAAGGCTGGCAGCGAATGCCTCTATAAATTGGATGCAGAGCAGTTCTGAGCTCACGTAAAAAAGGACCGGGAACCACAACCATGATGGCGACAAAAATAATTCCGCCCGCCGACGGCGCCTACGCCTATCCCTTGCTGATCAAGCAATTGTTGTTGTCCGGCGTGCGCTACGAGCCGGGCCGGGAAATCGTGTATGCCGACAAGCTGCGCTACAGCTACCAGACGCTCAACCAGCGGATACGCAAGCTGGCCAACGCCTTGACCGCTGCCGGCGTCAAGGCCGGGGACACGGTGGCCCTGCTTGACTGGGATAGCCATCGCTACCTGGAATGTTTCTTTGCCGTGCCGATGATCGGCGCGGTGCTGCACACCGTGAACATTCGTCTTTCGCCGGATCAGGTGCTCTTCACCATGAACCATGCCGAGGACGACCTGGTGCTCGTGCATGACGATTTCCTGCCTCTGGTTGAACAGATTCAGGGTCAGCTCAACACCGTCAAAGGTTACTTGCAGCTTACGGACGACACAGCCACTCCCACGTCGCTGCCGGTGCTGGGGGAATATGAAAACCTGTTGGCCGGGGCCGCAGACCAGTACGACTTTCCCGATTTCGATGAAAACTCGGTGGCGACCCTTTTCTACACCACGGGCACTACCGGCGACCCTAAAGGCGTGTATTTCACCCACCGCCAATTGGTCTTGCACACCTTGAATGCCGTGGGCACTTTGGGCGTCTACCAGGGGTTGCCGCTGCTGCGCTCCGATGATGTCTACATGCCGATCACACCGATGTTTCACGTGCACGCCTGGGGTGTGCCCTATGTCGCCACCCTGATGGGCATCAAGCAGGTCTACCCCGGCCGCTACGAGCCCAACAGCCTGGTCAGGCTGTATCGAGAGGAGAAGGTCACGTTCTCCCACTGTGTGCCGACCATTCTGCAAATGATCCTGAACTGCGAGGAAGCGCAGCGGACTCGTTTTGATGGCTGGAAAATGCTCCTGGGCGGCAGCGCGCTGACCTTGGGCATCGCCAGTGAAGCGAGTGCCAAAGGTATTCAGGTACACAGCGGTTACGGCATGTCGGAAACCTGCCCGTTGCTGTGCCTGACTTACCTGCGCGACGAAGACCTCGCACAATCCACGCAAGCCCAACTGGCGATCCGCATCAAGACTGGCACAACCGTGCCGATGGTCGACCTGAAAATCATCGATGCCAATGGCAATGACGTTGCCCATGACGGAGAGTCCCTGGGCGAGATCGTGGTGCGCGCGCCTTGGTTGACCCAAGGCTATTTGAAGGAGCCCGAAAAGGGGGCAGAGCTTTGGCACAACGGCTGGCTGCACACCGGCGACATGGCCTCCATTGACCCTTTGGGAGGGGTGGAAATCAAAGATCGAATCAAGGATGTGATCAAGACGGGCGGGGAGTGGATCAGCTCCCTGGAACTGGAAAGCCTGATCAGCGAACACCCGGCCGTCATGTCAGTCGCGGTCGTGGGCATTGCGGACGAGCAATGGGGCGAACGGCCAATGGCGCTGGTGGTGTGCGAGCCTGGGCAATACCTCGACCGCAAGATGCTGGAGGTGCACCTGCAAGGGTTTGTCGAGCGTGGCCGTATCAATAAATGGGCGATCCCCAAGCGGTTCAGGTTCGTCGCCGAGATCCCTAAAACCAGCGTCGGGAAGATTAACAAGAAGCTCATCCGGGAAAGCGAATCGAGCTGAAAGGCGCGGCGGATGCTACGTCAACCCTGACCACTGATCGCGAGGTCCGCTGTTTCATATCCGTCAAAGGGGATCATGCATCCAGATGCTTGATCCCTTTTTTCGTTTCAGGTCTGCGTAAACGTCGCGGCGATGTCGTTGAGTCTGTCGCAATAACTCAGGGCAAGTAGCCAGCAGCCTGGACGAGGTGGCTGTCCTGCCCGGCAACGATGAGGTGCATTGGCACATGGGGTTGCTCATCAACAACGGAAGTGACCTCAAACCCACCCACTACGAGCGGCTGTCGCTCACACATTTCGGTCGACTCTCCCGCCAGTTTTTTCGCCATTTTCGCGTGGTTCGCTGCGATTTCGTTGAGAGTTGACACGTTACATCTCCGGGTAAAAGACCCAGCGCATGGCTGGCGTCCAAAATATTGATTTGATGGTTGTCGCGTCAGAATTACGTCGTTTCCGGGCGATTACGACCGGCGATTGCAATCCCTGCGCCAGAGGCTGTGGCAATTCTTTGTCGCGTCTACATTAGCGACGAATGGTGACATTTGGATGTGCTTGAATCGGGCGTAAACTGGCAGTGCTACTTCATCAGGAGGAGCCGGAGATGATTGCCGACCGAATGACCGCACAGACGTCCGCGGACAAAGCTGTCTGGGATCAATATTTTTGCGCTGCGCTGATTGCGGAAAGCAATCTGACGGCGCCGGTTGTAGGAGGGGCCACTCATGAGGACAGGCAGAATCTGTTGATTGAAAGAGCCAAGGCGCTCGCCGACAAAATGATGGATACGCGCCAGTGAACGGAAACACATGCCTGTTCAATACCTCGGCCCAACCTCTTCAGGTTGGGCTTTTTCATGCCTGTCTTAACCCGACGTAAACCCAGTCCCGAACACCCCCGCGATTTTGTAGGAGCCAGGCTTGCCGGCGAAGGCGCCCGCCAGACCGCCATCGCCGGCAAGCCGGCTCCTACAGGTTCGGCGTGAACCTCAGTCCCGAATCCCCCGCGATGTTGTAGGAGCCAGGCTTGCCGGCGAAGGTGCCCGCCAGACCGCCATCGCCCGCCAGACCGCCATCGCCGGCAAGCCGGCTCCTACAGGTTCGGCGTGAACCCCAATCCCGAATCCCCCCGCGATTTTGTAGGAGCCAGGCTTGCCGGCGAAGGCGTCCGCCAGATCGCCATCGCCAGCAAGCCGGGCTCCTACAGGTGTGGCGAGAACCCCCAATCCCGAACACACCCCCGATCCGTAGGAGCCGGCTTGCTGGCGATAGCGCCCGCAAGACCGCCATCGCCGGCAAGCCGGGCTCCTACAGGTTTGGCGTGAACCTCAATCCCGAATCCCCCCGCGATTTTGTAGGAGCCGGCTTGCCGGCGATGGCGTCCGTGAGATCGCCATCGCCAGCAAGTCGGGCTCCTACAGATTTGGCGTGCCATGCAAATGCGGGCGAGGTCTTATATTCCTAAAAGATATAAATAGATAATTATATATTCCTTTTAATGTCGTTCCGGGAGGTGCACTTTGGGCGCCTGCACATCCGTTCGGATGCGTTCGACATCACACAGGAAGCCGCATCATGACCATCAAAGCGATCAACGTTCGCAACCAGTTCAAGGGCGTCATCAAGGAAATCGTCGAAGGCGAAGTGGTCTCGGAAATCGATGTGCAAACCGCATCCGGGATCGTCACCTCGGTGATTACCACCCGCTCGGTGCGCGACCTCGAATTGAGGGTGGGCAGCGAAGTCATCGCCTTCGTCAAATCCACCGAGGTCTCGATTGCCAAGCTCTGAATCGACTCTCAAGAAAACGACAGGCCCTGGCTCGCGCGGATCAGGTCATAGGCCTTGCGCGCGATCAGGTTGGCGGTGTTAGGCCGGATCCACAGGTAGTAAGTGACGTCCGGCAGTCGCGGCAATCCATCATTTTCACCCAGCACACGCATGTCCGGGCCGAGCATTTCCATGCTTCGGGGGGTGACCCCCAGTCCCGCGCGCGTCGCCGCTTTAATGCCGATCAGGTTCGACGCCAGGTACGCCTGACGCCAGGGAATGTTCGCGCGTTCCAGCGCTTCCAGTGCATAGCGCCGATAGATGCTTGGCTCATCCACGAGAATCAGCGGCAAGGGTTCGCCGGGGTTGTGCAGGTATTGCGCCGAGCAAATCCACCACACCGGCGAGGTGCGCAAGGCAAAGCCTTCGAGGTTCGGGTCTTCGCGAGTGGAAATCACCATGTCGACCTTGCCCCGGTGCAGGTCTTCCATCAGGAACGGGCTGCGACCGACGTCGATTTCCAGGCGCAAGCGCGGTGCCGAGCGAGCGATGTGGCTGAGGATCGGCGGCAGGATCGTGTCAGCGATGTCATGGGGCGAGCCGATGCGCAACACGCCGCTCAAGCTGCTTTCACGCAGGGAACTCAAGGCTTCGTCGTTGAGCGAGAGCATTTGCCGTGCGTGGCGCAGCAACTGCAGCCCGGCTTCCGTCAGTTGTTTTTGCCGCCCGCGTTTCTCGAACAGATTCACCCCGACCTGTTGCTCCAGGCGTTGCATGTGTTGGGTGACTGACGATTGCGTGCGGTCCAGTTGCGCGCCGGCCTCGGCAAAACTGTGGTGATCCACCACCGCGATGAAAGTGCGCAGCAATTCGAGATCAAGCGTGGGCAGGGTCGACATGGGCGTTTCCAGGGCTGTTTTTACATCACGAGTTTAAACATAAGCATTAAGACTCGTTATGTGTTTTTTCTGAGTTATTCAGTGCGAAAGGGGTTTTAAGCAACAAATACAGGGGTTGTAGCCATTCTGTCTTTCAGCGCTAAACGCCAAGTTATAACGATATTAGATATTTGAATTTCCGTTACACCAACGCTGTACCTAGGATCCCCCACATCAGGTCGGGGGACGCCGATCATCCATGAGGGGGAAAACCATGTTGTTCGAGCGCACACCTGTAAAACGAATATTACCTGTGATGTTGGGCGCCCTGGTCTCACTGGCCGCCAGCACGGCTGCCCAGGCTGACGCGACGCTGGACAAGATCGAGCAGCGTCATGCGCTGGCGGTCGGCGTGCTGTTGTCGGGCGGCCCGTTTGGCGGGATTGATCCGGTCACCCAGAAGCCGCGCGGCTTGAACGTCGAACTCGCTCAGGAACTGGGTCGCCAGTTGGGCGCTGAAGTGGAGCTGGTCCCAGTCTTGCCGGCCAACCGCGTGCAGTTTTTGCAGCAGGGCAAAGTCGATTTGCTGATCGCCAACATGGAATGGACGGCGGAACGCGGCGAGATTCTCGGTTTTGTGCCGACGCCGTTTTACCGGGTCGGCGGCACCGCGGCGGTGCTCAAGGACAGCAAGATCAGCCGTTGGGAAGACCTCAAGGGGCAGCCGGTCTGCACCTCGCAAGGCAGCAGCTACGTCAAGCCGCTCACCGAGTTGGGCGTCGAGATCAAAGCTTTCAAGAGCTCGTCGGAATCCTTGCTGGCGTTGCGCGGCAATAACTGCGTCGCCGCAGTGCACGACGCCACGCTGGTCAATCCATTGATCGCCGACAGTGCCGAATGGAAAGACTACCGGGCGATCTCCCCGGAACTGAACCCGGCGCCCTCGGTGATCTGGACCCGTCGCGGCGAAAGCGACACCCAGGCCAGGCTCGACCCGATCGTCAAGGAGCTGCACCGCAGCGGCTGGCTGATCGAGGCGCAGACCCGCAACCACATCACGCCCGCGTCACCGGCGCTGGTCGAGTTGCAAAAGAAGTTTCAGGCCAACGGCGCCTGATTCAACTCATCGTCTTCACTACGCCGGCGCATTGCGCGACGGCTGTTCAAGGTAGTCGCGCATGAATCGCTATTTTTCCGTAAAAAACCTGTCCTCGCTGTGCCTGGCCGGCGCTGTCGTGTTGGGTGCGAGCCTGGCTCAAGCCGATGCCACGCTGGACAAGATCGAGCAGCGCCACGCCATCAGTGTCGGGGTGATTCTCAGCGGGCCGCCGTTCGGCACCATCGACCCGAAGACGGGCGAACACCTGGGCTACAACGTCGAGCTGGCCAAAGGCGTTGCCAAGGCCTTGGGCGTCGAAGCCAGCACTGTCTCGGTCCTGGCGCCGAATCGCGTGCAGTTTTTGCAGCAGGGCAAGGTCGACATCCTGATCGCCAACATGCAGTTCACCGACGAGCGCGCCGAGATCCTCGATTATGTGCCCACGCCTTATGAAGAGGTGGGCGGCGCGGCGTTGATTCGCAAAGGCTCGGGCATTACCCAATGGGCCGACCTCAAGGGCAAGCCGGTGTGCGTGTCCCAGGGCAGCAACTTCATCAAGCCGTTGCAGGAAACCTACGGCGCCGAGATCAACGCGTTCCGCAGCCAGTCCGAGTCGTTGTTGTCGCTGCGCGGCAATGGCTGCGTGGCGGCGGTGCATGTCAGCCCGACCATGCATGCGTTGTTGAGCGATGCCGAGTGGGCCGGTTATGAAATCCCGCTGCCGGGTGATTTGATCCCCTCCAACTCGGTGATCTGGTTGCGTAAAGGCGAGCACGATACCCAGGCGAAACTCGATGCCATCGTGCGCGACTGGCACCGCAGCGGCTGGTTGATCGAGCTGGGCGAGCGCACGGGCATGGCGCCGTCTCAGGCCCTGCGTGACTTGCACGAAAAATATCGCAATGCCGCGCCGCTGGCGGTGCTTCCGTGAGTCTGTTCGCAGACTTGCAGCAACTGCTCGGCGCCAGCCATGTGCAGAGCAGCGAAGAGGCCGCGCCGTACTTGACCGATAAACAGGGCCGTTACGTCGGCCAGGTCATTGCCGCGGTGCACCCGGCCAATACCGAAGAGGTCGCGGCAGTGGTCCGCGCCTGCGTGGCCGCCGATACGCCCGTGGTGGTGCAGGGCGGCAACACCGGGCTGATGGGCGGCGCCACCCCGGACGCCAGCGGCCGTGCGGTGTTGCTGTTACTGGATCGCTTGAACCGGGTGCGCGCCGTAGACACCGACAACGACACGCTGACCGTCGAAGCCGGCTGCATTCTGCAAAACGTGCAGGACGTCGCCCGTGAGGCCGGTCGCTTGTTTCCTCTGAGTCTGGGCGCCGAAGGCAGTTGCACGATTGGCGGCAATCTCGGCACCAACGCCGGCGGCACCGCCGTGTTGCGCTACGGCAATACCCGCGAGCTGACGCTGGGGCTGGAAGTGGTGACCGCCGAGGGTGAAATCTGGAATGGCCTGCGCGGTCTGCGCAAGGACAACACCGGTTATGACCTGCGCGACCTGTACATCGGCAGCGAAGGCACCCTCGGCATTATCACCGCAGCCACGCTGAAACTGTTCCCGCTGCCCAAGGCGCAAGCCACGGCGTTGCTGGCCTTCGACTCGCTGGCGCAAGCGGTGCAATTCCTGTCCCATGCCCGCGCCGGGTTTGGCGCCAGCCTCACCGCTTTCGAACTGCTCAGTGCCGATTGCCTGGCGCTGCTGCGCGAGCAATTTCCCGAGGGACCGCAACCTTTTCTCGGTGTCAGCCAACCCTGGTTCGCGTTGCTGGAACTCTCGGATAACCACAGCGAAACTCACGCCCGCGATGCCTTTGAAGCGGTGCTCGGCGATGCGTTCGAAAAGGATTTGCTGGCCAATGCGCTGATCGCCGAAAGCCTCGCACAAAGTGAAGCGCTGTGGCTGTTGCGCGAAAACATGAGCGAGGCGCAGAAACGTGCCGGCCGCAACATGAAGCACGACATCTCGGTGCCGATTTCCCAGGTCGTGGCGTTCGTCAGCCACACCGATGCGCTGTTGCAGGCGCACTTTCCCGGTGTCCGGCATTTCACCTTCGGCCATCTGGGCGACGGCAACCTGCATTACAACGTCGCTCATCCGCTGGATTCGACGGTGGATACGCACATGGCGAACTACGCGGCGCTCAGCCTGCTGGTTCACGACAGCGCCCATGCCCACGGCGGCTCGATCAGCGCCGAACACGGCATCGGCCAACGCAAGCTGGGCCTGCTGGATCGCTACAAAAGCCCGGTGGAGCTGGATCTGATGCGGCGCATCAAGCAAGCGCTGGACCCGAAAAACCTGCTCAATCCGGGCAAGGTCGTGGAGGTTGCCCAGCCATGACACTAAGACTTTCCAGGCGTGTGCAGCGTGTGTCCTTGTCGGCCAACGCCGCCGCCAAATCCCGCGCTACCGAGTTGCGCGAAGCCGGTCGCGACATTCTCGACCTGACCACTGGCGAGCCGGATTTCGACACGCCCGAACACATCAAGCAGGCGGCGTATGCCGCCATCGCCGCCGGTGCCACCAAGTACACGCCGACGCCGGGCGTGAAGGCTTTGCGACTTGCCGTGCAACGCAAGCTCCAGCGCGAAAACGCACTGGAGTATTCGCTGCCCTCCATTGTGATTGCCAACGGTGCCAAGCAAATCATCTTTAACGCCTTTGCCGCGACCCTCGACGAAGGCGATGAAGTGCTGGTGCCCACGCCGTACTGGCCGTCGTTTCCGGACAGCGTGCGTTTCAACGGTGGCGAGCCGGTGTTTATCGAATGCGGTCTGGAGCAGGGCTGCAAGCTGACAGCCGCGCAACTGGAGCAACACATCGGCGAGCGCACGCGCTGGTTGATCCTCAACGGCCCCGGCAATCCCAGCGGCGCGGTCTACAGCGCAGCCGAGTTGCAGGCGCTCGCCGAGGTGCTGCGCCGTCATCCGCAGGTGTTGATCCTGCTGGATGAACTCTATGAGCACATCCGTTTCGACGGTCAGCCGCCGCAGAGCCTGCTCAATGTCGCGCCGGATCTGCAAGCGCGCTGCCTGTTGGTCGGCGGTGTGTCCAAGACCTACGCGATGACGGGGTGGCGCATCGGTTTCGGTGCCGGGCCACAACTGCTGACGGGCGCCATGGCGGTCGTGCAGTCGCAATCGACCTCCGGGGCTTCCTCGGTGGGGCAAGCGGCTGCATTGGCGGCCTTTGACGGAGGGCTGGATTTCCTGCCCGAGCACGTTGCGGCTTATCAGCTGAGAAGGGATGTGTTGGTGAGCACGTTGCGCGACGTAGACGGTCTCGAAGTGCTTGAGCCTCAGGGCGGTTTCTTTGTGTTTGTGCGCTGCGCCGGTTTGCTGGGGCGTTATCGTCCTGACGGCGTCCGTTTGAACAGCGACGCCGACGTCGTCGCCTATTTGCTGGAGGAAGGGGTGGCTGGCGTAGCGGGCAGTGCCTATGGCCTGTCGCCGTGGTTCCGCCTGTCCATCGCCACCGCGACCGACAGCGTGGCTGAAGCCGGACGCCGCATTGCCCGGGCCTGCGCGCAACTGCGGGGTACGGCATGAGTCACTGGCTGGAGCTTTTCGTCCGCTGGAGCGCCGGGTTCGGCCTGAACTACAGCTTTCTGCTGGACGCCTATCAACGCGGCACCCTGGTGCAGGGCGCGCTGACCACGGTGTTGTTGTGCCTGTTCACCATCGTCGGCAGTCTGCTCGCCGGCGTGGGATTGGCGGCGATGCTGACGTCGGGCAAGCCGTGGCTGGCGAAACCGGCGCGGGTGTTCGTCGAAGTCACCCGCAACACGCCGACGCTGGTGCAGCTGTATTGCGCCTTCCTGGTGCTGAACATGTTGCTGACCCAGGCGGTCGGCGCGGCGAACCCGCTGACGCCGTTCGCCTGGGTGGTGATTGTGATTTCGCTGCACAAGGGCGCATTCCATGCCGAAGCCTTGCGAGCCGGCATCGAGGCGGTGCCGAGTGTGACGCTGGAAGCGGCCAGTTCCCTGGCGTTCAACGCTCGGCAGTTGTTGTGGAACGTGCAACTGCCGCTGGCCTTGCGCTTCGCCTTGCCATCGTTGATCAACAACCTGATCGACCTGGTGAAGATGACCGCCGTCGCCTCGGCGATTGCCGTGGGCGATATCACCTACGCGTCGATCATGATCTGGACCCAGAGCGATAACGTGCTGGAACTGATGATCCTGATTCTGAGCTTTTTCGGTCTGCTGAGTTTTATCGTCAATTGTGTGGGGCGCTACCTGGAAGCGCGCCTGAGGATGCCCGGCTATGGCCATTGAATCGTCCGTCACCGCGCCGGTGACCTGGCCGCGGCGGCACGTCGGCAAATTGTTGCTGCTGATCTGCGTTGTGCTCGGGTTGCTGTGGTTGGCCCCGCAAAGCCCGGTGCTCAAGGCGCTGCTGCAATGGTCACCAGCCCTGGCCGTGGGCTTCGGGCAAAACATTCTGATCAGTCTGGTCGCCATTGCTCTGGGTTCGGTGCTGGGGTTGCTGGTGGGCGCACTGGCGTTGTCGCCGCTGCGTCTGCTGCGTTTCCCGGCACGGATCTGGGTGCAGATTTTCCGCAATGCGCCGTGGCTGGTGCTGATCTATTTCACCACCTATGTGTTCCCGTTCGAGATCAAGATCGGCAGCGCCTACGTCTCGTTCCCCGACTGGGTCAAGGTGACCATCGGCCTGGCCTTGCCGGCAAGTGCCAACGTCGCGGAAATCTTCCGTGGCGCCATTGCTTCGATTCCGAGCACGCAGTGGGAAGCGGCCCGTTCGCTGGCGTTCACACGTGGGCAGATTTTCCGCTCGATCATCCTGCCCCAGTGCTTCAAACGCATGTTGCCGCCGTGGATGAACCTGTATGCGGTGATCACCATGGGCACGGCGCTGGCCTCGCTGGTGGGTGTGCATGACGTGATCGACACCGCGCAGATCGCCAGCAACACCGTGAACATGACCGGCTTCACCGTGGTGATTTACCTGAGCCTGCTGGTGCTGTTCTTCGCTTATTGCTACCCGATTTCCCGTCTCACCCAACGCCTGGAGCGACGTTATGCCTTCTACTGAAACCGTCGCCGAGCCTCTGGTCAGCCTGCGCGATTTGCACCTGTCGTTCGCCAGTAACCCGGTGCTCAAAGGCATCGACCTCGACGTTCATCGTGGGCAGGCGGTGTCGATCATCGGCCCCTCCGGTTCCGGCAAATCGACCATCCTGCGCTGCATCACCGGGTTGTTGCAGCCCCAACGCGGCAGCATCCGCGTCGGCACCACCGAGGTGCACACGCTGGCGCAGGAAGCCCAGCGCATCGAGTTGCGCAAGCGCGTGGGGTTTGTCTTTCAGCAGTACAACCTGTTCCCGCATTTGTCGGTGCTGGAAAACCTGGTGATTGCGCCGCGCAAGGTGTTGGGGCGCAGCCGCATCGAGGCCGAAAAAGAAGCGCGTGCCTTGCTGGCGAAAGTGCGCATGGAGCACAAGGCCGATGCCTATCCGGGGCAACTGTCCGGCGGCCAGCAACAACGTGTGGCGATTGCCCGGGCGCTGGCGATGCGCCCGGAATTGATCCTGTTCGATGAAGTGACCTCGGCCCTTGACCCGGAAACCGTCGGCGAAGTGCTGACGGTGATTCGCGAGCTGACCGAAGAGGGCATGACCTGCGTGCTGGTCACCCACGAAATGCGCTTCGCCGAAGAGATCAGCGACATCGTCTACTTCACCGAAAACGGCGTGATCGTCGAGCACGGCAGCGCCGCACAGATTTTCCAGCACCCGAGCAGCGAGCGTACCCAGGAATTCCTGCGCCATGCCTTGGGTGATCCGGGACGCCGTCCCGCCGTTGCCAACGATCCGTATCTGCTGACCAACCTGGGTCGCTACAGCCTGTCCGTCTAATACCGAGGAGCCTGTCCATGAGTACCGAAAACCGTGCCGCCGTCATCGAGGATTTCCTGAAGAAAATCCGCGTCATCAACCAACGTGGCGTCGACCGCGCCGCGCTGGTGGAGATCGTCTCCCTGCTCGAAGCCCTGGCCGAGCGCCGCGATCTGTTCAATTTCGACGCGTTTCCCGCGCCAGTGCCGGGGCAGGGCAGCACCGCGTTTCGCTACCGTCTGAATGACGACGGCGACACGCCGACGCTGTACCTGAACTCGTTGTTGCCGGGCAAAAGCACGCTCCCGCACAACCACGAAACCTGGGCGATCATCAGCGCCGTCGAAGGCCAGGAGATCAACTACGTCTATGGTCGTGATGACGAAGGCCGCGAGCCGGGTTTCACCACCCTGCATCTGCAAAAGGAAGTGATCGTGCAACCCGGCACGTCGATTTCGTTTCTCGGTGAAGACCTGCACGGCATTCGCGTTGAAGGCGAGAGTGCGACCTTGCATTTCCATCTCTACGGCTTGCCGCTGGAATCCCTCAACGGCCGTTATGGCGTCGAAGCGGACGGGCGCATTCTCAATTACAACGCCTCGCAAATGGCGCCGTCGATCAAGGCCTACGCATGATCGATTTGTACTACTGGCCGACCGGCAACGGTTTGAAGATCGGCATCCTGCTTGAAGAACTCGGGCTGGATTACCGAGTGGTGCCGATCAACATCCGCGAGGGCGAGCAGAAGCAGGCGGCGTTCCAGCGGATCAGCGCCAATGGACGGATCCCGGCGATTGTCGACCATGCACCCGAGGGGTTGAGCGAGCCGCTGAACCTGTTCGAATCCGGCGCCATTCTCAATTACCTGGCCGACAAGGCCGGGCGTTTTCTGCCGCCGGCCGGCAGTGTCGAGCGGCAGAAAGTCCAGGAGTGGCTGTTCTGGCAGGTGGGGCATATCACGCCGTACCTGAGTCAGTTGCAGGTGTTCAAGGAGAAGGCGCCGCAGCCGATTCCGTTTGCCCTCGACCTGCTCAGTGCCGAAGCGACGCGGCTGTATTGGGTGCTGGAAACGCGTCTGGCTGACGTGCCGTATGTGGCGGGCGAGTACTCCATCGCCGACATGGCGATTTTCCCGTGGATCCAGCCGCAACGTCAGGGCCAGGACCTGGCGGACTTCCCGCACATCCACGCCTGGCGCGAACGCCTCAAGGCACGGCCGGCGATTCAACGTGCGTATGCGAAGGGCCGCGACGTGGCGGCCAATGAGCGCTCTCTGGCGCTTCAATAATTACTTTTCAAGCGGGACTTCCATGAGCCAGACCGTAACCCCAGGGCAATTGCAACAGTGGCTGTTCGACGGGCAGGAAATCGCCCTGTTTGATGTGCGCGAACACGGCCAGTATGGCGAGGCCCATCTGTTTTACGGGGTCAATCTGCCCTACAGCCGACTGGAGCTGGAGGCTCGGCGGCTGGCGCCGAACCCTCAGGTGCGGCTGGTGATCTATGACCAGAATGGCGGCGATGTCGCTACGCGTTCTGCCCGGCGTCTTCAGGCGTTGGGGTATGAGCGCGTGCACGTTCTCGAGGGTGGTGCCGATGGCTGGCAGGCTGCCGGTTATCAGTTGTTTGCCGGCGTGCATGTGCCGTCCAAGGCGTTCGGCGAATTGGTGGAGGAGGCCAGCCACACGCCGCATGTCACCGCGCAGCAGTTGGCCGAATGGCAAACCCGTGGCGAACCGTTGGTGGTGCTGGACGGCCGGCCGTTCGATGAATACCGCAAGATGACCATTCCCGGTTCCGTGTGCTGCCCGAACGGTGAGCTGGGTTATCGCATCCATGATCTGGTGCCGGATGACACCACGCCAATCGTGGTCAATTGCGCCGGCCGGACCCGCAGCATTATCGGCGCGCAAACGCTGATCAACCTGGGCTTGAAGAATCCGGTCTACGCGTTGGAGAACGGTACTCAGGGCTGGTACCTGGAAGATTTTCAGCTGGAACACGGCAGCAGCCGTCGTTATGCCGATGCGGTATCCGTTGCGCCATTGGCGGCGCAACGCCTGGCCGCTGCCGGGCTGGCGGAACGGGCCGGGGTGAAAACGGTTACGGCAGCACAGGTCGAGCAGTGGGCCGAAGAGGTCGGGCGCAGTCTGTTTCTGTGCGACGTGCGCACCGCCGAGGAGTTTGCCGCTGGCAGTCTGACCGGCGCACAGCACACGCCGGGCGGGCAGTTGATTCAATCCACCGACCTGTATGTCGGCGTGCGTCAGGCACGATTGGTGCTGATTGACAGTGATGGCGTTCGCGCGCCGATTGTCGCCAGTTGGCTGCGCCAGTTGGGGCATGAGGCGTATGTGCTGGAAGGGGGCGTGAGCAGCGGTCTGGCGTTGCCCGGGACCGAAGTTGCCGCCCATGAGGCGTTGCCATCGATCTCGGTGCAGGCACTGTCCGACGCGTTGAAGGACGACGCCGTCGCGCTGATCGATTTGCGCCCGAGCATGACCTTTCGCAAGGGCCATATTGCCGGCTCTCGCTGGTCGATCCGTTCACTGTTGGCGACACACGTAGCGGGCGAGCAGCGTCCTCTGGTTCTGCTGGCCGATGATCCGCTGCTGGCAGCGTTCGCTGTGCAGGAATTGCCGGAAACCCAGCGCGCACAACTGCGACTGCTGGAAGGCGGACTCGCTGCCTGGCGTACGGCCGGTTTCACTGTGCAGGAAAGTCCGGACACACCGGCCAATGAACAGTGCATCGATTTCCTGTTCTTCACCCATGATCGGCACTCCGGCAACAAGGATGCGGCGCGGCAGTACCTGGCCTGGGAAATCGGCTTGCTGGCGCAAATGAGTGACGATGAGATCGCCAGTCTCAAACCACTGCAACCTCACGCCACCGAGGATTCGCGGGTACGCACACGCCTGGTCCATTCGGCACGCACTGAGCAGGGCAGTGGCGGTCGTTCGGTCAACATGCCGGTCACCCGTCTGAGCACGGTACTGTTCGACAACCTCGCGCAAATGCGTGACGCCCGTGCCCGCCGTGACACCGAGCGGGTGTTGAGTTACGGCGCGCGCGGCAATCCAACCGCGTTCGCCCTCGAAGACCTGGTCACCGAACTGGAAGGCGGTTATCGCACCCGTCTGTTCGGCACCGGGCTAGCGGCGGTCGCGCAGACGTTTCTGGCGTACCTGCGCCCCGGCGATCATGTGCTGATCACCGATGCGGTGTACGCACCGGTGCGGCGTCTGGCCCGGGAATTTCTTGAGCCGTTCGGCATCCAGGTCAGCTACTTCGTCCCCGACGGCAGCGATTTGCAGGCGCAACTGCAAGCCAACACCAAAATGGTCTACACCGAAGTCCCGGGCTCCTTGCTGTACGAACTCTGCGACTTGCCGGCCATTGCCGCCCTGTGCAAACCGCGAGGCATTCTGCTGGCCGTCGACAACACCTGGGGCTCGGGTTACCTGTACCGACCGCTGACCCTCGGCGCGGACATCTCGATCATGGCGCTGACCAAGTACCTGTGCGGTCACAGCGATGTGGTCATGGGCAGCGTCTGCGTCCGCGAAGATGCCTGGCAACCGCTGGCATCCATGAGCGACATCTTTGGCGTCACCGTCAGCCCGGATGACGCTTATCTGGTATTGCGCGGCGCACGAACCCTGGCACCGAGACTGGAGGTGCATGAGCGCCAGGCGCTGGAAATCGCCCATTGGCTGCAAGCGCAACCGCAGGTGAAACGGGTGTTCCATCCGGCCTTGCCCGACCACCCTGGCCACACCTTGTGGCAACGGGACTTCAAAGGCAGCAACGGCTTGCTGTCCTTTGAGCTGAACGAGGCGGACGCCGCTTATGTCGAGCGCTTCATTGACGCGTTACAGCTGTTCGGATTGGGCGCTTCCTGGGGCGGTTTCGAAAGTCTGATCACCGTGGCCGACACCCAGGATCGCCAGAGTGCGGCGGACCGTTCATTGAATCCGGTGCTGCGCTTGCACATCGGGCTGGAGGATGTCGAGGCGTTGATTGAGGATCTGAAGCGCGCGTTCGCGGCGGCTGCATCAGCCTGACACCTGCTTCCAGTCGAGGGCAAAACGCGCCAGGTATTTGCGCAGTCGGTCAGCATCATTCGGCTGCGCCTTTGCTTGACGGGACACTCCAAATAACCGTCGCCCAGCATCAGACAGGCTGTCTGACTGACGACAGACGTCGAGCACCGCTTTGAGTTGCAGTCGATCAAACAGGTCGATATCAAGGTTTTCACCGAGCAGTTGGTCGAGCCCGTCATCCGGTTGTGCCAGGCCCCAGGCATAGCGCAGGCGATCGATTTCTTCCTGAACCTGGGTTTCATCGATTCGCCCGCTGTCGGCTAATGTCGCCATGCGGGTGATGGAGGCTGAAAGCTCTCGGAAGTTGCCCAGCCACGCGGCTTCACTTGAGCTGGCAAAGGCCAGGTAGCGGCGTCGTGCTTCGAGGTTGAAGCGCGCCATGTGACCTTGTTCGCGGGCGTGGCGCGCGAGCTCGAAATCGATGTTCGGCTCGATGTCTTCGCGGCGCCCGGCCAGACCGGGAAGGTCGAATGTCCACAGGTTGATTCGCGCATACAAGTCTTCGCGAAACAGGCCTTCGGCCACCCGGCTGCGCAAGTCGCGGTGAGTGCCGGCGATGATCTGGAAATCGCTCTCCACTTCCTTGTCCGATCCTAGAGGGAAGAAGCGTTTCTCCTCGATGGCCTTGAGCAGCATGGCTTGCTCATCTGCGCCCAGCTCACCAATTTCATCCAGAAACAGCATGCCACCATCGGCGGCTCGCAATAGGCCGTCGCGAGCGTTTTGCGCGCCGGTGAACGCGCCTTTGATATGGCCGAAGAGGGTCGACATGGCGCCGTCACCGCGCAGTGTGGCGCAGTTCACTTCGACGAAACGGCCCTGCACCTGGTGGCGACTGTGCTTGAGTTCATAGATACGTCGGGCCAGAAAGGATTTGCCTGCGCCGGTCGGGCCGATCAGCAGCATCGGCGCTCGCGAGCGCACCGCGACGCGCTCGATTTGCTCGATGGCGCGGTTGAACGCGGCGTTTCGGGTGGCGATCCCTGATTTGAGAAAGGCCAGGCCTTCCAGGCGTTTATGGGCGAAGCGCGTGGCAATGCGGTCGTAGCGCGACAGATCGAGATCGATCAGGGCGTGGGTGCCGATGGCGCGCTCTTGCTCGTTAAGCCGGCGAGCGGGAGAGGTCTGTATCAGCCTTGCCGGCAGGTAGCGCGCTTCGGTGAGCAAAAACCAGCAAATCTGCGCCACGTGGGTCCCGGTGGTGATGTGCACCAGGTAGTCCTCGTGTTCAGTGTCGAAACGATAGGCGGTGGTGAAGTCGTGAAGTGCGCCGTACACCTCTTCGAAATCCCACGGGTTGCGCAGCGACATCGGGTGCAGGTGCACTTCGGTCTCTGGCGAGACCTGGCGAATGTCTTCGCGAACACGCTCGGCCAGGCTGACGTCTCGGGCATCGGTGCCATGGATCAGCTCGAGCCGATGAATCACCACATCTTGTTGCTGGCACAGCCCCACGCTCGGTCGCCAGTGACTCCAGCGATTGGCGCCCTTGCCAACGCGGTCGAGTGTAGATCCGATAAATCCGATGGCGACCGTGCGCTTCTTTGACATGCGTATACCAAAAGATAAATAGCGATAACTGAAGATAGTTAATAGACGGCAGATTTTTCTAAAACTTGAGATGTGTTTTTCACAAAACTTAAAAAATACTTAAAAATCAATAAGATAAAAATAAAGTTCGTCGTAGGAACAAAACTGGCACGTCGACTGCAATACCTCTGGCAACGAACAAGACAACAGAGCGAGACGCCACGATGGCCAACTTCAAGCTGTTCAACACCCAACAGGCAACAGTGCCAGCTTGCGACATGCTGAACGCGGCTCAAGCTCCGGCTTATGCCTACACAGCCAAACACAAACTTGCCCAACTGGCCGCGACCGGTTGCCTGAACCAGACCTTTTACGCTTCGGCCGAAAGCCAGCTGGAGAATGTGTTGCAACTGGTGACCGAACTGGACAGCCGATATGTGGCTAAGGCCGCGCTTTACGCTCGTAAAAAAGGCCATATGAAAGACATGCCGGCCTTGATGCTGGCAGCCCTGACGGCACAGCGTTCAATGCTGGTGCCGGAGCTGTTTGAGCAAGTGGTAGACAGTGGAAAGATGCTGCGTAATTTCGTGCAGATCCTGCGCAGCGGCGTGACAGGGCGAAAGTCGCTCGGGTCGCAGCCAAAGCGTCTGGTGCAAAACTGGTTGAACAACGCCAGTGAATATCAGCTGTTGCAGGCGTCGATTGGTAACCAGCCATCGTTGGCAGACGTGGTGAAGATGGTTCACCCAAAACCCCATGAGGCATGGCGTGCAGCCTTCTTTGCCTGGCTGATCGGTAAGCCGGTGGATGTGCAGACGCTGCCAGCACTGACACGCTCGTTGCTGGCGTTTCGCAGCGGGGCGAGCGATGAGGTGCCGCAGGTACCCTTTCAGTTGCTCGGCAATGAAACGTTGAGCAAAGAACAATGGGCGTCTCAAGCACGGAACATGGGGTGGCAGGGGCTGCGCATGAACCTGAATACATTGGCACGCCACGGTGCGTTTCAGGTGCCGGGATTCGCCAAATATGCAGCGGTACGCCTGGCTGATGCCGAAGCGGTAGCCAAGGCGCGGGTTTATCCATACCAGTTGCTTGCGGCCTATCGCATGACTGGCAATGACGTTCCGCACGTGGTGCGTGAAGCATTGCAGGAAGCGCTGGAACTGTCGTTGGCCAACGTTCCGACGTTGCAAGGTTCGGTGATCGTTTGCCCGGATGTCTCGGGTTCGATGCACAGTCCCGTGACCGGTTATCGTCAAGGCGCGACCACGGCAGTACGCTGCATTGATGTGGCTGCGCTGGTGGCTGCGGCGGTATTACGCAAACAGCCGGCAGCTCAGGTGATGCCGTTTGAAACGCAGGTGGTGGATATTCAGCTCAACCCTCGCGACAGCGTGATGAGCAATGCCGCAAAACTGGCTGCAATAGGTGGTGGCGGGACGAACTGCTCGGCGCCGCTGGCAAAACTGGCGAACGCCAAAGCCAGGGTCGATACGCTGATTCTTGTCTCGGATAACGAGTCCTGGATCGATGCGCGTCACCACGGCGGCACTGAGACGATGCGGCAATGGGAGCGGATCAAGCAGATCAACCCGCAGGCACGGTTGGTGTGCATCGATATGCAACCCGGCGCCACAACGCAGGCGGCGGACCGCGAGGACATATTGAATGTCGGTGGTTTTAGCGACGCGGTGTTCGATGTGATTGAACAGTTCACCCGTGGCAACTATGGCGCGCAACACTGGGTGAAAGCGATCGAAGCCATGGAACTTTGATCGTCAACACGCAGAATTGAGTTTTTTACAGGCGCTGAATGCCGATGGGACTACATCAAACGACGTCTCATCAAACCCTTGTCAGCGTGTGTGAAAGGCACGAATGCCGATTGGCTGTACATCCAGGACCGGTTAACCCCGGTGCGCGGTAACGCGCAACAGTCACTCATTTTTTGTCGTGCCACCTTTTAAGATTTGCCCGGCGAATGCCGGTGGAACTACAGGACAACGTGGTCGCGGGTTCGAGTCCCGCCAGCCGAAAGGCTGTAGCTCAGCGGTAGAGCGCGATGCATGTTTCACCAAACCTTGTCGCCCCAGGCTCCAGAACAACGCCGAGACAATCGGCCAATAGAAAAGAATCGAAATCATGAAAGAACATACCTACCAACTGCTGGAAGTCGCCAACGGCAAACCGATCAAACTGTGGACCGAGGGCGTCCCGGTAGAAAACGAAGCCAGACAGCAGTTGATGAACACCGCAAAGATGCCGTTCATCTTCAAGCACCTGGCAGTGATGCCGGATGTGCATTTGGGCAAGGGCTCGACTATAGGCAGCGTGATTCCTACCGTTGGGGCGATCATTCCGGCTGCTGTCGGGGTGGATATCGGTTGCGGCATGATTGCCGCGCGCACGTCACTGACGGCCAGTGATTTGCCGGACAACCTGCATGGCCTGCGTTGCGCGATCGAGAAAGCGGTGCCGCACGGGCGCACATCCACACGTTCACGTCGGGACAAGGGCGCCTGGGACGATGTACCTCAACAAGCCGATAAGGCCTGGTCGGCGCTGGACCCGCGGTTCAAGGCGATCACTGACAAGTATCCGAAGCTGGCCAACACCAACAACCGTGGGCATTTGGGCACGTTGGGTAGCGGCAACCATTTCATCGAGGTGTGCCTGGATGAAGCCAATCGGGTCTGGTTCATGCTGCACAGTGGATCCCGTGGGGTCGGTAACGCTATTGGCAACCTGTTCATTCAGTTGGCGCAGGCGGATATGCGTCAGCACATCGCCAATCTGCCTGATCGCGACCTGGCCTACTTCGAGGAAGGCAGCCAACACTTCGATGATTACGTCGAGGCGGTCGGTTGGGCCCAGGATTTCGCCAAACAGAACCGCGCACTGATGATGCAAGCGGTGATTCAAGCGACGCGGCAGGTGATCAGCAAGCCTTTTGAGGTTGCACTGGAAGCGGTGAACTGCCACCACAACTATGTGCAAAAAGAACGGCATTTTGGTGAGGATATTTTGGTCACCCGAAAAGGCGCAGTGTCGGCGAAGAAGGGCGAACTGGGGATTATTCCGGGATCGATGGGGGCAAAAAGCTTCATCGTCCGCGGGCTCGGTAACGAGGAATCATTCTGCTCTTGCAGCCACGGTGCCGGCCGCACCATGAGTCGCACCAAAGCGAAAAACATGTTCACCGTCGAAGATCAGATCCGCGCCACCGCCCACGTGGAGTGCCGCAAGGATGCTGCTGTCATCGATGAAATACCGATGGCCTACAAGGACATCGACCAAGTCATGCACGCCCAGCGTGAGCTGGTGGAAGTGCTGCACACCCTGCGTCAGGTAGTGTGCGTAAAAGGATAGGGAAAATGGAATATCACGATCATCACCCTCTGGCGCCCGAGATGCGCGCCAGAGTCCTGAAAGAGCTGGAACGCATCGAACGCGAGCGTAACGTCACCGTGCTTTATGCCTGCGAATCCGGTAGCCGAGCCTGGGGTTTTGCTTCGACTGACAGCGATTACGATGTGCGTTTTGTGTATGTAGAGAAACCCGACTGGTTCGTCCAGGTTGATACCGCGCGGGATGTAATCGAGCGACCGCTGGACGATGAGCTTGATGTCAGCGGCTGGGAGTTGCGCAAGACCTTGGGTTTGTTGCGCAAGTCCAATCCGACCTTGCTCGAGTGGCTGGATTCGCCTTTGGTGTATCGCAGCGAACCTGCCGCGACCGGGCGTCTGCGTGAGCTGGCCGAAACCTTCTACAGCCCACCGGCAGCACGAAACCATTATCTGTCGATGGCCAAGAAGAACTTTCGCGGTTATCTGCAAGGCGATAGCGTGAGATTCAAGAAGTACTTCTACGTTCTACGGCCGTTGCTCGCCGTGCGCTGGATCGATCAAGGGCTGGGTCGCCCGCCGATGACGTTCGCCGACTTGCTGAGCACAGTCGATGATCAGTCGTTGCTGGATGAAGTCGCCGAGTTGTTGGTGCTCAAACGCAACGCCGATGAAAGTGCATACGGCCCAAGACGCAACGCCCTGCACGCGTTCATCGCCGCAGAGTTGGAGCGTGCCGTACCTAAACTGCCGCGTACTCAGGAAGACTCGCGATTGCTCGACGATTACTTGAGAGAGACTGTCGGGCACTACGCATAAGGATGAAGATGAAACAGGAAGTGATTGAACTGGATGGCGCCATTGGCGGTGGCCAGGTGTTGCGCAGCGCTTTAAGCCTGTCGATGGTGACCGGTCGCGCACTGCAAATTAAAAACATCAGAGCCAAACGCAGCCGGCCCGGATTGTTGCGTCAGCACCTGACTGCCGTACTGGCTGCGGCTCAGGTTTGCGATGCAAAAGTGCAAGGTGCGGAATTGGGTTCGCAGTGCCTGTCCTTCGAGCCGGGTCCGATTCGCGGCGGGGATTTCAGTTTTGCGATCGGCACGGCGGGTAGCTGCACGTTGGTATTGCAGACGCTGTTGCCGGCGTTGCTGCTGGCGCCTGAAGCCAGTCGGGTGCGTATATCGGGTGGTACTCATAACCCGATGGCGCCTCCGACTGATTTTCTACAGCTAGCCTGGTTGCCGCAGCTGCGGCGCATGGGCGCCAAGGTTGAATTACAGTTGTTGCGTCACGGTTTTGTGCCTGCCGGTGGTGGTGAGATCGAGGTGTTTGTCCAGCCGTCGAAACTGCTGCCGTTGCATCTGTTGGAACGCGGCGCCTTGCTCACGAAACATGCCAGCGCGCTGATCGCCGGGCTTGCGCCGCATGTGGCGGAGCGCGAACTTGATCGGGTCGCCAAGCGGCTGAACATGGCGCAGGAGGAACTACTGATGGTCACGATCAACCAGGACCAGGGACCGGGCAATGTTTTGCTGTTGGAGCACAGGTTTGAGCACGTAACCGAAGTATTCAGCGCATTCGGCCAAACGGCCCTTCGCGCGGAAAAGGTTGCTGACGGCGCGATTAATCAGGCCATGGACTGGCTGAACAGCGGAGCAGCAGTGGCCGAACACCTGGCCGATCAATTGCTGTTGCCAATGGCGTTGGCAGGCGGTGGAAGTTTCACTACGCCACGGATGACTGAACATCTGCAAAGCAACATCGCGGTCATCGAGCGATTTCTGCCGATCACAATTGATTGCAGGGAAGAAGGGGCTGCCCGGCTCAGAGTTGAGTGCAACTGACCCGTCTCCGCCATCACTTGAACTTGATCACGATCCCTTTGAGTTTGCGTCCCTCAATGGTTCTTACATCACGAGCCCACAGCGGCCCGTTGACATAAGCGCCCATCGGTTGGATATGGTCGTAGACCACCACCACGGCATCGCCACCGAGCTTGGCTGACTCGTCCCGAAGTTTTCCTTCTACCTGGGTGATCGGGGGGGCAGGATCAACGCTGGCATCGATCAGCACTTCACCCAATCGAATGTGCGGGCGAAGGGGTTCGGTACGCAACACCACGACTTCACTGGCCAGCGTCGGCGCGGGATGCTCGACACCCACATAAGCAGTGGTCTGGGCATCGACCGTGGCGCAACCACTCAAACCCAGCAGGGTTCCGGCGAGCGCTGTCGCCAGCAGCGATATTTTCAAACGGGTGGACCAGGGCGCGTCATGGGCGGGCATGGTGGGTTTCCTCCGAAGGTTCTGCTGCGAGGCGGGGTGGCCTGTTGACGGTAGCAGACGGTCCGGGAGTGTCCAGAACGCCCAGCCTTTTCAGGTTGGGCGTTTGCTTGCCGGTAACGTCACTGATCCTTTTCGCAATTGACCATCCACGACACGCCAAACCGGTCGACCAGCATCCCGAAACGCGCGGCCCAGAAGGTCGCTTCCAGGGGCATTTGCACGCTGCCGTCTTCCGCCAATGCGTTGAAGACCCGTTCCGCCTCGGCAATGCTGTCGACGTTCAGCGAGACCGAACAACCGGCCATGTCATCCGTGGGGCGATCAGGTGTGGTGTCCGACCCCATGATCGCCTGATCGCCCACCGACAGGCGGGTATGAATGATCAGGTTGTGCAGGTCCGCCGCAAAGTGCTCGCGCGCCGGGCTTTCACCGAAGGTCATCATGACGTCGAGCTGGCCTTGAAGGGCCTGGGCATAGAAAGTGAACGCGGCTTTACAGTCGCCGTTGAAGATGAGGTAGGGATTGATTTTCATTGTTTGCTCCCGTTGCCAAACGACGGAGGTGGGTTTTCCTGTAGGAGCGAGCCTGCTCGCGATGGTTTCCAGAACGCCTCGCTTATCCAGACCGCACGCTCCTACAACGGCATTAGCAAAGCCTTAGAGGTGGTGATTGGCAAAAATCGTTTAGATGTTTTTTCTATTGAAACGGTGCGGGTTATCGCTCAATCCACGACCACCGGGACATCGTCTTCGCCCAGGCAGACCGTCAACTGTTGACCGGCTTCGTTGAAGGCGCAGTTCGGTAACGACTGTTGCTTGAAAATGGCCATGGGCACGCCGACAAACAAGATGAGCAGCGTGGTCGCCACGGCCATTCGCCCCGACATTGCCGAGCGTGACGGCGATGTTTTTGAGGCGCGGCTTTTGATCCTCGAGCGGGCATACAGGCCGCTGCACAGCAACACTGCGCCAATCAGCATGGCCACGCCGATCTCCTGTCGGCTGGTACTCAAAATCATTTGGTCGGCGTTGGCCGGATAGTTCAGTTGCCACCAGGCGCCAATGCCCACGGGCAAAAGTCCGGCGCTGATCCAGCCATAGATTGATCCGGGCAAACGACACACCACGGCAAGCAACAGGCCGACGCTGGCAGCGCCCCAGCCCATCAGATACAGCTGGGTTGCCATGCCTCCCCCCATAAAAGTGCCGCCGACATCGATGGGCATTATCAGCAACCAGTCAAAGGCGGCGATGTGCAGCGTCAGTACGAAGACGGCGATACAGCTCAGGGGGTAGTAGAGCCATGACCAGAGGGTGCGGGGACGGGATAACACACGAATTCCTTTTTGTGTTTGAGGGCGAGCCATTATGCGGCGTGGGTTTACGCTTTGCATCGGTGGCTCGCTCGATCCACTGAAACCAGTCCGGCTTCTCAGGCCGCTGCGCGTGGCACCGAGGGCCGCAGCAAACGCTCAATGGCCCCTGCCACGAGGTTTTCCAGCAGTTCATTACGCTCAGGCTCATCCAGCAGATGATGCGCCAGCCAGCAGGGCGCGCTGTTCAGCAGATTGGCGATGGCATGTCCGGCGGCCTGTTGCGCCTGTTCACTGAGACGGGGTTTGGTCCCGAGCATCAGCAGCAATGTGCGTTCGTACTGTTCGCGCAACTGCCGAACGCGCGCCTGCTGTTCGTCATTCAGGCAGCCGCTGTCGCGTTCCACCAGACGAAAATGCCAGGGCATTTCCTGATGCAGATTCAAATGCGCGTGGATCAGGCTGTTGAGCCTGTCGCGCTTGGCCGGAGACTTTTGCTCGATGCGCCCCAGGGTTGCCAACAGCTCTTCGTAGAACTCCTCGATCAAGTCGAGCAGCAAGTGCTGTTTGCTGGGGTAATGGTGATACAACGAACCTGGGGAAAGCCCCAGGCACGTCGCGAGCTCACGCATGCCGACCTGACCGAAACCTTTGCTGGCAAACAGCTCCAGCACCTTGTCTCGGTACTCGGCGAAACGTGAGCAACGCTCAGGCATAGGCATGGAAGCCACGCCCCGTCTTGCGTCCCAGATAACCGGCGGCAACCATTTCCTTGAGCAGTGGCGCGGGGCGGTATTTGCTGTCGTTGAAACCGTCGTAGAAGGCTTCAAGAATCGCCAGCACGGTGTCCAGGCCGATCAGGTCGGCCAGTGCCAGCGGGCCGATGGGCTGGTTGCAACCCAGGCGCATCCCGGCGTCGATGTCTTTGGCGCTGGCCAGGCCTTCCTGAAACACCAGGATCGCTTCGTTGATCATCGGTACCAGAATCCGGTTGACCACAAAGCCCGGACGGTTACCGGCGGTGATCGCGGTTTTGCCCAGGGTGGTTGCCATGTCCAGCGCCAGGGCGTGGGTTGCGTCGCTGGTTTGCAGGCCGCGAATCACTTCGATCAGGCCCATCACCGGCACCGGATTGAAGAAGTGCAGGCCGATGAAGCGCTCAGGCTGGCTGACGCTGGCGGCAAGTTGGGTAATCGACAGCGACGACGTATTGGAGGCGATCACACACTCGGCGCTGACCTGCGCGGCGATTTGTTGCAGCACGCGCAGTTTCAGGTCGAGATTTTCGGTGGCGGCTTCGATCACCAGTTGCACGTTGTGCAAGCTGCTGTAGTCGGTGCTGGTGCGGATCTTGTCGAGGGCGGCGAGCTTTTGAGCTTCTGTCAGTGTGTTCTTGGCAACTTGCCGGTCGAGGTTTTTGCCGACGGTCGCAACAGCCTTTTGCAGTGCGCTCTCGGAGATATCGATCAAGGTCACGTTGAACCCTGCCTGGGCGCAGACTTGTGCAATGCCGTTGCCCATGGTGCCTGCGCCGATCACGCCAATGTTTTGCAGATTCATGTACACGTCCTTCCGGTCAAACCCCGCGATACCTTGGCCGCCACAGCGGCCGAAGGCGTACTATTGGCCGCGAGTCTAGAACCGGCGGGGCGGTTGTCCTATGCCGGAACTGTTCAACGGTGCTGGTGTTTTTTGCCATTCGGGTGATGGGGAGCGAAGCGTTCAGATGCGGGAAAAGGATTCGGTGGCCGCCTACTTTGTGCAGGCGATGATCCATGGGCTGGGGGACAATCCGCAGCGGCGGCGGGCTGCGCTGGAACAGGCAGGTATCGACCCGGCGTTGATCGAACAGCCTGTGTCGCGGGTGCCGGCCAGTGCGTTTGCTGCACTCTGGTTGATCCAGATCCGCGAGTTCGATGACGAGTTCTTCCGGCTCGACTCCCACGGCATGCCGCCGGGCAGCTTCGCCCTGATTTGCCGGGCCCTGATTCAGGAACCCGACCTGCACAAAGCCATGCGCCAGTGCCTGAACAACTTTGCCCTGTTCCTTCGCGATTTTCGCGGCACGCTGACGGTGCGCGGCAAACGTGCAGTCATCAGCCTGGATAGCTGCGCGAAAAACGATGATGTTGCGCGTTTTGGCGAAGAGACTTTTCTGGTGCTGATGATCAGCCTGATGTGCTGGCTGGGTGGTCGGCGCATCCCCATCGACCGCGCGGACTTCCGCCATAAGCGCGTGTCCCTCAGCGATGACCGTTTGCTCTGGGGGCCGAACCTGACCTTCGGCGCCGAGCGCACCGAAATCGAATTCGCCAGCCACTACCTGCGCTTGCCGGTGGTCCAGGACCTGGCTTCGCTGAAAGTGTTTCTGCGCACCGCGCCGCAATGGCTGGTGATTCGCTTCCGCAACCAGCATGGGCTCGCGTCGCAAGTCCACCAGCGTTTGCGCAACAGCCACTACAGCCAATGGCCGACCTTGCAGGCCTTTGCTTTGGAACAACATCTGAGCCCCAGCACCTTTCGCCGCAAGCTGGAGCGGGAAGGGTGTTCGTATCAGGAAATCAAGGACGAGGTGCGGCGCGGGGTTGCGTTTGAGCAATTGCGGCAGAGCAAGGCCAGCATCGGTGACATTGCCGAACAGTTGGGGTTTCAGGAGCCGAGTGCGTTTCACCGGGCGTTCAAGAAGTGGACGGGGGAGAGTCCAGGGCGGTATCGAGCACGGTTTTTGGAGCACGTGACGTCGGATCTGGATTGAGTTTTTGTCCAGTTTTTCCTTGTTGAATGTAGGAGGATTTTTCGCTTGTAGTCCCGCCTGTAGTCCCGAAATCTCTTGTGACTACCGCACTTCAGCAGTGGATGACACAGGCTGTAGATGTGCTGTATTTATTTGCTCCGGGTCGAATTTTTCAATGGATTGGAAAGGGCAATGGACAGCTTGATCAAGGACGTGATCCCGCTACTGCAGTATCTGCTTCCGGGGTTTTTAGCGGCGTGGATTTTTTACTCGCTCACGGCGTTCAAGCGCCCGGACACTTTTGGACAGATTGTCCAGGCACTGATTTTTACGCTTGTGATTCAGTCGCTGGTGGTCGGTTTGGAAGGACTGTTGCTACTGGCGGGAGAACGGTTTTTTTCGATCGGCGTGTGGGACAGGAAATCGGAGGCGTTATGGTCGGCAGTGATTGCGCTGGTGATGGGGTTTCTTTCCTGTCATATCGCTCATGGCGACAGGCTTCATGCGTTACTCAGGAAACTGAAGATAACGGCTAAAAAATCGTTCCCTTGCGAGTGGTACAGTGCTTTTTCATCGAGACCGGGTTTCGTGATATTGCATTTGATCGGAGGGAAACGTCTGTTTGGCTGGCCAAGCGAATGGCCATCGGAGCCTGCTAACGGACAATTCGTTCTGGAGTTCCCTCGCTGGATCGATAGCGACGGCAATCTGTTACCTGGTAGGGCAAAGGCCCTGGTTATTGATGTATCAAAAGTGAGTTGTGTCGAATTCGCAAAACAATAGGGTGATCAAATGTCATGCAAAGCGCCGACTGAAATGCCGCCTGAGCTGAGGCGGATGATGGAAGAGTGGGAAAATGGTGGTCCTCTTCCCCCCGGGCTGGTGTTCCCCATCGGGCCTTCACCTTTACGAAAAGAAATGACGAAACCGCGCAAGCGCAACCGATAAACATGCCAGCGGCCCTTTCCCGCGTCACCTCATTGCTCGATCAGGCCAGACGCGCCTTGCTCCTGGTCTGGGCTACTTCTCGCGGGTTGTTTCTGGGCCTGGTGCTGGCGACCCTGATCGCAGGCGTACTCCCGGCATTGGCTGCCTGGCTGGGCCAACGCATTGTCGACGCGGTGGTTTTCGCCATGCAACTGCACGCGCAGCAGGGCAGTGCGCCGTTGTGGCCGGTGGTGCGTTACGTGCTGTTTGAGGCCGGTGTGCTCGCGTTGCTGTCCGGGACCCAGCGGGCGCTGTCGGTTCAGCAATCGCTGTTGCGAGTGCAGTTGGGGCAGAAGGTCAACACAATGATTCTGGAGAAAGCCCAGACGTTGTCGCTGGTCCAGTTCGAGAATTCCGAGTTCTACGACAAGCTGGTGCGGGTCCGGCGCGAAGCGTCCACCCGGCCGTTGGCGCTGGTGATGAAGTCGTTGGGGTTGATCCAGAACCTGATCGTGCTGATCAGTTTTGGCGTGTTGCTGGTGCATTTTTCGCCGTGGGCGCTGGTGTTGTTAGTGGTGGGTGCGTTGCCGGTATTTTTTGCCGAAGCACATTTTTCCGGGGACGCCTTCAGGCTGTTTACCCGTCGTGCGCCGGAGAGTCGGCAACAGAACTACATCGAGACGCTGCTCTCCCACGAGGGCTACATCAAAGAGGTCAAACTGTTCGGCTTCGCGCCACTGCTGTTGAAGCGTTATCGCGATACGTTCGCGCGTCTTTACGCTGAGGACCGTCGGCTGACCCTGCGCCGCGATGGCTGGGGTTTTGTCCTGGGGTTGCTGGGCACGGGAGCGTTTTATCTGGCCTACGCGTGGGTGGTGGTCGACACCGTCCACGGCAGCATCACCCTTGGCCAGATGACCATGTACCTGGTGCTGTTCAAGCAGGGGCAGACTGCAGTGAGCAGCAGTTTGAGCGCCATCAGTGGTCTTTACGAAGACGGGCTGTATCTGTCCAGCCTCTATGAATACCTGGCTGAACCCGTGGTGGCCGACTCCGGCAGCCTGACCGTAGGCGCGCTGCCCGGCGATGGTCTGCGGTTCGAAAACGTCGGGTTCAGCTATCCGGGCGCGAGCCGCGCGGCGCTGGAGGGCATCGATCTGCACCTCGTGCCGGGGCACAGTGTGGCGCTGGTAGGGGAGAACGGTTCGGGCAAGACCACGCTGATCAAGCTGCTGACCCGTCTGTACCGTCCCGACCAGGGGCGCATCCTGCTGGACGGCAGTGACTTGCAGGCATGGGACGAAGATGCGCTGCGCCGGCGTATCGGCGTGATTTTCCAGGACTATATTCGCTACCAGTTCTCCGTAGGCGAGAACATCGGTGTCGGTGACACCCTGGCGTTCAACGATGAGCAGCGCTGGCAAGCCGCTGCCGCCGAGGGCATGGCCGCGCCTTTCATTGAGCGTCTGGATCGTGGCTATGCGACGCAATTGGGCCGCTGGTTTGCCGGCGGCCAGGAACTGTCCGGCGGGCAATGGCAGAAGATTGCCTTGTCCCGTGCCTACATGCGCCGTGACGCCGATATCCTGATTCTGGATGAGCCGACCTCAGCCCTCGACCCAGCGGCGGAAGCGGCGGTGTTCGAGCATTTCAGCGAGCACACCGAAGGCCGCATGACGCTGTTGATTTCCCATCGTTTTTCCAGCGTGCGTAATGCCGACCACATCATCGTGCTGGATCAGGGTGCGATCCTTGAACGCGGCGATCACGCCAGTCTGGTGGCCGCCGGAGGGCGTTACGCGCAATTGTTCAACTTGCAGGCGCGAGGTTATCGCTAAACGTCAGGAGTCCTGAGAACCGCGAGCCAGTGCCGGCCCGGCCATCTGCGGCGGTTTTGCTTTCATCAGGCCTTCAAGTGCCTGGCGATACTGGGTGCCGCCCAAACTCATGCTGTTGTTGTGCGTGCCGCCCGGCACCAACAACAGGCGCTTGGGCTCGCTGGCGGCGTTGAACAACTGCTGGCTGAAGCGCGAAGGCATGAATGCATCGGCCAGGCCATGCACGACCAGCAGCGGCATGTCGATGTCGACGATCTTGTCGATGGAATCGAATTTCTGCGACAGCAGCCAGCGCACTGGCAGCCATTTCACCGGCAGGTTACTTTCGGCCACTTGGGCCACGGCATCGCCCAGTGACGTGAACGTGGACTCGATCACCAGACCGCGCACCGGGACGGCGACATGGTTCTTTTTCGCCTGTGCGGCCAGGTCTGACGCGAGGTCGATGGCTACCGCACCGCCGAGGGAATGGCCGTAGATCAGGCGTTTGCTGGCGTCCGGTTGCATCGTTGTGAAGCGTTCCCAGGCGGCTCGTGCGTCTTCATACACACTGGCTTCCGACGGCAGATCGCCTTTGCTCTGACCAAATCCGCGGTAGTCGATCGCCAGGACGGAATAGCCCATGGCGCGCAATTGTTCGATGCGAAACGCCTGGCCGGTGAGGTTCCAGCGCACACCGTGCAAGTAGAGGATCGAAGGCGCATCACGACGAGCCGCCGGCCACCACCAGGCATGCAGGTTTTGCCCATCCTTGAAACTGGCGGGCTGGATGTCGAATTCTTGAACGTCCTTCGGCAAACCGCGATACCAGCCCGCCGTGCCCGGTTCGATACGAAACAGCAGCTCGCGCTCGGTGTGCTCAAGTACGCCGCAACTCACCGGCAGACCGACAATCAGCGCGGCCATGCACAGCAAGGGCAGCCAGCGTCGGCGCAGACGTGTGAGCGGGGAGGAGGGCATCGGATGGTCCGTCGGTAAAAAACTGAAGTCCGGTTTTTAACAGAAGCGTGTCGGCGAGGGGAACATTTTCGACAGCCGTTCACCAACCCTCCTTGTAGGAGCAAGCTTGCTCGCGATGACGGTGGCACATGAAGCAATGCTGTCGACTGACACACCGCTATCGCGAGCAAGCTTGCTCCTACAGGGGGGCGCGACAATTGCGGATCAATCCACCCGCAACACAATCTTGCCAATGTGCTCGCCACCTTCCATCCGCGCATGCGCCTGTGCCGCCTCGGCCAACGAATAAACCTTGTCGATCATCGGCAGGCAACGCCCGGCAGCGAGCACCGGCCACACGTATTCGCGCAACTGCTCGGCAATCGAGGCTTTTTCTTCTACGGTGCGTGGGCGCAGCAACGAGCCCGTCACGATGGCGCGTTTGCTCATGATCGCTAACAGGTCGACGTCCTTGGCGTGGGCGCCGCCGAGAAAGCCCAGCATCACCAGTCGACCTTCCATGCCCAGCGCCGCGATGTTCGAATTCAGGTACGAGCCGCCCATGATATCGAGGATGACATTGACGCCCTTGCCGGCGGTTTTTTCCTGGATGACCTGGGCAAAATCCTGATCGCGATAGTTGATCGCTTCGGCGCCCAACGTACGGATCGCCGCGCACTTTTCCTCACTGCCCGCCGTGGCGAAGGCCTTGACGCCGAATTCGCGACACAGCATCAAGGCGGTCGTGCCGATGCCGCTGGTGCCGCCATGGATCAATGCGCGCTGACCTTTGGCAGCGCCGCCCATGTCAAACAGGTTGGCCCACACGGTGAAGAAGGTTTCCGGGACCGCCGCCGCGTGCACCCAATCCATGCCTTGAGGAATCGGCAGCGTCTGGCCGGCCGGCGCGACGCAGTATTGTGCGTAACCGCCGCCGTTGGTCAGCGCGCAGACGTTGTCGCCGACGATAAATTCGCTGACACCTTTACCGACCGCCACCACTTCACCGGCCACTTCCAGGCCCGGAATCGGGCTCATGCCGGGTTTCATCGGGTACTTGCCGGCACGTTGAATCACGTCGGGGCGATTGACCCCGGCAGCGTGCACGCGAATCAGCACTTCGCCCGGCCCCGGGGTTGGTACTGACGCCTCGCGCGGCTTCAACACCTCCGGGCCGCCGGGTTCGGTGATTTCGATCAGGGTCATGGTGTGGGGCAGATTCATGTGAGTGTCCTGTCTGGAAATGTTCAGTAAGTGGGGCCACATCAAGCCGTCGGTGACTCAGCTCAATACAGGTTGCAGCCGGCCGCGACGATTCAGCAAGCGCATGCCCTGTTCCAGCAGCAGGGCTATGACAATGGCGCCCGCTGCAAGGATGAACAACAGCGCATGATGCCCGCCGCTGGCGTTGAACAACGCCGAATACGCAAACCCGGCAATCGCCTGGAACGTGGCGAACGACACGGTGGCGCGACTCCAGGCAATCTGCTGTTGATGATGGTTCGGGATCAGTTCGTGAACCCGGGCCAATGCCAGCGGCACGATACCCGGCGGGAACGAGCCGAGGATCACCGCCAGCAAGGCCAGCGCAGTGAAAGTACTTGAAATCGACAGTAAACCGACCGCAACTGCCTGCACCACCAGCACCAGGCGAATGCTCAGCCGTGCGCCCAGTTTGTCAGCCAGAAAACCGTAACTCACCGGCCCGATAATCGCGCCGAGGCCGTACATCACCCAGATAAGAGCGCCAATGTGCGCGCCAGCCCCGAGCCCGCGGGCAACGTAATCCACCAGGAACACCATGGCGGGCACGAGCCCGGCAGCCATGAACGCGTATTGGGCGAACAGCAGGTAAACGTTCGGGTCAGTCGGCATCGTCGAGGGTTCAGCGGACGGTGCCGCGGTGGCCGCATGCGTGGCTGACGGCCAACCGAACCAACTGGCGACGGTCAGCACCAATGCCAGCGCGCCGAGACCGAACCAGGTGTTCTGCAAACCCAGGCTCAACAGCGGCGGCACAATCGTCCCGGAGCCGGCGATACCCAAACCGATGCCCAGGAAAATCGCACCACTGGCCAGCCCTCGGCGGGACGCCGGCACATGCGGCAGCACGGTCGCGGCCACCAACACCATGATCGCGCCGCCAGCGACGCCCGACAGCAAGCGCCAGCCGAAGAACCAGCTCACCGACAACGGAAAGCCACACGCGAAAAACGACAGCGTCACCGCCAGCATCATCAGGCGCAGGGCGCTTTTGTTGGAGGTCCGACGGGCCAGCGGATGGCCGATCAGCGCGCCAATCAGGTAACCCACCAGATTGGCGGCGCCTAGGTACACCACGTCGCTGGCAGAAAACCAGTGCGCCTGGATCAATGAGGGAATCAACGGCGTGTAGGCGAACCGCGCCAGGCCGATGCTGACCAGGCTGGCGCAGAGGCCGGCGAAAATCGGCAGCCAGATGGCGCTGCGCGGGGTGGTTGATGTGCTGGGCATGGGAGCCGTCCTCCAGGTTTATCTATGGTGCCCAGCTTATCCAGATTCATTGATGCAATAACGCAGCGATTTTGCGTTATGGTGATGCGTATATGCAGCAGTGGAGAAACCTATGAATTGGGATGACGCCAGGGTGTTTTTGGCCGTATGCCGGGAATCGACGTTACGTGGCGCGGCGCGGGTGCTGGGGGTCGATCAGGCCACCGTCGGGAGGCGGATCACGGCACTGGAGAAGTCCTTGAGTGCAACGCTGTTTCTGCGCACTTCGGAGGGATACGCGCTGACAGCCGTCGGTGAAGCCGCGTTGAAAGCCGTGGAGAAAATGGAGCACTCCGCACTGGAGATGCAGCGCCAGATTCAAGGGCTCGACGACCGGCTGACCGGTATCGTTCGGGTCAGCACCACGGACTCCATGGCCATCGACTTCCTGATCCCGGCGATTGCCCGCTTGCACGCACAGCACCCCGACGTGCGCGTGCAACTGGATGCCTCGACGCAGATTTTGAGCCTGTCGAAACGCGAAGCCGACATCGCCGTGCGCAACACCCGGCCAGACAACCCGGACCTGATCGCCCGGCGCATCGCGCGTTGGCCGGTGGGCCTGTTTGCCTCCCGGGACTATGTGGACACCCACGGTGTGCCGGCACCGGGTTCGGCGTTCGAGGGGCATGATCTGGTGGTGTATCAGCCGTATTTGCAGAACAACAAAGACATCACGCTGGTCTCGGAACCGTTGGGGCGCGGGCGCATCGTTTCGAGCCTGAGTTCCAGTCTGCTGGTGCGCCGCGCGATTGCGGCGGGGATCGGGCTCGGGGAAATTCCGGTGTACATGGGGGAGCGCGACGGGCTGGTCAGGCTATGGCCGGAACGCACACGGCCGGTGCCGTATGACATATGGCTGGTGACGCACGCGGACTTGCGGCATACCGCGAGGGTGCGGGTGGTGATCGATGAGATTGTGGCGGGGTTTGCGGGGACAGGGGAGTGACGGCTGAAAGATCGCCACCTCGCTGCGCTCGACAGCTCCTACAGGGATTTGCGTGTACCTGTAGGAGCTGTCGAGCGCAGCGAGGTGGCGATTACTTCACACCGGATTACGGCATTTCAGGCAATTCCTGAGGACGCAGGTCGAACACCAGCACTTCGGCATCCACGCCGTTGCTCAGGGTCAGCAACTGTTCATCGCGAACCCGCACGCCATCGCCTTCCTGCAATTGCAGGCCGTTGAGTTCGACACTGCCGCGCGCCACATGCACATAGGCATAACGATTGGCGGCCAGTTCCAGCGTGGCGCTTTCCTTGCCGTCGATCAGGCCGGCATACACCCGTGCATCCTGGCGCACCTTCAGCGAGCCGTTTTTCCCCTCGGGGGAGATGATCAGTTGCAGACGCCCGCGTTTCTTCTGTGTATTGAAATGCTCTTGCTGATAGCGCGGTTTGGCGCCGCTGACGTCCGGCACGATCCAGATTTGCAGGAAGTGCACACCACGGGTCGCCGAGTGGTTGTACTCGCTGTGTGCCACGCCGCTGCCGGCACTCATCAGTTGCACGTCACCGGGGCGGATCACCGAACCGGTGCCCAGGGTGTCCTTGTGTTCCAGGGCGCCTTCAAGCACGTAGGAGAAAATTTCCATGTCTCGGTGTGGGTGCTGGCCAAAGCCTTTGCCGGCCGCGACGCGGTCATCGTTGATCACCAGCAGGTCGGAAAAACCCTGCTCTTTCGGGTTGCGGTAGTTGGCGAAGGAAAAGGTATGGAACGACTTCAACCAACCATGATTGGCCAAGCCGCGATCGGAAGCTTTGCGAAGGGTCAGCATGATGAAATCTCCTGTGGGGACGTTGATTCGTCCGAGTGAGGAGAAGGTTAATGTTTATCCTGTAGTGCAATAAGTAGATGAAAATTGAAATACTGTCCCGTTTTAGTTGACAATAATAAGCAGACTGATCCCCCCGCACTTGGCCATAATGCACAGCACAGTCTTCATGCCATGCACGTAACCTTGTAGGAGCCGGCTTGCCGGCGATAGCGGTGTGTCAGTCGCCAACAACATCGGCTGATGTACCGCCATCGCCGGCAAGCCGGCTCCTACAGGGTTACGTGTACGGCCAGTATTCTTTTTTTGATTTCAGTGATTTTGAACCCATGAAAACCGTGGCAATGGTGCTGTTCCCTGATTTTCTCCTGCTCGACATGGCCGGGCCCATGGAGGTGTTTTCCATCGCCAATCGTTATCTGGAACCGGCCGAGCGTTACGCGTTGTCGACCATCGGCACCGAGCACGGCGCGTTGCGTGCCTCCAACGGTGTCAACGTGCAGGCCGATGTGCATATCGATCAGGCGGATCAGGCGTATGACCTGTTGCTGGTGCCGGGCGGCCCCGGGGCCTACAACGAAAAACACCCGCCGTTGCTCGGCTGGCTCAAAGGTGCGGTTAAGCGGGCCGGACGTTATGGCTCGATCTGCACCGGCGCATTCGTGCTCGGGAATGCCGGCCTGATTGATGGCTACCGTGTCACCACCCACTGGCATTACACCGAACGGCTGATCAAGGGGTTCCCGAAGGCGACGGTGGAGACCGATCAGATCTTTGTTCAGGACCGCAACCTGATCACCTCCGGGGGCGTCACTGCCGGCATTGACCTGGCACTCGCCGTGGTTGCCGAAGACCATGGCAAGAAAGTCGCTCAGGACGTGGCCAAGGTGTTGCTGGTGGTGATGAAACGTCAGGGCGGACAGGCGCAATTCAGTCCGTTGATGGCGACGGTGGCCCCTCACGAAACGCCGGTGACGCGCGTGCAGAATTATGTGCTCGACCACCTCGACGAAGCCTTCAGCATCGAGCGCATGGCCGGCCTGGCCACCATGAGTCCACGTCATTTCGCCAGGGTGTTCGCCCGGGAAGTGAACATGACGCCGATGGAATTTCTCCAGAGCGCACGTATCGACTGTGCGAGAAATTTGTTGGAAACCAGTGACTTGCCGCTCAAGACCGTGGCTTTCAAAAGTGGTTTCGGCAGTGTGCGGCACATGCGGTTTCTGTTCAGTGAAAAACTCGGGTTGACCCCGTCCCAGTACCGCGAACAGTTCAGCTAGTGCCTTTTTGTCCGTTCTGCGCACCGTGATGGCTGTAACGCTCCCACCGTGGTCGTTGTTCCGTCACCGAGGCCTGCGAAGATACCCGTGAACTCTTTGTAATGGAGGCGCGATCCTGGCGCGCAATGGAAATGACAATCCGTTGAGCCGCTCAGGGTTTGCGCACGTGGACCTGCATGAACAGCGTCAGTGATTTGAACAACGAAGCGGTGCTGCGATTCGGCCCTTATGCGTTTCACCTGCGGCAACGGCTGATCCTCGACGGGGACCGGCCGCTGCGCATGGGCGGGCGGGCCCTGGATATCTTGCAGGTGCTGGTCCAGCGCGCGGGCAACGTGGTCAGCAAGGACGAGCTCATCGCACTCGTCTGGCCGACTTCGGTGGTCGAGGAGATCAACCTGCGCGTGCACATCGCCGCGCTGCGTCGCGCACTGGGCGACGGGCAGGACGGGCAGCGCTACATCGTCAACATTCCCCAGCGCGGTTATAGCTTTATCGCGTCCGTGCAGCGGGTGCCGGCGAGTACGCTGGCCTCGATCGAAACGGTTCAGAAACCTCAACACAATCTGCCCGCGCGCCTGTCGCCGGTGATCGGGCGCGATTCGCTGGTCGGCAGTCTGGTCCGCCAGTTACCGGTTCGGCGCCTCATGACCCTGACCGGTCCCGGCGGCATCGGCAAGACCACCGTGGCGTTGCGGGTGGCCGAACTGCTCTTGCAGCATTATCAGGATGGGGTCTGGCTGGTGGATCTGGCGGTGATCGATGACCCTGCGCAGGTGGTCGATCATCTGACCCGGGCGCTTGAGCTGGGCGTCGGAACCACCCTGGAGACATGGGCGCAACGTCATGCGTTATTGGTGCTCGACAATTGCGAGCACCTGCTCGAACGCTGCCGGACACTGGTCGAGGACCTGCTGATGGCGGCGCCACGCCTGTCGATCCTGGTAACCAGTCGCGAGCCGCTCCAGGCGCAGGGGGAAACGGTCCAGCGTTTGCCGCCACTGGCGGTGCCTCCGGCTTCGGCGTTGCACAGTGTGGCCGAAGCGATGGGCTATTCGGCGGTGCAACTGTTCGTCAGCCGTGCCCGTGCTCGTCAGCAAGGCTTTGTGCTGCGCGAACAAGACCTCAAGGTCGTGCGCGAAATCTGTCGCCGGCTCGATGGTCTGCCCCTGGCCATCGAACTGGCGGCGGCGCAGATTGATGCGTTGGCGCTGGTGGGCCTGCAAGCTCAACTGGACAATTGTTTTCAGCTGCTGACCCAGGGCCGGCGCACCGCCGTGCCCCGGCATCAAACCTTGAAAGCGGCGCTGGACTGGAGCTATGAGCAACTGAGCCCGCTGGAGCAAACCGTGTTGCAGCGCCTGTCGGTGTTCAAGATGGCCTTTACGCTGGATGCCGCCATTGGCGTGATCAGTTGCGCGGCATTGCTGCCTGCCCGCTTGATTGAAGGGGTGGAAAGTCTGGCGCTCAAATCGTTGCTATCGCTGGAGCAGGGCGGCGGACTGGCCCGCTACCGTTTCCTCAACACCACCCGCACCTACGCCCTGGAGAAACTCGAGGGCAGTGGTGAATTGCGTACCGTTGAAATGCGTTACGCCCGCTACATCAGCCGGGCGCGGTGGGTATCAAGCGGGCACGTGGCGCTGCAACTCGTCGAGTAACCGGCGGACTTTCGTCAGGTCCGGTGTGGCAAAACCTTCGGTGAACCGGTTGTAGATCGGTGCCAGCAGCGTATGGGCTTGCCGGTGCCGGCCCTGACGCTGCCAAAGCTGTGCCAGCGAGGTAGCGCTGCGCAGTTCCCAGGCCAGGGCGCCCTGATGGTTGGCGACGTTCAAGGCCCTGATCAGCAAGGCCTCGGCCGCGTCGGTGTTCAACGGGCACTCTTGCGCCAGAAGCGCCTCAGCCCTGGCTCGCAGGATCTCCGCCGTGTTCCAGCCCGCGATGCCGGTATCTGCCCGTTGTGACAAGTCGTCATCGACGAAACCGGTGTCCAGCGTCACCATGATGTCCTTGATCAACCCCTCGCCCGGCAGAAGGGAGGAGCGCAGCTCGGTGTGGTCGATCACCTGTGCGTAGTGCATGGCCCAGGTGTAGAACAGCAGCACCGAGTGCTTTTGCGCCTGTTCCAGCAGCAGTCGCAAGAGTTCGCGCGCGGTGCGGGTGTCGCCGTTGTAGTGGGCGATCAGGCAACCGGCCAGCGCCAGGGTGTAGCAGATGGACGTGCCGTGGTTGATCTGCATCGCGATGTCCAGCGCTTGCCGGGCGGTGCGCCACGCCTGTTCCGGCCGGCCTTGCAGCCAGAGGATGCGTGCCAGAATGGTCAGGGCGGCGACGCTCTGGTCGTACTGCACGCCAAAACCGTGGGTGAAGCGGTTGAGGTGGCCGCTCTGTGCCATGCGCTGCAGCACCTCTTCGGCATTCACCCGCGCCTGTTCCTGATTCCCGGCAAAGTGCAGCGCCAGCACCCGCAAACGGTGGGTGCTGAGGGACAACACTTCATCGCCGTGCAGCCCCAACCGGTCGAACTGCTGGCTCTGCTCCAGGGCCATTTGATAGTTGGCACAGCAGAGGTTGACCGCCATGTGCCCGGACACCGCACGCAACTGACCGGCCACGTCGTTGCAGTGCCTGGCCAGCGTTCTGGCGCTGACGAAGGCCTCGACGGTTTCCGCCGTGCCACCATGGGTGTGGTAGCAGGCGCTGCCGAGGGCCAGCTTGAGGGCCATTTTCAGCCGAGGGCAGGGCTCGGGCGCGGCATCCAGCAGGGCCAGCGCCTTGCGCACATACACGCCGTGCTCCTTGAGCAGCGACATTTCCTGCCAGAGCGGCGTCGATGTCGCGGCCAGGCGGATCGCCAACGTCTGCGGCCCTTGTGCGTCCAAGCCCCAATCGAGGGCTGCGCGAATATCTTCCAGACTGCGTGCATAACGCTCGATCCACGTCGCCGTCGCGATCAGCTCCCAGTCCTGCTGGGCCTGATGCATCAAGGCCAGGCAACGCTCGGCGTGGCGTTCGCGGGTGCCCGGCAGGTCTGCGGCCTGGTCGAGTTTTTCCAGGGCGTAGCTGCGCGTGGTGTCGAGCAGGCGGTAGAACACTTCTTCGTCGCCGACCTCGACGTTCAGCAGCGACTTGGCCACCAGTTGTGTGATCGAGCCAAACACCTCACAGGGTTCGATATGTTCGCCGACGATCACTGCTGCTGCCGACTCCAGGGTGAAGCCGCCTCTGAACACGCTCAGTCGGCGCAGGCAGGTTTGTTCGCAGGCACTCAGCAGTTCGAAACTCCAGTCCAACGTGGCGCGCAAGGTTTGATGGCGACCCAAGGTGGTCTGGCAGCCTTGGGTGAGCAGGCGAAAACTGCCTTGCAGTTGCGTGAGCAAGCCGCCCACGCCGAGGCCGCCGACTTGCGCCGCCGCCAGTTCAATCGCCAGGGGAATACCGTCCAGGCGCCGGCAGATTTCAATCGCCAGCGGCAGCTCGTCATCGCGCAGTTCGAAACTGTCGTGGCTGGCCATCGCCCGTTCGACAAACAACTGCAAGGCCGAAAAGCTCAGGGCCTGCGCGCGGTCGAGCACGGCGATGGGCGGCGGGCAGTCCAGTGACTCAAGACGCTGAACGAACTCGCCTTCGGCCCGCAGGCTCTCGCGGCTGGTGGTCAGGATGTGCACGTCGGGCGCGGCGCGCAGGATGCTTTCGCTCAACACGGCGATGGCGTCGAGCAGGTGTTCGCAGTTGTCGATCACCAGCAACATCTGCCGGTCGCGCAAAAATGCGGGGAGGCCGCTCATCGGGTCGGTGTCATGCAACGACAGTTCGAGCAGCGTCGCCAGATGCGCGCTGATCATCGAGGGGTCGTTGATCGGCGCCAGGTCCAGCAGACGAATGCCATCGCGGTAGCGCCCGATCAATTGCTCGGCAACGCGCAGGGCCACGGTGGTTTTGCCGATGCCGCCGGGACCGACCAGCGTAATGAAGCGCTGGCGTGACAACTGGACCACCAGGCTGTCGACGAGGGCCTGGCGACCGATCATGCGTGTACGCCGTACGGGCAGGTTGTGGCCGTTCGGTGCGGGGGCTTCATTCGCCGGATGTTGCTCGATGTGCTCCAAAGAGAACGGCGCGACAAAGCTGTAGCCGCGCTGGGCCACGGTGACGATGTATCGCTGGCCGTTCTGGCCGTCGCCGAGGGCTTTGCGCAACGCCGCCATGTGCACCCGCAGGTTGATGTCTTCGACAACGCTTTTGGGCCAGACCCCGGCGATCAGTTCCTGTTTGCTGACCACATTTCCGGCGTGTTCCAGAAGGATCAACAGAATATCCATGGCACGCCGACCCAGGCGCAGGGGCTGGTCGGCCTCCATCACCAGGCGTTGTCCGGGATAGATCCGGTAAGGGCCGAAATGGATGGCCTGTTCGGGGGAAAGGGTCAACGGGTCACTCCTGCTTGCAGCCGTCTGGTACGCGGTTACCGAGCATATTCGTCAGGTTTGTTCATTCGCGCAATGCGCTGGCCAACTGACTGCCGGGTGTTCACTTGGACTGCCGGTTTACGATCCTCCCTGTTCTTTGCGTTTTTACTGGGCGCGGCGCTTGTGTAGAAGGCGCCGGGGCTTTTGGCGCGCCAGGGAAAATTAACAACGTTTAACTCGTCCTACGTCCGGTCTACGCCCAAAACTCCAGCACCGCAACTGCTCAAACTGTAGGAGCCGGCTTGCTGGCGATTGCGGTATTTCAGCCGAAGTTGTCGGCGATGGGTACATCGCAATCGTCAGCAAGCCGGCTCCTACAGGGGGAGCCGTGTTGTGAAAAGGGATTTATTTGTCATGAGGACGCCGGAATGAGCAACGTGGTGGTGGTCTATCACAGTGGCTACGGGCACACACGGGTCATGGCCGAAGCCGTGGCCCAAGGTGTGGAGCGGCACCTGGGCAGTACCTGCCAGCTGATTTCGGTCGAGGACGTGGATCAGCACTGGGACCGTTTGCACAACGCCGACGCGATCATATTCGGTGCGCCGACCTACATGGGCAGCGCCTCGGCACGCTTCAAGGGGTTCATGGAAGCCACGGCGGCGTTCTACCTGACCCAACCCTGGCGCGACAAACTCGCGGCGGGCTTCACCAATTCCGGCAGCCTGTGTGGCGACAAACTCAACACCTTGCTGCAGATGGCGGTGTTCGCCGCGCAGCATTCGATGATCTGGGTCGGCCTCGACCTGCTGCCGGCACGCTCCGGCACCGGCGTGTTCGACGGGCAGCTCAATCGCCTCGGCAGTTCGCTGGGCGCCATGGCGCAGTCGAATGTCGAACAGTCCCCCGAATTCGCACCGCCCCCGGAAGATCGCTGCACCGCCGCGCACCTGGGTGAACGCGTGGCGCGGCTGGCTGAACGCCTGAGCCACTCACCGGTTTGAATCACCCCCAACCCTCCTGAGGAAACATCGCATGAGCACGTTCACCACCCGAGACGGCACCGAGATTTATTACAAGGATTGGGGCACCGGCCAGCCCATCGTCTTCAGCCACGGTTGGCCGCTGAACGCCGACAGCTGGGAATCGCAGATGATCTTCCTCGCCTCCAAAGGCTACCGGGTGATCGCCCACGACCGTCGCGGCCATGGCCGTTCCAGTCAGCCGTGGACCGGCAACGACATGGACACCTACGCCGATGACCTGGCGCAGTTGATCGAACGGCTAGACCTGAAAGACGCCGTGCTGTTCGGTTTCTCCACCGGCGGTGGTGAAGTGGCGCGCTACATCGGTCGCCACGGCACCGGGCGCGTGGCCAAGGCCGGGCTGATTTCAGCGGTGCCGCCCCTGATGCTCAAGACCGAAGCCAACCCCGGTGGCCTGCCGATCGAGGTGTTTGACGGTATTCGTCAGGCGTCCCTGGTCGACCGTTCGCAGCTGTACATCGACCTCGCCAGCGGTCCGTTCTTCGGCTTCAACAAACCGGACGCCAAACCGTCGCAAGGCATGATCGACTGGTTCTGGATGCAAGGCATGACCTCCGGTCACAAGAACGCTTATGACTGCATCAAAGCGTTCTCCGAAACCGACTTCACCGAAGACCTGAAGAAATTCGACATCCCCACGCTGGTGGTGCACGGCGACGCGGACCAGGTGGTGCCGATCGAGGCCGCCGGCATTGCTTCGGCAAAACTGGTCAAGGGGTCTACGCTGAAGGTCTACCCCGGCGCGCCCCATGGCCTGACTGATACCCACAAGGATCAGCTCAACGCTGATCTGCTGGCGTTCCTCAAGGGTTGATGTGCCCACGGCGCGGGCGTAGATCCGCGCCGTTCTCGCTCCTGATGAGCCGAATCCTTCGAGAACCTGACCATGAAAAAGCTGACCAACGCCACCGGGGCACCGGTGGCCGACAACTTCAATATCCAGACCGCCGGCCCCCGTGGACCGGCGCTCTTGCAAGACATCTGGTTGCTGGAAAAACTCGCCCACTTCGACCGCGAATTGATCCCGGAACGGCGCATGCACGCCAAGGGTGCGGGCGCCTACGGCACCTTCACCGTCACCCATGACATCACCCGTTATACAAAAGCCAGCATCTTCAGCTCGGTGGGCAAGCAAACGCCGCTGTTCGTGCGTTTTTCCTCGGTGGCCGGCGAACGCGGCGCGGCGGATGCCGAGCGTGATATCCGTGGCTTCGCGGTGAAGTTCTACACCGACGAAGGCAACTGGGACATTGTCGGCAACAACACACCGGTGTTTTTCTTCCGCGACCCGCTGCGTTTCTCCGACCTCAACCACGTGGTCAAACGCGACCCGCGCACCGGTCTGCGCAACGCCACCAGCAACTGGGACTTCTGGACCCTGCTGCCCGAGGCGCTGCACCAGGTGACCATCGTGATGAGCGATCGCGGGATTCCCACCAGCTTCCGTCACATGCACGGCTTCGGCAGTCACACCTTCAGCCTGATCGACCGCGACAACAAACGGGTATGGGTGAAGTTTCATTTTGTCTGCCAGCAAGGCATCGAAAACCTCTCGGACGCCGAGGCCGAAGCGGTGGTCGGCAAGGACCGCGAAAGCAATCTGCGCGACCTTTACGAAGTCATCGAGCAGGGCAACTTCCCGCGCTGGAAATTGTGCATTCAGGTGATGGAGGAAGAACAGGCGCTCAACTATCGGCACAACCCGTTCGACTTGACCAAGGTATGGCCGCACGCTGAATTCCCGCTGATTGAAGTGGGCGTCATGGAGCTCAATCGCAACGCCGAAAACCACTTTGCCGAAATCGAACAGGCAGCGTTTTCGCCGGCCAACGTGGTGCCGGGGGTGAGTTTTTCACCGGACCGCATGCTCCAGGCGCGGCTGTTTTCCTATGGTGATGCCCAGCGTTATCGCCTCGGCGTGAACTTCAACCACATCCCGGTCAACGCGCCGCGCTGCCCGGCGCACAGCTACCACCGCGACGGCGCCATGCGCACCGACGGCAACCTCGGCGGTACCGCCAGTTACTTCCCGAACAGTGTCGGTGAATGGCAGGACTCGCCGGAACTGGCCGAGCCGCCGCTGCCGCTGGAAGGCTTTGCCCAGCATTATGATCATCGGTTGGAAGAGGATCATTACGAGCAGCCGGGTAACCTGTTTCGACTGCTCGATCCGGCGCGCAAGCAGTTGCTGTTCGACAACACCGCACGTGCCATGAACGGCGTGCCGCAGGCGATCCGCCAGCGTCATATCGACAACTGCACCAAGGCCGATCCGGCGTACGGATTTGGCGTGGCCGAGGCGTTGGAGCGGTTGGTGTCGTTAGGGTAAAAGGCGGCAGGCTTGCCGGCGATGGCGCCCGTGAAATCGCCATCGCCGGCAAGCCGGGCTCCTACAGGTTTTGCGTAATCTCCAAATCCCGAACACCCCACAATCCCTTGTAGGAGCCGGCTTGCCGGCGATGGCGCCCACGAAATCGCCATCGCCGGCAAGCCGGACTCCTACAGGTTTTGCGTCATCCCCAAATCCCGAACACCCCACAATCCCTTGTAGGAGCCGGCTTGCCGGCGATGGCGTCCACGAAATCGCCATCGCCGGCAAGCCGGACTCCTACAGGTTTTGCGTCATCCCCAAATCCCGAACACCCCCACAATCCCTGTAGGAGCCGGCTTGCTGGCGATGGCGTCCGTAAAATCGCCATCGCCAGCAAGCCAGGCTCCTACAGGTTGACGCGTGGAAGCGCGCGCACGGCTCGGCAGCGCCAGGCGAATGGGTTGATGCCTTCGCTGCGGGTGAAGATGTGGCAGAAGTGCGCTTGATCGCAGAAGCCGCATTCGAGGCTGATTTGCGTGAGGCTCAGGTCGGTGTTCTGGATCAGTTGCTTGGCCCGGGCGATGCGTTGGTGGCGAATCCAGTCTTGCGGCGAGAGGCCGGTGCTGCACTTGAATGCGCGGGAGAAATGACTGCGCGAGAGGGCGCAGGCGCGTGCCAGTTCGGTCACTTCGACGGTTTCACCGAGGCGTTCGAGGATCAGTTGCTTGACCAGGCTTTCGCGCCACGGGGTCAGGCCGCCGGTGGTTTTCTTTCGCGTTTCAGTGGCAGTCGCGCGGGCGACGTTTTGCTGAGAATGAGCCATGACAAATGTCCGTTTCGGTGAGCTTCATTCTTGGTCGCGGGGCTCTGGCAGGCGAGTTAAACGTTGTTAATTTCGCCGATGCGCAGTGGTGGCCAACAGCGCTGACTCAGCACATGGCTGCAATTTTTGCGGTGCCGGGCGAGGCATGATCGACGTCTTGTGGCGGGCCTGTGCATGGCCGCTCTTCTGACTTGATCAAGGGTGACGGCATGAAACATTCTCTGGTTGGCGCGTTGGGCCTCGCGGTGGCGTTGGCGTCCGGAATCTCCTCGGCTCAGGCACCGGCACAGGTCGGCACCCAGGTGCCGGGCTACTTCCGCCTGGCGGTGGGCGACTTTGAGGTGACGGCGCTGTTCGACGGCTACAACGACCTGTCGCCCAAACTGCTAAAGGGCCTGACCCAAAGCCAGATCCGCGCACTGCTGGCCCGTCGCTCGATTGAAACGCCGGGGGTGCAGACTGCGTTCAACGCCTTCCTGATCAACACCGGCAAGCAATTGATCCTGGTGGATACCGGCGCCGGTCAATGCATCGGTGCGACGGCGGGCATGCTCTCGGACAACATGAAAGCCGCCGGTTACGAGCCTTCGCAGGTCGACACGATTCTGTTGACCCACCTGCACCTGGACCATGTGTGCGGATTGGTCGATGGCCAGCAGAAACCGGTTTTTGCCAACGCCACGGTCTACGCCGCGAAGGCCGAAGCCGATTACTGGCTTGATCCTCAGGCGCTGGCCAAAGCTCCCGAGGGCGCCAAGCCGTATTTCAAAATCGCCCAGGACTCCACCGCACCGTACGTCGCGGCGGGACGTTTCAAGACGTTCGACGCCGGTCAGTCGCCTGTGCCGGGAGTTGAGGCCACGCTGGAAGCCGGGCACACGCCGGGCAGCACGACGTACCGCTTCACCTCTCAAGGGCAGAGCATTTTGTTCATGGGCGATTTGGTGCATAACCTCGCGGTGCAGTTCTTGCACCCGGAAGTCTCGATCGGCTTTGACGTCAACAGTCAGCAAGCGATCAAAAGCCGCGCCAAGGTGTTCAGCGATGCAGCCGCCGGTAAAACCTGGGTGACGGCAGCGCATTTGCCGTTTCCGGGCATTGGCCATATCGCCGCAGAGGGTAAGCATTTTCAATGGGTGCCGGTCGAATACGGTCCTTATAAACGTGCGGCGAAAGTACCGCTGATCGAGTAAAGTCCGACGCATTCACAAGGGAGCCGTGCCAATGAACCGTAACGATCTGCGCCGCGTCGATATGAACCTGTTGGTGATTTTCGAGGCCTTGATGTTCGAGAGGAACCTGACCCGTGTCGCTGAAAAATTGTTCATGGGCCAACCGGCGGTGAGTGCGGCGCTGGGGCGGTTACGGGATCTGTTTGACGATCCGTTGCTGTTGCGTAATGGCCGCGGCATGGAGCCGACAACGCGGGCGCTGGCGATTCTCAAGGAATTGCAGCCAGCGATGGATGTGATTTCCGGGGCGGTCAGCCGGGCGAAGGAATTTGATCCGGCGAGCAGCTGCGATGTGTTCCGCATTGGTTTGTCGGACGACGCCGAATTCGGTTTGTTTCCGCCGTTGTTGCGGCAACTGCAGGAAGAGGCGCCGGGGATTGTTGTGGTGGTGCGGCGTGCGAACTATTTGCTGATGCCGGCTTTGCTGGCTTCGGGAGAGATCTCTGTGGGGGTGAGTTACACCACGGATTTGCCCGCGAATGCGAAGTGCAAGAAATTGCGCGACATCCCCTGCAAGGTGCTGCGTGGGGACAAGCGACCTGGGCTGCTGACGCTCGACGAATACTGCGAGCGACCCCATGCGATGGTGTCGTTTTCCGGTGATCTGAGCGGCAATATCGATCTGGATCTGGCCAAGGTTGGCCGCAGTCGTCGGGTGGTGTTGGGTGTTCCGCAGTTCAGTGGGTTGCGTGCGTTGCTTGCTGGCACGGAGATGATTGCGACGGTGCCGGATTATGCGGCGTGTGCGTTGGTTGAAGGGTGTGCGTTGCGGGCTGAGGATCCACCGTTTCCCATTGATGCTGCGCAGCTTTCGATGGCTTGGAGTGGGGTGCATGACAATGATCCGGCGGAGCGGTGGTTGCGGTCGCGGATCAGTGAGTTTATGTCCAGGCCTTTGCCTGTATCGGGTTGAACGTGGCGGCCTTTGGGCCGACCATTTTCTTTTGGGTGTGCATATCCATTGCTGCGGTAACGGCCGCCTATGGTTTCGCCCTTACGGCGACTCACTTTTGCAGACGCCCAAAAGTAAGCAAAACGCTTCGCCCCGGCGTCCGGCCCCTCGCTAAGGCTCGGTGTTCCCTCGCTCCGGTCCTGCTCCGTGGGCCCGCCGCCATCGGCCATCCCTGGCCGGGGGCGGCTAGCCCGGCATCCATGCCGGGCTGCCCACTGCGCAGAACCTGCGCTCGGCCTCTCGAGGGGGCGCTCAGATCAAAAGCTGAAGGCGAGCTAACGCTCGGCCTGATGAGTGGTGAAGGGCGGGTGCGTTGCTTTGCTCTTCGTAGGAGCGATGCTTGCTCGCGAAGGCGGCCTAACAGCCGACCCTTCACCCACGAATGTCCCCAATTCCCTGTAGGAGCCGGCTTGCCGGCGATGGCGTCCGGTCAGTCACGCATTCATTGCCTGACCACCGCCATCGCCGGCAAGCCGGCTCCTACAGGGGACCGCGTTAGCTTTTGATTTTCACCACTCATCAGGTCGAGCGTTAGCTCGCCTTCAGCTTTTGATCTGAGCGCCCCCTCGAGAGGCCGAGCGCAGGTTCTGCGTAGTGGGCAACCCGGCATGGATGCCGGGTTAGCCGCCCCCGGCCATGGATGGCCGATGGCGGCGGGCCCACGGAGCAGGACCGGAGCGAGGGCATGGCGAGCCTTAGCGAGCCACCGAACGAAAGGGGCAAGAGCGCTTGGTTACTTGCCGCTTCTGCAAGTGACTCGCCGTAAGGGCGAAACCAATAGCAGCCGTTACCGCAGGAATGGATATGTACATCAATAAAAGATAGGGAGGCTATCAGGCCGCCATCGCCGGCAAGCCAGCTCCTACAGGGGGGGCGATGGCTGGCGATCCTGATCGGCTCACAAAAAGAGCACGTACATTCAATTTTCCCCGCCCCCACACCGGCACTATCGAATGAGGTCCCGGCGCTTTGACGCCGATGGTTTTTCATTTGTGCAGGTAGTCCATGAACGCTTCGCAATGGGATGAACGGGCCCAGGATATCGGGCTGTTTTTTTTGCGGGTCAGCGGTGGTTTGTTTCTGCTGTGGGTGCACGGTTTGCCCAAGCTGCTTAACTACAACGCTCAACTGCAAGTCATCGAAGACCCTTTCCATCTGGGCGCGAATGTCACGCTGATGTTGGCGATTTTTGCCGAGGTGCTGTGCCCGCTGCTGATCATTGCCGGGGTGTTGGTGCGCCTGGCGTGCCTGCCGGTTTTGTCTGTGTTGTGGATCGCGCTGCTGGTTGTGCACCCGCAATGGAGCCTCGAGGAAGGGCAGTTCGGCTGGCTGCTGTTGATTCTGTTCACCAGCCTCTTTATCGCCGGGCCGGGACGGCTGGCGCTCAATGTCCGATTCGCCGGAGCTTTGCGTTATGCCTGAATCCAATCGTTTCGAGGAAGTCGTGACCCTGGTCATCAAGCACCGGGTCAAAGCCGGTTTTGAAGTGCCCTACGAAGCCTGGTTGCGCAACATCGTCAGCATCGCCGGGCAGCAGGAAGGGCACTTGGGGGTGGATGTGATGCGCGGCAAGAGCGCCGGCCTCGACATGTACACCTGCGTGCTGCGCTTTTGCTCCACCGACGCGATGCAGCACTGGCTCGATTCGCCACAACGGCTGGAACTGGTCAACGAAGCCACGCCGATGCTCGCCGATGGCGACCAGACCGAGGTCAACCCGGTCAAAGAATTCTGGTTCGCGCCGCAGGCTGAAACCGGTTCGCCGCCGCCGCGCTGGAAGCAGGCCGTGGTGACGTTGCTGGTGATTCTGCCGCACACCTTGCTGGTGCCGCTGATCTGGGGCCCGCTGTTGCGGCTTAACGCGTTCCTGTCCAATTACGTGGTCGCCACGTTCCTGATCACGCTGACCATCGTCGTTTCGGTGGTGTACCTGTTCATGCCGATGGCGACGCGTTTGTTCGCGCCTTGGCTGTCCCCCTCCACTCAGCCCAAGGAAACGCGATGAACGCCGACCTGATTTTGTTCAATGGCCAATTTCATACCGTTGACCGTGAAAACCCACGCGCCAGTGCCGTCGCCATCAGCGATGGCCGCTTCGTCGCGGTCGGCACTGACGCCGAAGCCATGGCCCTGCGCGGCTCCGGCACCCAGGTCATCGACCTCAAGGGCCGCTGTGTCATCCCCGGCCTTAACGACTCGCACTTGCACCTGATCCGTGGCGGTTTGAACTACAACCTCGAACTGCGCTGGGAGGGTGTGCCGTCGCTGGCCGACGCCCTGCGCATGCTCAAGGATCAGGCTGACCGCACGCCAACGCCACAATGGGTGCGCGTGGTCGGTGGCTGGAACGAATTCCAGTTCGCTGAAAAGCGCATGCCGACCCTCGAGGAACTCAACCAGGCGGCGCCGGATACGCCGGTATTTGTCCTGCATCTATATGACCGTGCTCTGCTCAACCGCGCCGCATTGCGCGTGGCCGGTTACACCCGCAATACGCCGAACCCGCCGGGTGGCGAGATTGTGCGCGATGCCAACGGTGAGCCGACCGGCATGCTGGTCGCGCGCCCGAACGCGATGATTTTGTACTCGACCCTGGCCAAGGGACCGAAGTTGCCGCTGGAGTATCAGGTCAACTCAACCCGCCAGTTCATGCGCGAACTCAACCGTCTCGGCCTGACCAGCGCCATCGATGCCGGTGGCGGTTTCCAGAATTATCCGGACGATTACCAGGTGATCGAGCAGTTGGCCAAGGACCAGCAACTGACCATCCGCATCGCCTACAACCTGTTCACCCAGAAGCCGAAAGAAGAGCTGGCCGACTTCAAGAACTGGACCAGCAGCGTGACCCTGCATCAGGGCGATGATTTCCTGCGACACAACGGCGCCGGGGAAATGCTGGTGTTCTCGGCGGCGGATTTCGAGGACTTCCTCGAACCGCGTCCGGACCTGCCGCAAACCATGGAAGACGAACTCGAACCGGTGGTCCGCCACTTGGTCGAGCAGCGCTGGCCGTTCCGTTTGCACGCCACGTACAACGAATCCATCAGCCGCATGCTCGACGTGTTCGAGAAGGTTAACCGCGACATTCCGTTCAATGGTTTGCCGTGGTTTTTCGACCACGCCGAAACCATCACGCCGCAGAACATCGAGCGGGTGAGGGCGCTGGGCGGTGGTATCGCGATTCAGGATCGCATGGCGTTTCAGGGCGAGTATTTCGTCGAGCGTTACGGCGCCAAGGCTGCCGAAGCGACGCCGCCGATCAAGCGCATGCTGGCCGAAGGTGTACCGGTTGGCGCTGGCACCGATGCGACGCGGGTGTCCAGCTACAACCCATGGACTTCGCTGTACTGGATGGTCAGCGGTCGCACCGTCGGTGGCCTGGAGCTGCACGCCGAGGGGCTGTCCCGGCAGACCGCGCTGGAGCTGTTCACCCACGGCAGCGCCTGGTTCTCTTCCGAGCAGGGCAAGAAAGGCATGATCAAAGTCGGCCAACTGGCTGACGTCGCAGCCCTGAGCGCGGACTTTTTCAGCGTTGACGAAGAAGCGATCAAGTGGATCGAGTCGGTGTTGACCGTGGTCGGCGGCAAGGTGGTGTACGCCGCCGGTGATTTCGAAAAACTCGGCCCGGCCAGTGTGCCGGTGCTGCCGGACTGGTCGCCGGTGGTCAAGGTGCCGGGTCACTGGCGCCCGACGTCGCCGATGCAGGCGCAGGTTCACCATTGCAGCGGGCCGTGCGGCGTGCACTCCCATAGCCATGAAAAGGCGCGGTTGTCGAACGCGCCGGTCAGCGATTTCGCCGGTTTCTGGGGCGCCTTTGGCTGCTCGTGCTTCGCGTTCTGACGATCAAAAAAAGCGCCGACCCGCGTGTCGGCGCCTGACGTAATACCCATCCATCGAGGAGTTTCACATGAGCAACGTTCCGTACAAACGCCTGAACAAAGACGATGCCGTTGTCCTGTTGGTCGATCACCAGACCGGTCTGATTTCGCTGGTTCAGGATTTCTCGCCGAACGAATTCAAGAACAATGTCCTGGCCCTGGGCGACGTGGCCAAGTTCTTCAAACTGCCGACCATCCTCACCACCAGCTTCGAAAAAGGCCCGAACGGCCCGATGGTGCCGGAATTGAAAGAGCAGTTCCCGGACGCGCCGTACATCCCGCGTCCAGGCCAGATCAACGCCTGGGACAACGAAGATTTCGTCAAGGCCGTCAAAGCCACCGGCCGCAAGCAACTGATCATCGCCGGTGTGGTGACTGACGTTTGCGTGACCTTCCCGACGCTGTCGGCGCTGGCCGAAGGGTTTGAAGTGTTTGTGGTGACCGATGCTTCGGGTACGTTCAACGAAACCGTGCAACAAGCTGCGTGGGCGCGTATGGCCGCCGCCGGTGCTCAACTGGTGAACTGGTTCTCCGTGGCGTGCGAGCTGCAGGGCGACTGGCGCAACGACATGGAAGGCCTGGCGAATCTGCTGTCGCCGCGTATTCCCAACTACCGCAACCTGATGAACAGCTACTCGGTATTGACTTCGAAATAACCTCCGCTGTAAAAAATACCTGCCTCCGTGCGGGTATTTTTTTGCCGGTTCCTGTAGGAGCGAGGCTTGCCCGCGAACCAGGCGACTCGGTGTATCTGGTCGACCGCGTGATCGTTCTTCGCGGGCAAGCCTCGCTCCTACAGGTTTTGGTTTATGCCTGGCGTTTTTGCAGCCAACTCAAAAAACCACTTTTCTTGATCGGCACCGGTTTGGCCAGCAGCGCCAACCGACTGTTCTGCTGCCGCACCGCCTGCAACTTGTTCAACGCCCGACCCACTTCAACCCGCTGTTCCATGCAGCTGCGGGTCAGGGATTTGTCGATCCGGTAGATGATGCACGAGGTCAACGCGGTGAACGTGGCCTGCGACGGTGTATCGGTGAGGATGCTCTGTTCACCCATCACCTCGCTCGGCCCCATGCGCCCGGCTTCGGTTTGCCCTACGCCGTCCGGTACTGTTGCGCTGACCACGCCTGTGGCGATGACCATCAGGCTGTCCGGCACTTCACCCAGTTCCAGCACCACCTGGCCTGCCGCGTACTGCTGCGCAACCATCGAATGGGCCATCCGGTCGCGTTCGTCTTCGCTCAGGGAACGGAAGACTTTCACCTCGTCCAGCAAGGACCGCGCGCGGGATGTCGGTTCGATCACGCCGTCGAGCTGTCGGGAAATACCCGCCGCTTCGAGGTGCCGATGGGCGAGGTCGAACAGTTGATTGCGCACTTCGCTTTTCTTGCCGAGTTCGGCGATAAACCCGCTGGCCACGTATTCGGACATGGTTTCGCCGGCCTCTTTCAGCACGGCTTTCGGCGCCGGGTTGAGCAGCAGACTGCTGCTGCCTTGCAGCGTGCGGTCCAGTGCCTCCAGCACCCGACGCGGACGGATATGGTTGGGCACCTGGATGCTGATCGACACACCATGCATGTTGCCGGGGCGGCTCAGGTTGACGATCTTCGCTTTGGCCGCCACCGAGTTCGGCACCACCGCCGTACTGCCGGCGCTGGTCAGCAGGTGAGTGGCGCGCCAATCGATGTCGAGCACTTTGCCCTCGACGCCGTCGATAATGATCCAGTCATCCACCTGATACGGTTTGGTGGTGTTGAGCACGATCCCGGAAAACACATCGCTCAGGGTGCTTTGCAACGCCAGGCCGACGACGATTGCCACCACCCCGGACGTCGCCAGCAGACCTTTCACCGGCAACTCCAGCACGTACCCGGCTGCGGCGACGATGGCGATCAGAAACACCAGCGCGCCGATGACGTCCTGCAGCAACCGCCCGCTGTGCCCGATGCGCCGCATCAGCAGCAGGCCGATAACTTCGGTGAGCACACGTGCGGCGTACAGCCACCAGAGAATCCCCAGCGCCGTCGCGCCCAGTTGCGCCACGCGGTCGTCTGCCAACAGCGGCGCCTGCAACGGGCTGACGCCGGCGTTGATGATGAGCGCGCTGAACATCACAAACAGCGCGAGACGCACACCGACCCGCGTGACGCGATGCTTGAACGGCGCTGCGTGCCAGAGCACGGCGTCGATGACCAGCAACAGCGCACTCCAGGACAGCAGATGACCGTAGATGAGGGACATGGAAGAACTCCGGAAGTCTGATTTTTTTTGTAGGAGCCGGCTTGCCGGCGATGGCGTACTTGAGGGCGCCTTCGCGAGCAAGCTTCGCTCCTACAGTTGAACTGTGCGAACCCGATCCCCTGTAGGAACCAGGCTTGCCGGCGATGGCGTACTTGAGGGCGCCTTCGCGAGCAAGCTTCGCTCCTACAGTTGAACTGTGCGAACCCGATCCCCTGTAGGAGCCAGGCTTGCCGGCGAAGGCGTATTTGAGGGCGCCTTCGCGAGCAAGCTTCGCTCCTACAGTTGAACTGTGCGAACCCGATCCCCTGTAGGAGCCAGGCTTGCCGGCGATGGCGTACTTGAGGGCGCCTTCGCGAGCAAGCTTCGCTCCTACAGTTGAACTGTGTGAACCCGATCCCCTGTAGGAGCCAGGCTTGCCGGCGAAGGCGTACTTGAGGGCGCCTTCGCCGGCAAACGGAGCGCCGCCCGGCCGCTCCTACAGAAAAGCCCCTCGCACGATGATCGTGGGAGGGGCGAGGGGACTCAGTTCAGATGAGTCTTGAGTTCCAGCGCGGCCTGACGCACCGCCGCTTTCACTTCCGGAATCTGGCTCAGCGGATTGAGCAAGCCGAAGTCGTGAATCATCCCGTTGTAACGCACCGCCGTGACCGGCACACCGGCCGCATCGAGGTGGCGGGCATAGGCTTCGCCTTCGTCACGCAACACGTCGAACTCGGCGGTCTGCACCAACGCTGCCGGCAAGCCCTTGAGCTGTTCGGCGCTGGCCTGCAACGGCGAGGCGTGGATCTGCGCACGCTCGGCCTGGTCGGTGGTGTAGTTGTCCCAGAACCAATTCATCATGCCTTTGGTGAGGAAGTGGCCTTCGGCAAATTGCTGGTACGAGCCGGTGTCGAACTGTGCGTTGGTCACTGGCCACATCAACAGCTGGAAGCGCAGCGCCGGGGCTTTCTGTTCCTTGGCCATCAATGCCACGACCGCCGCCATGTTGCCACCGACGCTGTTGCCGGCCACCGCGAGACGCTTGCCGTCGACGCCGATGTCCTTGCCATGCTCGGCCACCCAACGGGTCGCGGCGTAGGCCTGGTTGATCGCGGTCGGGTAGTGCGCTTCCGGCGACGGCGTGTAATCGACATACACCGCGACGGCGCCGGAGCCGACCACCAGGTCATGAATCAAGCGTTGGTGAGTCGGGTAATCGCCCAGCACCCAGCCGCCACCGTGGAAGAACATGAACACCGGCAACTCACCTTTGACCTTGGCCGGGCGCACGATTTTCAGGTTGATGGTTTGACCATCGACCTTGATTGCACGATCGCTGACGTCCACACCCGACAGATCAACCTTGACCGAGTTTTGCGCACCGGTCAGCACCGCACGGGCGTCTTTCGGGCTCAACTGCTCAAGCGGTTTACCGCCACCGGCGGCGAGGGCTTCGAGGAAGGCTTGAGTGTTGTGTTCAACGCCTGGGCTGCCAGCGGCAAAGGCGTTGCCGACGGAGAGGGCGAGCAGGGAAGCGGTCAGGGTTTTTTTGACGAGGTTCATGAGCAAATCCTTTTTAATTAATTAGAGATTGGTTACCTAAGGGTCAGGTTGCTGCTGCGCTGGGACTCAGGCCTCAGCAACACCGTGGACACAGATTAATAGGGTGCTCGAAAGGGAAAAAGCGGCTATAAAGCGTTTAACTGTCAACCGGAAAGTGACAATGAACCCGTTCGAAGATATGCGTATTTTTTGCCAGGTCATGGACTCCGGCAGCTTCACCTCGGCCGCCGATCAATTGGGCCTGTCCAAGCAGTTCGTCAGCCGTCGCTTGATGCAGCTTGAAGAACGCCTGGGCGTACGGTTGCTCAACCGCTCCACACGGCGCCTGGACGTCACGCCGCTGGGCCAGAGTTATTACGAGTCGGCGTTGCGCTTGCTCAGCGAAGTCGAGCAGGTGGAACAGGGCATCGCCGGCCAGACCACCGAACCGCGCGGCACCATTCGCGTGAGCGCGCCGTTGTCGTTTGCGGTGGCGCATTTGGGGTGTTTGCTGCCGGTGTTCTTGCAGCGTTACCGCGATGTCACGGTGGAAGTGGATTTGAGCGACCGCCCGGTGGATCTGCTCAGCGAGGGTTACGACCTGGCGTTGCGCATCGGCATCCTTGAAGACTCGACGCTGATCGCCCGCCGCATCGCTTCGATCCAGCGGGTGTATTGCGCCAGCCCGGCTTACCTGGCGGAGCGCGGAACGCCGGGTAAACCTGAGGACCTGCACACGCACGACTGCCTGCCGTATGGCCACGGCCGCCAGGTGCAATGGCGTTTTGAAGGGCAGGGCAAGCTGCTGGCGGTCAACGTGACCGGGCGGATGCGGGTCAACAACGGTGAGTTGCTCAGGGATGCGGCCATTGCCGGGATGGGGATTACGTACCTGCCGACCTTCATTGTCGGGGCGGCGTTGAAGGATGGGCGGCTGGTGCCGGTGCTGGATGAGTTTCGCCCGCAGCCGCTGACGTTGTCGGCGGTGTACCCGCAGCATCGCCAGAGTTCGCGACCGGTGCAGGCGTTGATCGAGTTTCTGCGCGAGCGGCTGGATCAGACCGAGGGTGGACTCTAGGTCCACGCGATCCCTGTAGGAGCAAGCTTGCTCGCGAAAGCGGTTTGTCAGACACATTAATGTTGAATGACAGATTGCTATCGCGAGCAGGCTCACTCCCACATTGGATTTAGGGTGTTCTTGATATCAGTAGTGATCAGGACCTTTTGTCATCACCCGGCTCGCCACCGACGTGCACGCCGTGGTCGTCACCCGGTTCACCGCCGACATGAACGCCGTGGTCATCGCCGATTTCGCCGGCGCGATGAACGCCGTGGTCGTCACCGATTTCACCGGCGCGATGAACGCCGCGGTTGTGGCCGACTTCACCGGCATGATGAACGCCGTGGTCGTCACCGATTTCACCGGCGCGATGAACGCCGCGGTTGTGGCCGACTTCACCGGCGTGATGAACGCCGTGATCGTCTCCCGGTTCGGCATGGGTGCCGCTGCGACCGGATGAGGCGGTGTTACCGGAATGTCCCGAGCCATGGTCGTTGCCACTGTGACCGCTGCCGCTATTGCCGCCGCCGTTTCCACCGTGACCACTGCCGCCATTGCCGCCACTGCCACTTCCGCCGTGGCCACCGCCACCGTTTCCACCACCGCCGCCACCGCCAGAGCCACCACCACCGCCGCCAGAGCCACCGCCGCCACCACCAGAGCCGCCACCACCCCCACCATCCTTGGCCTGAGCGCTCGATACGCCGGACAGGCTGTCCGGAATCAATACGGTAGACGCCGACAAAACCGCGCCAATAGCTACTGCCAGTAAAAGCTTGTTGATGTGCATGTCGTTCTCCGTCTTTTTATTCAGGTTGGAACGTTGATGAACAATGCAACTTGCTGCTCGATTCAGTGGGAGAACACTGCAACGTTCCGGTTTATTCAGTGGCAACGTCGATGAACGATGAACGGTACGAGTCGTACCCTGTCCCGGGGTCAGTGAATGCTCGAGGCCAGTTCGAATATCGGGATGTACATCAGGATCACGATGACCCCGATCAACAGGCCGATGAAGGTCATGAGCAAGGGTTCGAACAAGCGTACGAACCATTCGATCCAGCGGCTGATTTCTTCGTCGTAGAAATCCGCGCTGCGTTCCATCATTTGTCCGAGGTTGCCGGACTGCTCGCCGGCACGCAGCAAGCGCAGGGACACCGGGGTCACGAGGTGATTGAGCTCCAGCGCCGTCGACAGCGATTGCCCCTCGCGCACCCGCTCGCAGGCCTGGTCCAGGCGCACGCGGGAGGCCGCGGTGAGCAGGCCACGGACCATGCCCATGGCGGTGACGAGGGGGATGCCGCCCTGCAGCAGAATCCCCAGCGAGCGATAGAAGCGCGCCAGTTCGTACATGAAGATGCGTTGATGGACTGCCGGGAGTTTTTCGATCACCCGGTCCACGCCCCGGCGAAAGGCCGGTTGGCGCTGGAGGAAGGCGAGGGCGACGACGACCGCCGCCAAGGTGCCGAAGAATTCACCCTGGTGAGCATGCAGGAACATCCCGCTGTTCATCAGCACTTGTGACAGCCACGGCAGGTTATTGCCCAGCCCTTCGAACACCAGGCTGAAGCGCGGCACCACGTAACCCATCAGAAACAGCACCACGCCACCTCCCACCACCAGCAACAGCATGGGGTAGATCGATGCGCTGACGATCTTCTGTCGAACCTCGTCCATGCGCTGGCGATAGCTGACATAGCGGCCCAGCGCATCGCCCACCGCGCCGGTCTTCTCGCTGGACTGCACCAGGGCCACGTAGAGCGGGGGGAAAACCGCTGACAACTGACCCAGCGCCTGGGAGAACGATTTGCCCTCATAAAGCAGGCGCACCAGTTCACTCAAGGTTTTGCGGGCCTGTGGCGCGGTTTCTTTTTCCGCCAGGCTTTCCAGCGCATCGATCAATGGCAGGCCGGCGTTAAGCAGGGTGGTCAGCTCCTGGCTGAACAGCACCAGGTTGAACGTCTCGCGCTTTTGCAGACGCAACGCCCGCCAGTGCTTTTCGGCTTGCAGGCTGACGACCCGCAGGCCCTGGTCTTCGGCAATGCGTCGGGCCTCGCTGTCCCCATGGGCCTCGACCGTCATCGAGACCACGCCAGCCTTGCCGACGGCCTTGAGATGAAAGCGCATGCTCGCCTCCCGTCACTGCCAACTGGTGATTTCGGCGTTTTCGCCTTCGCCGCCGGGTTGACCGTCCTTGCCCATGGACAACAGGTCGTATTCACCGTTTTCGCCGGGGTAGCGGTAGGTGTAATTGCGGCCCCACGGATCCTGCGGCAGTTTTTTCGCCAGGTAGGGGCCGGTCCAGCGGGTTTCGTCACTGGGCGCGGTGACCAGCGCCTGCAAACCCTGTTCGGTCGACGGGTAATGGCCGACCTCCAGGCGGTACAAATCCAGCGCTTTACCCAGACCTTCGATTTGCGCCTTGGCCACCTTCACTTCGGAGCGGCCGAGTTGGGCGAAATACTTCGGCGCGACGATGCCGGCCAACAACCCCAGCACCACCAGCACCACCAACAGTTCGAGCAACGTGAACCCGCGCTGGGCTCGCGGTGAGCCGTTACGCGGGGCACAACACAGACGATGATTCATGATGACCTCACACAGTCGGCAGAAGGGTCGCCACAGAGGCTCATGCAATTGCCATGCTCACCCCCGGACATCCTGCCGCAACCCCTGAATTACTGGCCTTCGCGCTTACGGCACAGTGCTTGCGTATGGCTGGTTCACTACCGGTCATTGGGGCAATAGCCCCATTTTTCGGGGACGGTCAGGGGAGACAGAATAATGAAAACACTCACCACTGGACTGCTCGGCTGCATGTTGCTGGCAGGCACAGCTCAGGCCGATGTATTCGTTTCCGTGGACAGCAAGGGCAGCTACGTTTTGTCCAATGTCCACCGCCCCGGCCGTACCTATGAACGGGTGATCCGCGAGCCTGAATCGGCGCAGGTCAGCCTTGATCAACAGCCACAAATGATTGCCCGGCAACCCTATGCCGAGCTGGTTTCGGCGGCCGCCAAGGCCAATCAATTACCGGCGGCGCTGTTGCATGCGGTGATCCAGGCCGAGTCCCACTACGACTCCGGCGCGACCTCATCGAAGGGGGCGGGCGGGCTGATGCAATTGATGCCCGACACCGCCCGGGAAATGGGCGTGACCAACGTCTATGACCCCAAGGCCAACATTCAGGGCGGGGCCAAATACCTCAAGCGCCTGATGACCCTGTTTGACAACGACATCGCGCTCGCCGTGGCGGCCTACAACGCCGGGCCGCAAGCGGTGCTGAGCCGTGGCGGGGTGATCCCGCCGTTCGCCGAAACCCGCCGTTATGTGCCGAGCGTGTTGCGCCAATATCGCCGCTTGCAAGGCCTGGCCGTGGATGCGCCGCTGTGATGGGTGATGGCCCCACATGTGGGGCAACACATTCATCTGTAGGAGCCGGCTTGCCGGCGAAAGCATTTTCACAATCACCACCTGTCCACAAATCCGATCGCCAGCAAGACGGCTCCTACAAGTGTGGGCGTTTTGCTGGAATCAGAGGGCAACCCGAATGGTGGGGATTGGGTGGGGAATATCCCCCGACTTATCAAGTCGTTTACGTAGCTAGCTGAAAAATAACAAAAAAATTTATGGCATGCGGATTGCTCCAGGGGATTTGTCGAGAATCATTCCCGTGAGTACCCAAAGCGAGGCCCGTGATTATGACCGGCATACCCCACGCTCATCATTTGGTTAACTTGCTGCTGCTTGTTGCACCCCTGTTTGGCATCGAGTTGGCCGAAGCCGCCGTGCGTTGTGAACGAAATCTGGTGGCGAACGTCGTGGCGCTGGATCAACCGCTCATGTTCAACCGCCTCGGCGCACAAAACGCCAACGGCATGATGTTCGCCCTGCGTCGTGATGTAGTCGACGATCACAATGTGTCCCTGGCCTACGGTGGCGCAGCGGTGCCGGGCAAGGTTTCGCTGCGGCCCGACAAGCGTCCGCGTCCATTGGTGTTGCGCGTTGCTGCCGGTGACTGCCTGACCATCAACCTGCAGAACCTGCTGGCCTATCAGGCCAACCCTGGCAGTCACGACAGCGGCGAGGAAGAAGAGGGGGAAATCGAGGGCGAGGTAGAAATCGGCAACGCGGAGCAGTTCAAGGTCGATGAGCAGGTCACCGACCGCCACGTCGGCTTTCAGGTCAACGGTCTGCAGGCGGTCAACAGCATTGACGACATTTCGGCCTACACCGGACGCAACCCCAATACGCTGGTCGCCCCCGGCGCGACCCGTTCCTACACCTTGTACGCCGAGCGTGAAGGAGCGTTCGCCGCCAGCAGCCGCGGTGCAACGTTCGGTGGTGAAGGCGATGCGGGCAACGTCGCCAATGGCCTGTTCGGCGAAGTGGTGGTGGTGCCCAAGGGCGGCCGCACCTATCGCAACACCGTGACCGAAGAAGAAATGCGCCTCGCCAGCACTGGCCGTACGCCGGCCGGTCAACCGATTGTCGATTACCAGGCACGCTACCCGCAGCGTGAACCGTGGATTCGTGAAGGCAAGGCCGGCACGCCGATCATCAACATGGTCGACGGCAACGAAATCATCTCCAGCGAGAGCGATGCGATCGTCATGGGCAGCTACGCCGACGGCAGCTTCCCACCATCGACCTATCCGCTGGAAGCCATCGGCAAACGCAACCCGGCGCTGCCTAACCGGCTGGAACCGTTCCGCGATTTCGCCTCGCAATTCCAGGATGAAACCGCCGCGACCCAGGCATTCCCCGCGTACTGGGAAGACCCGGTCATGGCCCATGTGCTGGAGCCGACCCGCGATTCGTTCATGATCAACTACGGCTCCGGCGGCATGGGCGCCGAAGTGGTGGCCAACCGGTTAGGCGTCGGGCCGATGCACGATTGCCTGTCTTGTGCCTATGAAGAATTCTTCCTCAGCTCGCACACCGTCGGCGACGTGGCGATGCTGGTGGACGTACCGGCCAACGCCGGTCTGGAAAGCATCCGGCCGGGCGAAACACCGCGCGCCGATCAGGTCGGGGTCAAGGCGACGATGGCGCTGTATCCGTCCGAGCCGTCCAACGTCAACCACAGCTACATCGGTGATTTCGTCAAATTCCGCAACACCCACAACGGCCACGAGCAACACATCTTCCACCTCCACGGGCACCAGTGGCTGTTCAATCCCAACGACGACAACTCTGACTACGTGGACGCCCAAGGCATCGGGCCGGGCGCCGGCTACACCTATGAAATCGCCAACGGCGGGTCGGGCAACCGCAATCGCGTCGCCGGTGATGCGATCTATCACTGTCACTTCTATCCGCACTTCGCCCAAGGCATGTGGAGCATGTGGCGGGTGCACGACGTGTTTGAAGAAGGCACCCGACTCGAGGTGTCCCAGCAGGGCGCCGACGGTTATCACAGCGAACCTTATGCACTGCGCAGCGGTAAACCGGCCGCTGGCGCCCGGGCCTTGCCCGATGGCGAGATCATTGCCGGCACGCCGATTCCAGCGGTTGTGCCGCTACCGGGCAAAGCCATGGCGCCGATGCCGGGCAAGGTCGTGGTCGTGCCGAAAGTCGGTGAGACCCTGGTGGCTGGCAATGATGATGAAGACGGCGACGGTGAGCAAAGCGGTGGGGCCCAGGCCATTGGCTCTCTGGCGCTGGTTGACCGCAGCTACGCCAACCGCAACGCCGACGGCAGCCTGAAAAACCCTGGTTATCCGTTCTGGATCGGTGGCATGGAAAGTTCGGTCGGCCAACGTCCACCAACCCCACCGCTGGACATGCTCGACGCCGCCAAGGCCTATGCCTTGAAAACCAGCGGCAATGCCTTGTGGGCCAACCTCGATCCGGCGCAGTCCGGTGGCTGGGACGGCGGTTTGGGACGCCATTCCCTGGACGGTTTCTCTGCCGGTGGCGAGGCGAACACCGTGACCACCTCGCTGGATTTCTCCAAGGAAGTGACCCGCGCCAAAGCGCTTTACCTGCCGGAAGAGGGCACCGAAGTCGAACAGGCGGCCATGGCCTTCCACGCGAAAAAAGACCACCCGAGCTTCGCCGTGCTGCCCGGCAATCAAATCGTCGCACGCGCCTTCCGCACTAACGGTGCGCTGCCAGTCGCCGGTGCACCTTTCTACGAACCGTGCATGGACGACCGGCAAAAACGCCTGACCAGCAGTGCCGGCATGGGCGAGTTTTTCAGCGGCGAACGGCTCGACGGCATGTCCTTCAGCGGGGCCTCGACCTTCACGGCTGACCGGCCACGGGTCTACAAAGCGGCGAACATCCAGTTCGACGCGGTCTACAACAAGGTCGGCTACCACTTCCCGCAAGCGCGCATTCTGGCCCTGTGGGAAGACGCCTGGCCGGTGATCACCAAGCAGCGTCCGCCAGAGCCTTTGGTGATGCGCATGAACACCCTCGACTGCGTGCAATACCAGCAAACCAACCTGGTGCCGGCCACTTATGAAATGGACGACTATCAGGTGCGCACGCCGACTGACGTGATCGGCCAGCACATTCATTTGCCGAAATGGGACCTGACGGCGGCGGACGGTTCGGCCAACGGCTGGAACTACGAAGACGGCGTACTTTCCCCCGGTGCGGTGCAAGAACGCATCCACGCCATCCGCGAGTTCAACCAATGCCAGGGCACCGACCCGCGTGATGGCACACCGGCCTGCCCGAAAGCTAAAAACCACCCGTACTTCGGCCAGTTTGGCCGGGCCGACTGGGTCGGGGCGCGCACTGCGATGCAGCGCTGGTTTGCCGACCCGGTGGTGAACAGCAAAGGCGTCGACCGTGGCCTGGGGACCATTTTCACCCACGATCACCTCGGGCCATCGACTCACCAGCAGATTGGTCTGTACGCCACGGTGCTGGCTGAACCGGCCGGTTCCACCTGGTTCCACGCCGAAACCGGCGAGCCGTTGTACAGCGGTGCGCGCCAGGATGGCGGGCCGACTTCGTGGCAAGCCGTGGTGTCCACCGGCGATCTGGATGGCGACGGCAAGAACGACAGCTTCCGTGAGTTCTTCCTTGAGTACAGCGACTTCCAGCATGCCTATGAAGCCGGTGTGTACGTGGGCGCGGGTCCCAATGGGGTGCCGAATCCACAAGCGTTCCCGGCCACCGCGGACAGTTTCCGCTACGCGATCAATCCGCCGGTGCGCAACAACGCCAGCACCCTGTTGGACGGCATCCTCGAAGTGCAGGGCGGTATGGTCCCCGGTTGCCCGAGCCGGCCGTGCCCGCAAGCGATCTCGGTCGATGACCCCGGCATGTTCGTGGTCAACTACCGCAACGAACCGCTGGCCCTGCGGGTATACGACCCCTACAAGATCGGCCCGGACGGCAAGCGCGGCATGCAGGCCTACGGCCTCGGCGGCGATCTGGCGTACGCCATGCAAAGCCGCACCGACCGTGCGATCCCGGCGATGAACCAGGCGCCGAACCTGATCACCGCCGCCACCGGCCCGACTGGCGGCACCACCTTGTTCCCGCCGCACATCAACCGTGGCGGCGCGGAACCGGGTGATCCGTTCACGCCGATGCTGCGTACCTACACCGGTGACAACGTGCGGCTGCGGGTGCATGCCGGCGGTCACGAAGAAGAGCACAACGTGACCCTGCACGGGGTGAAGTGGCTGCAAAGCGGTTCCGGTTACGGCAACAGCTCCAACTCGGGTTGGCGCTCGTCGCAAATGATCGGGATCTCCGAGCAAATGGGCTTCATTGCGCCGGTCTCGATGCTGTCCAGTTCGGCGGCGACCACGGGTGATTACCTGTACTCGATGGACGCCTCCCTCGAAGGTTACTGGAGCGGGATCTGGGGCGTGATGCGCAACTACACGGCCCAGCGCAGCGATCTGTTCGCGCTGCCGAACAACCCGAAACCGGCGGGGATGCGCAACACCGTGGCGTTCGACGGTACCTGCCCACGGATCAGCGCCAACCCGAACGGCATCGGCACCCGGCCGACCGTGCAACGCAACTATGAAGTGGTCGCGGCACTGGCCAACGACATTCTTGGCAATCCGCTGAACCTGGTCCTCGGCGATCCGGAGGGCATCGGCCAGCATGTCGGCGGGCCGTTGAATCCGGCGGGCGGCACCCTGGTGTACAACTCGCGGGTGGTCAATATCCCGCAGGTCACGGTGACCGATCCGGAGGATGGCGAAACCATCACCATCGGCGGGCAAAGCGGTCCGCTGCATGACCCGACCGCGATCATTTACGTGCGCAAGGCTGACCTCGACACGGTCACCGGCAAGCTAAAACCCGGTGTGCCTGTCGAACCGCTGGTGCTGCGCGCAACGGCGGGGGACTGCATCAACATCACCCTGGAAAACCGTCTGCCCATGGTCATGCCGGACCTGACCCAGACGGCGGTGATGCAAGGCATCGTCAAACGCGATCGCAACAGCGGACAGGGCTCGACCACCTTCAGCAACAACCTGGTGCGGCCGTCCAGCCACGTGGGCCTGCACGCGCAATTGCTGGCGTACGACATCACCAAATCCGACGGCACCAACGTCGGCGCCAACCCGATCCAGACCGTGCCACCGCGGGTTGGCAACAGCGGCGCCTACCCGACCCGTACGTATCAGTACTACGCCGGGCACCTGGAGCGTGAAGGAAAACCGATCACTCAACTGGGCCGCAACGTCGACAACATCAACGCCACGGCCGTGGAGTTCGGCGGGTTGAATTTCACCCCGGCGGACGTGATCAAGCAACCGCAGAAAGGCCTGGGTGGCGCGATGAGCATCCTGCCGGTCGGCGCTACCTGGGTGGACGACGCGCGCAAAGTCACGGCGACGGTCACCGCACCGGGGCAGACCCCTTACCGCGACTTTGCGATGGTCTGGCAGAAAGCCTTGAACATTCGCTGGGCCAATGGCCGGCCGGTGGAAGGCATCGCTGCCGAAGGCTTCGGTGTGCCGACCGATCCGCAGGACAACTCAAGCATGGCCATCAACTACAAGTCCGAGCCGATATGGTTCCGCTTCGGCCTGGCGCCGGATGCGCCGTTCGGTCATGCCGACGGCGCGGGTTACGGCGACGTGCCCAACGCGCACATGGCGTACAGCAATGCGCTGGTGGGCGGCGATCCGCAGACGCCGGTGCTCTATGTGAAACCGGGGCAACCGTTTCGCACGCACATCCTGATGCCATCCGGGGGTAGCCGCGGCACGACCTTCCAGCTGGACGGCCACGTCTGGTCGGTCAACCCGTTCCAGTCGGAGAAGAGCGACACCAGCGGTTATCCGATGAGTACGCCTGGCGTGGGTTCGGTGCGGTTCGGGCTCAACCCGATGTCGATGTACATCGGCGCCCGCGAAAGCATCCTGCCGGCGGCGCACTTCAGCTTCATGCACCCGAGCGCCGGGGGCAGCAACGCGATACCGGGCGACTACCTGTTCCGCGATTACGGCGCCTACGGCAATACCGCCGGGCTCTGGGGCTTGTTGCGCGTGACCAACGAACCTGAACCGGCACCTTAGACGTTGTGCGACACCAGCCCTGTAGGAGCGAAGCTTGCTCGCGAAGGGGACACCTCGGTTGTAGGTGGTATGGCGGATGACGCCTTCGCGGGCAAGCCTCGCTCCTACAAGGGATCGGGTTCACACAGGGCAAATTGTAGGAGCTGGCTTGCCAGCGATGGCGGCCGTGGGATTGATGCAAGGCGTAAGGGCCTCATCGCCAGCAAGGGATCGGGTTTACAGGGTTCGAGTTGTAGGAGCTGGCTTGCCAGCGATGGCGGCCGCAAGACAGGCGCAGATCTGTAAGGGGAGAAGGTGACATGAACAGGACCACTGCAATTGCCGGTTGTGCGCTGGTTGTCGGGCTGGCGCTGATCTGGCTGGGCGTCTGGCGCACGACTCCGCCCGACATGCTCAGCGAGATAGCGCTACCGGACACCTGGAGCGGTCAGACGCTGGAGCGTGACGGCGTGTCCGTAACCCTGCAAATGCAGCCATTGGCCGAGGACGGTGTGCTGCGCGAAGGCGAGTTTGCCGACGTGCTCTTCCGGGTCAGTGACAGCGCTTCGGGCCAACCCCTTTCCGGCGTCAATCCCGGTGCCTGGCTGGACCCGGAAACCGTTGCCGCCGACCTGGCCCAGGGCCGTGACCGGAGCTGCAAATCCCGGGTCGGGGTGTTCCTGAAATCGAGCATCGGCGCACGGCCGCTGCTCGACCTGAACAGCTATTTCCTGCTGGTGATGAACCGTGATGCCAGCGTCTCCGTGGTCGACCCGTCGGTCTCGGTGGGCGGTATCACCAGCACCATGGCCCGCATCGACCTCAAGCGGCCGCCGATGGATTGGGTCACACCGAAGGACAACAAACGCGTATTCATCTCCATGCCCACCGCCGGCGAAGTGGCGGTGATCGACAGCGAACAGTTCAAGTTGATCGCCTCGGTGGCCGCCGGCAGTCACCCGGTGCGCGTCGCGTTGCAACCGGACGAGCGCCTGCTGTGGGTCGGCAACAATGCGCCGAAGGCCGAAGCGTCCGGGGTCACCGTGATCGACAGTCAAAGCCTGAAGCCGCTCAAACACCTGGCCACCGGCGCCGGGCATCACGAAATCGCCTTCAGCAAGGACAGCCGGTTTGCCTTCATCACCAACCGCGACGACGGCACGCTGAGCATCATCGACATCGCCAGCCTGACCCTCAGCAAGCAACTCAAGACCGGCTCGCACCCTTTGTCGGTGGCGTATTCGCCGCTGTCCCAGGCGGTGTACGTCGCCGACGGCAAGGACGGCACCGTGACCGTGGTCGATACCGCCAGCCTCGACGTGCGCCGGGTGATCAAGATGAAACAGGGCCTGGGCCCGATGGGCTTCAGCGCCGACGGACGATTTGGCATCGTCCTCAACACCCTGGAAAACCAGGTGGCCGTGATCGATACCGCCACCGATTCGCTGGTCCATGAACTGGACGTGTCCGCCGAACCGTATCAACTGGTGTTCACCAAGGCTTACGCCTATGTGCGCGGGCTGGCGTCGCCCAAGGTGACGATGATCAACCTGTCGTCGCTCGGTGAAGGTCGCCAGCCGATCAGCCAGGGTTTCGAAGCCGGGCCCCAGGCGCCACGGCTGGCCGGCGATTTGCCACTGGCGTCGAGCCTTGCGGTATCGCGGGACGACAACGCGGTGTTTGTGGTCAACCCGGTGGACAACACCACCTATTTCTACGCCGAAGGCATGAACGCACCGATGTCCGGTTACCCCAATCGCGGGCAAGTGGCGCGGGCGGCGATGGTCATCGATCGCAGCCTGCGCGAAGTCGAGCCGGGGCTGTACAGCGCGCGGGTCAAACTGCCGCCGGCCGGGCGTTTCGACGTGGCGTTCCTGCTCAACCAGCCGAACATCATCCATTGCTTCACGACGCTGGTTGAACCGGATACCCGCCTCAGCCGACACCCCGGCGTACCGAAAGTCGAATTCCTGCTCGACAACGCCACGGCCGCCCTCGGCAGCCCGTACACCGTGCGCTTTCGCATCGTTGAGGGCCAACAGAAAGCCCAGCGCAGCGGTGTGAAAGACGTGCAGGTGCGCTACTTCCGCGCCCCGACTTCGCGGGCTCGTGAAGTCGCGGCCCTTGAGGTCGGCAACGGAATCTACGAAGCCCCAGTGACGCTCGACCAGAACGGCGCCTGGTACCTGCACGTGCGTGCGGCGTCCCTTGGCGCGAATTTCGATGACAAGACCTTTGCCAGCGTTCGGGTCCTGCCCGGCGATGCCCGTTGAAGAGGAAATTGACATGAACCGATTCGCACACCGTGGACTGCTGACGTTCTGCCTGTTGACCGTCGGCGTGGGGCAAGCCCTGGCGCACTCGGCGGATGAACACGCCGGGCACGACATGCCGGCCAAAGCCGCCCGGTCGGAAAGCGCCCAGGTCAAGTTCGCCGACGTCGCGCTGGTGGACCAGAACGGCAAACCGGTGCGTTTGGAGAAGGATCTGGTGACCAACAAAATCGTGGTCATGAGCTTCATTTACACCAGTTGCACCACGGTGTGCCCGGTGGTGTCGTCGATCATGGGCAAAGTGCAGAAACAGCTGGGCGCGCGGGTGGGCACCGAGGTGCAACTGGTATCGATCAGCATCGACCCGCAGCGCGATGACGCCAAACGCCTGAACGCCTACGCCCGCAGCTTCCAGAACGGTCCGGGCTGGAGCTGGCTGACCGGCAGTGCGCAATCGATCGACGCCACCCTCAAAGGCCTCGGCACGTTCAGCGGCGACTTCAAGAACCACCAGCCGCTGATCCTCGTCGGCGACGGCAACAGCCGCCACTGGACGCGCTATTACGGCTTCACCGACCCGACCGTACTGACCCGTGAAGTGGAGAAACTCAGCGGCCAGCGCAACAGCCACGCCAAACACACCGCCATTGCCATGGAGCAGCAACCATGAGAGTCATCGACTGGGTTGCGTTGAGCCTGTGCTTCTGGATTTTCAGCTCGTTGGCCTTCGCTCACGAAGGGCACGAAGAACCCGCTCCCGTCGTGGCCACCGCGCAACCGTCGAGCGGCACGCGCGATGCGAAAACCTGGTTCACCGACACGCCGTTGCAGGACCAGAACGGCGAGACCCTGCGCTTCTACAGCGACGCGCTGCATAACCGCGTGGTGCTGCTGAACGTGATTTTCACCAGTTGCACGGATGCCTGCCCGCTGATCACTCGCAAGCTCAAGGAAGTGCGTGAGTTGCTGGGCGATAAAGCAGACGGCATTACCTTTATCTCCCTTACCAGTGATCCGCTGCGGGATACCCCGGCGGTACTCAAGGCTTACACCTTGAAGCAGGGCGTCAATGGCCCCCACTGGCTTTTTCTCACTGGCGACAAGGCGCAAATGGATCTGGTGCTGGGGCGCATCGGCCAGATCGTGCCGACTCCCGAGCAACATTCAACGCAACTGATTGTGGGTGACGTGGCCAACAAACGCTGGAGCAAAATCCGCCCCGATGCCCCGGCCGCCGCCATTGCCCAGCGCTTGCAATTGCTGACAATGCCCGTGGCCGGTCGCTGAGCCCGCACCATGAAAATCTCCCTGATCCTCGGCCTGTTCCTGATCGGCAATCTTCATTGCGCTGCCGATACGTTGCCCTTGAACCCTGACGAAAGTGCCGGCAAACGGCTGTACCGCGAGGGCGTGTCGGGCAGCGGTGAACCGATCATGGCGCGTATCGGGGCGACGGGCATGTTGCTGCCGGCCACCAGCCTGCCGTGCGCCAACTGCCACGGCACCGATGGCCTGGGCCGGCCCGAGGGCGGGGTGCGTCCACCCGATCTGAGCTGGTCGCGGCTGACCAACACCTATGGCCAACGGCACGTCAATGGCCGTAACTACCCGGCGTACACCGACGGCACCCTGGCCCGGGCGATTCAGGAGGGGCGCGATTCCGCCAACAATCGTCTCGACCCGGCGATGCCGCGGTTCGTGCTATCGATGAAGGATCAGCGCAACCTCACGGCCTACCTCAAACGCCTCGCTGATGAGCGCGACCCAGGCCTGACGCCTGACAGCTTGCACCTGGGCACGTTGTTGCCGAGTCAGGGACCGTTGGCGGAGGAGGGCGCGACGGTGGCGGCGGTACTCAAAGGCAGCGTGGCGCGAATCAACAAGGCGGGGGGGATTCATGGCCGGCAGGTGCGCCTGACGATCCTCGACCCGGGGCCGGACCCTGTCAGTGCCGGGCGGGCGCTGGATCAGTTGATCTATCAGGAGCAGGTGTTTGCCCTGATCGCGCCACTGGCGCCGGCGCTCGATACGCAACTGGTTTCGCGTCTGGAGCAGGCGGGTATTCCGTTGATCGGTCCGCTCTCGTTGCAGGGGTCGGCGCAGAGCAGTCGACAGATTTTTGAACCGATGCCCGGGGTGCGCGAGCAACTGATCGCCCTGGCCGATTACGCCACCGGGAGTTTGCGCGTGCTCCAGGGCCCGACGCTGATTACCTACACGGACGATCCCGGTCAACGACTGGCGGCTCATACCCTGCGTCAGTATCTGCAAGATCACGCCTGGCAAAATGTCAGCCTGCAGGCCTACGACCCGGTAAAGGACCAACTGCCGCTGGGCTCGCGCTCATTGTTTTACCTGGGCTGCGGTAGCGATTTCAGCCTGCTCGCCGAAAGGTTGCAGAGGGCGGGGCAGGTTCCTTACCTGTTCGCCATGGCGAATCAGGTGGCGGGTGACCTTTTGCGAGTGCCCAGTGGTTTTTCCCGGCGGTTGTTCTTGTCCTATCCGTTTGTGCCCAGCGACTGGACCCTGGCCGGGCGGCTGGCCCTGATCCAGTTGCGCGAACAGCAGGGGCTCGGTGGCCAGCACGCGGTGCTGCAAGTCGGCGCGTTCAGTTCGATGCTGCTGCTCAGCGAAGGCATGAAGCAGGCCGGGCGCGACGCCAGCCGCGAGAAGCTGATCTATGCGCTGGAAGGCCTGCATGACTTCGACACCGGCCTGACCCCGCGCCTCAGCTTCGGGCCGGGCCAGCGGCTGGGCTTGAGCGGCGCGCATATCGTCACCGTGGATTTGCCCGACCAGCGCTTCTACCTGGTCGCCCCTTACAAGCCCATTACCGCGAAACCCTGACCGGAGGCCTCGATCATGACGCTCAAGACTCTGTTGATCCTGCTGACGCTGTGGCTGCCCGTGGCGTTCGGCAGCAACGGCCCGGTCGCCGCGCGGGTCAATGGCGAAGAGATTTCCCAGTTCCGTCTCGAACGCTATTTTGCCGAGTACCTGGAGGACCAGGGCCGGGCGCTGGGCAGCATTCGTAATCCCAAGGCGTACAAGCAACTTCGGCAAAAGGCGCTGGACGCATTGATCGACCGCGAGTTGCTGTGGCAGGAAGCGGTCAAGCGTGGGGTGGTGATCAGCGATGCCAGCGTGCAACGCCAGGTTGAACAGACCCGGCAGGCCATTGGCGGTGCCGAGAAATTCGCTCGACGCCTGGAAGACGCAGGTTTCGACGAGGCCGGTTTTGTCGAATACACCCGCCGTGACCTCGCGGCTCAGCAGGTGTTTGCCGAGCTGACCAGCGTCGAGGGGCCGGACGAAAAACAGGTCCGCGCGTTCTATGAAGAGCACCGCGCGCAGATGAGCCAGCCCGAAGCGGTGCAGGCGCGGCACATCCTGATCAAGGTTGCCCAGGACGCCGATGCCGCCACAGTCGAAGCGGCGCGGCTACGCTTGGTGCACATGCAGGCGACAATCCGCCAGGGCGCGGACTTCGCCAGCGTGGCCCGGACGGGGTCCGAAGATGCCTCGGCGAGCGAGGGCGGAGATCTGGGCTATTTTCCACGTGGACGCATGCTGCCAGCGTTTGAAGCGGCAGCCTTTGCCCTGGCACCGGGCGCAGTGAGTGAGCCGGTTCGCACGGCACTGGGCTGGCACTTGATCCAGGTGCAGAACCACAGGGAGGTGACCGATGTCACAGAGGTGCAAGGGCTTGAGATGGTCAGGGCGTACCTCGATCGACAGCAACAGGCTCAGGTTCGCCTGCAGGTTTTGGCGCAACTGCGATCGCGTAATCGAATCGAACGAATTGACGATGAATGAAGGTTCCCCCCCAATAGTGGGGAAAAGCTTCAGGGCAATTCCGTGTGCGCCCCCGCCTTTGGGGGGGCGGTGTATTTGGGCGGAAAGGCTTTTTTATGAAAATCAAACACATGCAGTGGTGAAACACCCGGCACCCAGCCTGGCATGAAGTGTGCGTTAGCCTCGGTAAGGCGAGCACTCTGCCAGGTTCGGAACTCGGGCCTGCGGTTTCAAGGAGTCCACCTTGTTAAACAAAGTACTGGTTGTCGATGACGAACAGCTTCTTGCACAAAACCTCAAGGATTACCTTGAGGCGCAAGCACTGGACGTCCGGGTTGCACATGACGGTGCGGCGGCTATCGGCGAAGCCGAGCAGTTTGCACCCGATGTGATGGTGTTCGATTACCGCTTGCCCGATATGGAAGGCTTTGAGGTGCTCGATGCCATCCGCCGGAACAGGAACTGTCATTTTGTGCTGATTACCGGGCACCCGACCGCTGAAGTCTGTGAGCGGGCCCGGCAGGTGGGAGTCAGCCATATCCTGTTCAAACCGTTTCCAATGGCGGAACTGGCCCGTGCAGTCTGTGACCTTCTGGGGATGGAGCGCGAACCCAAAGCAGGCGCGCGCACATCCGAGGGGTTTGTCGAACGACGCCAGAGCAGGACCGAGAGTTTCCCGCTGCAGTTGTACGACGGCAGTTGGGTGCTGGCGGATCGTCGACGCAATCCCTCGACGTCCAAGGCACCAGACGACGAACAATTGCTCACCGGGGAGTAGTGGCGCGACCAGCCGTTGCGGTAACCGCCGTAATTGCTCGCCGCGTCGACAGGGCTCAAAGCCCCCGGCGTTGGAGAGCAAGCCATGGACCGTCTATCCCTTGCCGTCGAACCGGCGCAGTTGGAATCCGTACCGTCGCGCTTTTCCAGTGAGCAATTGGCCCAGGCCCGATCACTGGCCGCCAGTTCCGGCGAGCGGATGCTCGAAGCCCTCGGGGTGTTGTGCGAACTGGCCCCCATGCCCTTCATCCAGTGCCTCGGCGCCACCCTGCATTATCCGGTGCTCGACACCGACAACCTGTTCAAGTCCACTCCCGTATTCGACAGGGTCACCCTGGCCCAATGCCTCAAGCGCGAATTCATCCTGCTGCGTCACGACGAGGAGATCATCGGCGTGTTCGCCGATCCGTTCGACACGTCGCGCCTGGCCTGGATCGATGACTGCCTGCACGGCGCGCCGCTGTACCTGGTGCATGCCGACGACCTGAAAGCCTATCTGGCACGTCACGAAGAGAGCTTCCATGCGGTGGAATCGCTCAACGCCCAGGCCGATGCCAACATCGAAACCGACACCCTGCAAAGCCTGTCTCTGACCAGCATCAGCGAAGACGCCAGCGTCGTCGTCAAACTGGTCAACTCGACCCTGTACGACGCCTTGAAAATGCACGCCAGCGATATCCATTTGGGCACCACCGGCAGCGGCCTGGTGATCAAGTACCGCATCGACGGCGTGCTCAACAACATCAGCAAGATCCAGGGCAGCGAGTTCGCCGAGCAGGTGATTTCCAGGGTCAAGGTCATGGCCGAACTGGACATCGGCGAGAAGCGCGTGCCTCAGGACGGTCGCTTCAAGATCGGCATCAGTGGCCGGCAGATCGACTTCCGGGTCTCGATCATGCCGAGCATCTTCGGTGAGGACGCGGTGCTGCGGGTGCTCGACAAACAGGACCTGGCGGACAAGGTCTGCGGTGTGCAGTTGCAGGCCCTGGGCTTTGAAGACGAAACCTTGCGTCAACTGCGCAGGCTGGCCGCCGAACCCTACGGCATGGTGCTGGTGACCGGCCCCACCGGCAGCGGCAAGACCACCACGCTGTACGCGATGATCACCGAGATCAACCACGGCGTGGACAAGATCATCACCATTGAAGACCCGGTGGAATATCAGTTGCCGGGCGTGCTGCAAATCCCTGTGAATGAAAAGAAAGGCCTGACCTTCGCTCGTGGCTTGCGCTCGATCCTGCGTCATGACCCGGACAAGATCATGGTCGGTGAAATCCGTGACCCCGACACCGCGCAAATCGCCGTGCAATCGGCGCTCACCGGCCACCTGGTGTTCACCACGATCCACGCCAACAACGTGTTCGATGTCATCGGCCGGTTCACCCAGATGGAAATCGATCCCTACAGCCTCGTCTCGGCGCTCAATGCCGTGCTGGCGCAGCGCTTGATCCGCCTGGTCTGCACCAGTTGCAGCGCGCCGTGCACCCCGACCGATGACGAACTGCTCGCTTCGGGTCTCGACCCCCACAACGTCGATCACTTCCACTTCGTTCACGGCAAGGGCTGCGGGCATTGCCGGGGCACCGGTTATCGCGGGCGCACGGCGATCGCCGAGCTGCTGCACCTGGACGACGAGCTGCGGCAGATGATCGTCGAGCGCCAACCGATTTCGAAAATCAAAACCCATGCGTGCAAACGAGGCTTGCGCTTGCTGCGCGAGTCGGCGCTGGAACTGGTTCAGGAAGGGCGCACCACGCTCGAGGAGATCAATCGTGTCACTTTTGTCTCGTGATCGTTTTATCGCCGTGCTCGGCGCCAGTGGGGTCGGCCTCGGCCAGCGCCGTGGCAGCGAAACCCTGTGGCTGGGCAGCGTCGGTTTTATCGACGAAGGCTTCCACGCCTGGGCGGTGGCGCTGGACACCCTCGATCATCTGCTGGCCGATCACACCCACGCCGGTGCCGATTTGAGCGTGGTGATTTCCGGGCACTTCAGCCGTTTCTGCCTGGTGCCCTGGAGCGAACAGATCAGCAGCCCGGACGAATTGCTCGGGTTTGCCCGGCTGTGCTTCGAAGACCTTTATGGTGTGCCGACGCAACCCTGGAGCCTGGTGCTCTCGCCGGAACCGGCCGGCTACGACCGGGTCGCCAGCGCACTGCCACAGGATTTGCTGACGCGTCTGCGCACCCTGGTCAGCGCCCGGGGCCTGCGCCTGCGTTCGGTGCAGCCGTACCTGATGACGGCGTTCAACCACTTCGATAAAAGCCTCGATACCGGCGACTTCCTGTTCGTGGTCGCCGAACCGGTACGCAGCGTATTGCTGCTGGCCCGGGAAGGCCGCTGGGCCTCGGTGCGTTCGGTGGGCACCGGCGACAGCGACGCCGCACTGACCGCGTTGATCGGTCGCGAAAGCCAATTGCAGGCCTCCACCAGCGAGCGGCCACTGAACGTTTATCTGCATGCGCCCGCGCGTATCGATGTGCAACCCGACATTCCCGGCGTGCACTTGCGCACCCTTCAAGAAGACCGGACAACCGTACGCGATGGCTTGTACGTCATGTCCCGGGCGGTGGCCTGACATGCGCGCCCTGATGCTCGACTTTCAGCCGCGCCGCCGCTCGGGCCCACTGGGCTGGAGCCTGCTGGCCGTGGGCGTGGTGTTGAGCCTGATTTGCGTGCTGGTTCAGCAACACCTCAGTGATCAGACCGCGCAACAACAGGGCCATCTGCAAACCGCCCAGCGCGTCCTCACCGGCGACGACGGTGGCACGGTCAGCCTGAGCCCAGCGCAAATCCGCGAGCAGGCACAAAACCTCGCCGAGATGCGCAAGGTCTCGCAGCAACTGCGCCGGCCGTGGGAGCGCCTGTTCGCCATGCTCGAAGCCATGCCCCGGGGCGATATCGCCTTGCTGACCCTGACCCCCGATGCGCGCAAAGGCCAGGTGCGGATCAGCGCCGAGGCGAAAGACCTCGACGCCATGCTCGACTTCCACCGCAACCTCGAGGCCAGCGACGAGCTGTCCGATGTGTCGCTGCTGAGCCACGAAATCGTGGCCAACGTGCCCGAGCACCCGGTGCAATTCAACCTGTCGGCTACCTGGGAGATTGGCGATGCAAATCCCTAGACTGATCGTCCACGAATACCTGCAAGGCCTGGGCATTCCCGGTCTGGCAGGGATGGCGCTGCTGGCGTTGGCATCGGTCTATGGCCTGGCGGGCTTGATGCCGGACTGGCAGTCGCTGCAACAGCTCAGCCAACAGACCCGCGAAGCCGGTGAATACCTGGCCAGGGTTGAAGACGGCAGCGTCGCCGCGCCGGTGGTGCCACAACGTCAGCTCGACGACTTCCGCAGCAAGCTGCCTTCGCAGCCGCAAGCCACGGTGGCGATCGACAAGATCTACGCGTTGGCGGCCCAGGAACACATCACCCTGGCACGCGGTGAATATGCCCTGGGCATCGACCCCAAGACCCATCTGGCGCGCTATCAGATTCTGCTGCCGGTGCGTGGCAGCTACCCGCAACTGCGGCGCTTCCTGCATGCCTTGCTCGGTCAGTTGCCGGCGGTGGTGGTGGAGGACGTGGAGTTCCAGCGTAAAAAGATCGCCGACACCGACCTGACCGGGCGGATCCGCATGACCCTCTACCTGTCGAGGTCATGATGAATACCAAACGCGTAGCGGGGTGGGTGGGGTTCTTCGGCGTAGCGGCGGGGCTGGCCTGGTTGCCTGATTACTGGATGTCGGCGGACGACGGCGAGGCGGCCGTCACCGTCGTGGCCACGGCGGCCAACAGCAAAACCCGCGGTGCTCTACCTGCCGCGCCAGCCACCGGCAAAACCGCTGTGATCAAGGACTTGAGCCCGGCGGGCGACCTGTTCGCCGCCCGCAGCTGGAAGGCTGAACCGACGCTCGCCAGCGTCACCGAACAACCCGTCAACGTGACCCCGGTGGTGACCGTCCCCAGTGCACCGCCAATGCCTTTCCAGTTTATCGGGCGCATGGATGATCGTTCAGACCAGCAAGTGTTTCTGCTGAGCGGAGAAAAAATATACGTCGTACGCAAAGGGGATGTGATCGACGAAACCTGGCGGATCGTGGGCATTTCCGATGTGGAACTGAGCTTCGTCTACCTGCCTTTGCATTTGTCCCAGACCTTGTCTATGGGGAGCACGCCATGAATAGATCCCGTTTGCTGATGAGCTTTTGCTGTGCGTGTGCCGGGCTGGTGGCGTGCAGTTCTGCCCAGGTCGCCAACAAGGAAGCGTCCGAGCTGATCGAGCAGGGACAATACGAGGCCGGCCTGGCGCGTATTGAAGAAGGGCTGCGGGAAAACCCTCGTAATACCGAACTGCACCTGGCCCGCAACTCCGCCCACGCCAAGGCGATTACCGCGCTGCTGACCGAGGCTGACACCGACCGTTCGCACCGGGACTTCGCCGCCGCGCGCGTCAGCTACAACCGGGTGCTGACCATCGAGCCGAACAACCGGCGTGCCCAGGATGCAATGCGCCAGCTCGACTACATGCGCAGCCTCGATGAAAAACTCGAGCTGGCCCGTGGCGACTTGCGTCGCGGCGACATCTACGGGGCCGACCGTCAGGTCAAACAGATTCTCGAACTGGACCCGAAAAATGAAGGCGCCCTGGAACTGCAAAGCAACATCCGTCTGGTCCAGAGCCGCAACGTCATCCAGTACCCACAACTGCGCACACGCCTGGAACGGCCCGTGACCCTGGAGTTTCGCGACGCCAACCTGAAAACCATTTTCGAGGTGCTGTCCCAGGTCGCCGGGTTGAACTTCATCTTCGACAAGGACCTGCGCCCGGACATGAAAGCCACGATCTTCGTGCGTGACGTGCGCATCGAAGACGCCGTGGAACTGCTGCTGCAACAGAACCAGTTGCATCAGAAAGTGGTGAACGAAAACACCTTGCTGATCTACCCGGACTCACCGCAAAAGCTCAAGGATTACCAGGAGCTGGTGATGCGCACCTTCTACCTGACCAGCATCGATGCCAACACCGCGCTGAACATGATCAAAACCATGCTCAAGACCCGCGACGTGTTTGTCGATGAGCGCCTCAACACCCTGACCATGCGCGACTCCGAAGACGCGATCCGCATGGCGGAAAAACTCCTGCAATCGCAAGACCAGTCCAACCCCGAAGTGGTGCTGGAAGTGGAGGTGATGGAGGTTGCCACCCAACGGATTCTCGACCTCGGCCTGCAATGGCCGAACACCTTTGGCGTGGTCAACGGCGACGGTTCGCCGGTGCAGATTCTCGATCAATTGAAAGGCATCGACTCCAGCCGGATCACCATCTCGCCTTCGCCGCAAGCCAAGATCAATGCCCAGGACAACGACATCAACACCCTGGCCAGCCCGGTGATTCGTGTCAGCAACCGCGAGCAGGCGCGCATCCACATTGGTCAGCGCGTGCCGATCATCAGCGCCACGTCGGTGCCGTCGACCCAAGGCCCGGTGATCACCGAAAGCGTCACCTACCTGGACGTCGGTCTGAAGCTGGAAGTGCAGCCGACCGTGCACCTGAACAACGAAGTGGCGATCAAGATCGCGCTGGAAGTGAGTAACGCCACGCCACTGGAACCGACCCGCCAGGGCACGATTCCGGTGCAGGTCGATACCCGTAACGCCCAGACCACCCTGCGCCTGCATGACGGCGAAACCCAGATTCTTGCCGGCCTGATGCGCAACGACCATGGCGCCACCGGCAACAAGATCCCGGGGCTTGGCGACATTCCTGGCCTGGGCCGGTTGTTCGGCAGCAACAAGGACAACGTCAGCAAATCGGAACTGGTGCTGTCGATCACGCCACGGATCGTGCGCAACCTGCCGTACCAGAGCCCGTCGGACATGGAATTCCCGACCGGGACCGAAACCAGCATGCGCATTCAGGCGCCGGACCGGCAGATGGAACCGCCCATTCAGAACGAGCACATCGATCGGCCGGTGGCGGCTTCAACCACTCAAGTGTTTATCGAGAAGCCTTGATCATGAGCGCCTCGCAACGCGGTTTTACCCTGATCGAAGTCGTGGTGACGCTGGCCCTGATCGGCTTGCTGGCCGGCATGGCCGCGCCGCTGACCGAGACCGTGGTGCGCCGGGGCAAAGAGCAGGAACTGCGCACCGCGCTGTACCAGATTCGCGATGCCATCGACGCGTACAAACGCGCATTCGACGCCGGTTACATCGAGAAGTCCCTGAACAGCAGCGGCTATCCGCCGAACCTGAAAGTGTTGGTGGAGGGGGTGCGCGATGTGCGCAGCGCCAAGGGGGCCAAGTTCTATTTTCTGCGGCGCGTGCCCCATGACCCGCTGAAGCCGGTCAAGCGTGACGACGACGGCGGCTGGGGTTTGCGCTCCTATGACAGCACGGCTCAAAACCCGCGTGAGGGCCAAGACGTCTTTGACGTTTATTCCCAGGCGCGTGGCAAAGGGCTTAACGGCATCGCCTACCGGGAGTGGTGAGCTTATGCGTCGGGAAAAGGGGTTTACCCTGCTGGAACTGATGGTGGTCATGGCAATCATCGCAACCCTGATGACCATCGCCTTGCCACGTTATTTCAACAGCCTCGAGGCCTCGAAAGAGACCACGCTGCGCCAGAGCCTGTCGGTGATGCGCGAAGCCCTGGATCACTACTACGGCGACACCGGGCGTTATCCCGATTCCCTTGAGCAACTGGTGGAACAACGCTACCTGCGCAACCCGCCGATGGACCCGATTGCCGAACGCAAGGACCTCTGGGTCATGGTCGCACCACCGGACGGCGTACCGGGTGGCGTCGCCGATATCAAAAGCGGGGCCACAGGGAGGGCGCGTGATGGCAGCCTCTATTCCGAGTGGTAAACCTTCGAACGAGGGCGGTTTCACTTACCTGGGCGTGCTGTTCCTGATCATGCTGATGGGCATGGGCCTGGCCACTGCCGGCGAGTTGTGGTCAACCCTCTCGCGCCGTGATCGTGAGCGCCAGCTGCTCTGGGTCGGTACGCAATACGCCCAGGCGCTGCGCAGCTACTACCGCAGTTCGCCAGGCCTGGCCCAATACCCGAAAACGCTGGAAGACCTGTTGCAGGACGAGCGTTTTCCCAGCCCAAAACACCATATCCGGCAGCTGTATCCGGACCCGATCGGCGGCGGCGAATGGAGCCTGATGCGCGGTTTCGACGGCCGCATCACCGGCCTCAACAGCGCCTCCACGGACACGCCGCTCAAGCAGGCGGACTTCCCCTCTCAGTGGTCGGATTTTGCCGGTATGGCGAGTTACAAGGACTGGCAGTTCGTGGCCGAAAAAGCCTTTCTCGAAGGCACATCGGGACCTGCCAAGGGCCAGTCACAATCGCCCGAAGCGTTGCAGCCATGAACCGATTCTGCGTGGCCGTGATCCTGATGCTGGCGTCTGCTGCCGCCACGGCCGGCGAAGAGGACGAAATGATGGGGTTCATCGTCGATGACACGATCTCGCACATCGGTCACGACTTTTACTACTCGTTCAGTGAACGCCTGCGCGCCACCAGCCCGATGGATTTCAACCTGGTGGTACGCGAACGACCTTCGGCGCGGTGGGGCGCCCTGGTCACTGTGGAATATCAGCAGCGTCTGGTTTACCGGCGTTTTTTGCCGCCGAACACCGTGGAACTCAAGGAAGAGGCCTATGACGCCGCCGACTGGGTCCGCGGGCAGATCGTCCAGCGCAAGCTGGAAGCCTTGTTGCAGGACACAACGGACCTTGAGAGGGACGAACTATGAAAACCACAACGTTCTCGCAGCACCGCCTGTTTTCAAGGGCAGGCATCTGGTTGGTCGGGCTCGGCAGTTGCGGCCTGGTCCAGGCCACCGAACTGGTCTACACGCCCATCAACCCCTCGTTTGGCGGTAACCCGCTGAACGGGACCTGGCTGCTCAACAACGCCCAGGCGCAAAACGATTACGACGATCCTGACTTGAAAAAACGCACCGCCGCGGCCGGTACTTCAGCGCTGGAGCGGTTCTCCAGTCAGTTGCAGTCGCGGTTGCTCGGGCAGTTGCTGGACAACATTTCCGCGGGCAACACCGGGAGCCTGACCACCGACGCTTTTATCGTCAATGTGGTCGACGACTCCGGCCAATTGACCATCGTCGTGACCGACCGAGCGACCGGTGAAGTTTCCGAAATTCAGGTGAGCGGCCTGGCCCCTTGAAGGGATCCGGGTTGATGGGGAGGGAAGGATATGAAAAGAATAATGGTGCTAGGGCTGATGTTGGCGGCGTTACAGGGGTGCAGTCTGCGCGAGCCGATCGGGGCTGAGCAGGACACCGAAACCCCGACGCTGACCCCGAGGGCTTCGACCTACTACGACTTGATCAACATGCCACGACCCAAGGGCCGGTTGATGGCGGTGGTGTACGGTTTCCGCGACCAGACCGGGCAATACAAGCCGACCCCGGCCAGTTCGTTTTCTACCAGCGTCACTCAAGGCGCGGCGAGCATGTTGATGGATGCGTTGCAGGCCAGCGGCTGGTTTGTGGTGCTGGAGCGGGAGGGGCTGCAGAACCTGCTGACCGAGCGCAAGATCATCCGCGCCTCGCAGAAAAAGCCGAACACGCCGGTGAATATCCAGGGTGAATTGCCGCCGTTGCAAGCGGCGAACATGATGCTTGAGGGCGGGATTATTGCGTACGACACCAATGTGAAAAGCGGCGGGGAAGGGGCGCGTTACCTGGGTATCGATATTTCCCGGGAGTATCGGGTGGATCAGGTCACGGTGAACCTGCGGGCGGTGGATGTGCGCAGTGGGCAGGTGCTGGCCAATGTGATGACCAGCAAGACGATTTACTCCGTGGGCCGTAGTGCCGGGGTGTTCAAGTTTATCGAGTTCAAGAAGTTGCTTGAGGCTGAGGTTGGCTACACCACGAACGAGCCGGCGCAGTTGTGCGTGTTGTCGGCGATCGAGGCGGCGGTGGGGCATCTTCTGGCGCAGGGGATCGAGCGGCGTTTGTGGCAGGTGGCGGGGGATAATTCGCCTGAGAGCGGTGAGACGCTTGACCGGTATCTGACCCAGAACAAGGTGGTGCCTGAAGAAGAGTGACCGAGGCGGCCTTCGGGTCGACCTGGTTCATGCGGATGTACCCGAACCCCTGTAGGAGCCGGCTTGCTGGCGATGGCGGCCTGACAGCCGACCATTTTTTATCTGGTGTACATATCCATTGCTGCGGTAACGGCCACTTACGGTTTCGCCCTTACGGCGAGTCCCTTTTGGCAAACGCCCCAAAAGGAACCAAAAGGTCTCGCCCCAGCGTCCGGCCCCTCGCTAAGGCTCGGCGTTCCCTCGCTCCGGTCCTGCTCCGTGGGCCCGCCGCGATCGGCCATCCATGGCCGTGCGCGGCTAACCCGGCATCCATGCCGGGTTGCCCACTGCGCAGAACCTGCGCTCGGCCTCCCGAAGGGGCGGGCAGATCAAAATCAAAAGCGCAAGGCGAGCTAACGCTCGGCCTGATGAGTGGTGAAGGGCGGGTGCGTTGCTTGGCTCTTCGTAGGAGCGATGCTTGCTCGCGAAGGCGGCTTGGCAGCCGACCCTTCACCCACGAATGCCCCCACCCCCTGTAGGAGCCGGCTTGCTGGCGATGGCGTCTGTCCAGCCAATACATACGTTGACTGATCCACCGCTATCGTCGGAACGCCGCCCGCAGCAAGCCGGCTCCTACAGGGGATCGTATTTATCCAACAACACATATGCATTTCCCTTGTAGGAGCCAGCTTGCTGGCGATGGACGTCAACGATGACGTGGGGTGTCTGAATGAACGCGTTGTCCAAACGCTTTTCGCCGGCAAGCCGGCTCCTACAGGGATCAGCGTTTGCTTTTGCTTCTCACCACTCATCAGGCCGAGCGTTAGCTCGCCTTCCGCTTTTGATCTGAGCGCCCCCTCGAGAGGCCGAGCGCAGGTTCTGCGCAGTGGGCAACCCGGCATGGATGCCGGGTTAGCCGCCCCCGGCCAGGGATGGCCGATGGCGGCGGGCCCACGGAGCAGGACCGGAGCGAGGGCATGCCGAGCCTAGGCGAGGCACCGAACGAAAGGGGCAAGAGCGCTTGGTTACTTGGCGCTCTTCCAAGTGACTCGCCGTAAGGGCGAAACCCATAGCGGCCGTTACCGCAGCAACGGATATGTACACCTGAAAGATAATCGTCGCCTGTCAAGACGCCTTCGCCGGCAAGCCTGGCTCCTACAGAAAGCAGGCCACAAAAAAACCGCGCCCCCCTCAAGGGCCGCGGTTTTTTATACCCCCGCAATTACTGCTGCAACACCGTCGCCTGGTTATCCATACCCACCTGTTGAATGGTCGCCATCTGCGTCACGCCACTCTGATCAACATTGGCAATGTTCCCGATACCGCTCTGGGTCACATACGCCACATTCATGCTGTCGGTCTGTTTCAGAGTGATCTTGTTATCGTTGCCCCACTGGCTGGTAGAGGCCAGGTTGCCGGTGCCGGACTGGTCGAATTCGCTACGGTTGTTCATGCCGTTACTGCTGCCCTCGACCAGGTTGGTGGTGCCGCGCTGGTCGGCGATGAGCATGTTGTCGGTGCCGTTCTGATCGAAGTACAGCTCGTTGTAGTTCTCCGCCTGGCTGACGATGGTTTTGTTGCCCATGCCGGTCTGGCTGGTGGTCATGACATGGCCGACGCCGTCCTGGGTGAAGTTGGCAATGTTTTCCTTGCCGTTCTGAGTGATGGTTGCGCTCTGGTTGCTGCCGAACTGGCCACCTTTTTGCGGACCTTTCCAGTTGCTGGCGTAGACCTTGTTGTCGCTACCCACCGAAGTCGCGGTGAGCGAATGGCCTTCGCCGGACTGATAGGTGAAATGCACGTTGCCCGTACCCGTCTGGTACAGCGCCAGGGTCGAGCCGGTGGACTCGAACTGGTCGGCGTAGATCGCGTTGAGGTTGCCGACCTGGAAGACCTGAGCGGTGTTGTTTTCGCCGAAGCTCTGGTCGACCACGGTTTCGTTGGTCTCGCCCATCTGGTCGACGGTGGCCGTGCTGCCCACTTGCCCGTCTTGCCAGATTTCGGTGCCGTTGCCGTCGCCGTTCTGGTTGATGGTCAGGTTGCCGCCGTCGCCGTTGCGTTGGTCGCCGTAGGCATAGTTGTTGGCACCGGACTGGTTGATGTCGATCTGACCGCCCATGTGGTTGATCTGTTCGGCGGTGGCGTAGTTGGTGGTGCCGTACTGGATGATCACCGCCATGTTGCCGATGCCGGGCTGGATCTGCTCGATGTTGGCTTCATTGCTGTCGCCGTACTGGAAAGTTTGACCGGAAGTGCCCTCCTGGCTGTCCTGATAGACGAACGAAAAGTTACCGCTGCCTTCCTGCTGTTGCAGCACTTCGCCGCCGCCCGCACCGATCGATTGACTGGCATGGCTGGTGTTGAAGCTGCCGGTCTGTTTCTGGGTGATGGTGCTGTTGTCTTCATACAATTGCTCGGCGTAACCGGCGTTGTATTCACCGACCTGGTTCTGGTCGATGGTGCTGGTGGCCGAGTCCTGCACCGCAGCCGCATCGTTGCCTTCGCCAAGTTGCTGCTGGGTGGCGGTGCTGTAGGGGGCCTTGGTCTGTTTCACATTGGCGATGTTGGCGGTGCCGACCTGGTCCTGGGTGGAAATGCTGTCGTTGGCCAACGCCTGGGCACTGGCAATGACCAGGATCGCGGCGGTGAGGGGCGTCAGTTTGAACATGATGAAACCTCCATGTGGTGCGGTGCTTTAGCGGTATTGTTTGACTGAAACGCTCATGCCGTTTCCCGATTGGGTCACGGCGCTGGAAAGCCCCGTGCCGGCCTGGTCGATGCTGGCGTCGTTGTTATTGCCGTTCTGGGCTATCTGCGCGCGGTTCTGGCTGCCGGTCTGGGTGATCGAGGCCGAGTTGCCGGAACCTTGCTGAGTGATCATTGCCATCAGGTCGCTGCCTTGTTGCAGGATGTAGGCTTCCTGATTGCTCCCCGACTGGACGATGGTGCCGAGCAGCGACTGGCCGTTCTGTTGCAGCAGCGCCACGTTGGCCTGGCCGTTCTGGTCGATCAGCGCGTGCTGGCCAATCGGCGGTGGCAACTCGCCGAGGTCGGTGCCGGGGCCCAGGTCATCGTTCTCCATCAGATCGTCGGCGCGCACGCCCGCGCTGCTGCAAAGCAGAAGCAGGCAGAGCAGGGCGGCGGTCGACGTTTTCATGAGACTGTCCTTTCGCAAGAGGCCAGCCCCATCGGCCACGTGACCGATGGGGCCAAGGCTCAGTTGGAGATCACCGTCACGGTGCGCACGGTGCCTTGGGACGAGGTGATGGTGGCCGTCGGGTTCGCCGATGGAATCACCGTGGTGGTGTTGTTCACCGTCAGCCGCCAGCGACCGGTCACCGCCACCGTGGCGGTGCCCAGGGTTGCCAACCCGGTTGGGGTGCTCACCCGGATGGTGACGACGTTGCCGGTGGTCACCGATGAGGTGCCCGCGAAGTCCCAGGTGAAGCGGTTGTTGGAGCGTGCCGACACCGTTGCCGTGGTCACCGTGAAGGTTTCTGCCGGTGGCCGTGGCGAGACTTGCACGGTGACCGTCGCCGGTGCCGTCGACTGGGCGCCGAAGCTGTCCCGGGCGAAGTAGGTGAAGGTCGTGGTGAACGCCGTGGTGAAGTTGGCCGGTGGGGTGTATGTGATCACCGTACCGTTGCTGCTGACGCTGCCGCGACCGTTCGGTGGTTGCGTGAAGCTGGCGACCGCCAGCGGCACGTTGCCTTCCGGATCGGTGTCGTTGGCCAGCACACTGATCGGTATCGCCACGCCCAGGGTTGCGACGCTGTCGGCGACGGCCACCGGTGGCCGGTTAGGTGCCACGGTGATGGTCACGGTCGCCGGGGTGGCCGAGGCCAGGCCTTTGATGTCTTGAGCCTTGTAGGTGAAGGTCGTGGTCAGCGGTGCAGTGACTACGGGAGGCGGTGTGTAGACCACGGCGGTCGTGCCGCTCATTGTCACGGTGCCTTGCCCGGCGGCCGGCGGGGTCAGCGCGACGATGCTCAATGGCGTGTTGCCGTCCGGGTCGCTGTCGTTGGCCAGCAGGTTGAGGGTGATCGGCACCCCGAAGCTGGTGCTGCCGGTGTCGGCAACGGCCAGCGGCGCCTGGTTTTCACCGCTGTTCGGTTGTGTGCCGATCACCACCACAGGTTCGGTGTCGTTGCCGCCGGCGGCGGATTTGATCGTGACAGTGGCCGGTGGCTGCGACAGATCGGCAACGGTCAGGCGTTGCAAAGTGCCGGTTTTCGTCAGCCGTCCGAAGCCCTGAGCGACCATGTCCGGCACCACGACTTCGTCTGACGAGGTGGCTTCGATCAGCAGGCTGTGATTGCTCCAGTTGTAGCGTGCGGTCTGGATTTTCACGATGTCGGTGACTTTGCTCGACACCGCCGTTGGCCGGTTGGTGCCACTCGGGTCGGTCGCGGTGACCACCACCACCGGAGGAACCGTGCTGCCTGTCAGACGATGGCCGAAGAACTGGCCGGTGTTGTTGCCGAGCATGGTGACCAGGCAGGGCGATTGCGGTGGTCCGGGAACCAGAGGCACGGTTTCACGGAAGCACAGGATCGAACTGATGGCCGATTTGCCGAAGACTTCGACCCGGGTACTGCTCGTGCCCGGACCTGTCGGGAGGCGGCGGTAAGTGGCGCGGCCGATTTCCACAGGGGTTTGCGCACGGCTGTCGAGGACTTTGCCGGACACGGTAAAGAGGTTGGTCTGAATGGTCCCGGCCGGACCCTGGACACGCAGGAAGTTATTGTTGAACGGGCTGCCGGTGACCGCTTCGCTGAGGTTCGGATCACCCACGAATGTCTCGATGGCGCCGGTGTCCGGATTCACTTCGGTGTACGGCCCATTGACGCTGCGAAGAAATGGCCCGACCTCCCCGTTGAGTGCCCCGGCGAAGTTGCCCGGTGCACCGATGCCGATGTCGCGGGTGATGTTGATCGCCCGGCGGCCCGGTGTGGTGACGTTGACTGTTTCCACGCCGTACGGGTGGGTGATGGTGTAGGTGCCCGCGACAGGTATGTTCACCCGCAGGCGAATCCGCGCGAAGCTGGCCTGATCGCCGTCGACAGGGTTTTCCGCAGCGAACGCCGCTTCAATCCCGGCCACGTAGGCATCCACGCCATAACCTCCAACATCGTTGATGCTGGTCTCGGCGAGGAACCAGAACGCTTCCGGTGGCCAGTTATCCGGGAACACCATCGGCAGGGTGTCGTCGAAGATGCCGGGCTCCGGATTCAGGATGCACATATAGGCGGGGGCGCCAGGAGCACCCGGTGCCCGCGTGCTGGTAGCCCGTGACTGGCACAGTTCCAGCGACAGCAAATTGCTGTCCTGATACCACATGGGGAATTTCCCCGTGGCGAAAGTGTAGGGGCCGGTATCGACGGCATTGAGTTGCGCGAACGCACTGCCGGACAGCGAAAGAGTCAGCCCGAGCGCCTTGAGCGCGAAGCGTGGCCACTTGTTCATGATGCCTCCTGATGCGGATCTGGGCATGAGAGCGTTCATTGCACGATGACCACTTCTTCGGTATCGCTGCCGCCATTGGATGACGTCACCTGAACCTTGGCCGGTGGAATCGGCGAGATGCCGGTCGACAGGGATTTCTCTGCGCCGCTGCCACTGAGGGCGCCGATGGCGACACCCGTGCCGGAGGTGGCGGTGAGAATCGGTGGCGATGTTTCATCGCTGGTCGAGGCCACTACCGTGATTTGCCCGCTGCTCAGGCTGTACTCGGCCCGTGAAATCACCACCAGGTCGGTCAGCGGCATGGACAAGGAGGTTGGCGTGCTGGTAGGGATGGCCAGATGGTTGTCGGCCGTCACCAGCAAGCTGCTCGGCAACGTCGGGTTGGTGGCTGACTGGGCGTACCAGTGGCCGGTGGTGTTGGCCTCGCTCAGTTTCAACACCGGGGTGTTGCTGTCCAGGGTCACGGTGGCCGGTGGTGGCGGGGCCATGACGAAAACATCCTGGTGGGCCACCGGGGCGCTGGCGCCGGCTGTGCGCGAATAGGTGCTGCGTTCGGCAATGATCGGAGTGGGGCGAACGAGCGTCGATAATTTGCCGGAAATGGCCATTACCGTCGTGCGCAAGTCCAGTCCGTTAGGCCCTTCAATGCGGATGTAGTTGGTATTGAAAGGGCTGCCGGTGAAAGCCTCTTCCAGGTTCGGATCGCCCACGAACGTGTCGGTTGAACCGGTAACCGGGTTGGGCTCGACGTAAGGGCCGTTGAGGCTGCGCAGGAAGGGGCCGATGTCCGCTTTGAGCGCACCGTCGTAGGTTTTCGGCGAGCCGATGCCGATGTCCCGGGTCATGTTGATCGCGCGGCGCCCGGGGGTATCGACGTTGAAGACATCGACGCCGTAAGGGTGGGTGATGACATAGGTGCCTGCCGTGGGCACGTCGACCCGAATACGGATACGGCCAAAACTGACCTGGTCGCCTTCCAGCGGGTCGCCACCACTGAACGCGGCTTCAACGGCGCTGACATAGGTCAGGTCGATGCCCCGTGCGGCATCGACGATGGATCCGTCGCCGGTGAACCAGAACGCTTCGTCGGGGAAGTTGGTCGGGAAAACGATGGGTTGAGTGTCATCGAAAATGCCGGGGTTCGGATTCAAAAGGCACATGTAGGACGGTGCGCCGGGCGCACTCGGAACTCTGGAGCTGACGGCCTTGGACAGGCACAAATCGAGGGTTCGACCGTGGGTGTCCTGATACCAGGAAGCGAAGTTACCGTTGGCGGGAACATAGGGGCCGGGGTCGACAGCAAACAGCGCTGCCTGGGCGACGCCTTGGGCCAGAGCGGACACGACCAGGGCGATCGTGGTTTTGGACAGTAAAGGGTGCATGAGTATTCCCTCTATCAGAGACCTGCCCCTTGGGGGGGTGGGTCAGTTGACGGGGGAGTCGGCAACTTCCGTACCAATCGTTGGAAACGGCCGGCAAAGGCCCGGCATTACAGCGTTTCGCTATTAAGCGTTGCCTGGATGCCGGACGAACCAACGGGCGACTGTCCCCAGCATTGGGGGGCGATGGGGATGCCGGGGAGGGCGGGAAACCTGTAGGAGCAAGCTTGCTCCTACAGACAGCCGGACGCAGTCGCTACTCGGTGGGGGCTAATTGATCCAGCGCCCGATTCACCGCCAACTCGCCCAGCATGATGACTTGCGCAATCCCCAGCAGGGAGTTGCGGCATGTCCCGTCCAGTTGATCCGCCAGATCCGTCGCCATGACATTGGCCGATGCCAGGGATTCACACGCATGGGCCAGCAGGGTTTCGGTATCGAGTTCCGGGTTGACGATAAACAGGGTGGTGGGTGTTCGCGGAGTGGCTTTGATGTGAGCGTTCTGGGCGGCAGGGTTGAAGTAGAAATCGAGGGCGCGATTGACAGCTTCGCGATGTGCTTCTGAATCGGGATTGTCTTGCGGCGATGCCGGATCGGTGTCCGGTGGATTGGGCGTTACTTTGAACATAAATAAAACTCCTTATGCTAACAACAAGGAGCCATCACCCTCGCTACCAAACGAGGGGTGGTGGCCATACGCAGGTTGGTAGACCGGGCACAAGGAAACCGGCGCGCCCGAAGGCGCCCTGTGCATGACCACCATAAATGCGAGACCAGAAGCCTCAAATGGCGATGCAATGCACCTTATGCAGCTCGGGCTACCAAACCCGATCACTGATTTTCAGCGACCGGAAAACGATAAAGCCCAAGATCAAGGCGCACAAGCCGGCGGATTCTGGCGCAAGCGTAGGCAATGGCGCAAGGCGTTGTAGCCTGCGCGAAGTAACACGAAGTGTTTTTAAACACGCGTGGTTAAACATGAGCAAGCACTGCTGAAAATCGCGGAAGCGCCAGACTGTGCTCGTGGCAGTTTGCAAAGGCAAAACCACTGAATGTGTGTTTGCCGAACGGTTACGACGTGTATCGATTGATGGATCCAACAGGGGATCGTCACGTCAACACCCAATACCGGGCAAATGCCTGACCGTGGGCTATAACCAATGGGGGGAATCGCCGGGAAGTACGCCCATGAACATGCCCACACAATCGCTCCAGTCCGAAGAGGGCGATGTGCGCTTGAGCTCGCGAAAGCAACCGTTCAATCTGCTGCGCTGGTTTTCCCTCATCAGCATGGCGGTGATTGGTACGGTGGCGGTGGCGCTGGGGGCTGTGTCCACGCGATTTGTGATTACCGAGAGCGTGCAGCGCGATGCATTGCTGACCTCGCAGTTCATTCAGACGATTGCCTTGACCGAGGTGCGCCACGTATCAATTCCCAATGTGCGCAGCATGGGCGAGCTGCTGGACCCGCGCAAGGACAAGGATTTCCCCGATGTAGACCCGATGGCCCGCGCCAACGCCCGGGGCGAATTTCTCGATCACATCGAGCACTTGCCTGACGTGATCCTTGCCAACATCTACGCCCCCGACCGCATGGTGATCTGGTCGACCAACCCGGCATTGATGGGCACCACGATCCATGCCGACGAAGACCTTGAGCGCGCATTCGCCTCCAGGACGCCGGTGTCGACCAGTTATCACGACGTCGACAAGACACGCATGGAGCAAAAGTTCGTCTCGCCGCCGGAATTCATCTTCATCGAAAACTACATTCCGCTGTTCGATGCCGATGGCGGGCACGTCACGGCGATGGTCGAGATCTACAAGGAACCCGAAGACCTGATCAGCCGCATGGAGCGCGGTCTGGTGTTGATCTGGCTGGCCACCGCACTGGGCGGCGGGCTGATTTATCTGGGGCTGTACTGGATCGTGCGGCGTGCGGCGATCCTGTTGGCGGCGCAGCAAAAACAATTGATCACCAACGAAACCTTTGTCGCCCTGGGTGAGATGTCATCGGCGGTGGCCCACAGTTTGCGTAACCCGTTGGCGACCATTCGCTCCAGTGCCGAACTGGCGCTGGAGTTCGACAATGGCCCGGCGCACCAAAACATCAACGACATCATCGGTCAGGTCGATCGCATGTCGACGTGGGTCAGGGAATTGCTGCAATCCTTGCGCCCGCTCACCGATGAACCGGAACCGGTGAACCTGGTGGCGGCGGTGCACGACAGCCTCATGGCCTTCGAGCAGCAGATCGCCAAGGCCTGCGTTCATGTGGTGTTCGAGCCGAAGGACACGCCCATGGTCCTGAGCCAGCAGATGCAGTTGACGCAGATACTCAACCGTCTGCTGGCCAACGCGCTGGAGGCCATGGACCAGGGCGGCACGCTCACCGTCATTTTGGAGCCGACGGATGCCCGAGACGTCAGCGTGGTGGTGAGCGATACCGGCAGAGGCATGAACGAGGAACAGCGCAGCATGGCTTTCCGGCCGTTTTTCACCACCAAACAAGGCGGGCTCGGCGTCGGGCTCGTACTGGTCAAGCGGATTATGGAGCGCTGCGGCGGTACGGTGAGCCTGGACAGTCGCGAGGGCGAGGGCACAAGTGTTCGCCTGTCGTTCCAACGCAGTCCCTGAAATGGGGACGAACTTTCCCCGGTTGCGGGTGTCATTCCCCAGTCGTTTTTCAGGGCATGGCAAATTGATGTTGATAAGCCATTGTTTTAACGAGCATTAGTGCGTTTGTATAGGCTGTAGCAAGTCTGGCGAGCTCCTTGCAAAACCCCCATTACCCCCTTCACGACTTCGAGGCGGCTGGTGATGGACAGAAAAGCGCTGCACCCCTGCAAATGGTTTGGTCTCCTGACGCCCCTTAGCGTTTTTGTGGCCATGACGCTCGGCACAACGAGCCTGCGCGCCAGCCCGATCGACGACGAGGGGCAGCCGCCACCTTCCGACCCTTCGGCGTATTACGACGAGCCGGCTGACAAGGCAGGTGCCTTGAACGCCATTTTGACCATGCCCCCCGCCAACCTGGATGCCTTCGACTTGCCGGCTGGCGTCAAAGGCACCCGAGAGACCCCGCTCAAGGAAAACGTCCTTCCGCCGGCGATACAGACCAGCTTCAATTACCCTACCAACGGCAAACCCAGCCCGTTGTACGGTGCTCTGCCGTTCACCCAGCAACTGGTGCTGTTCGAAGAGTTCGGTCCGGAAAAACTCGACCCCACCACCCCGGCGGCACAGTTGCCGTTTCCACCGGCCGCCATCGGCCCGCTGCCGCAACAGGATCCCACCAGCGTCGCTCGCAGCGCTCCGCCGAGTGCGGCGCTCGACGCTTTCATGCGGCAACCCGGACTGACCCCGTTTCCCAGCCATTATTCCAACGTGGTCGACCGCAACCCTTGGCAGAAGCAGATCGAATTTTTCCTCAACCGGCGTATCGGTTCGTCGGCTGAAGGCCGTCCACCAGGAAAAGGCTGGTCGCACCAGCGCTGGAACGAGTTTTACCCGCAGATCGCCTACAAGACTGTGCAATCCGGCGCACGGGTGAATACCGGGTTGCGTGACAGTCGTCAGATGCACCGCTATGCCATGGGCGAGTTTGGCCCCGGTGGCCTCTATTACAATGTGGCTGGCCTGCCGACGACCGTAGGCACCGCCAAAGGCGTCGATGCGCGTTTTCACCCGAAAATGCCGGTGCAGAACCACAAATCGGTCTGGACCTTCGACGGCACCTTGCCACCGAAATTGCTCATGGTGCGTTACGGACAACCCGTGCTGATGCGCCATTACAACGCCTTGCCGATCGACCCGTCGGCGAACATGGGTTTTGGTCTGCACACCCTCAGCACCCACGAACACAATGGTCACCAACCGGCGGAAAGCGACGGTTATGCCAACGCATTTTTCTTCCCCGGGCAATTCTACGACTATCGCTGGCCGATCCAGTTGGCTGGCTACGACAGCATCAACACCACGGCTACAGACCCGCGTGCAGCTTTTCCGTGCTCGCCGGGCGAAACCCTGTGGACCAACGACCTCATCCCCAGCCGCAAGACCTGCGACAACGGCACGATCAAGATCCGTGGCGACTGGCGCGAAACCATGAGCACCCACTGGTTTCACGACCACATGCTCGATTTCACCGCGCAGAACGTCTACAAGGGCAACGCGGCGATGATGAACTACTACAGCGCCCTGGACCGTGGCAATGAAGCGGTGAATGACGGCGTCAACCTGCGTTTACCCAGTGGCAACGCCTTGCCTTGGGGCAACCGCGACTACGACGTCAACCTGCTGTTTGCCGATAAAGCGTGGGACAAGAACGGTCAACTGTGGTTTAACCCGTTCAATACCGACGGCTTCCTCGGTGATCAGGTGCTGGTCAACTGGCAGTGGAAACCGGTCCTGGATGTGCGCGCCCGCAGCTATCGGTTCCGCATGCTCAATGGCTCGGTGTCGCGCTACTTCAAACTGGCGCTGGTGCGCGAAATCAAGGGCACCGGCGGCGAGTTCCCAGGGCCTGTCGGGTCAGGCTTGTCGTACGCCCGTGTGCCGTTCCACATGATTGCCAACGACGGCAACATCATGGAACACGCCGTGCCATTCGACGGCACCATGGACCTGGATGCCGACGGCGATACTCAAAATCACAACGCGATCCTGCCAACCATGGGTATCGCCGAGCGTTTCGACATCGTCGTCAACTTCTCGAAAAACGGGGTCAAGGCGGGCGACAAGCTGTTCTTCGTCAACCTGCTGGTGCACGAAGACGGCAAGGGCCCGGAAGAACCCGTCGCCCTGGCTGACGTGCTGTCCGAGAAGTACAAGGCCGTCATCAGGCAATCCAGCAAGGGGCCGAAGTGGGAGGACGGTGATCCGGCGATAGGCAAAGTGTTGCAATTCAACGTCAAGGCCTACACCGGTCAGGACCTGGCCATGGACCCGGCGGCCTATGAACCGGCCAAACCGGGCAAGGCTGAAGGCCTGGTGATGATCCCGCTGAAAATTCACCGCGATAATGTGGCCGACAAGGCGCTGCTGGCCAAGGCCCGTCATCGCACCTTCACCTTCGGTCGTTCCGACGGCACCGATTCGGCGCCCTGGACAATCAAGACCGACGGCGGTTTCGGTTTCAGAATGGACCCTCGTCGGCTGAACGTCTCGACCAAACTGGCCTCTGGCCCGACCGATGCCGGCGTCACGGGCTTCGGTACGCTGGAAGTGTGGAACATCAAGCTCGGCGGCGAGGGCTGGAGCCACCCGGTTCACGTGCACTTCGAGGAGGGGATCATCCTCAGTCGCGGCGGCAAGCTACCACCGGAATGGGAAAAATGGGCACGTAAGGACGTGTACCGCATCGGTCCGGAAAAGGACGGCCTGGACAGCGTCGAGATTGCGATCCACTTCCGCGAATTCGCCGGGACGTACATGGAGCACTGCCACAACACTCAACATGAGGACAACTCCATGCTGTTGCGTTGGGACGTTGAGAAACCGGGGCAACTGCAATTGATGCCGGTTCCGCTGCCGAGCTGGGATGGTGTGCGCTACGTGAACTCTGCTGCACTGCCAACCTTCCGCACCGGCGATGGCTACGGCCCACAAGTGGTGATCAAGCCATGATCCGCAGGGGAGCCGACATGACACTGCACACGCCGCGCTCCCGCGCACTGGGCATGCACCTGATTCTGGTACTGGTGACGTTTTTGCTGGCCAGCCAGGTGCTGCTCGCTCATGAAGGCGCACTGTCGCCGTCGCCGACGGAATCGGCGACACCCTGGGGGCGCGATTACTTTCCCAACACCTTGCTGACCGACCAGGACGGTCGGCAGGTGCGTTTTTTCGATGACATGATCAAAGGCAAAGTGGTGGTGATCAACTTCATCTTCACCACGTGCAGCGATTCCTGCCCGCTGGAAACCGCGCGCCTGCGCCAGGTGCAGCAGTTGTTGGGGCCCCGGGTCGGCCAGGATATTTTTTTCTACTCGATCAGCATCGATCCTTTGAGCGATACACCCGAGGTGCTCAAGGCCTACGCGCAGCGCTTCAAAGTCGGGCCGGGCTGGCAGTTCCTCACCGGGGAGTTCGAGGCCGTCACCGACCTGCGCAAAAAGCTCGGGCTGTTTATCGAGGGCGTCGACAACGGTCGCAGCAAGGACCACAACCTGAGCCTGATCGTCGGCAACCAGGGCACCGGTCGCTGGATGAAAGCCTCACCGTTCGAGAACCCATGGATCCTCGCCGATCAGTTGGCCAATACCTTGCAGAACTGGAAGCAACCCAGTGTTGAAGAAAATTATGCCGATGCGCCCGAGATCCGCCCGCCGAGCAACGGCGAAGAGTTGTTTCGCACCCGTTGCGCCTCGTGCCACAGCCTCGGGCCGCAAGACGGGCAGGGCATCGGCATGCGCGCCATCGGCCCGGACCTGATCGGCGTAACCCGCGTGCGCGATCCCGCCTGGCTCAATCGCTGGATCCGAGAACCGGATCGCATGCTGGCCGAAAAAGACCCGATTGCGCTGGAACTGTTTCAACGCTTCGACAAAATCCCGATGCCAAACCTGCGCCTTGATGAGAAAGCGGCGCAGTCCATCATTGATTTTTTGCAGGAGGAAACCGATCGTCAGCAATCGTTGCAAGCGGCGCAGGTGCCATAGCGGCGAATTACTATCATTGAACCGCCGACTCGATCAATGACACCTACACTGATGCGAAACGCCACTGAATAGGCTTCAAGCCAGTACCGAATTCAGGACCCACCATGCAGATACTCGAACAACAAAAAGTACCTGCTCCGTCGAACCTTCCGGCGGGGGAATGCACGAGCTGGCGTGGCGAATTCAATCTGCTGCGCTGGTTTTCCTTTGCCAGTTTTTTGATCATTGCCGCCGTGGCGGCGGGGCTGGGGTACATCTCCACCCGTTTCGTGGTGGAGGAGAGCATCGAACGCGATTCCATGCTGACCGCGCAATTTATCCAGGCCATCGGTGCTGCCGAAATCCGCCACGCATCGATTTCCCCGGAAAGAACCATGGGCGAAATGCTCGATTCTCGCCTGGATAACGCCCATCCCGACGTGAACCCGGGCGCACGTGCTGCGGCGCGCATCGAGTTTCTCGATCATGTGGCAAACCTGCCGGACCTGCTGTTGGCCACGGTGTATGCCCAGGATCGCACCGTGGTCTGGTCGACCAACCCGGAGCTGATCGGCGTACGCATCGAAGACGACGATGAACTGGACGAATCTTTCGAAATGAAGGAGCCCGTTTCCACCAGCTACCACGAAGTCGATGAAGAACGTCCCGAACAAAAACTGTTGCACGAGCCCCAGTACCTGTTCGTTGAAAACTACATCCCGATGTTCAACGCCGACAAAAGCAAAGTCATCGCCATGGTCGAGGTCTACAAGGAGCCTACTGATCTGGTTGAACGTATCCAGCGCGGTTTCAAGGCCATCTGGCTGGCCACCGTGCTCGGTGGTGCCGCCATCTACTTGGGGCTGTTCTGGATTGTGCGGCGTGCGGCGAAGCTGATCGAGAGTCAGCAGAAACAGCTGATCGCCAACGAAACCTTCGTCGCGCTGGGGGAAATGTCTTCGGCCGTGGCCCACAGTTTGCGCAACCCGCTGGCGAACATTCGCTCCAGCGCCGAACTGGCCCAGGAAATCGCCAGTCAGAGCGCGCAGAAGAACATCGGCGACATCATCAACCAGGTCGATCGCATGTCGCGCTGGGTTCGCGAGTTGCTGGTGTCGTTGCGGCCGGTGAATGACGACTACGAAACCGTGGACCTGGTGCTGGCCATCGACGACACCCTGAGTGCCTTTGACGCGCTGATCAAGCGCTCCGGTGTCGAAGTCCGGTTCACGCCGCAGGTTTGCCCACCGGTCGTCAGCCAACAGGTGCTGCTCACGCAAATTCTCAATAGCCTGTTCGCCAATGCCCTGGAAGCCATGCCCAAGGGCGGCGTGCTGAGCATCGATATCGAGTCGCCGCAGTCCGGACTCTTGCGCATGACCCTGAGCGACACCGGCAAGGGCATGACCAAACAGCAGCAACAAATGGTTTTCAAACCGTTTTTCACCACCAAACAAGGCGGGTTGGGTGTGGGCCTGGCCCTGGTCAAAAGAATAATGGAGCGTTTTGAAGGTTCGGTCGAACTGACCAGCCAGGAGCAGGAAGGAACCCGCGTTTGTCTGAACTTCAAAGTGGCAACGGGAGGGGAATATGGGGTACAGCATTCTGCTGGTCGAGGATGACGAAATCCTCGCCGGGAATCTTCAGACCTACCTGGAACGCAAAGACTTCGAGGTGACGGTCTGCCACTCGGCTGAAGATGCGCTGAAGCAAATGAACACGTTTGCCCCGGACGTCGTACTGACCGACAACTCGTTGCCGGGCATGAGCGGTCACGATCTGATCCAGAAGCTGCGTATCAGCGCGCCGGACCTGAAAGTGATCATGATGACCGGCTACGGCAATGTCGAAGACGCCGTGGTGGCGATGAAAGAAGGCGCGTTCCATTACGTCACCAAACCGGTGGCGCTGCCGGAACTCAAGCTGTTGCTGGACAAGGCCCTGGCCACCGAGCGGATGGAGCGCACGCTGTCGTTCTATCAGGAACGCGAAGCGCAGAAGTCGGGGGTGCAGGCGTTGATCGGCGAATCGGGGCCCATGGTCTTTCTGAAAAACACCATCGGCCAGTTGCTCGACGCCGAGCGCCGGATGGCCAACGCCGATTTGCCGCCGGTGCTGGTGGAAGGCGAGACGGGCACCGGCAAGGAACTGGTGGCCCGCGCGCTGCATTTCGATGGCCCGCGCAGCAAGGGCCCGTTCATTGAATTCAACTGCGCGTCGATTCCCTCCAATCTGGTGGAGTCGGAGCTGTTCGGCCACGAGAAGGGGGCATTCACCGACGCCAAGGACCGTCGCGTCGGCCTTGTGGAAGCGGCGGATGGCGGCACCTTGTTTCTCGATGAAGTCGGGGAAATGGACCTGCTGCTGCAAGCCAAACTGCTGAAGCTGCTGGAAGACCGGACCATTCGCCGGGTCGGTTCGGTGAAGGAGCGCAAGGTTGATTTGCGGGTGATCAGCGCAACCAATTGCAACCTCGAACAAATGGTCCAGCAGGGCAAGTTCCGCCGCGACCTGTTCTTCCGTTTGCGCATCATTTCGATCAAGGTGCCGCGCCTTTATACCCGTGGCGAAGACGTCCTGTTGCTGGCCCGGCACTTCCTCGCCATCCACGGCAAACGCTATGGCAAACCGAACCTGCATTTCAGCGAACAGGCCGAAGAATTGCTCATGAGCTACAGCTGGCCGGGCAACGTGCGCGAGTTGCGCAACATGCTCGAACAAACCGTGCTGCTGGCCCAGTACGACACCATCGCCGCGCACCAGTTGAACGTCTGCCTGAGCCTGGTGGACGAGCCGGTGGCGATGCCCGAGGCGCCCCATAATGAAGTGCGCCCGGCGTACAACGGCAACGAGTCGATGAACCTGCCGGAGGTCGAGCGCGACATGGTGCGCAAGATGCTCGACAAGACCGACTGGAACGTCACCAAGTCCGCACGGCTGCTGGGTTTGAGCCGCGACATGCTGCGTTACCGGATCGAAAAACTCGGCCTCGCCCGCCCGGACAAGCGTCAGTGGTAGACGGGCGTCGCCTGGCCCTGTCGACTGAGGCAGGCCAGCAGGCACGTCGGGTCGACGACTTCTTCGTTCACGTAGACGCCGAGTTCCGGGTCATAGGAGCGGATGAACACCCGGACGGTGGCATCCGCGACGGTCGGCAACCGTGAATCGGAGAACACGTGCTCGCTGGAGATCGGGATGAAATCCTGCGGCGCCGTGGGAATGTACGAGCGCGGTGGCACCGTGCTCAGCGTCGGCGGAACGGGGTGGGCGAACGGCTGGTTTTCGCCGTAATAGTTGAACTCGCTGCTGTACCCGGACGGCGGCGTCAGGTTGTCATCCGCGTGAACCCCCGTGGTGGCGGTCAGGCAGAAGATGAGCAACAGCATCAAATCGGTGTGTTTCATGGCAGCACCTGCGAAATCGGTTGTCCCGCAATTCCCCAAGGCCATTAACTATAGCTGCCGTACGGGCGCGTTGCCGGCTTACAACATTCCAACAAACGCTACATGGGTTTTTCAAAAACGCTGATCTAGACTCGGGCCGGTCTGATAAACCCGAGTTCTGGAGCGTGCAATGGAAATGCTGACCAAAGAAAAAGCCATCGCCAGCAACCGCGATGCGTGGAATGACTCCGCCCGACACCACAAAGACAATCCCGAATGGCCGTCACTGTTGAAGGCCGTGGCACTGGGCGATTTCTGCTGCATCGACGACACGTTGCGCGGTGTGCTGGAGCAGGTTGGGGTCGACGGCAAGGACGTGGTGCAACTGGGCTGCAACAACGGCCGCGAAAGTCTTTCACTGTTTGCGCTCAGTGCCCGCAGCGTCGTCGGCGTTGACCAGTCCGCAGCGTTTCTCGATCAGGCGCGGGAACTGGCTTCCCGCTCGCCGCACGCGCCTGAATTCGTCGAGGCCGACATTCATCACCTGCCGAGTGAACTGCACCACCGGTTCGATGTGGCCCTGATCACCATCGGCGTATTGGGCTGGATGCCGGACATTGGCGAATTCTTCCGCCACGTCGCCCGCACCCTCAAGCCCGGCGGGGCGTTGGTGGTGTACGAAACCCACCCGTTCCTGGAAATGTTCGACCCCGAATCAGACGATCCCTTTCGCCCGGTCACTTCGTACTTCCGCCGCGAACCTTTCGTGCAGGACCAGCCGATCGTCTACGAAGGCAAAGTCGAACAGCAAGCCGCGACGTCCTACTGGTTCGTCCATACCCTCAGCGAGATGTTCACCGGCGCCATCGAAGCGGGGTTGCAGATCAGCCACTTCAAGGAGTATCCGCACTCCAATCGGGAGGAGATTTATGATCAGTATCAGCAGCGAGAGGCGCAATTGCCGTTGTGTTTTACGTGGGTGGGGGTGAAGTGCTGAGTTTTTGAGCCGAAAATGAGTTGCCCCTATCGCGAGCAGGCTCGCTCCCACCTTAGATCTTTGGCGCAACGAAGATCCAATGTGGGAGCGAGCCTGCTCGCGATGGGGCCCTAACGTGCAACGCAAACCTGAAATTTGTCCCAACTCCACTTCCGCGGCCGCTATCCTTTGCCCCACGCCCCTCAAACAGGTTCACCCATGCTTTCGGTCCAAGGCGTTTTCAAAAGCTACGCCACTCCGCAAGGTCCGCTGTCGGTGCTGCAAGGTGTCGACCTGACGCTGAAATCCGGCAGCAGCCTGGCGCTGATGGGCGAGTCGGGCAGCGGCAAAAGTACCTTGCTGCATTTGATCGCCGGGCTGGACAAGGTCGATAGCGGCAGCATCCGCAGTGGTGAACATCAGCTTGAACGGATGAGTGAAGGGCAACTGGCGAACTGGCGACGCACCGAAATCGGCCTGGTGTTCCAGCAGTTCAACCTGATCGGCAGTTTGCGCGTGGAGGACAATCTGGCGTTCCAGGCGCGGCTGGCGGGGCGGCATGATGCGCGCTGGCAGGCGCATCTGGTCAAGCGTCTGGGCCTGGGCGATGTGTTGCGGCGTTATCCCGAGCAGTTGTCCGGCGGCCAGCAACAGCGAGTCGCGCTGGGCCGGGCGCTGGCATCGCAACCCAAATTGCTGCTGGCCGATGAACCCACCGGCAGCCTCGATGAAGCCACCAGCGATGAAGTGCTGAAGTTGTTGCTGGAACTGCTCGACGACAGTCCGACGACGTTGTTGATGGTCACTCACAGCCCGAGAGTGGCCGCGCGCCTGGCTGAAAAAGTAGTGCTGCACCGTGGCCGTCTGGCTGGCGCGGACGAGCACTGAGGTGCGAGTCTTTCGCGAGACGTTGCGGGCGCTGCTCAGCCATTGGCGGCAGCACCCGGTGCAATTTTTCAGTGTGCTGACCGGGCTGTGGCTGGCCACCAGCCTGCTGACCGGCGTGCAGGCGCTCAACAGTCAGGCGCGGGAAAGTTATGCGCGGGCCAGTCAGTTGATCGGTGGTGAGCCGCAGGCCAGCCTCAGCGCACCCGGTGGCGGGACTTTTTCTCAGGCATTGTTTATCGAACTGCGCCGCGACGGTTGGCCTGTGTCGCCGGTGCTGCAAGGGCGGGTGACGCTCAAGGGCCATGAAGACCAGCGCTTGCAACTGATGGGCATCGAGCCGGTGTCGCTGCCGGCCGGTTCGGCGGTGGCCGGGCGGGCATTGGACATCGAGCAGATCGTCCGGTTTTTCAGCCCGCCGGGCAGCACCTGGATTTCGCCGCAGACGTTGCAAGCGTTGGGCATGCGCGAAGGCGAGCAGCCACTGACGTTGAGCGGGGCGACTTTACCGCCGCTGCATGTTCAAACCGACATGGCCCCCGGCGTTTTGCTGGTGGATATCGGCTTCGCCCAGCAGATTCTGGGGCTGCCGGAGCAACTGTCACGTCTGCTGCTGCCCAAGAATTTCACCGCCACCTTGCCGGATCAGTTCAAAAGCCAGCTCCAACTCAAAAGCAGCGGCGAAGAAAACAACCTCTCGCGCCTCACCGAAAGTTTTCACCTGAACCTCGATGCCTTGGGTTTTCTGTCTTTCGTGGTCGGCCTGTTCATCGTTCACGCGGCCATCGGGCTGGCGCTGGAACAACGCCGAGGGCTGCTGCGAACCCTGCGCGCCTGTGGTGTCAGCGCACGGATGTTGATCGCTTGCCTCGCTGTTGAACTGGGCGGCCTGGCACTGCTCGGCGGCCTCGCCGGGGTTGCCAGCGGCTACCTGCTGGCCAGCGTGCTGCTGCCGGATGTCGCCGCCAGTTTGCGCGGTTTGTACGGTGCCGAAGTGGCGGGGCAGTTGAGCCTCAGCCCATGGTGGTGGCTCAGTGGCGTCGGCCTGAGCCTGCTCGGCGCGTTATTGGCCGGTGCCAACAGTTTGTTGCGGGCGGCGCGTCTGCCGTTGCTGGCCCTGGCCGATCCGCAAGCCTGGCATCAGGCTCACGCACGCTGGTTGCGGCGCCAGGCGTGGGTCGCGGCGATTGCCGGCGTGATCGCGTTGCTGGCGCTGATCCGGGGCGAAAGTCTCGCCAGTGGATTTGTGCTGATGGCGGCGTTGTTGATCGGTGCCGCACTGGCGCTGCCGGTGGTGCTCAACAGCGTGCTGAACCTGACGCTGCAGCGCAGCCGCTCGGTGCTCGGCCAATGGTTTCTCGCCGATTGCCGCCAGCAACTGCCGGCCCTGAGCCTGGCGCTGATGGCGCTGCTGTTGGCATTGGCGGCGAACATCGGCGCCGGCAGCATGACCGCCGGTTTCCGCCAGACCTTCAGCAACTGGCTCGAACAACGCCTGACTGCCGAGCTCTACGTGAACCCGCAAAATCCGGCCCAGGCCCGAGAACTGCAGAGTTGGCTCAAACAGCAACCCTCCCTCAGTGCGGTGCTGCCCAACTGGCAGGTGTCGATCCAGTTGCAAGGCTGGCCGGCGGACGTGTTCGGCGTGATCGATCACCCGACCTATCGCCAGCACTGGCCGCTGTTGGAGGCCTTGGGCGACAACCCGTGGGACCGGCTGGCCAAGGACGACGCCTTGATGCTCAGCGAACAACTGGCGCGGCGGTTGAAAGTGCATCTGGGCGACCACCTGACGATTCCCACACCGGCGGGCCCCTGGTCGCCGCGAATCGTCGGGATCTACGCCGACTACGGCAACCCCAAGGGTCACCTCCTGGTCAACGTCAATCATCTGCTGCGCGGCTGGCCGCAACTGACGCCGAACCGTTTCAACCTGCGCATCGACCCGCCGTTGATTGCGCCGTTCCTGCAAACCCTGCAAGCGCGCTTCGCCCTCGATGACAGTCGCATCGTCGATCAGGCCCGGCTCAAGGGCTGGTCCACACAAGTGTTCGAACGCACCTTCGCCGCCACTGCCGCACTGAACAGCCTGACCCTTGCAGTCGCGGGCGTGGCGCTGTTTATCAGCCTGCTGACCCAGAGCCAGAGCCGCCTCGGACAACTCGCGCCCCTGTGGGCGCTGGGCGTGACGCGCCGACAATTGATGCTGCTCAACCTCGGGCAAACCTGGCTGCTGGCGGTGCTGACACTGATGTTGGCGTTGCCGTTGGGCATCGCGCTGGCGTGGTGCCTGGACACGGTGATCAACGTTCAGGCGTTCGGTTGGCGCCTGCCGTTGCGGGTCTTTCCGTTGCAGCTGTTGCAGTTGATGGGGCTGGCGTTGTTCGCGACTTTGCTGGCGTCGGCGTGGCCGCTGTACGCGCTGTATCGCTCGCAACCGGCGGACCTGCTGAGGACGTTTGCTCATGAGGATTAAGCTCGGCGCGTTGTTGCTGGCACTTTTTTTGAGCGGCTGCGATGACACGGCGCCGGTTGAAAAAGGCTTCGCCGGGCTCGGGGGTGAAGCCGCCGCGTTCACACCGGTAGTGCCCGGCCGGGTGTTCAGCTTCCCGGCGGATCACGGTCCCCACGATGGCTTTCGGATCGAGTGGTGGTACGTCACGGCTAACCTCAAGGACGATCAGGGCCGCGAGTTCGGCGTGCAATGGACGCTGTTTCGCAGTGCGTTGAAAGCCGCGCCCGAGGTGGCGGGTTGGGGCAATCAGGTGATCTGGTTGGGGCATGCTGCGGTGACCTCTGCCACGGTGCATCATGCTGCCGAGCGTTATTCCCGGGGCGGCGTTGGTCAGGCGGGTGTGAGTCTTGACCCGTTCAATGCGTGGATCGACGACTGGCGATTCAGCAGCCAGGGCGCCGATCCTCTGGCGGAGCTTCAACTCAGTGCCCGCGACAAGGCGTTCGGCTACCAGCTGCGGCTGACGTCCACGCGTCCACTGGTGCTTCAGGGCGACAAGGGTTTCAGTCAGAAATCCGAACAGGGCCAGGCGTCGTACTACTACAGCCAGCCGTTTTTCCAGGCCAGCGGCACGTTGGATATCGACGGCAAGGCCTATCAGGTCAGCGGTCCAGCCTGGCTTGACCGCGAGTGGAGCAGCCAGCCGCTGACCGCCAATCAGACGGGGTGGGACTGGTTTTCCCTGCACCTGGACAGCGGCGAACAGGTCATGCTGTACCGCATGCGGCAGAAAAACGGCGAGCCGTATCTCACCGGCACCTGGATCGACGCGCAGGGCCAGACTCAGTTATTGCACGCCGCCGACATCATCCTCACGCCACAAGACACCGCGACAGTCGCCGGTCGTTCGATGCCGGTGCGCTGGTCAATCAAAATCCCCGCCAAGCACCTCGACATCACCCTCGATGCCCTCAATCGCAATGCCTGGATGAATTTGCGCATTCCATACTGGGAAGGCCCTGTGCGCCTGAGCGGCAGTCATGCGGGGCAGGGCTATCTGGAAATGACCGGGTATTGAGTCGCAGCTCTCGACAGCGCGTGCCTCGAAATACTCCGACGTACCGCGTCCACCCGTGCAAGAGACGGCGGACAATCGCTGAACAGCGTCTATGCTCAGTGGCACAGACGGCGCCGAACCTCGATTCAGAGCCGTCTGCTGCCATCCACCACAGGGAATGTTCCGCTTATGAAACTTCATGCTCTGACCAAAGCCATCACCCTCGCCACCGTGCTGTCCACTGTCAGCTTCAGCGCCGTGGCAGCGGACATTCCGTTGTCTGCCGTCGTTGAAGCCGATCAAGTCACGACCAAAGTCCTGGCCGTAGACGCCGCCAACCATCAAGTCGTCCTTGAAGGTGCTGAAGGCCGTGAGGTGAATGTACAACTGAGCGACAAAGCCAAGAATCTGGGTAACCTGAAGGTCGGTGATAAGGTCACCGTCGAAGTGATCCGCTCGGTCGCCGCTTACCTCGACACTGATGTCGACAAAGGTCTGCCGGGCTCTACCGAACGCACCGGAGAAATCCGCGCCACCAAAGACGACCCCAACCCTGGGGGTGAAGCCTTCCGTCAGGTACAGGTACAACTGCAAATCACCAAAATTGATGTGGCGAAAAACCAGGTGACCTTCAAGGGGCCCCGCGGACACTCGAAAACCGTCAACGTTGAAAAGCCTGAAGTTCAGGAAAAACTGAAAGACTTGAAAGTAGGGCAGAGCGTCGTCGTGACGTATACCGATGTATTGAAAGTGACCACTCAACACTAAAGTTGAGTCTTGGCTCTACAGCTTGATCATTCCTGTACAGTTTCTTGTATAGGAATGATCAGATTTAATGGTCTAACTGGTGGGTTTAAAAAGTTGTCGGTGTAATATTGCAATCGACATTTTGTTAAACATTGTGTACACAAATTTCATGTTTATGCACACGGACATATCCGCCAACTTCTATTAAAATCCCTCCCGTTCGCCCAGTGTCAGGGCTCTTTACCAGTGCATGGATTGCCGAGGCCATTACACTGGGCGAACACCTTCTTCAAGTGCAATATGCACTGCATAAATCCGATAGGATGCCCAGCATTTCTTGTAAAGGATGAAAACGGCAGCCGCCGTTCTGACACGGATGAAACCTCTCTCCCTTTATCACCCGGCCCTCTACTGGCTGCGCGTGTGGCAAAAAAGACTGTTCCGCCAACTGGCGTGGCGCTTCTCCCGCAAACGTTACGCTCGCCCGAAAGACACCTTTGAGCGCTTGCCGTACCGATACCTCAAACACACCTCCAAACTGATCCGCAAACTCGGCGACTCCGATTTGCAGCTGCAACACAACAAAGTCGTGAACCTGAAATTGGCCGTGGCTTCAATAGACGGCGTGGTCATTGGCCCCGGTGAATACTTTTCCTTCTGCCGTCTGGTCGGCCGACCGACCCGAAAACGCGGTTACGTCGAAGGCATGGAACTGTCCTTTGGTGAAGCACGCAGCGGCGTCGGTGGCGGGATTTGCCAACTAAGCAACCTGATCCACTGGATGGCGATTCACTCCCCGCTGCTGGTAGTCGAACGATCGAATCACAGCTTCGACCCATTTCCTGACGAGGGGCGTGTGCTGCCATTCGGTTCCGGGGCGGCAATCTTTTACAACTACATCGACCTGGTGTTGCACAACCCGACGGATCGGCACTTTCAGTTGAAGTTGAAAGTGGCTGAGCAGCAGTTGGAAGGGGAGTTGTTGTGTGATCAGATCCGGGCGTTTCGGTATCACGTTTATCAACGGGAACACCGGTTTGTGCGTGAAGGCGGGCGGGTGTTTCGGGAGAATGAAATCTGGCGGGATGTGAGGAGCAAGGGGCAGGAGAGTCAGGTGTTGGAGAGTACGCGGCTTTATAAGAATCGGGTGGTGGTCAAGTATGAGGTTGAAGAGAGTTTATTGGCTGAGCGTGCATAAAAAACGGGCGATCATTTGATCGCCCGTTTTTCTTAACTTGTTTTTTGCATCGGGTGCTTACTGGCGTTGAAATACTCCATGAAGCTCTGGCCCTGAGCAAAGGCTTTTTCAATCCTGGCGCTCTGTGCAACCAACTCGGCACTTGGCGTTGCCCATTGCTCCGGCGGCAGTGGTTTCGACCAATCTGCAATCGAGTCCGGCAGCGCTTTCATACTGTAGCCATGGTCCCACTCTGCAACCCAGTAAGGGAAACGCCACCAAGTGATCAGGTGTGTCAGATACCACCAGCCAACGCCTAAAGCGGAACGCTCGTTGTGCTGGTATTCCTCATGCATATCGGCACGCTCTTGATCGAAGGTATGGCGGCCTTCGTAAGGCGCCTTGCCGGGGCAGTACTGCGGTCCTTTTTCCATATAAACGCGGATCGCTTCCCACTCGCCCAAGCCATGGATGGGTGTTGCTACGCCTTGGTTTACGAAGTGGACTGTGTCGGACTTGGGATCGTCGAAGGCCATGCCAAAGGTGTAAGTGCTGATGATGCCTTCGCCTGTTGAACCGGTGCTGACTGAGAGCCAGGCGACCAGTTCTTCCCATGGCTGGATGACGGGTACGTTGGAGTTGTTGGGGAAGAAACAGACTTCGCGGCGCTGGCGGTTGAAGCGGATGGGGCGGGTCTTGGATTTATTGAGGGTGGTACTGATCACTGCATACAGTCCTAAAACCGCTGCGCCTGCCGCTCCCCAAGCGCCGATGGCAGCACCCATGGGAAAAAACTCTTTGAAAATGTATATAAATGTTCGGTCGTAGGGATCACCGATACTCATCAAGCCTGCGATAAAAGGTCCTACTATCAAACTTACAATCAACAAGAGCATTACACTTGCGATCATCACTCTGGCTTGGAAAGCCTTATTGAAGTTGCTACTACCGACATCGAGATAAGTATCATTGACCTCAAGAAAGCTTCCACCCAAATCCATTGGTGTCTGCCCGGTAGGAATGGGTAGTGGTGAAAAGAACAATGTCTCGCCAGTGGCAAAACGTCGGGTCTCACCAGCGACAGGGCGCTGATTGCTCAAGTCCCGCCAATCACCGGGCTGTTTGATCTCTACGCTCATAATGCCGAACTATCCGCTGATTCCTTTGCCTCGGTTTTGCTGAGGTTGGCCTTGAAGTACGTCATGAAATCCTGTCCTTGAGCAAAGGCTCTTTCAATCTTCGCGCTTTGCTCGTTCAAAGCTTGGCTCGGCTTGGCCCATTGCTCAGACGGTAAGGGTTTGGACCACTCAGCAATCGAGTTAGGTAGGGACTTCATGCTGAAACGATGATCCCATTCCGCTACCCAGTACGGAAAACGCCACCAGGTGATCAGGTGTGTCAGGTACCACCAGCCAACGCCTAAAGCGGAACGCTCGTTGTGCTGGTATTCCTCGTGCACGTCTTGTCGTTCTTTATCGAAGGTGTGACGCCCTTCGTAGGGGGCTTTGCCAGGGCAGAACTCCGGTCCTTTTTCCATATAGACACGTATGGCTTCCCATTTGCCCAAGCCATGAGTAGGAGTCATTACTCCTTGTCTCACAAAGTGCACTACGTCAGCTCTGGAATCGTCGAACGCCATACCAAAGGTATAGGCGCTTGTTACCCCCACTCCAGTCACACCTGTACTGATTGAGAGCCAAGATACTGTCTCTTCCCATGGTTGAATGACAGGAGCGTCAGAACCTTCGGGGAAAAAGCAGACTTCACGACGTTGGCGGTTGAATCGAATTGGACGGGTGCGGGACTTCGCTCTGGTAGTGCTCAAAATAACGTAAGTACCGAGAAGCGCGGCTATTGCTCCTCCCCAAAGACTAAAGGTCACACCGAAATGGAACATACCTGCAGCTCTGTCCCAAAAGGATTCGGAAAATGGATTTCCCCAAGTAGTAGATCCTGCAAGCAAAGGCAAAACAATCAGGCATGAGAAGATGAATATCATACCGAGCCCAATCATTGCCCTAGCTTGGAAAGCCTTGCCGAAATTACTACTGCCCAAGTCGAGGAATGTCTCGTTGACTTCAACGAAGCTTCCGCCGAAATCCATGGGGATTTGCCCGGTAGGCACCGGCAGTGGCGAAAAAAATAGAGCCTCTCCAGTAGCAAAACGACGAGTTTCACCGGCGGCAGGGCGCTGCTGTTTAATATCGAACTCGTCGTGCTGCGCAGAGATAGGTGTCATTCGGAGAGCCATAAACGGTATTCGGCCTAGGACGCATCCACTGTGGGCTCTTTAGCCGGTTCGGAAAATTTCACCTTGAAGTAATCCAGCAGGTTTTGCCCTTTGGCAAAGGCCTTCCGGATTTCAGCGCTTTCCTCGAGTAACGCTTCGCTTGGCACAGCGTGTTGCTCGACGTTGAGAGGTTTTGACCACTCTAGGACTTCTTTAGGGAAGGCGGCTTTTGGGCGGTTGTTGACCCAGCCAGAGATATAGCACGGCAAAGTCCAGCCGCTGAAAAATTGAATGACCAGAAAACCCCCTACGTAGCGTAGAAATGAGTGATCCACGCGGTAGCTACGTCGACACAAGTGGAAAAAGGGAACGCTGCCTTCTTCAAACTCTTCCGTTTCATCAGATGGCAGCGCGAAACTTCCCACTTCCATGTACATGCGGATCGCCTCCCATTCGGACACGGCCAGACTCAAACTGCTGCTCGGCACTACGGACCACAAGACATCGCCACTGGCACTATCACGCAAACCGATCATTAGCTTGTATTCGGGCATCACCGCATATTGAGTAATAAGCTGGCCCGCGGATACACAAGCGATTGCCTCCTCCCAAGGGACATAGCGTGGCGCGGCTCCCTTTTTTGGTACGAACACAACTTCACGGCGTTGTCGGTTAAAGCGGATAGGGGGGTGAACAGTGATCTGGCGGACTGCATAACAAAATATACAAACGTAAACAGCGGAAAGACACCAGATGAATCCCTGGACGTAGGCGTTTGTAAAAAAATCTATCCAACTGGTCCAGAAAGGCTGAACGTCTCTTCTCAGCCACGAGCCAAAACCTGATACAAAAAGGAAGAAGAGGGTGATGAACATTACCGAACCGATGCCTGCACGAGCCATGAACTCGAAATTTGCACGGCCGACTGCAAAGTCCAGAAAGACATCGTTGGTGTCACGATGCAGCTGGCGAGCACTGAAAGGCGGAAGACCTGTAGGCACTGGCCTAGGTGATAAGTAGACAATCTCTGTGCCGGATTCACTTTTAAAGTCTCCGGCATGAGGTAGTCGGTCGTATTTATGCTTCAAGGACGTGGCTCATCGTTTCCATTCAGTTATTTATCGATTCTTCTGTCTTGTTTGCGTTTAGATTTGCCTTGAAGTAAGTCATGAAATCTTGTCCCTGAGCAAAAGCCTTCTCGATCTTGGCGCTTTGCTCTTTCAGAGCTTGACTCGGCTTGGCCCACTGCTCAGGCGGTAGAGGTTTTGACCATTCAGCAATGGAGTTAGGTAAGGACTTCATGCTATAGCGGTGGTCCCATTCCGCTACCCAGTACGGAAAACGCCACAAGGTGATTAGATGGGAAAAGTACCACCAACCAACTCCAAGCGCGGAGCGGTCGCCTTCGCGGTATTCCTGACTAATGATTTCACGTTGTTGATCGAATGTGTGTCGACCTTCATATGGCGCCTTGCCGGGGCAAAATTTCGGGCCTTTTTCCATATAGATACGTATTGCTTCCCACTTGCTTAATGCATGGGTCGGCGTCATAACTTGTTGGTTAACAAAGTGCACTTTATTATGTTTTTGGTCGTCGAATGCCATTCCAAAAGTGTAATTGCTCATGACGCCTACACCTGTAACGCCCGTGCTGACGGAAAGCCATGAGACCATTTCTTCCCATGGCTGGATGACCTGCTCGTCGGACCCGTTGGGAAAGAAGCAAACCTCGCGTCGTTGTCGATGGAAGCGGATTGGACGGCTTCGAGTTTTATTAAAAGTACTGCTGAGAATTACGTAAATCCCCATAGCTGAGAAACCCAAGGCCCCCCACATAGCAAATTCCAATCCTGGAAAGAAAAACTCTAAAAAATTATCTGAAAAGCTTCGGCCATAAGGATCCCCAAAAGCTGTTAGGCCAATGATAAGGGGGCCGATCACAACGCATGTAATTATAAAAGCCATGACGAGTCCAATCATAGCTTGTGTTTGAAATGCCTTGTTGGAATTACTGCTTCCAATGTCGAGATAAGATTCATTAACTTCTATGAAGCTTCCATCTAAGTCCATAGCGGTGTCGCCAGTAGGGACGGGGAGTGGAGCCAGGAATACGGCCTCGCCCGTCGCAAACTTACGTACTTCTCCGGCTGTCGGGCGTTGAAGTTTTATATTGATTTCTTCGATTGTGTCATTGTCAGATACTGGCATCAGATTAACCGGATGTTTGAGATTTGGTGGATGTGATTAGATAGTCATGGCTTATGAGTGCCCAAGGAGAAGTTTATAAAAAATCTATCCAGCTGGTCCAGAAAGGCTGAGCGTCTCTTCTCAGTCACGAGCCAAAACCTGATACAAAAAGGAAGAAAAGGGTGATGAACATTACCGAGCCGATGCCTGCCCGAGCCATGAACTAGAAGTTTGCACGCCGACAGCGAAGTCCAAATAAACGTCGTTGGTGTCTCTATGTAATTGCCTTGAAGTGATATACCAGTAGGTATAGGTCGAGGTGCTCAGTAGGCAACCTCTGTGCCGGATTCACTTTTAAAGTCTCCGGCATGAGGTAGTCAGTCTTATTTATGCTTCAATGACGTGGCTCATCGTTTCCATTCAGATATTTATCGATTCTTCTGTCATATTTACGTTTAGATCTGCCTTGAAGTAAGTCATGAAATCTTGTCCCTGAGCGAAGGCCTTCTCGATCTTGGCGCTTTGCTCTTTCAAAGCTTGGCTCGGCTTGGCCCATTGCTCAGACGGTAAAGGTTTAGACCACTCAGCAATGGATTCAGGTAGAGACTTCATGCTGAAACGATGGTCCCATTCCGCTACCCAGTACGGAAAACGCCACCAAGTGATCAGGTGTGTCAGGTACCACCAGCCAACGCCTAAAGCAGAACGCTCGTTGTGCTGGTATTCCTCATGCATGTCTTGTCGTTCTTTATCGAAGGTGTGACGACCCTCGTAGGGTGCTTTGCCAGGGCAGAATTCTGGACCTTTTTCCATGTAGACACGTATGGCTTCCCATTTGCCTAGTCCATGAATAGGAGTCATGACCTCTTGTACAAGAAAGTGCACAGTATCGGCCTTGGGATTATCTATGGCCATGCCAAAGGTGTAGCTACTGATTACGCCTACTCCTGTAAATCCGGTGCTGACTGAGATCCACGCAACCGTGTCTTCCCAAGGCTGGATCACTGGTTCGTCGGAACCATCCGGGAAGTAACAGACCTCTCGGCGCTGACGGTTAAATCGGATAGGTCGGGTACGGGCTTTGCTTCTGGTGGTGCTGATAATCGCGTACAGGCCGATCAGCGCTGCTCCTCCTCCACACCAGAGCGCTAGTGATAGTCCAAACTCAAAAAAATCGCTGAAGTAAAACCAAAAGCTTCTACCGAATGGATTTATGAATGCTGCGAAGCCCATCAAGGTTGGGAGAACAAACAGACAAACGAGAACTACGACTGTAGGAAGCGAAACAGCTAAACGTGCTTGGAAAGATTTGCTGAGGTTGCTGCTGCCCAAGTCCAGGTAGGTGTCGTTGACTTCAACGAAGCTTCCGCCGAGATCCATTGGGATTTGCCCGGTAGGAACTGGCAACGGAGAGAAAAATAGTGCTTCACCTGTGGCAAAACGACGAGTTTCACCCGCCATGGGACGGTGGTTTTTGAGGTCAAGTTCGACTTGCTGTTCTGGTTTGGATGGCATGCAATTCAACCGAAAAAGTGTAGGCGAGTTAGGCAACTACAGGGAGTCGCTAGTTACTAGCAACCAAGGGGCATCCGTAGTACGTGTCCTTAATACAGATACCGATTGAAGCAGCTTGCCATTCTGCGCGTTTAGGGTCGTGGTTTCGAATCGTTTCTCTTGGAAAGCTTTATCACCGGCTACGGGGTGGTAGCGTAGAACCACGGCCAGGCCATGCTGGGCGTTAGCTTCGTGTTGGAATATTTCCAAGCCAAGCTTGAGAGGCTCGCCCGGGGCGCCTAGCAAATTGAGTTGATACAATAGTGGTTCACTCCACGCTTCCCAGTCGTTGCGCTGATGGTTAGTTAGCCAGTAAGCACTGAGGCAGAAACTGACATCCTCCAGATCGTTGGCTGTCATCCCTGGCACGCTCAAGACGGCCATGGGTTTGCTGTTTATTTGCTGTAGGGCTATCTGAGGAGCAGCAGTAATATTTGCTAACATCAAACGCTCCTCGGCAAGACTTCGGTTCGTGCTCTGTTTGCCCCAAGGACCTTTAAGCAGCCACTTATCCAGTTCGGTTTTGTTGTTACGGTTGTAAAGCCACTCACCACCCAATTGGAGTCCTGTCAGGACTAGGCCAATCAGGTTGGCCCTTGCGGCGACGCTGAGCAACTTACCACCAGCCGTAACCCACGCAAGAGCGCGCGCCTGACTTACATTTGTCATTGCTTCAACCGTGTATTGAACTGTTCGTGCGGTCGCCCAGCCATTGACAACTAGTTGGCCGGAGTCCCCAGCCAGCGTCATGCTAGCCCCAGCTAGCTTGGCGCCATCTCCCGACCGTAAAGCTTCGGTCCACCTCGCGGCAGACCCTTTTTCTCCGTACAAACCCGTACCTGCGGCAATAGCGCCAAAAAGGTATGAGAACGGTCCCAATACTCCTGTAATTTTGCCTAATTTGGCGGCTAATCCAATTTTAGCTGCGGCACTCGCATAGTTTTCAATTGCGACAGAAAGGCCGGTAATGGCAATTCCTTGGGCTGCGGCAATAGTCCCACCAATCATTGAAAAGAGAGCATTTGCTACTGACAACTTATCGGAGAAGTCCGCTTCTTTTTTTCTAGAGAATTCACTATAAACAGTCGCAAAGCTGATGATTTGTAGAACCGCTGCCGCTGAAGAAAACAAATCCCCTCCAGCTGATGCGAAAACAGCCTTGCTTATTCCTTTGGAAGGTCGCTTGAGCCGATAGTCATCGGCCATCCGCTCAAACTCAAGCACCTGAGCATTGTTAAGCCCTTTGATCTTGAAGGCAGCTTTACCCGGCCCGTCACCAATAGGGCTCATGGCCTGAGCTACCCGCCCTTCAAGTGGAGCGACTGTCTGTTGAATGGCTTTGCGGCGAGATACCAAGGTCTTGTAGCCGCCTTTTGGTGCCCGGCCTTTGCGTTCGTTGGCCAGGGTTTGCCGAATCTGATTTTTCAACGAGGTCATTTGCTGGCGCAGATCTATCAGTTTGGCCATATCAGCTTTGAAGGCGTTTATTTGACCGACAGAGGCAAATTCCAGCGTAATCCCCCCTTACCAAAGGCACGTAGAACATCTATCCAGGCCGATCCAGGAATTCGGCGCAATACTTTTGCGGGATCTAGTGGCTGACCACTGCGTAATGCTTGCATGGCCTCATCCAGCGCTCCTGCCAGTCGCAATTGCTTTGCCGGTTCATACGCAGTGTTGCGCAACTGACCGAGAATAATGCCGTTTTCACTCAACTGCATCGCGGAGGCGAGGTTTTGAGTAAGCAGATTGCCAAATTTTCCGCTGAGTGCCTGTGCACCTTGATAGTCGTCTTTGACCATATAGGTATCGCGCAGGGACTTGATGAAGGATGTGACCTTGGCGTGCATGTCCTTCTGATCAGTCAAACTCAAGGTAAAGAAGGTTGGTACGGTAAAACCTGGTTGTTTCTCGATCAGATCGGCAAGCTTTTCAGTTGCTTTATCTGTTCGGCAAATGTCTCTCATACAGGCATATTCAGTCGCGAGAGTCGTTTCGAGTTGATCGCCAAATTTGGGGTCGAAATACCAGGCTGAACGCTGGAAACGTTCCTCACTGATCAGGTTCGCACGATCATCGCTGATCAGATCTAGTCGTTTGTTCCAACGACTGAGTTGGGCGCGTTGCTGTTTCAGGAAGGCTTCCATGGCGGGCCGATCGATTAAATCGTTTATGCCCTGTTGTCCCATTTTAGCGCCGTCGAGCGCGTCATCTGCGTTGTCTTCGATGGTCTCGATCAGATCTTCGTATTTGGAATATAGCGATCGAAGACTCGAACGCATCCGTGACTTCGAAGCCGCAATTGCCCCACGATGTGTACCTACCCCCGAATACTGCGTTTGATTTTTAACGTTGACGTAGTCGACGATCGATTGCCGCTGGTCTTCGCTTGTTTCGTCCTTGAGTTCGGCAAAACGCGGGTCGCCTTGGGCGGCATTCAGAATGGTTTCGCCGGTTACGGTGTACAACGATTCGATGTAGCAACCAAACACATACTTCTTTTGATTGGCTTCAGCGTCACTCCAGTCACTGATCCAGCCAGTTACCAAATCCTGATGCTCGGCAAGGTCGCGCAGAACACCTAAATCGTCTTGCACAACCAGGTACAGGTGATCACGCTCGTTTTCCGCTTTCACTTGTTTTTTCAGCGCACCCAGCTGAGTTTTCTTGAAGTGCGACGCTTGTTCCCAGAGATAGTCTTTGCTTTCCTCTGGTTTAGCCCCTGCAGCTGCCGGTGATTTACTCGGCTGCTCCGCCACTTCCGCAATCCACTTCTCCGCCTGACTCGGCGTCAGCAGATTAGCCGCGCCTTTCTCCGGATCAGCCTTGGTCAGGTCCACTGCCTGCATGAAGTATTCACGCTCGGACTTGTGCTTGATGACCTGCGCGCATTTGGCGGCGGTCCATTGCACTTCGGAGTAGTTGACGTAGAGCTTGCTCGAACGCGGGAAGACCAACACGGCTTCGCCTACGTTGCTTTCGCGTTTGTTGGCGGTGATCTCGCCTTTTTCCCACAGCAGTTGGGTCACGATGCCGTTCTGGATGCGGTATTCGTGCATGACGGCTTGAGGTTTTTTGTCGACGATGACGTAGAGCCAGCCGTCGCGGATCAAGCGAATGCCCAGTGGACGGGAAGTGGTCTTGTACGGCATCGCCAGTGCACTGGATGGGTCGAGCCGTTCGACGAGGCCATAACGCAGCGGGATGAGCTGGATCTTGGCCTTCATCAGGGGGCAGCCACCCAGGGAGCACTTGCCGTCGTCCTGGCTTTTTGCAACGTTGTTCGGGCTTTTGCCGGCCGATGTTGGCGTGGTCATCCTTGATTCCTGTGCAGGGTTTCGGCCCGTTCCTGGGCAATATCAGCGACCCGTTCGAGTCTCTGAGCGGGCGTTTGTTCCGAAGGGGTCTTGAGTATCGCATCCAGGTCCGGATGCTCCTCCAGCGCTCGCTCGCCGAGGAACCCGTGAATGTTGGCGTAGAGGGTGATGTCGAGTTCGGTGTTGAAGCCGCGATCGTAGGAGGTCGAGGCCAGTGCGTGCAGGTGTTCCCAGCGGTGCAGCGGCATCGATTGTGCCTGATAGGACGGGAAGTATTCGTGCATGTGCTGGTCCAGACGCAGGACGATGCTGCGGAAATTCACTTCATCCAGTTGGCTGAGTTGCTCGTCGCTCAAGCGATAGCGTTTGCTGTGGTTCGGCTCAGGGGCTTTGCCCGGTCGCTGGTTGATGTGCCAGCAACCCAATGCCGCGTCGGCGGCAACGACCTGCGAGCAGGGGCCGAACAGGGTAGGGTCCTTGATGCTCTCGGCGTGACCGAGCAATGCGTGGGCCACGGCAGGGTCGGCGATGCGCAGCAGGACTTCTTCACCCTGAGGGTGCATGACGCTGGTTAGCCAGCGGAAGTGCTCGACCATTTGTGTCCAGGGTTGATCGCTGAACACCAGGTAGCCCCACTCCTGGCGGGGCTCGGCGAGAAACTTCGCGAGGATGGGATTGCTCTGTGCGTTGATCTGAACCAGGCACGGCGAGACGTCGCCCAATTCCGCCCACTGAGTGCCGAGGTAGAGCGGCTCGAACACCGGGTCATCCGACCATTGATAAAGGTGCTGGGGCAGTTTCTCGACGCTGACGCCATCCAGCAACAATCCGACGGTGCCATTCCACGGCAGGCCTTGGGGCAACCCGTTTTCCAGCGTCCAGTCGGACTTAAGCATTTTGCGCCTCCAGTTTGGCCTTCTCGCAAATCGCGCAGATCGGCTTCTTCTGCATCAACGCTTGGCGCTGCGCGGGCACCAGCAATTGCCCGGCCTTATCCGCATCCGCCTGCTTCAACGGCCCCGGCAATATCGGCGCCGCCCCTGTCCCGCTGCCCGGTCCGCCACCGGAGTTCATGTTGATCGCCGGCCCGCTCATGGTGACGCCGCCGGCATCGATCTTGATGAAGCTGCCGCCGCCGATCAGGGTCAGTTCGCTGCCGGCTTCGAGCACGATTTTCATGCCGCTGCTCAGGTGGATTTCCTGGCCTGCGTCGATGAATTGCCCGGTGCCGATCTTGATGTGCTGGTTCACGCCCACGGTCAGGTGGTCGTTGGCGCGGGCTTCGACTTTGCGGTCTTCATAAACGGTGTGGTGTTCTTCGGCCTTGAATTCGCTGTAGCTGTTCTTCTCCACGGTGTCGTGGCGTTCGTTGCCGACGCGGATCTTCTGGTCGTGTTCGACGTTTTCGTCCCAGTCGCGCTGGGCGTGGAGGAAGATCTGTTCCTGGCCTTTCTTGTCTTCGATGCGCAGTTCGTTGAAGCCTGCGCCACCCGGTGAACTCAGGGTTTTGAAGGTGGTGCGGGTCTTGTTCGCCGGCAGGGCGTACGGGACGACGTTTTCCTTGTGGTACAGGCAGCCGCTGATCAGCGGCTGGTCGGGGTCGCCTTCGAGGAACGTGACGAGCACTTCCATGCCGATTCGCGGGATGGCGATGCCGCCGTAGTGAGCACCGGCCCAGGCGGAGGAGACGCGCAGCCAGCAGCTGGTCTTGTCGTCGGCCTGACCTTCGCGGTCCCAGTGGAATTGCACTTTGACGCGGCCGTACTGATCACAGTGGATTTCTTCACCTTTTGGCCCGGTGACCACGGCGCTCTGGCTGCCGAGAATGCGCGGTTTCTTCTGCGTCAGCGGCGGGCGGTTCGGCACGTCCCACGGGGTGGCCTGGAAGCGGTTGCGATAACCCTGATGGAAGTCGTCTTTCAGGTTGGTCGTGCTGCTGGTGACCGACTCTTCCAGCACTTGCGGCTGTTTGCCTTCGTGCAGGACTTCGGTGAGCAGCCACAGGTCGTTCCATTTAGCTTTCGGGTGTTGGGTCAGGGCCAGGAAATGGCCACTGACCAGCAACGGCTGATCGCTTTTGCCTTCGCCCAGCTGGAAGTCGCTGCGGTGACGTTCGAGGGCACGTTTGGCCAGGTGCTTGCCGCGTTCGCGGTCGATGAAGCGACCAGGGTAGTCGTAGTCTTCGAGGTCGGGCAGGGCGTCGCCACGGTGTTCGCTTTCGAGGTTGATGCGCGGTTTTTCGAAGTCGTAGTCGCGGCGGGTGATGCGGCTGGTGCGGGTTTCCAGGCGCAGGTCGAAGCGCTTGATCACCGGGTCGCTGGCGACCATGCCGGAATCTTGCTGATAGGCCACGGGCGCGAGTTTCGGGAACACCGTCTGGTCATCGCCGAACACCAGTTTGTGGGCTGTGGCGCTGTGCTCGAAGTGGTAGTGGATACCTTCTTCCTCGCACAGGCGCTGGACGAATTGCAGGTCCGATTCATCGTACTGAACGCAGTAGATGCGCTCGGGATAAATCGCCCCGACTTTGAATTGGTAGGCATTGCTCTGGATGCCGTGCTCTTCGAGGACCAGACCGATGATTTTCGGTACCGTGAGGTTCTGGAAGATGCGCTGGTTGATGCGGTGCGCGAGGTAGGACAGTTGCGGGCGCAGGGTCACCGCGTAGCGGGTCAGGCGTTTGCCGGAATCACCCTGGGCGGCGCGATAGATCTGGCCATGGATGCCGCTACCGTTGGGCGAGAGCTGCAAAAAGGCCGGTTTGTGCAGCAGGCTTTCGAGGTCCAGGGACGGCTTTTCACTGACCAGTTCCACCTCAAACACAAACGGCTGGCTGATGGCTTCCCGACCTTGCAGGGATAAAACCTGGAAGTCGCTGGAAAGACCTTCGATGGTCAGGGCAAAGTGAGTCTGATTGGCCGGCGCGAACATCCCTTGTTCCTCGTGCTGTGGAGCGGCGTTCGTCGACAACCGCAAAGCGGATCAACGCACGCGAAATTCTGGAGGGGCGTAAACAACATCGACCAGCAGAGCTGGCCGATGCTTGTAACGATCAGCCGTAATTAAACGACTGGAGCACGCCAGTCATCGGAACCCGAAGTACCGGATACTTCGTGGGTCCAGGTGATTTTGCGGTAGGTGAACTGCACTTCTTCCAGGTGGGTGAAGTGCGAGTTGCCTGGATCCTGGCAGTTGTGCATTTTGTTGTTGATGGCGACGATGATCGCGTCTTCCAGTTTGGTGGTGTAGTAGTGCTCTTGAGTACCTTGAGCCGAAGTACGGAACCACTGGATAACGATTTCGCTCATGCGCTCGCCGGAGGTCAGAGCCGCTTGCAGCAGAGGCGAAGCCTTGTCGTAGACCTTGGTGATCACGACTGGCTTGTGTACGCGCTGACCGGTCGGTTGGCCGGATTGCGGGTCACGCGGGATGATCACGTCGTGGCTGAAAGCCTGAACCATGACCTGGTCTTCGTGGCCTTCCTGGTAGGTGTTGCCAACGGAGTCGGCAGTGAAGGCGCCGGCAGTGATCAGGCCTTGTTTTTCGCCAGTGACGGACATGTACGCTGGTGTTGCCATGGATGCTCTCCTTGCTGAATAAATAAAGGTGCCCGGGAGGCGGTATCGCCCGGTGGGTGCATGACTGTTATCAAGGTCCGTGCCATAAACGATAAAAGCCATATAAAACAAAGCTTTGAGATGGTTTTGCGACTGTTTTTGAAACGCCGCGCAAGGATCTACGCGTAATGTGCGCAAGAACTTGCGCAGCACTGCGCAACTTCTTGCGCACTCGGCTGGAGGCCCTGATTAGCCGGATGTTGTGCAGTGAAACCGGAGGATTTGCTCGGTCGATTGCGCAACTTCTTGCGCATCAAGGCGGTTGGCCATCACTGAGAGAACCCGTGTAACAAGTGCAACGAACTGCGCAGCCGGGTGGTCAAAACTGCGCTGAGAAAACCGTACATTTCCCACATTCAAGGAGCGCGACATGAAAATCCTGATGGTTTTGACGTCCCACGATCAATTGGGCAATACCGGTAAGAAAACCGGCTTCTGGCTGGAGGAATTCGCGGCACCGTATTTCGCTTTCAAAGACGCCGGCGCTCAGCTGACGCTGGCGTCGCCCAAGGGCGGCCAGCCGCCACTGGACCCCAAAAGCGATGAGCCCGATGCGCAGACCGCTGCGACGGAGCGTTTTCGCAAGGATTCTGCAGCCCAGTCCGCATTGGCGTCCACCGCGTTGCTCGGCAGCGTGCGAGCCGAAGATTACGATGCGGTTTTCTATCCGGGCGGGCATGGCCCGTTGTGGGATCTGACTGAAGACAAGGTTTCGATCGCATTGATCGAGGCGTTTTACAAGGCGGGCAAGCCGGTTGCTTTGGTCTGCCATGCGCCGGGCGTGTTGCGTCACGTCAAGGGCGCGGATGGTCAACCGCTGGTCAAAGGCAAGCGTGTGACCGGTTTCACCAACTCCGAGGAGGAGGCGGTGCAACTGACCAATGTGGTGCCGTTTCTGGTGGAGGACATGCTCCAGGAGAAGGGCGGGATTTATTCCAAGGGAGATGACTGGGCGAGTTATGTGGTGACCGATGGTCTGCTGCTGACCGGGCAGAATCCGGCGTCGTCCGAGGCGGCGGCTGAAGCGCTGCTGGCGAAGCTGAAATAACCACGAACCTTGTAGGAGCCGGCTTGCCGGCGATAAGGCCCTGAAGAGCAATACAAGTCCAAGGGCCCCATCGCCGGCAAGCCGGCTCCTACAAGGGGGGATTAACGGAGCGTTGCGAAGCATTCCTCGATCGAGCGCCGTTGCGTCTCGGCATACAACCCCAACTCGTCGATGGTCGATCGTCCCAGGGCTTGCTCGAATGCTTGCTGGTTCGAATGCTCGCCGTAGTGGGTTTGCGCGGCATCCCCCAGGTTTGACTGGAAAATCCCCGCCGCGCTGACCGGCAGGAAATCTTCGTAAACCAGCGGTTCAACCCGCAAATAGCCATCGCTGAGCAGATCTTCTAGCGACAAGGATTTAAGCGCCTGCGCTCCTACGCCTTTCTCCGTCACGAAATAGCGAAAGTACGCCAGTTCCTGTAGGCGCATGCCCTCGACGGTGTCAGGGAATTCGCTGAAATGCTGCGTCATCAGCGCGTTATAGCGTGCGGCGTTGCCTTCGTTGGGGAAGTCCCCGAGTTCGTCGCGAGCAGCATTGAGCAAACGGTCATACAGCGCTCGTCCTTTAGGCGTGAGCGCCGCGCCGCGCTGCTCGATTTCACCGAAACGCGCACTGTGGCTGCCACGACTTTCGGCCTGATCGGTGAAGGCAACAGGCTCGTCCAGCGCCTTGAAACTGGTCTGGCGCAACAGGATCGGGCACTGCCGGCGTGGCGGGCCTTCGATCACCGCTTTAGGGGTAATGCCGTGGGCCGGCATTTGCGCCTGCACGATGTCGATGTCGAGTGTGCGCGGCGTCAGGTGGTTGATGTGCGGGCCCTTGAACGCCACCACGTCGGCGATCAGGCGATGCTGGGCGCTGAGTTTCTGGTACTGCTCGGCGGTGACCGTCGCGCTGTGGTGCCAGCGGAAGGTTTCCAGCGCTTGCTCGACGAAATCCTGGGCCTCGGGCTCGGTGAGGCCACCTTCGGTTTCGGCACGATCAATGAGGTTCAATGCTTTTGGCGTGAAGATCGAGCGCTTATTCAGCACCGATTGCGCAAAGGCGCGCAGCTCAAGGTCTTCGATCAATTCCAGACGCAGCAACGAGGTGAACACTCGAAACGGGCTGACCTGCAGTGCGGCTTCATGCACCGCGCGGAACGCTGTGGAATGCACCGGCACGCCGGCCGGGGTCAGGTCGTAATAGCCGACCGGTTGCATGCCCATCACCGCAAACAGCCGGGCGAGGGTGGCCAGTTCAGCGGCGGTGCCGACGCGGATGGCGCCATGACGCTCCAGGTCCAGACGCTGGATTTCACCGGTGCTGTTCAACTGCCGGGCGATCTGCGGGTCGCTCTCCAGTACATGGCGGTTGGTCTGTTCCACCAGTTCCATCAGCGCGCCGTACAGCGGCACTTCTTCGCGGTACATGTCGGACATCGCTTTGGAGAAGCGTTGGCGGATCAGGTCAGGGCTGACAAAGCTCGGGTGGCTCATGAAAAAATTCCTGGCGCGGTGACGTAAAGGATGCGGAAAAGATCGCAGCCTTCAGCGCCGCCGACAAACGAAGAATCTTACGAACTTCATTCTTTCAAGGACTGCTTGCTCAATGCATCCTCTGGTCCTGAGGGCTTTCCGAGCGCTGGGATGCCAAAAACTCCCGATATAGCCGCGCCGTGCTCCCTGGTTCTTCGACCATCGGCATATGGCCGATGCCGTCCCAGATTTCTACACGCAGATCCTCGATGCCTTTGCTCCAGATCGCCACGCTGCTGACATCGATCAAGCGGTCCTTGCGCCCCCACAGCAGCAGCGCCGGGCACTTGATGTCGGGCAGTTTTGGCTCCATCGGCGGGCTGGCGCGAAAATCGCTGAAGATTTCTGCCAACTCATCCCGGGACTGTTCATAACGCTGGGCTATGGCGTCCAGCACCACGCCGGGCACCCACGGTGGTTCGGCCATGGTCATGGCGTAGAAGCGCCGGAATTCTTCTCGGGAGTGAACCAGGAACGGGTTGTGCCCCTGGGCCAGGTGGCGTTCCAGGTCACTGATTTCGGGGGCGGTGACACCGGCCGGGTCGATCAGCGCGACCGACGCGATGCGCTCCGGGTAGGTGGCCGCGAGCCAGGCCGCCATGTAGCCGCCCATCGAGTTGCCGATCACGTGGACCTTCTCGACGCCGCAGACGTCGAGCAACTGGATCATACGTTTGGCCTGCAAGGGAATGTCATAACCGCCGCCGGCCTTGAAGCCGGTTTCGCCATGCCCTGCGATGTCGGGAATGATCACCCGGTATTTGCCGACAAAGTGCCGGGCGAAACGCAGCCAGATGTTCTTGTCGGCGCTGTAGCCGTGGAGCATCAGCACACTGCTTGACGCTTCATAAGGCCCGCCTTGCCAGGTCGAGACGGTCATTTCGGCGATGGGCACGACGATTTTGTGTAGCCGATACAGCTTGGCTTCGGCCGCCATGTTCAAGTCATAGAGCCAATAACCGATGGCCGGGTAGCTCAACCAGCTCCAGGCCGCGAAAACTGCGATAGCGACAACCAACAAAAGCATCAGGCGTCTCCCTTCTCTCTGATCAGGACAGCATGTGATCGGCGGGTTTCAGTGCCCGGGTCAATCGGTGGTAGCTGAAACTGAACCCCGGAAACATGGCGATTACATGACCGCTCTTGCTTTGATACCAACTGTGGCAGCCTCCTGACTTCCATACAGTGCGTTCCATCTCCCGGTGGATCATTTCAGTGTAGGTACGTTCTGCCTCGGGGCGTACTTCGATGCTGCGCAAACCCTGTTCTTTTAACGTGCGAATGCAGTCGAGGATGTAATTCATCTGCGATTCGATGATGAACAGCGCCGATGTATGGCCGATACCGGTGTTGGGACCGGTGACGATAAACAGGTTGGGGAAGTCCGGCAGGCTGGTGCCGAGGTAGGCGCGAGGGTAGGTCGCCCAGAAATCCCTGAGTTGCTTGCCGTTTTTTCCGCTGACCGGGTAGGAAATGACGCCGTCAGTGGCGTCGTAACCGGTGGACCAGACGATCAGGTCCACGTCGATATGCTGCCCGTCCTGCATGACGATGCCGGTTTCGTCGATGGCGGCAATGCCTTGCTCGCGGCTGTGCAAGGTCACGTTGTCGCGGCCGAGTGCCGGGTACAGGGTGCTTGAAACAATGACTCGCTTGCAGCCGATGGCGTAGTCCGGTGTCAGTTTTCGTCTGAGTTCAGGGTCGGGCACTTGTCGTTTGAGGAAGCGCAGGGCGTGTTGCTGGACCATGCGGATGGCCGGTTTCGAATACTTGAAGGCAATCACCCGGGTTTCGAATTGCCAGTAGATCATCCAGCGCAGCAGCTTGTAGGCGGGTTTAAGGCCGAGCAACCAGCGCTGGAAAGGCCCAAAAGTGCGGTCGCCCCGTGGCAGCACCCAGTGCGGTGTGCGCTGGAATACATGCAAATGTGCGACGTCCGGAGCAATCGCCGGGATCACCTGGGCCGCGCTGGCGCCACTGCCAACGATGGCGACGCGTTTATGCCGATAGTCGTAGGCGTGATCCCAATGGTTGGTATGAAAAGTCTTGCCCTGAAAGCGCTCCTGGCCCTCGAAGCGTGGGACGACGGGCTGGCTCAGCGGCCCTGTGGCGTTGATCAGGAACTGCGCGTAGAACGTGCCTTTGCTCGCGGTGTGCACCGCCCAGCGTTTGGCGTCGTCGTCCCATTCGATGCGTTCGACGTTCGCCTCCAGTTCCACCCTGTCGCGCAGGCCGAATTGCTCCACCACGTGCTGCGTGTAGCGGTGCAATTCGGCTTGTTCGGCGAACATTTGCGTCCAGCGATAGGGCGCAAAGGACAGCGAATACAGCGGCGAGGGCACATCGACGGCGGCGCCGGGGTAAGTGTTCTGGCACCAGGTGCCGCCGAAGAAGTCCCGACGTTCCAACAGACGAAAATCATCGATGCCGGCCTTGAGCAAATTGATCGCCGCACACTGGCCGCCGAAACCGCTGCCGATGATCAACACTTGGAAAGTCTGCATGGGCCTCCTTTTTTTCTCGTTATTTGTCTCTTCAGGTATAGCCAAACATTTGGGGCTCGCCTCCTGTCTATACCGCGGTATTCAGACTGCTGGCCGGTGATGGCTATTTGACGTTGCCCTGTTAGACTTCGAGCACACCCGCAACCCCAGGTGTGATCAGGTTCCGTTCAGCGGTACAGAGGCCTTATGGGAAAAACGGGAGGAAAAGGACTTTCACTGGCCAGGAGGCTCTATGCATCGCGAAGCCTGGGGCTAGCCGCGGGACTGGTGTGTGTGGCCGCCGCGATGTACCCGCTTGATCCACCATTGTGGGTCTGGGCGATGATGCTCTTCAACGGAATCTTCTGGCCACACGTGGCCTACCAATGGGCGCGTCGGGCGAAGGTTCCCTACCACGCCGAACACCGTAACCTGCTGGTCGACGCCTTTCTCGGCGGCTTCTGGGTCGCCGCCATGCAATTCAATCCGCTGCCCAGCGCAACCACCATTGCCATGATGGCGATGAACAATGTGGCCATTGGCGGTTTGCGATTCCTGCTGGTGGGCACGGTTGCGCAACTTCTGGGCGTTTGCGTTGGATACTTTCTGTTTGCGCCGGCCTTCATTCCTGAAACCAGTCAACTGCAGCTGTACGCCTGTTTACCCTTGCTGTGTCTGTATCCGTTGGCGCTGGGCTGGATCTGCTTTCGCCAGGCCACCACGCTTGGCCGGCAAAAGCGCGAATTGCTCGCCCTGAGTCGCACCGATAGCCTCACCGGCCTGCTCAACCATGGTGCCTGGAAGGACCAGTTGGAAGTCGAATTCCAGCGCTGTAAACGACAGAATCGGGGTGGGGCTATTGCGTTGATCGACGTCGATCACTTCAAAGCCATCAACGACACCTACGGGCATGTCGCCGGGGATATCGTCTTGCGGCAGTTGAGCAAGGTGCTCAAACAGAACCTTCGGGCGACTGACGTGGCCGGCCGCTACGGCGGTGACGAGTTCTGTGTGATTCTCCCGGACCTTGCGCTCGGCAGCGCCGCGGCGGCCATGGATGCCCTGCGGGATCGTTTCGCCACCCTCAGTTACGAACAGAGCCCGGCGCTGAAAGTCAGCCTGAGCATCGGCCTTGCGGCTTTCACCCAGGCGCACACAGACGCGACGCTCTGGCTCAACGACGCCGATCAGGCGCTTTACCAGGCCAAGACCACCGGCCGCAATCGGGTTATCTGTAGCGGCGAGGGCGAACCTAGTCACGAACTGTTCGATCCGGTCTGAAAGCCTGCACAAATCCCTTGTAGGAGCCGGCTTGCCGGCGAAGAGGCCGTCAGCTTTACATCTTCATTGGCGGTTGCACCGCTATCGCTGGCAAGCCAGCTCCTACAGGGTTTTGCACCGTTCTTGCTGGCGATGGCGTCAGAACGGCTCACACAGCAATTACTCTTTAACGCTCATAAACTCTTCTGCCCAACGGATGTATTCCTCAGGCTGCGTATAGGTATGCGTCAGTTCCGTAGCGCTCAAGTCCGAGGTCTGGGTGAGGATCTGCCGCTGCTCGCGCAGGCTGTCGTAAGTCGCCTTGATCGCCGCAAAGTAAGCGCCATGACCGTCGATGGTGACCCGCACGCCCAGCTCCGCCAGACGTTTGTCGTCGCGCAGCAGCGGGTTGCCGTAAGTGACCAGCATCAGTGGCACGCTCAGGTGTTCGGCGATCTGTTCGAGGTGGTCGAAGTCCCGCACGCCCACCATGCAAATCCCGTCCGCACCGGCCTTCTGGTACTGCTGGGTGCGGCTGATGATTTCCTGTACCGGCAGGATGCCCGCGTGGGTGCGGGCGATGATGGCCATTTCCGAGTCGACCCGGGCTTCCAGCGCTGCGCGGATCTTGCCGACACCTTCCGCGACACCGATCAGGTCGGTGGACTTGCGGCCGAATTGCGCCGGCAGCAGGGTGTCTTCGATGGTCAGGGCAGCAATGCCGGCACGTTCGAGTTCGACGATGGTGCGCATTACGTTGAGGGCGTTGCCATAACCGTGGTCGGCGTCGGCAATTACCGGCAATTGGGCGACACGGCCGATTCGAGTGGCCTGCTCGGCGAACTCACTGAGGGTGATCAGGGCAAAGTCGGGTGCGCCCAGCACCTGTAGCGATGCGACAGACCCACCCAGGATCCCCACTTCAAAACCCAGGTCCGCAGCAATGCGTGCCGACATCGGGTCGAAAACCGACGCGGTGTGATAGCAGGTTTTGGAAGCGAACAGTTCACGGAAGTTACGGCGCAAATCTTGATGTGAAAGCCTGGACATATGAGTTCCACCAATGGAATGGAAGGGCTTGAGCAAAAGTGTCAACGCCGAAAAAACAAAAGGCTATCACGCAAAGGGGGGAAGAATGATGACGAATTTGCAGGGCGGGCCTGATCGAAACCGCCGTTGAGAGGCGTGAGGTTGCTTCAAGCCGCCGCAGCCTGCTGCTGTTGATTGAGCAGCGGCACCGCGCGTACCGAGTTGCCGGGTTGCAGTTGCAAGCGTTTGGCGGTGAGCCGGTCGACGATCAGGCTGTTGCCCACCCGCCTGGCGGGGGCGGCGGTGATGCGGCAGTTTTCCAGTCGGCGGTTGTGGATCAGCCAGACCGGCGCCTGGTCGTCTGGCGTGCCGATGACCAGCGATAGCGCCTGGCTGTCGCGCACCGTGCGGATTTTCGACAGCGGTGCTTCGATGACCGGGCCGGCGTCGAAGATGTCGATGTAACCCTTGTGTGTGAAACCTTCGGCGGTGAGGATTTTCAATGCCGGTTCGGTATTCGGGTGAGCCTTGCCGATCACGGCCTGGGCCTGTTCGGTGAGCAGGCAGGTATACAGCGGTTGGCGTGGCATCAGTTCGGCAATGAACGATTTGCTGCCCAGCCCCGACAAGTGATCGGCATGGTTGAAGTCCATCTTGAAGAAGTGCCGGCCCAGGCTGTCCCAGAATGGCGAGCAGCCTTGCTCGTCGGCGCTGCCACGCAGTTCGGCGATGAGCTTCTCGCCGAACAGGTGCGCAAACTCGGCAGCAAACAGCAAGCGCGCCAACGACAACAATCGACCGTTACTGCCGTGGCGTTGATCGTGACGCAGGAACAGGGAGCAAATCTCCGATTGCCCGGTCATTTCGTTGTTCAGGAACAGTGTCGGGATTTGCCGCCGGATGCCCAGATCCGGTGACGCACTGACTGTCAGTCCCACTCGATAGTTGTACCAGGGCTCACGCAGGCCAACGGCCCCTGTCAGGGCGCTGACACCCACCACTTGCTGATCGTCGTCTTCGAGCACGAACAGGTAGTCGGCATCGGCGCGTTCAACCTGTTCCGCGAAAGTCCGTTGCGCCCAGCGCACTCGATGCGCCAGTCGGTCCTCGCTGGCGGGCAGGGTGGTAAAGCCGGGGCCGGCCTGCCGGACCAGCGCCAACAGGGCGGGCAGGTCGGTGATCTGGACCGGACGGACAATCATGATGCAGCTCCTTCTACGCGCAGGCTCGAGCGCTGTCGTTGGGCACTGGACGCGAGGATGCTCACAGCGCGATCACCCGGATCGGGCTGCCGTCGGTGACATTCAGTGCCTCGCACATCTCGGCGCTGAGGACCACGGGTTGCCCGGCGGTGTAGTCCAGATCGGCGACGATGGCGCGATAGTTACGCAGTGAATCGTTGCTCACCAGGTAGCGTCCGCGGGCATCGATGGTCGAGCCCGGTGTGGCGGTGCCATTCTGGCTTTGCGCGATAGTGCGGATGTTGGCGAGCCGTGCATACAGGGTCGGGCCGCCGTCGAACAGGTCGATGTAGCTGTTGGTCTCGAACCCCTCGCGCTCAAGGATATCGAAGGCCTCCTGGCCATCGGGGTGAATACGGCCGATGCAGTCCCGCGCGGCCTGGGGCAGCATCGGCACGTAGATCGGATATTGCGGCATCAGTTCGGCAAGAAATGTCCGGCTCTCCAATCCGCAAAGCCGCTCGGCCTCGGTGTAGGGCAGGTCGAAGAAGTGTTTGCCCAGTGCATCCCAGAACGGCGACCGTCCTTCTTCATCGCTGAAGCCGACGATTTCGGTGATGACCGCTTCGGCAAAGCGCGGCAGGTGCGCGGCGATGAACATCAGGCGCGCCCGTGACAGCAATTCGGAGGACGGTGTGCGCACCAGTGCCGCATCGATGTGAAACCCGCGCAGCAAGGTGTGGCCACTGAGGTCGTGGCACAACGACAACGCCGGCACGCCGTGCTCGATGTTCAGTTCTCGCGAGGCGCTGGTGAAATGCCGGTTGCGCAGGCTGTAGAAGGGTTCGCCGAAACCGGCAGTGGCGAGGATTTCCGAACAGCCCGCGAGGCGCCGGGTGGTCAGGTCCTCCAGCACGAAGAAGTAGTTTTCCGGGCCATGCTGTTGCACGTTTTTATCGAACGAGGCGCAGGAGTCGAGAATCCGCTCGCGCAAGCGTTCGGTGTCGTCCGGCAGGGACGTCACGCCGACCAGGCTTTCTTGCGCCAGTCGCTGCAACTGGGGCAGGTCGGTTAACTCCACTGGGCGTAAGACCAGCATGGATGCACTCCTGTATCAAAGGGTTCGGCGGTTGGCACGAACCTGACTATCACTGTCGGTTTCCACGCATTGAATCGGCGGTCGCTTGATGCTGTTTGCCAGGCGCCACTCTTTTTCTTATCCAGTCAGTCGCTGCTTGCCGCAGGCAGCGTCATGCTGACACTGTCGGTCGGGTTCTGGGTGCGGAGGCGGTGGTGCATGTTGCTGGAAGCGGGCATCCGGGCTCCTGCTGGATGAGGGTGTTGTTTAGATTAGCCGTTACGGCAGTATTTATGGAACGATCGCCCCATGTCTAGTGAATTTTTGCTCGGCCATTTCTGGCCCTAAAATGGGGCGAAATGCCCGTATGTCGGGGGCTACACCAAAGTCGCTCAGCCTTGTAGGTCCTCGCTTACAGGGGTGTCGGAGATAGCGGTTTTTTAAGGGCGACAAGCGTTGGCAAGGGGTAAAACGAAACGCCCCCAATCGTGTTTCTTACGGCACAATTGCGTGATTGTTGGCGGCGTGACGCTGTTTTCCTTTCCTTTTACCGAGTGATCCTTCGTGCAGGCGACCCGTTTGACCCTGATGTGCCACGCTCGAACCGTCGCACAGAAATTGGCGCGTTTTCCTACGGATGAGCCGGTGGAGATGGATTGGCAATCGGCAAGAGGTTCGTTGGGTTACCGACTCAAGAAGGCATCGCGCCTGTTCTGCGGTCCGGAATTGCGGACCCGGCAAACCGCCAGGTTGTTCGCCGATGACGTGGAGATTGTCGAGGCGCTGAGGGAGTGTGATTTTGGGCGCTGGAATGGCTTGCGGATCGACGACCTGCAGCGTTCCGAACCCGAGACCTTGCAGGCCTGGCTCGATGATCCGCGTTCGGCGCCTCACGGTGGCGAGTCGGTAGCGCAACTCGGCGAGCGGGTGGCCGCCTGGCTGAAAACCCTGGAGGCAACACCGGGGCACAGCGTTGCCATCACCCACCCTTTTGTCATTCGCGCGGCGCTGACCCATGTGCTGCAAAGTCCCGCGTTCAATCTGATCGATGTCGAACCGCTGTCAGCCATCGAATTGCGCTTCAATGGTCGCTGGCGCTTACGTGTGTTGGGCACAGACCTTGAGGGAGCCTGTTGATGAAAAAACTGATGGTCATCGGCATCGGTGCCGGCAACCCCGACTACATCACGATGCAGGCCGTGAAGGCTCTGAACCTCGTCGATGTGTTTTTCCTCATGGACAAGGGCCAGAGCAAAGACAAACTGATCGACCTGCGCCGTGAGATTTGCCAGCGCTACATCACTGATCACGCCTACCGTTTCGTTGAAGCCCACAGCCCGGAGCGTGAGCGCGGAGAGGTGGACTACAAGGCCAGTGTGGAAGACCTGAACCTTGCCAAGCAGCTGACCTTCGAACGGCTGATCAATGAGGAAATGTCCGACGGCCAGTGTGGCGGATTTCTGGTGTGGGGTGATCCGGCGTTGTACGACAGCACCATTCGGATCTTGCAGGCGATTCTGGCGTCCGGTCGCTGCGTCTTCGAGTTCGACGTGATCCCCGGTATCACCAGCGTTCAGGCATTGGCAGCCCAGCATAAAGTGCCGCTGAACCGGATCGGGCGCTCATTCGAAATCACGACGGGCCGCCGGCTGGCGGCAGGGCAGGTGAGCGAAGCCGACAGCCTGGTGGTGATGCTCGACGCGGAAGATTCCTACCATCAGGTGGCGGATCAGGAGACAGAGATTTACTGGGGGGCTTACCTGGGGACACCGGATGAAATCCTCATCAGCGGCAAGCTCAAGGACGTGGCGGACGAGATCGAGCGAGTGCGCAAGGCGGCGCGGCTGGCTAATGGGTGGATTATGGATACGTACCTTTTGCGTAAGCCATGAAGCCGCTTTCGCGGGCAAGTCGGATCGCCGCACCGCTCGCTCCTACAAAGATCACGTATACCTTGTAGGAGCGAGCGGTGCGGCGATCCGACTTGCCCGCGAAGGGGCCCTCAAACACACCTCAAATCTTCGCTTCAATCTCCCGCCCAAACCGCTCCCGATACACCGACGGCGGCACGCCGACCACGTTGCGAAACGCCACCCGGAAACTTTCCACCGAGCGATAACCACACTGCTCGGCGATCTGGTCGGTGTTTCTGCTCGTGCTCTCCAGCAATTCACGGGCCCGCGCCAGGCGTTCATGCTGTAACCACGCTTTGGGCGGCATGCCCGTGGCTTCGGTAAACCGACGCAGGAATGTCCGCTCACTCATGGCCGCCTCGCTGGCCAGGTCGCGGACCTCCAGCGGTTCATGCAAACGCTCCCGAACCCACTGCATCACGCGGGAAAGATCGCTGCGCGGCGTAGGACTGACCGGCGTCGGAATGAACTGGGCCTGGCCGCCGGTGCGTTGCGGCGACATCACCAGCCGCCGCGCCACCGAGTTGGCCACCTGGGTGCCGAAATCCCGTGCCACCAGATGCAGGCACGCATCGATACCAGCAGCACTGCCCGCCGAAGTGATCAGTTGGCCCGAGTCGACGTAGAGCACGTCAGGGGCCACCAGGATGTTCGGGAAGCGCGCCGCCAGTTCCGAGGTGTAGCGCCAATGCGTGGTGGCACCGTGACCGTCGAGCAAACCGGTCGCTGCCAGGACGAACACGCCTGAGCAGATCGACAGCAACCGTGCGCCCCGCGCATGGGCCTGGCGCAGGGCGGTGATCAACGCTTCAGGCACCGCAGCGTTGCGATCACGCCAACCGGGAATGATGATGGTTCGGGCGTCGCCGAGCAGTTCCATGCCGCCATCGGCCAGCACCTGAATGCCGCCCATGGCGCGCATCGGGCCCTGATCCACGGCGACGATCCGGTGCTCGTACCACGGGAAATCGAACTCCGGGCGCGCCAGGCCGAAGATCTCCACGGCGATGCCGAATTCGAAGGTGCAGAGGCCGTCGTAGGCCAGAATCGCGACTAATCCAGGGTTGGGCTGCATTTGGCGGAAAATTCCCGGTAGGTGTCTTGTGCGCCACTTTAGCCGCAAGTGCACGGCGGATAAAGTCTTCTCACACCCACCCAAACGTAGGAGTACCGCTCATGACCAGCCTGGTCCGCAACATTCCCGCTGCCCCATCGGCCATTGCCCTGATGCATTTCAGCAACCGTCTGACCTTCGAGACCGATTGTTCCGACGTCCACAGCAGCCAGCAGGCAGGTGAAGTGGATTTTGTGCTGTTGGACGTGCGCGGTCCGCTGGCGTTTGAGCGTGGTCATGTGCCGGGCGCGATCAATTTTCCGGGACGACTGCTGACTGCTGAAGGGTTGGCAACCTGGGCGAAATCCACGCTGTTCGTGGTGTATTGCGCCGGGCCGCATTGCAATGGTGCCAACAAGGCCGCGGTGAAACTGGCGGCTCTGGGCTACCCGGTCAAGGAAATGATCGGCGGAGTGACCGGGTGGCTGGATGAAGGGTTTGAGTTGAGTACTGAGGTGCATCGGCCAGCTGCCATCGGCTGCGAATGCTGAAAACGCAGTTCCAACATGAAACGCATTCCCTTGTAGGAGCTGGCTTGCCAGCGATGGCGGCCTCAGGATCGACGTAAGTTTCCAGAGCTTTCGCCAGCAAGCTGGCTCCTACAAATTTGGGGTGTTCTTGCGATCTTTGGCTAATGCCCACCACTCATCCAGCGTCACCTGCAACCAGTCAAAAACGGCGGCATGGGCGGCGCTGTCCGGTGCTCCCCGTGGCAGCGGCGATTCCTCGGCAAAGTGCGCATTGAGCGTTGCCACCGATTCGGCATTCCACTCCGGATGAAACTGCAAACCCACCCGCGCAGGCCCTGCGCGATACATCTGCTGCTCGCACCGGTCGCTGCTGGCCAGTAGCTGCGCGCCGGGCGGCAAGTCGATGGCGTCTTCGTGCCATTCCAGCACCTTCAATACCTGGCCATCGGCAAAGCGCACTGGCGTCCAGCCGGTTTCGGTCCGATCCATTCGCCGCACATTCCCGCCCAGACTCAGTGCCAACAACTGCGCCCCCAGACAAATCGCAAACACCGCCGCGCCCTGTTCCAGGCTGCGCGCCAGCCACTGACGTTCAGCCTCCAGCCACGCGGGGCCGGCGTTGGACTCATAGGGCCCGCCCAATAAAACCGCCGGTTCCGCGCTGACTGGCGGCAATTGACCGAGGTCGGCGCGGTAGACGTTCAGCGACAATCCCCGGGAGGCAGCCCAGTCGGCAATTGCACCCGGTCCTTCGGCGGGGTGGTGCTGGATCAGGTTCAACGTGCGAATCTCATCGTTCATTCAGCTCGCCTTTTTTATAAGTATTTGTCGCATATGCACAATTTACGCGCCTGAAGCCGCTCTAGACTGCCCGCCACTTCGGTTTTCTCCAACAAAAAAGCGCTGACCGAACGCTACCAATCGAACGCTGCCAATAAAAGCCTCCGCCCACAGGAGTTATAAATGAAGAAGCTAGTGATGTTCGGTGCCCTGGCACTGTCGATGTTGTCCCTGACCGCTGTGGCCGATGACGCCAAGCCGATCCGCATCGGTATCGAAGCCGGTTACCCGCCATTCTCGATGAAAACCCCTGACGGCAAACTCACCGGTTTCGACGTCGATATCGGCGACGCGCTGTGTGAGCAGGCGAAACTGAAATGTACTTGGGTCGAGCAAGAGTTCGACGGCCTGATCCCGGCCCTGAAGGTCAAGAAAATCGACGCGATCCTGTCGTCCATGACCATCACCGACGACCGCAAGAAAAACGTCGATTTCACCATCAAGTACTACCACACCCCGGCGCGCTTCGTGATGAAGGAAGGCACCGACGTCAAAGACCCGCTGACCGAGCTCAAGGGCAAGAAAGTCGGTGTACTGCGCGCCAGTACTCACGACCGCTTCGCCACTGAAGTGCTGCAACCGGCCGGTATTGTCCTGGTGCGTTACGGCTCGCAGCAGGAAGCCAACCTGGACATGGTCTCCGGTCGCCTCGACGCGATGCTGGCCGACTCGGTCAACCTCGACGACGGTTTCCTGAAAACCGACGCAGGCAAAGGCTTCGCTTTTGTGGGTCCAACCTACGAAGACGCCAAGTACTTCGGCGGCGGCGCCGGCATCGCTGTGCGCAAGGGTGATAAAGAGCTGGCGGACAAATTCAACACCGCCATCACTGAAATCCGTGCCAACGGCAAGTACAAGCAAGTGCAGGACAAGTACTTCAATTTTGATGTTTACGGCGAGTAATCCAGCCGTATAAGAAAGTGGCAACCGTGAAGGCGGTTGCCACTTTTTTTATGTTCTCTTTAATGAATCGAGAACCCTGTGGGAGCGAGCCTGCTCGCGATAGCGTTGGGTCAGACAGCAAAACATTGACTGACACACCGCTATCGCGAGCAGGCTCGCTCCCACAGGGGGTCTCAGTGTTTGATATTGAAGGAGTAGTTTCATGCTACGCATCGACCACCCATTGCCCTGGAGCCACCTGGGCTCCGAACGTACCCTCAGCGTATTTCGTTACGGCACGGGCTCGCGCAAGGTCTACATCCAGGCCAGCCTGCACGCGGACGAACTGCCGGGCATGCGCACGGCGTGGGAGCTGAAAAAACGCCTGGCCGAACTCGAAGCCCAAGGTCAGTTGCAAGGCGTGATCGAGTTGGTTCCCGTGGCCAATCCCATCGGCCTGGACCAACACCTGCAAGGCAGTCACATGGGCCGTTTCGAACTTGGCAGCGGCAAGAATTTCAACCGCTCGTTCGTTGAACTGAGCGTGCCGGTCGGTGAGCTGATCGGCGATCAGTTGGGCGCCGATGCCCAGGTCAACATCGCGTTGATTCGCCAGGCCATGGGCCAGGTTCTCGACGGTTTGCCTGCACCAAAGTCGCAGCTGGAAGCCATGCATCGCTTGCTGCTGCGCCATGCCTGTGACGCCGACATCACCCTCGATCTGCATTGCGATTTCGAAGCGGCGATTCATATTTATGCGCTGCCGCAACACTGGTCGCAATGGAAGTCCCTGGCGGCTCGACTGAAGGCGGGCGTTGCGCTGCTGTGTGAGGATTCCGGCGGCAGTTCTTTCGATGAATCCTGTTCTTCGCCATGGTTGCGCCTGGCCAGGGCATTCCCCGAGGCGGCGATTCCACCGGCCAACCTGGCGACAACGCTGGAGCTGGGCAGCATGGGCGATACCCGGGTCGATCAGGCTCAGGCCAATTGCGAGGCCATTCTCGGCTTCCTTGCCGAACAGGGTTTTATCAAAGGCACCTGGCCGGCCGCACCGAGTGAATGTTGTGAAGGCATGCCGTTTGAAGGCACGGAATACCTGTTTGCGCCGCATCATGGCGTGGTCAGTTTTCTGCGCGAGGCCGGTGAATGGGTCGAGAAGGGCGATGCACTGTTTGAAGTGGTTGACCCGTTGAGCGACCGGGTGACCACTGTGTGCGCCGGCACCAGTGGCGTGTTGTTTGCGATTGATCGCGGGCGGTATACGCAACCGGGGACGTGGCAGGCGAAAGTTGCGGGGCGCGAGCCGATCCGCGTTGGGAAGTTGATTAACGATTGACCGGGATGCTTTGGTGTCGCTGATGCCTTCATCGCGAGCAGGCTCGCTCCCACAGTTGAAATGCATTCCCCCTGTGGGAGCGAGACCGGCTTGCCGGCGATAGCGGTATCAGCAGCACTGCGAGTGCATCGGCAACAGGAAATGTTAGGCTCAACCCCGAATCCTGCGCTCTGTGAAGGAAGGTTTATGTTGAAGGTTCTCGCTCTGCTGACACTCCTGGCGTCCGCCGCCGTCCACGCTGAAACCCCGCTGCACACCGATCTGCCGCTCAAATACCTGGAGCAGGCCAACCCCGAATCGGTCAATCAGCCCCTGGTGATTTTCCTCCACGGCTACGGCAGTAACGAACAGGACCTGTTCGGTATCAAGGATGAATTGCCTGCCCACTACAACTACCTATCGGTGCGCGCACCGATGGTCATGGAGGAGGGCAGCTATCAGTGGTTTCGCAAGAAGGGAGAAGGTGCCTACAACGGCGAGACGGATGACCTGAAGGCCAGCGGCCCGGTGTTGCTGGATTTCGTCGCACAGGCTGCGAAGAAATATCACACAGTACCGAACAAGGTTTTCCTGGTGGGCTTTAGCCAAGGCGCGATCATGTCTTACGAGGTCGCGTTGCGTCATCCCGAAGCCGTGGGCGGGATCGCGGCGTTGAGCGGGCGGATCTTGCCGGTGCTCAAGTCCGAGCTCAAACCCGATGAAAAACTTCAGAAACTGGCGATTTTCATCGGGCATGGCACGGCGGACAAACGCCTTCCCTTCAACGACGGCACCGAGGCCAACAGCCTGTTGCAGAGCCTGTCACTCAAGCCTGAATTTCATGCCTACCCAGGCGTTGGCCACAACATCAGTGCCGCCGAAATGCAGGATTTGAGCGCCTGGTTGCAGCGCCTCAACCCCTGAGCCTTACTTGCCGCTGACGATCTGTTTAACCAGCGCTTCGTGGCCGGCGTTGTCGCTGAGACGGGAAATCACCTTTACCAGCGCCATGCGCGTGCCCGAGGCGGCCATCAGCGTGGTATCGAGGGTCTTGCCGCCGCCCTGGGTGGCGATGCTGTCGATCTCCCGCAGACCGAGGCCGGTGCCTTTCTGGGTCAGGCTTTTCTCACTGAGCTTGGTGAAATCCGGCAGTGCCTTGGCTTGTTGAGTGGCGAAGTCGGACGCCGTGGCGTCGAGGAACTCACCGTCGTTGTCCTTGGCGTTGACGCCACCAGGAATGGTGTTTTCAGCGGCAATCACTACGGTTTTCGTGGTTGCGTTGGTGTACATGGTGCCACTCGCACCGGTCGCGTCCGCCGGCAGCGGATTGGCAACGAAGCCCTTGGGCAGGTTGAATTTGAATTTTCCGCCCAGCATCGAGACGTTTTGCGCGGGCGCTGTCTCTTTAGCCGCCTGTGCATTCAAAGCCCCCAGGCTGGCAGCCACTGCCAGCAGCAGGACAACGGCTTTTTTACTCAACAGTGACATTCAAAATCTCCAGGGTGGTCTCGCGGTGGGGGCGATCATCCCATGGAGGTCGTGGAGCATTCCAGTGTGGGCTAACGGGTGGTCGGGTTCTGGTGAGCGAAAAGCTTTTGAACCTCGCGTTTACGGCGAATCAACGTATTTACGAAGGCTTGTTTAACCGCGCTCAGCGTTACTTCATGAAAGCTACAACACCTTGCGTCGTTGCCTACAGGTACGTAAGAATCCGCCGGCTTGTGCGCTTTTGGGGTGGGTTCTATTGTTTTCCGGTCGCTGAAAACACAGTGATCGGGTTTGGTAGACCCTCAGCATCGACGCATAGCGTCACCTTGTTCGGCCCTTTCTCAGGGCTGCGTTTTATGGTGGCCATGCGCAGGGCTCCTTCGGGGGCGCCGGTTCCGATGCCCGGTCTACCAACCTTCGTATGGCCGCCACCCTCCGTTTGGTAGCGAGAGGTTGATGGCTCCTTCTAAGTAGCATCGGAGCTCCATCTATGCCCAAACCAACACCCAATCCCCCCAGCCCGGACCTGTCCGCTTCAGCCCAAAGCGCTGACCAAGAAAAGCTCGAAGAGACCATCAAACTCGCCCTCGACTTCTACGCCAATCCTGCCGCGCACATTGCCCTGATCAACGCCACGCCAAGGCAACTCGACAGCATGTTCAGCGTCAACCCGGAACTCGATGTCCAGACCCTGCTCAGCCATGCGTGCGAGTCGCTGGCATCGGCCAATGTCATGGCCATGGACCTGGCGGATCATATGGAGGGGACCCGTCGCAATTCGCTGTTGGGCATTGCGCAGGTCATCATGCTTGGGGAGCTGGCGGTGAACCAGGCGCTGGATAAACTCGACGCCGCCGAGTAATAAGAGTGCCCGTGGTGAGAGGTTGGCCCTCACCACGGGGATTACGCTGTTACACGTCGCGGCGCACCGGGTAGCTCTCGATCACGTCCAGAAACTCGATCCGACGGTCGCTGGCCAACAGCTCCGGCAATAGCTTTTCGTAGTCCTGGCGATACGGCTTGCTCAGGTGACGGGTGATGAAGTCTTCCTTGCTGCAGTTCCAGGTTTCGTAGAGCACCAGAGTGTTCGGCTCGTCCTGCAACTGGTGGACCCAGGTGTTGACGAAGTCCGGCTCGGCTGACATCTGGTGCACCACATCCAGCAGGCGCTCCTTTGTTTCGGCGAAGCGTTCCGGTTTGGCTGGCAGGTAAACGATAAACGCGACTTGATCACTCATTTCATCACCTTCGCATGCGGGGGAATGGATTACTGCGCCTGGTTCTGCGGGAACAGATTGCGACGGGTTTCTTCGTCGAATTCCGCTTTCAGTACCAGCTTCTCTTTGAGGCCGTGAGCACGTACGGCCGCCGGGCGAGCGCTGATTTCATCGAACAGGCGCTTGACGTTCGGGTACGCCGCCAAACCGTTTTCGCCGAGGATGTATGGCGCGTAATTGGCCCAGCCCCACAGCGCCATGTCGGCGATGCTATAGGTGTCGCCGGCCAGGTATTGATGGTCGGCCAGGCGCTGATCGAGCACGCGGTAATGACGTTCGACTTCCTTGAGGTAACGGTTTTTTGCGTAGGCCAGGTCTTCCGGGGCGTGGTGCAGGAAGTGCACCGCCTGGCCGGAAAACGGCGACAGGCCGGTGGCGATGAACATCAACCAAGACAGCAGTTCGGCCTGGCCGGCAACGGAGGTCGGCAGGAAGCGCTGATGTTTTTGCGCGAGGTGCAACAGGATCGCCTGGGAGTCGAACACGGTGGCGTCGCCATCGACCAGCGCTGGCACTTTGGCGTTCGGGTTGATCGCCAGAAAGGCTGGCTGGTGTTGCTCGCCCTTGAAGGTGTCGACGCCGATCAATTCGTACGGCGTTTGCAGTTCTTCAAGCAGCAGGGCGACTTTCATCGGGTTTGGCGAAGGGTGGAAAAAGAATTTCATGGTGTAGGCCTCAGTCAGTGGTTGGTCAGGAACTGAGGCTGATAGTGGGCGAAACCCGTTCGATTGACGTACGGGGTTGTTGTTCTACTCGTTCGAAATAGTTGAACGGGTTGCGGGCGTTGCCACCGGTTTGGCCAACAGGCGCCGGGTGACGCCGAGCATGGCTACCGACACCGCGACGCCCAGGCCAAAGGCCTTCAGGCCCATGCCCGGCAAGGTCAGCGCCAGGACCAGGCAGAACGCGCTGAACGAATACATGCCGGTGGCCGTGGCGCGCAACAAGGCGGCGGTAAACGCCGGGCCACGGGTTTGCTGGGAAAACACCGCCATCACGCTGCCCAGCACCGGGAACACCGCGAGCAGGCCGCTCCAGCGTTCGCCGACGGTGCTGGCGAGCCAGGTGACCGCGAGAGTGAGAAGGGCGCCGGCAATCATGCGCAGCAGCAGTTTGTCGGACTTCGGTGCCGGGCCGGAGACAATCGGCTGCACCTTGGGAAACAGGTAAGGCGCCGCCAGCAGCGCGGTCGCGGCGGCGATCACCGAGAACACCAGGGACGGTGGAATCACCGACAGCACCACCGCCGCTGTCGCCCAGACCAGCAGCGAAACCGTCAGCGCCCAAGGCCATCCCGCGCGTTGGGCGACCTGGGCGTAGGTTACGCAGAAGGCAATCATCGCGAACATCGCGGATAACGCGGCGGTCGCCGATTGCGCGGCAAACACTTCGCCTTGTTCGATAGCGAGGAAAAACAGAATCGGCCCGACTACCACCGGCAACCCTGACAGCCAACCGGCGACACTCGGGCCCCAGCGTTTGCCCGCGAGGGAGATCAGTAAGAGAAACCCGGGAATGACCAGCAGTTTGAGCAGCAGCACGTAGGCGCCTCCGACCTGAGTGAAGCGGCAACGTTAGCATTGCGACAAGTAGATTGCTCTAAGGATTGGCTGTTTTTGTATACAAAGTTGAAAGCTTGTACAGCAACACTTTATGCGTATAAGTAACAGAACCCATACGCGCTGAATCGAGCCGATCATGACCCGACCACGATCACCTCTGCGACATACCCTGTGGCTGTTGGTATTACTGGGCAACCACGCGTTGGCCAATTGGCAGGAGTCTTTGCCTGGCGCCCAAATCGTTGGTACCGGCGAGTTCCGGATGTTCGGTTTCGATATTTACAACGCTCGTCTGTGGAGCGCCGCGCAGCCATTTGCGAGCGACCAGCCGTTCGCCCTGGAGCTGATTTATCAGCGCAGGATTTCCCGGGACGATCTGGTCCAGGCCAGCGTCGAAGAAATCAAACGACTGTCGGGCGCATCGGTGAGTGTCGGGCAACTCGCGGCATGGCAGGCGCAGATGCAGCAGGCGTTTGTCGATGTGCAGGCCGGGACCCGACTCATCGGGGTTTACTTGCCGGGGCAGGGCACACGTTTTTTTGTCGGCCCGCAGTTGCAGTACGAGGTGACGGACCCGGTGTTCGCCCGGGCGTTTTTTGATATCTGGCTTGACCCGCGCACGAGCAACCCCGAATTGCGAGAGCAGTTGTTGGGCATTGCAAAACCCTGAACATCACCCGCCGTTGCTTTTGCCTTTGTAGGAGCAAGCTTGCTCGCGATGGACGTTAACGATAACGCGTGCTTCCTGATTAAACGCGGCGCCCTTGAATCCATCGCGAGCAAGCTTGCTCCTACAAAAGCAAAAGCAAAAAATCAACTGCGGCGATCTTTGCGTTTTGTCTGTACACCGAAAAGCGCGAAACGTCTAAGCTGCGCCCTCCCGCCTGTTTTCTGGAATGTTTGCGTGAAATTCAGTTTGCCCAAAGTCGCCACTGCGCCGTTTTGTCCTCCGGAAGTGGCGGGCAGCGTTGCTGTTGACCCTCGCGCGTCATTTTTCAAACGTGTCCTGCGTTTCGCCGGACCGGGCTTGCTGGTGTCCATCGGCTACATGGACCCGGGCAACTGGGCCACCGCCATCGAGGCCGGTTCGCGGTTTGGTTACAGCCTGTTGTTTGTGGTGTTGCTGGCGAGTCTGGCGGGGATGGTGGTGCAGTGTTTGTGCTCGCGCCTTGGCATTGCCACCGGGCGCGATCTGGCGCAGTTGTCCCGCGAGCGCTACAGCACGCGGACCGCTCGGACCCAATGGGTGCTGGCGGAAATCTCGATCATCGCCACCGACCTCGCCGAAGTGCTCGGCTGTGCGCTGGCGTTCCATCTGCTGTTGGGCTGTTCGCTGAGCGTCGGCATCGCCCTCACGGCGTTCGACACGCTGCTGGTGCTGGCCCTGCAGAACCGTGGCTTTCGCCGACTGGAAGCGATCATGCTGGTGCTGGTGAGCACCATCGGTGTGTGTTTCTTCGTTGAATTGTTGTTGATCAAGCCTTACTGGCCGGACGTCGCACGGGGTTTCACGCCGTCACTGTCGGCCATCGGCGATGCGGCGCCGCTGTACCTGGCCATCGGGATTCTCGGGGCCACGGTCATGCCGCATAACTTGTACCTGCACACCTCGATCGTACAGACCCGGATGATCGGCAAGGACCTGGCCAGCAAGCAGGACGCGGTGAAACTGGCGCGCATCGACACCATCGGTTCCCTGGCGCTGGCGCTGCTGGTGAACGCGGCGATCCTGATCCTCGCGGCCGCGGCCTTCCACAAGACCGGACACACCGATGTGGTGGACATTCAGGACGCCTATCACTTGCTCGACCCGCTGGTGGGCGGCGCGTTGGCCAGCGTGCTGTTTGGCGTCGCGTTGCTGGCGTCCGGTCAAAGTTCGACGTTCACCGGCACCATCGCCGGGCAAGTGATCATGGAGGGTTACCTCAACCTGCGGATTCCCTGCTGGCAACGGCGCTTGATTACCCGGGGGCTGGCGTTGATCCCGGCGTTTATCGGTGTCTGGCTGATGGGGGATAACGCGATTGGCAAACTGCTGGTGTTGAGTCAGGTGGTGCTGAGTTTGCAGTTGCCGTTTGCGTTGTATCCGTTGATTCGCATGACCAATGATCACAAGTTGATGGGGCCGTTTGTGAATCGATTGCCGACGCGAGTGTTGGCGTGGGGGTTGTTTGCGGTGATCAGTGGGGCGAATAGTTGGTTGATTCTGCAGTTTTTTGGGTGATTTTTCGGCCGCCATCGTCGGAGCGCCGCCCGCAGCAAGCCGGCTCCTACAAGGACATGGTGAACCTGTAGGAGCCGGCTTGCCGGCGATGAACGATGACGCGGTCTACCGCTGAAACGCCTCAACCACAAAATCGATAAACACCCGGGTCTTGGCCGGCATCAGCGTCCGGCTCGGGTAATACAGCGAGATCGGCCCCGCATCGGCGTGCCAGTCCGGCAGCAGGCGCACCAGTTCCCCGCGCTCGATGTTCGCTGCCACATCCGGCAATACCAGCAGCGTCACACCCAGGCCCAGGAGCGCTGCCTCACGCATGGCGGCTGGATCGTTGAGCACGATGTTTTCGGTCAGACCGGCGCTCTCTTCATGGCCCGCTCGATCGTGCATCACCCACTGACGAATCCGCCCGGTACGAATGCCGCGCATCACAATGCCGGTGTGTCCGATCAGGTCGGCCGGCGTACGCGGCAGCGTGCGTCCTGCCAGGTAGGCCGGTGAGGCCACCGCGACGATATCCGCCGCCGCCAATGTCCGTGAGATGACCCCTGGCGTGAGTTCGAAGCCGCCGCCGATGGCCGCGTCATAGCCTTCAGCAATCAAATCCACCTGGCGATTTTCGAAGTGCCATTCCGGGCGAATCAGCGGATAACGCGCCAGGAACTGCGGCAACAACGGCAGCACATGACCGATGCCAAACGTCGGCGCCAGGCTGACCTTGAGCACACCGGCCGGCTCCCCGCGATCGCTGCTCACGGCACTGATCGCCGCTTGCAACGCCTCCAGGTTGCCGCCGATGCTGGCCAGAAAACCCTCGCCGGCTTCAGTGAGCGACAGCTTGCGGGTCGAACGCTGGAACAACCGCACACCCATATTGCGTTCCAGCATCGCCACGTTGCGGCTGACCGCGGCGGGTGTCAGCGCCAGCAAACGTGCCGCGGCGGAAAAACTGCCCGTTTCAGCGCTGCGTACAAAAGATTCGAGGTTGGCGAGGGTTTCCATGTCTGGCACCTGCTATGAATGCTTGAAAATCATTCAAGTCATTACCCGCTAATCAAGGGCTAATGACAAGCGCAGTATTCACGCCAACGACAACCCCTTGGAGTGAATCACCATGAGTACTATCGGCATCATCGGCATCATCGGCGCTGGCGCCATTGGTTCAGCGTTTGCCAGAGCCTTGTCCCGTCAGGGCATCGAAGTAGTCATCGCCAACAGTCGTGGTCCGGAGACCTTGGCCGCCCTGGTGGCGGAGCTCGGTCCGACGGCACGCGCCGGCACCCGTGAAGAAGCGGCCGCCCAGCCAATCGTTCTGGTGGCGGTCAACTGGTCGAAGTTGCCAACAGCACTCGCTGGTTTGCCGGGCTTCGGCGGGCGGATCGTGATCGACGCCAATAACTCGATTGAGGCGCCGTTGTTCAAGGCTGTGGATTTGCAGGGCCGTATGTCCAGCGAAGTGTTCGCTGAATGGGTGCCGGGGGCGAGAGTGGTGAAGGCGTTCAATCACCTGGCGGCGCGCTTGCTGGAGAGTGATCCGGCGGCGGAGGGCGGTCGGCGGGTGCTGTTTGTGTCGGGCGATGATGCCGAGGCGAAAGCTCAGGTGGTTGCGTTGACCGAACGCTTGGGCTTCTTCGGGATTGATCTTGGGGAGTTGAGTGTCGGCGCGCGGTTGGCGCAGTTTCCGGGTGGGCCGTTGCCAGTGTTGAACCTCGTGAAGTTCGCCTGAAACACGGTTCGCCGGAACCCGGTGCGACGTTTGTCACACCGGGGTTGTTGCCGGATGGCGCGGATCTTCGTGGGTCCCCGCGCCGTCCGTTGAACGCGTTAAGCCCGTTCGATCGCCAGTGCCACGCCCTGACCACCACCGATGCACAGGGTGGCGAGGCCTTTCTTGGCGTCGCGCTTGATCATTTCATGCAGCAAAGTCACCAGCACACGGCAACCCGACGCACCGATCGGGTGACCGAGGGCGATGGCGCCGCCGTTGACGTTGACCTTGTTCAAGTCCCATTCCAGGTCCTTGGCCACCGCCAGGGATTGCGCGGCGAAGGCTTCGTTGGCTTCGATCAGGTCCAGTTGGTCGATGGACCAGCCGGCTTTGTTCAGGCAACGGCGAGTGGCCGACACCGGGCCGATGCCCATGATCGCCGGGTCCACGCCCGCGTTGGCGTAAGCCGCGATTTTTGCCAGCACCGGCAGACCCAAGGCTTTGGCTTTTTCTGCGCTCATCAGGATCACGGCGGCGGCGCCATCGTTCAGCGACGAGGCGTTACCGGCGGTCACCGAACCGTCCTTCTTGAAGGCCGGTTTCAGTTTGCCCAGGGCTTCGGCGGTGGTGCCGGCGCGTGGCTGTTCATCGGTGGCGAAGGACAGCGGATCGCCCTTGCGCTGCGGAATCAGGATCGGCGTGATCTCATCGGCAAAACGCCCGGCTTCGATGGCGGCCGTGGCTTTCTGCTGCGAGGCCGCAGCGAAGGCGTCCTGTTGCTCACGAGTCAGGCTGTACTTTTCAGCCAGGTTCTCGGCGGTGATGCCCATGTGGTAATCGTTGAACGCATCCCACAGTCCGTCGCTGATCATGGTGTCGACGATTTGCGCGTGCCCCATGCGCAGACCGGTTCGCGCACCGGGCATGACGTAGTTGGACAGGCTCATGTTTTCCTGGCCGCCGGCAATGATCACGTCGGCGTCGCCGCAGCGAATCGCCTGGGTGGCCAGGTGCAGGGCCTTGAGGCCCGAGCCGCAGACCTTGTTCAGGGTCATGGCCGGCACGGTGAACGGCAGGCCCGCCTTGATCGCGGACTGACGCGCAGGGTTTTGCCCGGCGCCGGCGGTCAACACCTGGCCCATGATCACTTCATCGACTTCAGCCGGGTTCAGGCCGGTTTGCGTCAGCAACTGACGGATCACCGCAGCACCGAGGTCTACGGCGGACACATTGGCCAGCGAGCCCTGGAAGCTGCCGATGGCAGTACGGGTGGCGGCGACAATGACGACTTCTTGCATGGAATGATTCCTCACTGGGCAGCGAACTGCATTTCCGGAACGTGATCCGGCACGATCAGTTTACCGGCAGTCTTGGCGACGATCTCTTCGACGCTGACGCCCGGCGCACGCTCTTTGAGAATGAACGCGCCGTTTTCGATTTCAAGATACGCCAGGTCAGTCAGTACGCGCTTGATGCAACCGGCACCGGTCAGCGGCAGGCTGCATTGGGACAGCAGCTTGGACTCACCGTCCTTGGACGCGTGGGTCATGATGACGATGATGTTGTCTGCGCCGGCCACCAGGTCCATCGCGCCGCCCATGCCCTTGACCAGCTTGCCAGGGATCATCCACGAGGCGATGTTGCCTTGTACGTCGACTTCAAAAGCGCCCAGCACGGTCAGGTCGACATGACCCCCGCGAATCATCGCGAAGGACTCGGCGGAGGAAAAGATCGACGCGCCGGTACGCGCGGTCACGGTTTGCTTGCCGGCGTTGATCATGTCGGCATCGATGGTTTCTTCAGTAGGAAAAGGACCCATGCCGAGCAGGCCGTTTTCCGACTGCAGCATGACTTCCATGCCTTCGGGAATGTAGTTGGCGACGAGGGTCGGAATGCCGATGCCCAGGTTCACGTAGAAGCCGTCCTGCATTTCGCGGGCGACGCGTTGAGCCATTTGTTCGCGGGAAAGTGCCATTGTTGTTATTCCTTCATTCGGTCCGGGGGCAGGGGATCACTTACGCACGGTGCGCTGTTCGATGCGCTTCTCGAACGTGCCGCAAATGACCCGGTCGACGTAGATGCCAGGGGTGTGGATCTGCGCCGGGTCCAGCTCGCCGGGTTCGACGATTTCTTCGACTTCGACCACGGTGATCTTGCCGGCGGTGGCGGCCAGCGGGTTGAAGTTCTGGGCGGTGTGGCGGTAGATGACGTTGCCGAAATGGTCGGCTTTCCAGCCTTTGACGATGGCGAAGTCACCGGTGATGGATTCTTCCATCAGGTACTTGCGACCGTGGAATTCGCGCACTTCCTTGCCTTCGGCGACCGGGGTGCCGACGCCAGTAGCCGTGAAGAATGCCGGGATGCCAGCGCCGCCTGCGCGCATTTTTTCGGCGAGGGTGCCTTGGGGCGTCAGGACGACTTCGATTTCGCCTTTCAGCAGTTGGTCTTCGAACAGCTTGTTTTCGCCAACGTAGGAGGCCACTACTTTTTTGATCTGCCGGTCTTCCAGCAGCACGCCGAGACCGAAACCGTCGACGCCGCAGTTGTTGGAAACCACGGTCAGGTCACGGGTGCCTTTGCGCTTGATCTCGGCGATCAGGTTTTCCGGAATGCCGCACAGGCCGAAGCCGCCAGCGATTACCGTCATGCCGTCTTCAAGACCTGCCAGAGCTTCCTTGTAGGAACTCACGCGCTTGTCGAAACCTGCCATATGCACCTCTTTTATTCTTTGTGGGCGGCTGGCTAGCCGTATGGGATGGAGTGTCTCGCCGGAGGATTTATTTGTTAAGTTGATTTTTAAGGTTGATTGATAGATAAAACTCACCAATCAATCCTGTAGGAGCATGGCTTGCCCGCGATGACGATCTCCTGGACGCCATCGCGGGCAAGCCATGCTCCTACAGAAAGTACCTGCGCTCATTACTGGAGCAGTTAGCCTATGACAGTCAAGCAGATCCGCGCCTTTCTGGCGGTGGCCCAGAGTCTGAGTTTTGCCGTCGCCTGCGAACGATTGCACCTGTCGCAATCGGCGTTGAGCCTGACCATCAAGGCGCTGGAGGAGGGCCTGGGCGGGCGGCTGTTTACCCGCAACACGCGCAACGTGGCGCTGACGCCCGAGGGGGAGTCCCTGGTGCCGTTGGCCCGCCGATTGATCGCGGACTGGGACAATGTCGAGGACGAATTGCGCCAGCGTTTTACCCTGCAGCGCGGGCGCGTGACGCTGGCGGCGATGCCGTCGTTTGCTGGCAATCTGCTGCCGCCGATCCTCAAGACGTTCCGCGCGCGCTATCCCAAGGTCAACGTCACGGTGAATGACGTGATCAACGAGCAGGTGCTGGAAATGGTGCGCGATCGGCAGGTCGAGTTGGGCGTAGCGTTTGAACCGACGCAAAGTTCGTCGCTGCAATTCACGCCGTTGTACCGGGACCGGTTTGTGGCGGTGGTGCCGTTCGATTCGCCTTTTTCAGAGCGCGAAGACATTGATTGGCAGACGTTGCTTGAAGAGCCTTTCATTACCTTGCAGCGACCGTCGACGGTGCGGGTGATGCTGGAGGAGCACTTGCAAACGCGGGGGATGAAGTTGCCGGTGGAGTTTGAAAGCCATCAGTTGGCGACAGTCGGGAGAATGGTCGCCAGCGGCCTGGGGGTGAGCGCGGTGCCGGCGTTGTGTGCCGGGCAGATGCGCGAGTTGGGCGCGCGGTGCATTACCCTGCGTGACCCGGTGGTGGAACGGGCGATCGGGGTGTTGACCAAGCCTGGGGTGGAGTTGTCGGCGGCGGCGCAGGCGTTGTTCGATATTCTCAAGGAAGAACACTTCGACCAACGCCTTGCCCTGTGAAACCGCTCGGTTCTACTTTTTAGCGGCCGACAACGGTGGGGTTCGAGGCGGGATCATGCGCTTGGTCCCCGTCGATTCGAATGCCGAGGCGAAGCGCAGCAGCGTCGAATCGTCGTAGGCGCGGCCGGCAAACGTCAGGCCGACGGGCATGCCGATGTCCGGCATCACGCCCATCGGCACGGTGACCGTTGGCACACCCAAATGCCGGATGGCGAGGTTGCCGTTGGCCACCCAGATGCCGTTGCTCCAGGCGATGTCCGCAGAGGCCGGGTCGACATCGGCATTCGCCGGCGCAACGTCGGCCACTGTCGGGAACAGCACCGCATCGAGCCCCAGCCGATCCATCCAGTCTTCCAGGTCGATTCGACGGGTTTTTTCCAGCCCGCGCAAGCCATCAGGCACAGTGGATATCTGATCCCACGGCGTGATGCCACGCTCGGCCATCCGCACGTATTCGTCCATGCCGGCGACCAGGTCGCCCTCGCGGTTGGGCAGGGTTCCCGGGTCGTGCGGGAAAATCAGCGGCCCGTCGACATCGACCAGACGGTTCAATTTCGGGTCGCCGTTGGCCTGCAGGAAATCGTCGAATGCCCAGGCCGTCAGGTCCCACAACTCATGGTGCAGGAACTCTTTCGACACCAGGCCTCGGGTAAACACCGTCGGCGCACCCGGACGATCACCCTCGCAATTGGAGACCAGCGGGAAGTCGACTTCAATCACTTCGGCGCCCGCCGCTTCAAGTGCCTTGCGGGCCTCTTCCCAGAGCCCGATCACCGATGGACGCGTGTTGATGCGCTGCCCCGTCGGCCCACCGATGCCCGGTGCGTCGCTCGTGCCCGCGTCGGGATCGGCGTTGATGTACATGCGCGGAACGCCGAGGCGTTTGCCGGCCAGTGCATCGGTGTTCGCCGCAAGTTCGGCATAGGACGCCGGGCGCACCGAGGCGACGCTCGGAATCGGCACCCAGGGTTGCAGCCGCCACAGATCGCCACGGGTGTCGGGATCTTCCGCCACCACCACGTCGAGCACTTCGAGCAGGTCGGCCATGGTTCTGGCGAAGGGCACGACGACGTCCATGGTCGGCGTCAGCGGCCAGTTGCCGCGCACCGAGATCACCCCGCGCGACGGCGTGTAGGCGCACAAACCGTTGTTTGAGGCCGGACCGCGACCGCTCGACCAGGTTTCTTCCGCGAGACCGAAGGCCGCGAAACTGGCGGCGGTCGCCGTCCCGGCGCCATTCGACGAACCCGAAGCAAAAGGGGCGGTGAGGTAGTCAGCGTTGTACGGGCTTTCGGCACGGCCGTAGACCCCGCGCTGCATGCCGCCGTTCGCCATCGGCGGCATGTTGGTTTTGCCCAGGCAGATCGCACCCGTGGCGCGAAGCCGTTCGATGGTGAACGCATCGCGATAGGCAATCAGGTGGGCGAAAGCGGGGCTGCCAGAGGCGGCGGTCAGCCCTTTGACCAGATAACTGTCTTTGGCGGTATAGGGAATGCCATCGAGCGGCCCCAGCGTTTGACCTTTGGCCCGACGGGCATCGGACGCCCGCGCTTCATTGAGCGCCTCGGGATTGCGCACCACCACGGCGTTGAGCGCGGTGGCGGTGTCTGGGCCATCGTAGGCATCGATCCGGGCCAGGTAAGCCTGCACCAGTTCGACGGCGGTGGTCTGCCCGGATTCGAGCGCCGCGCGCAGTTCGGCAATGGACACTTCAGTGACTTCGATCATGCGCTTACCACCGGCTGCTGAGGGGTGACGGGTTGAATGTTTCCATCACGCGGGAGCGTTGGCTCAGGGGCATCACTTTTCTCAAAATGGGTTCTCATATCCGTTCTCGTTGCACTGCATTACGCGACAGCGTGCTATTTAACACCAAGTTGGGCCAGATAGAGTTGTCGATACGCGTCAACCAGTTGATCCAGGGTGAAAGCGCGATTGCGGCCACTGGGGTTGGGCAAGACCCAGACCGAGGCGTTACCGAACGTTTGCGACTGAAGCCCCCAGGCCACGTTGCGCTGGCCGGATAACGCGCCATAGGCGGCCTTGCCGAGAAAAGCTACAAAGCGTGGCGCATAGTGCGCGATCTTCTGTTCGAACTGCGCAGCGGCGGCGATGAATTCATCCACCGACAACTGATCCGCGCGCGCCGTTGGCCGCTCAACCACGGCCGTTAATCCACAGTGATACTGCACGATTGTCCGGTCATCTTCCGGACGAACTTCCTGCGGCGTAAAACCGGCCAGATGAAGGGTGCGCCAGAAGCGATTGCTGCGGCCCGCAAAATGATGCCCTTGGGCGGCGGCCATCATGCCGGGGTTAATGCCACAAAAAACCACCGCCAGATGCTCAGCCAGCCTGTCTTCGAGTCTGTTGCCCGTCATGACGTCGCTCAACCGCAGATCACATTGACCGCATTGCGTGCCAGCCCGGTCAGTTCCGCCCGGGATTTGCCCGCCCGCGCACGGATGGAAATGCTGTGCAGCAGGGAGGAGGCGAGCACGGCGAGGGCCGCAGCGTCGACATCGTCTTTGAGCTCTCCTTTATCAATGGCCACGCGCAGACGCGCTTCGAGGTCGGCATCCAGTCGGCTGAGTCGATCCGACAGTACATCGCGAATTTCCGGATCTTCGACCGCTTCGGTGGTCGCCGTGCCAATCGCAAAGCAACCACGGGGTTGGCCGTCACCCGAGAAGTAGATCGATAACTGCCCCTCGTAAAACTGCATCAATGCCTGGCGCAACGTCAGCTCTTCGCTCGTCAGCGCCTCGTGCATGGCGGCGGCGGCGAACTCCCAATACTGCTCAAGCGCTTTGATATAGAGCGCGTGCTTGTCACCGAACGCGGCGTACAGGCTCGGCCGGTTCATCCCGGCTGCGCTGGCGATGCTGTCCAGAGACGCACCGGAATAGCCGGTGTTCCAAAACACACCGAGCGCTTGTTGCAAGGCGGTCTGCGGGTCATAGGCGCGAGGACGGCCGCGTCCTTTGCCCTCGGAGGTTTTATTTTGTGCCATGTCGTACAAAATCCTTGAGTCTGGGAGTGGCGTGGCTATATTCTTACACCATCGCACAAAATTAAGGAACCAGAAATTCCTTGCTTGCGGGTTTGTTGTAGCGGAGCTCGATCGGGGTATTGCGGCTACGAAACAGGTGCGGCGGAGCGATCCTCCCGACCGCACACGGTAAGGCGCTGTTCCAGTGGGTGTTAGCCCGATTTCCCGGTTAAAGGTGTATTCGATCATGACTAAACAGTTCGATCTCTCAGCGACACAGACCCTCGGGCATCCCGGTCCGAACCCGGCTGACGCGCCCGTGAAGAAACCGTTCAAAGCGAAAATGCGGCCCCTGCTGATGGTCGGTGTGCCGCTGCTTTTCGCCGCGTTTGGCTACGCACGCTATCAGGCGGGCGAGCCCTTTGTTTCGACCGACAACGCCTACGCCCGGGTGGCCAAGGCCTCGATCAATGCACGTGTTTCCGGACAGGTCGTCGAGATTGCGGTTCAGGACAATCAGCTTGTGCGCAAAGGCCAGGTGCTGTTTCGCATTAACCCGGAGCCGTTTCAGATCGCGGTCAACCGTGCAGAAGCACAGTTGAGCGTCGCGCGGCTGCGTATCGATGGGCTCAAGGCCAGTTACCGGCAGCAGCAGGCCGAGTTGCAGTCCGCCAGAGAGTCGGCGGATTTCGACCAGAAAGAGTTTGCCCGCAAGAAAGCGCTGGTCGCCTCCGAGTTTGTCTCGCGGGCCGTTTACGAGCGGGCGGACACCGACCTGAAAGTGGCACGGCAGCGCATTGCGTCGATCGAACAACAGATCGCCAGCACCGTCGTCGCGCTCAGCGGCAACCCGAACATCGACGCGGACAGTCACCCGACGGTGCGCGAGGCCAGGGCTCAACTGGACGAGGCGCAGCTCTACCTCGGGTATGCGACGGTGTACGCGCCGGACGATGGCATTGTCGCCAAGGTTGACGACTTGCAGGTGGGCAACTTCGTTAACAACGGCGCGCCGGCCTTTGCGCTGCTGTCCGATCGTGAGATCTGGATCGAGGCCAACTTCCGCGAGACGCAGGTCACCCATATGCGCCCCGGGCAGGCAGCGACCATCAGCATCGATACCTATCCCGATCACGTATTCAAGGCCCACGTCACCAGCATGAGCCCGGGGGCCGGCTCGGACTTCGCCCTGCTGCCGCCAGAAAACGCGACCGGCAACTGGGTCAAAGTGGTGCAGCGCGTTCCGGTACGCCTCGAACTCGATGAGGCGGATCCTGCCCTGGCGCTGTTCTCGGGCACCAGCGCCACGGTCAAGGTTGATACCGGCTATCGCACGCCGTGGTGGCATCCGCTCAAAGCGTTGTTGACTGCGGGTGGCGCCTGATGAACAGCCAACAGAGTGGAAAACCGGCGGGAGAGGGCGCGCATGCGCTGAGGTTCGCGGCGCTGCTGGCGACGTACATGCAGTCGGCGAACCTGCCCGTTCCGAACGCGGTACTCAGGTTGATTCAGGGCAGCCTGTCGATGACCGACGACCAGGCGGGCTGGATCTTCACCTCGTACCTCGCAGCGAGCGCCATCACCCTGCCGGTCGCGCAATGGCTCGCCGGGCGTTATGGCTTGAAGCTCGTTTATCAGACCGCGCTGGCCTTTTTTGCCCTTGGCTTGCTGCTTGCGACGCTGGCCACGACGCCGCTGGAGTTCGTCGGCGCGCGGATCATCCAGGGGCTCGCGAGTGGCGTGCTTGCGCCGTTGTCGATGGCGATTTCAATGGAGACCCTGCCCCTTGAGAAGCGTGCGAAGTTTGGCGCGACGTGGACCGCCATCGTGCTGTTCGGCATCGTCAGCGGGCCGAGCATCGGTGGCTGGGTCGGCGAACACTTCGACTGGCGGCCGATCTTCTACATCAGCCTGCCGTTGTCGGCCTACATCTTCCTGGTGATGGCGCTTTTGCTGAAGGAGAAGAAGGCCGAACAGCGGCCGTCATTCGACTTCTTTGGCTTTGGCACTTTCTCGCTGGGTTTGATCAGCCTGCAAATGCTGCTCGACCGTGGTGAACGCCTGGACTGGTTTGCCTCGACCGAGATCTGTCTGGAAGCGCTGGGCTGTGCATTGGGGTTCTATCTGTTCGCGGTGCATGTGCTGACGGCGAAGGTGCATTTTCTCAACAAGCGATTGTTCGACGACCGCAATTTTGTGCTGTCGACGGTCATCTTTTTCGCCGTGGGTTTCGTGCTGTTGTCGACCATGGCGCTAACCTCGCCGATGCTCGACGAAATTCTCGGCTACCCGCCGGACACCACGGGGTTCCTGACGATCCCGCGTGGCGTCGGACTGGTCGGCGCGTTCCTGCTGATGGGGCGTGTTCCCGAGCGTTTCGACCGCCGCGGGTTCGTGGCGGCAGGCGTCGCCCTGGTGGTCTATGCCAACTGGCTGATGCTCGGCTATTCGCCGTTGATGGACGAGTGGCCGGTGGCGGTGGCCGGTGCGGTTCAGGGCATTGGCATCGGCGTCTTGATGCCGTCGCTGACCAAGGTTGCGTTCAGCACGCTCGACCCCGCGTTGCGCCCCGAAGGCACGGGTCTGTTCAACCTGTCACGGGTGTACGGCAGCACGTTGGGCGTTGCGATTGTGCAGTTGTTTTTCTTCAACAACACGCAAGCGATGCACACGGCGCTGGTCAGCAACCTGACGCCTTATCGCGCCGCTGCGCTTTCCGTGCCGACGTCCCTGCAAGCCCTGGAAGGGCTCAACGAAATGATCACGGGCCAGGCGGCTTTTATCGCGGTGATCGGTCAATTCAAGATTTTGCTGGTGGTGATGCTGGTGGTGAGTCCACTGGTGGTTTTCCTTCGCAAGCCGGCTGCGGCCAACTAGTTTTCGTGGAGTGTGCCAAATGAAATCCCATGCGCTCGCAATCAACAGACAGACGTTCAAAACCACGTTCGGCGCGGCAGTAGTGCTGGTGTTCCTGACCGCCTGTACCGTCGGCCCCGACTACCAGATGCCTGCGTCGAGCCAGTCGCAGCACTACGATCAACAGGCCGAACAGCGTCTTGGTCAGCGTGGCAACAAGCAGATTGACCTGGGCCAGAAGGTCCGCGGTGACTGGTGGACGGCGTTCCGTTCGCAGAAGCTCGACACGGTGGTGCGTCGGGCCATTGCGGGCAATCTTGAACTGGTGGCGGCGGATGCAACCATTCGCCAGGCGGCGTCCTCGGTGACTGCGGCGGAAGGTGCGTTGTACCCGCAAGTCGATTTTGGCGCCCAGGCGGGCCGTCAACGGGTTCATAACACCAAAGAACCGGCCGTCTCCAACTTCTATGCGATCGGGCCACGGGTTGGTTTTGACCTGGACGCGTTCGGCGGCAACAAGCGCTTGGTGGAGCAACAGGAAGCGTTTGCCGATCTGCAAAAGCATCGCTATGAAGCGGCGTACCTGACCCTGACCGGGAATGTCGCCAGTCAGGCGTTGCTGGTGGCGTCGGCGAATGCGCAGATGCAAGCCGTCGAAAAACTGCTGGCCAACGACGCGAAAAACCTCGACCTCGTGCGCATGGCCCACGCCAATGGCAGCACCACGCAGATCGATGTTTCGCTGGCCGAGACCCGGCTTGCTCAGGACCGCACGTTGTTGCCGCCTCTGGCTCAGCAGCGCGACTCGGCTCGCCACGCACTCTCGATTCTGACGGGCAAAGGCCCGGGCGACTGGATCGCGCCGGACTTCGACCTGGCCGAGTTTGTATTGCCGGCCAACGTGCCTGTCAGCTTGCCTTCTGAAATGGCCCACGACCGGCCGGATGTGCGCCAGGCAGAAGCAGAACTGCACATGGCCAGCGCTGCCGTCGGCGTCGCGACCGCGAACCTCTATCCCCATGTCACGTTGTCCGCGTCGCTGGCACAGGCCGCTTCGGGCAATGGCGGCGCCGCACTCTGGGGCTTTGCGGCAGGGCTGGCGGGGCCGATCTTTGATGGCGGAACGCTCAAGGCTGAACGTCAGGCTGCCATCGACGGCTACAACGCGACACTCGCCGGTTACCAGCAAACCGTGATCAGTTCGTTCGGCCAGGTCGCCGACACGCTGCAAGCCATCAACCATGACGCCGAGGAAAACCTCGCCCAGGAAGACGCATTGCGCGCGGCCGAAACCAGTTTGCGCTTGAACCAGCAAGCCTACGCGCAAGGCGAGAACAGCATTCTCCAGGTGCTGGAAGCGGAGCGCGCTTATCAGCAGGCGTTGCTGGGTCGAATCCAGATCAAGACGGCGCAATACCTCGACACGGTGCGCCTGTACGTGGCGCTCGGCGGTAATTCCGTTGGCGCATTCGAGCAACGGGTGGCCACACGTGAAGCACAGAACCCTGCGTATCAATAGCGGCTGCGGCCCCGACAATTGGAGTAAAGACATGTCTTACGAAGCCTTTCACGATGCACTTCGCGATCACCGTTTTACGCTCAACCATGGCGCGGGTGAAATGCCGGCGGTTGGGTTCGGCACGCTGTTTCGAGATCTTGCGGTCACCACACAAGCGGTCAAGGAGGCCCTGCACGCGGGTTTTCGTCATTTCGATTGTGCAGAACGTTATCGAAATGAAGAACAGGTCGGCATTGCCCTTCAAGAGGTGATGGCGAGCGGATCAATCCGCCGCGAAGACCTGTTCATCACCACCAAGCTGTGGAACACCAACCATCGCCCCGAGCGGGTTCAACCGGCGTTCGAGGCCAGTTGCCGACGGCTGCAAGTGGACTATATCGACTGCTACCTGATCCATACGCCGTTTGCCTTTCAACCCGGTGAAAACCAGGACCCGAGGGACGAGCAAGGCAACGTCATCTACGATTCAGGGGTCACGTTGATCGAGACATGGAGGGCACTTGAGCGTCTGGTGGATGAAGGTCGGTGCAAGTCCATCGGCTTGTCGGATATCACGTTGCCGGCGTTGCAGACGATTGTCGCCGAGGCGCGGATCAAGCCTGCCGTCGTGCAAGTCGAGTCCCATCCTTATTTGCCGGAATGGGAACTGCTTGAGTTTTGTCAGCAACATGGAATTATCGTCCTGGCGTTTGCACCACTCGGCCATGGCATGGAGCCCAATGTGCTGGAAGATTCGGTGATTACCGGGATCGCCCGGCGCGTGCAGAAGACCCCGGCGCAAGTGGCGCTGGCCTGGTCGGTGCAGCGGGGCGTGGCGTTTCTGACCACGTCGGCGACACCGAGCCACATCCGGGAAAACTTCGATCTGTCCACGCTGCCACACCGGGCGATGCTTGAAATCAAGGAAGAGATCACCACTCGGGTACGGTTCAACTCGGTGGTGGAAACCGGTGTTCCCGGGTTTATTGCGCGCAAGAAGTAATCCGATTCGAGAGGGGCGGCTTTCTGTAAGGCCGCCCTTTTTTATCCAGACCCTTGAGGCCTAGCGATGGACATTTTCCAGACCATGCGTTTTTTCGTGGCTGTCGCCCAAACCGGCAGTTTTACAGCGGCGGCGCAGATGCTGGACACCACCACGACGAATGTTTCCAAAGCGGTGACCAGTCTGGAGGCCCGGCTGCAAACACGCCTGATCAACCGGACCACTCGCCGCCTGGCATTGACCGAAGCCGGTGTGCGCTACTTGCAGCGCTGCGAGAAAATTCTTGAAGAGGTGCGTGAAGCCGATGAGGAAGCAGGAACCGCTCACATCACGCCGGTGGGCCGGCTGAAGATTCACGCGATGTCCGCGATCGGCAACCATTACGTGATCGATGCGATTGCCAAGTACCGAGAGACTCACCCCTCGGTGATGTTTGATTTGACCCTGACCAATCGGCTGCCCGATTTGCTGGAGGAGGGGTATGACATGTCGATCGTGTTAGCGCGAGACCTGCCCGATTCCGGGTTTGTCGCTCAAAGGCTGGGCATCACTTACAGCATCCTCTGCGCTTCGCCGGCGTACTTGAAGAAACGCGGGCACCCTGATTCTCCAGGGGCGCTTGGCGCACATGATTGTCTGCGGATTGTGAATACGGTCATGCCGGTTGAAAACTGGGCATTCGAGGGGCCGGACGGCGTGGAGACGGTGAACGTTCCGATCTCTCCCTTTCACGTCAACACCGCCGATGCGATGACGGTCGCGATCAAGAATGGAATGGGCATCGGTATTCAACCCATTGCGTCTGCCGTGGACGGACTGAGAGCCGGCACGTTAGTGCGCGTATTGCCGGATTATCATTTCGAGGAATTCAACTTGTTTGCCATCTACCCGTCACGAAAGTTCGTGGATGCGAAGATCAAGACATGGGTGGAGTTTCTGAAAGACTACATTCCGGGTCTGTTGGCCTCCGATGAGGACATTGTCGGTTCGCCAGCAAAACCCTGACAGGCGCGGCAGGCATGGAGTGTCGACCCTCCATCGTCCGCACGCGACTCAACCGTTCGAGCAGCCTGTGCCCATGACTTGATATTGCAGGATATGCCGTTGACCGTGAGAGTCTTCATACGTCATTTGGGCCGGCACCGGCGCGCATTCGTTTGCAATGTCCGACACCGTAATGATCTTCTGAATATCGAGCTTCATTCCGTAGGTGTAACTTTCAACCGGTACCTGGCCGGCTTCTGCATTGGCATGGCTTTCGTCTGCAAAGGCCTGTGCGGTTAAACTTCCAAGAGCAAGGAACAGCGCAGCTTTTAAAACGTTCATGGTATTCACCTTGGCATCGACTATTTCGGGGTTGTTGCCTGGCGAGCAAGTTGCTGACAACTTCAATGGCTCGCTGGGTTGAGTCGATGCTAGGTGTTTATGGCTTGGCCATATATTGGTCGACCGGACAAACACTGTTGTCGGATTTCACATGAATCCTGAATCGGCAGGCTCAGGCCGGCTGTTTTCGTTCTTGAGTTTTCAGCGGCTTTCAGACTCAAATGGTCCTTTTCGCGACGGTGACGATATGGAACATCGGTGTGAAGTAGCAGTGCTCGGACTCGGCGCGATGGGCGCCGCGACGGTGTATCAACTGGCGAAATCCGGGGTCAGGGTCATCGGCGTCGACCGCCACCATCCTCCCCACACTCAGGGCTCCAGCCATGGGGACACGCGCATCACTCGGCTTTCGGTCGGCGAAGGTGCCGCGTACGTACCCATTGTCCGCAACTCGCATCGGATCTGGCGAGAGCTCGAAGCGCTGTCCGGCGAGTCGCTGTTCGAGCAGTGCGGCGTGCTGGTGTTGAGCTCCAGCCCCGGCTATGACGCCTACGATGCCAACGACTTCACGAACCGCACCCTTCAACTGGCGAACACCTACGGCATCGAGCATGACGTGTTGTCCGCCGAACAGATTCGCCAGCGATTCCCGCAGTTTTCCCAGGTGCTGGACACTGCCGTCGGCTACTTCGAACCGAGTGGCGGTTACGTCCGGCCGGAACGCTGCATCGCGGTGCAATTGCAGCTCGCCGAGGAACACGGCGCCACGTTGTTCAAGGGCGAAACCGTCACGCACATCCGCTCGGACGAGCAGGGCGTCACCCTCACCACCGACCAGCGCACGATCCGCGCCGACAAAGTCGTGGTCAGTGCCGGCATGTGGTCCCGGGATTTGTTGGGGCAGCCGTTTGACCGCTTGTTGCGGGTGTGTCGGCAGAAACTGTTCTGGTTTGAACAGGAAGAGCACGCGCGGTTTGCCGAGGTGTCACCGACGTTCATCTTCAGCCACGGTCCGGCGCAGTCCTTCTACGGCTTCCCGCCGTTACCGGGCGAGGGCAGCGTGAAAGTCGCGACGGAGCAATACACTGAAGACTCTTCGCCAGACACGCTGGACCGCACCGTCAGCGCCGCTGAAGAAAACGACATGTTCGAACGTCAGGTGCGCGGCCGGATCGCAGGCGTGACTTCGCGTGTGGTCAAGTCGGCGGTGTGCGCGTACACCGTCACGCCGGATTCGCACTTCATCATCGACGAGCATCCGTCACTGAAAAACACCCTGGTGGTTTCAGCCTGTTCGGGACATGGTTTCAAGCATTCCGCAGCGTTGGGCGAGGCGGTGGCGCAGTGGTGCGTGCGTGGCAGCAGTGACCTGGACCTGTCGGCGTTTTCGTTGAAGCGGTTTGCCTGACTTGCCGATCCCGGCCACCCCGCGATCCGTAGGAGCCAGGCTTGCCGGCGAAGGCGTCCGTGAAATCGCCATCGCCAGCAAGCCGGCTCCTACAGGTTTTGTGTGAGCCCCTAATCCCGGGCATCCCCGCGATCCGTAGGAGCCGGCTTGCTGGCGATGGCGTCCGTAAAATCGCCATCGCCGGCAAGCCGGGCTCCTACAGGTTTGGTGTGAATCCCCAATCCCGGCACCCCCCAATCCGTAGGAGCCGGCTTGCTGGCGATGGCGTCCATGAAATCGCCATCGCCGGCAAGCCTGGCTCCTACAGGTTTGGTGTGAATCCCCAATCCCGGGCATCCCCGCGATCCGTAGGAGCCGGCTTGGTGTGAATCCCCAATCCCGGACATCCCGGCGATCCGTAGGAGCCAGGCTTGCCGGCGAAGGCGTCCGTGAAATCGCCATCGCCAGCAAGCCGGGCTCCTACAGGTTTGGGGTGAATCCATCATCCCGGACACCCCACGATCGCAGGCGCCAGGCTTGCCGAGGTGGGCGAATTGATACTAATTGGCCATCATTTCCGGTAGAGTATGCGCCGCCCGAGAGACGGATCCCGGGCGTTTACCCAAGGAGTCATTCAGTGAATCACCTCAGCAAAGTTGTTGCCGTTACCCTGTTCGGCCTGGTTCTGGCGGGTTGCACCGGCGCCCCGATGAAGACTCAGCAATACGATGCAAGCCAATACACGGTGGTTGGCCACAGTGAAGCGAGCGCCACGGGCCTGATGCTGTTCGGCGTCATCCCGATTCGCCAGAACAGCCGTTTTGTTCGCGCGCAAGACGCGGCGATCAAGGCCAAGGGCGGCGATGCACTGATCAACACCCAAGTGCAGGAAAACTGGTTCTGGGCCTGGGTCCTGAGCGGTTACACCACCAAGGTTTCCGGTGATGTGATCAAGCTGAAAAACGTTCAGTAAGCGATCGCCAGCGCAGCCTGCCGCAATGGCAGGCCGTGCTTGTCGTCCCGGTCAGATCAGGTTGATCACGACATCGATGTTGCCACGGGTCGCCTTCGAATACGGGCAGGTCTGGTGCGCGGCATCCACCACCGACCGTGCAACTGCCGGGTCCAGGCCGGGAAGGCTGACGTTGAGGCGCGCCTGCAGGAAAAAGGCGTTTTCGGTTTTGCCCAGGTCTATTTCGGTATCGACAGACACGTCAGTCGGCAAGGTCACTTGCAACGCGATGGCCGCCTTGCCCATGGCGCCGATGAAGCAGGCCGACCAACCAGCGCCCAGCAGTTGTTCAGGGTTGGTGCCGCTGCCGGAAGAACCTATGGCGCTAAGCTTGACGTCCAGACGGCCATCGTCGCTTCGTGATTCGCCATTGCGGCCTCCGGTTGTGTGGGTCTTGCCGGTGTAAAGCACGGTGTCGATTTGATTGATCATGGCGGTTCCTGCTGAGGTTGGTGGGCGCTTCTAAATCGCTGTTCATCGGAAAACATCTGAATTTCCGATGTGGCCCACTTTTCCACTTCCATGTAATGCGGATGTGTCCTGAACCGGCGCTTGTGTATCGCCGTGTAAGATCACCCCGCAAAAATACACACTGATACAAATCGACAGTGATTGTAGGAGCGAGCTTGCTCGCTCCTACGGGTAAAGCCTTCACGCCTGCTTGTTCAGCGCCGCCTCCGCCGCCGCAATTTCCGCCTGGCGCTTGATGATCAGGTCACCCATCGGCGGCCCCTGAAAGCGCCGCGCTTCAAAACCGAACCAGACGATGGCCGTCAGCACCAGGAAGCCGATGGTGATGTACAGCGCCCAATCGTTCGGTGGCTGGATGCCGATGACGAAGATCACCACCATCGAGAGCACCGAGAGCACGGCGAACAAGGAGTAAAAAGCGTGCCCCATGTTCCACGGCCCCATGGTTGGCCACTTCGAGGTTCCGTAGGCGAACAGGCCCAGCACGATGGGAATGATGAAAGAGAAAAACAGGAAGATCACCGTGCAGGAGACCACGATGGTGTAGACCGGCGTTGCCCCGATCGAGATCACCGACGAGCCCCAGTCGAACAAGACCGCCAGGGTCGCGCCGGTCCAGATGGCTGCCACCGGGCTGCGATATTTCGGCGAGACCGAGGCCAGTGCTTTCGAGCAGGGCAGGCCACCGTCGCGGGAGAACGCGAAGATCATGCGTGACACCGAAGTCACGGTCGCCAGCCCGCAGAGAAACTGCGAGATGAAAATCGCCACGTACAGCGCGAATTTCACGTTAGGGCTCACCTGGGCGTTCATGCCCCAGAAGAACACGTTCCAGCCCTGTTTCGCCGCTTCGTCCATGTTCGGCAGCATCAGCACGAACGAACAAAGCATCACCCAACCGAACAGCAACGACCAGACCACCGACATGACCATGCCGCGCGGCACCGACATCGCGGCATTGCGGGTCTCTTCGGAGGTATGCGCCGACGCGTCATAACCGGTGATGGTGTAGATCGGCAACAGCAGGCCGAGCATGAACACCCAGCTGTTCGACACCTGTGGCCAGACACTGCCGCCGGCTTCACCGGAATAGTTGCCGAAAGTCCACAACCGGGCGAACTCATAGCTGGGTGCGGAAATCAGGCAGACGATGGTCAGCGCGAGCGCCGTGGCGAAAATCAGGTAGCCCGAGAAGTCGGTGAGTTTCGCGGTCAGGCCGATGCCCAGATGGTTACACAAGGCCTGGATGCCGGTCAGGATCGCCAGGAAAATCACCCTCACCGTGGTGGTGTCTTCCATTCCCAGCGCCGGTCCGAAGGCACCGAAAAAGAAGTAATAGGTGCCGACGTTGATCGCGCCAAGCACCGTGACCAGTCCCAGCAGATTGAACCAGGCCGTCAGCCAGCCGGTGAAGCGGTTTCCGAGAATCGAGCCCCAGTGATAGAGACCGCCAGCGGTGGGGTAGGCCGAAGAAATCTGCGCCATGGCCAGCGCGAACACCCCGGAGATCAGGCAACCGATGGGCCAGCCGATGCCAATCGCCGCACCCCCTGCGCCCGAGGTGCCCTGGGCCAGAGAGTTAATGCCGCCTGAAAGGATGCAGATGATCGAAAAGGAAATCGCGAAGTTGGAGAAAACGCCCATTCGTCGCGAGAGTTGCTGGGCGTAGCCCATGCTGTGCAGCACCTTGACGTCCTCGTCGTGCGCGTCGGTGCCGGGCTGGCTTGCTGGGTTCATGCTGTGTACCCCATCAGGTTTTGATTCAATCCATTGGCGTGTGCGCAATGGGCTGGCCTTCAACACCTTGTCGTACTGCTCCTTTTTCCAACCGATACTGCTCTGGATCTAAACGCGGCCGTGATAAGCCGCGTCGAAAATGCTGGCCACACCGAGCTTGGTCAATGGCAGGGGATTGCCGCTGGCCGAGGGATCGACAATCGCCATGTCCGCGATCAGGTCGGCCTGCCGGTCATCCACGCCCAACTCAACCAGCGTGTGCGGCACGCCGATGTCTTTGCGCAGCTTGAGCACGAAGGCCAGAAAACTGTCGAAGCCGGGGGAGGGCAGGCGCAGATAAGCCGCGAGGCGGATGATGCGTTCCTCGATGGCCGGGCGATTGAACTGCAACACATACGGCATGAACGTGGCATTGGTCATGCCGTGATGGGTGTCGTACAGCGCGCCCACCGGATGCGAGAGCGCGTGCATTCCACCGAGGCCTTTCTGGAACGCGGTGGCGCCCATCGCGGCGGCGGCGAGCATGTGTGCGCGCGCTTCGAGGTCCGAAGGTGTGTGCACAGCGCGCACCAGAGCGTTGGCCACCAGGCGCATGCCTTCCACCGCAATGCCGTCGGCCAGCGGGTGAAAACCGGGAGCGCAATACGCCTCCAGGCAATGGGCGAACGCGTCCATGCCGGTGCCGGCGGTGACTTTTGCCGGCATGCCGACGGTGAGTGCCGGATCGCTGATGACCACGCGCGGCATCATTTTCGGGTGGAAGATGATGCGTTTGGTGTGCGTGCGCTCGTCGATGATCACCGCCGCACGGCCGACTTCGGAACCGGTTCCCGCTGTGGTCGGCACGGCAATCACCGGGGCGATGTGGCTGTCGTCGGCTCGGGTCCAATAGTCGCCGATGTCTTCGAAATCCCACACCGGTCGGGTCTGGCCGCTCATGAACGCGATGAGCTTGCCCATGTCCAGGCCGCTGCCACCGCCGAAGGCAACCACGCCATCGTGCTGGCCGGTGCGCCAGGCTTCGAGCCCACCGGCCAGGTTGGCCTCGACCGGATTGGGCTTGAGGTCACAAAACAGCGCGACGCCAAGGCCGGCGGCGCGCAACGCATCCACCGCCGCCGTGGTGATCGCCGCACGCCCCAGGCCGCTGTCGGTGACCAGCAACGGGCGTTGGATACCCTGGCTGCGGCAGATCTCGGCCAGCTCGGCGATGCGCCCGACACCGAAGCGAATGCTGGTGGGGTAGTTCCAGTTTCCAGTCAGGTTCATGGCCTACACCTCGTGGCGCAGATGAAAGGATTTGGCGCGGGTCAGGTGTTCGTAGCCCAGGCGCGACAGGGTGACGCCGCGTCCGCTGTTCTTGACCCCGGTCCAGGCCAGCGCCGGGTCGAGGTAATCGCAGCGGTTCATGAATACGGTGCCGGTGGCGATCTCGTTGCCGAGGCGTTCGGCGGCGGCGAGGTCCTCGGTCCAGATCGACGCGCTGAGTCCGAACTCACTGTCGTTCATCAAGGCGATGGCTTCTTCGTCGCCAGTCACCGGCATGATGCCGACCACAGGGCCGAAGCTTTCGTCGCGCATCACCGACATTTCATGAGTGACGTCCACCAGTACCTGCGGCGCCAGGTAGGCGCTGCCCGGTGCGTCGGCGGGAAACGCCTTCGGATCGATCAGCGCTTTGGCGCCCTCGGCCAGTGCGTCGGCAATCTGTCCGCGAACAAAGTCTGCGGCGGCCGGCGAGACCATCGGACCCAGCGTGGTGGCTTCGTCCAGCGGGTTGCCCAACACGTACTGGCGAGTCAGATCGGCGAAGCGCTCGACGAAGGCGGGATAGATTTTCTCGTCCACATAGATGCGCTCGACCGCACAGCAGCTTTGCCCGGAGTTGAAGAAGCTGCCGTCCACCAGGTTTTCCACGGCGTGTTCGAGATTGGCGTCGACGCGAACGTAGGCCGGGTCTTTGCCGCCGAGCTCCAGGCCCATGCCGATGAAATCCGTGATGGCGGCTTGTTGGACTTGCAGGCCAGCGTCCACCGAACCCGTGAAGTTCACCTGTTGTACGTCGCCAGTGACGATGGCTACTGCGGTACTGGCATGACTGAGCAACAGGTTCTGGAACAACCCTTCAGGCAGATTGGCCCGGCGAAAAGCTTCAGCGAAACGCTCGCCGACCAGCAGGGTTTGCGAGGCGTGTTTGAGGATGACGCTGTTGCCCGCCATCAACGCCGGAATAATCGTGTTGACGGCGGTCAGGTAGGGGTAATTCCACGGGGCGATCACGAGCACCGTACCTAGCGGCTCGCGCTTGATGTAACGCCGAAAACCCGCGACCGGTGCAGGCTCTATGGCTGCAAGCGCTTCGGGCGCAATAGCGATCATGTGCCGGGCTCGCTCTTCGAAACCGCGCAGCTCGCCAGCGCCATAACGCACCGGTCGACCCATTTGCCAGGCCAGCTCCGGCACGATTTCATCTTTCATGGCGAGCATCGCGTCCACAGCGGCACTGCAAAAAGTTGCGCGCTCGCTCAGTGGTCGGCGCTTCCATTGCGCCTGGGCCGTTGCAGCCGCCTCAAGCGCCTGAAGGAGCCGGGCGGTATCTATTTGTTGGCGCTCGACGTACACCCGGCCATCGACCGGAGAAATAAGCTGAATCTTCGCAGTCATGGTGTGCTCAATAGCGCTCGAAGCCGCGCTGCAGTTCCCAGTCGGTGATCCGCCGGTCGTACTCTTTCTGCTCCCACTCGGCGGTGTGCACGTAGTGATCGACCACTTCATCGCCGAACGCCTCGCGCAACATGCTCGACCCCTTGAGGGCGGAGCAGGCATCGCGCAGGGTTTTCGAGACTTCCGGCAAGTGCTCATCGAGGTAGGCATCGCCCTCGAACGGCGCCGCGAGTTCGAGCTTCTCGTCGATCCCGGCCAGGCCCGCCGCGATCAGCGCGGCGAAGGCCAGATAAGGGTTGAGGTCGGCGCCGCCGATGCGGCATTCGATGCGGATGGATTTGCTGCCTTCGGCACACAAACGAAAGCCGGCGGTGCGATTGTCGCGGCTCCATACCGCCCGCGTCGGCGCGAAAGTGCCGGCCTGGAAGCGCTTGTACGAATTGATGTAGGGCGCCAGAAAACAGGTGATGTCGTGGGCGTACTTGAGCTGCCCGGCGACCCAGGCGCGCATCAGTTTCGACATGCCGAACTCGGCTTTGGCGTCGTAGAACAATGGCTTCTTGGCGTTCTTGTCCCACAGCGAATTATGGATATGGCTGCTGGACCCGGCGGCGTCATAGCGCCACTTGGCCATGAACGTAATCGCCTTGCCTTGCAGCTGCGCGATCTCTTTGCAGGCATGCTTGATGATGACGTGGTGGTCGGCCATGGTCATGGCATCGGCGTAACGAATGTTGATTTCTTCCTGGCCGGGGCCCCATTCGCCTTTTGAGTTTTCCACGGGAATGCCCGACGCTTGCAGATGCTTGCGAATCGCCCGCAGCACCGGTTCCTCGCGAGTGGTCTGGAGGATGTTGTAATCCTCGATGTAATGCCCGGCGGTTTTCGGTTGGTGATAGTTGCGCTGGTGGATCGCCTCGTAGCTCTCATCGAACAGGTAGAACTCAAGCTCCGAAGCGAACATGCCGGTGTAGCCCCGTTCACGCAGGCGCTCGACCTGTTTTTTCAGAATTGCCCGCGGGCTGTGGGGCAAGTCCTTGCGATGGTGATGATCGAGCACATCGCAGAGCACCAGCGCCGTGCATTCCAGCCAGGGCACGCGCCGCAGCGTGGACATGTCCGGTTTGAGGACGAAGTCGCCATAGCCTTTGCTCCAACTGGCTGCGGCGTAACCCGGCACCGGTTCCATGTCGATGTCGTCGGCCAGCAGGTAATTGCAGCAGTGGGTTTCTTCGTGGCCGCTGTCGATAAAAAACTCGACCTGGAAGCGCTTGCCCACCAGGCGTCCCTGCATGTCGACCATGCAGACCAATACGGTGTCGATTTCGCCAGCGGCAGCCGCGCGCTTGAGTGCATCAAAGCTGAGGAGGGGCTCGGTCATCACGTCAATCCTGCGTGAAAGGGTTGGGCCTGTCTGAGATAGCTGTTGCAGACGCTCTCCAGAACAACCAAAACCCTGCAGAATCGAGCATCGTGAGCAATAAGCTGATCCAAGCTTAGCCTACTGTTGAAAACTGCAAGTCCTTATGAGCCGCTAAATTCACAGCTTGTAGCCAATCTGCCGCAACAGGTTTTTGCGCCACAGAATGTCTTCGTCGCCTTCAATTTCCTTGGCGCAAAAGCCATCCACCACACCCAGAATCGCGCGTCCCTGTGCTGTCTCGGCGAGCACCACTTCAGTGGGGTTGGCGGTTGCGCAAAAGATCCGGCACACCTCTGGAACCGTCTTGACCGTGTTCAATATGTTCAGCGGGTAGAAGCCGTCACCCAGGAAGATGATGAAGCTGTGCCCGGCGCCGATGGCTTGGGCATTGCTCTGGGCCAGTTTGATCATGGCGGGATCGGTGCCGGACCAGCGCACCATGCATTTGCCCGAGGCTTCGCAAAAAGCCACGCCGAAGCGGATGCCTGGCACTGCGTTGATCAACGCTTCGTGAATGTCCTCGACGGATTTGATGAAGTGGGTCTGGCCCAGGATGAAATTCGTGTCTTGCGGCTTATCGATTTTCTGCGTGATGAGTTGCATCTCGAACACCTCCTTTCACGACGGTGTTGCCAGGGGCTGGCAACCGTTCAAGTCTCACGATTCATTTTAGGAGATTCGCGCCCAGGCCGACGCTTGAGCGACCGGCGCACGTCGGGCGGCGGTAATCGGGTAAGGTAGGCGCGAAAATGCACCGGGTGCGCCGATTGACTTCACTGGAACCGAACATGATGAAAGCTGTAACCCTCACCTTCGTCCTTTCACTGACCGCAGGGGCATTTTGCTCGCCGGCGGCAGCGGCGGGGGATGCTGAGGCCGGGGCGAAACTGTTCACGCGGATCTGCGGCGGCTGTCATCAAGTGGGCGAGTCGGCGCGGGGCGGCTTCGGCCCGCAACTCAATGGCATTTTCGGCCGTCCCTCGGGAAGTGTGACGGACTACCAGTACTCCGACGCGATGAAATCCGCCGGCATTGTCTGGACGCGCGAGACACTGACGGCTTACCTCGAAGCGCCGAAGAAAGTGGTGCCCGGCACCCGGATGATTTTCTGGGGGCTCAGCGATCCGCAGAAGATCGAGGATGTGCTGGCGTACTTGCAGACGTTTCAGCCGCAGTAATCGAATGCGTCGTTGAAATGTACGTCGATGTACATTTTGTGTACGCGCGAGGGCGTGCAGCGTAGAGTGGAGCGACATTTTCAGAACACGGTGGTACCCGAGGATGTCGCAGACAGGAAAGACACGGACCAAGGCACAGGACGCCGGCTGGCGCGGCTCGGTCAATGGCTGGCTGGACGCCGCCTACGATGCCCTCAAGGAATCCGGTGTGGACGCGGTGCGCGTGATGCCGCTGGCCAAGCGGCTGAACCTGTCGCGCACCAGTTTCTATTGGTTCTATGAAGATCGCGAGCAACTGCTGGCGGCGCTCCTGACCCGCTGGCGCGACAAGAACACCGGCGGGCTGATCAGCCAGTGCGAGAGTTACGCCGAAAGCATTTCCGAAGCCATCCTCAACGTTTTCGAATGCTGGGTGAACCCTGAGCTGTTCGACTCGCAGTTCGAGTTTGCCGTGCGCAGTTGGGCGTTGCAGTCCGCCGAGGTGGCCGACGAAATCGCCGCGGCTGACGAGGCGCGGATCAATGCCCTGGCCGGCATGTTTCGCCGGTTCGGCTACGAGACCGACGCCGCCGATGCACGGGCCAGGACGATCTACCTCACGCAGATCGGCTACATCTCGATGAAAACCACTGAGGACATCGTCGTGCGTTTCCGGCGCATTCCGCAGTACGTCACGGTGTTTACCGGCAAGGCACCGAAGCGTCGCGAGCTCGACCGTTTTTTTGGCAAGTTCGGCTACGCGGAAAAAGAGCCGGGTGTTTTCGTGTCGCTGGTCGACACCTTCGAGGAGGCGACGCCCGATGCCGAATAGAACCCTGGGCATCATCGGCGGCACCGGCTGGTTGGGCCGTTCAATCGCTGACGCGGTGCTGGAAAGCGGCTTCATCGCTGCCGATTGCCTGCTGATTTCGAACCGTTCCGGCAGCAGCACGTTCGGGCCAGACGTGCGGGTGCTGGCGGATAACCAGGCGCTGGTTGAACTTAGCGACGTCGTGGTGCTGTCGATCCGCCCGGAGCAATTTCGTGAACTGCAGATCGACGCCCGGGGCAAACGGGTGATTTCACTGATGGCCGGTGTTCCTGCGTCGACCATCAGCGCCGCCACTGGTGCGCAAGTCTTGGTGCGGGCGATGCCGAATGCAGCCGTGGAAATCCGCCAGTCGTACACGCCTTGGTACAACGCCGGTGAGTTGAGCGAACAGGACCGCGAGTGGGTGCAACGACTTTTTGAATGCGTCGGTTCGGCGGACGAAGTGCCCAATGAGGATTGCATCGATTACCTCAGTGCACTGTCCGGCACCGGGCCTGCTTTCCCGGCCATGCTTTACAGGGCGCTGGTTGAATCGGCGGTGGTCGCGGGGATTCCCGAGGCGATCGCACAACGTGCCGCGCACGGCGTGGTGGTGGGTGGCGGTCAGCTACTGGCCAGCCGCGATCCCCTGCAAATGATCGACGCCCTCATGGCTTATCGCGGTGTGACGGCAGCGGCGTTGCAGTCGATGGCTGATCAACATATCGACGCCATCGTGGGCCAGGCTGTGCAGGCCGGTGCGGCTGTCGCCCGACGCGGGATGTAAAAAAAAGAGGGAGCAAAAGCTCCCTCGATTGATGCTTGGCGAGGTTCAGATTTCCTTCACCAATCGCAAGGCATCGTAGATCGCCGCATGCGTGTTGCGGGCCGCCACGGCGTCACCGATCCTGAACAGCTGGAAACGCCCTTGAGGGTTGGTGACGATGTGCTGCGCGTGACCGGCAATCAGGTCGTGCTGTTCCACCGCGCCGCCATTGCTTGAGTGAGGGCGAAGATCGAAATACAGGTCGTCCAGCGGCAGCGTGCCGTGGTTGACCACGACCTGATCGACGACACGCTGTTTGTTGACCTTGCCGTAGTCGCTGCCGAAGGTCGCGACCAGCTTGCCATCGCGCTTTTCCACCGACTCGACGCGGTACGTGACGGTAAAAGTGACGTCGAGGTCTTGCAGGCTGCGCATGTAGGGCACCAGGTTCATCGCCATCACTTCCGGCGCAAACGCACGGTCGGGCGTGACGATCTCCACGGTCGCGCCGCTTTGTGCGATGACTTCGGCAGCCTGCAAGGCGGCATGGTCGCCGGCATCATCGAAAATCAGCACGTTGCGGCCAGGCTTGATGTCGCCGGAAATAATGTCCCAGGTCGACACCACCAGTTCGTTGCCTCGGGCAAGGACCTCGGTGTCGGGCAGGCCTCCGGTCGCGACGATGACCACGTCCGGCTCGTGGGCCAGCACGGTGTCGGCTTCCGCCCAGGTGTTGAAGTGAAACTTCACGCCAAGGCGCTCGCACTGCGCCATTCGCCAGTCGATGATGCCGATCATTTCGCGGCGGCGTTCGTTCAGGGACGTCAGCCGGATCTGCCCGCCGGGCCGGTCCGCCGCCTCCAGCACAGTGACGTCGTGGCCGCGCTCGCCAGCCACCCGTGCAGCTTCCAGCCCGGCGGGGCCGGTGCCGATGATCAGCACTTTGCGTTGGCGCGGCGCCTTGGGGATTTCGTGGGGCATGGTGGTTTCGCGACCGGTCGCCGCGTTGTGTATGCAGTAGGCGGCGCCGCCCTGATAGATCCGGTCCAGGCAATAGTTCGCGCCTACGCAAGGGCGGATGTCTTCCTCGCGCTTCTCGATGATCTTGCGCACGATATGCGGATCGGTCATGTGCGCGCGGGTCATGCCCACCATGTCGACCTTGCCCGAGGCAATCGCGTAGCGCGCCGTGGCGACGTCGGGAATCTTCGCCGCGTGGAAGGTCGGGAAACCCGTCGAGGCGCGGATCTCACCGGCGAAATCAAGGTGCGGTGAGTTGCGCATGCCCTGGATCGGGATGACATCAGTCAGGCCCGCGTCGGTGTCGATATGGCCGCGCACCACGTTGAGGAAATCGATCAGCCCGCTGTCCTTGAGCATGTGCGACACCTGCATCCCTTCACTGGCGTTGAAGCCGCCCGGCAGCGTTTCGTCGCCGGTGTAGCGCACACCCAGCAGGAAGTTTTCGCCGACACGCTGGCGAATCCCGCGCAGGATGTCGAAGGTAAAGCGCATGCGGTTTTCCAGCGAGCCGCCATAAGGGCCGTCGAGATCGTTGGTCAGCGGCGACCAGAACTGATCCATCAAATGCCCGTAGGCCTGCAATTCGAGGCCGTCCATGCCGGCGGCCTGCATGCGTTCGGCCGCGTCCACGTAGTCCTTGATGATCCGCTCGATGTCCCAGTCTTCCATCTTCTTGGGGAACGAGCGGTGCGACGCCTCGCGACGGTGCGAAGGCGAGACCACGGGCAACCAGTCGGCCTTGTCCCAGCGAGTGCGCCGGCCCAGGTGGGTCAACTGGATCATGACCGCGGCGCCATGTTCGTGGCATTCATCGGTCAGGTCCTTGAGCCATCCGACCACTTCGTCCTTGTAGGCCAGCACGTTGTTGAACACCGGCGGGCTGTCCCGGGAGACCGCCGCCGAGCCTGCCGTCATGGTCAGGGCAACCCCGGCCTTGGCGCGCTCGACGTGGTAGGCGCGATACAGCGCCTGGGGCATGCCGTCGATAGGGTAGGCCGGCTCGTGCGCCGTGGTCATGATCCGGTTTCTGAGGGTCAGGTGCTTGATCTTGTAGGGTTGCAGCAAGGGATCGCTGGACATCGTGGTGCGCTCCAAAGTGGGCTTCATCAGGCTCGGCGACTTGAAATTAGGATAAATGTACATAGGTGTCAATTGCTCATGACACACGTGTACATTTTTCTTGCGCAACACAAAAGTCACCGATAAGATCAGGCTCGAAAGGGTGCAGAGGAGCTACCGGACAGTCGTGCCTGGCACGATGTGAAAAAGGATTGCGAGGGATTCGGTGGAGAAGGGCTGTGCTGCCCGAATTCGAAGCAGCGAAGACTGCACTGTTCACGACCGTAAGGCCGTTCAAACGAAGACAACCTGCCTATCACCGTAAAATAGGAAGACGCCTGATGAACGCTCATTCGTATCGAAAAACAGCCTGTGCCTGCCTGTTCGGACTGGCGCTTGGAACCCACGCGGCGCTGACTCAGGCGGCGGAACAGCAACCTGTGCGCATTGGCTGGGTCAACTGGTCCGACACCGAAATCACCGTCAAGCTCGCCACCACCGCGTTGCAGGAACATCTAAAACAACCGGTGAAACTGGTGATGGCCGACATCGGCATTCAGTTCCAGGCCCTGGCCAATGGCAATATCGACCTCATCCCGATGGTCTGGCTGCCGAGTACTCACAAGGCGTTCTACGACAAATACAAGGATCGGCTCGAAGACCTCGGCGTGCTCTATGAAGGACGTATCGGCATGACGGTGCCGACCTCGGTGCCGATCAGCGAAGTGGCGAGCGTAGAGGACCTGAACAAACCGCAGGTCAGGGAAAAGCTCGACGGCAAGATCCTCACGTCCGAGGTCGGCAACGGCCAGTACAAGCTCACGGTCAAGGCCATCGAGGAGTACAAGCTCGACGGTTACAAGCTGGTGGCCTCATCGGAATCCGGCATGCTCAACGAGTTGGACCGTAACCTCAAACGCGGCAAATGGTCGTTGGTCAATGCCTGGAGTCCGCACTGGATGTTCTCCAAATATCCGCTGCGCTATCTGGATGATCCCAAGAAGATCTTTGGCGGCGCCGAGCAGATTCACGCCATGGCGCGCAAGGGTTTCAGCCAGGAGTATCCGGAAGTGGCGTACTTCTTCGCCCACTACTCGATCCCTCAGGCTGATCTCGAAGCGTTGATGATGCAGGCGCGCCAAAGCTCTTCCGACCAGGCCGTCGCCGCTTATTACGCCGCCAACAAGCCCCGTTTCGAAGCGATGTTCGAGAAGGGCGCGCAGAGTGTCAGCAGTCGCCAGCCTTGAGTGCACTGGCAGACGGCAGGTGACTCATCGACCGATGATGCACAAATCCCCGGTGGCGCGGATCAATGCCTGGCCATGCAGGCCATCCTTGATCAGCGCCGACCGCTCTTTGGCCAGCCACTGGGCGCAGTTCGGATCTTTGCGATAAGGCGCGAAATCGGCGTAGTGCTGCAGCAGGCGGTTTTGCAGCTCATCCAGCTGTGGCCGGATTTGATTGGCAAGGTCCGGCCGCGGTACATCAGGCGCGTTGCCTGCCGCTTGCCATTGCGCGAGCAGTCCGTATTGCACCAGTTTGCTGGCTTCTATCTGCGCCGCGAGCAACTCGGCGACCTCGTCCGGGTCGAGTTTGCGCGAACCCGCCTGCTTCCTGGCGTTGTCGATGACTTGTGCTTCCCGGGCGCTGTCCTGGATCGGTTTGTGGCTGTCCCATTTGGTCAGCGCCACCAGATCAGCAATGTTCAGGCGTTCGTTTATCGTCACCAGCAGCGGTTGCAAACTGGCGGGCGCCGGGGAGGGCGTGCCGGCTTGTGCGCCGCAAGCGAGTAAACCGGACAGGGCGCAGGTCAGCAGCAGGCGTGGGGAGAAAAACATGGGCAACCTCATTGGATACGGGACTCGCAATCAGGAGCTATGTATCACAGGTGTGCCAGTGGCATTAAGGGGGAGCTGATTTTATTTGTGCACGAAAAAGCCCGGCGGGTCAGGCCGGGCTTCTTTTTGAGTACCGCGGTAGGGTTATTCATTCATACGGCGCGGCTTTCGATCAGACGGTCGGAGCCACCTTCGGCGACGCGGTTTTCGATCAGACGGTCGGAACCACCTTCGGCAACGCGGTTTTCGATCAGACGGTCGGAGCCACCTTCGGCAACGCGGTTTTCGATCAGACGGTCGGAACCACCTTCGGCAACGCGGTTTTCGATCAAACGATCCGAACCACCCTCAGCCACACGACTTTCAATCAGACGATCCGAGCCGCCTTCAGCGACAACCGGGTGAGCAGAAGAAGCGGCGAAAGCGTTAACTGCAAAAACCGAGAAAGCGATGCTGAGGAAGAGTTGGCGTTTCATGGTGGTGTGCTCCGGGGTGTAGTTGTTTGGTATGGAGCTGATGTTACGCCGCACAGTTTTTAAGAGAACTTCATTGAGTTGATGGTGACTATCGACGCCGGCAATGGTTTGCCAATGATGCGAAAGGGCGTCTGGGCGCATGCCTGCTCAAGGGCAGACCGGTCAGACACCACACCCAACTGTAGGAGCCGGCTTGCTGCGGGCGGCGTTCCGACGATGGAGTGTCAGTCGACAATTCTTTAGCTGACACACCATCGTCGGAACGCCGCCCGCAGCAAGCCGGCTCCTACAGGATCTCGGGTGAGCGGAATATCCGGGGAAACCCATGGCGCCAGCCTGTCGTCGGCTGCACCGCCCGGCCGGAGCAGCCGGGGTATGCTGGATCTCCCGAACTATCGACGGTCTCCGGCAAGTCAGGCCGTGAGGCATTTTCTGCGAGGTTCCAGGCTCTGATCGAGAGGGTAAACCGATGCACGACTATTACGATTTGGGCACCTACAGCCGCCCCGTAACGACGCGTTCGCCACAGGCTCAGCTTTGGTTCGACCGCGGATTATTGTGGTGCTACGGCTACAACCACGATGAGTCCATCCGCTGTTTCCGCAAGGCGATCGAACACGACCGCGATTGCGCGATGGCCTACTGGGGAATCGCCTATGCCAGCGGCCCCAACTACAACAAGCGCTGGGACGCGTTTATCGAACAGGAGCTGAAAGACGCCGTCGCTCAGGCCCGACTGGCGACGCGTACTGCGCTGGCGCATTGCGACGGTGCCAAACCGGTGGAACAAGCGCTGATCCGGGCGCTTGAGCAACGCTATCAGGCCGACGCTGCCGACAGTGTTGAACAACTATTCACCTGGAACGATGCCTACGCGGCGTCAATGCGCGATGTCTATAAAGCCTTTCCCGACGATCCCGATGTGGCGGCGCTGTTTGCCGAAGCCTTGATTGACCGCACACCCTGGCTGTTGTGGGATCTGAAAACCGGTGAACCCGCGCCGGGCGCCGACACCCTCGAAGCGCTGGCTGTGCTGGAGCAGGCACTGGGCGGTGCGCCACACCCCGGCGTGCTGCACATGTACGTCCACACCCTGGAAATGTCACCCCATCCCGAACGCGCGTTGCGCGCCGCCGATGTTCTGCGCGACCTGGTGCCGGACGCCGGGCACCTGCGTCACATGCCGTCGCACATAGACGTGCTCTGCGGCGATTACCGTGGGGCCATGAACACCAATAGCCAAGCGATCCTGGCCGACCGCAAATTCCTGGAGCGGGAAGGGCCGCTCAACTTCTACACCCTGTATCGATGCCACAACTACCACTTCAAACTCTACTCGGCGATGTTCCTCGGGCAATACCAACCGGCGCTGGACGCCGCCGAAGAGCTGATGTCGACCATCAAGGAAGAACTGCTGCGCGTCGAGCAACCGCCCATGGCCGACTGGCTGGAAAGCTTCGTGTCAATGAAGGTGCATGTGCAGATCCGCTTCGGCAAATGGCAGGACATCCTCGCCACTCCATTACCCAATGACCAGGAACTGTACTGCGTGACCACCGCGATGCTGCATTACGCCAGAGGCGTGGCGCACGCGGCCAACGGGCATATCGCCGCCGCGCAAGCCGAACAACGGCTGTTCATCAATGCGCTGACCCGCGTGCCGCCAACGCGTTACCTCTTCAACAATCAATGCACCGACATTTTGGCGGTGGCCGGCGCCATGCTGCATGGGGAAATCGAGTACCGCAAAGGCAACTACGACAGCGCGTTCGCTCACCTGCGCGAGGCGCAGTCACTGGACGACAACCTGCCGTACGACGAGCCTTGGGGCTGGATGCAACCGGTGCGACACGCGCTGGGTGCGCTGCTGCTGGAGCAGGGTCGGGTGGAAGAAGCCTTGCAGGCCTACCGGGCCGATCTGGGGCTGGACGACACGCTGAGCCGTGCGTCCTGGCATCTGGACAATGTCTGGAGCCTCCACGGTTATGTGGAGTGCCTGAAACGCTTGGGGCGGGACGCCGAAGCCGCGGCGGCGCGAACCCGCCTCGATCTGGCCATGGCGCGGGCCGATGTGGAAATCACCGCCTCCTGTTTTTGCCGTGTCGGGGCGCGCTGCTGTCAGGGCTAAGCCCCCTGATAACGGGCGTCACGACGCCCGTTTTCAGGCATCGAGAAACGCGTCGATCATCGGCACCAGCCATTCGGTGCGCGTGGTCACCTGCATGTGATCGGTGCCGGGGAGCACGGCAAGCTGCGCGTGTGCCAGGCACCGGAACATCTGCACGGCATGTTCGGGGCGGATGACGTCCGCATCGCCGACCACCACCAGCGTCGGCGCGGTGATGCGGCGGATATCGTCGTCGGGGATGTCCTTGAAATCGCGCATGCGCTGGGCTGCCTTGTCATGCATCAGCCGCAGATTACCGGGCTGCGGCGCGACCTTGAGGTACGCCTCCTGCAACTCTGGCGGCATGTTCTCCAGCGTGGCGTTGGCCATCGCTTCCCAGAGCCACGGATAGGCGCCGTCACGATTGACCAGCGCCGACGCCGCCACGATTTTGCGCACGAGGTCCGGATGCCTGATCGCCACCTGCAAGGCGATGGTGCCGCCATTGCTGAAACCGAACAGGTCCGCTCGCCCGATGTGCAGATACGCGAGCAGTGCCGCCGTGTCGTCCGCGGATTGCTCGAAGCTGAACGGACGGTCGACGATGTCTGCTGTGTGCCCATAACCCTGTTGTTCAATGGCAATGACCTGACGCTCAGCCGCCAGCACCGGCAGGATCTGACCGAATGAGGTTTCAAGGGTGTCGCCACCGCCATGCAGCAGGACGAGGGGCGGTCGCGTGGGGTGCGCTGCGCCGTGAATCTCGAAATAGATCCGTAGCCCGTTGACGGGGGCGTAGCCGGTTTTGCGCTGATTCATGGCGGGTTCTCCGCGTATTTGAGGGTTTGCAGGCTGGCGAGTGGATATCTGCACGAAGGTGATTATGCTTCATGAAACCTTGCAGTGATGTGAGGCGGTCAGCCTGTTGCCAGGCTTTGTGCATTCCGTAGTCCGATAACTTCAGCCCCAGGGCCTGGGTGCGACGATGCTAGTGAGGTGCTCCGGCCTACAACAAGAGCAAGACGGAGAAGACTCATGGCCGCAATCGACAACACCACCACGGGCAACGTGCCCAACCACGGGATCACCAGGGAGGAGCGCAAGGTCATCTTCGCCTCGTCCCTGGGCACCGTGTTCGAATGGTACGACTTCTACCTTTACGGCTCTCTCGCCGCGATCATCGCCAAGCACTTCTTTGCCGGCGTCAACGAGACAACCGCCTTCATCTTCGCGCTGCTCGCGTTCGCCGCGGGGTTTGCCGTACGGCCTTTCGGCGCGATTGTGTTTGGGCGACTGGGCGACATGATCGGACGCAAGCACACCTTCCTGATCACCATTGTCATTATGGGTATCTCCACCGCCATCGTCGGGTTTCTGCCCGGCTACGCGACCATCGGCGTCGCGGCGCCGATCATCCTGATCACCTTGCGACTGCTGCAAGGCCTGGCGTTGGGCGGTGAGTACGGCGGGGCGGCGACCTACGTCGCGGAGCATGCGCCGAAGGGCAAGCGCGGCTATTTCACTTCGTGGATTCAAACCACCGCGACCCTCGGTCTGTTCCTGTCGCTGTTGGTGATCCTCGCTTGCCGCACGATCCTAGGTACTGAAGCGTTCGAGGCCTGGGGCTGGCGGATTCCGTTCCTGCTGTCGATCCTGTTGCTGATCATCTCGGTGTACATCCGCCTGCAACTCAGCGAATCGCCGGTGTTCCTGAAAATGAAGGCCGAGGGCAAGTCGTCCAAAGCGCCGCTGACCGAATCCTTCGCTCGTTGGGAAAACCTCAAAATTGTGATCATGGCGCTGCTCGGCGGTACTGCCGGCCAAGCTGTTGTCTGGTACACCGGGCAGTTCTATGCGCTGTTCTTCCTCCTGCAAATGCTCAAGATCGACCCGCAGACCGCCAACCTGCTGATCGCCGGTTCGCTGCTGATCGGCACGCCGTTCTTCGTGATATTCGGCAGCCTGTCCGACCGCATCGGCCGCAAGGGCATCATCATGGCCGGTTGTATTCTCGCGGCGGTGACTTACTTCCCGATCTTCCATGCGTTGACCCAGTACGGTAACCCCGACGTGTTTGCGGCTCAGGCGAAAAACCCGGTCACGGTGGTTGCTGATCCAGACCAGTGTTCGTTCCAGTTCGACCCGGTGGGCAAAGCCAAATTCACCAGTTCCTGTGACCTTGCCAAGACGGTACTGGCGAAGAAAGCCATCCCCTACATCAACGAAAAAGCCGAGCCGGGCACCATTGCGCAGGTTCGCATTGGCGGCAAAGTGGTCGAGAGCTTCGAGGGCACCGGCATGCCGGCCGCCGACTTCAAGACCCGCAACGATGCCTTCGTCGCCACCCTTGGCACCTCGCTCAAGGACGCCGGTTACCCTGAGAAGGCGGATCCGGCGAAGACCAATTACCCGATGGTGTTGTTGTTGCTGACCATCCTGGTGATCTACGTGACCATGGTCTATGGCCCGATCGCGGCGTGGCTGGTGGAACTGTTCCCGGCGCGTATCCGCTACACCTCGATGTCGTTGCCGTACCACATTGGCAATGGCTGGTTTGGCGGCTTCCTGCCGACGGTTGCGTTCGCCATGGTCGCGGCCACGGGGGATATCTACTACGGGCTTTGGTATCCGATCGTGATTGCGGTGATGACGGCTATTCTTGGGACGTTCTTTTTGCCGGAAACCAAGGATCGGGAGATTCATCACACCTAGGGTTGGGAGGGTTTTTGGGATTGGGTGGGGGGATATCCGTTGCTGCGGTGATGGCGGCTGGCGGTTTCGCCCTTACGGCGAGTCACTTGGAAAAGCCCCAAGTAACCAAGGGCTCTTGCCCCTTTCGTTCGGTGCCTCGCTAAGGCTCGGCATGCCCTCGCTCCGGTCCTGCTCCGTGGGCCCGCCGCCATCGGCCATCCATGGCCGGGGGCGGCTAACCCGGCATCCATGCCGGGTTGCCCACTGCGCAGAACCTGCGCTCGGCCTCTCGAGGGGGCGCTCAGATCAAAAGCTGAAGGCGAGCTAACGCTCGGCCTGATGAGTGGTGAAAAGCAAAAGCGTATGGGATTCCCTGTAGGAGCCGGCTTGCCGGCGAAAAACGTCTGGGCGACGCGTTCATTCAGACAGTACGCGTTATCGTTGACGTCCATCGCCAGCAAGCCGGCTCCTACAGGGGATCGGTGTACATATCCGGAATGAGTGACCGCAGCAGTGAAGGCGAGCGCGTACGGTTATAGAGACAGGTCGGCTGGCAGGCCGCCTCGCTTTGGCTTTTGCTTGGCTTTTGATTTTGATCTGCCCCGTCGGAAGGCCGAGTGGAGGTTCTGCGCAGTGGGCAACCCGGCATGGATGCCGGGTTAGCCGCCCCCGGCCAGGGATGGCCGATGGCGGCGGGCCCACGGAGCAGGACCGGAGCGAGGGCATGGCGAGCCTTAGCGAGCCACCGTACGTCAGGGGCGCGGGCGCTTGGTTACTTGGCGCTTCTCCAAGTGACCCGCCGTAAGGGCGGAACCAATAGCCGCCGTTACCGCAGGAATGGATATACACCCAGTCAAAGACCTCCGGTCTGTACCACTCCAAGAGAATGCCCATGGATCGCCTGTCTACGTTGTTTTCGCAGTTCGGCGTACGCGCACACCTGTTTTACAACGGCAGGCTGTGCGGTATGGCGGCGTACGATGGCGCCGACCAGCGTGGTCATATTCACCTGCTGCAGGCCGGTACCATCACTTTGCGGGGCGGCGACCGTAAGGACGTGCTGCTGACGCAACCCAGTCTGATTTTTCTGCCACGCCCAAGCCGGCATCAACTGTTCGCCGGTGAGCCCGATGGCGCTCAACTCTTGTGCGCGTCGATGGAGTTTGAGGGCGGGGTCGATAACCCGTTGTCTGCCTCGTTACCTGATTGCCTGGTGCTGCCCCTGGAAGAGTTGCCGCAGCTGGCCGATACGCTGCGATGGATGTTCGTTGAGGCGGCAGCCGGACATTGCGGCAGGGAAGCGGCGCTGGATCGCTTGTTCGAATTACTGATCATCCTGCTGTTTCGACATCTGCTCGATCATCACCAACTGCGGACCGGCATGATGGCCGGGCTCGCGGATTCGCGACTGGCGCGCTCGCTGGTGCAAATGCACAACGCACCTCACCGTGCCTGGTCGGTGGCGGAACTGGCGAGCGAGTCGAACATGTCGCGTGCGGCCTATGCCGTGCATTTTAGGGCCGTTATAGGGCAGACACCGGCGGACTATCTGCTGAGCTGGCGTATCAGCCTGGCGCAGAAGCGTTTGCGTGAAGGACGGCCGATTACGCTGATCGCCGCAGAAGTCGGTTATGAAAGTCCTTCGGCACTTGCTCGCGCGTTTCGTCGCAAGACGGGCTACAGCCCTCGGGACTGGCTAAAAGATTTGGCGGGAGAGGGGGACGGACTTTCTTGATGGGGCATGGCCTGAAAACATCGGATTGCTTCAGGCCATCCCAAGAGAAGGATCATCGATTCAGCGGTTTTCCAGCGCGGATAATGAATGGCCGGCCACGAAGATGGAGGCGGCAAGCAACCCGATGTCTTTCAGGAGAAACTGGCCCGGTGCAACCGAAATGGCCGGGAAACCGAGGCTGGGTTCGATTACTCCTGGTGTCGACAACATAAAGCTCAACGTCGTGAAAAACAGCCCGGCTGACAATGCGCCACCGATCAATGAAAGCTTGGGTGACAGCAGTCGGCCTGCAATAAGAGCGCCGATCGAGACTTCCAGAACGCCGAGTAAACTGGAGAAGGTATCGACGCTGAAAATGTTGTAGACCCAACCCAGGAAAGGGCTGTTGCTCACCAGCGGAACCAGGCCTTGCGCTTCGTAGTGAGTGAATTTCATGCCACCGAACCAGAAGTAGATCACGGCGAGGGCAAAGTACGCTCCGTAAGTTCCAATCGCTGTGGTTTTGCTCCCGAGCGATGATTGTCCAGAGGCGGCATTGGTTTTGTAGTTCTCGATGCTTAAGGTTTTCATGAGTCAGGCTTCCAATAGTGGGGTGGCAATACCTTTCACAACACAACGCGGTGTGCGCTGGGAGTGGAGACAGTGTTGCCTTTGATGCCGCGCTATTGGGTTCTGAACGTATTGAGTCCGATGCAGATCGTCTTGACTCCTTGCCGATGCTGAATGAGAAGGGCCTCGGCGCTAATCCTCTCGCGGTGGAGGCCGGGCTTGTTTTACCATTCGGGCCCACCTGCTCAAGTGGCACGCGACCCGATGGTTGCGCGCCGTATTCAAATGGAAGGATCCCTGCGTCATGTCCAATTCGTTGTTTCGCAAGCTCGCCTTGTCCAGCCTTCTCTTGCTCGCCGGTTGCGCTGCATCAACCCCGAATGCTCCGATTCCCGTTAAGTCCAAGGCCATTGAAGCTTTCACCGACGTCTGCCTGAAGACTGCGCCATCGTTCGTCGGTTCGGCCGAAGCAGCCAAGCGTTACGGTATCGATGATCTGCAGGATATGGGCTTTACCCGTATCGGCTTCACGGCTGACAAAAACCTTGCGGTGCAGTTGTCTGCGAAAGAGTGCGTGGTCACGACTCCGAGTCAGTCCGACGATAGCCTGACCCGACAATTGCTGAGCGCTGTGCAGCCATATTCGCAGACAGCGGTGGCGGATCGTGTGCCGTCGAAGGTTAGCCTGCAGGGCGCAAACTTCATTCTTCAGCATGACCGTAATGGTGGTGAGGCTTACGTGCTGTTGCGCAATAACTGAGCTGCGGTTTTTTAGTTTGCGGGGGAGTTGGATTTGGGAAGGGTGTACATATCCGTTGCTGTGGTAACGGCTGCTAATGGTTTCGCCCTTACGGCGAGTCACTTTCGAAAAGCGCGAAAGTAACCAAAGCGCTTTTGCCCCTTTCGTTCGGTGCCTCGCTGTGGCTCGGCATACCCTCGCTCCGGTCCTGCTCCGTGGGCCCGCCGCCATCGGCCATCCATGGCCGGGGGCGGCTAACCCGGCATCCTTGCCGGGTTGCCCACTACGCAGAACCTGCGCTCGGCCTCTCGAGGGGGCGACTACCGCCACAGGCCGCCGAGGCGGCCTGAAAGCCGACCTGGCTCATTTGCGTACGCGTTCTGCTTCACTGCTGCGTTCACTCATTCCGGACATGAACACCGATCCCCTGTAGGAGCCGGCTTGCTGGCGATGGCGTCCGTCCAGCCAATACAAACGTCGACTGACCCACCGATATCGTCGGAACGCCGCCCGCATCAAGCCGGCTCCTACAGGGGGGATCGTATTTTTCCAGACACCTATGCATTTCCCTTGTAGGAGCCAGCTTGCTGGCGATGGACGTCAACGATAACGCGGGCTGTCTGAATGAACGCGTTGCCCGGTCGTTTTTCGCGGGCAAGCCTCGCTCCTACAGGGAATCGCGTTTGCTTTTGCTTCTCACCACTCATCAGGCCGAGCGTTAGCTCGCCTTCAGCTTTTGATCTGAGCGCCCCCTCGAGAGGCCGAGTGGAGGTTCTGCGCAGTGGGCAACCCGGCATGGATGCCGGGTTAGCCGCCCCCGGCCAGGGATGGCCGATGGCGGCGGGCCCACGGAGCAGGACCGGAGCGAGGGCATGGCGAGCCTTAGCGAGCCACCGAACGAAAGGGGCAAGAGCCCTTGGTTACTTGGGGCTCTTCCAAGTGACTCGCTGTAAAAGCGAAACCAATAGCGGCCATCACCGCAGAAACGGATATACCCCCAAGCGAAGTGACCCGCACCACACTCACTCAGGCAACCCAGCCATCCGCAGCCCCTGCGCAAAACGAGCAAGATCCTCTGGCCGCTGAATAGGCAGCCATTCTTTCAAATTGGAAACACGCAATGCAGGATCCAGCTCGCGCAAGCGCTGCATCGCCTGCTTCGCCTTATTCATTTGTCCCCTCAGCGCATGACTGGCCGCCAGCAGCGCGACCGGAGGCAGCAGGGTGGGCAGGTTGCGCAATGCCTTATCCGCCCAGTCCGTCGCACAGTCGTAGCGCCCGGCAACGAAGTGCGCGAGCGCCATACCCACCTGCATCCTGAACATCTCCGGGTCCAGCGGGCTCAAGCGCACGGCATGGGTCAAAAACTCGATGGCGGCGTCTGTTTCACCGCGCAGTGCACGCAAAATACCGCCCAAAAACCAGGCAGGAGCGAGGTTCGGATTGAGCAGGCGCGCCCTGTCGAGCAGGGCAATGCCGCCATCGACATCACCGGTGAGATGGGCCAGCGCATGCCCGCTTCGCGTCAACGCCACCGCATCGTCCCGACCAAGCGCCATGGCCAGTCGCGCCAGCCGCGCACCTTCGGCGATCTCTTGAGGTCGATCGGTCATCCAGCCATTCAACTTGCGCCAGAAATGACACCACGCCGCCATGCCATAGGCCGACGCAAACTCCGGGTCGAGTTCGATGGCCTTGTAGAACATCACCAGCGCCTCCTCGATGGCTTCCCGTGTGCCATTGTGCAGTTTCGCCATTCCCCGCAGGTAATAGTCGTAGGCGCAGAGGCTTTCCGTCGGCTTGCGCTTGGCCCGTTCGATTTCCGCCCGTTCGAGCTGCGGCGCGATGGCACCGACGACGCTTTCAGTGATTTGATCCTGCAACTCGAAGATGTCGTCGAGCGTGCCTTCGAAGCGCTCCGCCCAGAGGTGCGTTCCGGTCGTCGCATCGATCAGTTGCCCGGTGATGCGCACCCTGTCACCGGACCTGCGCACGCTGCCTTCCAGCACGTAACGCACGCCGAGCTCCTGGCTGACACCCTTGACGTCTACCGCCCGGCCTTTGTACGTGAAGCTCGAATTGCGCGCGATCACGAACAGCCAACGGATCCGCGACAGGGCGGCGATGATGTCTTCAACCACGCCGTCGGCGAAGTAATCCTGTTCCGGGTCGCCGCTCAGGTTCTGGAAGGGCAGGACAGTGATCGAGGGTTTGTCCGGTAGCACGAGGGGTTCATTCCGGTCGGCGGGCACGCCTGCGCCGATACCGTGTTCGTCAGGTTGCCGGGCCTCGGCGGTCTCGCCTGCATCGACCTGGCCAATGAAGCGGTAACCCTTGCGCGGCACCGTGCGAACCAGGCGCTGTTCCTCACCGGTATCGCCGATGGCCTTGCGTACCGCATTGATGTGGCTGGTGATCGTCGATTCCGAAACCACCCGGCCGCTCCACACCGCCTTGAGCAAGTCATCCTTGCTGACGACGCGATCGCGCTGGCTGACGAGCTGCAGCAATAAATCGAAAACCTGTGGCCCGATGGGCACGACTTGCCCGCGCAAGGTGAGTTCCCGGCGCTCTTGATCGAGTACGTAGTCTTCAAACACGAATGGCAAGGTGAATATCCCCTGGTCGAGCGGGTAATGGGTACGAGCAGTCGATAATACGGCAGCGCGTAACCGGCTGCACCGCCGAGTCAGGATGACATTCAAACGGCGGTTTTTTTGGACGAAAAACCAAGCGTGAGCGAAGGTAAATCCAAGGCCTGCGCAAGGACTTCGCTTATGCACGGGGGCACTCTTTACTCACACCGACAGCAATGGTTGCCGTCGTGAAGCGGAGAGAACCCATGAAGATCGTCGTCATTGGAGGCACTGGCCTCATCGGATCGAAACTTGTGAACAACCTCCGCGAGCGCGGCCATGACGTGCTCGCAGCCGCCCCCAGTACGGGCATAAACAGCATCACCCGCGAAGGCCTGGCCGAAGCGATGGATGGCGCTGATATCGTCGTCGACGTGGCGAACGCGCCGTCGTGGGAAGACCAGGCCGTCCTCGACTTCTTTGAAACTTCGAGCCGCAATCTGCTGGCGGCTGAAGCGGCCGCCGGCGTTCGTCATCACGTGGCCCTGTCAATCGTCGGTAGCGAACGGCTTCCCGAGAATGGCTATTTCCGGGCCAAGGTCGCCCAGGAAAACCTGATCAAGGCGTCCAGCATTCCTTACACCATCCTGCGGGCTACGCAGTTCTTCGAATTTGTCGGCGGTATCGCGCAATCGGCCGCCGTCGGTGAGGAGATTTGCCTTTCGCCCGCGCTGATCCAGCCACTGGCGTCCGACGACGTAGTGGCGGCGCTGACGGAGGTCACGCTGCAAACACCGGTCAACGGCACGCTCGAAGTCGCGGGGCCCGAGGCCATGCCGCTGGACGAACTGGTCAGGCGCTTTCTGCGGGCAACCGGGGACACCCGCAAAGTCGTACCGGACGTGCACGCACGCTACTTCGGCGCGGTGCTCGACGATCAGTCGCTGACCCCCGGCAAGCACCCGCGCCTGGGCGCGATTCGTTTCGAGGACTGGCTCGCCCGGTCCTGACGCCGGGTTGTGCCCTCATCAAACAGACGCATAAGGAGATTTGCCATGTTCACCCGATATCTTCTGGCCGCTGCTTTTGCAGCGCTCTCGATCACCGCGTCGGCCGACGACAAACCCGCGGGCAAGGTGACGGTCGTGTTCGACCGGCCCATTCCCAATATCCCCGGCAAGAGTATGAAAGGCGTGGTTGTCGAATATGGGCCTGGTGCCGCGTCGCCGGCCCACACCCATCCGAAAACGGCCTTCATTTATGCAACGGTCCTGGAAGGCTCGTTTCGCATCAAAATCAAAGACAAGCCGGAAAAGATCTACAACGTCGGCGAAAACTTCGTAGAGGAGCCGGGCTCCGTGCACGAAGTCAGCGCCAATGCCAGCGATACCCAACCTGCGCGTTTGCTGGCGGTGTTCGTCCTCGATTCCGATGAAAAGGTGCTCGTCACGCCCATCGGCAAGTGACCTCATACACGCGCTGATCGACGCGCGATAGCCGGGCGGCAGGCCACTGCCGCCCTTTGGCTGTTGCGTTTCCCGGCATTGAACAGGTAATGAGAGAAATGAACTCGCTCCAGGACAAGGCCGCCATTGCCGCCGGCGCAAGCGCCGAAATCCCTGTCGCCGTGACGCGCCGCAGCAAGAAAAAAACCATCGGCCGGTTGCTGTGCGTCGCCGCCGTTCTGGTCCTGGCTGCCGGAGGGGCCGTGGCTGTTTTCAGCGGCACGACCTCCACCGATAATGCTTATGTGCGCGGCGACGTGACCTCGCTCGCCGCCAAAGTGGCCGGGTACATCACGTCGGTAGAGGTCGAGGATAACCAGACCGTCCGGGCGGGTGATGTCCTGTTTCGCATTGATGACCGAGACTACCGCGCACGGTTGGCGCAAGCCGTGGCGAATGTCAGTGCGGCCCAGGCTCGCCTGAGTCATGTCGATGCCCAGACCCAGCTTCAACGGGCCCTGATCCGCCAGGCCGAAGCCCAGAGGCGTTCAGCTTCCGCCGAGATGAATCTGGCGACCAAGACCCATGATCGCAACCGCAAACTGATCGTCAGCAACGCGGTCAGCCACGCCCTTGTCGATGAAACCGCCGCCGCACAATCCAGAGCCGAGGCGACGGTATCGGCCGCCTCGGCATCGGTCGAGGCGCAACAGCAACACATCGCCGTGCTGGTCACCGAGCGCGAAGCAGCCGTTGCGGCGGTGAATCAGGCGCAGGCGGCGCGGGATCTCGCCCAAATCGATTTCGACAGCACCGTGGTCCGCGCGCCTGTCGATGGCGTTATCGGTAACCGCCAGGTCCGCGTCGGTCGGTATGTGACGACGGGCGTGTCGTTGCTCGATATCGTGCCGGTCCATGATGTGTGGGTCGTGGCGAACTTCAAGGAAACCCAACTTGAGCATATTCGTCCCGGTCAACGGGTTCGCATCACGGTTGACGGCTATCCGAACGAGGCACTTGAAGGCGTGGTCGACAGCTTTGCACCGGGCAGTGGTTCGGCATTCAGCTTGCTGCCCACGGATAACGCGACCGGCAACTTTGTTCGTGTCGTCCAGCGAGTGCCGGTGAAAATCCTGTTGGCCCACAACCCGTTGCCGGGCCGCATCGTCCCGGGCCTGTCTGCGCGAGTCGAGGTTGCGCAAGGAAGTGGCTCATGAGCCCGGTGGCCACCGCCACGCCGGGCAATGCCCGCGTGACGAATGGCCTCCTGCTCATGGCGGGCATCCTGCTTGCCGCGCTGACGGAAGCGCTCGCCGGCACCGTCCTGTCGCTTGGCCGCAGCGACATCATCGGCGATACCTATGCAACGCCCGATGAGTTCGCCTGGCTGGACGTTGGCTACACCGCGTTCAAGCTGATCGGGTTCATGACCGCTCCTTGGTTGATGAACCGCTTCGGGCCGCGTCAGGCCCTCATCAGCGCCACTTTGGTCATGGGCCTGGCGTGCGCCGTTGCCGCCATGACGGCTCGGCTGGATCTGCTGGTAGCGCTTCGAGTTATCCAGGGCTTCGCCGGCGGCACGCTGCTGGTCGGCGGGCAAGTGATCATTTTTCGCGCCTGGCCGCGATCACATCAACCCATCCTTCAGGCGCTGTTCGCCATGGGCGCGGTTGTCGCGCCCGCCACCCTTGCGCCGGCCCTTCAAGGATGGTTGATCGATAGCCAGTCCTGGGCCTGGATTTTCTTCAGCGTTGTTCCGCTCGCCCTGGCGGCCAGTGGACTTTTGCTGACCGCCGACGCCCCGATGCCGACCAAGACACGGCATCGTCCGTTTGACGGGGTCGGCTTCTGCCTGATCTGCGTCACCTTGTTGTGTTTTACCTATGTGCTCAGCCAGGGCAGCCGATGGGACTGGTTCGAGGAACCGCGCATCCTGTGGCTGACCGTGATCGGGGGCGCCGCGCTGCTGGCTTTTCTAGGTCAGCAGCTGTTGAGCAAAGGCCAGGGTGTGCTCGATTTCACCCTGTTCAAATCGAGCGATTTTACTTTCGCCTTTATCGTCAGTTTTGTCGCCGGTGCGGCCTTGTTCGGCAGTGCGTTCCTGATTCCGGCGTTTGCACTTTCAGTCCTCGCGTTCACACCCACCGATGCCGGCCAGCTGCTGTTGCCCAGTAGCGCCTTTTTTATCGGGGCGTTGCTGATTTCGGCCTGGCTCATGCAGGCTCGCCGCGTTCCGCCGTTCGCCACCGTGCCCTTCGGCATCCTGATGATCATGGTTGCGATGTGGATGCTGTCCGGTTCCACCCGTGAAAGCGGCGCCGACGACATGATGGCGGCCATCCTGTTGCGCGGGTTGGGTCTTGGTTTTCTGTTTCTGTCGATCACCCTGATCGCGTTCAGTGACCTCAACAGGCGCAACCTCGCCAGCGGCATAGGGCTTTTCAATACGGGGCGCCAGTTGGGTGGCCTGATGGGCGTCGCAGGGCTTCAGACGCTGATCGAGCACAACGTTGTCGCCAACTCGGTGGTCCTTGGCGCCAGCGTCACTCCGGGCGGGGGCGCGGTCATCGAACGGCTGACCACCACGACAGCGATGTTGTCGGCCAAAGGAATGGATGCAGTGGCTGCGGGTCGGGCGGCGATGAGCCTTCTGGGTCGTACCGTTACAGGTCAGTCCACTGTGATTGCCTTCGACAGCGCATTTGTTGCAGTGACGCTGCTTTTCGCAGTCGCCGCGCCCATGCTGGTCGGCATCAAAATCGGGTTGGGGCGATACGCGAAGCGGCGTGCTGCGGTGTCACCTCAATGAAGGCCACTCATTTGTTTGACGCAAGAAAAAGCCCGACTGATTAGGCCGGGCTTCTCGTTGAGTACCGCGATAGAGCCATTCATTCATACAGCGCGGCTTTCGATCAGACGGTCGGAACCACCTTCGGCAACGCGGTTTTCGATCAGACGGTCGGAACCACCTTCGGCAACGCGGTTTTCGATCAGGCGGTCGGAACCACCTTCGGCAACGCGGTTTTCGATCAGGCGATCGGAACCACCTTCGGCCACACGATTCTCGATCAGACGATCCGAGCCACCTTCGGCGACGCGGTTTTCGATCAGACGGTCGGAACCACCTTCGGCAACGCGGTTTTCGATCAAACGATCCGAACCACCCTCAGCCACACGACTTTCAATCAGACGATCCGAGCCGCCTTCAGCGACAACCGGGTGAGCAGAAGAAGCGGCAAAAGCGTTAACTGCAAAAACCGAGAAAGCGATGCTGAGGAAGAGTTGGCGTTTCATGGTGGTGTGCTCCGGGGTGTAGTTGTTTGGTATGGAGGCGATGTTACGCCGCGGAATTTTTAAGAGAACTTCATTGAATTAATGGTGACCATTGACGAAAGCAATAGATGGATGAGAGCCCTCGTTGCCCGGATGGTGGCATCTGGCTACGCGTTGCTTGATTGGATCCACAGTGGCACCCTCAGCGCCCGTTGCACCAAGGAGCCAGGTGATCAAGGAATGAGTGGATACGTACCCAACCCCCGAAAAACTTCCGATACGACGAAGCCAAACCTGTCGACATCCACGCCAGACGCTGGGCCGAGTACGAGAAATACGGCAAGGCACCGGCGGCAGCGAAGGAGAAAGTCCGCGTCGCATTGCGCATTGGCGTGTTCTTCGACGGGACGCTGAACAATGCGAGCAACTCGGCTTCAGGATTGCTGTGTGGCGCCCATCATCCGATTTTGCCTGCGGATGTAGATGCGAGCTGCAAGCCGTATATGGCGGATCCGGAGGGGAGTTATGGGAATGATGTGAGTAATGTTTTCAAACTATACGAGCTCTACCCGACATCGGAAGTCGCCGGAAACGATGCGTCGTCCAAACTCGTACAGCGCAGCCTCTACGTTGATGGGATCGGCACCGATGCGGCCGCCGAAGACAGCTTGGGGGCTGCGGCGACCGGGCGAGGAGATGCAGGTGTAGCAGGGAAGGTACAAAAAGCGTTTGTCGCCATGAAAGCACTGATCAAGGAAGCGATTGATCGTAATCCTGACGGCGAGATTACATCGCTCACATTCGACACCTTTGGGTTCAGTCGAGGCGCCGCCGCTGCCCGACATTTCGCCAACGAAATCGTACGTTGCAAACTGGGACCTTTAGGTGAAGTGCTTCGCAGCAACCCCAAGGGTTTCAGCTCCAGTTTCGATGCCCAGTACAACAGCGAAATCATCATGGGCTTCATTGGCCTGTTTGATACCGTGCCCTCGGTCGCAGGGGTCACAAACTTAGGTAACATTCAAAGTCCCGTGGCGCCGGGGATCAAGCTCTACCTTGACCGCAAGTACTTTGCCGATGTCATTCAATTGACTGCACGGGACGAGCGTCGGGCCAACTTTGCGTTAAGCACAGTCATTCCTGCTCACACCGAAATACCCGTTCCCGGCGTGCATTCGGATGTCGGTGGGGGGTACCGGGAAGAAGTGGAAGAGTGCGTGTTGGTCAGCCCCATGCAGGCCCTTACGATGCACCAGGGAACCGATATTCAAACCACTTCGATTTATCGTGATGCTCAGCAGCAGAAAGCGAGTTGGATAGCCAATGGCTGGCCAGAAGCAATGCTGGAAATCGTGACTCCGAAACCGACCCCACTTCCGAGAGAAGATCAGGCATCGGGGGGCAAACAGGTGCGTGCGTATGCAGGGTTGCAGCTCAAGCGCCCGGTCAGTGGCAAGCTGTCGGTGGTGTATCTGCACTTGATGCATAAATTGGCGAGGGAGAAGGGGGTGCAGTTTGGTGTGATCGACGAAAACGATCCCGCTAACAGCCTGCCTTCTGAACTACAGCCTTTTTGCGACAGGGTTCTTTCCGGAAACTACGAGCCAACGGCTGAAGAAGAAAAAATATTGAAGCTCAAATACGTTCACATGTCTGCCAACTGGAGTAATCCTGTAGGCGCAAGTCGGGAGCGAGGTGTGACCATTCGCTATACCAACGCGCCGACTGAAAGTGGAGTACGTGTGCGCCATCCTCATGTGCCGGACTCTAGCTGGAGAGTGTTTTGATGCGTGCTTTGGTTTTATTACTTGGCCTGTGGTTGGTGGCTGGGTGTCAGGCGTCAGACACTCTCCCAAAAAGCGAGCTCACCAGAAAATGGTGGAGTCTTAGCTTCAACCAGCCGAATTACATGAAGGTTTGGGTCGAAGACAGTCAGGTCGAAGACATCAACGGCAAATTGTTGCGCCGAACAGGTGGCGGAACGGCGGCGGGAAACGAGCCGGAAGACGGTATGGAGTCCGCTCGGGGTTGGGGGCAAATTACCGGAGGAATTCGGGAAGTCGTAGGGGCCGATTTGCCAAAGCGTATCTATGTTCGCTGGCAGTCTGTGGTGGAGTCAAAAACCTACCGGGTCTGGATCGATATACCTGAAGAAGCCCGGCAAATCATGCGGGCGACAGTGAACGAGCCTTGCCCGACGACACCAGACGAACCTGCCGGTACGATTGCGTTGGTCTACGTTGGCCTGGCACCAGGAGGGATCGCACAGGTTTGGGTCTCGGACAAATGCATGAAGGCCGTAAAAGTTGCACGCGCCCAGGCCGAGGTAGAACCTCTGGGGCCACACCTTGGAAAATCAGGTGGTAACTATTACCCGTTGTCCGAGGCGTCCAAACGCTATGTCGAAAAATACGGCATCCCGTACGGCAGTTGGTAACCCCCCCACACAAACAAAAACGGGCGCCTTTCAAGTCGCCCGTTTTCATTTCGGCATAACGCATTCAAGCCTCACTAATCTGACTGACACTCGTCACCTGCCCATTCCAGACCATCTCGTAATGCGCCGCCTGAATCACCGATAAAACCGGTTTCGGCGTCATCAGCGCCCAGCAATCACTGCCGTGCCTTCGCACCGAGTGGTAACGAAGACCAGGGCAACCCGCCTCTTTGACTGACTTCCCTAAACGACGGGAGTGCGTGTAATCGTCCGGATCGTAAACAGGGTCCGTCATCGAAAGGGAGGTCGCATCTTTCATCCCGGCCTCCACAAAAGAGCAGGACAACCCGCGGAAGACGAACCGCTCGTAGTTGAGGCTCGGGACGTTCGACCAGTACAGGCTCTGATGATGCTTCACTTCTGCCAGTGCCGTTTCCAGGGTGTCCGCCAGATACAACACCCCAAAACTGCCATCGCTGAACCGCGAGCCTGCCGGGTTGACGTGGGTAAAAGGGGCCGTCGCATAAGAGCAGCCCGGAATGCCGAACGGGATTTCACTGCGGCGAATCAGCTCAAGGCGACCCACTTCATTTTTCAGTCTCGGGTTGGTGAGTTCCTGGATCTGATACAGCACTTCAAACTCGTCCGCGTCCGCCACGTCATCAAACAAGGCCACCGGGGGGAACTTGGAATTGACCAGTCGATAGGCCTGCAATGGCTCGCCGGCCAGTGCTGCCAGTTCGCTCAGCCTCACCATTGCGCGCCCCGCAGCACGTCGATGCGCCGGAAGGTCTCATACAAGGAAATCATATCGCCCTGAGCCATGATCTCGAGCGGGGAGCGGCCGTTGAAGAATTCGTTGTCGTTGGCCATCGACGGGAAGCCGTAGACGTTTTCCGGGTTATCGAACACCAGGCGCAGCGCCGCGTGGATGTTGAGCACGAAACTGATGCGCTGCATCTGGTCCGCGTCCAGCGCCACCGCCCACTCGGGATCGCGTTGGCGGGCGCGGGTGTAGGTGCTGCGGGAGATGCGCAGGATTCGGCAGGCCTGATCGCTGGAGGCGCGCCATTTATCGAGAATGCCGACAGCGGCGCGCAGGCCGGTTACGCACTGGCTTTTGGTGAAGGCTTGTTGCTGGAGGGCAACGGCCATGTTCATGACCTCAAATTGAATCTATAGATTCAAAATTAGGTAAAAAGCATCTGTAGAGCAAGTTCGTTGCGACCAGTGGTGGCTGCTATCGTAATAAGCCTTCCGGTCACACGAATTCAGAGGAGGCGCACCATGGACTCTTTCACCGGCGGTTGCCTGTGCGGCAACGTGCGAATTGTGGCATCCGGGCGGCCATACCGGGTCGGCCTCTGTCACTGTCTCGATTGCCGCAAGCATCATGGCGCGCTGTTTCACGCCTCCGCGATATTCCCCGAGAGTGCGGTGACGATCACCGGCGAAACCCGCGACTATGCGGGGCGTTTTTTTTGTCCGCGCTGTGGCTCCTCGGTTTTCGCCCGCACCGACGACGAAGTCGAAGTGAACCTGGGATCGCTGGATGCCCCTGACCAACTGACGCCCACCTATGAAAGCTGGATCACCCGTCGCGAGCGTTGGCTGCCGCCGTTTCCGTTGACCCGACGATACAAGCACGACCGCGAAGGCACGGGACGTTTTGAAGGGTAGCCCCCAAACCTGTAGGAGCCGGCTTGCTGCGGGCGGCGTTCCGACGATGGCGAACTGTCAGTCAACAACGCCGTCGTCTGACCCACCGCCATCGCCAGCAAGCCGGCTCCTACAGGGGTTGTGTTCTTCCAGCGGCATCAGCGTTGTGAATGCAATCGACCAGGCACCCCGGAACCTGTAGGAGCGGGCTTGCCAGCGATGAGGCCCTCGCAATCAACGCAATGTTCAAGGCCCAATCGCCAGCAAGCCGGCTCCTACAGGGGCTGTGTTCTTCGGCAGGCATCAGCGTTGTGAATGCAATCGACCAGGCACCCCGGAACCTGTAGGAGCTGGCTTGCCAGCGATGAGGCCCTCGCAATCAACGCAATATTCAAGGCCCAATCGCCAGCAAGCTGGCTCCTACAGGATCGGCGGTGTCACGAAACCAGTGATTGCAGCTTTTTCATAATCCCGACGCTCGGATCTGTGTTTTTGGCTGAGCCGGATTTTTCGTTGTCGGATCCGTCCGTCACGATACCCGCGAGGATTTCAGCCAGGTTGTGGAAATGCCCGGTCTTCTTCTCGGCGGGGTCCAGGCTCGAGCTTTGATTAAGCGCCGCTTCCAGCGACAAATGCTGGGACAGCCACTCAGGCTTGGCTTTCTCTTCGGGGCTCATGTTGTCCATGAAATCCAGGGCGGCGCGGGCCCGACCGTAAGGGTCGTTGATAAACGGGTCTTTCCAGTTTTTTTGCTGGTCCGCCGGGCCACTGTAGTAACCGGTGGCGAGGCGCGCCTGTTGGCGCATCAAGGCTTGTGCCGAGGCTTGTTCCTCTGCGGTGAAGGTCCCGCCCTGATTGGTGGCGACGGCGTTCAGCGAGCGTCGATCGAGATCGCCCATCAACGCATTCCGGTCTTCATCGCTGCTGGTGTACGGTTTGCCGCTGGCTTTCATCAGCGCGTATTTTTCATCCATACGCTTGCGGGCATCGGTGGCCACTTCGGCAAACGTCTTGTCCTTGGAACTGGAGACCGCGCCAGGCTTGGAGGCACCGAGGACGAGGGCGTCGGCGTTCATGCCCGAACGCACCGGGAAGAACGGCGCGTTGCCGGCGATTGAATTGCTGTAGGCGGTGGAGGTGCTGGACAGGCTCACCGAATCGTCGTTCGGTGTCTTGGCCGGATCATCCTGAGCCACGCGTTGCTGTTGCGCAGCCGCCGCAGCCTTCGCCTCGGCGGCAGAGGTGTAGGCCGACATCGCCGCATTCGTTGAAGTCGAAGTTGAAGCAGTGATCATTGTTCTTCCTTGACGAGAGCGGCTCGTAAATGGCCGCATTGGATCGCTTTGTATCGGACAAGATACGCAGTATTTGTGAAGCTATCACTCATACAGGCGTATCAACACAACTGGCGAGTCAGCGGGTAGGTGACAGCTCGCCTCCGGCCAGGGTTCGATCCACCAGGCGCAGGCTGTTGCGTCCGCCGCGCTTGGATTCGTAAAGCGCGGTGTCGCCTTGCTCGATCAAGGCGGTCAGGCTTGCCGGCGGCTGGTCGAACAGGTTGGCGCCGATGCTCAAGGTGACCGGTTCAGGCGTGGTGAATGCCTGTGCGGCGGCCTGGTGAAACCGGTCCCGCAGCGCGTTGCCCAACCCGACGACTCGCTCACTCGATGCGTCATTCAGCAGGATGACAAACTCGTCACCGCCCAGCCGGGCCGCCAGTGCACCGCCGGGCAAAACCGCGCGAATCATCTCGCTCAGCGAAACCAGCAGTCGATCACCGGCCGTGTGGCCGTAGAGGTCGTTGACCAGTTTGAAGTTGTCGATGTCGATCAGCAGCAGCGCGCCCGGTCGCATGCCCGAAACGTTCTCCAGCAGGCGCGGTGCCCGCACTTCGAGGGCGCGGCGGTTGTACAGAGCGGTCAACGGATCGCGTGCCGCCAGCCGTTCAATCCTTTTCTCCCGCCGGTAGCGTTCGGTGCCGGTCATCGAGAGCGCGATCAGCATGATCGCCATTGCACCCTCAACCAGCGAAATCTGGATGATCTCGCCACGAAAGGCCGCCAGATCGATCAGCGTGCCTGGCACGACCACCGATATCGCCTTGGCCAGATAAAACAGCCCGTGGGTCAGCAGCACATAACGCAGTTGCACCGCGCCCACGCTCAAAGACTTGCCATGAGGACGCAGGAGGAAGCTGGCCCTGAGCGTCGGCAGGGCGACCAGCAGCGAATTGGCCACCAGCATGATCTTCGACCACGATGCTTCGTCCGGCAGCAACAACATGGCAAACCAGGCTGCAAAAATCAGGTACCAGGCACGAGACAGGCGCACCTGCGTAAAACGCGCGACGCCCAACAGGAACAGAAAGTGCGCCGTCACCAACAGGCCGTTGGCGAACCAGATACCGATCAGCAACAGGCCGCTGATGCGCAGCAAGGCGAGGGTCGAACCCACGGTGATCGTGGCAAATCCAGCGCTCCAGAACAGCAGCGAGGGTTCGCGAATGCTGCGCCACTCGATCGCCAGATACAGCGCGGCGGCCGCTGCGAGGGCGATAGAGAGTGTCAACATCGTTGGAGGGTCGAGCGCCATAGCCGGACGGGTCTGCCTGATCTGCGGGAGAGGGCTGTGATTGTAGCGTTCAAGACTATTTTTCGCAGGGCTCGTCATCCGTATATCGCACTGTCGATTTCCCGGCGTCTCGTTCGACTACGGTTAAGGAATGCGCCTGATCGTCGGTGTTTCCTGCAAGAGCGCTGTCACGAAGACCAACCGGGAGAAGACCATGCGCACGCTCACTGTTGCCGCTTTCATCAGTCTTGATGGCGTTATTCAAGCACCCGGTGGACCCGAAGAGGATCTCGGCGGCGATTTCCGTTTCGGTGGCTGGATCGTGCCTTACGCCGACGAAGCCTCCGGCCAGGCCATCAACGAGCTGTTCGCGCAGCCGTTCGAGTTGCTGTTGGGGCGGCGCACCTACGACATTTTCGCGGCGTATTGGCCCGGTAAAAACGAGCATCCCATCGGCGACCTGTTCAACCGCGTGGCCAAGCACGTCGCCACGCATCGACCCGATACGCTCGGCTGGCAGAACAGCCATGCACTGAAAGGCAACCTTGCCGACGCGATACGCGTGCTCAAGCAGCAGGACGGCGCCCGTTTGTTGACCCAGGGCAGCAGTGATCTGGTGCGCCAATTGCTGGCCGCCGGGTTGGTCGACGAGCTGCGGTTGATGATGTTTCCCGTGGTCCTGGGGCGTGGCAAGCGCCTGTTCGGCGACGATGCGCTGGCGTCGGCGTTCACTCTGGCGCACTCGATCACCACGCCAGCGGGTGTATTGATCAGCCGCTACGAACGCAGCGGCGAAGTACGTACGGGAACGTTCGAAGACGTTGACTAGGAAAAACCGCCACATTCTTTTGGAGAACAAAAATGGTCAGCAAGAACACGATTTGCCTGTGGTATGACGGCGCCGCGCTGGACGCCGCGACGTTCTACGCCGAAACATTTCCGGACAGCGCGGTGAACGCCGTCCACCGCGCCCCCGGCGACTATCCGGCGGGCAAGAAGGGCGACGTCCTGACGGTGGAATTCACGGTGATGGGCATCCCGTGTCTCGGGCTGAACGGCGGGCCGTCGATCAAGCACAACGAGGCCTTCTCGTTCCAGGTGGCGACCGACGATCAGGCCGAGACGGACCGCTTGTGGAACGCGATAGTGGGGAACGGCGGCGAAGAAAACGTCTGCGGCTGGTGCCGGGACAAGTGGGGTTTGTTCTGGCAGATCACCCCTCGGGTGCTGACGGCGGCGATCACCGATCCCGATCCCGCCGCGGCCAAGCGTGCATTTGAGGCGATGATGCAGATGGGCAAGATCGACGTCGCGGCGATTGAAGCGGCGCTCAGGGGTTAGCCGGGTTAAACAAGCCACGAGGGTGAGTTTCACCCTCGTGCCACCGCCGGCACCTCTGTTTGCTTCTCACCCGATGAAACATCGTGCAGGGAGATCTTCGAAGTCTCCGGCAACGCCAGGCCGCCAACCAATGCCAGCACCGCAATGGCAATCAGGTAGAACGCCGGCGAGAGATTGCTGCCGGTGGTACTGATCAGCCAGGTCGCCATCAGCGGCGCGGTGCCGCCGAACAGGGTGTAGGCCATGTTGTAGGTGATCGCCGATGCGGTGTAGCGAGTGCGTGTCGGGAAAGTTTCCGAGAGCAGGGCGGCGGTCACCACGTTACACAACACGGCGCCAATCGCCAGGAGCATGACGCCAACGATGGAGGCTGCGAACGAGCCGGAACTGGCCATCATGAACGATGGATACACCGCCACGATCAACAGCGCGCAGGCCGTCATCACCGTCATGCGCCGCCCGACCCGATCCGAATACAAACCGGCCAATGGGCACATCAGTGCGGCGAAGATCAGTGCAATCAGCGACACCAGCAACGCCGTTGCACGACTCAGGCCGCCCGCGACCTGCAAGTAAGTCGCGAAGTAGGTGGTGAACATGTAGAACGACAGGGCTGTCAACGAGATGAACGCACCGAGTGAGCAGATGGCCGAACCATGGTTGCGCAGGGTCTCCTTGAGCGGGGAGTGCGCGACAGCATGTTGCTGGGTGACGGCCTGGAACGCCGGGGTTTCATCCATCTTCCAGCGCAGGTAAAGACCGACCAGGCCCAGTGGCGCGGCAATCAGGAACGGCAGGCGCCAGCCCCAACTGCCCATGGCTTCGGCCGACAGTGACGCCTCGAGTGCGTAAGCCACCACGGCTGCCGATGCAAACGCGGCAAAGGTCGACACCGGAATGAAACTGCCATACCAGGCTCTTTTATCGCTGGGGGCATGTTCCATCAGATAGGCGCAGGCACCGGCATATTCGCCGCCCGCGGAAAAACCCTGGGCGCAGCGGATCAGACTCAGCAGCACCGGTGCCGTGACACCGATCGCGGCGTAGGTCGGCAACAAACCGATCAGGGTCGTCGCGCCCGCCATCAGCAGAATGGTCATCGCCAGGGTGCGCTTGCGACCAATCCGGTCACCGAGCATGCCGAAGAAAATCCCGCCCAGAGGCCGAAACGCAAAGGCCACGGCGAATACCGCAAAGGTTTTCAGCAGCGCAACGCTGGCATCGCCGCTGGGGAAAAATTGCTGGGCGATGGTCGTCGCGAGGAAGCCGTAGACGGCAAAGTCAAACCACTCGACGAAATTGCCGATGCCGGCGGCGACAATCACTTTTCTCAGGGTTTGCGGGCTGACCTGCTCTGTCGCGGCGCTTGTCATGCTGAACCTCGATGTCTCATGGGTTTAGCGTTCGATTATCGCGGCAGCCGCTGAAACGTCTCAGCTCAAAAGTGTCGTCGGCATAGTCAGGACCGACTCAAAAGCATGCCCAGGCCTCAGCGCAAACTCCACGACACCCCGACATACGCCGCCATACCTTCGCCCGGCGTCGACCGTGCCGCGTCCAGACCTTTGTCGTCGTAGCCCGGCGTGACGGTGGCGGCGTAGTGCTTGTTGGTCAAGTTGCGTAGGTCCAGCCAGGTCTGCCAGTCGCCCTTGGGGGCGTTGTAGCCCACCGTCGCGCCGAACAGTGCGTAAGGGTCGGCGTAATAGCTGTTGGCGTAATCGACCGCAGTTTTCGACACCCACTGCGAATTGAGCCCGGCGAAGAAACCCTGGGGCCAGTCGTAGCGCAGTTCGCCCTGGTAGTAGTGCATCGGCAAGCCCGGCAGGCGGTTGTCGCCGAAGCGGTCGTCGTCGCGGTAGTGGAAGTCGCTGAAGGTGTAGCTCTGGCGCAAGCTCAGTTGGCCGCCATCGCCGGACGACCACAGGTTGCTTTGCAGGCTGGCTTCCACGCCTTGGTGCACGGTCGGGCTGGCGTTGAGTTCGTAAGGCGTCACGGCATTGGCATCCGGCAACACCGAGAGCAATTCGTGCTGCACCTGAGCGTAGTACCAGGCCAGGCTCCATTGCCCCATCGTGCTGTCGCCGCGGCCGCCGAGTTCGAGGGTGGTCGCGGTCTGGTTTTGCAGCTTGACCGGATCGCGCTGGGCGCCTGTGGCGACACCGCTGCCTGCCGGGAAGCGAATGTTGGAGCTGTAGATCAGCGACCACGGGTGCGGCGCTTCGACCGAGCGGCTGAGGTTGCCGAACAGCTGCAAGTCCGGTGTGAGTTGGTAGCGCAGGCCCACGCGTGGTGCGTAGTCCCAGTCGTTGAGGCTGGTTTTGCCGCCACCTTCCGGGAAGGTCACGGCGCTTTCGCGGCGGGTGTAAATGGCTGCGAGGCCGGTGGTCAGCCACAGGTCGTCGGCGATCTCCAGGTCATTGCCCATATGCAAGACCGTGTCTGAACCCTGGTAGGTGAAGTTGCGAATGGGCGTGCCCGGCGCATAGCCGGCGGTGTTGCCGGTGGGGATGCGCACTGATTCGCTGGCGCCGGCATTGGGCAAGTGCTTCGTCACGCGCAGGCCCAGCGTGCTATGGCTTTCCAGGCCCCAGAGGGTGTCACGACGCTTATAGTCGAAGGTGCCGCTGACGTCCGTGTACGCCACCTTCAAGCGGTTGGGACCCTCACGCAAATCCATCGGGTAGTCATGGTAGGTAAGGCCGGTCTGGATACTCGAATCGTCATCAATGTAGTAGGTGGTCTTGTTGCCGAAGAAGGTGCTTCCCGGTTGTTCGCGACGATCATCCCGCGTCACGTAAGCAGGGTTGGCCGCCCGTGGGTCGTGCTCGATGGAGCGTTTGGTCACCCGCCCGGCGAGGTCGTTGTCGGTCTGGCGATAGCGCAGATAAAAGCGCGTTTCCAGCTTCGGGTTGAAGCGATAGCCGAAGTTGGCAATGACGCCCTGGCTCTCGCTGGCCGTGTGATCCTGATAGCCGTCGGCGCGCGCATCGGTCGTGGACACGTAGTAGTCGAAATCCCCCAGCACCTGCCCGGAACTGACCTGACGCTGCTGATAACCGTGGCTGCCCATGGCGTAGCGCACTTGCAACAGCGGTGCGTCGTAGCCGGTGTGGCTGATGTAATCGACGGCTCCGCCCAAGGCCAGCGCGCCCCTGTCAAAACCGTTGGCGCCGCGCAGCACTTCCACATGATCGAGCCACAGCGGCTCCAGCAACTCGTAGGGCGTGCCGCCCGGGCCGGTCAGCGGCAGACCGTCGAGCATGGCGTACAGCCCCGAGGCATGGGCGCCCGGTGCACGGTTGATCCCCGAGCCACGGATCGAAATCTTCACCCCTTCATTGCCCGCAGACTGGGCATAGACCCCCGGCTGATAGGCCAGCACATCCTGGTTGCTGGCCACGCGGCCCTGAAGGGGGCGGCGCATATCGACCACATTGGTGCCGCCGGGCACTTGGGCAAGCCGGGCCTTGGCGTCCTCGATCGTCTGGTCTTCGCCGCGCTGCTCCTCAGCCTGAATCAGCACCTGTCCCAGCTCCAGGCCTTGGGCTTCCTCGGCCATGGCCGGACAGGCAAGCGCCAGCCCCAGCAGCGCAGCGGGCACGGATTTGGGCGAGGGCATCGAGAGAACTCCAGACAGATAGAAACGGGCAGTGAGAACTGCGACGTATGAACTAACGAGTGGAACACATGGCAATTTTGCTTTTTTGCCAGCTCAACGTTCATCCGCTTCGGTGCAGCCATCCTGACCCTGCGCCGACAGGCTGCCGCACAAGCGACGTGCGCCTATCCACGAATGCCCGCTGCGGTGGCTTTCCTGTTCGTGATCACGTCACTTTTGCTCGGCGATCAATCCTGAAAGAACTTCAGCTGAGGTGGTGGTGTGCCGAAAATGGTGGGTCCAGAGGCTGATACCCAGTTGCCCGGAGCGGTCCAGGGATGAACCCACCGTGAGGTCGGTGACAAGCGTTGGATAAAGGCCGGCGTCAAACAGTGCAAAGCCTGCGGCCAGGACACAGGTGTCCGTCTGGATACCGCAAACCAGGACACGGTCCGGCTTCAGGCGCTTCAAATAGTCCATGGTCTCAGGCGAAGGTGCATAGCCGTGCTTGACGAAAACCTGCTCTGTTTTTACCGCGCTGCTGTCGAGCGCCGCAGGGTGCCAGCCGAGCTGTTGATGGAACGGCGTGCGCTGCTCGTCATGCAGCTCGACGGTCGCCACCGCCGGGACAACGTCCGCGATTTTTTGAATACCCTTCACGAGCCATTCAGGCGGCGAGAAGGTGGATTGAACATCCACAACGAGAAGAACTTGGCGCATGGTCTGGATTCTCCATTCGGCGCGCTACATTATCACCCCGTGCACTCAGCGCCAGTGCACAGCAGGTGTCTGATTGACAGGACTGCTACTCATATCAAGGAGACACCAAGATGGTCGAAGAGATTTTGAAGTCGAAGCTGGTCAATTTTCTGGTGCCCGACGCCCGAGTGGACTACGACACCGTGAGCGATCTGTACGACGAGGCGGGGAGTGGCGATGTGGACGCGCTGGCCGATGTGCTTGAGGTCTTCAGGCACGCATACGGTGGACTTTGGGTTGGCGGGAAGGTGGAGGTGACTCACTCCGTGGTTCGCTTGAGCGCCAATGCCCTGAACCGTGTCATTCAGGATGGAACGATGGATATTGAACTCCCGCTGGCATTGGTCCGCAAGGTCAGCGTGGAAGGTGGGTTTGTCACGAAGATCGTCCGACTGGACACCGACGTTGGCAGCGTTAAATTCCGCTGTTTTGGTGCGAAGGACGTCGCCTCGCTGATCGAGAGAATGACCCACTCGACAGCTGCGATTCTCGCTCGGTAAGCAGGCGTTGTGGAAGGTGCCAGCGCCGCTGGAGAGTGGCGGCAATGCCACTCTCGTTCGCCAATCCGTGCAGTGTTGGCGTGGGGCAAAAGCGCTGTGCAATGCTGGCCTTGTCACGGACTTAACCCAACAGCTGCTCGCCGAGCAAAACGACCGCGATGATGATCATGGCCGTTCCGGAGAAACGACTGACACACCGGGCCGCGGCGGGGCGTGCTTGCAGTACGGCCTGTGAGCCGAATCCCACGAGCAAATAAATCACGCCACAACTGACCGTGTGGATGAGCCCCAGCGCAATCATCTGCATCGGCACAGGCCAGGCCGCTGCCGCGTCGGTGAATTGCGGCAACAGCGCCAAAAACAGCAAAAACACTTTCGGATTCAGCCCGCTCACACAAAGCCCCTTGATCGCCCAACGCTGCCAGGAGCCCGGCGCCTGAGCATCATCTGAGTGCGGTGTAGCGGGGCGGGCGAGCATGTTGATGCCCAACCACAGCAGATAACCGGCCCCGGCAACGGTCAGCACCGACAAGGCAACGGGGTGGTTGGCCACCAGCGTGCCGACGCCCGCGGCAACGATCATCGTGGCAATCAAATGACCGGACAACAGCCCACCCACGGCGGGTATCACGACCCGGCCCTTCAACCCCGCCGAAATCGCGTAAGCCCAATCTGCACCCGGCGTGATGACGAACAGAATCGACACCGCCCAAAAAGCCACGAAAACACTCAAGGTCATGGCGCTAACCACTTCTGCTGCTGATACACCGTGCTCTGCATCGTCCCGCTCCGAAAAATATGGGTGCGAGGAAGAATAAGGAAATCTTGTTAGAATTTACTTTCAAAGATGATCATCAGAATGCGCAGAGTTGGGAGAAAATTCGAAATGGACAGGATTGATCGCAAGATTCTTTCTGAGCTGCAAAAGGACGGTCGCCTGTCGGTCACCGAACTCGCCGAGCGCGTGGGCCTGAGCCTTTCCCCTTGCCATCGACGCGTCCGGGCATTGGAGGAGTCGGGTGTGTTGCTCGGCTACAGAGCGCAACTGGACCCAAGCGCCTTGGGCCTTAACTTTTCCGCGATGGTGTTTGCCACGTTGCGTGAGGGCGACCGCAAAGCGGTCGAGGCGTTCGAGACGGCGCTTGTCGACATCCCGCAGGTGGTCGATGCCCAGCGGTTGTTCGGCGAACCGGATTATCTGCTGCACGTCATCACTCAGGATTTGCCGGCCTTTCAACGGCTCTACGATGAAAGCCTTTCGACCTTGCCCAACGTGCAGCGGCTGACGTCGACGCTGGTCATGAAACGGGTGGTGCAGGACAGGCCTTTGCCCCTGTGATGAGAGAGGCGGGCAATGGGAAGCACACGATCCCGCGTGGATTTCAGGATGGTCGATGAACACGTAATGCTGGCTTAATTCATCTCCGGTGTTATCGCCTGCGTCGGAACCTGATGACAGGTTGCTGACGACTCAAGCCCATCGTAAGAGCCATTTGCAGCGACTACACTCCACCCCATGAAACGCTATCTGCGGTTTTGCATCATTTTCATGATCAGCCTGGCGCTTCCCCTCAGCGGGATGGCGGGCGTTCAGGCACCGACAGAACCGTGCCCCATGAAGACGATGGGCATGGCGATGATGGACGGCATGGGGATGGACTGCTGCAACGACATGAAAAGCCCCACCGAGCACGGCAAGCCTTGCAAACCAGGCCAGGAATGCAAGACGGGCGGCATGCTGCAAGTCTCGATTATCAAGCCTCCCATAACCGCATTCAGCCCCGTAGCGCTTTCCTTCTTTAGCGATTCCCTGCCCGTGCGAACCCCGTCCGGGGTATGGCGACCGCCCCGCGTTTGATTCCTGTCCCACATCGAACCTCATTCCGCATTAGCGGGATGACCTGGCTGTGCGCATGTCTTTTGACGCGCGCAGTTGATGATCACAGGAATCGTAGATATGAACTCCAAGTGCTATTGCACAGGCTGGCCCCTTGTGGTCGGCCTGGCGGCAAGCGTACTGGCATTGCCGAGCTTCGCTGCCGCACTGACACTCGATGAAGCGTTGCGGCTGGCCGAAAACAATGCGCCGTCACTGACCGCACAAGACGCCAGGATTCAGGCTGCCAGCAGCGCAGCCATCCCGGCGGGTGAACTACCTGATCCCAAGCTGCTTCTGGGAGTGCAGAACTACCCCATAGGCGGTCCGGATCGCTGGAGCCTCGACCAGGATTTCATGACCATGCAAATGGTCGGGGTCCGTCAGGAGATGCCGAACAGCGACAAGCGAAAAGCCCGTATCGAGGTCGCCGATGCGGCTGTTGATCGCGCTGCCGCCGAGCGTCGGGTCGAACGTCTGAAGGTCCGCCAGTCCACCGCACTGGCCTGGATCAGCAGTTATTCAATCGAGCGTAAAGATGCGTTGTTCCAGGACTTCTACAAAGAAAACCGCCTGCTGAGCGATACCGTCCGGGCCCGGATTGCTGGCGGCCGCGCCCAGCCCGCCGATGCGGTGACACCCAAACAGGAAGCCGCTCAGTTGGCAGAGCAGCAGGACGATCTGATTCTGCAGCGAGCCCAGGCCCGAGCAGCCCTCAAACGCTGGATTGGCTCAGCCGCCAACGACAAGCCTGTGGGCAGCCTGCCTGAATGGCCCGTCGATAGCTCAAGCTACTCCCATCAACTGCAACACCATCCGGAGCTGGCAGCGTTTGCGCCGATGACCCGCGAAGCGCAAGCCAGGGTTCGTGAAGCCGAGTCGGAGAAGCAATCGGATTGGAGTTGGGAGCTTGACTATCAGCATCGTGGCCGACAGTTCGGCGACATGGTCAGCGTGCAGTTTTCCTGGGATCTGCCGTTGTTTCCTGACGCTCGCCAAAACCCGAAAATCGCCGCCAGACACGCTGAACTCAACCAGCTTGAGGCCGAGCGCGAAGCCTTGTCACGCGAGCACACCCAGCAACTGGAGAACCAACTGGCTGACTACGAGCGCCTGAATCGTGCCGTGCGCCGAAACCAGGAAAGCCTGTTGCCGCTGGCCAAGGAAAAGGTCGAACTCAGCATGGCCAGCTATCGGGCCGGCAAAGGCGATTTAGACACCGTTGTGACCGCCCGACGTGAACTCATCGAAGTTCGGCTCAAACAAATCGACGTGGAAGAGCAGCGCGCGCTGACCAGTGCGCGTTTGTATTTTGCTTACGGGGAGGCCAGCCAATGAAACTTGAAAAATGGAACGGGGCATTGCTGGTTAGCCTTTCGCTGGCATTGGGTGTTGCCGGTGGTTACGGGTTCGCTTACCAGCGTATGAGCGCAGCGCCAAATGCCGTGGCGGAGCAAGACATCAATGCTGTGCCCGAACGCAAAGCCCTGTATTGGTACGACCCGATGTACCCGCAGCAAAAGTTCGACAAACCGGGCAAGTCCCCCTTCATGGACATGCAACTGGTTCCCCAATACGCCAGCGGCGCAGGAGACCGGGCGACTGTCAGTATCGACCCGGGGCTGACCCAGAATCTCGGGCTGCGTTTTGCGACTGTCACCCGTGGAACCTTTCATTCCAGCCTCGACGTGACAGGTGTCCTGGCGCTCAACGAACGTGATGTTGCGGTGATTCAGGCACGCACCGCTGGCTTTGTGGAGCGAGTCTATGCCCATGCTCCAGGAGATGTGCTGAACGCCAACGCGGCGTTGGCGGATATTCTGGTGCCGGAATGGGCTGCGGCTCAGACGGAGTTCCTTGCCCTGAAGCGTAACGGCGACGCTGAGCTGCTGGCGGCGGCCCGCCAGCGACTGCAGCTCACCGGAATGCCGGCAGCGCTGATCACTCAGATAGAGCGTAGCGGTAAGGTTCAGCCGTACCTGACGCTGACCAGTCCCATCGCCGGTGTGCTTCAAGCGTTGAATGTGCGCACGGGCATGACCGTGGCGACGGGCGACACGCTGGCACGCGTCAATGGCTTGAGCAGTGTCTGGCTGGCCGTGGCCGTTCCAGAGTCGCAGACCGGATCGATCACAGTGGGGCAGACGGTCGAAGCACGGCTGCCAGCCTTCCCGGGGACGGTGCTCAACGGCGAGGTCAGCGCTATTTTGCCCGAGACCAGTGCGGACAGTCGCACCCTGCGTGTGCGGGTGGAACTGCCCAATCCGGACGGCCGCCTCAGGCCGGGTTTGACGGCGCAGGTGCGCCTGAACCGTTCGAGCGAACACAGTGTGTTGTGGGTGCCGAGCGAGGCGGTTATTCGTACGGGGCGACGGGCCTTGGTGATGCTCGCCGAAGACACCGGCCACTACCGCCCGGTAGAGGTGCAACCCGGACAGGAGAGCGATGGCAAGACGGCCATTTTGAAAGGTCTGGAAGAAGGCTCGAAGGTGGTTACGTCTGGCCAGTTCCTGCTGGACTCGGAGGCCAGTCTCAAGGGCATTGTCGCCAGCACTGAGGACGAGTCGCCACCCAGTGCAGCAGCCTCCGGTATTCATGAGGCGGATGAGGAAAAATCGGGGAGCCAGCCATGATTGCGGCCCTGATTCGTTGGTCAGTCGCCAACCGGTTCCTGGTGTTACTGGCGACACTGTTCGTCACGGCGTGGGGCATATGGTCAGTGCAGAGCACACCCATCGATGCGCTGCCGGATCTCTCGGATGTTCAGGTGATTATCCGCACTCCCTTTGCGGGGCAAGCGCCGCAGATTGTCGAGAACCAGGTGACCTATCCGTTGGCCACCACCATGCTCTCAGTGCCGGGAGCCAAGACGGTGCGTGGTTATTCCTTCTTCGGTGACAGCTTCGTTTATGTGCTGTTCGAAGACGGCACTGACGTGTACTGGGCCCGTTCGCGGGTGCTGGAATATCTGAGTCAGATACAAAGTCGGTTGCCGGCCAGCGCCAAACCGGCGTTGGGGCCGGATGCAACGGGGGTGGGCTGGATCTATCAGTACGCACTGGTGGATCGCAGCGGTGGACACGACCTGGCGCAACTGCGCGCGCTTCAAGACTGGTTCCTCAAGTTCGAACTCAAGACCCTGCCCAACGTCGCGGAAGTGGCCACGGTGGGGGGCATGGTCAAGCAATACCAGGTGCAACTCGATCCGCTAAAACTGGCCAGCCTCGGAATCACTCAGACAGAGGTGACCGAGGCTATCGGCAAGGCTAATCAGGAAACGGGTGGCGCGGTACTGGAGATGGCGGAGACCGAATTCATCGTGCGCGCTTCCGGTTATCTGAAGACGCTCAATGACTTTCGAGCGATCCCGCTCAAGTTGGGGGCGGATGGCGTGCCGGTGACCCTTGGCGATGTCGCCACTATTCAGTTGGGGCCGGAAATGCGACGGGGCATTACCGAACTCGACGGCGAGGGCGAAACCGTCGGTGGCGTGGTGATTTTGCGCAGCGGCAAGAACGCTCGCGAGACCATTGCGGCGGTCAAGACCAAGCTCGACGAACTGAAAAGCAGTTTGCCGGCCGGAGTGGAAATCGTCACCACCTACGACCGCAGCAAGCTGATCGACCGCGCGGTGGAAAACCTCAGCCATAAGTTGATCGAAGAGTTCATTGTCGTCGCGCTGGTTTGCGGGATCTTCCTTTGGCACTTGCGCTCATCACTGGTGGCGATCATCTCCCTGCCGGTGGGCGTGCTGATGGCCTTCATCATCATGCGTTACCAAGGGATCAACGCCAACATCATGTCCTTGGGCGGGATTGCCATCGCCATCGGCGCCATGGTCGATGCTGCCGTGGTGATGATCGAGAATGCCCACAAGAAGATTGAGGCCTGGCACGCGGCCAATCCGGGGGAGGAATTGAAGGGCGAGCGTCATTGGCACGTCATGACCGAAGCAGCGGCAGAGGTCGGCCCGGCGCTGTTCTTCTGTTTGTTGATCATCACCTTATCGTTCATTCCGGTGTTCACCCTGGAAGCGCAGGAGGGGCGACTGTTTGGCCCGTTGGCGTTCACCAAAACCTATGCGATGGCCGCAGCGGCGGGGTTGTCGGTGACCTTGGTGCCCGTGCTGATGGGGTACTGGATTCGCGGGCGAATTCCCGGTGAGCAACAAAACCCGTTGAACCGCTGGTTGATCAGGATCTACCAGCCGGCCCTGGAGGCGGTGCTGCGCCGTCCCAAAGTCACCCTGCTGGTGGCACTGGTGGTGTTTGTCAGTGCGCTATGGCCGATGTCGCGCCTGGGCGGTGAGTTTCTCCCGCCTTTGGACGAAGGCGATCTGCTCTATATGCCTTCCGCTCTCCCGGGGTTGTCGGCACAGAAAGCTGCGCAGCTGCTGCAACAGACCGACCGCCTGATCAAGACGGTGCCCGAAGTCGAGCACGTGTTCGGCAAAGCGGGGCGTGCCGAAACTGCCACCGACCCGGCACCGTTGGAAATGTTCGAGACCACCATTCAATTCAAGCCACACGAGCAATGGCGGCCAGGCATGACTCAGGAAAAACTGGTGGAAGAACTGGATCGCGTGGTTCGGGTTCCAGGGCTGACCAATATCTGGATACCGCCGATTCGCAACCGTATCGACATGCTTGCCACCGGCATCAAAAGTCCGATCGGAGTGAAAGTCGCCGGCACCCAATTGACGGACATCGATGCTGTCACCCAGGCGGTCGAGCGGGTGGCCAAAGGCGTACCCGGTGTCAGTTCAGCGCTGGCCGAACGCTTGACCGGCGGCCGCTATATCGACGTGGATATCGACCGCAAGGCCGCCGCTCGCTACGGGCTGAATATCGCTGATGTGCAGTCCATCGTGGCCGGCGCTATCGGTGGTGAAAATGTCGGGGAGACCATTGAAGGGCTCGCACGTTTCCCGATCAACGTACGTTACCCGCGGGAGTGGCGTGACTCGCTTGGTGCCCTGGAGCAATTGCCGATCTACACGCCGTCAGGCATCCAGATCACCCTGGGGACAGTGGCCAACGTCAAAATCAGCGACGGCCCGGCGATGCTCAAAAGTGAAAACGCGAGGCCTTCAGGCTGGGTGTATATCGATGTGCGTGGCCGGGACATTGCCTCGGTGGTCGCTGATTTGCGCCATGCCGTAAACGAGCAGGTCAAGTTGCAGCCTGGCATGAGCCTGAGCTACTCAGGGCAGTTCGAGTTTCTCGACAGAGCCAATGCACGACTCAAACTGGTGGTGCCAGCCACGCTGTTGATCATCTTCGTGCTGCTCTACCTGACGTTTGCGCGCTTCGATGAGGCGTTGCTGATCATGGCCACGCTGCCATTCGCGCTGACTGGCGGGGCATGGTTCATCTATCTGTTGGGATTCAACCTGTCGGTCGCCACCGGTGTCGGTTTTATCGCCCTGGCCGGTGTTTCTGCCGAGTTTGGCGTGATCATGCTGCTCTATCTGAAAAACGCCTGGGCAGAACGTGAAGACCTCGGCGACAGCACTGAGCGCGGGCTGGTTGCGGCGATTCGTGAAGGCGCTGTGCAGCGTGTTCGACCCAAGGCCATGACCGTGGCCGTGATCATTGCCGGCCTGTTACCCATCCTGTTGGGCAGCGGAACGGGCAGTGAAGTGATGAGCCGCATTGCCGCGCCCATGGTCGGCGGCATGATCACGGCTCCCTTGCTTTCCCTGTTTGTCATTCCGGCAGCCTATCGCCTGATGCGCCGCCGACATCTCGTCATTGAATCCACTCACCTTAAAGGAAACGTCGTATGAAACTGACCCATATTGCAGTGGCAGGAACCTTGGTTGCGTTGTCTTTCTTGGCTCGTGCAGAGGATATGCCGGGTATGAAAATGGACGGTATGGAGGGCATGCAGACAAAGGAGACAAAGCAGGCGCCCGTCGCTAATGCCAACGGAACGATCAAGGCTATCGATGCTGCCAGACACACGGTGACCATCTCCCACGGCACAGTACCCGCCGTGCAATGGCCGCCGATGACCATGGCCTTTTCCGTGACGGATGATCAGCTCGCCGGGCTGTCGGCCGGAGACCGTGTCTCGTTTGTTTTCCAGGTCGAGGGTGGCAGCGCGACGATTGTTTCAATCAAAAAATAAGACAGCGGTGGTGCAAGTGGCCGGCACATTTTGTGTGCCGGTCCTAAGGACAGCTGACTTCAAGACGTGCGCGACTCACGTGTTGCGCTGCTCAAACCCATAGCCGTTACACCGATGCGCGAGAACACCAGCCACACAAACAGCAGCACACTGCAACCAACAAGAATGGAAGCGACGCCAATCAACGGCTCAATGGCCGCGACGCCCTTGAGCCGCAACGTCAGTGCGCCGAGCATTACCGGGACGCCAATGTTGTACATCCAGAACTGTGCGGCAGCCGCGCGCCCTTCGGTGATTGACGGGTACGCTGTGCCGATGATGCCGAACAGGGCCATCGACACCCATCCCAACAGATTGACATGAGCATGTACCGCGAAAAGCGAGTGGTCGCCGGAAGCGCCCATCGCCACGCCCAGCATCACGCCAATGGCGAAGTAGAGGGCAGCGAGCCGAAACCAGGTCCGTGAACGGGGGTTGTGATTCATGGCATTCACCTCATGCGCCCTGAGGCGCGCTCAGTTGCTGAAATATAACGGGCGACCTCTTGTCGGTTGATTGTCACATGCCTATTATGAGACTAAAGTCTCATGAATAGACAGAGTCTCATATATTCCATGTCGATCCAGAAGTCAACCCCGTCTGAACCCGGCGGCGATCCGCAAGGCCGCGCCAACCAGAAACTGCGAACGCGTCAGGCGCTGATCGATGCCGCCATCGCCTTGCGCGACGAGGGCCAAAACCCGACGGTTGCGCAAGTGGCCGAGCGCGCGATGGTCTCGCGCGCCACGGCCTATCGCTATTTTCCTTCGACCGAGGCCTTGATCAGCGAGACGGCAGCGGATCGTGAAATGAAGCCGCTGGAGAGCTTCTGGCAACCGGGAGACGACCCGGTCAAGGGCATTGGCCTGGCCGCGAACGCGTTGAACAAACTCTTGATCGACGACGAGATCGGCCTGCACGTGATGGAGCGTTCGTTCATGTCGGTGTGGCTCGACAGCGAGACCCACGAGCCCCTGCGACCAGGCCGCCGGATGAGCTACATCGAACCGATCGTCGACTCGCTGAAGGACGTGCTCTCGCCCCGCGCACGCAAACGACTGAAGCAGGCGCTGTCGATCGTTATCGGCACCGAGGCGTTGATCGCCGTGCGCGATATCAGTGGCGCGAGCGTCGAAGAATCACTCGACACCGCCGCGTGGGCGGCGAGGGCGCTGGTTCGTCAGGCGTTGGCGGAGAATGAAGAGGCTCGGCGCAAGCGCAATTCCATATAGGTCGGGTTGCGGGTTTCTTCTGCGCGACACTGAATTGCCTGTGTTTGCTCAGGTAATGTGGGTGGCGGCTTTTGGCCGATTGCTGTCTGTCACGAAGGGCTGCGATCGCCCCTGTAGCGGCCGGTTGAGGCGTCTAGAAAAGGTGGGGTGATTCAGTTAGGGTCGATTTATGTATTGCACACCTTCTGAACGCCGTATCGGTTCGGAAGCTATTTCACAAAGCTTTGATCATAACTGGTCGTTCCGAAAGGGGGATTGGTCGTCATTGAGTAAGTCATATGAGATCCTTGAGACGATGACTCTAAGCTTTAGTTACGTTTGGCTACTGCCACTGCTTGAAAAACCGTACGAGGCCGTAAAGCTCGACCTTCCTGTCGCCGTATCAGCTCTGGAAATTAAAGGATCATTACCAGCAGAGATATCGTTGCACCAGTTGCTTGTAACAGCACTTGAGTCTGACTCTGAGTACTGGTCTCAGCTTGCGATCAAATGGTTGGACGAAGGGTTTCCTGTTGACCACGACCTATCCGAACTATTGCTTCAATGCTCATCTCGGAAAACGCTCTCTCAGTCCATACGACACAAAGCTTTCAGTTTTGCTCGACGCGGGAAAAAGCTGAATGAGCATGCCTGGCATCTCGGTTAAGCAGCTCGCTTCAAACTACTGTCCCTGCTAGTTTCTACGTCGGCTTTGAGTCGATTCTGCCGATTACTTAACGGGTAGCTCTTGACCTATAACAGTCGCCCACAGTAGGGGTATAACGTTCCTAGGACGCTATAAAAATTCCTACACGAACCTCGGAACTCCTCACCTTGCCCGCCGTTCCGATGAAGCTTATAGTCCGCCCCGTCGCCCAAAATGGCGATTCGGGTTTGGCGACCTGACTACAGAGAATGCGAGGGCTCTACGCTTTGTTGCAGGGGTCGCCGCACCCGCAAGGCCGCTGTAATGGCGGCTGTGCGCGGGAGGCCTTCGGGTCTGCCGGTGTTCTCTGTGCCGGTTCGCCAACCTGCGCACAGCTGCCACCCAATCGTTTGGCGACGACTGAGTGACGGCCTTTGAGCCAATCAAACAGAGATCTTCAAATGAATCGATACATGCCCCTCACCGGAATCGACCTGGTTCCGGCTTCCCTGCTCATCGACACCGAAGCTCCACTCGACGTATTGCAAGCCGCCGCTGACTACCGAATTCGCGCAGTTACTCAGGTGCTGGAGAACATCGCCTTTCGTGCCGAGATTGGTTGCGACACGGTGGTGTTGTCGGACTTCTCCAAACTGCTGGCCATTCCGTTGCGCGACGGTTGTGACTTGATGGATGTGATTGGTCGGCGATTGCGGGCGCAGACGAAGGAGTGAATGAAAACGGGCGCTGAAGGCGCCCGTTTTTTGTTCAACTATAAAAAGATCTGGCATCGCTATTCTGCGGCATGACTCTTGCCCACTGTCGGCCAACAGCTGACTGTCGATTTCGTCTGAGGAACATGCATGTGCATAGCATTTGACCAACTGCTTATTAGGATTAAAGTCTAAGGGAAAGATCGACCCCGTCAGTCTTTGATCCGCAACGGCTATCGCCACGCAGGTTCCTCAATGGCAGGTACAGAAAAGGAGTATTGCTCATGATCAAATACCTTCGAATGATGGCAATGATTTCAATCCTCGCGATCACGGCGGGCTGCCAAATGGGTCAATCAACTTCCGCCTCTGATGCGATGGCTGCTAACGCGGAAATGGACCGCGAGGCGAAAGCGGCGTTACAGAGTTTGTATACCAAAACGCCGCAAGCGCGCGCCCTCGCGCAGCGAGCCAAGGGTATCCTCGTTTTCCCTGATGTGCTGAAAGCGGGCCTCATCGCCGGCGCACACCATGGCGAAGGCGAATTGATTGAGAACGGAAAAGTGACGGGATACTACGCGACCACAGCAGCCTCATACGGCCTTCAGGCGGGCGTGCAGCGGTTTGGATACGTGATGTTTTTCATGACCTATTCAGCGATGAATGATCTGAAAAATGTTAATGGATTTGAGGTCGGCGTGGGCCCAAGCATCGTGGTCGTAGATTCAGGCATGGCCAAATCGATAACTACCTCAACGGCTCAATCCGATGTCTATGCGTTCATCTTTGATCAAAAGGGCTTAATGGCCGGGCTGGGATTGCAGGGTTCAAAAATTACCAGGCTCAATCGCTGAGGCCGTCTGCATGTCGCTTACACAGAATTTAGTTGTGTTGCATCGACCTGCTGAATTCACAATCCCTAGCTGCCCTTGGCAGAGGGCAGCAATGGGTCGTTTTCAACCAGTCGCCATAGGCAGAAAACGGCCAGAAGCGGCCATTCGCTCTGGACACTACGCGCATTCAAGCTTATCTCGCAGAAACTCAATAAATCTTTGGGTTTTCGCCGGAAGCAAACGGGTTTCAGTCAGCGCGTAAACCGATACAGGCGATGCCTGCCATTGCGGTAGAACTTTGCGAAGTTTTCCGTCCGCAAGGTCCTGCGCCGCGATACCGTCTGGCAACAACGCCACACCGAGATCCAACGTTGCCAGACGCCTTAGCATGCCTACGCTGTTGAGTTCGAATCGCCCTCCTATATCTACCTGCTCGTTATCTGCCTCGTTGGACAGCGTCCAACGGTCGCCTCCTGCTCCACGCAATCGCAGGCATTCATGGTTGACCAGTTCAGATGGATGCTCAGGAGCACCGGAGACCTCCAAGTATCTTGGAGATGCATACAAGCTGCGCCGCAAGCTTGCGAGCTTACGAGCGATCAGGGTCGAGTTCGGCGGCTCCCCCATCCGAATCACCACATCAACCGGATCACTGATCAGATCGACCTGACGTGGGCTCAGATCGAACTCAAAACTTATGCCGGGGTAGATCCGGGCAAACTCCGCAATCAATGGGGCCAGGTAGACAGTGGCGAAGTCGACGGGTAGCGAGGCGCGCAATAAGCCGCTGGGCCGGGCCAGCATTTCCCCTAGCTGCTCATGCGCCAGACGGGCCTCATCGACGATTCGTTTGCAGCGTTCAAAGTACAACTGGCCCGCTTCGGTGGGCTCGATCTTGCGAGTCGTGCGGTGCAACAACCGCAAGCCAATCCCCTTCTCCAGCGCGCTTATTCGCCGGGACAAGGTCGAGTTGGGTATCCCCAGCGTTTCTGCCGCACGCGTGAAACTATGCGCCTTCACTACCTCGACAAACAGCGCCATGTCGTTGAGAAATTCCACAGCATTATCCCATTAATGGATTAGTCATTTCGGCTTTCGCGGATTTATCCCGAATCCGGATTGATCAATCATAACCACATCACTACTGAGGAACACCGTAATGAATGCTCTTTTTTCCGAAGTCCAGGTAGGCCGCTACTCCCTGTCCAACCGTATCGTCATGGCGCCAATGACCCGCTCGCGCTCCGATGACGCTGGTGTGCCCAGCGACATGGTTGCAACCTACTATGCACAGCGCGCCACCGCCGGCTTGATCATCAGCGAAGGCGTCTTCCCCGTTGCACTCGGTAAAGGCTATGTCCGCACACCAGGTATTGAAACCACCGAACAGATTGCCGCCTGGAAGAAAGTCGCCGACGCGGTTCACGCTCGTGGTGGCCGCATTTTCATGCAATTGATGCACTGCGGGCGGGTTTCACACCCTTCGTTGCTGGCCAACGGCGCACAGCCGCAAGCGCCCTCTGCAATCAAGGCCGCAGGCCAGACCTACACCGCCACCGGGTTGCAGGATTTCGTGATACCCCACGCCCTGACCGTCGCTGAAATTGCCAATGTGGTTGAAGGCTACCGTCAGTCCGCACGTCGGGCGATTGAAGCCGGTTTCGACGGTGTTGAATTGCACGCCGCTTCGGGATACCTGCCTGAGCAGTTTCTCTCCACCGGCAGCAACCAGCGCGACGACCAATACGGTGGCTCGGTAGAAAACCGTGCTCGCTTCGTTCTGGAAGTGCTCGCCGCCATGGTGAGTGAAGTGGGCAGTGACCGTGTCGGCATCAAGATCTCTCCAGAGATGAATTTCAACGACATCGTCGATGCCAATCCACAGGAAACCTACACCTACCTGGTCAAGCAACTTCGCGACTTCAAGCTCGCTTATCTGCACGTGGCGCTGTTTGGTGCCCAGTACGACTACCACGCCGCATTGCGTCCGCTATTCGACGGTAGCTACCTGATCGGCAGTGGCCAGACCAAAGACAGCGCCGAGTCGCTGATCGCTGACGGTAAAGCAGACGCAGCGGTGTTCGGCGGTGCCTTCCTGGCCAACCCCGATCTGCCTGAGCGGTTCCGTACAGGCGCTGAGTTGAATACTCCAGAAAAGGACACCTTCTACGCCCCGGGCGAAGAAGGCTATATCGATTATCCCACCCTGTCTCAAGGGGCCTGAGGACCGCAGCCATGCCTTCCATCGCACGTTTACAGCGCATGAACCATGGCAGCCAGTTTCGGGCGTTCAGTCTGCGCGGCGATCAGTATGCGAAACCTATCGATCCATTCCTCGGTGTGGACCATGCATGGATCAGCGGACCGACGTTTCCACCCCATCCGCATGCGGGTTTTTCAGCGGTCTCCTACCTTTTTCTGGATTCGGAAACAGGCATCGACAACCGGGACTCGCTCGGCAATCGCAATCTGATTCAACCCGGTGGTTTGCACTGGACGGCGGCGGGTGAAGGCATCGTTCACGAAGAGGTCCCTGCTGAACCGGGCAAGACTGTTCACATGCTGCAAATTTTTATCAACCTGCCCAAAGACATGCAAGCCGATGCGCCCTTTGTCTTCAGTGTGGAGGCCCAGGATGTGCCTACCGTTTATTTGGCAGGCGCGAAAATACGTGTCCCGCTGGGTAACTTCGAAGGGCTGGATTCTCCGTCGTTACTGCCTACGGACGTAAGGCTTCTGGACATCTCCCTTGAAGTCGCAAGCGAAGTGAAGATTCCGGTACCGCAAGGGCATGTGGCGTTCGTGATGCCAATCGACGGAGAGATGTATATCGACGGGCAGGCCTTCGACCTGACTGACCCCAAGGCGCCGGTCAATCTTCCTCAGGGCGCTGATCGGGTTGTCACCCTGCAAGCAAAGAACGGAAATGCCAAGGCAGTCATGTTTTCCGGCACTCCGTTGAATCAACCGGTGTTTTGGCAAGGGCCAATGGCCCTCGCTTCGATGGACGCGCTGGCCACAGCAGTAGACGGCTACCGGCGCGGCGAGTTTGGAACGCTGCAAGCTCGTTAAACGATTCACTTATCCAACAACCGGGGCAAGTGCCCCAACGTAGACGCCAGGAGAATCACCATGACATTCGAAAATTTCAATGCTAAGAATGCGGCCCTACTGCTGATCGATCACCAAGTCGGGACCATGGGCTGGGCTAAATCCATGCCCTTTGAAGAGCTGAAGCGCAACGCACTGATGCTTGCAAAAGCAGCACGCATCCTGAAGCTTCCCGTCGTACTGACTTCCAGCATGGAAGAATATGCCCAAGGCCCGCTGCTGAGCGAACTGGAAGAGATCCTTCCGACTGAATTTGCTAGCCGCATCAAACGACTGGGCATCGTCAATGCAATGGACGATGAAAACTTCGCCGCAGCCGTGAAGGCAACAGGCCGCAAAAAGCTGATCATTGCCGGTGTGACCAACGATGTGTGCACGGTCTACCCGGCGCTATCTTTGGTCCGTGATGGTTATGAAGTCCAGGTAGTTGCCGATGGGGGCGCTTCACCTACCGCCATGGCTGATGACATTGCTTTGCGCCGCATGGATAAGGCCGGTGTGACGCTGACTACCACCAACCAGCTAATCGCCGAACTGGCAGGTAGCTGGGCAACACCGGAAGGCGGCGAGTTGGTTCAAGTGCTTATGGAAGCCTTCGGCGAATAAGCAAAATCTCAATGGCCCGGAACGCCTCCAAGCGGGGCTTCCGGGCTTCTATCGATTGCGCAACAATGTATTTCTGGCTTGATTGGGCTCCCGTGACGTTCATGTTTCAGTCCAGGCCAAGATATTTCTCTCCCCCAACACCACCCACTTCTTCTGCACCCGCTCGAACCAAAACGTCGTATTTATGCCTGTGGGGATGATCAACCATCGCCAGTGCTGACCGACCGCTTTGGGTCGAATGCAGCCCTTCGCGACAGGCAGCATTCGGCCAGGAGCAGTCACTCAGTGCGCTTACAAAAGGAGGGACGATTCAATTTCCCATTCAGCTGACCTTGCTGCGATACCAGACGGCAGTACGTTCATTATCAGCCTGGAATTTTCGTATTTCGAACTGCATTGATTCGTGCAGGACATGCCTCCAGCTGCTGCAGCCGTAGCGCTTGGGCGTCTGCGCTGGATAGGTACCACCAATCCAGCGAATGGATGCTTCCAATCGAGTCCAGCCACCTTCGGCAAGCTTGGTTTCTGCTTCACGTAAGCAGCAGCAAATCCCACTATCAGGCCAATCAACTGAGCCATCCACTCGGATACCGTCGAGCGCATCTTCAAATGCTTGGCTTTGTATAAACGAAGCCATTTTAGCTCGTGCCTCAATCATGTTTTTGGCCCAACGTTGCAGACTCAGGCAATGCCGATTGATGGTTTCGTAGCTTTCCTCCAGAAAACCATCCGCCGCCTGGCAGCCCGATTCAGACCAGAGATCGAAACGCTCAATGAAGTGGTGGACCAGGTTATTTCGCAGGTCAACCAGCTCCTTGAGGTCGGCCTTCATTGCCTCATAGTCCTCGGCTGTCATTTCCAACTGGTATTGATGCCTGAACCAGATCTGGTCACCGACATAGGCTTCGGTCTGTGACTCTTCTTCATTTGGGTGCGGCGGGGTCAGAAAGCTTTCGGTCAACATCCCGATCAATGTACCCATCGTCTTTTTCTTTGCACATGCGACCTTCTGGTCGCGGATGCTAGACAGCTGATCTGCAGGACCGGTCAGTTCGTAATGCGCGACAATGGCTTTCAGCTGCCGTTCGTATTGTTGCACGCGCATCAGACAGCGTCCGAGCTTGCGCTGCACGATGTGTTGAGTAGCAGGTACATCATCCGAGGGCACGGTAGTGACTTCATCCATGATCAACGACTCAGGCATAAGTGGTCGGACTGGAGCGTTCACCGCAATACGCTTGCCCTGCCAGGAAGGCTTGCAACGCGTAAATCGGACGCCTATCAAGCTCAGTGTAGGTTGAGTCAATCCGCTCGGATTTTTTCAAAAGAATTTGTCGATAGCTGCGTCTGTGCAGGCTTTCATCGAAAAAAAACGGGACGTCTATGTGTGATGACTCGCAGCGTCGGGCCTGGCTTGTGTGACAGTCGGCGCGCTTTAGCGGATGACTGAACTGAGCCCGCAAGGAGGAAGAAATACGTCATGAACGCCTTACTGGAATTACACGGTGCGCCCACAGGCAATTGCATCCGGGCAGCCATCGCCCTCGAAGAAGCGGGGCTGGCGTACACGGTTCGACTGGTGGATCTTTCAAAAGGCCAGCAAACAGGGGCGGATCATCGCTCCCTGAATCCGGCCGGAAAAGTCCCGGTATTGGTCGAACGAAAGGGCGATGAGCCTGCCTTTGTACTCACTCAGTCGAACGCGATCATTTTCTACGCTGCCGAAAAGGCTCCAGAGCGGCTCTTGCCCAGTGCCGCTGGCCACAGAGCTACGGTGTATGAGCGATTCTTCTTCTTTTTGACGGATGTCATCGCACCTGGCCATTCGGCGTTCTTCCTTCGCGGCCAAGGGCTCAACGATGGCTCTGCGCGGCTGGTCGAGCGCATGCTTTCGTCAATTGAGTTGGCTGAACAGTTCGTCAGTGCTGATGCTTATATGGCGGGAAGCTGTTTCTCCATCGCGGATATCGCGGCCTACAGCATCATGTCGTCAGTAGAGGCAGACATCCCGTGGGATCGTTTGCCCAAGCTTCGCCGCTGGTATGAAAGGGTGGGCGCTCGACCCAGCGTGGTCAGGGGATTTCAGGCATTCAGCTCGCGGTGAACTGTTGGCGTCCGGAAGGTTTAGAGGTTTTTGCTCAACGCATGCTTCAGTCCAGATATTTGTTTGTTGAACTCGGGCTGACAGCACCTATCTAAAAATGTGGGGTAACGTCCCACACAAAGATGCTGACTGGCTCTCAGGGATCGTGCGGAAACCGCAGTTGCTGGTTAATGCTGCAGATTTATGGCCGTGCCGGTTGGCTGGCCGCTCCAAAGGGCGGCCGGGAACTCACTGGATATTGCGTTCGATAGGGACATGACTGCGCAACTCCAAGCGGAGGTGCATCATGCTGATCAATAAATGTTTGTTGGCCCTGGCAATTGGCGGGGTCCTGTCGGCATCGACTGTTCTAGTGCCCGATTACATCAGTAGTTTCTCCAGCGTGTATGCCAAAGATGGCGGCAGCGGTGGTGGCGGCGGTAACAGCGGAGGCGGAGGAGGAGGCGGTCACGGTGGTGGCGGCGGCGGTGGCGGTGGTGGTTCCGGTAGTGGAGGCTCCGGAGGCAGTGGTCACGGTGGCAGCGGCCATGGAGATGGTGGTGGTCATGGTGCATCAGGCCATGACGGTGACGGTCATGGTGGTGTTGCCGGGAACAGAGGCTCAGGCAACGCGCATGACAACGATGCCGCAGATGCAGCCAGGGACGCTGCCAGAAACGATGCAAATGCAGCCAGAGATGCTGCCAGAGCTGATGCAGATGCAGCCCGGGATGCTGCAAGGGCTACTGCAAATGCAGCCAGAGATGCCGCCAGAGCTGAGGCGGATGCAGCCAGGGATGCTGCAAAAGCTGCTGGCATACCGGGCGCAGATGCAGCCAGAGATGCAGCTCGGGCCGCTGCCGACGCAGCCAGGGACGCCGCCAAAGCAGAAGCCGATGCAGCCAGAGATGCTGCCCGGGCTGCTGCAGATGCGGCGAGGGACGCTGCCAAGGTAGAGGCAAACGCAGCCAGAGAGGCTGCCAAAGCCGAGGCGAGGGACGCCAGAGAGGATGTGGCTGACGCCCCGGACGCCCCGGATATCGACGCGGTTGAGGTACAAAACTAGGCCTGCACGTTCTGCAATGAACACGGCAGGCATTCCCGTAGCAAACGTCCGAGAGTTTGAAGGACGTATTGGCAATAAGTCGCAAGCCCCGAAGCGTCATGGGGTTTGCGACTTCTTTTGGCCGATTTCTGCCGGCCTTCACTGGAAGCATTGGGTCGAAAACTGCCTCTGGCTCTCATGTTTGAGTGGGCGCCCGTACCTTATAAATACCCGTCAGCGACAAAGAGTATCTGCCAATCCTCTGGCCTGCTGAGTCGCAGCCTCACGCGCATCAAGATCAACGTCTTCCCCCAGGATGGTCTTCTCCACAATCACCGAATGCACATCGGTCACGCCGATGAATTGCAGCCAGGCTTCCACGTAGGGCTTCTGGAAGTCGAAGCGTTCCGCCGGCGTGATCGACTGCGCCGAAAAATCCAGGCCTCGGGCGTACGCCACTACGGCGATTTTGTTGTGCAACATGCCTTCCAGGCCGCGTTCCGGATCGAAGCTGAACAGGATGTCTTTCTGCGATACCAGGTCGATGAAATGCTTGAGCTTGTACGGGATGCTGAAATTCCAAAGCGGTACGGACATCACGAGTACATCCGCGCGATGCAGGTGCGCAGCCAGGTCCTTCAAGGTGTTCCAGGCCTCTTGTTGCGCCGGGGTCAAGGCAGTGCCGCTGAGTCCTGCGTATTTGGCTTCCATTGCCAGGTCATCGAATTCCGGCAACGCCATGTTCCAGAGGTCGAGAGTGATGATGTCGGTGTCCGGGGTGTTTTCTCGATAACGCGCAATGAAGCTGCGGGCGACTTCAAGGGACGCCGAGCGCTGCTTGCGTGGGGAGCATTCGATATGGAGCAGGGTAGTCATGGCACGCCTCGAGTGGTGGGGTAGGGAGGCATTGCAACATAGTTATATTTGAAATATAAATCGTAAATTACCAGTCGATTAATCACGTATAAAACTATGTTCGATTCGCTGCTACTCAAAACATTTGTCGCTGTGGTCGACGAAGAAGGCTTCAGCCGTGCAGCGCAAAAGCTGCACCTGACTCAGTCTGCGGTCAGCGGCCATGTGCGGCGATTGGAAGAACAGATTGGTAAACCCCTGTTGACGCGTACCACCCGTTCCCAGCAATTGACGCCCGATGGCGAGCGCTTGCTTTCTTATGCGCGCACGATCCTTGTGCTGAACCGTGATGCCTGGGCGGAACTGACGCGTACGCCATTTCACGGGCGACTGCGGATCGGGGTGTCCGAGGACTTTGTCGAATCTCGACTACTGCGCGCTTTTCAGGATTTCGCGGCGCAGTACCCTGGGATGGAGATCGACGTGCAGGTGAGCATTCCCGGCACGTTGCTGGCGCTGATGAAGCAAGGGCATCTGGAGTTGGTCATCGGCTCACTGTGCGAAACCAGCGATGCGGGGAAATTGCTGTGGCAAGAGCCGCTGGTGTGGGCCTGGTCGGCGCAACCCGTCACCCGGTTACCGACGCCGTTGCCGCTGGCCCTGTTCCCCGAGCCGTGCCCTTATCGCGAGGTTGCGTTGAAGCGACTGGCTCAGGCGGGGATCGCCCAACGCACCGCGATGTTATGCAGCAGCACCGGCGGGTTGCGGGCTGCGGCGCTTGCAGGCTTCGCGGTTGCGCCCATGACACTCAGTCAGTTGGGGCAAGGGCTGGTGGTTCTTGGGGCTGAACAAGGGTTGCCGGAGTTGCCGGATGCAGAGTTTCGGCTGTTTACCTCGCCTGAAGCGGATCAGGCGATGGTGGTGGCGGTTACTCAGCTCATCGTGGAGTATTGCTCCACGCGCAGGGCTTAACGGTCATTTCAAAGGCCAGTATTGAATGCGCTTGGTCGATAACCTTCATTGGCTGCGGACGCTCAGACTTCGTTTGGGAAGCACTGAGCGAACAGCCAATTCATACCTCGTCGAGGTTTTCAGCCTGATTTCTACAGCCTGGTGTTACAGGCGGATTTAGCGACGATAGTAGCGGCGATCGTCCTCGTAGCGGTGCCGCATGGACCGATCCTGATGACGCTCCCAATAACGATGGCGTTCGGCATCCCGGCGGGCTTGCTCTCTACGCCACTGTTCTCTACGCCAGTCGTCTCGGCGCCAATTGTCTCTACGATCATGCCAACGGTCGTCATGCCAGTATCGGTCATCATGGGCAAGCAACGACCCTGGCTGGTTGCCGGCCATACTGGCCACGGTCGGCCAAGGGCTGCCGGCAGCCTGGACCGGCGCCTGAACGGCCGCCACTTCAGTTGCGAAAACAGGGGTTGAGGTCTTCATCTGTGTTGCTGATGCCGAGCCCACTGCCGCGAACGCGAACAGGCCGAAGAGCACCATCCGTAGGTCATGGAATTTCATGAGCGAAGACAACCTCTGAATTGACATGTTGATGTGTAGCCATCTGGCTGCGGGAAGCCTGCGAGTTAGCGCTTACCGAGCGAATGTGCCTGTCCACATAGACCTGTAAATAGGGAAAAGTTCTAGAGCGCCGCTGTTTAAATAGCCGGCGGTCTCACTGTTCGACCCCTTTTTGAAGTTTGCTTTGTACATGCCCGCTTCTGGCCGTTTTCTGCTCTGCGTGAAGCATTCTGGTGTTCTGCGTCGTCGCGTCGCGTCGTTTTGTTCTGTCGCTGCAGAGCGAAGAGCGCCCGCGCAAAGCAACAGCGCATCAACCACCCTGATCGAAACAGCCTCGCGGCAGTATGAAAATGGCCAACTGGACCAGGCCGCCGCCACGCTGGAGCGTGCCCTGCATATCCAGCCGAACAATTCCGCGACACTGCATTACCTTGGTGTGTTGCGTCTTCAGCAGGGGCAGTACCAGCAGGCTGAAACCTTGGCGGCGCGCTCGAACATGCGGGTTGGGCGCAACGTCGAGTTGCGTAACCGTAACTTCGAATTGATCCAGGCGGGGCAGCAGGCCCAATCCTACCTGGTGCGCGGTTGAGTTTCTGAGTGTCCGCTTTTGCAAACTTGCCATTCGTCACGAGCTCGTGGCGAAGTCAGCATTGTTTCAATTGAAGAGTGACATGACCCCTTTCTCGTTACTGCTCAAGCATCAAGCTACGCCAAATGATCATAGGCTTTTCTACAGGTGCGACTTCCGGTTGCAACTGCTCCTGTGTGTGTCTGTTGTGCGGTGGCGGCTCCTCTGGTTCAGGCGCTGGAGTCTGATACTTGGCGGCATGTACGTTATCGACTGACATTTTTTGTAGTGCGCTTATTTGATTGTTACGGTGACTTTGCCTTTTGATCTGCCCTGCTCGACGTACCGCAACGCCTCTGCAGTCGATTCAAAAGGGAAGGAACGATCGATGACCGGTTTGATGACGCCAGCCTCGATAAGCGAGGTGATTTTTTGCAGTTGTATCCCGTTGGCACGCATAAACAAAAATACATAGCTCACCCCATGTTTGCGGGCTTTTCTGCGAATACCGCTGCTCAGCAGGCGCATGACTTGCCCCAGCACCCAGGACAAGCCTTGCTCTTGGGCAAATTGCGCGGTCGGCGGCCCCGAAAGGGAAATGAGTTGTCCACCAGGCTTGAGAACCTTGATCGATTTCTTCAGTACATCGGCGCCGAGGCTGTTCAACACCACGTCGAAATCGCGTAACTCGTTTGCAAAATCCTGATGTTTGTAATCGATGACCACATCCGCCCCGAGTGCTTTCACCCATTCGACATTCGCCGTGCTGGTGGTGGTCGCAACGAAGGCGCCGAGGTGTTTGGCGAGCTGGATGGCAAGCGTGCCGACACCGCCGGATCCGGCATGAATCAACACCTTCTGGCCTTTTTTCACATGGGCGGTCTCAATCAGCGCCTGCCAGGCCGTCAAGACGGCCAAGGGGATGGAAGCCGCTTCGGCCATGTCGAGATTCGAGGGTTTCAGCGCGAGCGCGTTTTCGTTCACTGCGATCAGTTCAGCAAACGTCCCGATCCGTGCCTCTGGAGGACGTGCATAGACTTCGTCTCCTGGCTTGAATCGCTTCACCGCAGAACCCGTGCGAACGACCACTCCGGCCAGGTCATTGCCCAATACCAATGGAAATGTATAGGGCAGGATCAGTTTGAACTCCCCCGTTTTGATCTTCGAGTCCAACGGGTTCACGCTCGTTGCATGCACCTGGATCAGAACGTCATGCACACCGACCGCAGGGTCGGGCACTTCGCCAATCATTCCGTTCTGCTTGCCGTAGCGGTCGATAAAAAATGCCTTCATGTTGCAGCTGCTCTTGTTGGTGGAATGAGAATGGGGCGCGGCCCCGACAACGTTGATGCGATTAGATGTGCAGGTTGTCAGGAGTCGAGGAACGCCAAAGCCTTGGCCACGAAATCGGTATGGTGCTGAAAAATGCTGCCGTGCCCGGCATCCGGATAAATGATCAGTTGCGCGTTGGGGATTCGCTTTGCCAGATCAATCGAGTTCACGGTGGGCACCATGATGTCGTTGTCCCCGTTGGCTATCAGGGTCAGCATCGGCAGGCGACTGAGATCTTGCGGCGCTTGCTTGCCCCACGCAGTAATGGCTTTGAACTGCCGTAAAAATGCGCCGGGTGTCGGGCCTTTGCTCCGGTTTTGCTGGCGTTCTTTCAAACGTTGCAAATACTCGGACGCGGCACGTTGGCCGTTGGCCGTGGTAGTAAAGAACAGGTAGAACTTGGGGTCTCGCAGCGTCAGCAAACCTTTGATGATCAATGGCCAGGTCACCGAACCGACCCTGTCGATGCCTGTGCCACCGGCCGGTCCGGTTCCGGTGAGGATCAATCTGCGCACTCGTTCGGGGGCTTTCAGAGCGATGTCTTGAGCGACGAAGCCGCCGAGTGAAAAGCCAAGCAGGTCAACCTTGTCAAAACCCAGCGCACGAATCAGGCCGATTGCATCGTCAGCCATCTCACCGACGGTCAATGGCGCGGCGCCCCCCGAGCCACCGATACCGCGGTAATCAGTCGTGATGACATGCCGGTTTTTTGCCAGGCCGTCGATGATCCTGGGGTCAAAGTTATCCAACACTGCCCCCCAATGGTTGAGCATGACCAGCGGGACCTCCGTCCTGGGTCCCAGGTCACGATAGGCGAAGGGTATCCCGCCAATCAGAACCGACTGGTTCGCCGCGCTGATAAATGACGACTGCGAACCCGGGTGATTACGTGTCGCTATAAGGGTCATGTTTACTCCGTCCAATTGCGGGGCGAGGCGGACTTGCTCGACATGGGTCAGACTTGAGTCAAATAGCGTTGCGCCACGGCGGATTGCCTGATCTGCGACAAAAGACCCTGACGCGCGGTTTGCAGGGCATCCCAGCGCTCGCCTTCATGCAACGGAGGAATGGTCACCGGCTCGCGACGGTCGAAGCCAACCAGTGCGGCATCGACCAGATCACCCACTTCCATGATTTCGCTCAAGGTGTTGATGTCGATACCGGCGCGATCCCAAATCTCCGTGCGGGTGGCGGCGGGCAGTACGGCTTGCACATAAACACCCAGAGGCGAAAGTTCCAGGCTCAGGCCTTGGGAAAGGAACAGCACAAACGCCTTGGTCGCCCCATAGACCGACATGCCGAACTCAGGCGCCAGACCCACAACCGAACCGATGTTGATGATCGCGCCTTCACCTGCTTTGGCCAGGCGTGGCGCGATGGCGCTGGCGAGCCGCACCAGCGCGGTGGTGTTGAGGGCCACCAGTTGCGCAACGCTGTCGGTGCTTTGCTCGATGAAGTTGCCGGACTGTGCGGCGCCGGCATTGTTGACGAGGATGCCGATGCGCGCGTCATCCCGCAGGCGCGCTTCGACGGTGTGCAGGTCGCTGAGTTGAGTCAGGTCGGCCTGAAGCACTTCAATGGCGACGTTGTGTTCGCCACGCAACTTCGCGGCGAGCGTTTCCAGGCGCGATTGGTCGCGGGCGACCAACACCAGATCATGCCCGCGTTGGGCGAAACGCTCGGCGTAAACCGCGCCGATGCCGGTGGAAGCGCCAGTGATGAGAACGGTAGGGCGAGTAGTCATGATGTCAGCTCTTTATCAGGAATATGGATTGATGCACGAATAAAACCAGGCTCGATCAGCCAATGCCTAGTTCGCGGCAGCGCTTGATTCGGCAAGTGTCGGGTAGTCGATGTATCCCGCTGCACCGCCGCCGTAGAGCGTGGAGGGGTCGAAGGCGGACAGTGGCGCACCGGTCTTGAGTCGCTCCACCAGATCGGGGTTGCCGATAAAAGGGCGGCCAAAGGCGATCAGGTCGGCCTTGTCATGCGTAAGGCGTGCCGTGGCCAGGTCCAGGTCGTAGCCGTTGTTGGCGATGTAAGTGTTCTTGAAGCGCTGGCGCAAGGCGTCGAAATCAAAGGGCGCCACGTCGCGTGGCCCGCCGGTGGCACCTTCGACGACGTGCAGATAAGCGATGTCCAGAACATTGAGTTGGTCGACGATGTAATCGAACTGAGCCTGTGGATCACTACTCGATACACCATTGGCCGGCGAGACAGGCGAAAGGCGAATGCCCGTGCGATCAGCACCAATCTCGGCTGCCACCGCGGCCGTCACTTCCAACAGCAGCCGCGCACGGTTTGCGATCGAGCCGCCGTAGGCATCAGTACGAAGGTTGGCGCCGTCCTTGATGAACTGATCCAGCAAATAGCCGTTTGCACCGTGGATTTCCACGCCGTCGAAGCCTGCCGCAATGGCGTTTGCCGCCGCTTGGCGGAAATCGTTGACGATGCCTGGCAGTTCGTCAGCCTCCAGCGCCCGCGGCTCGGAAACGTCCTCGAAGCGATTGTTGACGAACACCTTGGTCGCGGGACGAAGAGCTGAAGGGGCTACCGGCGCCGCGCCTTGCTGTTGCAGATCCACGTGGGAAACACGGCCCACATGCCACAGCTGCAGGAAAATTCTCCCGCCCTTGGCGTGCACGGCATCGGTCACCTTGCGCCATCCCTCTATCTGCGGCTGCGTGTAAATGCCCGGGGTATCCTGATAGCCCTGTCCCTGCTGCGAGATCTGCGAGGCTTCGGAAATTAGCAAGCCCGCGCTTGCCCGCTGGCTGTAATAGGCAGCAGCAAACTCACTCGGCACAAAGCCTTTGCCCGCGCGATTGCGCGTCAGTGGAGCGAGAACCACGCGGTTCGACAGCGTCAGGGCGCCAAGCGTGTAGGGGGTAAACAGATTCAGGTCGCTCATGGGTGTTTGTTCCGTGCCCGTTGGTAAATGGTCATATCGCTTGCGATTAGGATGATGATCGAAATCTAAGCTGTCAACGATTTTGATTATGATCGGCATCTATGTATCATTGGCCGATGAATTTCAGCGGTAGAGAGGTATCGAACATGCGAGTGTCCAAGGCCCAGGCTCAGGCAAATCGGGAGCACATCGTCAAAACGGCCTCAGTCGTGTTTCGCGAGCGCGGATTTGACGGTGTAGGCGTGGCCGACCTGATGGGCGCCGCCGGTTTCACCCATGGCGGTTTCTACAAACATTTCGGTTCGAAGGCTGACCTGATGGCCGAAGCCTCGGCCAACAGTCTTGCGCAGTCACTGGTCGGCGCCGAAGCATTGAGCGTGAAGGATTTCATCGATGTGTATGTGTCCAGGGATCATCGCGACGGGCGCGCCACGGGTTGCACCATGGCGGCGTTGTGCGGTGACGCGGCGCGTCAGTCGGGCGATTTGAAGTCGGCTTTCGCTGAAGGCATCGAGCGCACGCTGCAAACGCTCGGCGAAAAATACCCGACCGGGCCGGATGCGGCGCCGGGGGAGGCGAGGGTGAAAATGATCGACCTGCTGGCGCGTGCGGTCGGTGCGATCATGTTATCGCGCGCCTGTCCTGACGACTCGGCGCTGGCCGATGAAATTCTGGCGGTGTGTCACGCGCAAATGACCGCATCATTATCCATTCAATCGTAGATTCAGTCGTAGAGGGGATAGATGGATGTCGCACAAAACGTGCTGACTCGCTTTCATTTCGTCGTTGGATGACACGTACTGGCTGTGCAGCCAGTCGTTTGTCGCCGTAGGTTTTCTCTCATAGCCCCTGCCGGGCGTACGCGGATCAACTACCGGAATAGCGAAAATCACCCTCTATTCAAGGCAGATTTCAGGCGTTGCAGCCAAGCTATCGAGAAAGGCGCGAATCTGCCGGGAACCGCGCAAGTGCATCACAGGAATTTGCGGGCCGATGGCCAGGCGCACCGCCTCGATTCCTGGACGGTAGCCACGATCGAAATTCCACACGAAATTCAGAAAGGTCAGGAACGCCCGGTCGAGCTTCTCTGTACAGCCTGCTGCAAGGTCAGGGCGAGGGCGGTTCATGACGCTGCGCCTGATCACCCGGGTAAAACAGGTGAGCCGCGAGGTATCGAGCCAGATGATCAGGTCGGTCCGGGGCAGGCGAAGGTCGAAGGTTCGCCGCGCATAGTTGCCTTCACAAATCCAGGCCTCTGGTGTGAGCGCTTTGCGGACCCGTGCGCGGAACTGCTCGGCGTCGGGTTCGACCCAGCCGGGTTCCCAGAACAGCGTGTCGAGGTGCACCACGGGCAGGTTCAGGCGCTTGCCGAGGGCGCGGGCGAGGGTAGATTTGCCGCTACCGGCATTGCCCAGAATGACAATCCGTTGCATGGGGAGACTTCCTGTCGCGAAAAAAGCCGACAAGTGTGCAGGTTTTGGTTGGCGCAGTAAAAGGCGGCTTCGACGAGAGACGTCTATTGAGCGATTTCGAAGCTGCTGCTTCAGGCTGTCCGGTTCAGCACCAGCAAACGTACCGCCAGCGCCGTCATTACGACAGCGAAGCCATAAGCACCCAGGCGGCTGGAGATTTTGCCCCCACGCAGACGCCCATGTAGCTGTCCGGCACAGACGCTGAGCAGGGAATGAAAGATCAAAGCGATCAGCGCAAGCAACACACCTAATACCATCAGTTGCACCGTGACGCTGCTGGTTCCCAGGGTGACGAATTGCGGCAGGAATACCATGAAGAACAACAGCGCCTTGGGATTCAACAGGCTGTTGAGGGTCGCCCGGATGAAGATCTTGCGCCGCGATGCCAATGCGGGTTGAGCCTCAGCGTCCGCTGGTGGAGTACTCAATGCCTTCCACGCCAGCCACATCAGATAGCAAGCCCCGGCCCACCGCAGCAAATCAAATGCCGGCGCCCAACTCATCACCAACGCACCGAGCCCCGCGCTGACCATGGCGGTCATCAGCACGTCGGCCAGGGTTATTCCCAAAGCTGCGGCGAAACCGGCACGCCAGCCATGGGCAACGGCATGGCTGGTGACGATGGCCATGTTCGGGCCAGGCACGATCAGCAATAGCAGGGCGGCGACAGTGAACAGGTAAAGGTTGGTGGCGTCCGGCATAGCGCAAATTTCCCTGGATGAGAAACAAGGCTAACCGTAGTCATTGGGTTGAAGCAGATACAGTGGAGGTGGATTTGATAGCAACAGTCAGGTGTATGGCGCCCGGTTGGCTTGAGCCGTAAGCGGGTGCATCGAGCGCCCTGTGCTACATCAGTCTCGTCAGTCGGCTTTAGTGCTCGCTACAAAGTACGCAACCAACGCGTTGGCATGGCCATGGCCCATGCCGTGTTCAGTTTTGAGCAACGCAACCATCTCCATATGCTTCTTGCCGCTGACTGTCTTGAGCAGGGTTAGCCAGTGGGTGATTGGCTGCCCATACTTTTTTTCAATAGAGGGAAAGTACGACGCTGGTCCTTTTACTTTTGGATCGTCGGTCATGACGCAAACTCCTTTTTTGCTTGAGAACTATCGGGAGACATTACCCAGAGAGAACCACGACTACGATGACGGCAAATCCTGCGTCTTTCCGGATTCGACAGCAGTATAGAAAGTCATTCGATGGATGCTGATCCGCCGGTCGAGGCGTGCGGCGCTAAAGCCACGTGTTCACCACCCGCCGATCCAGTTCCTCCCAGTCCGCCATGCCCAGCACCCGCGTGGTGTTCAACCCGCGTAAATAACCGCGCAACTGATTGGCGGTGGCCCGCACAAGTTCCGGGTCGGGCGCGTGTTCGCCCAACAGTACGGTTTCGTATTGGACCAGGTACTCGGCTACCCGGTCGCGGAAATCGGGCAAAACGGCATCGCGGATCAGGTCAAAAGTTCTCAAGGATAGATCCTCATCAATTTTTTTAGTGGTGATTCAGAGTGTGTACCCATCTGCACGGCGCGCAACTATTGCTAGAGGTAATAGTGACCATTACGAAACACAAGTTCTGCTTTGTTGGCTATAGGCGGAAAATCACCTCCAACGAACACGCACCGTGACGCAGTCCCGCTGCTGGATGAACCGAAGCTTTTATTTTCTGGATAAGACCGATGCGCTCTTTATTTGTACCCGCCATGGCTATTGGCTCTTTGTTGCTCGCCGGTTGCGCCTCCGCGCCGAACGACCCGACCCTGACCTTGCAGACCAGCAAGACCCCAGCCCAATACGCCGATTGCGTCGTACCGAAATTGCAGAGCCATGCGTTGAACCCAACCGTCTCGCAAACCCAGCGCAGCTACCGGATCGTGGTGCCGAGCAAAGTCTCGGCCGACAACGTGCTGGAAGCCTACAAGGCCGGGAATGGCGGCAAGGTGTTTATCTACGAGCGGCACTTGCTGGCTTCGAACCTGCTGCCTTCAAGTTTTGAACGCGCCGCACAGGATTGCATCTGACCCCGGCCCGTAACGCTTTCTACAGAGCTCCTTTGGTTGGCCGCAACCAACCAATTTTTTACCCCGCAGCCCATTTGGTTGCGGGGCTTTTTTTGTCTGCGTAAATCGTATCGGCACATCATTCACTCGTCTGAATCGAAAGGCCAAACCGATACTTCTGGTTTACCCCTGCTTGCAGAGATGTCTGTTCAATCACGAAACCGCAGCGTTCGAGCACTTTTGCCGAGCCGATATTGTCGACGTAAACGTTGGCAACCAGTTGATTAAGGTCCCAACGTAACTGCGCTTGCTCGATCAAATGCCTAACCGCCCGCGTCGCCAGTCCTTTTGCGCAAGCACTTTGAGCAATCCGATAGCCGACTTCTGCCGCCCGCGCGGACGTGTCGATGTCTTTGAGGTTCGCCCGGCCCACTATTTTCCCCCCAGCGTCTACGATGACAAAGGGGTGCCAGGTGCCGGCGGCATAATCAGATAAATAGGCTGCAATGTGCTCGGTGACACCCTGCACCGAATAGAAAGCAGCACCGCGTGGCTCAATGTGGCGCTCGAACCACTCGCGATTGTCCCTTTCAAACGTCAGCAATGCCTCAGCATCAGTGTTTTGCAGGGTACGAATTGTGACGGTCTCCATAAGGACGCTCCTTTTCCTGGTGGAACTACTTGGATAAGGGTGCAGAGGCACACTTGTCAGTCGTTTGCCGAGTTGGCGCCCGTAAAGAATGACCTGTTGAGCAAGCAACTCACAATTCGAAAAAACCTATTGAATAAAAACTCTATAAACGGGAAGCTCACTGGCGCATTGCTAGTAACCAGTAAGTGAGTATCGCCAGTTTCTGGCTCAGGGAGCGTTGATGAGTTTTCGTCCTTTGACCGACTTCCCGCGGCAATCGAACGATTGCGATATTGTCGCCTCTGAGCTTAAAGGGAATTCGGATACTGTCGGCATGACCTGCGCTGGCAACGAGGATACGATCGAACACTTACTGAACTCGGCGCGCAACTGGACGCACACCACCGCGTGGGTCGTTTACCGTGCCGGTGAACAGATGCATTTGGTCGGGCAGGGCGACCCACAGGCGCAATGGCCGTCAAGTGTTGCGAATGAACAGTTCGATGCCTTTTGCCAGACCCGGCACTTGCACCGCTGGCCGACCGGCAGCGGCGAAAGTGTGCTGGGCTGGCTGCTTGCGCCAATCGCCGAGGCCGAAGAACCGGCGCTCGCCGGTTTTGCCCAGCGCCTGGGCATTGAGGTGCAGACCAATACCCTGGCCCGCGCGCAGATTACTCAACGTGTGCTGTATGAAATTACCTACCTGGCCAGTTCGACCCGCGACCGGTCAGTGTTCCTGGTGGGGGTTCACCAGTTGCTGGCGAGCCTGATCGACGCCGAGAACTTCTATCTCGCGCTGTATGACCCGCACAGCGGCAAGATCGACTACCCGTATTACGTCGACATCATTGACGTTGATGCCGTGGAGTCCTCGCATTACGAATACCTTGACCCTTCGCATCTTTCGTTGACCGGCCAGGTATTGACCAGCGGCCAGCCGTTGCTGATCGACGCCGCCGGCATCCTCGCGGCTCAGGCCGAAGGCCGTTTTTACTGCGTGGGAGATCGTCCCGAATTCTGGATGGGCGCACCGTTGAAAAATGCCTCGGACGAGGTGTTTGGCATGCTGGCGATGCAGGTCTACGACGTTTCTCGTACCTACAGCGCCGAGGACCGCGCGCTGTTTCTGGTGGTGGCCCGCCACGTGGCCATGGCGCTGGACCGGATTCTGCACCGCGAGGATCTGGAAGCGACGGTGATGCGTCGTACCCTGGAGCTCTCAGCGCTCAACGACGCCTTGAGGCAGGAGGTGGCAGAGCGAGAGCGCGCCGAACATCTGCAGAGCGCGCTGTTCCAGATCGCTGAACTTTCCAGTCGGCCTGGCGACATGGCTGAATTGTTTCAAACCTTGCATGGCATCGTCGGTGATCTGCTGTTCGCGCGGAACTTCTATATTGCGCTGTTCGACGACGCGACCACTGAAGTGACCTTTCCGTATTATGTCGATGAGCGGCAGACGGCCTGCCCGGTGGCACGGCGAGGGCGCCGGGGCTTGACCGAGTACGTTATCCGTCAGCGTCGACCTTGCCTGATTGACGCCGACGAAGCTGAGCGATTGTCTGCGCACGGCGACATCGAACTGGCTGAAGCGTACTTCCGATCCTACTCCTGGCTGGGCATTCCATTGTTCGATGGCGATGTGGTGCGTGGCGTACTCGCGGTGCAAAGCTATACCTCGCAAGTGCGCTATACCCTGCGCGACCAGGAACTGCTGACGTTCGTGTCCCGGCACATCGATACAGCCTTGTCGCGCCGCACGGCCGCCGAAGCGATCCATGCCGCCAACCTCAAGCTGGAAGCCCGGGTGCAGAACCGCACCCGCGAGCTCGATCACGCCAATGCCAAGTTGCAACACGAAAACTCCCACGATGCGCTGACCGGGCTACCCAATCGTACCTACCTGCAACAGCGCCTCAATCTGGCCTGGTCGCAGTTCGGCAGCGAAGGCGGGCACCTGGCAGTGATGTTTATCGACCTCGACCGTTTCAAGATGGTCAACGACAGCCTCGGCCACCATTTTGGCGACCTGCTGTTGATGCAGGCCGCCCACCGTTTGCGCGGTTGTCTGCGCGACAGCGACATGCTCGCGCGCCTGGGGGGCGATGAGTTTTCCGTGCTGGCTCCCGAGGCGCCGCTGGAGGTGGTAATCGACATCGCCGAACGGATTCTGGTGGCGTTCGACTTGCCGTTCCTGATCAATGGCTATGAAGTGTTTTCGTCCTGCAGTATCGGAATTGTCAGCGCCGATAGTCAGTTCCATCAGGAACCCGCCGACTTGCTGCGCGATGCCGATGCGGCGATGTACCGGGTCAAGAGCGCCGGGCGCGACAGCTACGCAGTGTTCAATCAGGAAGTGCGCCGTGAAGTCTCGGACCAGGTTGAGCGGGAAGGGGCCTTGCGCAACGCGCTCAAACGCACCGACGAACTGTTGCCGTATTTCCAGCCGATAGTCAGTGTCGAAAGCGGCGAACTGTTGGCCCTTGAAGCACTGATCCGCTGGCATCAGCCGGGCGGCCGGGTGATCGCGCCGGGCGAGTTTCTGCCGGATGTCGAGGGTCTGCGCCTGATTGGTCGACTGGACCTGTACATGCTGACCAGCATCGCCGCGATCCTCGCCCAACCCGAACACGCCAATTGGCCGGCGGTGCACGTCAATTGCTCCAGCTACAGCATGACGCGCCCGGACTTTGCCAATGATGTGCTTGCGCTGTTGGCGCGATACGGGGTCGAGCCCTCGCGGATCTGCCTGGAGTTGACCGAAGGGGCACTGGTGGCGGAGCCGGCGATTGCCCGACTGACCATGCAGCAATTGGCCGACAACGGCATGTCAGTGGTGCTCGATGACTTCGGTGCCGGGTTTTCATCCCTGAGCTACGTGCATCAGTACCGCTTCAGCGGTTTGAAGATCGACAAATCGTTCATCCTCGAACTGACCACCAGCCCTCGCAGTCGCGCGATCGTCCGGGCGATTGTGCGGATGGCCGAATCGCTGGACCTCAGCGTTGTGGCCGAAGGTGTCGAGGATGAAGCGACGCTGGTCTTGCTACGCGAAATGGGCGCAGGGCAGGCTCAGGGTTATTACTTTGCGAAGCCGATGGGGTTGGAGGCGTTGTTGGCGAGTTCGTTGATGGTTCGTTAGGGGCTGGATCAGCCCTCAGAGGGCGTGATTGCGTCTTGAGCGGATTCAGCGGCCAGTTTCAATCGGTCAGCTTTGCTGATGTATTTAGACTTGTTTTGCGGTGCCAGTTTGGCACTGGCCTTTTTGGCGTGAGCCTTTAATAGCTGCTTTATTTTTTTCTGACGATTCATGTATTTCTACTCGGCTTGTGAATGCCTGAATGATGGCAGAGGTTTGCGTAAGAAGCCTAGGGGTGAGGCAGGGGCTTGCACCGCAATCAAACCCAATCTGATGGTTTGCGGACGATCACATTTGCGCCAGGCAAGCATACAAACCCCGCGACAGCGACCGTGTCGCGAGATCAATCGCAAGGGCGCGTTATTTGATCTGCACGATGACCGGACCTTCAGTTACGATCGGCGGGGACGCGTGGATACTTGATGCATTTTTCTTGATCCACTCGCTTGCGACTTTCAAGCTCGCATCGCTGCCGGCCTTGTCCGTGCAAACCGTTACCGACGTACCACCATCACCCGTATTCAGCAGCGTGTAGCTTACGAGGCCTGGCACTGTCCGCAGGGTCGCTTCAACGTCGGTCTTGCGCTCTTCCAAAAGCTCGAAAAGCTGCTTTGCTCCAGTACCCAAGTAGGTTCTTATCACCGCATACATAGTCGTCTCCTATGGGGCGCCGTCTTGATGCCTGTCCAGATTCGCTGATGGCCGCTATCTCTCAGGTTTCAATTCACCCCGATTAATTAAGCTTAGCCACACGCCGGCGACTGGCGAAGTGCAACGACCACCGGCCGCTTCTGGCCGATTGCTGCGTGCCACGAAAGGCCGCGGTCAGGATATTTCCGTGAAACTCAATCGAGCCGATTGGCAGGTGCCCATGATCACTGGGCGCTGGCATCGTGTTCGTGTTCGTCTGCAAATGTCATGAGCACCTCCAGATCGAGCACATCCAGTTTTATCTGGGCAATAAAAGCGGAGAAGGCCAGGTTGGCGGCGAGCAGACGTAAATCGCAGGCCCAGGCCGGTAGATGGGTGGGGCCCTGGAGCCAGCCAGATTCAAATAGAGGCGCCAGGCGTACGGTGTCGGCCAGACTGAGGCGTCCGGCAAACAAATGCCCCACCAGTTCCGGTCGATTGTCGCGGATCGCGATGCGCAATAGGGTATGGACGCCCAGCAAACCCGTCAGGTAAGCAGCATCCTTGGTAAACGCCGAGCCTCCACGCAGGTCGGCGCCACGGAAGACCCGCTGGGTTGAGCGGAAGGACTCCTCTTGTGACTGGCCTGCCGCGAGAAACCCCTCGAATACCTGTATGAAATCGGCGCCGTCCAAAGCCTGCTGGACCGCAAGCACGCGCAGGGCCAGGCGGCGCAGGCGGTTGATGTCCATGCTGCCAGTGAACAGTTCTGCCAGTGTGGCAATGCCTTCCTGGGTTTGGGTCGTGCGTGGAGCCCCCAAACCCAGACTTTTGAGGTTGGGCTGGAGCGCGCCATTTTGTGCGGTAGCAACATGCACGAAGGCTTCATGCTGCAGTAACTGATTCTTGTCCAGTTCGGAGAACAGGGCACCGGTACGCAGGCGTATACGGCTTGCCCCGGCGATGGCCTTGGCAGCCAGCGTCGGGTCGAGCACGACCGTGACCCGGCCCTCGCCGAAGAAACGGTCCAACTCCGGCTGCATCCAGGCGGCGAAGACCTCGGCCGGGATCTCAGCCTGAGTCGGTGGAATCCGGGCACCACCCAATAGGGCGTCGGTGGTGGTGAGAAAAAAATTGGCCGCGTCCAGCATGCTGAGTTTCTGGCTCGGATAATAGAAATCCGGGCGTCGGTACAGCGCGGATGAGTATTGAGTGAAGGCGGGAGTGCCAATCGCCCCCAACATGCGTCCGGCCGTGGCATAGCTGCGCGCTGTCATGGCGAGATAGTGCCCGGCTGGGTGCTCCTGATCGCAGCGTCCTATAAAGGCTTCCAGAGCGGCGATGTCGGCACTGTGATCGCGGGGGCACAATTCGACTCTGGGCAATTCGGCTTTCCCGTTACGCCAATGCGCCAGGAAAACTTCCTCGACGCCATCCGGCCAGGACAGGGCATTCAGTACGCGGATCTTGCGAGCCAGACCGGGTAGAGCGGCATCGAGTTCAGACAGCGGGGCGCTGCTCATGGAGTCACCCTTGAAAGACGAGGTTCATTCGAAAAAGCTTAGTCGTTCCGATGCGGTGCGTTGTAACCGATCAGGAGGCCCCCTGTTGTTCACGGGCGACGGAACCTTCCTGCTTCTATATAAGACGATTATCGGGCCAGGGCTGACGGTGGCAGCCAGGGATCTTTGGTGTGGAAAAAGAATTTTCGCTCGGGGGTTGACCACGTATTTTAATACTGTACTATTCGCCTCCCGCTAACGAGCAGTTCGCTGCTGGTTCTGGTTTAAGTTGTTGATTTGGTTAAGAAAAATCATCAGCTTTTAAGGTTGCAGTTTGATGAAAGGCGCTGTAGAATGCGCGCCTCGGTTGAGACGAAAGATCTTAACCAACCGCTCTTTAACAACTGAATCAAGCAATTCGTGTGGGTGCTTGTGGAGTCAGACTGATAGTCAACAAGATTATCAGCATCACAAGTTACTCCGCGAGAAATCAAAGATGTAACCAACGATTGCTGAGCCAAGTTTAGGGTTTCTTAAAAACCCAAAGATGTTTGAACTGAAGAGTTTGATCATGGCTCAGATTGAACGCTGGCGGCAGGCCTAACACATGCAAGTCGAGCGGTAGAGAGAAGCTTGCTTCTCTTGAGAGCGGCGGACGGGTGAGTAATGCCTAGGAATCTGCCTGGTAGTGGGGGATAACGCTCGGAAACGGACGCTAATACCGCATACGTCCTACGGGAGAAAGCAGGGGACCTTCGGGCCTTGCGCTATCAGATGAGCCTAGGTCGGATTAGCTAGTTGGTGAGGTAATGGCTCACCAAGGCGACGATCCGTAACTGGTCTGAGAGGATGATCAGTCACACTGGAACTGAGACACGGTCCAGACTCCTACGGGAGGCAGCAGTGGGGAATATTGGACAATGGGCGAAAGCCTGATCCAGCCATGCCGCGTGTGTGAAGAAGGTCTTCGGATTGTAAAGCACTTTAAGTTGGGAGGAAGGGCAGTAAATTAATACTTTGCTGTTTTGACGTTACCGACAGAATAAGCACCGGCTAACTCTGTGCCAGCAGCCGCGGTAATACAGAGGGTGCAAGCGTTAATCGGAATTACTGGGCGTAAAGCGCGCGTAGGTGGTTTGTTAAGTTGGATGTGAAATCCCCGGGCTCAACCTGGGAACTGCATTCAAAACTGACAAGCTAGAGTATGGTAGAGGGTGGTGGAATTTCCTGTGTAGCGGTGAAATGCGTAGATATAGGAAGGAACACCAGTGGCGAAGGCGACCACCTGGACTGATACTGACACTGAGGTGCGAAAGCGTGGGGAGCAAACAGGATTAGATACCCTGGTAGTCCACGCCGTAAACGATGTCAACTAGCCGTTGGGAGCCTTGAGCTCTTAGTGGCGCAGCTAACGCATTAAGTTGACCGCCTGGGGAGTACGGCCGCAAGGTTAAAACTCAAATGAATTGACGGGGGCCCGCACAAGCGGTGGAGCATGTGGTTTAATTCGAAGCAACGCGAAGAACCTTACCAGGCCTTGACATCCAATGAACTTTCCAGAGATGGATTGGTGCCTTCGGGAACATTGAGACAGGTGCTGCATGGCTGTCGTCAGCTCGTGTCGTGAGATGTTGGGTTAAGTCCCGTAACGAGCGCAACCCTTGTCCTTAGTTACCAGCACGTAATGGTGGGCACTCTAAGGAGACTGCCGGTGACAAACCGGAGGAAGGTGGGGATGACGTCAAGTCATCATGGCCCTTACGGCCTGGGCTACACACGTGCTACAATGGTCGGTACAGAGGGTTGCCAAGCCGCGAGGTGGAGCTAATCCCATAAAACCGATCGTAGTCCGGATCGCAGTCTGCAACTCGACTGCGTGAAGTCGGAATCGCTAGTAATCGCGAATCAGAATGTCGCGGTGAATACGTTCCCGGGCCTTGTACACACCGCCCGTCACACCATGGGAGTGGGTTGCACCAGAAGTAGCTAGTCTAACCTTCGGGGGGACGGTTACCACGGTGTGATTCATGACTGGGGTGAAGTCGTAACAAGGTAGCCGTAGGGGAACCTGCGGCTGGATCACCTCCTTAATCGACGACATCAGCTGCTCCATAAGTTCCCACACGAATTGCTTGATTCATTGAAGAAGACGAGAGGCCAGCCTTTAAGTTGGTTTGTTTTGTTCGAGTTTAGAAATGAATATTCCAGTGTGAATATTGATTTCTAGTCTTTGACTAGATCGTTCTTTAAAAATTTGGGTATGTGATAGAAAGATAGACTGGATAACACTTTCACTGGTGTTTATTCAGGCTAAGGTAAAATTTGTGAGTTTAATCGCGAATTTTCGGCGAATGTCGTCTTCACAGTATAACCAGATTGCTTGGGGTTATATGGTCAAGTGAAGAAGCGCATACGGTGGATGCCTTGGCAGTCAGAGGCGATGAAAGACGTGGTAGCCTGCGAAAAGCTTCGGGGAGTCGGCAAACAGACTTTGATCCGGAGATGTCTGAATGGGGGAACCCACCTAACATAAGTTAGGTATCTTAAGCTGAATACATAGGCTTAAGAAGCGAACCAGGGGAACTGAAACATCTAAGTACCCTGAGGAAAAGAAATCAACCGAGATTCCCTTAGTAGTGGCGAGCGAACGGGGACTAGCCCTTAAGTGGCTTTGAGATTAGCGGAACGCTCTGGAAAGTGCGGCCATAGTGGGTGATAGCCCTGTACGCGAAAATCTCTTAGTCATGAAATCGAGTAGGACGGAGCACGAGAAACTTTGTCTGAATATGGGGGGACCATCCTCCAAGGCTAAATACTACTGACTGACCGATAGTGAACTAGTACCGTGAGGGAAAGGCGAAAAGAACCCCGGAGAGGGGAGTGAAATAGATCCTGAAACCGTATGCGTACAAGCAGTGGGAGCCCACTTTGTTGGGTGACTGCGTACCTTTTGTATAATGGGTCAGCGACTTATTTTCAGTGGCGAGCTTAACCGAATAGGGGAGGCGTAGCGAAAGCGAGTCTTAATAGGGCGTCTAGTCGCTGGGAATAGACCCGAAACCGGGCGATCTATCCATGGGCAGGTTGAAGGTTGGGTAACACTAACTGGAGGACCGAACCGACTACCGTTGAAAAGTTAGCGGATGACCTGTGGATCGGAGTGAAAGGCTAATCAAGCTCGGAGATAGCTGGTTCTCCTCGAAAGCTATTTAGGTAGCGCCTCATGTATCACTGTAGGGGGTAGAGCACTGTTTCGGCTAGGGGGTCATCCCGACTTACCAAACCGATGCAAACTCCGAATACCTACAAGTGCCGAGCATGGGAGACACACGGCGGGTGCTAACGTCCGTCGTGAAAAGGGAAACAACCCAGACCGTCAGCTAAGGTCCCAAAGTTATGGTTAAGTGGGAAACGATGTGGGAAGGCTTAGACAGCTAGGAGGTTGGCTTAGAAGCAGCCACCCTTTAAAGAAAGCGTAATAGCTCACTAGTCGAGTCGGCCTGCGCGGAAGATGTAACGGGGCTCAAACCATACACCGAAGCTACGGGTATCATCTTCGGATGATGCGGTAGAGGAGCGTTCTGTAAGCCTGTGAAGGTGAGTTGAGAAGCTTGCTGGAGGTATCAGAAGTGCGAATGCTGACATGAGTAACGACAATGGGTGTGAAAAACACCCACGCCGAAAGACCAAGGTTTCCTGCGCAACGTTAATCGACGCAGGGTTAGTCGGTCCCTAAGGCGAGGCTGAAAAGCGTAGTCGATGGAAAACAGGTTAATATTCCTGTACTTCTGGTTATTGCGATGGAGGGACGGAGAAGGCTAGGCCAGCTTGGCGTTGGTTGTCCAAGTTTAAGGTGGTAGGCTGGAATCTTAGGTAAATCCGGGATTCTAAGGCCGAGAGCTGATGACGAGTGTTCTTTTAGAACACGAAGTGGTTGATGCCATGCTTCCAAGAAAAGCTTCTAAGCTTCAGGTAACCAGGAACCGTACCCCAAACCGACACAGGTGGTTGGGTAGAGAATACCAAGGCGCTTGAGAGAACTCGGGTGAAGGAACTAGGCAAAATGGCACCGTAACTTCGGGAGAAGGTGCGCCGGTGAGGGTGAAGGACTTGCTCCGTAAGCTCATGCCGGTCGAAGATACCAGGCCGCTGCGACTGTTTATTAAAAACACAGCACTCTGCAAACACGAAAGTGGACGTATAGGGTGTGACGCCTGCCCGGTGCCGGAAGGTTAATTGATGGGGTTAGCTAACGCGAAGCTCTTGATCGAAGCCCCGGTAAACGGCGGCCGTAACTATAACGGTCCTAAGGTAGCGAAATTCCTTGTCGGGTAAGTTCCGACCTGCACGAATGGCGTAACGATGGCGGCGCTGTCTCCACCCGAGACTCAGTGAAATTGAAATCGCTGTGAAGATGCAGTGTATCCGCGGCTAGACGGAAAGACCCCGTGAACCTTTACTATAGCTTTGCACTGGACTTTGAATTTGCTTGTGTAGGATAGGTGGGAGGCTTTGAAGCGTGGACGCCAGTTCGCGTGGAGCCATCCTTGAAATACCACCCTGGCAACTTTGAGGTTCTAACTCAGGTCCGTTATCCGGATCGAGGACAGTGTATGGTGGGTAGTTTGACTGGGGCGGTCTCCTCCTAAAGAGTAACGGAGGAGTACGAAGGTGCGCTCAGACCGGTCGGAAATCGGTCGTAGAGTATAAAGGCAAAAGCGCGCTTGACTGCGAGACAGACACGTCGAGCAGGTACGAAAGTAGGTCTTAGTGATCCGGTGGTTCTGTATGGAAGGGCCATCGCTCAACGGATAAAAGGTACTCCGGGGATAACAGGCTGATACCGCCCAAGAGTTCATATCGACGGCGGTGTTTGGCACCTCGATGTCGGCTCATCACATCCTGGGGCTGAAGCCGGTCCCAAGGGTATGGCTGTTCGCCATTTAAAGTGGTACGCGAGCTGGGTTTAGAACGTCGTGAGACAGTTCGGTCCCTATCTGCCGTGGACGTTTGAGATTTGAGAGGGGCTGCTCCTAGTACGAGAGGACCGGAGTGGACGAACCTCTGGTGTTCCGGTTGTCACGCCAGTGGCATTGCCGGGTAGCTATGTTCGGAATAGATAACCGCTGAAAGCATCTAAGCGGGAAACTAGCCTCAAGATGAGATCTCACTGGGACCTTGAGTCCCCTGAAGGGCCGTCGAAGACTACGACGTTGATAGGTTGGGTGTGTAAGCGCTGTGAGGCGTTGAGCTAACCAATACTAATTGCCCGTGAGGCTTGACCATATAACACCCAAGCAATTTGACTACTCGAAAGAGCATCAGATTGCGGTGTGTGAAGACGCAATGAACCGAAAGTTCGAGAGCAACACACAAACTATCGCATACCCGATTCGCTGGAACGTCGTAAGACGCGTCAGCTCAAGAATTTCTTGACGACCATAGAGCATTGGAACCACCTGATCCCATCCCGAACTCAGCAGTGAAACGATGCATCGCCGATGGTAGTGTGGGGTTTCCCCATGTGAGAGTAGGTCATCGTCAAGATTAAATTCCGAAACCCCAATTGCGAAAGCAGTTGGGGTTTTGTTTTGCCCGCAGGAAAGTGGCGCAAAGAAATTTAGGGATACGCTAAAGCTTTGCAGGTTGTCGATCAGTTATGGCCCACTGTTCGCGCTGCTTCCGTCCCTGGAGGTCACAATGCCACCGATCATCACGCGCCTGGTGGCGCTGTTTGTTCTTTGTCTGACGCTTGAAGTGCCAGCCCAGCCCGGCGCCTGCCCGGCTGGCGAGAAACAAGTTTGTCTGGACGGCTGCATCTGCCTGCCAGACCTGGGGCAAGTGCTCGGCCCCGTGCCTGATGGTGTCTACCAGATCGCTGCACCTGCCCTGGCGCTGTGGCTGACCCAAGCCCATGCTGAAGTAGTCAACACCAGCATCCAACCCATCCCACCGCACATCCGCGAGCAACTGCTGCGCTGGTACGACCCCGGTGTCCTCGATGCCGCGGGCTATAAAGTCAGCGACAACGGTCAGTTCAGTGCCGCCACTGCCATGCTGCAAAACCCCGATGTCGGAGCCGTGACGCTGATCGACATCATTCTCTTCCGGGACGCTCAAACCGCAGAACAGGATGTCGCGCTCTGGGCTCACGAACTCAAGCATGTGCAGCAGTTTCAGGAGTGGGGAGTCGATGGATTTGCCCAGCGGTATACACAGGATTTCAATGCGGTGGAGGCGCCGGCTTATGCCATACAGGCCGAGGTCAGGCGGTTTGTGCGGGGAGGGGCTGACTGAAAGGTAGCGTTCACCAAACGTCAGCACGTCATCAATGACTTCCCCGCTATACAAACGTAGTCTTGTCGATTCGCTTCCCATGACAAGAAAAAAAACAGGAGTCATTAATGCAACCGATCCGTCTCGGTCTGGTGGGCTACGGCAAGATTGCCCAGGATCAACACGTTCCAGCGATCAACGCCAACCCTGCGTTCCATTTGGTCGCTGTCGCAACGCAAGGGCAACCCTGCGCCGGGGTAGAGAACTTTCAGTCCCTGGGCGAGCTGCTCGAAAACGGCCCGCCTGTGGATGCGATTGCGTTTTGCACACCGCCGCAAGGACGATTCGCACTGGTGCAACAAGCGTTGGCCGCAGGCAAACACGTACTGGTCGAAAAACCTCCGTGCGCCACGTTGGGCGAAGCGATGGCGTTGGTGAATCAGGTTGCAGAGCAAGGCGTCAGCGGTCTGTTCGCCTGGCATTCGCGCTACGCGCCCGGCATTGAAGCCGCTCGTGACTGGCTGGCCACCCGCACCCTGCAAAGCGTACAGATCGACTGGAAGGAAGACGTGCGCAAGTGGCACCCCGGCCAAGCGTGGATCTGGCAGCCGGGCGGCCTGGGCGTCTTCGATCCCGGCATCAATGCCTTGTCGATTGCGACTCATCTGCTGCCCCTGTCGCTGTTTGTCGAGTCCGCCGAACTGCGCGTCCCCGACAACTGCCAGTCGCCTATCGCCGCGTCCATCAAAATGTCCGACGCGCGCCACCTCGATGTTCGTGCGGAGTTCGATTTCGACCACGGCCATGACGAACTCTGGAGCATCGAGATTCGTTGCGCCGAAGGCATCCTGCGACTGGACAACGGCGGCGCACTCTTGAGTATCGACGGCGTGCGCCAGGCCGTATCGGAGGAGGGTGAGTACACGGCGGTGTATCGACATTTTCAACAGCTGATTGGCGACAAGGCCAGTGACCTGGATCTCCAGCCGCTGCGACTGGTCGCTGATAGCTTTTTTGTCGGCCGCCGGGCGCTGGTTGAGCCGTTCTACGATTAGCGACGGCTCAGGAATGACGCTGTTCACCTGAACGCCAATTCAATTGGTGACCAACAGCTCCGGGCCGAGGTAGTCGTTGATGTGGTCGATGTCGTCGTCGCCCAGGCTGCCCACCGAAGAGGCCAGGCGCAGGCGCGACATCAAGTAACGCAGCTTCGCCTCGAACAGATCGTGGCGTGCAACGAAGAGCAGTTCTTCGGCATTGAGGACGTCCGAGTTGGTGCTGGTGCCTCCTTCCTTGAAACCCTTTCGTGTGGACAGCAGTGAGCGTTCGTTGGACTCTACGGCCCGCTCCAGGGCGTGAATACGTTTGGCGCCGCTCTGTACGCCGGCGTACTCGCGGGTCGTTCCCGAGATGACTTCCTGTCGCGTGGCGTCGAGTTCGTCCAGGGCCTTGGAGCTATTGGAACTGGCCTGGCGTGCCAGCGCGCTGGTGCCGCCACCGTTGTACAGCGGGAAATTGACTTCCAGCCCGATTGAGCCGTAGCGGTTGCGTTGATTCAGCTCGGAGATGGATTGGCTATCGCCCGCGGTGTAGCCGGCAACGAAATCCAGTGTCGGCCAGTGGCCCGCCTTGACGCGCTTCACTTCTTCTTCAGCAAGGTCGCTGCTATGACGGCGCGCATGGATCAGCGGGCTGTCGGTCTGAGCCTTGACCAGCCAGTCCTGCAGGTTGCTCGGCAGCAGCGGTGGCGTATCGAAAGTCGGACGCAAGGTGGTCAACGATTCTGGGGTTTCTCCGATGTACTCCTCAAGCTTGCGGCGCGCATTGATCAGGTTGTCCTGCGCTTCGATCAGCTCGGCATCGGCAAGGTCGCGGCGAGCGATCGACTCGTCGATGTCGGTGACGGTGCCGGCCCCCAGCTCCATGCGCCGTTTCGCCGAAGCGAGTTGCTCCTCGAAGGCGTTCAGCTTGGACTTGGCGAGGACGATGGTTTCACTGGCCAACAGCACGTCGAAATAGCTTTCGGCGAGGCGCACCGCGGCGTCCTGACTCTTGGCATCGAACACCGCGACGCTGTAGTCGGCACGCTGTTTACCCTGGCGGTACTCGGCCATTTTCTGTTTGTTGAACAGCGGCTGGCGCAAGCGCACGTTGGCGCCCTTGGAGTCGTAGTCCAGATCCCTCTCGATGCCGCTCTGGCGCTGGGTGCCATTGACCTTGTTGTCGTAGGCCGAGGCACTGATCTGCGGCAGCAGACCGGCCTGGCCGATGGCGCGGTTTTCCAGGCCGGCCTCCTTTTCATGCACGGCAGCGCGATAGATGGGGCCTTGGTACTGCAACAGATCCCACGCTTGTTTGAGGTCAATGGCGCTGGCAGGCAGAGACAGCGATAGCAGGCAGGCGAACAGGCAATGACGGTCCATTTCATTGTTCCTTGAAAGAGCTGTCAACACGGTCGAGCATTGGTTTCAGAAGATAGCTCATCATGTTGCGCTCGCCAGTTTTGATGGTGACGCTGGCGGGCATGCCGGGACGAATGTGATTGCTGCCAAGCAGGTTCATGCCATCGGGTGTGACCTCTACCTGAGCCAGATAGAACGGTTGCTTGCTTTCCTCGTCCATCAGGCGGTCGGCGGAAACGGTCTTCACGCGGCCGGGGATGTTGGGCGTCTGGGCATGGTTGAAGGCCGGGAAGGCAATGTCCACGGCGAGGCCAGGGACCATCTTGTCGATGGCCTGCACGGGAATCATTGCGTCGACCTGCAGCGGCTCGTTGTCCGGAACGATTTCCATGATCTTGAAGCCGGGCTGGATGATCCCGCCGACAGTCGCAATGCTCAGGGACTGGACCATGCCATCGATGGGCGATCGAATCACCGTGTGGGTCACTTCATAGTCCAGCGCACGCAAGCGGTCGGCCAGGGTGGTGTTTTCCTTGGCGGTGTCGGTGAGCTGCGATTCGACTTCCTTCAGGTAATCGTGCTGGCGCTGCAGGATGCGCAGCTTGATTTCGGTGGTCTGGCTACGCACGCGAGCGATGTTGTTGAGGTTCTCGGCCTGGCCGGCGGAGAGGTCGGCATTGCTGCGTTCCAGTTCCAGCAGGCGGTTGCGCGGCACATAGCCTTCGGCTGCCAGCACGCGGGTGCCTTTCAGTTCCTGGTTGAGGAAGTTGATCTGCGAGGCGCGGGCGCCATAGACCTGTTGCAGGCCCTTGAGCTGCACCGCCGACGCCGCGAGGTTTTCCTGCAGGATGCTGATTTCGCCAGCGAGGCCGGCGCGTCGGGTGTTCAGCAGGCGTTGCTGCAGATCCATGGCAGCCAGCAGGCGATGGTCATTCCCGAAGCGCTTGAACAGTTCGGGATCGAAGTTCACTACGTCGAGGTTGTCACGTTCCGCTTCCAGGCGGTTTTCCACGGTCTTGCTGACGATGTACTGGGCGCTGACCGCACCCTGTTCGGCAAGTGCGCGCAGCGAATCGAGGCGGACCACCTCCTGGCCTTTTTTCACGGAATCGCCTTCGCGGACAAGAATGGCCTCCACAGTGCCGCCGCTCAGATGCTGCACGGCTTTGCGATTGCTGGTGACTTTTACCGTGCCAGTCGCTACCACGCCGGCATCCAGCGGCGCCAGCCACGACCACAGGAGGAAGCCGCCGAAGCCGGCGAGCACCAGCCACAGGCCCCTGCGCACAGGTTTGGCGACGTCCAGATCTACATCGTTCCTGGGATCGACGTGAATCATCTCGGTGTGTTGGCTCATTTGCATGATCGGTCACTCCCGCGTTTTGACGGAGGCCAGCGGAGTCGACGCGCCTGCAGGCATCACACTCGCCTTGCGCAGCGCTGCGAATACTTCGTCGCGAGTGCCGAGCATCTGCACGCCGCCGTCACGCAGCATCAGCACTTTGTCGACGGCGCAGAGCACATTGGGACGGTGGGAAATCAGAATGACGGTGGCGCCACGGTCTTTGAGTTGGGCCAATGCATCGACCAACGCCTTTTCACCGACGTCGTCGAGGTTGGCGTTCGGCTCATCGAGCACAATCAGATTGGGGTCCCCATACAGCGCGCGGGCCAAGGCGATGCGTTGCTTCTGGCCACCGGAAAGCGGGCTGCCATCGGTGCCCAGGCGGGTCTCATAACCTTGCGCAAAACGCAGGATCATCTCGTGCACGCCCGTCGTTCTGGCGGCGCGGATGACCGCGTCGCTGTCCACTTCGCCAAAGCGCGCAATGTTGTCGGCGATGGTGCCTTCGAACAGCTCCACGTCCTGTGGCAGGTAACCGAGCCAGGGGCCAAGTTCGCCTTTGTTCCAGGTGAAAATGTCCGCGCCGTCGAGGCGCACCTTGCCGGCCTGTGCCGGCCAGACGCCGACCAACAGGCGGGCGAGGGTGGATTTGCCCGAGGCGGATGGGCCGATAATGCCAAGGCTTTCGCCGGGGGAAAGGTTGAAGCTCACCCCGCGCAGAATCGTGTTGTTGGTGCCGGGGGAGCCGGCGTACACATTCTCCACCGCCAGCATGCCCAGCGGCCGTTGCAGCGACATGCTTGGTGGCCGGCGCGGAAAGTCGTTGAGCATTTCATTCAACCGGCCCCAGGCCGAACGGCAGCCAAGCAGTTGCTTCCACGACGCGATGACTTGTTCCACCGGGCCCAGCGCACGACCGGTAAGGATCGAGCAGGCAATCATCATCCCGGGGGTGATCTTGCCTTCGATCGCCAGCAGCGCACCGGCGCCGAGGATCAGCGATTGCAAGGTGATACGCACGAAGCGCCCGGTGCTGCTGATCAGGGCGGCCCGGTCTGAGGCCAGGGTCTGCATTTCCAGAATGCGCAAATGGCTTTGGTACCAGCGCTTGCCGATCGACGGCAACATGCCCATGGCCTCGATGACCTCGGCGTTGCGCAGGTTGTTGTTGGCGTAGGTGGCGGAGGAGAGGGCGGCCTGATTGGCTTCGGCCAGCGGCTTTTGCGTCGCCTTCTCGGTGAGGTAAGCCAGGCCCATCAGAATCAGCGAGCCGATGAGCGTGACCAGTCCGAGCAGCGGGTGGATCAGGTAGGCGACCAGCAGGTAGATCGGCGTCCATGGCGCATCAAAGAACGCGAACAGGCTGTTGCCGGTGAGGAACTGGCGCACCTGCGCGAGATCCTGCAGGGCCTGGGCCGGATTGCCTCCGGCGCGGTTCAGGTTGCGCTCGAATGCAGCGGTGAAAATGCGTCGATTGAGGTCCATGTCGAGGCAGTTGCCGACCCGGATCAGCACACGGGTGCGGAACATTTCAAGCGTGGACATCAGCAAGAACAGGCCTATCACCAGAACGGTCAGCATCGTCAACGTTGTGACGTTGCGACTGACCAAGGCTCGATCATAGACCTGCAACATGTAAACGGCTGGCGTCAACATCATGACGTTGATGACGCCGCTGAAACCCGCCAGGGAGTAAAAACTACGACGAAGTCGGAAGAGTGCGTCGGCCAGTTCGGATCGAGAGTTCGACTGCTTTTGCATTTGGCTGACCCCCTCTTCAAAAAGCCGTTTGCCCTTGCGGAGCAGCAGCTAACAGATTTAGTCCCGTGGGTAGCCGTCGATACGCAGGTTCGCTCTCGGGCGAATCTCATGCAAATTTCTGCGTTGCTCCCGTAGCAAGCAGCGTAGGTCGCGGCGAAACAATCTGAAATAACATTTCGCTCTAATGGTGCGTCAATCTTTCTATAAGTCCATTAAAAACAGCGAGTTGAGAGGCTTAGCACCGGTCGTCCGGTTTGTCCGTCGTAAAATTGACAATTTTTTGCTATCCAACTTTAGTCTTACTCATTGACGACAACCGTCCGCCTGAAGTCTGTCAACTCTTTGGCAGCGAAAAGCGCGGTGGTTCTCCGAAGGAGCACAGCATGTCGATCACTTCGTTCTACTGCAGAGGGAAGGGGCTGTTCAGCAAGTTCGCCTTGACCTCAAGTTTCCATGGCCCGCCTAGGGCCCGGGTTCGCTCTGCCTGATCGCTTAGCGAGCCATTCTTTCGCGAGTTCCGCGAATTCCAGGCGCGCATACCGGGGGCCGTACTGACGGCTTTGCCTTCCCGTGTCAGCTCTCGCCAAAAAAATGAACCTACACACTGCGCAAGCCAGCACCTGACTGGGCGCGGGAGGATTCTTTTCGTCCCGTGCCCTTCACCAAAGAAATCGAGGGCAAGCAAAATGGCCAATTTCAACAAGTCCGACCTGGAGTTCATCCTCAAACAAATTTTCATCGCAGAAGCACATGCCGACGGCGCCAGCCTCAGTGATTTGCTACCCAACAGTCAGGTGCCTTTCGGCCTGCGCACCGTCGATGGCAGCTACAACAACCTGGTGACCGGGCAAAGTGAGTTTGGCGCTGCGGACAATGCCTTCCCGCGCCTGCTGGACCCCTCGTTTCTGGCGTCATACTCCGGGACAGGGGATGTGATCGACCCACAACCACGGATTATCAGTAACCTGATCGTTGATCAGACCGCCAACAACCCGGCTGCGGTTGCGGCGAACGGCGGTGCCGATCCGGTCATCAGCCCAGGCCCCGACGGTGTCTTCGGCACGGATGACGACAAACAAGTGTTCTTCATCCCCAACCAGTCCGCGGACGCCGGACTGACTGCGGGCTTCAACTCGTGGATGACTTTCTTCGGCCAGTTCTTCGACCACGGCCTCGACCTGGTCAGCAAGAGCGCTACCGATTTTGTGTTTATTCCGTTGCAGCCGGACGATCCGTTGTTCGTGCCGGGCAGTCCGACCAACTTCATGGTGCTGCCACGGGCCGTGCGTACGGCCGGCGCGGACGGAATTGTTGGTACGACGGACGATGGGCAGCTCAACACCACCTCGCCGTTCGTAGACCAAAGCCAGACTTACAGCTCACACCCCTCGCATCAGGTATTTCTGCGCGAGTACGTCATCAACGCGGCAGGTGACCCTGTTGCAACCGGGCGCTTGATTACCAATCGCGATCTGGGCGCCGATGGCGAGTTCGGCACTGCCGATGATGGCGGCGCCGAAAATGGCGGCATGGCGACCTGGGCAGTGGTCAAGGCCCAGGCCCGTGACATTCTCGGCATCAACCTGACCGACGCCGATGTGCACAACGTGCCGCTGCTGGCGACCGACGCGTATGGCAACTTCATCCGTGGCCCGGGCGGTATGCCGCAGGTGGTGATGCGCATCAGCAACGGCGCAGACGGTATCGCCGGTACGGCGGATGACATCACGCAACTGGTCGAAGGCAACCGGGATGCTCCGATCAGTCTGGCCAACGCCGTGAGCACCGGGCATGGCTTCCTCGACGACATCGCGCACAATGCCGCGCCGGTGCTCGTCGACGGGGTTTTGCAGGCGGATGGTGACACCGAAATCGGCAATGCGCAGCCAGTGGGCGCGGGCGGCAACAACCTGACCTACGACAACGAACTGCTCGACGCTCACTACATTGCCGGCGATGGCCGGGCGAACGAAAACATCGGCCTGACCACTGTGCACCATGTGTTCCACTCCGAACACAACCGCCTGGTCCAGCAGTCCAAGGAAACCATCCTGGCCTCTGGCGATCTGGCGTTTCTCAATGAGTGGCTGGCAGACGACGTCGCGGCAATTCCGACTACTCCCGCCGAAATCGCAGGATTGGTGTGGGATGGCGAACGGCTGTTCCAGGCCGCCAAGTTCGGCACCGAGATGCAGTATCAGCACCTGGTGTTCGAGGAATTTGCGCGGACCGTTCAGCCGCAGGTCGACGAATTCCTTGCCCCCAACGGCTATGACACTTCAATCAACCCGGCCATCCTCGCCGAGTTCGCCCACGTGGTGTATCGCTTCGGTCACTCGATGCTGACCGAGACTGTCGATCGCTTCGACCCCGAATTCAATCCGGTCCTCTCTGACCCGAACAACCCTGACGCGCAGCTCGGTCTGATCGCAGCCTTCCTCAACCCTCTGGCATTTGCCGGCAGCGGGGCTACCGCTGACGAAGCGGCAGGGGCGATCATTCGCGGTGTGACCCGTCAGCTCGGCAACGAGATCGACGAGTTCGTCACCGAAGCGTTGCGCAACAATCTGCTGGGTCTACCCCTCGATTTGCCGGCCCTGAACCTGGCGCGTGGGCGCGACACTGGCATCCCTACGTTGAATGAGGCGCGGCGTGAGTTTTACCAGGCAACCGGCGACAGCCAACTCAAGCCGTACATCAGTTGGGCTGACTTGGCGGAAAACCTCAAACACCCCGAATCCCTGGTCAACTTCATCGCGGCCTTCGGTACTCACGGGGCATTGACTGCGGCCGATGTGGATACGCTGGTCGAGATGCGTGCGGTCGCTGCTGCCCTGGTGTTTGGCGGCAGCGCGGTGATCAACGCCGGCACTGCCGATGAGCGTACTTTTACCGCCACTGAAGAGGATCGCCTGGCATTCCTTAACAGCTCGGGCACCTACGCCATGGTCAATGGCGTCACCACCACCGGTGTCGACGACATCGACTTCTGGGTCGGCGGCCTTGCCGAAGAGAAGATGCCGTTCGGCGGTATGCTCGGCTCGACGTTCAACTTCGTGTTTGAAACCCAGATGGAGGCGTTGCAGAACGGCGACCGTTTCTACTACCTGTCGCGTACGGCGGGCCTGAACTTCGGCACCGAGCTTGAGAACAACTCCTTCGCCAAGCTGATCATGCTCAACACCGATGTCACCCACCTGTCGAACACCGTGTTCCTGACACCGGCGTTCACCCTCGAAGTGACCCAGGCCAATCAGTTCACTGGCCTTGGCGTCGGCGGTCGTGCCGACCCGACGGGCGGCATCATGATCAACGGCGTGGAAGTCGTGCCGCTGGTGATCCGCGACAACCCCGACACCGTGGGCACGGACAGTAATTTTCTGCATTACACCGGTGAAGATCATGTCGTCCTCGGCGGCACCGCCGCCGATGACATCATCATCTCCGGTGAAGGTGATGACACCGTTTACGGCGACGGCGGCAACGATGTCCTCGAGGGCGGCGCCGGGAACGATGCGGTACTTGGCGGCGCGGGTGATGACATCATCACCGACTCGTTCGGCGACAACCGCCTGGAAGGCAATGCCGGTAACGACGTGATCGTGGCCGGTAAAATGGGGGTTGCGGGCAACCTGATCCTTGGCGGCGATGGCCAGGACTTCATCATCACCACCGAAGACATCAGCACCACCTTCGGCGGTCAGGGTGACGACTTCATCCTCGGTGCCAAGACCAACCTGCCACCGACCGGCAACGAAGGTGATGACTGGATCGAGAAAGGCACCCAGGACGGTGCGCCTGGCGATAACTTCTCGCCATTGCTCAATGACGATGTGGTCGGCAACGACATCTTTGTCGGCGGTGGTGGCTTCGATGAAATGATCGGCGAGGGTGGCGATGACATCTTTGTCGGCAGCGATGCCCAGGACAAGATGGACGGCATGTCCGGGTTCGACTGGGTGACCTTCAAAAATGACCAGGTCGGCGTGACCGCCGACTTGTCCCTGGCCGCGCTGGCGCAGCCACATGGCAACGCGCCAAACCAGAACGCCGGGGTGTTCAATCCGGTCGGTGCCTCGCCGGCCTCGATTCTCGACCGTTTCGCCGAGGTCGAAGGCTTGTCCGGTTCGAATTTCGGCGACGTCCTCAAAGGCGATGATGTTGATGCGGTCACTATCCTCAACCACGGTGGTGCCACGGGTGGTGCACTGACCAATGTGGACTTGATCCGTGGACTGGCGCAGTTCCTGTCCGATGCCGGCTTGCCGACCACCGGCTTTGCCACGGGCAACATCATCCTCGGTGGCAATGGCAGTGACCTGATCGAGGGCCGCGGCGGCGATGATCTGATCGATGGCGACAAATGGATCAACGTCAGAATCGCAGTTTATGCCCCCGGCGACGTCAACCATACCGGCCCCGAGATCGCCAGCTTCGACAGCATGGCTGATATGATCCCGTTCATGCTGGACCGTACGTATAACCCTGGGCAGCTCAAGGCCGTGCGGGAAATCCTGCCCGGCACCTCGACGGGCGGGGCGGCGTTCGACACCGCGATTTTCTCCGGGCTTCAGTCCGAGTACACGGTGACCCAGGACACCCGTGGCACGGCCAACCTGGCGGACGATGTCTGGACGGTGACGGATACCGTTGCGGGTCGCGACGGCACCGATACCCTGCTGCATATCGAGCGCCTGCAATTCGCCGACACCCAGCGGGTGCTGGTACCGGGGCTGAACGCACAACCGGTCGGCAGGCCGACTGTCACGGATGGCAACGGCGGCGACATTACAGTGGGCGACACACTGACCGTGAGCATGCTCGGGGTGAGCGATGCCAACAACGTCACTGCGGGTAACCCGCAGGGTCTCGTCAACAATACTTCGGTGTCTTACTACTGGCAGTTCGAAGCCGACCCAGGCAGTGGTGTGTTCGAAGACATCATCCTGTTGCCTGCGGGTGACCTGGCGTTCCAGAGTGCCGATGGCACCTCCTTCAAGGTCTCGCCGGATCTTGCCGGGCTGTCACTGCGGGTCAAGGCTATCTACCAGGATGGCCATGGCACGACTGAAGTGGTGTTCTCGCAACCGACAGGCGTCGTGGTTCCCGGCGCACCGGTCGTGCCGACAGCACCGACACCGGTAGTCAATGCCACCGAGGGTGGCCCGGGCCTTAACATGGTCCGCTCCGACCTCAACTTCATCCTTGATCAGATCAAGATTGCCGAGGCTGAAGCGGACGGTCAGAACATCCTCTCGCTGATCCCGAACATCCGCGCGCCGCTGGGCCTGCGTGCGGTCGATGGCTCGAACAACAACCTGATGAACCTCAATGGCATCAACAACACCGAGTTTGGTGCTGCGGATAACACCTTCCCGCGTTTGACCGATCCGGTCTTCAATCCGGCGGAAGGTGCACCTGCCGGGTTCTTTGGCCCTGGCTCGCCGGCCATTCCGGGATCGTCGTATCAGCAGACCAGCGGCAATGTGTTTGACTCGCAGCCGCGCACGATCAGCAATCTGATCGTCGACCAGACGTCGAACAACCCGGCGGCGTATGCAACGGCGTACGACGTGGGCGCGGACGGTGTGCTCAACTTCGGCGCGGAGGGTAGCGACGATGTGCTCAAGGATGGCGTACGGATAGTCGCCAGCCCCGGCCTGGATGGTCAGTTCGGTACTGGCGACGACCACGATGTGTACATGTTCGAGAACACCGCTCCGGATGCCGGGTTGTCCGCGCCGTTCAACGCCTGGATGACCTTCTTCGGGCAGTTCTTCGATCACGGTCTGGACCTGGTGACCAAAGGCGGTTCGGGCACCATCTTCATTCCGCTGCAACCGGATGATCCGCTGTATGTGCCAGGCGGCAACGCTAACTTCATGGTGCTGACCCGCGCGACCAACCAGCCAGGCGCGGATGGTGTTCTCGGCACGGCCGACGACATCCATGAGCACTCCAACACCACCACGCCGTTCGTGGACCAAAACCAGACCTACAGCTCGCACCCATCGCATCAGGTGTTCCTGCGCGGGTATCTGCTGACCGATGACGGACCCATCGCGACGGGCAGGCTGATCACCAACCGTGACCTGGGGGCGGATGGCAAGTTTGGTACTTCAGACGACAGCGAAATCGGTGGCATGGCCACCTGGAAAGTGGTCAAGGCGCAAGCCAACGACATTCTGGGTATCCACCTGACCGATGCCGACGTCGATAACGCCCCGCTGTTGGCGACCGATGCCTATGGCAATTTCATCAAGGGGCCGAACGGCTTCCCGATGGTCGTGATGAAAGGCGTTGACGGTCTTGGCGGTACGACGGATGACGAGCTTGTCGAAGGTAATCCGCTTGCCCCTATTGACCTGACCAATGCTGTGCGTACCGGTCACCAGTTCCTCGTCGACATTGCCCACAATGCCGCGCCGGTGTTCATCGGTGGCGTGCTCGCGCCTGACGTGGGTACCGAGATTGGCAACGACGTGCCGGTCAATCCGCAAACCGGGGCCAACCTGGCTTACGACAACGAGTTGCTGGATGCGCACTACATCGCTGGCGACGGCCGGGTCAACGAGAACATCGGCCTGACGGCGGTGCATGCGATCTTCCACTCCGAGCACAATCGGCTGGTCGCGCAAACCAAAGACACCGTGCTCGACTCGGGTGACGTGGCTTTCCTGAACGAGTGGCTGCTCAATCCAGTGAGCGCGTTGCCGGTCAATCAGGCGGAGATCGATGCGTTGGTATGGAATGGCGAACGCCTGTTCCAGGCGGCCAAGTTCGGCACCGAGATGCAGTATCAGCATCTGGTGTTCGAGGAATTTGCCCGGACCATCCAGCCTAACGTCGATCTGTTTTTCGCACCGACCCAGGTCTATGACGTTGACCTCGATGCCTCGATCGTCGCCGAGTTCGCCCACACCGTGTACCGGTTTGGCCACTCGATGCTGACCGAGACCGTCGATCGCTTCGACGTTGATTTCAACGTGATCGGCGATCCGAACAGTGCTGATCCCGATCAGCAACTGGGCCTGATCGCGGCGTTCCTCAACCCGTTGGCGTACGCCGCCAGTGGCGTGACGCCTGAGGACGCGACCAGTGCGATCGTGCGGGGGATCACTCGGCAAGCCGGTAACGAAATCGACGAGTTCGTCACCGAGGCGCTGCGCAACAACCTGCTCGGGCTGCCGCTCGACCTGCCGGCGATCAACATCGCCCGTGGCCGCGACGTTGGGATTCCTTCACTCAACGCGATTCGCCGCGACATCTACAGCCAAACCGGTGACACCCAACTCAAGCCGTACACCAGCTGGGTCGACCTGGTGCAGCACCTCAAACATCCGGAGTCGTTGATCAACTTCATTGCAGCCTATGGCACCCATGAGACGATCACGACGGCGACCACGCTGGAAGGCAAACGCGCTGCCGCCATGGCACTGGTGTTCGGTGGTACGGGGGCGCCGGATGACCGCATGGACTTCCTCAACGGCACCGGTGAATGGACCAACGTAACGCGGGCCGGCAAGGATGGAGTGCTGGGAACAGCCGACGATCTGAAGGGCGTGACGATCACGGGGGTCGATGCCATCGACCTGTGGATCGGCGGTCTGGCCGAAGCGAAAACGCCGTTTGGCGGCATGCTCGGCTCGACGTTCAACTTCGTGTTCGAGAACCAGCTGGAAAAACTGCAGGATGGCGACCGCTTCTACTACCTGGAACGTACCGCTGGCCTGTCGATGAATGCCGAGCTTGAAAGCAACTCGTTCGCCAAGCTGATCATGGCCAACACCTCGGCCACGCACTTGCCGGGCCTGGTGTTCTCGGACGTTGCGTTCTATCTGGAAAGGGACCAGAGCAAGCAATTCAACGATGGCCTGGGCAATGCCGATCCGCTTGGCGAAAACGGCGAGCAGGTGGTGTTCCGCGACAACCCGCTGACCGCAGGGCCGGATGCCAACTACATCAAATACACCGGTGCAGAGCATATCGTGATGGGCGGCACCAACAGCGCCGATATTCTCATCGCGAGTGAGGGGGATGACACGATCTGGGGCGACGGCGGCAACGATCGCATCGAAGGCGGTGACGGCAACGACCAACTGCGCGGCGGTTCCGGTGACGACATCATCACCGACAAGGGCGGCGACGATAACATCCAGGGTGGCGACGGCAACGACGTGCTGCACGGAGGTAACGGCGTCAACCTGATCATCGGCGGGTTCGGCAATGACTTCATCGTGACCGGTGAGGACGCCTCCGAAGCCATTGGTGGTCATGGCAACGACTTCATCCTGGGCAGCAAAGCCAACGAACAGGACATGGGTAACGAAGGCGACGACTGGATCGAGAAGGGCACTTCGGACGGTGCACCTGGCGACAACTTCGACCCGCTCGGCAACGACCCTATCGTCGGCCACGATGTGTTCATCGGTGGTAACGAGAACGATAAGTTCAACGGCGAAGGCGGCGATGACATCATGGTCGGCAGTCTCGGCTTCGGTGATCGCTATATCGGCGGCTCCGGCTTCGACTGGGCAACCTTCAAGGGGCTCGCACAGGGCGTGACCATCGATTTCACGGACCGTTTCTTCGATGTTCCGCCAGTACCGGGTTCAGGTGCTTCGGCGCTGGTGCGTTTCGACATCATGGAAGGTCTGTCGGGTTCGTCGCACGGTGACTTCCTGCGCGGTGATAACGAAGACGCCACATCGCTGCCTACTGCGGGTGCAACCGGCAGTGTGCTGACCCACATCGACCTGATCAACGGCCTGGCGGATCTGCTGCCAGCCGGAGCGACGTTCTTCGATGGCGGCAACATCATCCTCGGCGGTAGCGGCAGCGACCTGATCGAAGGTCGCGGCGGTGACGACATCATCGATGGTGACAAGTGGCTGAACGTACGCATCAGCGTACGGGCGAACGCTGACGGCACTGGCGATGAAATCGCCACGTTCGACAGCATGGAGCCACTGGTGCCGTTTATGCTGAACGGCACGTACAACCCTGGCCAACTGGTCATCGTGCGGGAGATTCTGACCGGCACTGACAGCTTCGATACGGCGTTGTTCTCCGGTACTTTGGGGGAATACGGCATCGAAATCGATGGCGACACTGTCATCGTGACCGACTCGGTGCTTGGGCGTGATGGCGTCGATCGCCTGACGGGCATCGAGCGTCTGCAGTTCGCTGACGTTGCGATACCGTCCGGAGTCGGCACCGTGCAAAACAGCGACCCATCGGGTCACCTGGCAATCCTCGATGCGACTACCGGTGTGCGTGAAGATACGCCAGTCGCCGGCCAGTTGTTGCGCGTCAGTGGTGCGGGGGTACACGACGCGGACAACCAGAGTGCGGCCAATCCGACCGGCGCGATAACCGGTGGGGTGGCTTACTACTGGCAGGTCGAAACCATTCCCGGTACAGGCGTCTATGAAGACATCACCTTTGTCGCCGCTGGCGAGGCAACGCGGGCGACTGGCTCCACCTTCCTGGTGGGCCCCGATGAGGCGGGTCTGAACATCCGCGTCCGGGCGGTGTACCAGGATGCCCAAGGCACGCTGGAGATCGTCGAATCGTCCGGCAACAGTGAACCGACCGAAGGGGCGACCGTTACCGGGCTTGCCGTGCAGAACCAGCTGTTGACCGCCGACACGTCGACCATCGTCGACGCCGATGGCCTGACCAATCCGCAGTTCACCTACCAGTGGCAGGCGAACGACGGGCTTGGCTTCGTCAACATCGCCGGCGCTACCGGTAGCACGTTCTCGCTTGGCCAGGCTCAGGTCGGCCAGGAAGTGCGCGTGATGATCGGTTACGTCGATAATTTCGGTGTGGCCGAAAGCGTTGCGTCCAACATCCTGGGACCGGTGGACAACGTCAACGATGCACCGACAGGCGCGTTGCTGATCAGCGATACGACACCGGATCAAGGGCAAGTGCTGACGGCGCTGACTGCCGGGATTGCCGATGTGGACGGGCTGGGCACCTTCAGCTACCAATGGCAGCAAGGTATCGGTGCTTCCTTCTCCAACATCAACGGCGCGACGGCCTCGACCTTCACCCCGGGTGTGGCGCAGGGCAACCTGCAAATACGGGTGATCGTGCGCTACACCGACGGCTTCGGCACGCTGGAGACGTTGACTTCCGCGGCAACCGCGGCGGTTGCGGTGCTCAGTGGCGTAGTGCTGCAAGGTAACGCACAGGCGAACACCCTCACCGGCGGCGCCGGTAACGATGTGCTGCTTGGCCTGGGCGGGAGCGATACGCTGAATGGCCTGGCCGGTCTCGACCAGCTGTTTGGCGGCACTGGCAACGACACCCTCAACGGTGGAGACGACAACGACATCCTCAATGGCGAGGACGGTAACGACACCCTCAACGGCGGGCTTGGCGCGGATGCCATGAACGGCGGTGCCGGCAACGACACCTATGTGGTCGACAACGTCGGTGACCTTATCACCGAGGCGGTGGGTGGCGGTACCGATCTGGTGCAAACCGCCTTCGCGAGCTATCTGCTCGATGCCAACGTCGAGAACCTGACCTATACCGGTGCCGGTAACTTCACAGGTACCGGTAACGCACTGGCCAACACCATCACCGGCGGGGTGGGTAACGACCTCCTCGATGGCGGTGCGGGTGCAGACCGGATGGTCGGGGGCGCGGGCAACGATACCTACATCGTCGATGCAGCCACAGACGTGGTGGTCGAGGTGGCGGGTGGCGGTACGGACACCGTGCAGACTTCGTTGGCCAGCTACACGCTGAGCGGTAATGTCGAGAACCTGACCTACACCGGAGTCGGCAACTTCGCCGGCAGCGGCAACGGGTTGAACAACGTCATCACCGCCGGGGCGGGTAACGACACCCTCAATGGTGGCGGCGGCAACGACATCCTCACCGGCAACAGTGGCAACGACACACTCAACGGCGACGCGGGTAACGACCAACTGGTGGGTGGCATTGGCACCGATACCCTGAACGGCGGCAATGGCGATGACAGCCTCGACGGAGGTGACGGGGCGGATACATTGAATGGCGGGGCAGGCAGCGACACGCTGCTCGGCGGGCTGGGTGATGACAGCCTGGATGGCGGTACCGGCACCGATCTGCTCCAGGGCGGCGATGGCAATGACACGCTGCTCGGTGGAGACGCTAACGACACCTTGCTGGGTGGTATCGGCAATGACTTTATCGATGGCGGTACAGGCAACGATACAGTCACGGGTGGTGCCGGCAACGACATGATGGTTGCCAGCAATGGCAACGATATCTTCATGTTCTCAGCGGGCTTCGGGGTCGATCAGATCATTGGCTTCGATGCCAACGCGGCAGGAGGGCAGGACCGCCTCGATATCTCCGCGATGAACATCACGGCTGCGACCTTTGCCGGCAGCGTCACCATCGCCGATGTCGGTGCGGATACCCTGGTCAGCTTCGCTGGTGCTGACTCCATCCGCCTGGTCGGTGTGGCCGATGCGACAACCGTCACTGCCACGGACTTCATTCTCACCACTTGAGGTACTGATCAGCACGCTTGAAAAAAAGCGTGGAAAGCGGAAGGGAGGGCAGCGATGCCCTCCCTTTTTTTATGAGAGGCGCCTGGCCGTTTGTTCAACTGGCAATGCGTGAACCAACCTGGCAGGGCGGTCTGTCAGACAGTGGGAAACACTCGATCAACAAATGACCTGGGAATGGGGAATTGGGGAATGAGGAATGAGGAACCAGACTTGAACATTTCAGCGAACTGCGCGATTTGCAGCCTGTTGGTTTCGCTTGCCGCTTCTGCTATCGGGGGTATCCCGACTTCAATCGGGACTTCACCCGATCCGCAACACAAACAACGCTTAACTGCTGAACCAGGTGAACAGACTCCAGAATGCCCCTATGGCAAAGATGAGAAGCATGAGTGCCAACGTGCGGACTAGCGGCTCACTTCGCATGAAGGTAACTCCTCAGAAGGGTTGTGCAGCACAGGTGGAAATCTGTTATCCCGTGATAACAACTTCAAACTTTCAATTAATACGCTAGTGAACGCACAGCATTCTCTATGCCAGAAAACTGAACAGCCAATCATTCCCGGCTGGCGGCGCAACTTGATCCCCTGGCCAATGAAAGTTGACACAGGAATCGGGTAATACAGCCCGTTTATGGGGGATTTTTCTCATCGTGGGGGGGATATTGCGGGGGGAGCTTTAGTCAGGCGTACAAGCCATACCCTGCCGCGATGAGCAGCGGAGAAACCAGCAGCGTTGCCCAAAACCCCGATTTTGGAACAGCAATGACGCAAATGATCGAGATCATCAGCACATAGATGCCGACCATTTTAAGTAACGCGAGATCCCCAACGGCTACGGCGTGAATCGCTGTATGCCCCGCGAGCATAAAAAGCGGACCCAGCAGGGTAAACCAAAGGGCGGTACGCCGATCTTCGTGCGCTCTGAACTGGTCAATGAAGCCCGCGTCTACAGCGGCGGCGAATGCTGTTTTGAACTTGAAAATACCTAACGGAATATGGAGGACGCCCAAGGCGAACAGGGTCCATGCGACGATGTTGGACATATCGTTAATGCTCCGTAACGGTAAGGTTGGATAAGAGAAAGGGGCGGATTATTTCTGAAAATAAATCCGTCCCCTTTTGACCTGGCAGTTAATAACCTCGTCTTCATTCGTTGCGAGGTGACGGCGGCAGAAACTCGATGATCAGCGAAGTAACCTGCTGTTGGATCAAATCCCTTGAGCGAGCGCCATTGCCATCACCATCCCGGCAAATGATGCCATCGCCTGGCACTTCCTCTTCGAGCATCGCTTCTGCGCCAGGTTTGCACACTGACAAGAAGCTGAAATGGCTTGCGTCGCTGATTTCTACGTAACGGCTTGACGCCGGAGGCAGGCGTTTGGCCAGGTTGGCAGACTCCAGCTCAGCGGGAAGATCGTGCGACGGTACGCCGGCAGCGATCACCAGCGTTGGTACCGGCAGCGCGGCCAGGCTTTCATCGGTCATGCCCCGTGAAAGGCCCAGGTCCAATGTGACCACAGACGTGACGCGTTCATCGCGCAAATCGGCGGCCAACGCGGTCTTTGATTCTGAGGTGCTGGCGGGATTCATCTTTCCGTAGACGGTGCAACTTGCTAACTGCGGGTGGGCTTTGCAGTCGTGGGCGAAGCGGTCTGGATCGAAACGGGCACCGGCGATTTCCAGGGCGGTCCAGCCGCCGAGTGAATGGCCCACTACTGCAATTCGGTCATTGGCGACCAGGCCGAATTTTTCCGGTTGAGCCGTGACCCCATCAATGGCTCGGCTCACATCAATGGGCCGCTGCCATAACTGCGCTGCTGCTTTTGGGCTACGGTCATGAGTGGTGGAGCCAGGGTGATTGATTGCAGCGACGATGTAACCCCTGTGAGCCAGAGCGCTGGCAAGCCAGATCTGGTTGCTCCAGTTTCCTCTGTACCCGTGGGAGAGCACCAATAATGGATGCTTGCCAGCAGCGGGCGGTGCGTCACGAACGGCAGAAGCCCCGACGAACACCACATCATCGCCAATCAATTGCGTGGCGGCGGAAGTTGCACTCGGGTACCAGACGACCATTTCCAGTGTGCGGTCATTGTGCGCATCCGCCAGTGTGGAAGAGCGGAAGCCGACAGGGTTCTCGGCGGCGAGCGCGACAGTCGTCAGGCAGGTCAATAACAGGGCGCTAAAAGCTATTTTCAATGTCGTTTCTTCCTTGAATGGACAAGTACATGGCAACCGGAGCCCGCCGTCAGGCGCATCCATCGTACGGAGTCGAAGCTCATGGGGTTGCCTGTAAGCACGGACATTAAAGCCCACATTCGAACCGCCGCGCACAACTTTCATCATTAACGCTGTTCGCGGTCTTTAGTGAGAAGGCTGAACGCTAACTTTTGGCCGATTGCCGTCAGTCGATCAGGGTAGAAATCGACCCATAGTTGTCCGGCTGAATCCTCTCACATGCATTCGCGACTAGAATTCCACTGCCGACACTTCTAAAACCAGGCCAGTTTTAAAACCTGTAGCGCCAGGTCTCGAACGTTGTTTCGGTCTATGGGAAACCGCTATGACAGATCCGAAAAACAAAACCGAATCCGATGAGGATCTAGGTCAGATGGTCATAGGGCGAGGGCCCTGCACCTATCTGTTGCTGCTCTTACTTGGATTGATCCTCCTGTTTCCCTTTCTTGAGGAGGGCATATTTGCCCGCACGTTGCTCGGCATTCTGTTTTCAACCGTGCTGCTCGTGGGCGCTTTCGCCACCCGGCAGACACGGTGGGGGTTCATCTTAAAACTGGGCCTGGCGTTGCTTGGGGTTGGCCTGCAATGGGCGGCGTTGTGGGTTGGCAGTATCGCGATTCTTAATCTTGCCGGGATAGCTTATGCGACATCTCTTGCAGTCTCGTTCATCGGAGTGCTTCGCTATATTCTCCAGCGCGGGCCGATTACGGCCGACAAGCTGCATGGCGCGCTTGCGGGTTACATCCTGCTGGCGTTCGTCTGGTCCTTCGTCTATGCCTTGCTCGAGATATCCAGCGCTGGCTCATTCGGCCCAAGCCACCTCGACTTTGGACAGCCCGGCACGTTCTTCAAACTGATCTATTTCAGCCTCACGACGCTCACGACGCTCACGACCACCGGTTACGGTGATGTTCTGCCGTTGACCAACCATGCCCGCTCACTTGTGATGGTCGAAGAATTTTCAGGCGTCTTTTATGTGGGTGTTGTGATAGCGCGGCTTGCCGGTCTGTATCCGTCGAATCAGACGAAGTGACTCTCGATTTGCCGTGGCCGAACCGATGCCGTCAGTCGGGAGGTAATGTTCGCTGTTGATCGCTTTCCACTACGACTTCTTCGACGGGTAGTTGCCACGCAAGCCCCCGGATTTGTTGCCGGTTTTGCCGGGCAGGTTGGGCACCACCGGGCGGGATCTGGGCTGAGGGTTGGAGCGGCTGCGGGGTTGAGGTTGTTTGCTCATTGTTCACCTCCTGAAAACGCCTGGCTACTTGGTGCTCTGCATTGACACTTGGCTAGTGTGCTACGAGTTACCAAAATCCGCAGCACACAAGCGCAGACAAAACGGGCTGCTGACAAGGCGCAGATGCATCGGGTGGGGCCATAAATAAGCGGAACTGGAACTCACATCGTCAATAGCGTCTAAATTTCAGAGAGACAACCCGCCACTCTGAGGGAACGACTCATGCACAGATCACGCTCATTGGTTGCCGCGATTACATGCCTTGCGCTGGTTTGCGGCTCAGCGACCGCATTGGCTGATCCTGGTAATGGAAAGGGCCAGGGAAAAGCGCAAAACAATCAAGTCCATGGCAATCAAGGCGGCAAAGGCAAAAACGCCGGAGGCGGCGATTGGAGTCATGGCCCCAGTATCAATCAGGGAAGCATTCTCGGGATCGTTGGCGAATACAGGGACTACTGGAGTCCCGGCCCTGCGTTGCCACCCGGAATTCAGAAAAACCTCGCACGAGGAAAGCCGCTTCCACCCGGCATTGCGAAAAAGCTGGATGGACGCCTGATTGGCAGGTTGCCGCATTATGATGGATACGAATGGCAGCAAGCAGGCACCGATTTGATACTGGTCGCACTGGCAACCGGGATCATCTATGAAGTCCTCAACGGGGCCTTTGACTGATATTTGAACCCTGCGGTTGCGGTGCTTTTACCAGGTGGTGAGCGCACCGCACTCCGTCCGTCGCAGGAGTTGAACTGTCGCCGGGCAATTGCGTCCTAATGCATGCGATATCAACCACCTTATGGAAGCAATCATGCTTTTAAAAAACAAGAGTTTCGTTGCTGTCATGTCATGCGCCCTCATGCTTGCAGCCGCCCCATTACTCCCTGCTGACCTCTCTGTCATGAACTCCGCCTATGCGAAGGACGGCAACGGAGGCGGTAATGGCGGTGGTGGTGGTAACGGCGGCGGAAACGGTGGTGGTAATGGCGGCGGTAATGGCGGTGGCCACGGCGGCGGCACAGGTGGCGGTCACGGCGGTTCCGATCACGGCAACGCCAACAGCAACGGCCATGGTAATGGACTGAGCAGCGATCATGCCGGAAGGGCTGTTCGCGACCGTGGCGAAAGCGGAAACCACTACGGCAGTGACCGCAATGGTGAGCGCGGTCATGGCACAACGACGTCTGGCATCGCCCATTCCAAAGACACTCGCGGCGTGGCCAAAGCCTCCGCAATCTCGGCCTCGACACCTGGGGATCACAACGCGAAAGGGTTGAGCAAAGCCGGGACGTCGATTTCAAAGAAATCGCACTGATCAGCGTCACTCGCAGCACGCAACCCTGAACAAAACGGGCGCCCGACAAGGCGCCCGTTTTTTTTACTCCGGTGTCAGTGCTATTCGTCCACGCTGATACCCGATCCTCCCAGTTCGTTGGGAACATCTTTCAGCTTGGGCAACCCATCCTTGATGCGCAGCACGCTCTCCTGATAGTGCACGTGAACGCCTGGCGAGTACGCGAGATCCGGAATGATCGCGGCATACACGTCGACGAGCCCCATGCCCGGGTGTTCAGTGAAGAGATGCCCGCCACACGTCTTGCACCACTTGCGGTAACTCTGCGGTGTCTTGTTGTAGGTGCCGATGTTGTCAGCCCCGCGAGTCACCTGCACCGCCTCGGGTTTCCACAGCGTGAAGGCGTTGACCGGTCCTGCTGACCAATGCCGACACGACTCGCAATGGCAATAACCCATCCCGACCGGCTCGCCACTGACCGTGAGCTCGACTGCGCCGCAAAAACAACTGCCCTTGTAAGACCGTTCACTGTTCATTGCATAACTCCCATCAATGGTTTGCCTTCACCCGTCGATATAGCGCACCGCAGTCGCCGGTGTGCGCCGCACCTGCAATTCGAAAATGTCAGGGCGCGCGTAATGCCCGGTGACGTCCAGCGCTCGCCGCGCTGGCGCCACCTGTGCGACGTCGATGTCCGCATACAAAATGCCGGCCTCCCGGTGCAATGGACCGGCGACGATCCGGCCTTGCGGATTGACCACCACCGAGTCGCCGTCGTTGATCCATTCCTGCGGATCGGGAAACAGTTGCGCACGCGCCGGAAAGTCTTCGGGGATGTCGCTGCCGCGCAGTGCGGTGCCACTGCCGAGCACCCAACAGCGTCCTTCGAGTGCAATGTGACGCATCGTGCTGATCCAGCCATCGCCCGTGTCGTACGTGGGGGCGACGTAGATTTCCACTCCTTGAGCATAGAGTGAATAACGTGCCAGCGGCATGTAGTTTTCCCAGCAGATGAGCGCCCCCACGCGACCGACCGGTGTCTCGACCGTACGCAGGCCGCAGGCATCACCAAAGCCATGCACCATTCGCTCGGGATTCGTTGGCATCAGCTTGCGGTGTCGGTTGAGCACTGCGCCGTTCGCGCCGATAACGACTACGCTGTTATAGAGCGTGCCGCCGCCATTGCACCGGTCGCATTCATTGATGCCGCACACGATCGTCACGGCGTGAGCCCTCGCGGCCTCGCACAAAGGGCTAAGGTCACCGTTCGTAATATCAACGGCGTTGGCCAGCAACTGCGTGTGCAACTGGCCCATGACAGCCCCGTCCTTTCCCGCCGCCAACCGCCAGATCCACGACGGGTAACCTGGAATGAACGACTCGGGCAAAACGATCAGCGAAGCTCCCGCCGCCGCAGCTTCGGCGACCGATTGCACGGCCCGGGCGATCGTCGCGCCGCGATCGAGCAGCACGGGAGGGCGCTGAATAATGGCAACCTTGGTCATGGCGTTCACCTTTGGTTCTTGGCTTCGAAGGCTTGAGCGTGCGCGTAGCGAAGTGACGGGGCTAGTTCAGAATCTGAAGCGTTGTAATTGCGGAGCCCAGGCAATGGACGAAAGCTACGGTCAGTTCTGCACGGTCGCACGTGGTGCCGAAGCACTGTGCGAGCGCTGGACACCTTTGGTTGTGCGCGAGTTGTTGTGCGGCAGCAAGCGCTTCAACGAACTGCACCGCGGCGTACCCCGGATGTCCACCAACCTGCTGACACAGCGGCTGCGCCATCTGGAAGAAATCGGCGTCGTGCACCGCACGGCCACGGGCAAAGTCTGGGAGTACAGCCTGACCGAGGCGGGCGAGGAGTTGCGCCCCATCATCATGGCGCTGGGTCATTGGGGCGCACGCTGGATCGGCAGCCGCCTGCGCGATGACGAACTCGACGCGGGCTTGCTGATGTGGGACGTGCGCCGGTTCGTGCGCATCGAAACATTCCCGCCGCGACCGGTGGTCATCCACTTCACGTTCCGCGACGCACGGCCCGGCGAACAAGCGTGGTGGCTCGTGGTTGAAGAGGGGGTAGCCGACCTGTGCCGCGACGACCCTGGCCGCGAACTGACCCTCGTCGTGGACTCCAGCGTGCGCGCATTGACCGAGGTGTGGACGGGCGACCGCACGCCGGGGGACGTTCTTCAGTCGCGAGAGCTGCGTGTGGATGGCGCCGTACAAGACGCGAAAAGCCTGTGGCGCTGGCTTGGCACGAGTGCGTTCGCGGGCACCCGGAGTGCGGCAGTGACCCGGTAATTCGCCTGAGTCTCAGGCGCGTTAACTGTCGGGAGTCATACGATGTTGAACGTACTTTTCATCTGCAGCCAAAACCGCCTGCGCAGCCCCACGGCCGAACGACATTTTGCTGACTGGCCCGGCGTGAAAACCGCGTCGGCGGGCATCAGCAACGATGCGTATGTTCCGGTCAGCCTGGAACTGCTGCAGTGGGCTGATCTGATCGTTGTCATGGAGCCCATTCATCGCAACAAACTGATGGCTCGATTTGGTTCGGAACTGGCGGACAAACGCGTCGTTTGTTTGGACATACCGGATATTTTTCAGTACATGGAGCCGGCGCTGATCAAGCTATTGGATGAGAGGGTTGCGCGGTATTTGCCTTCCTGAAGTGAGCGGCAAAAGACGCGTCGTCAGCCCTGCGATGCATTTTCTGCAATGGACTAGCCTTGAGTAACATCACGCGGGAGTAAAACGCCATGTCCCTCGCTCTCAGAAATCTGTGTGTCCTGGTCTTGGGCGGCTTTTTTTGCATGGCTGCATTCGGTGAAGGAGAAGCGGATACCGATCACCCACCGGCAATACTCCCGCTGGAATCCGAGGCGCTGCCAAAACTCATTGCCTATCCGCCGCTTGCCGAGCCGTTGGCCCGCGGCGTTGTCATCATCCAGTATCGAACAGAGCACGCCAGGATCATGCCGGTGTTTGGCAAGTCAGCGGGTGAAGTTTCACCTCGTCTCAGCCACCTCCACGTGACGGTCGATGACTGGAAAGGTACGTGGGCGCATACCAGTGACGGCCCGATTATCCTGGTTGGACTGACGCCCGGTGCACACAAGGTTCTTCTGGAAGTGGCCGACCCGACGCACAAGATCCTCACCGGTACGACAGTGAGTTTTACCGTTCCCGAGAAGAAATCATCGAACGTCTCCCACATGGACGCTGGTGGCTGAAGCGTTCAGCGGGTGTTTCATCGTCGGGTGTTTTTCGGGGCGGCTTTTCAGCTGCCATCTTCGTAAATCGCTCACTTGAACTGAGCAACCAGCCAATCCTTCAAACGCCCGCACGCAGGATCATCCGCCTTCTTCTCATTAATCATCAAATACTGAACCGCCTCTCTGAGTGTCAGCTCTTCCGTCACCGGCCGAACCAGGCGCCCCTGCTGTACCAGATGCCTCACCAGATGATCCCAGCCCAGGGCGACACCTTGATTGTCCAGCGCCATTTGCACCAGAAGGCTGTAGTCATTGCTGCTGAAATAGTGCGGATTTTCCGAGGCCGGGATCTTCAGGTCATGGGACTGGAAAGCGAACCACACATTCCAGTCGACCTGTTCCGTCAACTGGGAACGGCCATAAGGGTTCAGGTCCAGCAGGACGCTGTTGCGCATGCCCTCCAAAGTCCTCAGTTCTGGATGCGCTTCCAGATAACCAGGCGTGCACACGGGATAGACGACTTCGTGAAACAAGGGGACTCGCAGATAGCCGGGGCGCAGATCACTGGTCTGGGTGATGAAAATGTCCGGAATGATTCCGGGCTCCATCACCAGAAAATGCTGGGTGGTGATGACATTCAGGTCGACATCGGGATTGGCGCTGAAGAAGTCTTTGAGCCTGTGGGATAACCAAAGCGCCGATAGGGCGGGCGAGCAGCAAAGTGTCAGGGTGCGTTTGTCGCTTTTTTCGCGACGGATTCTTTCGGTTGCTTGAAAGATGTTGAGCAGGGACAGCTGCGCAGCATCGAAGAGCGCTGTGCCCGAGGCTGTCAGCCTGACTTCCCTCCCGGTGCGCGTGAACAACTCGGTGCCCAAATAGAGTTCCAGCTCGCGAATCTGACGGCTGATCGCCGCCTGGGTGACACACAATGCCTCGGCGGCCCGGGTGAAGTTCCGATACTTGGCAGCGGCCACGAAGGATCTCATGGCCTTGAAGGACGGCATTGAGAGCAGGGCCTGATCAGGCTGTGAGCTTTTAGCCATAACAAAAACTACCTGTTTTCTCGAAAAAAAAGTCGGTTCTGCCCATCGGGCTCCGGGTCCACACTCTACCGCACGATGGGCTGCGGACCATGGGCCAGGCAAAGATCTGCCCAAGTGGCGTGCAATAGCCCCAGCTTACCCTGTATCGCGCAGCGGAATGGCCGGCGTCACGGTCCATCGAACCGCCAGCGCGAACACCAGACCAAGGAGTCGAAATGCCGTACCGAACAGCAACGGAAGCGTTCATGCAAGGTGTCCGGGCGCTCATTCCATTGAGTCCCGGTGTCGTTCCTTTCGGCCTGCTGACGGGGGTCATGGCGATCAACATGGGCATGTCGCCCGGCACGACCATGGGCATGACGCTGCTGTTCTACTCGGGTTCCGCGCAGATGGTTGCACTGCAACTGCTGCATACGGGGGTTGTGCCGCTGGCAATTGTCGTCACTGCGCTGGTCATCAACTTGCGCTTCATCATGTACAGCGCGTCACTGGCGCCTTACATGCACCATTTGCCCAAGCGCTGGACGTGGCCTTTGTCCTACATGCTTTCTGACCAGTCCTACGCGCTGTGCAGTCTCAAGCTGTCTTCAGGCGAGCTGGGGGCATTCGCACATCACTACTATGCAGGCACCGCCGTGGCCATGTGGCTGTCCTGGCAATTGTCGGTATTGGCGGGCGTCTACCTGGGCGCGAGCATCCCCGAAACCTGGTCGTTGAGCTTTGCCATACCGCTTTCCTTTCTGGCGCTTCTGGTGCCCGGCATACGTAACGCGGCGAGCCTGGGTGCCGCGGTGGTCGGAGGGATACTCGCGGTGTTGGCGATCAACATGCCCTACAACCTCGGGCTGGTCACCGCTTCCATCGGCGGGGTCATGGCGGGACTGTTGATCGAGACGGTTCGCAAGCGCCCATTGAGCGAGGCGCGGATCCATGACGTCGAGAGGGAGACACCATGAATGATTTAGCTTTGTGGGGGATGTTCCTGGCGGTCGGCCTGGGAACCTTCGCCATGCGCCTTTCCTTTGTCGAACTGTATGGCCGGCTGCGCATCCCGGCATTGCTGAGTCGGGCCTTGCTTTACGTACCGGCGAGTGTGCTGGCGGCCCTTGTGCTGCCCGCGGTGGTGTACCCCAACGGGCAGAGTGAGTTCGTGTTGAACAACCCTCAGATACCCGCCGCCATTATCGCGGCCTGGGTCGCCTGGCAGACTCGCAATACAGTCCTGACACTGGCGGTCGGGATGGGAGCGGTGTGGTTATTCAAGTTTATCGGGCTGTAGCGCTCCTGGACGAAACGCAACGCCCAAAGGTTCAGTCAGTTTTCAGGACCATTTTCACGTCGCGTTTTGCCTGGTTGCGCCAGACGCTCACGGTCGCTTTGTAGCCGACGCGCATGCGCGATGAGATATCAGCGACGTCTTGGGCACTGGCGACTTCCTGGCCGCCGATTTCGACAATGACATCCAATGGCTTGATGCCGGCTTTGTCCGCCGCGCTGCCTTTGACCGTGTCGATCACCCAGGCACCCTGTGTCGACGGCAAGCCCACAGCCTTGGCATAAGTAGAATTCACCTCGCCGAGGTTCATGCCTTGCAGGTGGGAGGAGGGCGCAGTGTTTTGCGCCGCCGATGTGCTCACCGGTAACATCGATACGGGTGTACCTCCGGGCCCGACCACCACGGGCAGAGTCTGAAACGCCTGGTAGCGCCAGACCTTGAGGTTGACCGTGGAGCCTATGGGCGCCTTGGCCAACTGCAAACGGAACTCTACGGAGTCAGCGACAGGCTGCTCATTGACCGCCACGATTAAATCATTAGTCAGTATTCCGCCCTGCTGCGCCGGGCTGCCGGCGCCAACGTTGTAGACCACTACGCCGTTGGTCGGCATGGAATACAGCGACGCTTTCTGTGCGTCGACGGTTTCCATGGCGATACCGATTTTGCCCCCCGGGAAATTGGCCGTTTTGCAGCCTTTCTCCTGCCAGGCCGGGCTGGCCGCAACTTTACGGGCCTCCGCAAGCTGTTTGACCAGCGCATTGGTGCTGGTCATATAGCCCGCCGCTTCGATGAGGGACATTTCAATGTACTCGCAGCTACGCGAGCGATAGCGGTCGGGCGTCTCGCGGTCGATGAGGCGCTGCATGTTAGCGTTTTGATCTGCCGCTAATGGAGCCTGCGTCGTACCGGCAGGCACGTCGTCGTATCCTCCCGAAGCTTGCACGGCAGCGCCGTACATATAGTAAAACGGGTCCAGTTGATCAACGATGCAACCGCTCAGTGATGACATCATCGCCGTCACGCCCAAGATTCGTCCCACGTTCTTAAGGCGTGTGTCCATTGTCTGTTCCCCAGAGATTCTTACGGCAAGTGCCAGAAATTCAGCGTTGTCGCGGCAAAGTAAACCAAGCTGATAGCACAGCGCTACCGTGTTTTTTTGACGCCAGGGCTGCGGACGTTCGACATCGGGGCGCGCCTTTTGGCGGGCCTATACTTCAAACGTCAGCACACTCGATGCGACCTACGTCGAGTGATCGTTCACGAGAGGAGAAGATCATGGCGCGTAAATACATCGACTGCCGCGAGTTTCCAAGCGATACCAAATGCTCGGTCGCGCTCTGCGCAGACTCTGAAAACGAACTGCTCGAGGCTGCCGCACAGCATGCGGTCAGTGTTCACAAACACACCGACTCACCGGAACTGCGTGCTCAACTGAAAACGATGTTTCACGACGGCACCCCTCCCGTTGAAGCACCGCGCTCGGTTTAGCAAAAAAGGGACAGGCTACGATTAGATGAGAATTGTCGTCTGTCCCGTTTTTCTATGGGCGCCCTTAAAGGTCCCGGGGATTAAAAGGTACTACCCGGTAACGGGCCGGCGGGGCGGATAAATACTACTGCTTCTGATCTTCCACCTCCTTCCAACTGTCGTCTGGATCAAACCGTTTCATCGACTGCGCCAGTTTGTAACCGTCAGGTCCCAAGTCTTTCTCGAACACTTGGCCTTCATGACTGATCATGAAACTCATCACCCCGGTGTCTTTATATTTCGTCGGCCAGGCGATCAGTGCAAAACCGCGACTCATCTTGTCACCGATAAGGTAGCTGTAGGCGCCACCCGGTGCCGAAGGGCCCTGGCCTTCAAGGATGCGAAAGTGATAACCGTGCCAGTCTTCGTCGGCAATGCGTTGGCCGAACAAGGGGCCCAACGGGCTGATCTGACCGCTGTCGTCGTCCTGCCAATAGAGCCCGTCGTGCTTGCCGGCGGTGCTGAAAAACTTCTGCGCATACTCAAGGGCGCCGTCACCGTCACGGTCCTCTGACGCATAGTCCATCTGGGCGTCGTGGTACGTCAGCGCCGATTGCAACGCGGCCAGTTCGTTGCGGCCAATTCTACGGACACGGATTTCTGCGCTGCCGGCCTTGATGTCAAAGCGCCAACCTTTCTCCACTTTTGTCATGGGGATCGGCAATGTCCAGTGGTCACTGCCCACCGACAGGATCGCCTTGCGGTCGCTGGCTTTTTCAATGGCATGTTGCTCGTGGTATTGCTTGATGAACGCATCCACATCACTGCGTTCCACGCCTTCGCGCGGGATGAAACTGCGCCATTCAGTGCCCAGCAACTCCGTCAGGCGTGCCTGATCGGCGTGTTCCGTACCTAATGCGTCGACGAACGCTTGAGCGGCTTTTTCTGGCGTGGGAAATACCTGCTGTGCCGTGACAACGCACGACCATGCCAAGCCGGCAGCGATCACCAAGGCATGAGCGGGCAGGCCCATGAGCGTATTCATTCGAGGATAGTGTTTCAACGACGGCCCCCCCCCCTTTGACGCGCAGGCGGACTGGATGGCCGACTGACCTGATGGCCAGCTGATCGCGCCGCACTGGGACGTTGCGCGGATGCCTGACTGGCCCGCCCACGATTGACCTGCGCGCTGGTTTGGGACGGTGCGCGCGCTCCGGCGAATGCGTTGTTGCGGGCGCCGCCCTGACTGGCGGCGGGTCGTTGTGGCGCCCGTTGTGGCGCCGTTTGGCGCGTCTGGGCACGCTGATTGGCGTCGGCGCTCTGTCTTCTGGGCTGCTGACTCTCGCGAGTGTTTCGGGCTGTGCCTTGGCCCCTGTCAGCTACCTTCGGTCTGTCTGCGCCTTGGCCCCTGTCAGCCGCCTTCGGTCTGTCTGTACCGGCTTGCTTGCGATTGAGGCCCGCAGTCTGGGCGGCACTCGCTCGATCACGGGCTTCGCGGTTACTGGTCGCAGGTCGCTCGATACCGTGCCTGTCCATGGAGCTTCGGGCTTTTTCACGGGCCTGGGCGCGCTGGGCATTGTCCCCGCGATAGGCATCACGCTGGTTGGCACCATCCAGTTGGCGGCCGTACTGTTGGCGGCTCCTGTTGTCGCGATAGGGCACGCCATCGCGATGAATGGAGTTGTGCTGCCAATTGTTATTGGTGATCTGGTTATTACGGTTGATGTTGTTGTAGCGGTCGATGTCGATGTCGACATCGTTATTGCCCCAGTCACATTCACCCCACAAGGACGCGACGATCGCGACGCCGGTCCCAAATGCCAGCCCGGCCATCAATGCCGAACCGGGGTAATAGGCGGGCGGCGGAGGGTAGTAAACAGGCGGTGAAGCCGGGTAGGCCCAAGTGCCGTAGGTTGTTGTCGGGTTGTAGGTAGGGACGTACACCACCTGCGGATCGGAGGGCTCAATGATAATGGTGGTGTTGTTGGCAGGGAGCTGAGCCGGCGCTGGCGCTGAGGGGGCTGGTGCGGGCGCGGGTGGCGCCGCTGCCTGAACCGTCACGTTCTGATACTGGTTGCTCTGCAGGTTGCCGGCTGCTTGCGCCTGATGACGCAAGCGTTGCACACCCTCCATGACATCGTCGGGCTGCGCCAGGAATGCATCACCCAGGCGTTGTACCCAAACGGGATCCTGTCCCAGCGTTGCAAGGACCTGCGGAAAGGCCACCAACGCCTGCACGCTCGGATCCCACGGCTGGCTAGCCACTTGTTTGACCGCATCATCACCCTTGGCATCGGGGTGCGCCTTGGACCAGGTCACCGCCTCGGTGACTTCCCCAGGGTAAGTGGTGGCCATCAGCACCTGAGCCAGCAACGGGTCCGGGTAAAGCGCAATGGGCGCCAACATTTGGTCCAGCTGCTCTTCGGTAAACACCGCGTCTTTGACCGCCGCCGCGACGGGCGCCGGCTCGGCAGCGCTTGCGGCCGCCTCCACTGGCTGCGCGTGAAGGGCAGGGCTGCTCAGAAACAGTACGGCTGACATCGCGAAAAACAACGGGATGCTCATCGCGCGGCCTCCATGTGGCCAGGCAGGTTTGAAACGACTGGATCAATGTCGGAAAGGTGAAAGCGGGTAGCCTCAATGCCTCAGGCTAAGGGTAGTAGCTAAGATATTTTTCGCCATGAGTTTTGTGTGGTGGTTTTTGGGTTGTAGGGCTGTGTGACAGATGGCAGCGTCCGATGGATGTTGGCGCACCTCACATTCGCAGACACAAACACGGGCGCCATCGTGGCGCCCGTTTTCGTTTACGCCTGCATCAGTTGAAATTTCTACAAGCGATGATGATTTAACGTCGCAGCCTCTCGGTAGAACTTGACTTGATCGTTTCATCATCCATCTGGCAAAGTTCTGTTTTTAAATGGAATTTTACCTTAATGCGCAGACTTGACTTGCTTGAATGCTACCCATTGAACAATGGCGAGGTCAGTGACCGTGATCGCCAGTTTCATGATGCAGCAGTGAAGAATGGATGGCCTACAAGACCCTTGCACGAAACGAAGTACGCGAATAATGCCCATGACTTTGCGCATATCGCTGCTGACCATGGCGGGGCAAATAACGCATTTAACATGCTACTCGAGCAAAAACTCAAAGACTCTCCCGTTTACAGAAATTGGATTGGTTCTATGCCAAACCTGTATGAAGTTCCGGGCATCAAAAATTACAGAGATGAACGCATCACGCCAAGCCTTCTTCAAGAGCTAGGGGGGCTGTCTGCAACGCTGTCTCCGGGGCAGTTTCTATTCCATGGCGGGGCGTGGCCAGGTGAGCTGAAAGTGGGTTCTCGGGTGAGGATTGATAGACCATTTTCAACTTCGTTGAATGCCAACCCAGCTATCGCCCACGCTTACAAGGATGACCGTGAAGTCAAACGAGGAATTCATCTTTGGGTGATTGAAGTCGGGAACGCCTTTTATCAGCCCGTCTACGTGTATAACATCATCAGTCAGCGTAAGTTTAAGCAAGAGTTTGAGGTGCTTATACATCCTGGTTCTGAAGCAGTTTGTCAGGGTGTTGATTATTCTGGCGAATGTACTGTGATTTCAGTTTTGCTGAACTGAATTTTGTTTCTCGCCAAAAACGCGTTGGCGGATTTTTTTGGGCGTGGCGTGGCTAAATCAATGGGGGGCGCTTGCAGCGCCCGTTTTCATTCCAATCACTGAAACCGCCGATGCTAATTCGGAACAATGTCCTGTCGGAACAATCCATTTAAGTAATTACGAGCGGAAAGGTGCAGGTTTATTTGCGATAGTTTTTGGATATCTCTTTCCATATGTAGTTGTATCGAAACTCAAGCCAGCGAATTAATAACTTGTCTTTCTGTCGTCGAAAATAGCTATTTTTTCTGGTTTGCAAAGTATTTTCTATGTCTGTTTTTAAGTTTTCCAAGTTGAAGGCCGACCATATCATCGGGATTACTGTCTCAAGGTTTGTATGGCAGACAGGTGCAACTTCATGATAAAGAATTCTTTTGACTTCTTCCGGGTCGTAGTCTTCGGTTTGGCGTGCGATGGCTTCATAGTCAACTTCAGTGTCGACAAACGCATCGGACAAAGCCCAGTACACATAGGAACGCTCCTCGTCAGTCATTGAACGTCCCATGTCAAAAACTCCTCCAGTTCTTCGTCAAGACTGTCCGCGACATAGTCGCCAAGAATGCCGCCCGCAATACCACCTGCGACTACAACGGCGATGGCGCAAATTGGAGCAGCAGGGCCGCACAGCATTGAAACGCTCAGACCTGCCAACGCCCCACCGGCTGCGCCGCCACCCAGGATGATTCCTTGGCGCCCGGCTTCCTTGGTTTTATTGTCGGCCTTGTAAATTTCCGAGGCGGCAAAGGCTGCGGTAACGATCCACGCGACCTTTCCCGTTACATTCATTCTCTTGGTGCCGCGAGTAACCTTGGCGTTGTCCACGCCAGATTTTTTCAAAATAAGGTAATGAACTTTGGATTTTTCCACATCGGTTAAAAGATCAAAGTTTTTCTTGTAGAGCGAGTGGGCGTACTTGTCTAGCGTGGTTTGTAGGGTCGGCCCGTTGAGCTTGATATATTGCGCAACGGCAACACCTTGAGCAGATGTAAACTTCCGATGCTCATTCATAATGTTGTTACGCATTTCTTGGCAATACGCCACGCCGTCCTTAGCGGTAACCTTGCCCGCCAACACTTCGGCCTCAACCAGGCGAGACATCTCTTTAATTTTGCTTTGGTACTTCAAGCGAGTGTTGGCGTCCTTGATCGCGTCAGTGGCGAAACGTGCCGCCGCACCTTCCATGCCCGCAATCGCCATTTCCAAAGGTGAGCTGTGTAGGTCATGCTCTTTTTTCAAGAGGTAGCTGCCCGTAATAAGCATGGGTTCCGTCACGCGATGCTCCTTATCTCTGGATTGTACTGAGGATGGATTCGAGGATCGAAGCGCTGTCGGAGACGTTTTCGATGCCGTAATCGATTGCGGTGCAGGTCTTGCCTGTGGGGTTTGAGAATTTGACTGTGTTCTTTGCATCAAACACGCCTTGCATCACCGATCCGTCTTCGAAGTGGGCAACGCAGGGAAGCCCTTCATAGCTCTCGGCGGTCGGAATCTTAAAACCGATCCAGTTGCCATGAATGGTCATGGGAGCAGGAGCCGTAAACGGTGTCGGCGTATGGGAGTCACCAATGATCACCGTACCCGATCCACCGATAACGACATCGCCGTGAGTACCAACCGTGTCCACCAGTGCAGCATTTTTGCCGTTGATAAATACAGTGCCTGACACCGCCGAGGTTAAAGCGCTGCCGCAAGTACAAGTGTCATCTTTCCGAGCAGCGGCAAGCCCATCGAAGAACACATCGGGGGATCCGGAGGCGATAGCTTTGGGACCGTGCCCAGGCATGGGACAGCTGGTGGGGTCGGTGATGCGTGCGGCTGGCTTTGCCATGCTTTGACTTCCTGTCAGCGAATTAACCGGAGCTGACTGTATCAGAGTTGCTGTGATGGATGGCCCATGCACACGAACCACGCTTACGCACAGACCGAATCGACTAAAGAACGGGTGTGCATTGGCAGTCATGTCAATCAGGTGCACAAACTGTAGGAGCGAGCCTGCTCGCGATGGACCTGAGGATGACGCGTTTATCCAGCAAACACGCGTTTTCGTTAACGTCCATCGCGAGCAGGCTCACTCCTACAGGGGGACGGTCCGGGTTTGACCCTTTTTCACCTCCCGGATGATCACACCTTTAAGGGTGTTTATTTCTAGTCAGGCCCCAGTCTTTACAGAGAAGAGCGCGATGAGGGTAAGCTCGCTGACTGTGTTTTGCGCCCGCACGAAAAAGCCCGGCTGATCAGGCCGGGCTTTTTCGGTATTGCGGTGACGCGATTTGTTTATGCAGCGCGGCTTTCGATCAGACGATCCGAGCCACCTTCGGCAACACGGTTTTCGATCAGGCGGTCCGAGCCACCTTCGGCCACACGGTTTTCGATCAGACGGTCGGAGCCACCTTCAGCAACGCGGTTTTCGATCAGGCGATCCGAACCACCTTCGGCCACACGATTCTCGATCAAACGATCCGAACCACCTTCGGCCACACGATTCTCGATCAAACGATCCGAACCACCTTCAGCAACGCGGTTTTCGATCAGACGATCCGAACCACCTTCAGCCACACGACTTTCGATCAAACGATCCGAACCACCTTCAGCCACACGACTTTCAATCAGACGATCCGAGCCGCCTTCAGCGACAACCGGGTGAGTCGAGGTAGCGGCGAAAGCGTTAACTGCAAAAACCGAGAAAGCGATGCTGAGAATGGTTTGGCGTTTCATGATCGTGTGCTCCGGGGTGTTGTTGGTTGGTATGGAGCAGATGTTACGCCGCGGATTTTTTAAGAGAACTTCATTGACGTGATGGTGACCATTGACGGCATTGATAGGGCGAACGGCCTACCTCTGGTGAGTGTGATGATCGGGTGCAGCCCCGGCAGCTGAAACGTGACAGCGCATTGATTACATTGCGTATCAACTGTAATGCGTGACAACGCCTTTCTCATCACCGCCAGTGACAAATACAGTAAGCCGCACGCGACTCGCCTCGAATTGCCCACCGAATTTACTAGCGGCACAGGTGACGACATCAATTTTTTTACTGCGTAATCAAGGTGCCTTTCATGATTAAAAACATTATGAAAACTGCTTGTCTGGCTGCACTTATTGTCACCAGCGCCACAATGCCGCTCGTCCAGGCACAACCATTGCCACTTGATAAGGTCGGTGCTTTACATAGTGAAGACGTTGAATGGCGTAGCTTTCCGGCTTTCCCGAAAGAAGTGAAACTGGCTGTGTTGGCCGGCGACCCGAGCAAGCCAGCACCCTACGTTGTAAGGGTAAAAGTGCCGAATGGCACAAAATTAATGCCCCATACACACCCTGAGGATCGTATCTATACCGTTATGTCCGGTGTTTTCTATATTGGCTTCGGTACTGTTTTCGATCCAGCCAAGCTGGTTGCTTATGGCCCAGGCAGCGTAGTGATACTTCCGGCCAATACGCCACATTTTCACTGGGCTAAATCAGGAGAGTACATTTCACAAGTTTACGGAACGGGTCCGCTAGGCCTTGAGTATGTTGATAGCCAGGATGATCCTCGTAAGGCGTCGAAGTAACTTCACTTGCCGAAAAGCCTGGATGCTTTGGGGGCACCAGGCTTTGGCGTTACGCTCGAGCGGATAGCGTTCAGATCGAGCCATACCGTCGCCCCGGATTGGGTTTCTGTTTGCAGGCTAAACCAGGCCGACAAACGACAGGATAACCAGGACGATCACCACGGCCCCAACGATGTAAATGATATTGTTCATGAAAACTACCTCTTTATCTGAACGGGATTTCGACACAAAGGCGTCTAATACTAACGACACCTGCGCGGGCAATTCCGTTCCGCAAACCAGTGCATCGTCTGTCCAACCTCGGCAACATCCCGCTCGAAGTCATCGATTTACAGTCCGGCAGCTACTTAGGCGAGGACGATATCGAGCGTTTGGAAGAAACAGGCCCCAGAGCGGACCTTGACCGTCGGTAAGTAGCTCTTACAATCTCCGACCTGAGTAAAATGGCACTTGACCGGTACCGGTAGAGCATTAAATGAGGTGGTGTCGTATGCGTGATCTACCATGCCCTTGCTGCGGTTTCGTAACCTTGGAATGCGAGTACGGCTTGTACGATATCTGCCCCCTTTGTGGCTGGGAAGACGACGCCGTCCAGTTAGCCAATCCAACGTCAGAGGGAGGCGCAAATTCGATTTCCCTCGCTGACGCGCAGACGAGTCTCTTAAACAAATACCCAATAGCTGTTCGGCTTGCGGGGGGATTTCGACGAGGGCTCGGATGGCGACCGTTAGACGCCAACGATATTGAGGCTGCGAACGTACTTAAATCCGTCAAGCACTGGCACACCATCGCCGTTCGCTGGGAGTCAGAAGCCTATTGGTCAGTGACGGGAACGACCGACGTCACAGACCGCAATTACAGATGAACAAACTGTAGGAGCGAGCTTGCTCGCTCCTACATCAACACTGCGCACATCAAGAATCCGTATTTATTTACTCCTTCGCTGCATCCAGAAAAGCAGCGCGATCAAAGCAAGTGCTGCTCGATCCACTCTGCAACGGTGGTGGTTTTGATTTGCCGTTCGGCGTTGTAACTCTGCGCCTTGTCCCAAGCGACACCTTTGCCCTCGGCAAACACCGCCCGGTACTTGCGCGTCGGATCATCGGGTGCGGCGACCAGATCGGCCATGAGCGCGGGCACTGTCCATTCGACACGCTTGATCGTGCGGTTCAGCAAGCGGTCGACAGTGTCGGCCAATTGCCCGTAGGTGAGGGTGTCACCGGTCACGTAGACAACCTGATTCACCAGCACCGGATCGAACAGGATAACGGCGGTCAGCAGGCCGATGTCCTCCGGCGTGGTGACCGTCACGGCGGTGTTCCAACTGCCCAGGGCGCGTACGGTGTTCTGCGCCAGATCGACAACGCCGAACGCCGGCTCGAACAGGAAACTGGTGAACATGCCGGTCGAAATGATCAGCCATTGCAGTCGCGATTGAGCGCGCAGCAATTGGCGCACATCCAGTTGCTCGTCAAACAGATCTTGCGGGCTGCCTCGACCAATCACGTCGTAATCCACGCCGAACTGCCACGGCACATACCGTTTCACTTCCGACTGCAACGCGGCGCGGGCGAGTTTGACTTGCGTCCCGCTACCGGCGACGAAACCGAGACAACTGACCAGCGTATCGAAACCGCTAAACCGCGCGGCAAGCTGCTCCATGGAATCGTTCACCACATCGCCCGGCAGCACCTCGATACCCAACGTGTCCAGTTCTTCGAGCGTTTGGCGTTTGTGCACGGACGTGGTATCGATGGCCGACGGTCGCAGCATCACCGTAACGCGAGCCTCCGGTCGAGCGGCCAGCTCGCGCAGTACGACCATGCCAAGCTCACCGGCACCTAGCACCAGAATATTTTCGGTTTTTGCAGGATTGAGCGGGTGCATCGACAACTCCCAATGAATGATCAGCAACGATTGTTTTTCTATCCTGTCACCCTTGGCGAACGTTCAGAAGAAGGCACACGCGTGATACCGCATGATGAAATGAGTGAAGAAGAAGTGATCCGCGAGTCCCAAGCCGCGTGCGATGCGCTTAGCGCCGAGGACGATGGACTCAAGCGCGAAGTCCTGACCCATGCGGGCAATCGTTGGTCGCTGGGTATCGTTCATACCCTGGGGTGCGCGGGGAAGTTGCGTCACGCCGAAATCGGCCGGCGTTTGCAGGGCGTCACGCAACGCATGCTCACTCGCAGTCTGCGGCAGCTGGAACGTGATGGAATGATTGTGCGTTTTGATTACGGCGAAGTGCCGCCGAGGGTGGATTATGAGCTGACTCCGCTGGGGCGTAGCTTTTTGGCTCGGATGGTACCGTTGTGGACTTGGTTGTTGGAAAATGCGGAGGGTTTTCGGGCTGCGCGGGTGCGGTTTGACGGTGAGAACCGATCTGGCGAGACGTAAAAAGGAAAGGAGATGGGCGGAAGCGTTCGCCATACGTTCGCATTTGTGGCCCGGCCTCACCGACTCGTTTTGGCCGATTGCTACCTGACGGCAAGGACAGAATTGTTGTCGATTAATCAGCCCTGTGAACGCTTTATTGTCCCCGCGAGCGCTGCGGCCTCATCGCGTAAGGCATCAAACTTATTGTTCAACTCAACATGCCCGGGCTTCCAGGCAAAAGCGCCGTTGATGCTGCTCTGACCAAGTATCAGGTCACTGAATGAACCCGCTCCACCGTAACCTGACAGTAAGTATTCAATGCCGTAGTAATCAGAGTTCATCACGTGTGCTCTGGCCTTGCGAATCCACTGGCTCCAGTGGGTATCACCATCGCTTTCAAGCACGGTGGCGAGTTGATCCAAAACGTCGATCAATTGTTCGGTCATTGGACCCATGCTCCAAGTCTCCAAAACTGGAAAGCGTTTTTCCCTTGTACAACTACTGAAACCGCCGATGCAAATCCGGAAAAATATCCTGGGCAAACCAGGCAGGCAGACCGGGTGTGACGATTCGGGATTTGGGCGTTTGGCTTTCCACCAAACCAACTTTGATCAGCCGCGACAGCTCATCGATTGCCGGGCGTGGGGTAAGGCCGGTGAAGGTCTTGAATTCGTTGCGCGGCAAGCTTCCTTGAGTGATGAGCGCAATCATTGCCGGCGCGCTTTCCGGGCGAATACCTTGTTGTAGAAGTTTCTCGTTGTTGTGAAACGCGCGTATGACACGCTCGCGAATTTGGGACGGGTCTACCGCTGCGGTCATGTAATCGACCTGATCGTGACAAACCTGCAGCATGAACTCGATGAACTCGAAATAGCGTCGCTGAGACAACTGACCTCGTCCGTCCAGATCACCCTCTCTTGGGCGGTCGGCCATGGTCAGGGCTGCGTAGTAATTCTGGTGTTGCCTTGCCAGCCCACGAGACAGCGACCACAACGTTGGTCGCAGTCCCAGACTCACCAATTGAAGATGAGTGACCAACCGGGCAACGCGACCATTCCCGTCCGCGAAGGGATGAATCCAGGCAAGGCGATGGTGGTAGGCAAGCGCAGCAATCAGCTGGCGACGGGAATCTGTCTGCCGCCCGAATCCTGCCTGAAGGTGCTGCAACATTCCGTCTACAGCGCGAGCGTCCGGAGCATCATGATTGCCAACGACAACGTTCTGACCTGTGATCGATCGCAGGATGCCGGGGTGCATGACCGAGCCATCTGACAACGTGCGCTCCGTGTCACTGGCGCCGCGAAAAAGCCGTTTGTGTGTCGTGCTCACAAGCTCGGGCGCAAACATGTCACCCCAGTCGAACGGTGCACGCTGGCGCAACGCCCGTTCGAGCAACGCTTGCACCGCCATCTGTTCAACCGCGAGGTTTTTGAGCTGCTTGCGGTCTTTGACCGGCGCCGCTTGCGCTCTCTGCATCTCGGCGGGCTCGGTGTATTGCCCTTCGATCAGGTTCGAATAGTACGTATTGGTGATTTGCAGGAGACGGCCGAGGCGTGCAGCGGTTTCGGACGGCAAGCGGCCCGCTAGAAATTGCGTCTTTCTGGGCAGCGCGTCCGCGAGCGCAATGATCGATGGAGGCAACGTGTCAGGGAGAATGGGGTCGAGCCAGGTTTTTGATGTGATCAGGGACATAGCGGTTTTTACCGTATCAAAGTCTTCACATTTTATTTCACATACTGACTTGATGAACAAGCGCTAATTTATTGGGCTGTAGAGGTTTTATTGGAGCTTTAGCGAAAATTATCTTCACATTTTATTTCACATATTTTTTGTGGAAATCGCTTCGGCCGACTGGCTCACAAATGGATCCTTCGCCGTGTTGACGTGTCGTTCGCAACTGCCGAAAAACGGGTGCGCATTCGCAGCCATATCAGGCAGCTGCACAAACTGTAGGAGCGAGCTTGCTCGCGATGGACCAAAGAACCCCGCGTTACTCCAGGAACCCCGCGGCTACGTTCAAGACCATCGCGAGCAAGCCCCGGCAGCTGAGTCGACCTGTGCGGCGGGATGGGTAGTGCCAGTCATGGGGACTATGCTGTTGCTGGACCAGTTCACGGTTGAATAGACTGCCTTCTTTGGCGTCTCGCGAGCAGCGTCACGTCTACTTCTTGATTGTTTTTTGCCCCGAGGAATATCTGGCCTGTCGTATGGCCGCCCTCAGGTACCACTATGAACCGCCGCCACGTTATCAGCTGATTAGAAAGATGGAGCTTCTGTGATCCCAGGATATCGCACCCGCATTTACCGTTTCATCGGTGCACTGTTACTCCTACTCGTTGCTTTGGTGTTGGCTCTGGAACTATATGACGCTCTGACCACTTGGCAATTAGACGCATTGACAGGGCCTCGTCGAAACACGATTAACGAACACCTTGTATTCGACGAACAACCAGAGCGCTTCGTTTTGTATCTGCTGCAAAAAGTCATGTTTTTCATTTTAACCGTCGTAGTAGGGCTCGTTATGCGATGGGAGGCTCTGTCGGGGCGACGGGCGTACGAGCATCGGCAATAACGGCAGTTTGCTCACCGTTTGCGGTCCGAGCCTTTTTGATTGCAGCGGTGCTTTTAGTGCTTGCCGTTCTCTACATCGGGTACTACGAAGCGCTTGAAGATGGTGACATCGAGACCATCCTGTTTATCAAGAAACACCCAACTGTTCGGATGAAGTTCTACAACATCCACGCCAATGATGGGGAGATCAGAAGAGTAGAGCGCCTTACGGAGGAGGAGCGGAAGTGGATTGTCGACTACTGCAGATACAGATTATGAATCGACACGGCGTTAAAGACTCATGACGACGTTGAAGTTTGCAGGAAGAAATAACCAGCGGTTGGGCAACACGGGTGGTCAGATCCAGAGACAAAAAACGGGCGCTTGTAGCGCCCGTTTTCATTCACTCCTTCGCTTGCGCTCGCAATCGCCGACCAATCACATCCATCAAGTCACACCCATCGCGCAACGGAATGGCCAGCAGTTTGGAGAAGTCTGACAACACCACCGTGTCGCAACCAATCTCGGCGCGAAACGCGATATTTTCCAGCACCTGAGTAACTGCGCGAATTCGGTAGTCAGCTGCGGCTTGCAATACGTCGAGTGGGGCTTCGGTGTCGATGAGCAGGGAGGCCGGGACCAGGTCGATTCCGGTGAGGGGCATGTATCTTTCCATTAGTGAAACTCCGATCAAGGCAAAGTTTGACTGTCCCTCAATCGTCGCCAAACGAATGGGTGACAGCTGTACGCAGGTTGGCGAACCGGGATCGGAAAACCGGCAGACCCGAAGGTCTCCCGCGCACAGCTGCCATAAAGACAGCTTTGCGGGCATGCAAAAGCGACTGCATTAAAGCACAGCGCTTTTGCATCCGACCGATCAGGTCGCCAAACCCGAATCGCCATATTGGGCGACGGGTCGGACTATAGGCTTCATCAGAACAGCGGGGAAGGTGACGCATTCCGAGGTTTGTGTAGGAAATTTTATGGTGGTCCTAGGACCGATACGCCCCTTCCGTTAGCGACTGCTATCGACTAGAAGCAGACCTTTGTCAAAAGGAGTAACTCCTGTCAACACCGGTCCACTGAGGTGTCTACGAAGCGTGGGCGATTCACCCGCCACCGCATGATGGCATGTTGACTCTTATCTCCAACCAATGCCAGAATCCCGCCATGCCTCTAGGGGGTGAGCGGGTGCCCTAAAGCTCTGGATTTAGCTATCAGAGAGATGTGCGGCAGAAGTAGAGAAAGCCTCGAAACTGCTGGATTTAGCGATTTATTTTTGCGTGGTTGCATCCGTGGGAAAAGGCTCAGCATTCGTGTTGGGCTTTTTTTTGATCCAGAGGAACCTATGATATTAGAAAAGCAACTGCTTAAATTTATCCAGGCTGAGGCGGAAAAGCTAAGTGATCGCCACCACGCTTACCACAACTCAGTTAACTTAGAGTATGAGCGTAAATCTAGAAGGTTGTTGGACCCAGGAGAAAAAGTTGTCACGCTGCCGCCACAATGGGGCGTGGATAAAAAATTTAACCCTTTTTACGTAAATAAAAATCGCAAGAAAATCGCGCATTCAATAGCAGGCAAAATACTTTCGGGCACTTATATTCCAAATGCACCTGCATCTATGGAGGTTCGCAAGCCATCGGGTGGGTATCGCACCGTATCAATTTATCAAATCCCAGATGCTGCGGTGTCATCTCTGTTTTATCATCAATTGCTCAAAAAAAATAAACATAGATTAAGCTCCTTTGCTTACGCTTATAGAGATGACCGTAACGCTCATTTTGCGATTCAAGATATTTCACTTGAGCTAGGTCAAGCTCCTAGGATATTTGTTGCAGAGTTCGACTTTTCAAAGTTTTTTGATAATATTCAGCACGACTATCTTTTTCAGCAATTTGACCAAAACGGTTTTTCGATCAGCGAAAGTGAACGCAAGGTAATCCAAGCTTTTCTAGGGGCATCCGGCAAAGGTATACCGCAGGGCACGTCAATATCTCTGTTTTTAGCAAATCTAGTTTGCTGGCAACTCGACAAGAAGCTTGAACTTGCGGGGTTGAGATTTGCTCGTTATGCAGACGACACAATTATCTGGGCAAATGATTATCAAAAAATCAACGTAGCCTATGAAATTGTATATAAGTTTTCGGTGGAAACTGGCGTTGCGATCAATCTAGAAAAATCTGAGGGTATAAGTTTGCTATGCCCTAAGGATCATAAAAGTGAGTTTGCGCAATGCAAGGATTCTGTAGACTTTCTAGGATACAAACTCTCGAAAGAAAAAATATCGATAAAAGACAAGTCTGTAGTAAAAATAAAAAAAGAAATCAGCTATATATTGTATAAGCACCTAATCCAACCGCTTAAATCATCAGTCCTTAGATCGTTGACCATCCCAGCGAACAATAAAGATTCTGATCTGCTACGAGCAATCTCCGAAATAAGAAGATTTCTTTACGGAGACTTGACTGATGAAATGATATCCAACTATATAAATGGTGCTAGCAGTCGGATTTTCTTCAAAGGCACGATGAGTTTCTATCCGCTTCTCAATGACGAACTCCAGCTCCGCAACCTCGATACATGGTTGGTACTAGCAGTATTCAAATCTATTAAGCTCCGAATGAAACTTTTGGCTAAACACGGTTATAATAGGAGTCATTCAGCTCCGTTTAATATACGTAAAAAAGATATTGCGTCTACGTTGCGAAAACAGAAAGTAGATGGAAAGAAAAAGCTACAGCTTCCCAGCTTTTTCTTTATATATCAGGCCTTAAGAAAAGGGTTGTCTGACATGGGCGTTGAAGGGGTCATGAATCCGAAGTCAAATATGTACAATTATTAGAAATTTCATCTGGTGTGAACAGGGAGCGGATTTATTTAATCAAAAAATAAATCCGTCCCCATTGTTGTTAAACCTAGCTATTCATCATTCTGAGCCCTAAAGCGAATGTTATCTTTGAGGCCGTTTTCCTCCGCCCATTTCCGCACAATCGTCCTTAAAGTCAGCAAAAAGTCATTTCCTTCAAGACTTTCTTTAGAGAACGGCTCATGCTGTTCTGAGGACATTAGGTCTGTCAGGATGTCTTGGACAGCTTTAGCTAAATCATCTTGCTCGGATATTTGAAGATAAGCATTCAGTGGTTTGTCTTTCGACGCTTCGTCTCCGCCTAAAAAGCGCTCGAAGTCTGGAATGCTGATTCGATGGCGAACCGATACCCCTGCTTGCCTAGCCGACAAAACTGCGTCTCGAATTTTCTTATTTTCTGTCCACATTCCATTTTTATGACCATTCGTTTTATAAGGAGGATCCGCATCGTGCACCAGTCCAAAGTCTATTTTGAAGTGGGTCATAACTTTTATTAACGGTACTAAAATTGCCTTGCCTCGGGCACGAATTATAGTGACTTGGTCAATCAACTCATGTTGGCGCTCAATGATCGATGCCATGAATGCGGCATGCTCCGTGTCTCCTTCAACGAGTATCGGATACGATCCAAAAAACACTTCTGAAAAACTGGGGTCGATGTGTTGTAAAGCTTGAAGACGTTTTTTGTCGTCCCCTTCAAACTGTATCAAGTCAGATCGATACGTCTTCGGCGCTATAGGTGAGTCATCAGCATCTTGAGGCCGTTCGAGCCGTACTATTGTAGTGTGATCTTCAAAAGGGTTTATAAAGTATGGCGAGTGCGTGGTCATAATGACCTGCCAGTCAGGGTTCTCTGCCAATTTATACAGATGACGTTGGGCGGCACGAGCAGCCATTGGGTGTAAGGCATTTTCCGGCTCGTCAATCAAAAGTAGGTATCCAGGAAATGCCGGATCGTCTGGGCTTTCTGGAATGGGGGCTCCACTTTCATGAGCATCAAGCCGCGCTTGAGCATGAGCTAATAACTCAGCCAACTGATCGGCGTTCTCTCCTTTAGGTGGTTTTGAAACTTTCTTGGTAAGTTCAGAAATCTCCTTTTCTACTCTTTTTTTGTATTCGTCTCGTACTTCTTTGTCTCGGTTAAGTTCGTTGTGCACTTGTAGCATCGCCCAAAATAGAGCTCTTCTTGCTCCGGTACCTTGCTGTATCAGCGCGGTATCGGCAGCACCATCTTTGACCCTCAGGCTAGATCCGCTTTTGACAAGATCAGTTACCTTAGGTGCTAAAGGAGCAGCGCCGACTTTCAGGCTGACATCAAGCATAGGGAACACACTTTTGAATCCAGTCGAAACTCTGCCAGCGATTTCGTTGAAGTGTTCTTGGTGCTGTTCACTAAGCAAATTCATGCTTTGTGAAACGCTAGCTATGGCTATTGCTAGATCCGACGCAGGGTCGTTCCGGGCTTTTTCCAATCCGGCTAGAAGTGGTGAAAGGGCGAGAGTAAGGAGCATTTCCTCTGTCTTGGCCGCATCGTCTAGAGATCCAATTCGAAGAGAGCGCGGCAGTCGAGAGTTGAAAACGGGATCAGCGCCTCCGGCCTTACCGTCTTCTGCCCAATCGCCGTTCCCTTCAGGTCCGGCAGTCGGATCCCAGGTCGATCTGACTTTCTGAAAGCTCGGAGCGCACCACTGCCATCGACTTTTTACGATCTGAAGACCATCTTTTTCGTACTTCCATTTTGCATCTATGTTCCCAATGCCTTCAGGAATATGCACCTCAAGGAGAACCTCAGAAGGTTGGTCATCTAATGCGTGCTGGTAGCGATCTCGTGATACGTCAAATGCAGGCGATCCACCACCTCTGGCGAGCTCATATGCCCTGAGAATCGTCGATTTGCCGGCGTTATTTTTCCCTACTAGGCAAACAATATTATCGAGCTCAATTTGTACGCCTTCGTCCCCGATACACCCTATGTTGCGGGCCGTCAGTCGCAGCAATTTTGAACGATTTTCTACTGGCATCATTCCTCCGATGAATGTAATTGCACTAACAGCAGGTATTCATTTGTGAATTGCCGCGTTTTGGGACATACAGTCAGGCATGCTCCTCTGAGTGCGGAGACTCAGAGCCTAGCTCGAAGCCAGCAAAATGCCATGACGTAACACATTGCTTGATTTCTAATGGGTGCTATTAGCAATTTGAAGTCACTACTAGCCTAAGCGCCCCCGCGTATTCGAGATGGAACTTCCCCTCAATGCAAACCCCCACCACCCAACACCCCCTCTGGAAAACCTACCTCCTTTTCCTCACCCCCATGGTCCTCTCCAACTTCCTCCAATCCATGTCGGGCACCGTCAACAGCATCTACATCGGCCAAATGCTCGGCACCCAAGCCCTGGCTGCCGTCTCCGGCATGTTCCCCATCGTCTTCTTCTTCATCGCCCTGGTCATCGGCCTCGGCGCAGGTGCGAGCGTTCTCATCGGCCAAGCCTGGGGCGCGCGGGAACCGCATCTGGTGAAAACCATCGCCGCTACCACGTTGCTGCTGGGCGCAATCATCGGCCTGACCGCCGCGGTGCTGGGCAGCGTATTCGCAAGGCCAGCCTTGCAAGGCTTGGGCACTCCGGCTGACGTGCTGGACGACGCTGTGTCCTACGCTCACGTGATGATGTGGATCATGCCGTCGCTGTTGGTCTACGTCCTGTTCACCCAACTGCTGCGCGGGGTGAGCGATACGGTGTCGCCGCTGATCGCATTGGTGGTGTCGACGTGTATCGGCCTGGCGCTGACGCCGGCGTTGATTCGCGGTTGGTTCGGGTTGCCGATGTTGGGGATTCAGAGTGCGGCGTATGCGGGGTTGGTGGGGAATTTGTCGGCGATGGGGTGGCTGGCGTGGCGGTTGATTCGGCGGGGGCATCCGTTGGCGCCGGATCGGGAGATGTTTGCGGCGATGCGCCTGGATCGGGTGATTCTCGGCAAGGTGTTGCGCATCGGTTTGCCGACCGGGTTGCAGATGGTGGTGTTGTCGGTGTCGGAGTTGGTGATTCTGGCGTTGGTGAATCAGCACGGTTCGCAGGCGACGGCGGCGTATGGGGCGGTGACGCAGATCGTCAATTATGTGCTGTTTCCAGCGTTGTCGATTGCGATCACGGCGTCGATTCTTGGGGCGCAGGCGATTGGGGCAGGGCGCATTGAGCGGATGGGGCCGATTCTGCGCACCGGGTTGTTGATCAACGTGTGCCTGACCGGTGGGTTGGTGGTGTTGGGTTACCTGTTGTCGCACTGGTTGCTGGGGTTGTTTCTGACGGACGATTTGACTCGGGCGAAGGCCGAGCACTTGTTGCACATCATGCTCTGGAGCCTGTTGGTGTTTGGCTTTCAGGCGATTGTCGGCGGGATCATGCGGGCCAGCGGCACGGTGTTGGTGCCGATGGCGATTTCGATTGTGTGCGTGCTTGGCGTGCAGTTGCCGATGGCGTATGTGCTGGACGGGCAGTTCGGGTTGCAGGGTGTGTGGATGGCGTTTCCGGTGGCGTATTTGGGGATGCTGATGTTGCAGACGCTGTATTACAAACTAGTGTGGCAACATCAGAAGATTGAACGCCTAGTGTAGATTGGATCCCTTATTTCAATCCTGGCCCTAATAAGTATGACTGTTTTAGTTGGTGGGGCCCTGAATGCGAGTTGGTCTCTATTGCAGATATCGTTAGTGAGGTAGCAACTAATGGATCCAATGGAAGGATCTAAGGCCCCATGTAATTTACCAGGCCAGTTGTCACGTGGCTTTCAGGGAAGTTGAGTATTATCCAACGAGGCGAGTTGCTTTTGCTGAACTAACCGTTTGTCGGTGGTTTGCACGAAAAATGAACATTTTTGCTTTAATGCCCTCTGATACTTCAGCGCGTCGCCATGACCCGCCCCTGCAGCTGCAGAAAGAGAAGTGGATCCCGAACCTCATATGCATTGAATGCAAATGAGGATTTTTTTACCTGAAATTCAGGAGCCAACAAATAGCCGAACTTGATTTGCCGGGCAAATTAATCGGTTCAGCCGCGCCAAATCACTGATTTGGCTTGTCTTTTATCAGTCGGATCTCGTAGGGCCTGTAACTCGATTAGAGCCCCGCTGAACTAATGATTCGCACTGTATAATCAGTTGGAGAAGTACCGTGTCTATAAATACAATTATGAGTCTGGTCGAAAACAAAGAGTGTATGGAATTTGTGCGGTTGGGTGTTGTTTATGCTCACTTGGTCGCCTGTTGTGTTGCCATTGGTTTGGTGTTGACCAGTGATATAGCCATGGTTAAGAACTTGTTGAAGGGCAAGGTGTTGTCGGAGCACGATAATGCGCATCTGGAAAGTCTCCAGACGTCTGTCGTCGTTGCATTGATTGCGTTGTGGGTCACCGGTATTGCAATTGTGGGTATTGATTACCTGGAGAAGGGAGTCGAGTACTTCATGAACCCGAAACTTCAAGCCAAAGTGATCATTGTCATGTTGCTGACGTACAACGGCATCTTGTTGCATCGCCTGGTGTTGCCGGCTATGCAGAAGGCCGGATCGCTGCTCAAGCTCGAGTTTAGCGCTCGGATGCTGGCGCTGTTCTGCGGCTCGCTGTCGGCGGTGTCCTGGATGTATGCGGCCCTGCTGGGTGTCGGACGCCCGTTGGCCTGGAAGTATTCACTCTCTGAACTGTTGATGGCGTATCCGCTGTTGATTGCACTGGGTTTCCTGGCAATGCTGGCATTGACTCAACGAGTGATAAAACAGAACGACGATGTGGTGCCGCAGCGGGCTGTTGCGAGTGCTTGCTAAGTTGTAACGTTCGCTGAACTTTCCGGACACCTCCGGTTTAAAAAGAGGGCCACCCGTAACAGGGTGGCTCTTTTTTTTTGCGTCAAAAGTTGCTCCAGAAAGTCGAGTCGTCGGTGTAGGCCGGCGGGCTTGCTGTCGTCCACCTTCGGACTGACAATCCAGAGTGACGGTGATGTAAACCGACAGGCTTGATCGCCTGGGGAGGTTTTCCACATGAGTCCTTCATCGACAACCATTCTGCAAGACCGCGCCGATGCCGGTCGGCGGCTGGTGGCGCCGTTGCTCAAGTACGCGCATCGCCCCGATGTCATCGTCCTCGCCTTGCCCCGTGGCGGTGTGCCGGTGGCGTATGAAGTGGCGACCGCGCTGGACGTTCGCCTCGACCTGATGCTGGTGCGCAAACTGGGCGTTCCGACCCATCAGGAGCTGGCGATGGGCGCGATTGCCAGCGGCGGTATTCAAATCCTCAATGAGCATACGCTGCGGGCACACCCGATTGATCAGGCCGCGTTCGATGCCGTGGTCGCACGGGAAACCCGCGAACTGCTGCGGCGTGAGCAGGTGTATCGCGGAACGCGCGCGCCGGTGCAGCTCAAGGATCAGGTGGTGATTCTGATTGACGATGGCCTGGCGACGGGCGCTTCGATGAGGGCGGCGATTCACGCGGTGCGCGCACAGGCGCCGGCGCGCATTGTCGTCGCGGTGCCGGTGGCGCCGGTTGAAACGGCGGAGGCGCTGCGCGGTGAGGTGGACGAGTTGGTGTGCCCGATCACTGCTGATTGGTTTATGTCGATCGGGCATTGGTACATGGATTTTTCCCAGACTGCGGATGCCGAGGTCATCGGTTTGTTGACGCGGGCGTGGCAGCGGCAGGGGAGTGGGGCGGCGTAAACATTTAGGGTTTGAGAAATGGGTCATCCGTTGCAGGGTGGCCCATTTTTTTGGGCTGGAAGTTGCGTTGATCTTGAGATCGCTATCGCCAGCAAGCCGGCTCCTACAAGGATCGGGTTTGCACGCGGACATTGTAGGAGCCGGCTTGCCGGCGATGGCGGCCTGATGGTTTATACCGCTCGTCGCAGAACTCGCTAACCACCTATTGACACCCACCGGCATCTGCGTGAATATTCATACATCGCATACGACACAATCGAATACGATACTAAATCAAACCTATCGCAACATCGAGGATTCACCCCATGAGCAAGATCGAAAAAGTCCTGGCCACCGGCAAAACCCACACCACCGCCAGCGCTGCCGGCAACACCTCCGGCGGCCACAACGGCAGCCTCGACATCACTCTGTCGACACCCGGCAGCGCCAAACCCGCTCATGTGTTTGCCGGCACCCAGCCGCACCCGGCTGCCGAGCAACTGTTCGCCGGTGCATGGTCGGCGTGCTACACCGCAGCCGTCGGTCTGGTGGCCAATGATTTGAACGTGGTGCTGCCAGCGGACTTCTCCGTCGACATCGAAGTCGATCTGGGGCAAACCGGCCCGGCCTACTTCCTTCAGGCTCGTTTGACTCTTCGCGTACCTGGCCTGCCACACGACATCGCCACCACGCTGGCGCACACCGCTGATCAGATCTGCCCATACTCGAAAGCAACACGCGGCAATATTGATGTGGCACTGAACGTCCTCACCGTTTAATTATTGTCAAAGCATCGCGTGCGATAAAAGCGCACGCGAAAAACAAATCCCTAATTGAGAGCATTGATCATGAGCAAGATCGAAAAAGTCCTGGCAACCGGCAAAACCCACACCACCTCTAGCGCAGCCGGCAACACGTCGCGCGGCCACAACGGCAACCTCGACATCGTGCTGTCCTCGCCCGGCAGCGCAAAACCGGCGCACCAGTTTTCGAACATTCTGCCGCACCCGACCGCCGAGCAATTGTTCTCCGGCGCCTGGTCGGCCTGCTATAGCGCCGCCGTCGGCCTGGTGGCCAAGGAGCTGAACGTGACACTGCCGGCCGACACGGCGGTAGACATCGAAGTTGATTTGGGCCAGACCGGCCAGGCGTACTTCATTCAGGGGCGATTGACCCTGCGCGTACCGGGCCTGTCGAACGAGGTCGCAACGAAACTGGCGCATGGCGCCCACGAGATCTGCCCGTACTCCAAAGCCACCCGCGGCAACATCGACGTGACGTTGAACGTCATTACCGAGTGATGCACCGCACGACCGGTTCGACTTCGCCAGGCGAGTCGAACCGGCCGCCGGCCCGGGCAACATCGATAAGCGTCAATTGGGCGCCAATGTGCTCTTCAGCCAATGTTCAAAACGTGTCGCACCCACGATCGGATTCGCCCCAGGCGTCAGTGACTGATCGTTGATGGGCGCACCGAAGTAAGGAACCGTGTCATCCGCGACGACCTCGCGCGGGTCTTTGATGTGCTGCAGATACTGGCTCACGAATTCAACGATTGGCCTGCGATCCGGCCCGGCGACTTCCAGGGTCTGGTTGTCTGGCGCTTTCAAGGCGATATCGGTCAGCGCCGTGGCGACATCGAGCGAGGCAATCGGTTGCAGTGCGGCAGGGGTCAGGTGGATGGTGTTGCCGTCTTCGCGACCCGAGTAGGCAATGGCACCGATGAACTCGAAGAACTGCGTGGCGCGCAGGATCGTGTAAGGAATGCCCGAGTGTTTGATGAGTTTTTCCTGAGCCATTTTCGCCCGGAAGTAACCACTTTCGAGCATGCGCTCGGTGCCGACCACCGACAGTGCAACATGGTGTTTGACGCCGTCGATTTTCTCCGCCGCGAACAGGTTTTTCCCGGCCGTTTCGAAAAAGTGCAACGCCGCGTGATCCTCGAATGAGGGCGAGTTCGCCACGTCCACTACCACGTCTGCGCCTTTCAAGGCTTCCTTCAGTCCTTCGCCACTGATGACGTTGACGCCGGTACTCGGTGACGCTGCCAGCGCTTCATGCCCCAGTGCCCGCAGGTTTTTGCACAGTTGACTGCCGATCAGTCCAGTCCCTCCGATGACGACGATTTTCATGACCCGTCTCCCGTTGCGGTGAATGGAACACTCATTAAACACCTGCATGACTCAGGCATCCGGCGCGTAACGGGGTTGCGCGACAGGTGGTCGGGCCGCAGGTGCACCCATGGCGCAAACGGCGATTTTTTGCTTTAGTCCACCTGTGGCTGGCCTCTGTGTGCAGCACTTCACTGCACCAGGGCGTCCTGCCGGAGAATCCCATGAACCTTCGTTTCCCGCGTTCCGCCGCCGTGCTTGTCGCGCTCACGCTCGGCGTGTTGCCGTGCGCCGATGCCATCGAATACAAACAGGTGAATGAGACCGCCAGCACGATCTCTTTCACGTACAAACAGTTCAGCTCACGGGTCTACGGCACGTTCGGCAAGTTCGAAGGCACGCTGGATTTCGACACGGCGAACCCCTCGGCAGCCCACGCCGTGTTCACGATCGAACTCGACAGCATCGATGCCGGAAGCAGTGACGCCAACGAAGAGCTGAAAAAGCCTGCGTGGTTCGATACGGCCACTTATCCGAAGGCGACATTTGAATCGACCGCTGTAAAAGCGTTGAGCAACAACCGTTACTTGATCACCGGCAATCTCACCCTCAAGAAAATAACGCGCACGGTGCAAGTGCCGGTCCTGCTGAAGTCCCAGAAAGCCATCGGCATATTCGATGGCCAGCTGACGCTCAAGCGCAGCGACTTCAAAATCGGTGAAGGCGAGTGGGGGGATACGGTGGTTTCCGACGATATCAACATCAGGTTCCGGATGGTTGCGCCGGAGCAATAGCTGTTCAGCGTGCTGCGCAGTGTTCTGATTCACCGCGGCTTTACGTCGCTTGCTCTGCCATGGTTTTACTGTCATCGTTCGCGCTACTGGTAATCTTTCTTATTTGAGAAATTTTTGCGTATGCGCGATTTTTCCGTGGCTGATGACGACGTTGCCCGTCGTCAGCGGACGTTCACCGACCTCTATAGCGATCACCATTCCTGGTTGCATGGCTGGCTACGGAAAAAACTCGGCTGTTCGCAACGTGCGGCCGATCTGGCCCATGACGCGTTCATTCGCGTGCTCACCCTCGCCGAGCCTCACACCATCAAAGAGCCGCGGGCGTTTCTGGCGACCATGGCGGGGCGCTTGTTGATTGATGGCGCCCGACGCCGGCGGATCGAGCAGGCGTACCTCGAGGCGCTGGCGATCCAGGCGCATGACGCCGGCATGCCCGACCCCGAAGCGATCCATGTGGCGCTTGAGGCGCTGGAAAAAATCGCTGTGATGCTCGCCGGATTGCCAGACAAGAACCGCGAGGCGTTCCTGCTCAGCCGGCTCGACGGCCTTACCTACAGCGAGATCGCGATTGAACTGAAGGTGTCCGCCAGCACGGTCAAGAACTACGTCGCCGGTGCGCTCGTCCATTGCTACAACACCTTGTACGGGGCGGAACAGCCGTCGTGACGAACATCCAACCACCCTCCGAGCAGATGATCCTTGAGGCGGCTTACTGGCTGACGTTGTTGCACGACGATTTGGCTACCGACGCCGAACGCGTGGCTTTCGATGTCTGGTGCGAAGCCGACCCGCGACACGCGCTCGCCCTGGAGCGGATGCGGGCTTTGTGGGGCGGTTTTGACGAGCTGCCTGCCGCCCCCGCACGCGTTGCCCTCAAGCATGCCTTTGCCCGGCCGGGCCCGAGAGTGTCGGGCCGTGGCGCCCAGGCGATTGCGCTGCTGGGTGTGTTGGTCTGTGGCTGGATCGGCCTGGACAACATGCCGGTCTGGCTCGCCGATCAACGTACCGGCGTGGGCGAGCGGCGCGAGGTGGTGCTTTCGGACGGCAGCCATATTCAGCTCAACAGTCATTCGGCGCTGGACGTGAAGTTCGACGGCCAGCAGCGCGTCATCGAGTTGTTGGAAGGGGAGATGTGGGTCGAGGTGGCCAAGGACGCCCGGCGTCCGTTTGTGGTGCGCACTGATCAGGGGACGGCGACGGCACTGGGCACGCGCTATCTGGTGAAACGCGCAGCCGATGGTTCGACCGTGGTCAGTGTGCTGGAGTCTGTGGTTGCCGCCAAAGCCAACGGCGCCGAGGCGGTGAACGTCGCGGCGGGCGAACAAACCACCCTCAGAGAGGGCCGGGCGCAAGCACCGCAACCCATCGGCAACGCCCACCCGGATGCCTGGACCCGGGGCTTGCTCAAAGTCGATGACCGTCCCTTGAGCGAAGTGCTTCAGGCCCTCGCCGGTTACCGACGGGGCCTGGTGCGCTACGACGAACAGGCGCTGCAGGGGCTGCGCGTCTCCGGCGTGTTCCGCCTCGACGACACCGATGCTGCACTCGCGACACTGGCGGACAACCTGCCGATTCAGGTCGAGCACTTCACCGATCTGCTGGTGGTGATCAAACCCCTCTAACCCCCCAACCCTGTAGGAGCCGGCTTGCCGGCGATCCAGGCGACACGGTTTGTCTGACCCACCGCCATCGCTGGCAAGCCAGCTCCTACAAGGTTGAGGAAGGCATCAATCCCATTTCACCCCAACCTGTAGGAGCCGGCTTGCTGGCGATCCAGGCGACACGGTTTGTCTGACCCACCGCCATCGCGAGCAGGCTCGCTCCTACAGGGTTGAGGAAGGCATCAATCCCATTTCACCCCAACCTGTAGGAGCCGGCTTGCTGGCGATCCAGGCGACACGGTCTGCCTGACCCACCGCCATCGCGAGCAGGCTCGCTCCTACAGGGTTTCGGGGTTTCTAAAAAATATTAATGCAAATCGCTCGCATTCATTGTCTGTTTTTCCGACATGGCCGTCATGGTTAGTAACGCCTTCCATTTCGCAGGATTTCTCATGTCTCGCTTTGCTCGTCCGTTGCACCCACTGGCGCTTTCAGTGGCGATGGCTTTTGTCGCGGCGCCGCTGCTGGCTGCCGAATCACCGGTCGCGGGTTCAAACACCAGTGCTGTCCGCAGTTTTTCGATCCCGGCCGGGGATTTGAGTCAGGCGTTGAACAGCCTGGCCGAGCAGGCGGATCTGGTGTTGGCCTTCGACCCGGCCTTGACGCGCGGTAAACGCAGCAATGGCCTGAGCGGACCATTCAGCACCGGCGACGCACTTGCCCAATTGCTCCAAGGCAGCGGCCTCAACGCCATCGCGCTATCGGCCACGCGCTATCGCATCGAACCTGCGCCCGAGGCGGTCGAAGGTTCTCTGGAGTTGCAGGCCACCAACATCAACGGCGCGTATGCGAGCGAAAGTCCGACCGGCCCGGTGGCGGGTTATGTCGCGACGCGCGCGCTGTCGGCGACCAAGACCGATACGGCGCTGAACGAAACACCGCAGTCGATTTCCGTGGTCACCAAGGACCAGATGCGGGCCCAGGGCGCGGAGAACCTCAACCAGATCTTGCGTTACACCGCCGGTGTGATTCCCGAAACCCGTGGCTCTACCGCTTCGCGACTGGATCAGATGACCATCCGTGGTTTTTCCCCGGCCGTGTATCTGGACGGCTTGCGCATGCCGGGCAGTCGCGATGCCTCGCCGCAAAAAGACTCGTTTGATCTGGAGCGCGTGGACGTTTTGCGCGGGCCGTCGTCGGTGCTGTACGGGCAGGCCAGCCCCAGCGGTGTGGTGAACATGGTCAGCAAGCGGCCGCTGGATACGCCGTTCCATGAAATCGGCGTCGAGTACGGCACCTTCGACAAGAAACGCACGACCTTCGATCTGAGCGGCCCGCTCGACGACCAAGGCGTTTACTCCTATCGCCTGGCCGGTCTGTACGACGAGGCCGATGGTCAACTGGAACACACCGAAACCCAGCGTCAGTCCATTTCGTCGGCGTTCACCTGGCGCCCGAGCGATGACACGTCGCTGACGCTGCTGGGGCATTTCCAGAAAGACCCGAAGGCGGCTTCGTACGGTTCGACACCGGCGTGGGGCTCGGTGTTGCACAGCCCGACCGGGCGTGACATCGATGTCGATTTCTATGACGGCGACAAGGATTTCGAGAAGAGTGACCGCGAGTATTTCTCCATCGGTTACTTGTTCGAACATCACCTCAACGACGTCTGGACCTTGCGTCAGAACGCGCGTTACCTGCGCAGCGAAGGCGTTTATCGCAGCCTCTACAACAGCAACCTGCGCGCCGATTACCGCACTTCCAACCGGTCGACCATTGCCACAGACGTCGACCTGGATGCCTACACCCTGGATAACCAGGTGCAGGCCAGATTCGACACCGGACCGGTGCAGCACACGGTGCTGTTGGGTGGCGATTATCAGAACACCAGCACGGATACCAAGTCCGGTTTCGGCACGGGGCCGACGCTGGATATCTTTGACCCGGTCTACGGTGTTCCGGTCGTCACACCGGCGTTCACCACCGACGCGACACAGCGTAACCAGCAGAAGGGCTTGTACCTGCAAGACCAGATCAAATGGGACAAGTGGGTGTTGCTGATGGGGGGGCGCTACGACTGGGCGACCAACAACAACAGCTCGATGAACTTGCGCAACAACGTCAAGACCAAAACCTCTCTGGACAGCGAGGCGTTCACCGGTCGCGTGGGGCTGGTCTATCTGTTCGATAACGGCCTGTCGCCGTACATCAGCTACGCCGAATCCTTCGAACCGCAGTCGGGCACCGGCTATGGTGGTTCGGTGTTCAAGCCGACCGAGGGCCAGCAATACGAAGTGGGGATCAAGTACCAGCCACCGGGCAGCAACAGCTTTATCACTGCGTCGGTCTTCGACCTGCGCCAAAGCAACGTGCCGACGCTTGATCCGGATCCGACACACCTGTGCGGCACCGGGCGTTGCCAGGAACAGAGCGGTGAAGTGCGCTCCCGTGGTTTTGAACTCGAAGGCAAGGCCAGCCTGAATGACAACCTGGACATCACCGCCGCGTACGCTTATCTGGACAACCGCATCACCAAGTCCAACAGCACCGTGAGCTACGCGCCGCTGACCGACATCGCCGTCGGCCCGGCAGTGCCGGCGAAAGGCACCACCAACTATGGTGTGCCGCGTCATACGGCCTCGGTCTGGGCGGATTACACCTTCCACGACGGCGTTGCCAAAGGCTTCGGTGTCGGCGGCGGGGCGCGTTACGTCGGTTCCTCCTGGGGCGACACTGCCAACACACTGAAGGTGCCGGGTTACACGCTGCTGGATGCGGCAGTGCACTACGACATCCCGCACATCAACAGCCTCAAGGACAACCTGCGCCTGGCGGTGAACGCCAGCAACCTGGCCAACAAAGAGTACGTGGCGTCGTGCTATTCCTATTCGTGGTGCTGGTATGGCGCACAGCGCACCGTTCAGGCGAGCGCGACGTATCAGTGGTAACACCCCGCTGAGCTGACACACCACGTCGTCTGAATCGCCAGCAAGCTGGCTCCTACACACCACCGAACCTGTAGGAGCTGGCTTGCCAGCGATGGCGGCGTATCTGATACACCGCGCAAGCCCCATCGCCAGCAAGCCGGCTCCTACAAGGATCTGTATTCACCTGACACACCATCGAACCTGTAGGAGCCGGCTTGCTGGCGATACAGGCGACGCGGTATGGCTGACCGGACGTCAAAGCGTGGCCGTTTTAATGCACGGCAATTGGCGCTGTAACGGTCTTCCCGAGCGCTGAGCGAACGGTGATGGTCGGGCTCGGTGTCGGGCCGTTGCCGGTGGTGGTAACGGACAGTCTCCAGCGTGCACCCGTACCGTTCGGCGTGAGCGTCGCGGTTCCCAGATTGAGCTGGCCGCCCGTGGTCGACGCACTGACGGTGATGCTGTTGCCCGCCGCCCGCGAGGTCGTCCCGGTCACGTCCCAGGTATAGCGATTGTTGCTGCGCACGTTGACGGAAGCGCGGGTGACCAACAACGTTTCATTCACCGCCGCCGCAGCGCTGACCGCCACGGACACCGTCGCCGGTTTGTCCGAGACGGCGCCAAGGTTGTCGCTGGCTTCGTAGGTAAACACCGCAGTGAACGGCGCCGCAACAATGGTCGGTGGCATATAGAACACTCGAATGCCGTCGGTGCTCACGGAGCCCTGGCCCGAATCCGGCTGGGTCAGGCCGACAACCTTGAGCGGCAGGTTACCGTCCGGGTCAGTGTCGTTGGCCAGCACGCTGATGGTCACTGGCAGGCCGTTACTGCTCGTGGCGCTGTCATTGTTGGCCACGGGTTTTTTGTTCGGGCCTTCATTATCATCGCCGTCAACGCCAGTGCGGAAAGTCGGCAGTGCCACGGAGTTAACGAAGGTGACGCCGTCCCAACCCGGTATCGGCGTTGGCATCAACTGGAACTGTCCCGGATGCTCGGAATCCCAGCGCAGCAACATCGACGTGTCCTCGTGCTGAGTGTTGTGGCAGTGCTCCATGTAGGTGCCGGCGAACTCGCGGAATTGAAGCGCCACGTCGACATCCACTGAACTGTCGACGCCTTCGCCGATACGAAAGACGTCCTTGCGTGCCCATTTTTCCCATTCCGGCGGTGCCTTGCCGTCGCGACTGAGAATGACGCCTTCTTCGAAATGCACATGCACCGGATGGTTCCAGCCATTGCCGCCGTTCTTGATTTTCCACACTTCGAGGGTGCCGTCGCCGGAGAACCCGGCGTCCGTGGGGCCGCTGGCCAGTTGCGGTGCGGCACTGATGCGGCGCGGGTCCATGGGAAAGCCGGGGCCGCCATCGGTCTTGATCGTCCATGGTGCTTCATCGGTGCCATCGGAGCGACCGAAAATGAACTCCCGATGCCGCGCCACGTTGAGCCTGGCCTGGTCGTTCGGGTTGTCGCGATCGATGGGCAACGGGATCATCGTCTTGCCGCCAGGCACAAAGGCTGCCGGGTCCATGGCCACGTCCTGACCACTGTAGGGCTGAACCAACAGTTGCAGGAATTTGCCAACCAGCGGGTCGCCCCTGTCCCATTTCGGGCCATTGCTGGTTTGCTTGATGACGGCCTTGTACTTCTCGGACAGCACGTCAGCCAGGGGGGCGGGTTCTTCCGGGCCCTTGCCGTCTTCGTGCACCAGCAGGTTGACGAAGTACAGTTTGTCGCCGACCTTGATCCCGTTTTTCGAGAAATTGACGATGATGTCGAAACGTTCGGCGATGCCCATGGTTGGCAGGATCGCATTGTTATTGGTCTTATCGCCGTCACCATCCAGGTCCATGCTGCCGTCGAACGGCACGGCGTGTTCCATGATATTGCCGTCGTTGGCAATCAGGTGGAGCGGCACCCGATTATAGGAAACCCCAGAACCGGCAGGCCCCGGAAATTCACCGCCATTGCCGCTGATTTCTCGTACCAGCGCCAGCTTGAAATAGCGCGACACCGAGCCGTTGAGAATGCGGAAACGATAGCTGCGCGCGCGGACTTTCAGGCTCGGCTGGTACTGCCAGTTGACCAGCATCTGATCCCCGAGAAAGCCGTCGGTGTTGAACGGGTTGAACCACAACTGGCCGTTCTCGTCCCAGGCCTTATCGGAGATCAGCAGGTTCACGTCGTAGTCGCGGTTGCCCCAAGGCATTGCTGAACCGCTGGGAAAACGCAGGTTGACGCCGTCCTCGATCGCTTCGTTGCCGCGATCCACAGCGCTGTAGTAATTCATCATTGCCGCATTGCCCTTGTAGACATTCTGCGCGGTGAAATCGAGCATGTGGTCGTGAAACCAGTGGCTGCTCATGGTCTCGCGCCAGTCGCCTCGGATTTTTATGCTGCCGTTTTCGCAGGTCTTGAGACCCGGACTGACATCGTTGACGAAAAGTTTTTCGCCCGGTGAGCAGGGGAAGGCTGCACGCGGATCCTGCGCCTTGGTGTTGATCGTGTCGTAGCCGGCCAGTTGCAGCGGCCAGCGATAATCGTAGAACTGCCCCGGAAAGAAAAATGCATTGGTAAAGCCATCGCTTTCAGCCGGCGAGTGCCCATTGTGTTCGTGGGTGCTGAGGGTGTGCAGGCCAAAACCGGCGTTGGCTGCGGGGTCGATTGGCAGGGCGTTGTAATGGCGCATCAGCAACGCTTGACCGTAACGGACCATCAGCAATTTGGCCGGCACGGTGCCGTCGAATGTCCACAGCGAGTTGTGATTCTGCACCGGCATTCTTGAATGAAAACGCACGTCGATACCGCGAGTGGTGCCCGCTGTCGCCGGGATGTCCGAGGTTTGGTAGTAGAGCCCGCCGGGGGCGAATTCACCCTTGTTGTAGTGGTGCAATTGTTGGGCGTCACGCAGACCCTGGTTGGTTCTGGCACCGGCTTGAACAGTCTTGAACTGAACCTGCGGGAAGAACTCGTTCCAGCGTTGATGCGACCAGCCTTTTCCCGGTGGCCGACCCTCCGCCGGCGAGCCTACCGGATGCCGGTTGAGGAAGGCTTCGATCTGCGCTTTCCACGGGTTGCGGTCCAGTACATTGGAAAACTGCGACGGAAACGGGGACAACCCCGGCTGGCGCAGGAAGGCTTCGAGCGCTGCACTCGACGGGCCGCTGCGGGCGACGTTGTTCGGATCCTGCTGGGGCGCCGGGCCGAGGGTTGGCACGGGGAATGTCAGCGTCTGCGGCGGGGTAGTCGGGTCGAGTGTTTCCGAGCCGAACTCTTCGAACAGCAGCAGTTGCTGAGTAAACGGTTCGGCCCCGAACAAGGGGCTGGGTTTGCCGTTGGTGGGGTAGTTGAACGACGTCTGCGCGGCGGGCGGCAGTACGTTGTCGGCACGCGGCGTGTTTCGGTCGCCGAACACGCCGTTGGGCAAGGCCAGGGCACCTTGATTGGCCGGGGGCAAGTTTTTCAGAGCTTCCAGGGCTGCCGCAGGGTCGGCAGGCGGGTTATGGAAGGCTGACGGATCGGTCGGAGGCGGTGGCCCGAAATCATCGAGCGGAGCGGCATTCACCACAGACAAGCTGAAAGCAGTCAACATCACCAAATTAATGCCCAGCGTCCGGAAAAAGCCGGGCGACTTGTTCACAGGAGCTGAGCTTTTCATGGTGGTTCTCTGGGGGCGTGTCGTGGTGTCGGCACTTGCGCAAAAAAAGACGCAAAAGCTGAGCCACTAACGAGATTGTTAGATAAATCATCGCGTTAGGTTCAGTTAGATGCGTGAGAAGTGTTAACGAGCGCTAACAGTTGGGGGATATTCCTCAGTCTTGGGGAGGGTGTTATTCCCCATTGCCCCGCCCGGTGAGGAGGTGTTGTCGCTGGCCTCATCGCCGGCAAGCCGGCTCCTGCAGTTGATTTCCATAGTCACTCGGCATGACTGCCAACTGACACGCCACGCCGGTCTCGTCGGCGCGTTATGATAGGCGCGTCCGCCGCCAGAGTCAGAGCAGAGCCTCAATGCCCCAGATCACCCATTTCAAAACCCCGTGCCCCGAGCACCTCACCAGCCAGATTCTGCAGATGGTGGTCGATAACCTGACCGACATCAGCATGGTCGCCATCCCGCCGAGCAACCTGTTGTACAACGTTTACCAGTACGCGATCGGCTATGAGGTTCACCTCTATCTGGAGGCGCTGAACGGGGCGAAAGGGGTGGCGGTGGAGTTGCTGGTCGCGACCGATGTGGACGATCCGGAACAGGTCATCGGCTTCTTGCTGTACCTGCCGATCAAGGACGATCCAGAGGCGTGCGGCGTCGCATACATGGCGGTGCAGGCCGGCCATCGGCGTCAAGGCGTGGCGCGGCGGATGCTGCGGGAAATGGTCGGCCGCTACCCGCATGCCGAGCTGACCTGCGCGGTGGCCAAGGTGCCGTGGTTTGAATCGATGGGCTTTCAGGTGCTGGGCACGCGCGGTACGCAGGTGTTGATGAACACCCGCGATCATCGCTCTGACGGGTTGATGGGGTTGCTCGACGTGGCGTCGATCTACAGCTCGCTGGAGGTGCGGCAGATTCATACGTACCTGCTGCAAAAGCACGGCAAGCGGGCGATGCTCGATGCGGAAAAGCAGCGTGACCGGCATCTGGATCAATTGACGCACAAGGCCAATGAATTTGTCCGCGAGCGGTTGGGCGAGTCGCCGCGCTGACCGCGCCCCACCAGTCAAATCGATCAACTGTGGGAGCAGGCCCGCTCCCACATTGGGCCATGGCAAAACTCAGGAAAGCTTCACGTTCATGGTGATCCGCGCCGTGAACACCTTCTTTCCCTCGACGTCGTGAATATCCACCGGCACGAGCTTGTCGCCTTCCGTGGTCCAGTCCACGGAACCCCCTTCGGCCACCGCCGTCACGTCGGTTTTTGCCTTCGCCAGGTATTCCACCGTCATGCCTTTTGGAATCCAGCGTGCGCCTTCGGGAATCGACACGTCGGTCATCATTCCCGCCGCCAGTTCTGCCGCATTGCACATCGCGATCGCGTGCACGGTGCCCAAGTGGTTGGTGATTTCCTTGGCGAACGGCACCTGCACCGTCGCGCAGCCTTTGCGCAACTCCGTGACCAGCGGGTTGATGGTGCTGAAGTAGGGCGCAACCTGACAGGCCATTTTGCTGAATGCTTGCGGGCCCACGCTGTTGAACATGCTGAGAAACTGACTCATTTGAAACCTCGCTGAGGGGGCTAAAACAGAATGGTGTTCCGTTACAGAATAATGTTCTGTAACGGAACAGTATTCTGTCGGCGGGAAATCTGTCAACCTGTCGCCACGTGCCCGATGGCAGTCATCTGCCTTCACCATCGATTTTTTGGGACTGTGTTGAGCATGGAAACGTCAGATTTACTCGAGCGCTGCTACCCCGGAAGACGCGCCGAACTCAAGCGCGATATTTTTCGAAAGGCCCTCGCCCTGTTCAACGAGCAGGGGATCGAGGCCACGACCATTGAAATGATCCGCGCCGAATGCGACACCAGCGTGGGCGCGATTTATCACCACTTCGGGAACAAGGAAGGGTTGGTGGCCGCGCTGTTTTTCACCGCCCTGGATGATCAGGCCAGGCTGCGCGACAGCTATTTGAGCGAGGCGAAAACCACGCAAGAGGGTGTGTATGCGCTGGTGCACAGTTACGTGGATTGGGTCGACAGCCAACCCGAATGGGCGCGTTTCCAGTACCACGCGCGATTTGCTGTCACCAAGGGGCCTTTGAAGGACGAACTGGCTACCCGTAACAAGATGCGCAACAAGCAATTGCTGGAATGGCTGTCGGATTCGGCCAGAGGCGATGAATTGAAAGGTTTTCCGGCTGAATTGATGCTGTCGCTGATTATTGGTCAGGCAGACAACTATTGCAGGACGTGGTTGTCGGGTCGGGTGAAGGGCAGTCCGAAGGTGTACAGGGACGAGCTTGCACAGGCGGCGTGGCGGTCGATTTCCGGCGGTTGACCTGCAAAAAAGCCTGGCGGGAGGTTTTGAATGGGGGCATATCCGTTGCTGCGGTGATGGCGGCTATTGGTTTCGCCCTTACGGCGAGTCACTTGGAAGAGCCCCAAGTAACCAAGGGCTTTTGCCCCTTTCGTTCGGTGCCTCGCTGTGGCTCGGCATTCCCTCGCTCCGGTCCTGCTCCGTGGGCCCGCCGCCATCGGCCATCCATGGCCGGGGGCGGCTAACCCGGCATCCATGCCGGGTTGCCCACTGCGCAGAACCTCCACTCGGCCTCTCGAGGGGGCGCTCAGATCAAAAGCGGAAGGCGAGCTAACGCTCGGCCTGATGAGTGGTGAGAAGCGAAAGCGTACGCGATTCCCTGTAGGAGCCGGCTTGCCGGCGAAAAGCGTCTGGACGACGCGTTCTTTCAGACAGCCCGCGTTATCGTTGACGTCCATCGCCAGCAAGCCGGCTCCTACAGGAGATCGGTGTACATGTCCGGAATGAGTGAACGCATCAGAGAAGGACAACGCGGACAACTGAAGAGCCAGGTCGGCTTTCAGGCCGCCTCGGCGGCTGTGGCGGTAGTCGCCCCCTCGAGAGGCTGAGTGGAGGTTCTGCGCAGTGGGCAACCCGGCATGGATGCCGGGTTAGCCGCCCCCGGCCATGGATGGCCGATGGCGGCGGGCCCACGGAGCAGGACCGGAGCGAGGGCATGCCGAGCATTAGCGAGGCACCGAACGAAAGGGGCAAAAGCGCTTTGGTTACTTTCGCGCTTTTCGAAAGTGACTCGCTGTAAAAGCGAAACCAATAGCAGCATCACCGCAGCAACGGATATGCCCCCCACCCAATCCAAAAAAATCACAATTGAACAGCATTACTACGTTCAGATACCGGGCTTTTTCTGGGTCTGTCACCCATGCAAAAAAAAAGAGCCTCAAGGCTCTTTGATGGGGAAAAAGTAGAGCCCTTGAGGCTCAAGATGCACGTGAAACAGGCGGTGAGCTTGGTAGGGGTTCAGATCACTCACCACCTACGCAACCGCTCGAGTTGAGCAAACAAACGGCTGCGTAGAATCATCGTAGGAAGATGGAGTTTGGCACTCAAGTACCGCTAGTCGCGTCCCGGCCAGCCCGCACGGCGCAAGGCGTTGAGTAGTGTTTCGGCGTCCAGCCCCGGCACCGCATGGCCATTGCCCTCGGCGGTGTCGCAGGCCAGCAGGGCGTTGATGATTGCTTCTTCCACGGCTTCGGTAGCGGCAAGGAACAACTCGCTGATGTGGTCGTTGTTGACCATGCTCAGGTTCTCGGTTGTCGGCGCCTTCTTGCTCTCATAAGCAGCCGGTGGCACATCGTTGCCGGTCGCAAAGGCAATGAAGATATCGCCGCTGTGGTCTTCGTTACCGCCACCGGTCCGCGCCAGACCGAGACTGGCGCGCTGGGCGAGGCGGGTGCATTGATGTGGCAGCAACGGTGCATCGGTGGCCAGGCACACCACAATCGAACCCATGCCCGGATGCGGCAACGATGCCTTGAGGAATGGTGAGTCAGCCTTTTCCATATAGCGCCCGACCGGGTAACCGTCGACGCGTAATTCGTTGCGGATACCGTGGTTGGCCTGGACGATGGCGCCCACTGTCCAGCCACCCTGGGCGGCGTTCAAACGTCGCGAAGCGGTGCCGATGCCACCTTTGAATTCGTGACAGATCATGCCGCTGCCGCCACCCACCGCACCTTCTTTCACCGGCCCGCTTGTCGCCGTGCGCAGGGCTTGGGCCACGTGCTCGGGTTTGACGTGGAAACCGTTGATGTCGTTGAGCAAGCCGTCGAAGGTTTCCAGCACCACCGGCATGTTCCAGTAAAGTCGCCCGTCATCCGGTTGCTGTTCGCGGTCCAGCACAATCAACGCATCACGCACCACGCCCAGGCTGTGGGTGTTGGTGAAGGCGATCGGGCTGGTGAGCAGGCCCGCTTCGCGGATCCATTCCAGACCTGTGGCGTCGCCGTTGCCGTTGAGCACATGGACGCCGGCAAAACACGGTTGCTGGCTGGTGGAACCGGCACGCGGCTCGATCACGGTGACGCCGGTCAGGATGTCGCGACCGTTGGCGGTGCGACCTCGCACATCACTGTGGCCGACCCGCACGCCGGGCACATCGGTGATGGCATTGAGCGGGCCGGGTTGCAGTTGGCCGAACTGGAGGTTCAGGTCGCGGGCACGTGGTTTCATTGTTTCTCTCATCTTCAATTCCTGGCAGAAAAATAACTGGAGGCATTCGAACCTGTAGGAGCCGGCTTGCTGGCGATGGCGTCCTCAAGAGCGCTTCGCCAGCAAGCCGGCTCCTACAAAAGCGGGTTCACTGACCGTTTTTGACCTTGCTCCAGATCCGCGTGCGCACGCGTTCGGTAGCCGGCGGCAGCGGCTGGAGGGTGAATAACGTGGCCATGGCTTGCGCGGACGGGTACACCGCCGGGTTATTGCGAGTCGCTTCGGCCACCAGCAACGTGGCGCTGCGGTTGCCGTTGGGGTAGTTGAGGTGATCACTGACCGGGGCAATCACTTCAGGGCGCATCAGATAGTCGATGAAGGCCAGACCCTGCTGCGGGTGCGGTGCGTCCTTGAGCAACACGAGGGTGTCGAACCACACCGGCGCGCCTTCCTTCGGCAGGCTGTAGGCGATCTTCACGCCGTTGTTGGCCTGCTCGGCGTTGGTCTTGGCTTCCAGCATCGCGCCGGACCAACCCACCGCGACGCAGATGTTGCCGTTGGCCAGGTCGCTGATGAATTTCGACGAGTTGAAATAGGCGATGTGCGGACGCAGTTTGAGCAGCAGCGCTTCGGCCTTCTTGTAGTCCTCGGGATTGGTACTGTTGGGCGGCAGGCCGAGGTAGTGCAGGGCGACCGGCAGCATCTCCGACGGCGAGTCGAGCATGGCCACGCCGCACTGGCCGAGTTTGGCCAGGTTGGCTTCGTTGAACACCAGCTCCCAGGAATCCACCGGTGCCTTGTCGCCCAGCGCGGCGCGGACTTTATCGACGTTGTAGCCAATGCCGTTGGTGCCCCACAGGTACGGCACGGCGTACTGATTGCCCGGATCGTTGTTGGCCAGTTTCGCCAGCAGGTCAGCATCCATGTTTTTGAAGTCAGGCATCTGCGCGTGGGGCAATGGTGCCAGGGCGCCGGCCTTGATCAGGGTCGGCAGGCTGAAGTTGCTGGCCACCACCACGTCGTAGCCGCTGCGGCTGGTGAGCAGTTTGCCTTCCAGCACTTCGGCGCTGTCGAAAGTGTCGTAAACCGGCTCGATCCCGGTGTCGCGCTTGAAGTCGTGCAGGGTGTTGGGGCCGATGTAGTCGTACCAGTTGTAAACGTGAACCGTCGGGCTTTCGGCAGCCAACGCCGACAGCGAAACGCACAAACAGGCGCTCAGCCCGAGATTGATCTGTTGAAGGCGACGACTCATGATGCGGCACTCCTGGCCTGCTGCAGGCCGGTGATGAACAGGTGCTTGCAGCGTATCGGCAGGCCGGGGACTCACCCATTCCCATCATGGGTTACTCGAAAGGGGTAGAGCGTGGACGCGTTGCTGAAAGAGTTGCCGGTGCATCAGGGCCTGGCGCGGGTGTTTGGCGCGTTGGGCCGGGACGGTTTCTGGCGCGCACTGGTCGACACGCTGCGGTTGCTGGTGCCGCTGGACAACGCATTGGTTGCGGTGATGAGGCCGGGGCGAGTGCCGCGCCTGCTGATCGATTTCGACGCCAAGGGCAGCGCCGACGAGCATGAGGAACTGGCCGGTTACAGCGCCGGCATGTACCTGCTCGATCCGTTTTATCAGGCCGCGTGTGCAGGCATTGCCGATGGCTTGCACAGCCTCGAATCGCTGGCGCCGGACCAGTTTCAGCAGAGCGAGTACTACCTGAGTTACTTTCGCTCGGTGGTGGGCGACGACGAGTTGCAGTTCATGATCAACGTCGAAGATTCAGTGCTCGGTTTGTCACTCGGCCGTTCGACGCGTTTTACCCTGGAAGAGCAGGGCTGTCTGCTTTGTGTGCGTGACTGGGTGCTGGCGGCGATGCGCCGTCACCTGCAATTGATGCCGCCAGAAGGCCAGGTTGCCGAAGCCGTGGCCGGGGATCTGGCGACGTTGCTGGATCGCTTCGATGCGCGTTTGACGGTGCGTGAAATCGAAACGGCGCGCCTGATTCTTCAGGGCTTTTCAAGCAAGGCGATTGCCCAGCAATTGGGGATCTCGCCGGAAACGGTGAAAGTGCATCGGCGCAACGTCTATCACAAGCTCAACGTGAACGGGCATGGAGAGTTGTTTGCGTTGGTGTTGCAGCCGCGATAGATGCGTTGGATGTTCAATCGCCTTCGCGAGCAGGTCGAATCGTCTCACCGTCACTCCCACATTGGAACGCGGTCAACTGTGGGAGCGAGCCTGCTCGCGATGGGGGCAACTCGGTGTTACTGCCGAAACACCAACGCCTTCAACCCGCACTCGACATCCGCATCCGGAAACTCCGGCGGATTCTCCAGCCGTTGCTCGAATCGCAGGCTCGGCGCCTCGCGCATGACGCCATCAATCAGGAAATCCGCGCCAAACGCCGGGTCGTTCATGCAGGCCAGCACCGTGCCCTGTGGCGTGAGCAACTCCGGTAACCGACGCAGCACGCGCTGGTAATCCTTGGTCAGCAGAAAACTGCCTTTCTGGAAGGACGGCGGATCGATGATCACCAGGTCATAAGGGCCTTTACCGATCACTTTGCCCCAGGACTTGAACAGGTCGTGGCCGAGGAAACTCACCTTGCTCATGTCGTGGCTGTTGAGCCGGTGATTGTCGCGGCCACGGTTCAGGGCCGGGCTGGACATGTCCAGGTTGACCACATGTTCGGCACCGCCCTCGATGGCCGCCACGGAAAAACCGCAGGTGTAGGCAAACAGGTTCAACACGCGCTTGCCCTCGGCATTGGCGCGCACCCAATCGCGGCCGTAACGCATGTCGAGGAACAGCCCGGTGTTCTGCTTGCGCCCCAGGTCCACGCGATAACGCAGGCCGCCCTCGGTGATGGTCATGTCATCGATGACTTCCCCGACCAGCCATTCGGTGGTGCTTTGCAGCAGGTAGCGATGTTGCAGCGCCAACGTATGCGCACCGGATGTCGCCCACGCCGGCGATTGAGTGAGCGCCATCAACCGCTGTTTCAGCGCTTCCAACTGCGCCGCTTCCGGCTCCTTGAACAATGACACGAGCACCACGCCTTGCAGCCAGTCGACGGTCAATTGCTCCAGCCCCGGCCAGCACCGTCCGCGACCGTGGAACAGTCGGCGGGTTTCTGCGGGTGCCGCGGCCAGAGCGGTCAGCAGATGGTCGTGGAGGGTGGTGAGCGCGTCTGAGTTCATCGGGCGGTGTCGGTCATTTGAGGGGGCGGCATTTTAACCACAAATGCACAAAAACTGTGGGAGCGGGCTTGCTCGCTCCCACAGGTTCTCGGGGTAGTTATCACGGTTAATTTAACTTTACGTGAGGATTTGGCGATCTGTCGGCTCCCATACTCGGCTCCAACGAATAACAACAACCGCCGGGAGCCGATCATGTCGCCGATACCTGCTTCATCCCATCCGCGCTGGCTGCGCCTGACCCATTGGCTGAACGCCCTGGCGGTGTTGGTCATGGTCACCAGCGGTTGGCGCATCTACAACGCATCGCCGCTTTACGACTTCAGTTTCCCGAAAGGCATCACGCTGGGCGGCTGGCTCGGCGGGGCATTGCAATGGCATTTCGCGGCAATGTGGTTCCTCGTCGTCAACGGCCTTGTCTACCTGATCATCAACCTCGCCAGCGGTCGTCTCTCTCGACGCTTCTTCCCGGTGTCGCCCAAAGGTGTTCTGCAGGACCTGTGGGCCGCATTGCGCGGGCGACTGGGGCATGCCGACCTGAGTCATTACAACCAGGTGCAACGGCTGGCTTACCTGTTTGTGATGCTCGATATCACGCTGTTGGTGGTCACCGGTCTGGTGTTGTGGAAGTCCGTCCAGTTTCCGCTGTTGCGTGAATTACTCGGCGGCTACGAAGCCGCGCGGCATGTGCATTTCATCGCGATGGCGCTGTTGGTGGCGTTTGTCGCGGTGCATCTGGTGATGGTCGCACTCGTTCCCAAAACGCTGCTGGCCATGATTATCGGTCGCAAGGAGCCCGTATGAAAAAGCCCATCGCAGGCCTGGATGAGTCATCCATCCTCAAAGACGCCCGGAAAATCATTGCGCCGCAGATCGAAGACCGCTCGCGCCGCTCGTTCCTGATGCGTGGGCTGACCCTCGGCGGCGTGGCCATGTTGTCGGGCTGCAACCTGACCGACAACGAAAGCGTCGAGACCGCGTTGTCGTCCATGTCGCGGTTCAACGATCGGGTGCAGGGCTGGCTGTTCAATCCCAATGCACTGGCACCGACCTATCCGGCGTCGATGATCACCCGGCCGTTCCCCTTCAACGCGTTTTACGGCATCGACGAGGCACCGACCGTTGAGGAAGAAAGCTATCGACTGGAAGTCACCGGACTGGTCGCCGACAAACGCAGCTGGCGCCTCGAAGAGCTGCGCGCGATGGCGCAGAACGAGCAGATCACCCGGCATATCTGCGTCGAAGGCTGGAGCGCGATCGGGCGCTGGGGCGGCGTGCGGTTCAGCGATTTCCTCAAACGGGTCGGAGCCGACACCGATGCCAAATATGTCGGTTTCAAATGCGCCGACGATTACTACACCAGCATCGACATGGCCACCGCGTTGCACTCGCAGACGTTGCTGGCGCTGACCTATGACGGCGCGGTGCTGCCGCGTGAATACGGCTTCCCGATGAAGCTGCGCATGCCCACCAAGCTCGGCTACAAAAACCCCAAACACATTCAGGCGATTTTCGTCAGCAACACCTACAGCGGTGGCTACTGGGAAGACCAGGGCTACAACTGGTTCGGTGGCAGCTGACGGCGCTCGCCAACTTCACCGCGCGGCTCACGCTGCGTTCAATCGCAACCTGTGCTTCAAGGAGTTTCATCATGAAAAAGTTGACCACCGTCGTATTGTCCATGTGCCTCGCCGTAGGTGCCGCCAGCGTGTTTGCCGCCGAGACGACAACCAGTGATGGCATGAGCAAGGACAGCATGAGCAAAGATTCGATGTCCAGGGACGCTATGAAAAAAGACTCGATGATGAAAAAGGATTCCATGTCCAAGGACACGATGAAGAAAGATGCCATGTCCAAGGACGGGATGAAAAAAGATGCCATGTCCAAGGACGCCATGAAAAAGGACAACATGTCGCAGTAAGCCAAAACAGCCCGATCCCCTGTAGGAGCGAGCCTGCTCGCGAAGGCGTCAGGTCAGTCAACAGTGATGTTGAATTTTAAGCCGTCTTCGCGAGCAGGCTCGCTCCTACAGGTTTTTGCATTCCAGAAAGGCGCCGATCTGATTTTGCAGGACGCCTGATTTCGTCGACTCCCTGTATCAAAAATGAATTTCCGCCGAGTCCGCTGCTCATACCTGTAGGCAGCGGATTTGAGCCCGCGAATTCATTCGGCAATCAGGGAGTGGCAAAGTCATGTGTCCAGTATCGACGGCGGGCGAGAACCTTCCAGGCGGGTTGATTCTTGTGGTTGAAGATGACCCGCTGATCCTGGAGTTTCTCTGCGAAATTCTTCGGGAGGAGGGTTTCACCGTCGAACCTCAGATCAGTGCGGATGCTGCGGCGGGCTACCTGGAGCAGCACGCAGACAAGGTGGTGTTGCTGCTGACGGACATCACCATGCCCGGCAAACTCAACGGTGCCGATCTGGCCAATCAGTTCGGAGACCGCTGGCCGGGCAAGCCGATCATGATCATGTCCGGCTTCGAAACGCCGCAAACGTCTGGCGTGCGGCATGAGGTGTCGTTCATCAAGAAACCCTGGGCGCTTGGGCAGTTGCTCGATTGCGTGGAAAGTGCGTTGAAGTCGAAGACGGTTGGCTGAAACAACACGCGGCGGACAAGCCAATGCTACATTGCTCGGCAAAACTCGCCCGGCTCTTGCAAAAGGACGCTCATCCTTGTCAGCTCAACCATCGGTTTTAAACAAGCCTTATCGCGCTTTTCTGTTCGATATGGACGGCACCGTCCTCAATTCCATCGCCGCCGCCGAGCGCATCTGGACCGACTGGGCCTTGCGCCATGGCGTGGATGTCGAGTCTTTTCTGCCGACCATTCACGGCGTCCGGGCCATTGACACCATCAACCGTCAGGCATTGCCGGGTGTCGATGCCGAGGCTGAAGCAGCGTGGATTACCCAAGCGGAAATCGATGATGTCGAGGGAATTGTCGAGGTGCGCAGGGCGGCGGATTTCCTGACGTCGCTGCCGGCCAGCCAGTGGGCCATCGTGACCTCTGCGCCCAAGGCACTGGCGCTGCGAAGGATGGCGGCGGCGGGGATTCCCGAACCTGCGGTGATGGTCACGGCGGAAGACGTCAGCGCCGGCAAACCCGATCCGGCGGGTTATCGGTTGGCGGCCAGGCGGTTAGGTGTCGAAGTGACCGATTGCCTGATCTTCGAAGATGCCACGGTCGGCATTCTCGCCGCGCAAGCCGCAGGGGCAGATCTGTTGATCATTACCTCGACTCACGATCATCCGATCGAAACGCCGCATGCGACGATGGTCGATTATGACTCGGTCACCGTCCAGGTTGACCCCGACGGCCAGGTCCGCCTGCTTCCTTTGTAACAACACCATCCCCTGTAGGAGCCAGCTTGCTGGCGATGGTCTATCAGCCACATCGATGTCGACTGACACACCATCGCCAGCAAGCTGGCTCCTACAGGAACGATGTCGTTAATAGAGACCAGGAATCAACCGCCAGCTACGGCTGCAATACGCCTCATATTCACTGCCAAACTGCGCCCGCAGCAGCGCCTCTTCCGCGTGGATGCGGGCAATCAGCGGGATCACCGTCAGCGCTGCCAGCAACAGGCCAACGCCCGAACGAAACGCCAGCGCCCAACCCACCGCAATCACCAACATCCCCAAATAGCTGGGGTTGCGCAAACGGCGATAAATCCCCTCTGTCACAAGGCGATGCCCCGGCTGAATCGCCACCAGTCCGCTGAAGCGCTTGCCCAGCACAAACACCGGCCACATGCGCAATGCACCGCCGATGATGAACACCAGCGCCCCGAGCCAACGCACGCCTTCACCGCCGAAGGTCCAGAAGTCGATCCGGTCGGTGTAGGCGGGTAGAAAACCGCTCGCTATCCCGATCACCCCGAAGGCCGGCAGCACCCAGCGATTGGCCCGGTCTTCACGTTCGCCGGAGCTGAGGTTGACCTCGGTGAACAGCGCTGCGACCGTCATCAGCAGCGTCGCCAACACAACCACCACCAGCGCCCCGTGAGAGAAAAAGCGGCCCACCCGCCGAGCCCCCATACGGCGAGCCCGAGGTAGGCCAGGGTGCTGACAATGGCGAAAAACGCCAGCCTGGCCGAGATCTTCATAGTCACCCCGCACATTCAACGAATACACCATTCATTGTAGGAGCCGGCTTGCTGGCGATGGCGTTCTCAAAATCACCGCCGGCCTCAAGGGCCAATCGCCAGCAAGCCGGCTCCTACAAATAGTGTGTGACCGAGGATCGCGAGAGTTGTCCCGGACCCTGTAGGAGCCGGCTTGCTGGCGATGGCATTTTCAAAATCACCACCTGCCTCAAGGGTCAATCGCCAGCAAGCTGGCTCCTACAGAACCTCGGCTCGGGCGTTGCGGCGAATTACTTGTGGCGGTTGGCCGAAGGCTCTGAGGAAGGCTTCACGCATGCGCCGGCGGTCGCTAAAACCGGTTTCGGTGGCGATCTGATCGAGGGTCAACCGACCGCGTTCCAGCATCTGTCGAGCGGCTTCCAGGCGCAGGTTTTCGATGGCTTTGGCTGGCGACTGCCCGGTTTCGGCGCGAAACGCCCGGCTGAACTGGCGCGGGCTGAGGCTCGCCACGTCCGCCAGGTGTTCCACCGACAACGCTTCGGCAAGGTGTTCGCGGGCATAACCGAGCACGGTCTGGATGCGGTCGGATTTCGGCTCCAGCTCCAGCAGCGCCGAGTGCTGGGACTGGCCGCCCGCGCGCCGGTGGTACATCACCAGCTTTTGCGCCACGGCGCGGGCGAGTTCGGCGCCGTGATCCTTTTCAACCATGGCCAGCGCCAGGTCGATACCGGCGGTCATCCCGGCGGACGTCCAGATCGAACCGTCGACCACGTAGATGCGATCCTCTTCCACTTTGATCGATGGAAACCGCGCCTGCAGTTCCCGTGCGTACGCCCAATGCGTGGTCGCCCGCCGTCCTTCCAGCAAACCCGCCTGGGCCAACACGAAGGCACCGGAACAGATCGACGCCGTGCGTCGTGCGGTCTTGATGCTGGCGCGCAGGTAATTCAATACCCCCTCGGGCGCCTGCTCGAGAATGGCATCGCCGCCGACCACGATCACCGTGTCGAACACCCGTTCACCAAACGCCTCGGTGCCAACGCTCAAACCACCGGAGGCGCGCAGGGTGCGGCCGTCTTCGGACACCACACTCACCGTATAAAGCGTCTCGCCAGCGCTGAAGTTGGCGTATTCGAACACTGGCATCGCCGCCAGCGCCATGGACTGGAAGCCTTCAAACACCACAAACGCTACGGAAGTCATTGCCGGCTCCTCAAAAGGATATGTCCTGAAAACGTACTTTAAACGTCATTTGAGACAAGCGTCAGTCAATTTATAACTGTTCACACCCGGCGAACACCTCGCCTCACTGTGAAGGAAACTGAACATGGCTCTCTCGTCCAAAGGTACCGCCCTGATCACAGGCGCCTCATCCGGCATCGGCGCGGTCTACGCCGACCGTCTCGCCCGTCAGGGGTATGACTTGATTCTGGTCGCCCGCAGCCAGGCCAAACTGAACGCCCTGGCCAATCACCTGAGCAACGAAACCGGGCGCGCCGTGGAAGTGGTCGCCGCCGACCTGAAAAACCGGGCCGATCTGCGCCGGGTTGAAGGCATTCTGCGTAACGACGCCAGCATTACATTGCTGGTCAACAACGCCGGGGTCGGCGCCGTGATGCCGCTGCTGGGCAGCCCGGTGGATGAAATGGAAGACATGATCACCCTCAACATCACCGCGCTGATGCGCCTGGCCTACGCGGTTGTGCCAGGTTTCGTCGGCCGTGGCACCGGAACCGTGATCAACATCTCCTCGATCGTCGCGATTGCGCCGGAAATCCTCAACGGCGTGTACGGCGGGACCAAGGCGTTTGTGTTGGGTCTGAGCCAATCGCTGCACCACGAATTGGCGGATAAAGGCATCCGTATCCAGGCCGTGCTGCCCGGCGCCACTGCGACTGACTTCTGGAGCGAGGCCGGCAACCCGGTGGAAAACCTGCCGCAGGAAATCGTGATGTCCGCTGAAGACATGGTCGATGCCGCATTGGTGGGGCTTGCGAGCGGGGAAGTGGTGACCATTCCGGGCCTGCACGATGGCGAGCAGTGGGATCGTTACGAAGCCCAGCGCAAAACCCTGTCGGGCTTGTTCGGCAACTCCACGGCGGCACCGCGTTATCGTTGAAACAGCAAGCTCGGGCCAGGGTGATCTAAGCTTGGATAAGGACCGTGCAACACCGGCTGGTTGAAGAACTCGACCCGTCGGTGTGCGCCCGAGGAACCCAACATGCTTCACATCAGAACACCCCTGATCTTGCACCCGGGTTTGTCGACCCCCACTCGGCGGATCTGGCTCAAGCTGGAAAACCTGCAACCCAGCGGCTCGTTCAAATTGCGTGGCATGGGGCTGTTGTGCAGCCAGGCAAAGGCCGAGGGCAAGCGCAAGGTGGTTTGTCCTTCCGGTGGCAACGCCGGTTTCGCCACCGCTGTCGCGGCGGCCAGCCTGGGGTTGCAAGCCTGCATCGTGGTGCCACACACCACCCCGGAAAGCACGCGCGCGAGGATTCGCAAAACCGGCGCCGAAGTGATCGTTCACGGCAAGGTCTGGGACGACGCCAATCAGCGGGCGAAGGAGCTTTCAAAAGGGGCAGACACCGAATACGTGCCGGCCTTCGATCACCCTGTGTTGTGGGAAGGGCACAGCACGATGATCGATGAGATTCTCGAGGACTGCCCTCAAGTCGACACGCTGGTGACGTCGGTGGGGGGCGGTGGTTTGCTGGCAGGCATTCTTACGGGATTGATTCGGCATGGCCGTATGGATTGCCGCATCGTCGCCTGCGAAACCATGGGCGCGGCGTCTTTTTCGGCCGCGATCAAGGCCGGGCATCCCGTCAGGCTTTCGCGCATCGACACCGTTGCCACCTCGCTCGGCGCGGCTCAAGTGGCCGCCTGGCCGGTGAAGCATATCCTCGATTTTCCTCACCAATGCGTGGTGCTCGGCGATGACGAAGCGATCATGGGCGTGGTGCGTTACGCCAACGATTTGCGCCAGCTGGTTGAACCGGCGTGCGGTGTTTCGTTGGCAATCGGCTATCTGGACCACCCGGCAATTGCCGATGCCCATGACGTGGTGATCGTGGTGTGCGGTGGCGTCAGCATCAACGCACAACTCGTTGCCGGATGGGCGCGTTCATCCGCTGAAAGCGCAAAGTAGCCGGCAAGCGAAGCAGGGCCGTAAACGCCTGGTCAGGTGTCACAAGCCCCACTGCGAATGTTTCAGCCTTCATTGCCCGGCAGCGGCACCGTCCTGGATCAGAATCGCTCTGGCCAGGTCTTCATCGCTGGCGTTCAGTCCGGGATTGTCCTGGCGGATCTGCTGCATGACCGACTCCAGATACACCCCACGAATCGCACCGCCACTGGCCACAAAGCTGGAGGCATCATCCCGGGCGGGGATCATGAGTTTGTCGTCCTTGAACGTCGAGTACAGCGAAGCGGAAACCCCGGCCGAGGTGGCCACATCGCCCGCATCCACATCCGCGAAAGCCGAGCCGAAGGGTACGCACAACACAAGGGAAGAAATGATGATCAGACGGCGCATGACGGTGTCCTCTGAAAGCGTAATGGAAGTACCACATAATTTAGGATGCGCGGCAGCCGTCAGGAGTTCCTTGCCGCACACACAATCACTTCAATGCGCGTGTTTGGATCCGCTCGGCTGTTGGCATCGGCATGGATTGACCTGTTACTTCTGTCAGTCGTTTTCACTCGTGATAATCCGGAACAATTGAATTGCCGAACAAGCCCGATTCCCTGGGGTATCCCGACGGCGCACGGTGGTAACGTTAGGTTTTCGAACCGTCGGGAGCATCGTCATGGAATTGGGCATATCGGGTCGCTGGGCGATTGTCTGCGCCGCCAGCAAGGGCTTGGGGCTGGCCTGTGCGCGAGCCTTGGCGAAGGAGGGCGTCAACCTGGTGATCAACGCCCGTGGCGACGAAACGTTGCAAGCCGCCGCCACAGAATTACGTGGCCTGGCGCCGAGCATCGAAGTGCGCACGGTGGCCGGCGACATCAGCGAACCGGCGGTCCGCGAACAAGTATTGGCGGCCTGCCCGCAGGTGGACATCCTGATCAATAACGCCGGTGGCCCGCCGCCGGGTGACTTCCGCGACTGGCAACGCGAAGACTGGTTGAAGGCGCTGGATGCCAACATGCTGACGCCCATCGAACTGATCAAGGCCTGTGTCGATGGCATGGCCGAGCGCGGTTTTGGACGCGTCGTCAACATCACCTCCGGCGCGGTGAAGGCGCCGATCGATGTGCTGGGCCTGTCCAACGGCGCCCGTAGCGGCCTGACCGGTTTTATCGCCGGGCTTGCGCGGCAGTCGCGGTTGGCCGGGCACAACGTCACGATCAACAATCTGTTGCCCGGCCCGTTCGAGACCGAGCGCCTGCACAAAACCCTGAGCGCCGCCGCCGAGGCCAATGGTGCCAGCGTCGAGAGCATCAGCGCACAGCGGCGCAAAAACGTTCCGGCCCAGCGCTTTGGCCAGCCCGATGAGTTCGGCGCCTATTGCGCATTCATCTGCAGCGCCCACGCGGGTTTCCTGACAGGGCAAAATCTGTTGCTGGACGGCGGCAGTTATCCCGGCACGTTTTGATCGTTTAAAAGGAGCGCAGGGCAGGTGAGCGTCGATATCGAATGCGTGGTGGTCGGGGCCGGCGTGGTCGGACTGGCGGTGGCCAGAGCGTTGGCCCGCAGCGGGCGCGAAGTGATTCTGGTCGAAGCCGGCGAGGGCATTGGCGTGGGCATCAGTTCGCGCAATTCGGAAGTGATCCACGCCGGCATCTATTACCCGAGTGGCAGCCTCAAGGCGCAATTATGCGTGGAGGGCAAACAGCGCCTTTACGCCTTTTGTGATGAGCGTGGCGTCGGTTATCAGCGACTGGGCAAGCTCATCGTCGCCACTGATGATGACCAGCGCGGGGCGTTGCAGAAGTTGTTGGAGCAGGGCGCCCGCAACGGTGTCGAAGACTTGCAATGGCTGGACGCGAACCAGGCCCGTGACCTTGAACCGGCGCTGTCCTGCGTCGCCGCGCTCTGGTCGCCCTCTACCGGGATTGTCGATTCCCATGCCCTGATGCTGGCGCTTCAGGCGGACGCCGAGGCCGCCGGGGCGTCGATGGCGTTTCATACGCCACTGATGTCGGCCCGATGCAGTGAACGCGGTTTCGAATTGCAGATGGGCGGCGTCCAGCCGATGACCCTGAGCTGCCGCGAGTTGATCAATTGCGCCGGGTTGTCCGCCCCTGAGGTGGCAAGCCGCATTGCGGGCCTGTCGTCGCAGCACGTGCCAACGGCTCGTTTGTGCAAGGGCAGCTATTTCAGTTTCAGCGGCCGCGCGCCGTTCCGGCACCTGGTTTATCCGGCACCGGAGAGCGCGGGGCTGGGGGGGCACATGACCCTCGATCTGGGTGGTCAGGCGCGTTTCGGACCGGATGTCGAGTGGGTTGATCACATCGATTACCGCGTCGATCCGCGCCGTGCCGATGGTTTCTACGAGGCCATTCGGCGTTACTGGCCCGCCTTGCCCGATGACAGCCTGCAACCGGCCTACAGCGGTGTCCGCCCGAAAATCACCGGCCCGACAGAACCCGCCGCCGACTTCATCATCAGCGACCCCGCCACGCATGGCGTGCCCGGGCTGGTCAATCTGTTCGGCATCGAATCGCCGGGGCTGACCAGTTGCCTGGCGCTGGCCGAGCGGGTAGCGCAGGCACTGGGCGACCGATGATCAGCGTTTGAGCTGCCACGCCTCACGAGGACTATGCTTTGCAGTGCGCCCATCACAATGGGAGACCTCTGATGATTAACGTACGCACAGCCCGCATGCTGGCCGATTACAAACGCTGGGCCGATCAACGTCTCTTTGACAGCCTGGCCGATTTGCCACCGGGCGAGGTCAACAAAGAACGGGTCTCGGTGTTCAAGAACATGATTGGCACGCTGAACCACATCTACGTCGTGGACTGCATCTGGCAGGCCCACCTCGAAGGCCGGGGGCACGGCTTCAAGACTTCGCACGATCTGCTGCATCCCGATCTCGCCGATCTGCGCATGGCACAAAAAGACATCGATCACTGGTACTGCGACTGGAGCGAACGCCAGACCGACGCCTCGCTGGATAAACCCCTGGAGTTCACGTTCGTCTCGGGCGAAAGCGGGACCATGAGCGCCGGCGCGATGCTGCTGCACGTGGTCAATCACGCCAGTTATCACCGTGGCTGGGTGATCCAGATGTACTTCGACATTCCGGCCATGCCGCCGATGACGGACCTGCCGATCTTCCTGCGCGAAACCGATCCGGATTTCAATTCGCTCACCCCCCGGCAGTGGCGCCGACATGTGTTGGGCAATTCGCGCGCGCAACCAACGTTCTGCCGGATCGTTATCGTTGACCCCGTTCCAGACCATCGACAGTTCGGACAGGTTGATGTCAAACGGCGGGTCGTCGGCGCGTAACTGGCTGCTGCCTTCGATCAGCGCACACGCGGCGTAATCCGGCACCGTGGCGAGCATGTCGGTGCCGGCCAGCAAGGCGCGCAGCCCGGCAAACTGCGGCACGGCCAACACCACGCGGCGTGAACGGCCGATGCGGGCCAGATCATTGTCGATGGCACCGGTCAGGTCCCCGGAAAACGATACCAGCGCGTGTGGTCGCTCACAGTAATCATCCAGTGTCAGGACACCGGGTCGACTGTCGCCGCGCAGGATCTTCACGCTCAGGTCACGCAGTTTCTTGCGCTTGGCGTTGGCCGGCAATTCGGTGGTGTAGCTGATCCCGACAGAAATCTCGCCGCTGGCGAGCATCGACGACATCAGCAGGAAATTCACCCGCCGCACCACCACCACAACGTTCTGCGCCTCTTCGCGAATCTGCTTGAGCAGCGGCGGAAACAGGCCGAATTCGGCGTCGTCGGACAGGCCGATGCGGAACACGTCGCGGCTGGTGGCCGGGTCGAAATCCTTGGCCCGGCTGACTGCGCCGGAAATGGTGTCCATGGCTGGCTGCAACTCTTTCAGAATCTGCAGCGCGCGCTGGGTCGGCTCCAGCACACGACCGTTGCGCACCAGCAGCGGGTCATCGAACAGATCACGCAACTTGGCCAGTGAAGCGCTGACGGCAGGCTGGCCGAGGAACAGCTTTTCCCCGGCCCGGGTCAGGTTCTTTTCGAACATCAGGGTTTCGAAAATCACCAGCAGGTTCATGTCCACGCGGCGCAGGTCGTTGCGGTTCATGGCGGGGCTACTCGCAGGAGGCGGGGTCTTTCCAGTAAAGCACCAAACCTTTGTCAGCGAAGGCGTCCATGAGATCGCCATCGCCGGCAAGCCGGCTCCTACAGGTTTGGTGTGAACCCCCATACCTGAACATCCCGCGATTCTGTAGGAGCCAGGCTTGCCGGCGAAGGGGTCTGTGAAATCGCTATCGTCGGAACGCCGCCCGCAGCAAGCCGGCTCCTACAGGTTTGGTGTGAACCTCTCATACCTGTACATCCCGCGATTCTGTAGGAGCCAGGCTTGCCGGCGAAGGCGTTCGTGAAATCGCCATCGCCGGCAAGCCTGGCTCCTACATGGGGCGCGTTTGGCGGACGGGTATTTTGATCATCCCGCCTTGCTTATGGCTCAGTCAGCACCTTCCTGAACGTCTCCACCAACGGCCGCAAATTAACCCGATGCCACGCTGCCCACAGCGGCGTGGTGAATGAAATCCACTGCACCTCCCGCAGCACCACGCCCGGCGGTGCATTGCGGCTCAAGCCTTTCTGAATCATCGCAATCCCCAGCCCCGACGCCACCAGCCCCAGCGCGGTGAACGGCTCAGTCGCCTCCATGCGGATGTCCGGGGTGAAACCGGCGCGGATGCAGGCGCTGACGAAGTCGTCGCGGCTCGCGCAGTTCTGGCGGTGTTGCACGCCGATCCATTCCTGATTGGCCAGATCTGCCGGGGTCAGTTCCGCTTGCAAGGCCAGCGGATGATGCTCGGGCAGCGCCAGCAGCATTGGGTCGTCCAGCACCTGAAAACCCAGCAGGTCCGGATCGTCGGCGACGGGCGGTTCGCTGACCAGTGCGATATCGAGACTACGCTGACGCAGGCCTTCGAGTTGTTCGGCGGAGCTGAGGTTGTACAGCGCGACGTGCACGTTCGGCCGGTCGACCCGCAGCACGCGCAGGGCATTGGGCAAGACGCCGGCGTGCATGGCGTTTTCGATGTAGCCGATGCACAGGCCACCTTCTTCACCGCGACCCAGGCGTTTGCCGAGGGATTCCAGGCGATTGGCGTGGGTCAGCAGGGCGCGGGTTTCGGCGAGAAAGGTCTGGCCGTCGCGGGTCAGGCGGATGCGTTGCTGGCTGCGCTCGAACAGGGTCAGGCCCAGGCGTTCCTCAAGCTGGGCGATCTGCCGGCTCAGGGGCGATTGGGAAATGTGCAGGCGTTCGGCGGCGCGACCGACGTGTTCTTCTTCGGCGACGGCGACGAAGTAGCGCAATTGGCGAATGTCGATCATGTCAGACCTATAGGGACTCAAGTGCTGCGCATTATGTCTTGGACGGTCCGATCCTCGCAATCTAGGATTGGCTCAACGGTAAAGCAAACACCGCTCTTTGTAGGAGCCGGCTCCTACAGGTTTACGAGACATTCGAGAGGATTTTTTCATGAGCTTGAAAGACAAACTGCCCGGTGCGCTGGGTTTCGGTACCGTCCCATTGGGCAACATGTTCCGCGCCATCCCTGAAGAAGAAGCGCTGGCCACCGTGCACGCCGCCTGGGATGCCGGCGTGCGTTACTTCGACACCGCACCGTTTTACGGTTCGGGCCTGTCGGAAATTCGCTTGGGCGCCGCGCTGTCCCAGTACAAACGCGACGACTATGTGCTGAGCAGCAAGGTCGGGCGGGTGATTCTGGATGAAGTCGAAGACGCAGCCGCCCGTGATCTGGGTGAGAAGAGTGGCGTGTTCGAACACGGCCGCGCGAACAAGATCGTCAACGATTACAGCGCCGACGCGACGATGCGTTCCATCGAAGACAGCCTCAAGCGTCTGCAAACCGATCGTCTGGACATCGTTTGGGTCCACGACATCGCGCAGGACTTCTACGGTGATCAATGGCTGGAATACTTCAACCAGGCCCGCACCGGCGCGTTCAAAGTGCTGACCCGTTTGCGCGAAGAAGGCGTGATCAAGGGGTGGGGCCTGGGTGTGAACAAGGTCGAGCCGTGTGAGCTGACCCTCGACCTGACCGAAGCCCAGCCGGACGGTTTTCTGCTGGCGGGCCGCTACACGCTGCTTGATCACGACCGTGCCCTGCAACGCCTGATGGATGCCGCGCTGGCGCAGAACGTCGAGATCGTGGTCGGTGGTCCCTACAGCTCGGGGATTCTGGCCGGCGGTGCGCATTTCGAATACCAGAAGGCCAGCCCGGCGATTATCCATAAAGTCGAGCAGATCAAACGCATCGCGGCGGCTCACGGCGTCGACATCAAGGCCGCTGCATTGCAGTTCTCCCTCGCTAACCCGGCCGTTGCCGCCGTGATTCCAGGTTCCAGCCGTCCGGACCGGATTGCTGAAGATGTGGCTGCGTTGTCAGCCGTCATTCCCGCTGCGTTCTGGCAAGCCATGCGCGACGCGAAACTGGTGTCCGAACGCGCTCCATTACCCCTCGCAGGAGTTTGAGCATGAAGATCGATCTGACTGGAAAGCTCGCCATCGTCAGCGGCAGCACCGCCGGCATTGGCCTGGGCATCAGCAAGGCACTGGCCGAGTCCGGTGCGACGGTGGTGGTGATCGGCCGTGAGACGGCCAAGGTCGAGCAGGCGCTGGCGAGCATCCGCCAGAGCGTGCCGGGCGCGCAACTGCGTGGCCTGACCGCCGACCTCGGCACCGCCGAAGGTGCTGAGCAGTTGTTCGTCGCCGAGCCGCGAGCGGACATTCTGGTGAACAACCTCGGGATCTTCAACGAGGTGGATTTCTTCGACACGCCGGACAGCGAGTGGACGCGGTTCTATGAGGTCAACGTGATCTCCGGTGTGCGCCTGTCACGGCATTACGTGCCGGACATGGTCAAGCAGGGCTGGGGCCGGGTGATTTTCCTGTCCTCGGAATCCGGGATTGCGATCCCGGCGGACATGCTCAACTACGGCGTGACCAAAAGCGCCAACCTCGCGGTGTCTCATGGCCTGGCCAAACGGCTGGCGGGCACTGGCGTGACGGTGAATGCGATCCTGCCAGGCCCGACGTTGACCGATGGCCTGGAGCAAATGCTCAAGGACGCCACGGCCGAATCGGGGCGCAGTGTGCGCGAAGAAGCCGATGCGTTCGTGCGCAAGGCCCGGCCGACGTCGATCATCCAGCGCGTGGCAGACGTCGAGGAAGTCGCCAACCTGGTGGCTTACATCGCTTCACCGCTGTCATCGGCCACGACCGGCGCCGCCCTTCGAGTCGACGGCGGTGTCGTCGACAGCCTGGCGATTTGAATTTTTTGATTGAGGAGAGAGGACTGCATGGCAACTGCATCAGCGTTTATCGACATCCCGGCTTCGGCCGACAAGGTTTGGCAATTGATCGGCGGCTTCAACTCGCTGCCGGACTGGCTGCCGTTCATTCCCAAAAGCGAACTGAGCGAAGGCGGGCGGGTGCGCAGTCTGCAAACCGCCGATGGCGCGGTAGTGGTGGAACGGCTTGAGTCGTTTGATAACGCCGGGAAGACGTATAGCTACTCGATTTTGCAGGCACCGTTTCCGGCGACGGATTACCTGGCGACGATCCGCGTTGAAGCGCAGGGCGAGGGCGCCCGGGTGACCTGGTCGGGGCGGTTTGCGCCGGTCGGTGTGACCGAAGATGAAGTGGCGGCATTGTTTGCCGGGATTTACCAGGGTGGCCTCCAAGCCCTGCGGGCCAACTACCCCGTGTAAACCCGATCCCCTGTAGGAGCCAGCCTGCTGGCGATGGCGTCCGTGAAATCGCCATCGCCGGCAAGCCGGCTCCTACAGGTTTCGCGTTAATCCAAAATCCCGAACATCCCCCGATCCTGTAGGAGCCAGGCTTGCCGGCGAAGGCGTCCGCAAAATCGCCATCGCCAGCAAGCCGGCTCCTACAGGTTTTGTGTTAACCCAACATCCTGAACATCCCCCGATCCTGTAGGAGCCAGGCTTGCCGGCGAAGGCGTCCGCAAAATCGCCATCGCCGGCAAGCCAGCTCCTACAGGTTTCGCGTTAGTCCCTACTCTCGAACATCCCCCAATTCTGTAGGAGCCGGCTGTGTCCGTTCAGGGAAATCGCGTCAGCTCTGGGCAATCAGGCTCTGTCGGCAATCGAGCACCAACCGTGCGCCGCCCGATTCGCTGTCAGCCACTTCAAGCGTAAACCCATGCAGGCTGACAATCGCCGCGACGATCGACAAGCCCAGCCCGAAGCCGCTTTGCTGATTGCCGCCCTCGGCGCGATAGAAGCGCTGAAACACCGCCTCGCGCTCGGCCAGCGCAATGCCGGGTCCGGAGTCGAGCACTTCGATCCGCGTATGCCCACCTTCGTTGATCCCGCGCAAAATCACCTCGCCCCCCGGCGGCGTGAACTTGATCGAGTTGCTCAGCAGGTTGGCCACCGCCTCGAACAGCAACGCCCGGTCGCCATTCAATGGCGGCAGAGTGTCAGGCAATTGCAGCTTGAACGTCAGTTCACCTTCCTCCGCCAACGGCAGATAAAAGTCGTGCAGCTCCTGCAACAACGGCACCGGATCCAACTGCACAAAACCGGAACGCCGCTGACGATCCTCCAGCTCGGAGATCCGCAGCAACCCGCGAAAACGTGCCATCAGCGTATCCGCTTCGGCGAGCACCGAGTCGAGCTGTGTCGCTTCTGCCGACCCTTCGCCGGCCTGTTGCTGCATGCGGTACAACTGCGCCCGCAAGCGGGTCAGCGGCGTGCGCAAGTCGTGGGCGATGTTGTCGCATACACCCTTGACCTCGTTCATCAAACGCTCGATGCGTTCGAGCATGGCGTTGACGATGGCGGCGAGCATGTCCAGTTCGTCGCGGCGATTGGACAGCGGCAAACGTCGGGTCAGGTCACCGGCAACAATCGCTTCGGCGCTGGCCTGAATCCCACGAATGCGTCGCAACGGTCGACGGCGCAACAGGTGCCATCCGACGATGCCCGGCAAAATAGTCAGGGTCACACCCCAGAAAAGCGCGTGCAGAATGATGCGGGTCACGGCGAACAGCGAACCGTTGTCGCGCACCAGAATCAGCCAGCGACCGTCCCGTGTCTGGGTTGCCACGGCGTCGCAACTGTCGGCGGGCAGCGTCGGGTCATCGGAGTCGGCGCAGTCGCTGAGCATGTGGATCTTGCCGTCCAGCGGCAAACCTTTAGGAATGTGGCGCAGGGCACCGTTGAGGTAGCGATGCTCGGCATCGAACAGGCCGTAGGCGTCGATGCCGCGAATATCGAAGGTCATGCTGACGGCGAGGGCGTCCAGCAGTTGCTCGCCGGAAAAACGCGAAAACAAATGCTGACGTTGCATCAGCGAGTGCTTGGCCAGGTTGTCCAGGTAGGCGGACACCTCGTAATACATGACCCCCATGAGAATCCCGCTCCAGAGCACGAACAGCGAACTGTAGAGCGCCAGCAACCGGCTGCTGGAAGAGCGCCAGCCTTTAGAGGGGTTCGGCAATGACATAACCCGAGCCTCGCACGGTCCGAATCAGTGGGACATTGCCGGGCGGGTCGATCTTCTTGCGCAGGCGGCCGATGTGCACGTCGATCAGGTTGGTGCCGGGGTCGAAGTGATAACCCCAGACCTCTTCGAAAATCATCATCCGCGACAGAATCTGCCCGGTGTTGCGCATCAGGAATTCCAGCAACTTGTACTCGGTGGGCAACAGCGTCAGCAACTGGCCGTCGCGGCTGGCTTCGTGGCTGATCAGGTTCAGTTCCAGGTCCGCGACCCGCAGCGTGGTGGCCTGGGCGGTCACGGTGTTCTGCCGGCGCAGCAGCACTTCGACCCGGGCGGCCATTTCATCGGTGGCAAACGGTTTGGTCAGGTAATCGTCACCGCCGGCACGCAAACCGCGCACGCGTTCATCGACATCGGAGAGGGCGCTGATCATCAGGATCGGCGTCGCCACGCCCATGGTCCGCAGCGTCGTGACAATCGCCAGGCCATCGAGCTCGGGCAACATGCGGTCGAGGGTGATCAAGTCATAGTTGCCGTTGACCGCGCGCTCCAGACCTTCACGGCCATTGTCGACCCAATCCACGTCGAGGCCGTGGCTGCTCAGTTCGGCGACGATCTCCCGGGCGGTCACGGCGTCGTCTTCGATGGTCAAGATGCGGGTCATAGGGCGGACCTGATAGTCAGTTCAAGGCAAGTGTGTGGGCATTCTGCCAAGAAATGCCGGCGACTTTTTAAATTAACTTTCATGTGGCTCATGGGACGGCCCGGAACGTTGATATCATCTGGCCATAACCTTGAAAGGGAGTTCGACTGTGCGCACTTTGATTCGCCGTGGCGGGATGTCGATTGTTGTGTTGTTGCTGTGTGTCATCAGCGGGAGTGCCTTGGCGGGAAACACTCCGTGTTCGGGGAAGAAGGGCGGTATCGATCGTTGTGATGGCGACTTGTTCCTGTGTAATGACGGCTCTATCAGCGCCTCAAAGAAAAGCTGCTCGGCACGTTATGGCGGTTCAAGCCAGGCTCGCCCGCAAACCTTATTGCAGAGCTCCGATGGTTGCACCTGCGGCTCAGGTTCGTTTTGCACCGGCCCACGAGGCGGGGTGTATTGCCTGACACCCAGTGGTAACAAGAGCTACAAGCGCAAGTAGCTCATCTGCAATGCATAAAAAATCGCGAGCGGGCTCGCTCCTACAGCAGACCGCGTTCTCCTGCTGTCAGGTGCAACGCTATTCAATCGGTGTGCTCACAAATGCCTCAAGCCCCTCGGCATAGTCGGTAAACGCACTGATCAGCGGAAACTGCCAGGCATCCACCTGATCCGGCACCACCAGACGGGTAAAGCTCCAGGCCACCGCCAATGTAATCCCGTCCTGATCAATCGAACCGTCAGTCTTCAACGGTCGCAGTTCCAGCTCCCGTTCCAGTGCCGAATACGCGGCCGCCAATTGCCCCTCGACCCGTTCCACCCACGGTTCGAACTGAATTTCCGCGGGCCGCAGGTTGCGTTCGTAATAAAGCTGCACCGACTTCTCGCAGGCTGCCAACGCCAGGCCGATCAAGCGTAACGAGCGCAGGCGCTGATTCAGCTCGCCTGGCATCAGGCTGTTACCCGGTCCGGCCAGTGCCTCCAGGTAATCGATGATCAACGTCGAGTCGATCAACACCTCGCCGTCATCCAGCACCAGCGTCGGCGCCTTGACCACCGGGTTGATCTGCTGGAACTGCTCGAAGTGCCGAAACACCGAAACCGACTGATGATCGAGGTCGATGCCCAGGCGTTTGGCGGAAATGGCAACGCGTCGCACGTAGGGCGAATCCAGCATGCCGATCAGCTTCATTGAACCTCTCCTCAAGATTTGCCATTTCGGGAGGACAACCTTAGCTGAGGTTCATTGCCCTGCAAATGTGCTCGGCAAACACCACCGTTGAGGCCATTTGTCTTCTATATACAGCCGCTCGGTTGAATTTCTTGCTATAAACGCACTCCGATAACCACCGTAAAGGCTGACATAGAGCACTTTCGGGGCTTTGTCGGACAAATTCGCTGTCTTTTCAGTTGCTGAGGCCTCAAGTCGGCCTTAGACTGCCGCCCCTCGTAAATTGAGTGCCGGGTGGCGCTTGGAATAAACGGCGCCTTTCCGATGGCCAGACCAGGTCCGCCGGAACGCTCCCTAATTCGCCTTAATGCACGTTTTTTTATAGAGATATCAATGACAAAGGACAAGTTGCTGGCCATGCCGGCGGATGACTACATGAATGCCGAGCAACATGCTTTTTTCTCTGAGCTGTTGCAGAACATGAAAGTCGAAACCCATGAGCGCATCGAACAGAACCGCATCGCCATCGAAAGCCTGGATACCCCGGCCGATCCGGCTGACGCAGCTTCTGTCGAAGAAGAGCGCACCTGGCTGGTGAACGCGATCGATCGCGACCAGCGCATGCTGCCTCAGTTGGAACAGGCGCTGGAGCGCATCAAGGAAGACAGCTTCGGCTGGTGCGACGACAGCGGCGAGGCCATTGGCCTGAAGCGTCTGCTGATCAGCCCGACCACCAAGTACTGCATCGAAGCGCAAGAGCGTCACGAACAGATCGACAAGCACCAGCGTCAGGCCTGATTTCGTAGCGCCCCGCATCGCGGGCAAGCCTCACTCCTGAAGGAGCAAGGCTTGCCCGCGATGCTTTTTTTCGTCTGCGAAAAACCTCGCGCACTTCTATTGATCTGCTGCAACGACCACTACTAATGGACCATGGATAATGGCCCTCTAGTGGCGTTTAATGCAGTCACAACAATTAGAAGACGCATGGGGTGACGAAGATGACGAGAGACGGATCTCTGGTTGGGGCATTGCCTGCACCAGTGTTTGCACCGAAGACCCGCTGGCTGACGCCGACGCTGCAAAGCATCGCCCTGATGCTCTTGCTGTGCGGCATGACGCTGGGTGGCTGGCCGCTTTACGTTGGCTTGCCGTTGGCCGTCCTGATTATCTGGCTACCTCGGCTACGTTCTCGTGCCATTCCCTTAGAACCATCTGCCGACAACTCCGGCGCCATCGCCGAACTGACTCGCGATCTTTCCTACACCACCAGTCATAACGCCTTGTCGGCCGCCGGCGTAGCCTTTTCGGTCAAGCAACTGGCCGACAAACTGCAATCGCAACTCGGTGCCGCGGCACAGATTGTCAGCAATGCCGAAGTGATGATCGCCACCGAACAAGCCACCTCGACACTCAGTCGAACGGCCCTCAGTGCCGCCAGCGAAGCGCATCAGAGCAGCGCGGCAGGGCGCACGGAGCTGGTCGAATCCATCACCCGCATGCATCAACTCAGTCAGCGCGCGAGCAACAGTCGTGAGCTGATCGAAGCCCTGAGCCTGCGCAGCGACGATATCCAGCGGGTCACGCTGGTGATCCAGTCCATTGCCAGCCAGACCAATCTGCTGGCATTGAACGCGGCCATCGAAGCGGCACGGGCCGGGGAGCACGGTCGCGGGTTCGCAGTCGTCGCCGACGAGGTTCGCGGCCTGGCCGCGCGCACAGCGACGGCGACCGGCGAAGTCGGCGAGATGGTTGCCGATATCCAGCAACGCACCGCGCAAGTGGTGGAGCAGATCCGGCAGCTGTCCAGCGACCTCGACATCGGTGTCCAGCAGGTCGAGCACACCGGCCAGCACCTGGAAAACATTGCCCGCCTGGCGGCTGGCGTCGAAAGTCAGGTCGGCGATATTGCCAAGGGCGCCGACACCAACCGCGAACAACTCGACAGCTTGTTTCACGCCATCGAACAGATGCGCAGCGATCTGGCGATCAGCGATCAACAGACTCAGCGTCTGGCGCAAGCCGCGGTGCAAATGGAAGGTCAGGCCGAAACCATCAGCGAGCGTCTGGCCGAGGTCGGACTGGATGACTATCACCAGCGGATTTATGACCTGGCCCGCGAAGGTGCGCGTCAGATTACGGCACGCTTTGAGGCGGATATCGACCAGGGTCTTGTCAGTCTCGATGACTTGTTCGACCGCAGTTATCAGGCCATTCCTGACACCAGTCCGGCCAAGTACCAGACCCGTTTCGACCGCTACACCGATAAGGTTTTGCCGGCGATTCAGGAACCGTTGCTGCCGCGCCATGAAGGCCTGGTGTTTGCCATCGCCTGCACGCAGCAAGGTTATGTGCCGACCCATAACAAGGTTTTCAGTCAGCCACTGACCGGTGATGCGCAGGTCGATACGCTGCAAAACCGCACCAAACGCAAATTTGCCGACCGCACCGGGATTCGTTGTGGCAGCCATCAACAGGCTGTTTTGTTGCAAACCTATACGCGGGACACGGGGGAGTTGATGCACGATCTTTCGGTGCCGATCATGCTCAAGGGGCGGCATTGGGGTGGTTTGCGGTTGGGGTATAAGCCGCAGGGGGCTCGTTGATAGGTATTGTTTTAGGGGCGTGTGTGTATCCGTTGCTGTGGTGATGGCGGCTATTGGTTTCGCCCTTACGGCGAGTCACTTTCGAAAAGCGCGAAAGTAACCAAAGCGCTTTTGCCCCTTTCGTTCGGTGCCTCGCTGTGGCTCGGCATCCCCTCGCTCCGGTCCTGCTCCGTGGGCCCGCCGCGATCGGCCATCCTTGGCCGTGCGCGGCTAACCCGGCATCCATGCCGGGTTGCCCACTGCGCAGAACCTCCGCTCGGCCTCTCGAGGGGGCGACCACCGCCACAGCCGCCGAGGCGGCCTGAAAGCCGACCTGGCTCATTTGCGTACGCGTTCTGCTTCACTACTGCGGCCACTCATTTTCGACATGTACACCGATCCCCTGTAGGAGCCGGCTTGCTGGCGATTGCGTCCGTCCAGTCAATAAACAGGTTGACTGACCCACCGCCATCGTCGGAACGCCGCCCGCAGCAAGCCGGCTCCTGCACGGGGATTGGGTTCACACGATTCAAAATTGTAGGAGCCAGCTTGCTGGCGATGGGCGTCAACGATAACGCGGGCTGTCTGAATGAACGCGTTGTCCCGACGCTTTTCGCGGGCAAGCCTCGCTCCTACAGGGAATCGCGTTTGCTTTTGCTTTTCACCACTCATCAGGCCGAGCGTTAGCTCGCCTTCAGCTTTTGATCTTGAGGTACACGCCCCCTCGAGAGGCCGAGTGGAGGTTCTGCGCAGTGGGCAACCCGGCATGGATGCCGGGTTAGCCGCCCCCGGCCATGGATGGCCGATGGCGGCGGGCCCACGGAGCAGGACCGGAGCGAGGGCATGGCGAGCCTTAGCGAGCCACCGAACGAAAGGGGCAAGAGCCCTTGGTTACTTGGGGCTCTTCCAAGTGACTCGCTGTAAAAGCGAAACCGCCAGCCGCCGTTACCGCAGAAACGGATATGTACCCCAACCCCAACCCCACCATTGTTGCGATTCCAGCAACTAATCTATGCAACACAGTTGCTGTTTCCTCACACATGAACTCATTACCATACCTTCATAGTTAGGTTGCTAATGAAGTCAAAGAGGTCAGCATGCAAAGCAAAGTCGATGTCGCCGTCATGATCGGCAGCGGTGTGCCCGCCAGTTTGCGAGCGCAGGGGCAGAGCGTCTGCTGGGTCGTGCTGCTGAACGGCGAACGCCGGGGGACGGCATTCTCCCGTCGCGATGAAGCGGAGGAGTGCAAGGCTGCCTGGTTGGCCCAATTAAGCGCCGAAGCCCCCGACAGCCTGCATTGACTAGTGAACCTGATGCATACGCAGATTCAGGTCATCAACCACCCGTGACCAATCAGCATCCTCACGCAATTGTTTTTTCAGGAAACCAGCTTGTTGTGGCGTCCAGAACTCGGCATCGATGAGCTTTTTATCAAAGGGCATAGGCGAATGACTGGCGATGAAGTCGTCGATGGCCTTCTCGCTGGAGTCCAGGCCTAGCTGGTCGAACAAGCCTTTCAAGTCGTGTATAGGTGAATCCATCTTCATCTCCTTGCTGGTCGCGCAGGTACGAGATCTGAGGTGCGGCTGCATTGCATCTGAGGGCGCCGCGCTTCAGGCATTCGATAGCGATGTCCGAAATCAGGAATGAGCATAGACTGCGAATCGGCTGATCAGGCTTTCAAGGCCCCCTGATCGACGGCGAGCTTCAAGGCCTGGGCGGCTTCACGGGCGGCGACGGCAGCAACGTCCGAGGTCTTGAACCAGCGATCCTTCTCGACCTGGTGATACGTCACCGTGGTCAGCGGTGGTTTGGCGCGCATGACAATGACCGCCTGGAATTCGCCTTCGACTTCTCTGGCTTCGCCCCGGATAAAAAATTCACCGATATCAAATTCCGTCACGTAGCAGCCTTCCCCTGGAAATATCCTGTTGTGTTGAACGCCGTCCGCCTTGGGAACGGGTTTCATTGGTTCGGCAGTATGGCAGTAGTTGCCTGCCGACGGCTGAGTTAAGTCGTCGGCATGACGAAACGTCTATAAGAAGGGACTGAGCGTAGCGCTTAGCGATGTAATTCGAGCTGGCGGGCGAGTGCGCATGCTTCGTTGTGGTCGCTGCGGAAACCTCTGACATGGCCAGTGGAAATTTCTTTGATGTGGAAGAACGCATTACCGGCCAGAACAACCTGAAAACGCGGTGTGGCAAGCGTTTCAGGGTCAAGTTCAGGGTGTTGAAACCCCGCCGCGTACAGCGTCGACGGGTTGCCTGAGTAAGGCGCGAGGGGACGGGCGAAGTGTGTCAGGGTGCACATATGAAGTCCTTTTCGTTATTTTGCCGACGTGTGTACATCGTTTTGGGTAGTCTCGAAGAGCATCGCTGCTCTAGAATCACCGTCACTGGTGGGCGATTGATGGTTATCTAAAGCAATTTTTTGCCGGCGATATGTCGGAAAAGTGCTTTTTTTAAAGAGTTTTTTCCCTAAGGTTGGTAATCCGTTTTTTCTGGCAGTCAGAAGGGCTTTTTCCTTCAACCTCTGACGAACTCCAGGCAAGACGACGCGAGTGACTTTCCATTAGTCTTCTTACGCCTCGCGATGAATGAGCCCTCTGCTCGTTTCAGGATTTCAACACGGGTCATTTGGCGACACCTTCGGCATTGCCGCTTTTTTCTGCTGTGCGCTGTTTGTAAGCGTGCGGCATCATTTTCAGATGTGGGGATGTTTCCTTGGCAGTAAGTAATCTCGATATGCATGCTTTGTTCGTGCTGGGTGATTTGCGCGCAAAGCTGGTCAAGCAGTTCCAGTCACGTTTTGTTTACATCACCGAACAGAACGCTGAAGGCATTTACATTGCCGAGATCGACACCGAATCAGCACTGGTGGTGGACGACAAGCCAGGCCTGAAACTTAAAGTCGGCGATCATTTCAGCGCTTCGGTTTTGCCCAGTCGCGAAGGCGGCAAGCTGGACATCAAGTTCCGCGAAATCAAACTGACGGTGTATGGCCTGGGCGATTACGCGTTCGTGACCACCGCCGACGGTCACGGGATCGTGTTCAAGGAAGGTCACAGCGTGGTGATGGTATTTGCCGCCCACCAACAATTGCAGGAAGGCCTGACCAAAACCCTGAAAGCCGTGACGGCCAAGGCTGCCAAGTGGCGCAAGGGTGAACTGGTAACCTTCAAGGCCAGCGAGTAATGCCCCTGACCCGCGCCGATTTTCACATACAGAACCAGGCCAGCGCCCAGGTGGAGGCTCAGCGACTGTTCGAGCAGAAGGCCATCTTGCAGGGGGCCTGGCTGGGGTGGGTGGCGTCGCAGATTTACACATTGCGCCCGGCGGAATACGCCAGCATGGTCAGAAGAGAGCTGGCGCGCTTGCAGGAAATTTCCGAAAAATAATCCTCGCCCCTCGAAAGCAGGAACCTCTACTACAGTCAGTTGACTGAGTATTTTGAGGCTCGCGGTCTTTATCAGGCCATCCTGCTATTGCTGTGAACAGCACGAGGTGCAAAAGCATGAACGGATTTCGACGGTTGCTGGCCACTGTTCTGGTCGCTTTCGGTCTGGGTTCGCCCATTCCGGTATTCGCCGCCCAGGCGCCGATCCACTTCGCCGACCTGAACTGGGAAAGCGGCAGTCTGATCACCGATATCCTGCGGATCATTGTCGAGAAGGGCTACGGGCTGCAGACCGATACCTTGCCGGGAACGACCATCACCCTGGAAACCGCCCTGGCCAACAATGACATTCAGGTCATTGGCGAAGAATGGGCCGGTCGCAGCCCGGTCTGGGTCAAGGCTGAAGCCGAAGGTAAAGTCGCGAGCCTCGGCGATACGGTGAAGGGCGCCACCGAAGGCTGGTGGGTGCCCGAATACGTGATCAAGGGCGATCCGGCCAAGGGGATCAAACCGCTGGCCCCCGGCTTGCGCAGTGTCAGTGACCTGCCGAAATACAAGGACGTGTTCAGTGACCCGGAAAGCCCGGGCAAGGGGCGTTTCCTCAACAGCCCGATCGGCTGGACCTCGGAGGTGGTCAACAAACAGAAGCTCACGGCCTATGGCTTGAACGACAGCTATGTGAATTTCCGCAGCGGCTCCGGGGCGGCGCTGGATGCGGAAATCAGTTCGTCGATCCGTCGTGGCAAGCCGGTCCTGTTCTATTACTGGTCGCCTACGCCCTTGCTCGGGCGCTTCAGACTGGTTCAGCTGGAAGAACCACCGTTCGACGCCGAAGCCTGGAAAACCCTGACCGACGCCGACAACCCCAATCCGAAACCGACGCGCTCACTGCCCTCGAAGCTGTCGATTGGGGTGTCCACACCGTTCCAGAAACAATATCCGCAGATTGCCGAGTTCTTCAGCAAGGTCGATTTCCCCATCGGCCCGTTGAACAAGGCGCTGGCTGATATGAGCGAGAAACACACTCCACCGCGCCAGGCGGCGGAGGCGTTCATGAAGGCGCACCCGGATGTGTGGCAGGCGTGGCTGCCGAAGGATGTGGCGGATAAAGTCTCCGCCGAGTTGAAATGATGGGTGTGGCTGATATCACCGTACTGTAGGAGCAATGATTGATTAAAACCGGGTTTGCACCGCCAGCTCAAAGGTCCGCGGTGTACCCAGGTAATACGCCGGCGACACGTGCGCAAACTCGGCATACACCTCGTTGGTCAGGTTGCGTACCCGGCCAGTGACGGTGGTGTGCCGATCGACCTTGTAGCTGAGAAACGTGCCGTAAAGCGTATAGGACGGCACGGTCATCGTGTTGGCGCTGTCGGCAAACACCGAGGCGACGTATCGCGCATCGACGCCCCCTTGCCATTGCGGCGCAAAGTCATAGGTCAGCCACAGATTGCCGACCCGGTCCGGCACGTTGGTCGGTGTGTTGCCCTTGCGTGAAACCACCACACCCGCAGCATTCTTCTCGGTGAACTCGTCGTACTGAGCATCAACCCAGGCAAAGTTGCCTTCGGCCAACAGCTTGTCGGTGATCCGCAGCGAACTGGCCAGTTCGATGCCTTTGGACGTCTGCTGGCCCACGGGAATGCTAAGCGTCGGGGCCAGCGGATCGGTCACCGCGAAGTCTTTGCGCTCAATCGTGTACGCCGCCAGCGTCGCCGAACCGCGCCCGTCCAGATAGTCGAATTTGCTGCCGACTTCCCATTGCTTGCCGGTCGAGACATCAAAATCCTGCGTGCCGTTGGGTTGTTCGGCGGCGGTGCTGTATTGCACGTAGACGTTGGCGTCAGGGATGAACTGGTAGGTCAGGCCGACGCGACCAGTCACAGGCTCCCAGCTACGTTTGAGATGACGTGGATTGCTGGCGGTCACTTCCCGGTGGTTGGTCACGTCCAGATCGATGTCGTCGTAACGCAGGCCGGTCAGCAACGACAATTTATCGGTCAGCGCCAGGCGGTTCTCGGCGAACAGCGCCTTGGTGGTGACTTCGTTGGTCTTGTCGCTGACAAACCCCGGCCGGGTGCCCGGGATGTCGTAGAAATGCCCCGGCTGAAAGTTGTTCGGGTCGACCGTGCTTGCGCCTTTGACGTTCAGCGGCGAATTGGTGGTCTGGTTGACCTTGTACTCGAAACCGCCGGACCAGGTGGTGTCCAGGCCAAACAGCGTGTTGTCGTGACGCAGTTCGAACTGGTTGCCGTTCTGCTCGCCCTGATGGCGCACCTGGTACGCCGTGGAGCGGTTCACCGCGCGGTTGTTGGCGCTGTACTGATAGGTTTCCAGGTTGCGGTAATCGCGCTGACTGTCGAGGTGATAAAGCGTGTTGCGCAGGGTGGTGCTGTCGTTGATCCGGTAGTCGATGATCGAGCGCACCCAGATTGTACGTTGCTCGTAACGGCCGTCCTCGACGTTGTAGTTGTTGAAGCGGTTGTGCTTGTCGATCTTCAGTTCACCGGCCTTGGGATTCAGCACCGGCGTGCCCCAGTACGGACTGTCTTCGTGTTCATCCTGATATTCCAGGGCCAGGGTGTGGGACAGGTTTGGCGTCAGGTCACTGAGCAGCGAAAACGCCACGCTCCACGCATCGCGTTCCTGGCGATCAATATAGCCGTTGCCGGTGTTGTGGCTGACATCCAGCCGCGCGTAATGCTGCACATCCGCACCGGCTTCACTGAGCGCGTGATTAAGGCCGAACGCGGTCTCGGTGGTGTCGTAACTGCCGTAGCTGACCCGGCCTTCGACCGCTTGCTCTTCACGGGTCGCCAGTTTGGTCACGTAGTTCAGCGAACCGCCCACGGAGCCGGCGCCATTGATCAGCGATGACGGGCCGCCCACCAGTTCCACCCGATCATAGATCCACGCATCCACGGGCCGGGCAAGGCCGCCAGAGACGTTGACGCCATTGAACATCTGGGTGATCTGGCTGCTGGTGAAGCCACGGTAGGAGACGAACCCACCGAAACCCGGCGGCGCACTGGCATTCACGCCGGGCAAGGTGTTGGCGGCGTCCTGGAAGTTTTGCGCGCCGTGGCGTTCGATGTCGTTGCGGTTGGCAATCGCCACCGACGCCGGGGTTTCACGCACGCTCAGTCCCAGTCGCGAGGCCATGCCGCTGGATTGGTCCAGGCTCAGACCCGGCTCGGCGGGTGCTTCGCCATCAATGGTGATTGGTGCGAGGTCCACTGTGGATTGTGCCCAGGCGTTAACGGACAGGCAGCCGATCAGGCTGGCCAGCAAAGGAATGGTTTTCATCGATGAATCCTGAATGCTTGCTAGGAAACAGCGCACAGGCGAACGCCTCGCGTTGGCGAAGTGAGCTGATTGAATGGCGAAGGATTCAGGCGAACGGCGGGGCGCGGGGGTTGGCCGAAGGCCAGGTGAAGCGGGCAGGGAGGTCAGCGTTGGCGACGACCGCCAAGGGTGGGCTGTGTGTTTGCGGCAGGATCGCCAGGGTCAGGCTGGAGTTGAGCGCCGGGCCCATGCCGCCGGTGGAGCACAACGGGCAGCCGAAGGCTTTCGACAGGGTCGGCAGTTGCTCTTCGGACGTGTTTGAGGACGCAGGTGCCTGAGTGCGCGGGTCAACCGTACAGAACTGACCGCCGAGGCCGTTGAGCTGCGCCCCGACCATTTGTCCGTGACCGATGCTGCAGGCGAACACATTGAACAGGACGCAGCAATAAAGCATCCATGCAATGAGTGAGCGATCGGTCCGGGCGAGTTTCATGGGGCGGCACTTTAACATCGTTGATCATTCGCGCACTTCTAAAAATGCCGACTAGGATGATTCTGTTAAATACTTTTCTAGGATCCTCGACATGACGTTTGTGTTGGCTCAAGGGCTGGTGACGATCTTCGCGGTGATCAGCCTGATCCATGTCTACTGGGCGATGGGTGGCCAGTGGGCTGCCGTGGCGGCCGTGCCGCAGGTGCCGGTGGAGGGCAGCGCGAGATCGCAGCCTGCGTTCAAGCCCTCGGGGTGGTTGACGTTGCTGGTGGCTTTCGGTTTGCTGCTGATTGCAGCGCTGGTGTGTTTGCGCGTTGGCTGGTGGGTGCCGGCGGTGACCCATCAATCGCTGCAATGGGTGATCAGCGCCATCGCGATGCTGATGTTCGCCCGGGCGATTGGCGATTCGAACCTGGTGGGGTTTTTCAAGCAGGTCAAGGGATCGGAATTTGCCCGGCTGGATACGTGGGTGTATTCGCCGTTGTGTGTGGTGTTGGGGGCGGGGTTGCTGGTAGTTGCCTGGATTTGAAAAGCTTCGCGGGCAAGCCTTGCTCCTACAGAGGGATGTGTGTTTACAGCCGGTCCCTGTAGGAGCAAGGCTTGCCCGCGAAGAGGCCCTGACAATCAATACAAATCTCTGAACTTAACTCCCACTCTCCGTCCGCCGGCTACTCACCTCGGCCGGCACATCATCCCCCGCCATACGCTTGCGGAACAACGCCGCCCGCGCCAGCAGCAACGTGGTTACCGGCACCGTAATCGCCAACAGAATCGGGATCAGCCAGGCATGCAGCACCGGCCCGGACTTTAGCGCCGAAAAGTAGATGATCGACCCCAGCGCCACGCACCACGCACCCAATGTCGAGGCCAGCGCCGGCGGGTGCATGCGTTGAAAATAATCCTTCATCCGCACCAGCCCGATCGCCCCGATCAGCGCAAAAACACTGCTGAGTACCAGCAGGATCGCCACCGGGATTTCCACCCACAGAGACAGTTCAGCGTTCATTCGATCACCTCGCCACGCAGCAGGAATTTCGCCAGGGCAAACGAGCCGACGAAGCCGAACAGCGCGATCAGCAGCGCCGCTTCGAAGTACGTGTCACTGGCATAACGAATACCCAGTGTCAGCATCATCAGCATCGCGATGATGTACAGGTAATCCAGCGCCAGAACCCGGTCCTGCGCCGACGGCCCTTTGAACAGGCGGATCAGGGTCAGGACCATCGCCAGCGAAAAAATGAACAGGCTCAGCAGAACCGCATTCGACAGCAACGGGCTCATTCGAAAATCTCCATCAACGGGCGTTCGTAAGTCACCTTGAAATGCTCGATGAACAGCGCTTCGTCATCCAGATCGAAGACGTGCAGCAACAAAATGCTGCGGTCCAGCGCCAGTTCGGACCAGACCGTACCGGGCACCACCGTGCAGATCATCGCCAGTGCCGCCAGGCCGTTGGCGTCGCGCAAATCCAGCGGCACCTTGATGAACCGCGAGCGCGGCGGGCGTCGACCGGCGTTCAAGACACCCCAGGCCACAGCAAGGTTGGAGACCAGCACGTCGCGACCGACGATCAAGAACAAACGCAGAATCACGCCGGGACGCCGAATGCGGATCGGCAGGGGGCGCAACTTGCGCATCATCAACGGCGCGCAAAACCCGAGCACGGCGCCCAGTAGCAGATTGCCGGGGCTTATCGACAGGTTCAGCACCAGCCACAACAACCACAGCGCCAGCGACAACCAAGGTGCAGGAAACAGACGCCTCATGGCTGCACCTCCGCGACGGCCGCTTTGGCTTCCGGACTCGGAACTGCCCGGGTGCCAAGCACCGCCATCACGTATTGCTGCGGATTGTTCAAGGTTTGTGCGGCGGCCTGGGTGTAACGCAGCAGCGGCTCGGCCTTGAAGGTCAGCAGAATGCTCAGGCCCAACAGTGCAATGATCGGCACACATTCGAGCCGTCGCAGCAAGGGTGATGGCCGTTCTTCAGGCGTCCAGAAACGCTGGATGCCCAGGCGCGAGAAGGCAATCAACGACGCCAGCCCGGAGAGAATCAGCAACGCCAACAAACCCCACGCGGCGTTCGACACCGGTTCATCCGCGCCATTGCCCAGGCCCAGCGGGTTGAGCAGGGCGTGCAGTAAACCGAGTTTGCCGATAAAGCCGGACAGCGGCGGCATGCCGATGATCAGCAACGCGCAAGCGATGAAGCTCAAGCCGAGAAACGCCATGGTCCATGGAATCACCTGGCCGACCACGGCTTTCTGTTCATCGTCGAGGTTGATGCCTTTGGGCGGTTGCAGGGATTCCATCGGCCGCGCAATTAGGTCGGCGTCATCGAACAACGGCATTTCATTGGCCGAGCGCGAACGTTCGATCAACTCGGCCAGCAGGAACAACGCGCTCAACGCCAGGGTCGAGCTGACGAGATAGAACAGCGCCGCGCCGATCAGGTTCGGCTGGGCGAAACCGATGGCCGACAGCAGAATGCCCGCCGACACCAGAATGCTCAGGCTGGCCATGCGCTCCAGACGTTGCGCGGCGAGAATCGCCACGGCGGCGCAGACGATGGTTGCCATGCCGCCGTAGATCAGCCAGTCGCCGCCAAAATAAGCTGACGCGCCAGCCTGACCGGAGAACAGCAAGGTCCACAGGCGCAGCAAGGTGTAGACGCCAACCTTGGTCATGATCGCGAACATCGCCGCCACCGGCGCACTGGCCGAGGAATAGGCCGGCACCAGCCAGAAATTCAGTGGCCACATCCCGGCCTTGGCCAGGAACGCCACGGCGAGAATCGCCGCGCCGGCATGCAGCAAGCCGCGATCGGCTTCCGGCACCAGCGGGATTTTCAGCGCCAGGTCAGCCATGTTCAGGGTGCCGGTGACGCCGTAGATCAGCGCCGCGCCGATCAGGAACAGCGACGAGGCCAGCAGATTGATCGAGATGTAATGCAACCCCGACGACACCCGCGCCCGGCCCGAACCGTGGAGCATCAGGCCGTAAGAGGCCGCCAGCAGCACCTCGAAAAACACGAACAGGTTGAACAGGTCCGCTGTCAGGAACGCGCCATACAAACCCATCATCTGGATCTGGAACAGCGCGTGGAAACTGGAACCGGCGCCGTCCCATCGGGCCATCGCGAACAGCAGGGCGCTGACGCCGATGATCCCGGTCAGCACCAGCATCAGCGCGGACAGGCGATCGACCACCAGCACGATCCCGAACGGCACTTGCCAGTTGCCCGGCAGGTAGACGCCGATGGAGCCGGGCACATCAGTGGTTTGCGTCCATTGCAGCAACAGCACGGCGATGCCCAGCCCCAAGAGGCTGGAAAGCAGGTTGATTTTAGCCTTCAGCGGGCGGTGCTTCTCGCCCAGCATCAGCATGATGGCGGCGGTCAGCAGCGGCAACAGAATCGGTGCGGCGATCAGGTGCGTCATCGCATTCATTCTTTAGGCTCCCGGCCATCCACATGGTCGGTGCCGGTCAAGCCACGCGAAGCCAGCAGCACGACGAGAAACAGCGCGGTCATGGCGAAGCTGATCACGATGGCGGTCAGCACCAGCGCTTGTGGCAGCGGGTCGGTGTAATGCAACAGATCTTGCGGTACGCCGTCCTTGATGTTCGGCTCTTTGCCGATGAACAGACTGCCCATGCTGAAGATGAACAGATTGACGCCGTACGACAGCAGGCACAGGCCCATGACCACCTGGAACGTCCGTGGCCGTAGCACCAGCCAGACACCGGACGCGGCCAGTACGCCGATGGCGATTGCGATGACTTCTTCCATCAGACGGCTCCTTTCGTGGCGACGGATCTGGGCTGGGCAGCGGTTTTATGGCCGCGTACCGATTGGTGGCCGAGGGCGGTGAGGATCAACAGCGTCGAGCCGACCACCACCGAGTACACGCCGATGTCGAAGAACAGTGCGCTGGCGATGTGAATGTCGCCCAATACCGGCAGTTCGGCATGCCAGGTGTGGGTGGTCAGGAACGGATAGCCGACCGCCATCGCCCCGAGCCCGGTGACCGTGGCGAACAGCAAACCGGTGCCCATCCAGCGCAGTGGGCGCAGGCTCATTTGTGCCTCGACCCACTGCGTGCCGGCGACCATGTATTGCAGGATGAACGCCACCGACATCACCAGCCCCGCGACAAACCCGCCGCCCGGCTGGTTGTGGCCGCGCATGAACAGGTAGATCGAGACCACGAACGCAATCGGCAACAGCATGCGCACCAGCACCGCCGGGACCATCATGAAGCCGAGGGCGGTGTCGCTGGCGTGACGTGGGTTGACCAGATCGGTGACCACGTCGGGCGCGAGCAAGCGTTGTTGCGCCGGCAGTTGCAGGCTTTCTTTCGGCGGGCGGAAGCGTCGCAACAGCGCGAACACGGTCAGCGCCACAGCCACCAGCACGGTGATTTCGCCGAGGGTATCGAAGCCACGGAAGTCCACCAGCATCACGTTGACCACGTTGCTGCCGCCGCCTTCCGGCAGGGCTCGGCTGAGGTAGAACGAGGAAATGTCGTTGGGCGTCTGGCGCGTCAGCATTGCGTACGACAGCAACGCCATGCCGCCCCCGACGGCGATCGACAGCAGCAAGTCGCGCAGACGCCGGATGCGTGCCTTGCGCAGGCTGCTCGGCAGCGGCGAAACCTCTTCGATCCGTCGCGGCAACCAACGCAGGCCCAGCAGGATCAGCACCGTGGTCACCACTTCAACCACCAGTTGCGTCAGCGCCAGATCGGGCGCGGAGAACCAGACGAAGGTGACGCAGGTCATCAGTCCACAGACGCTGACCATGGTCAGTGCCGCGAGCCGGTGATACTTGGCTTGCCACGCCGCGCCGAGGGCACAGGCAATCGCCAGCAGCCACAAGGTCACGAACACGATCGAGCCCGGAATCTTCGGCCGGTCACCCCAGCTCAGGCTGCTGTGCAGCATCGGGATCAACCCGGCCAGCACGGCTGCGAGCACCATCAGGAACAGCTGGGTTTGCAGGCGTTTGGTGCTGATCCGCCGCTCCAGGCGACGGGCCAGGCGCATCATGATCACCAGGCTGCGCTCGAACAGGCGCTTGCCGTTGAACAGGCCAATCACCGGCGGGTATTTGAAACGCCCGTGCTTGAACTGGTTGCGCAGCAGCAGGTAGAGCACGATGCCGCCGGACATGGCGACCAGGCTCATGATCATCGGCGCGTTCCAGCCGTGCCAGATCGCCAGGCTGTATTCAGGCAAGGTGCCGCCAACGACGGGCAGGGCAGCGGCAGCCAGTAACGAGCCGACCACTTGTGCCGGGAAAATCCCCACGATCAGGCAGGTGAACACCAGCAATTCCACCGGTGCACGCATCCAGCGTGGCGGTTCGTGCGGGGTGTGCGGCAGGTCGGTGGCGGTCGGGCCGAAGAACACATCAACCGTGAAGCGCAGTGAATAGGCGACGCTGAACGTGCCGGCGATGGTCGCGACGATGGGCAGGGTCAACTCGATCCAGGCGGTCGCGTTGATGAATACCGTTTCGGCGAAGAACATCTCTTTCGACAGGAAACCGTTGAGCAACGGCACGCCCGCCATCGAGGCACTGGCGACCATGGCCAACGTCGCGGTGAACGGAATCAGTTTGATCAGGCCGCTGAGTTTGCGAATGTCGCGGGTGCCGCTTTCGTGGTCAATGATCCCGGCGGCCATGAACAGCGACGCCTTGAAGGTGGCGTGGTTGAGGATGTGAAACACGGCGGCCACGGCAGCCAGTGGACTGTTCAGGCCCAGCAGCAGGGTGATCAGGCCTAGGTGGCTGATGGTCGAGTATGCGAGCAGGCCTTTGAGGTCGTTCTGGAACATCGCGCAGTACGCGCCGAGTAACAGGGTGCAAGCACCGGCACCGCTGACGATGTAGAACCATTCCTCACTGCCGGACAACGACGGCCACAGCCGCGCCAGCAGAAACACCCCAGCCTTGACCATGGTCGCCGAGTGCAAATACGCAGAGACCGGTGTCGGCGCCGCCATCGCGTGGGGCAGCCAGAAGTGGAAGGGGAATTGCGCGCTTTTACTCAGGGCGCCGATCAGAATCAGGGGCAGCAGAAGAGGGTAGAGGGCATGTGCGCGAATCAGATCGCCGGCGGCCAGGACCTTGTCCAGGTCATAGCTGCCGACCACATGGCCAAGCAGCATGACCCCCGCCAACAGGCACAAACCGCCCGCGCCAGTGACCATCAGCGCCATGTAAGCGCCGCGTCGCGCATCAGCGCGGTGGTGCCAATAGCCGATCAACAGGAATGAAAAGAGGCTGGTCAGCTCCCAGAAAAACACGATCTGGATCAGGTTGCCGGAAATCACCAGGCCGAGCATGGCGCCCATGAACGCCAGGAAAAACGCGAAGAACCGCGGCACTGGATCGTCCGGCGACATGTAATAGCGGGCATACAACGACACCAGCGTGCCGATGCCCAGTACCAGCATCGAGAACAGCCAGGCAAACCCGTCCATGCGCAGAACGAAGTTCAGGCCGAGGCTGGGTAGCCAGAAAAACTCTTCGCGAATGACGCCACCATGGGCGATCTGCGGGTACAGGAGTGCGACCTGGACGGTGCCTATGAGGGCAACGACGCCAGCCAACAAAGATTCAGTGTTACGCGCGTTGTGCGGCAGCACGGCTGCCAGACAGCTGCCGACAAAGGGCAGAAGCAGTAGAACTATCAGGGACATAGGCTTCTAATCTGCGGAAGTTTGTGAAGCATCATACGTGCCAGTCCCCGGATCACCAAACGGCAAGCTGTGGCAGAATCCTACAAGGTAGACGGAAAAAGCCTGATTCACATTGTTTCAGGGGGTTGTGTTCAATGGGGCTGAACCCTTTGCGAGCCGGCTTGCTGCGGGCGGCGTTCCGACGATGGCGTCCTAATGGCCGGCGTGTTTCTTTGATGGTGTACATATCCATTGCTGCGGTAACGGCTTCTATTGGTTTCGCCCTTACGGCGAGTCACTTGGAAAAGCCCCAAGTAACCAAGGGCTCTTGCCCCTTTCGTTCGGTGCCTCGCTAATGCTCGCCATGCCCTCGTTCCGGTCCTGCTCCGTGGGCCCGCCGCCATCGGCCATCCATGGCCGGGGGCGGCTAACCCGGCATCCATGCCGGGTTGCCCACTGCGCAGAACCTCCACTCGGCCTCTCGAGGGGGCGCTCAGATCAAAAGCGGAAGGCGAGCTAACGCTCGGCCTAATGAGTGGTGAAAATCAAAAGCAAACGTGACTCCCTGTAGGAGCGAGGCTTGCCCGCGAAAAGCGTCGGGGCAACGCGTTCATTCAGGCAGCCCGCGTTATCGTTAACGTCCATCGCCGGCAAGCCGGCTCCTACAGGAGGGATGTGTACATGGCGACCAGCAACACCGGGATATCGCAATCATTGTTGGTCATCGATATGTACGGGTTCATGCGTCACCTTCCGCTTGAGCGGCGTGCATGCCGTCAATAGAGGCCTGTCCCCGTGAGCGCGGTGCCGATCATATGTTTGGCATGTTCCGCAGCGTCGAGCAGCGGGATGTCGGGTTGTACGGCAAAGAGGTGAAGGTCGACGTGGTCGCAAGGGGCGAAGACGATTTATCAGGCGCTTCAAATCTTGAGGCTTACCCCTGAGTTTCGCGCTCCAACTCTTCCTCGACCGCAGCTGCCTTACCCTTGGTCTTCAACTCACTCACAATCACCGCCGCCACAATCAACCCCGCGCCCACCAACGCAATCGCCGGCAACCGTTCCCCGGCGATCCTTCCGACGATCCCGGCCCACACGGGCTCACCCGCGTAAATCAACGTCGCCCGCGTCGGAGAAACGCTCTTCTGCGCCCAGTTCATCGCCACCTGAATCGCCGCGCTCGCTGCGCCGAGGCCGAGGGCGCTGCACAGCAAAAACCATGAAAAGTCAGGAATGACTTCCTGAGTCGGCACCACCAGCAAGAACGACAACACCGAGGTGGTCGCCAATTGCACCACCGTCACCCGGCGCACATCGACCTGGCCGGCGTAGGTGCTGATCAGAATGATCTCCGCGGCAATCGCGATGGCGCTGATCAGCGTGGCGATTTCACCCGGACTGAAGTTGAACGATGCACCCGCGGGCCCCGACAGCAACATCAACCCGGTAAACGCCAGCATGATCCCGATGCTCGGCATCAACCCCGGACGCCGCCCCAGCACCAGCCATTGCAGCAACGGCACGAAGGGTACGTACAGCGCGGTAATAAAGGCCGACTGACTGCTTGGAATGCTCTGCAGCCCGACGGTCTGCAGTCCGTAGCCGAGCATGATCGCCACGCCGATAAAGGCGCCGGCCTTGAGTTCGAACAGGGTCATTTCCCGCAGATGACGCCAGGAGAACAGGGCAACGATGCACGCGGCGGCGGCAAAGCGCAGGCCGACGAAGAACATCGGGCCGCTGACGGTCATCGCGTGCTGCACCAGCAAGAAGGTCCCGCCCCAGACCATGGTGATCAACACCAGCACGCACTCGGCCTTGCTGAATTTGCGGGAAGAAGCCAGGGAGGAATTCAACGACGTCATGACCTTGCGCGCTACCTGAGGGCGACGCACAATGCGCCGAATGTTGCGCAGTATACTGCCCAACGCCGATAAGTGAGCAATATAGTGCACAAAGATTCAACGCAGCGGGCTTCGGTCCTTCAGCACGTCAGCCTGAATGTTCGGCGTCTGCGCCACGCCGCCGACATGAGCCAGACCGCGCTCGCCGAAAAGTCCGGGGTCAGCCGCCGAATGCTGGTGGCCATCGAGGCCGGCGAGAAGAACGTCAGCCTGACCACCCTCGACCGCGTGGCCGAAGCGCTGGATGTGGCCTTCAGCGACCTGATCCAGGCACCGGACGCCCGCGACCCGAGCCGCATCAACGAAGTGGCCTGGGCCGGAGTGATTCCGGGCAGCAAAGCCGTTTTGCTGTCCAAAGCCACCGCCACCCGTGAAGTGGAACAGTGGGAATGGTGCCTGCAACCGGGGGAGATTTATCCGTCGCAACCGGATGCAGAGGGTTGGAGCGAACAGATCTACGTGTTCGAAGGTTGCCTGACGCTGATGGTGCGCGACACGCCACATAACATCGGCGCGGGGGAGTTTTTCATGTTCGCCAGCAACCAGCCTCATTCCTATCGCAACGATGGGGAAGTGGCGACGCGATTTGTGCGAAATGTGGTGATCTGATTTCGGATACCGCTCATCTGAAATGATGCGCTACCTGTTATTTATGACAGTAGGCGGGCGGGGTGATTGTTCTTTAAATATCGTTCAGTACGTTGTACTCGTGACTTGCCCTGACTGCCGGGTAGGGTTTGCCCGACCGTCCACTGAACGGAGTTGGATAAATGGCTTTATTACCAGCGCTCCAAATGAAAGAAGCTGTAGGTGGGGTGATTAAACTTACAGATGTTCCGGCGGATGGCGCTACGGCCCTCATTCCTGAGCCCGACAATAATTTTCCCCGTGAAGATGTCAGCGTGTTTATTGAGCGTCAGGAGTATCTGCTGAAGCTCGGCGTGCCGACCGATGGCTATTATCAAGTAAAAGTACCAAAAAGTACTTTGCTTGATCATGTAGGGCCGAACAAACAGTTCAAATACATCATCTGGCATGACGCGGCCGGAGACCTCTCTGATTCAATAAATTACGAGATCTTGCGTTCTTGATTGAGTGGAATAACAAAGCGCTCGACCTCTATGAAAGGGGCGAGCGTTTTGCTGTCAGAAGTGTTTGTCGAGCAACAGTAAATCCACAGATTGTCTCGCTTCATTTAGTTAAATAATTTGAGTTTTATTGGTGCCCGGCGGTGGCGGTCAATAAACAGAACCAGGCATTCATCGCGTTCATCGAGCGCGACAATCCCGGTCTGACCAGATGCTGAAGGCTGGAGTGAGCAGGTTTATGTGTTCGCAGGTTGCCTGACGTTGATGCTCGGTGATGAGCCGCATGAGATTGTCGCGGGAGAGTTTTTCATGTGCGCCAGCAACCAGCCTCATTCCTATCGCAACGATGGGACGGTGGCTGTGCGGTTCGTGCGTAATGTAGTGATTTGATTGAGGATCACCGTTTGTCCGAATTGCTCACTAACCTGTTAATTCTGACAGTTGTGCTTATGTTTAAATAGACGTTCAATGACTTTATTCGATGGTGACGTTCGAATAAATACCCATCATAGACGTTGCTCATGTGGGCCGAGTTGAAAAATGTCAAAGGAGTTGAAAATGCAAAATAACATAGAGTTTCCCCCTTCGATTAAATTCAGGGAGGCCGTAGACAATATCATTAAGTTGAGCGATACCCCAAAAGGGGCTACTGCATATTTTGAACTAGACGATCTCAGTCATCCCAGTCCTGTGCCGGTTAGAATAGGAGTCTTTTTTGACGGAAAAGAAGTCGCTTTTAGGGAGGCCATTACCCCCGTCGTACTTCCTTTTGAAGTTGTGGTTGACCGAGGGGTGCTGCTGAATCATGTGGAAAAAAGAGTAGATATTACCTATCGCTTTGATTTTGGGCCAAATGTAATCCGGTCACCGTCAGACATTTTTGAAATTCGACATAGTTGATTAGAAAATAATGATGCTCGGTTTCTGCAAAGGAAGCTGGGTATCATTTTGTTCTGCTGTTGCATAGACAACACCAATTCAGCATTTTGTTTTCGGGGCTATCACGAAAAGTTGAAGCTTCGACCGTAACTCGCTGAATAATAAACAATAGTTAGATGGCACGACTCCTGCTAAAGCCATGGTGCATTCACCAGAACCCCGGAGTCGGCCCATGACAGCCTCTGCCCAACCCCCTCGCACCGTCCACGTCATCCATTCGGATGCCGAGGCAATCGCCGTCGCTCACAAACTCGCTGCACGCTTCGCCGTCGAGGCCAGCGTGCGCGATCGCGAGCGCCGCTTGCCGGTCGCCGAGCTCGACGAGTTTTCCGCCAGCGGCCTCTGGGGCATCACTGTTCCCAAGGCATACGGTGGCGCCGGCGTTTCCTACGTGACCGTCGCCGAAGTGATCAAGATCATTTCCGCCGCTGACTCTTCCCTTGGCCAGATCCCGCAAAACCACCTCGGCGTGCTCGACATCCTGCTGCAAACCGCCACCGAAGAGCAGAAGCGTTACTACTTCGGCAAAGTCCTGCAGGGCTACCGCTTCGGCAACGCTTTCTCCGAGTCCAAAAGCAAAAACGCCGGGGCCTTCGAAACCCGCATTCGTTTCGACAAGGACACCGCGCAGATCGACGGCGAGAAGTTCTACTGCACCGGCGCGCTGTTCGCGCACATCGTCCCGGCGGTGGCGGTTAACGAGCAGAACCAGGCGTTCATCGCGTTCATCGAACGCGACAATCCCGGCCTGACCGTGATCGACAGTTGGGACGGTTTTGGCCAGCGCACCACCGCCAGCGGCGGCGTCACGTTGAATGCGGTTAAGGTGCCGTTGAGTGCGGTGATCCCTGCTCACAAAGCGTTTGACGAACCCACTGCGGACGGCCCGATTTCACAGATCATTCAAGCTGCAGTGGACACCGGCATCGCCGTCGGCGCGCTGGAAGAAACCAAGCGCTATGCCCGTGAATCCCGACCATGGATCGACAGCGGACACGACCACGGCTGGCAGGACCCGTTCAGCATCGCCGCCATCGGCGACCTCGAATGGCGGGTCCACGGCACCGAAGCGATCCTCAAGAAAGCCGGGCAAGCCATCGACGCGGCGTTGCTCAATCCCAATGAAGACACGGTGGCCCACGCCTCGGTGGTGGTCGCCCAGGCCAAAGTCCTGTCTGCCGAAATCGCGTTGCTCGCCAGCAGCAAACTTTTCGAACTGGCCGGGACCCGCTCGGTGCTCGGCAAGTACAACCTCGACCGCCACTGGCGCAACGCCCGCACACATACGCTGCACGACCCGGCACGCTGGAAATACCACCTGATCGGCAACTACCTGCTCAACGGCGTCAAGCCTGCGCGCCACGCCTGGAACTGAGGAGTCCACTATGAATGCCTTGACCCAACCGATTGCTGCCGGGCAACCCCTGGCCAAGAGTCAGCACGACTTGCACAACGCCCGCAGTTTGCTCGATGCGACCCTGCGCTTCGTTCGTCAGCAGAGCAAAACCACGGACGATCCGTTTGTCATCAGTCGCTTCGGCGATGCGTACATCCGCATCGAAGTTGCCGCCGCGCTGCTCGAACGTGCGGAGGAGTTTTTGAATAGCCATGAAGATGCCACTGAGGTCAGCGTCGCCATTGCCGAGTCTCACCTTGCCAGTGCAGAGGCGCTGAGTGCGGTCAGCAGTGCTGAATTCGAACTGACTGGGCAACGCACTGTGTTGCCTGGATCGCTGCAGGATCCGTTGCGCTGGAAGCTTCACCTTATTGGCAATTTTCGACTGAATGGCATACATCCGGCGAAGTTTTCTTAGGTAGCTTCCGGACAAATAAAAAAGTTTTTCGACAACAACTCCAAGCCTGTCGCAATGACAGGCTTTGTCGTAGCCGAATTCTTGCTCGACGCGGCCAGTTAAACCTCCGTTACCACTCGTCTGAAACGCATGTTGACCTGTTATTTCTAACAGTAGACGGCCTTGTGTTGTCGGCCTTATATGTATCGCAGTGCAAGATCTTGCACTAAGCAGGTTGGCGCTGAAATCCGAATAAATCGGAACTTCATATTTTATTTTTAAGAGGGCGCGGGAAATGTCAAAAGAACAGCCAGAGCTTGATGCACCAAAAGTTGAAGTGACGAAGTCGGATTTTGTAATTGATACCCCTTCGTCGACAGATAAAATTACCAAGGAGGGTTACTGGGTCCACTGCTGGGGTAAGCCGGCGACAGAAAAGTACTTTTATGCGCTAAACTCACAGAGAGTTGAAAGAGATGGCGCAGGTGTAATTAGTAAAATTAGTAAGGATAACGAGATCCTTCGTGGCCATAAACTTGTGGATTTTAAATTTACTCTGGAGAATCAAGACACTGACAGGTTGGGTAAATCAAAGGTCACTTCAGTTGCAAGCTAAAGCTCTCGATTCTCAGCAGTAAATATGTAAGTCAGTGCTCTTTTCTGTCTGCGGATTAGAGCACTGCCAATTGCAGGTGTTGCTCTGCAAACAGTTATTCAGCATTTTGTGTTGTCGGATGGCTCTCTGTTTAAAATCTCACCGTATGAAGTATAGAAAACAAGCTGTTCATCCATTCTGGCGCGACTCCTGCATTAGGACTCTCATGTCCATCAGGAGTCCGAAAGTCATGTTGTCCACTTCTGCTATTCCCCGTTTTAATCGCACTATCGCCTGCGCGGTTTCAGGAGTATTGCCTGATGCCTCGTGAAATCCGCCTCAACGCTTTCGACATGAACTGCGTCGGTCACCAGTCGCCCGGTTTATGGGCGCACCCACGGGACCGCTCGTGGCAGTACAAAGACCTCGAATACTGGACCGATCTGGCGAAAATCCTCGAGCGCGGCAAGTTCGACGGGTTGTTCATCGCCGACGTGCTCGGCATCTACGACGTCTACAACGGCAACGGTGACGCGGCGATTCGTCAGGCGGCGCAGGTGCCGGTCAACGATCCGCTGCAACTGATTCCGCCGATGGCGCTGGTCACCGAGCATCTGGGTTTCGGTTTGACCGCGTCGCTGTCGTTTGAACACCCGTATCCGTTCGCCCGACGCCTGTCGACCCTCGATCACCTGACCAAGGGCCGTGCGGGTTGGAACATCGTCACCTCGTACCTGGAGAGTGGCGCGAAGAACCTCGGGCAGAAAAACCAGACCGAACACGACGCCCGCTACGACTTCGCCGAAGAGTACCTGGAGGTTTGCTACAAACTCTGGGAAGGCAGTTGGGAGGAGGGCGCGATCCTGCGGGATCGCGAGCGTCGAATTTTCAGTGACCCGAGCAAAATTCACGAGATCCAGCACGTCGGCAAACACTTCCAGGTGCCGGGCATTCACCTCTGCGAACCTTCACCGCAACGTACGCCCGTGCTGTACCAGGCCGGTGCATCGAGTCGCGGCAAGCAGTTCGCCGCTGAACATGCCGAATGCGTGTTTGTGGCGGCGCCGTCGAAAGTGCTGCTGAAAAAGACCGTGGCCGACATCCGTCGTCGCGCCGCCGAGGCCGGGCGCGATCCGTCGAAGATCCTGATCTTCAACCTGCAAACGGTGATCCTCGGTGAGACTGATGCCAAGGCCAAAGCCAAGTTCGAGGAATACAAAACCTGGGTCAGCTACGAAGGTGCGATGGCATTGATTTCGGGCTGGACCGGGATCGATTTCAGTCAGTTCAAACCGGATGAACCGCTCAAGCATGTGCACACCAACGCCATCCAATCGGCGGTGGAAGCGTTCTCCACGGCCGATCCGAACAAGGTCTGGACGCCGAATGAACTGGCGGACTGGGTCGGGATTGGCGGGTTTGGTCCGCTGTTTGTCGGCAGTCCCGAAACAGTTGCCGATCTTTTGCAGGAGTGGGTCGAGGAGACCGATGTGGACGGCTTCAACCTGGCCTATGCGCTGACGCACGAAACCTTTATCGACGCCGTGGAACTGCTGGTGCCGGAGTTGCAGAAGCGTGGGGTCTACAAGACCGAGTACGCACTGGGGACCTTGCGCGAGAAGTTGTTCGGGGAGGGGGCGCGGTTGCCGGAGATACATCCGGGGGCGGGGTATCGGGATTTGGCGGGGTTGCGGCAGCAGGAGAGGAAGGTGGTGTCTGCCTAGACGCCATCGTCGGAACGCCGCCCGCAGCAAGCCGGCTCCTACAGGGTTTTGTGTCATGCACAAATATCGCTGGCGACACGAAACCTGTGGGAGCGAGCCTGCTCGCGAAGGGGCCGGCACATCCAGCATTGATGTCGGCTGTCACGCCGCCATCGCCGGCAAGCCGGCTCCTACAGGGTTTTGTGTCATGCACAAATATCGCTGGCGACACGAAACCTGTGGGAGCGAGCCTGCTCGCGAAGGGGCCGGCACATCCAGCATTGATGTCGGCTGTCACGCCGCTATCGCCGGCAAGCCGGCTCCTACAGGATTCGTGTTGTGGATGATATTTGCAGACAACACAAAACCCTGTAGGAGCGGGCTTGCCCGCGAAGAGGCCGGTACATCCTGCATTGATGTCGGCTGTCACGCCGCTATCGCCGGCGAGCCGGCTCCTACAGGGTTTTGTGTCGTGCACAAATATTACTGGCGACACGAAACCTGTGGGAGGGAGCCTGCTCGCGAAGAGGCCGGCACATCCAGCATTGATGTCGGCTGTCACGCCGCCATCGCCAGCAAGCCGGCTCCTACAGGGTTCGTGTTGTGGATGATATTTGCAGACAACACAAAACCCTGTAGGAGCGAGGCTTGCCCGCGAAGAGGCCGGTACATCCTGCATTGATGTCGGCTGTCACGCCGCCATCGCCGGCGAGCCGGCTCCTACAGGGGATGGTGGTGATTTAGAGATTTTGGCCCAGCGGACCACCGCACGCTTTTGCCCATGAACAGGAGGTCAACCCATGAGCGTGCATGAACTCAAACGTCCGCCCTTTGCGGACACCGCCGAGTGGCGGGTCGAGCTGCCCACGGCGCTGGAGCAATTGCGCCACTGGGCGCAGGTCAGTCCGTTGCAGCCGGCGCTGCGTCACAAGCGCCATGGCCAGTGGTTTGTCTGGCGCTGGATCGATGCCCTGCGCGATGTCGAACGCTTGGCCGACGGCTTGCGCCAACAAGGTTTTACCGAAGATTCGCGGTTGGCCCTCAGCGGCGCGTTCGAACCGAATCTGTTGCTGCTGGCCCTGGCCGCACAACACATCGGCGGGCAGTTGCTGACCCTGCCGGACAACCTCGACCCCGAGTCCCTGCACAAAACCCTCTGGCGCAGCGGGCCCACCCACGCCTTCGTTCAAGGCCGGCAGACCCGGCAACTGTGGCTCAATCAGGGCCAAACGCTGCTGAACTTCAACGATCTGCTTGGCTCGGTCGACACTCCTCAGCGCCTCAACCGTTGGCGCCAGAACGCGCAACTGTGGAGCGAAGAGAGCACGCAATGGCAGGCCGGCCTGACGGTGTTGCTTGAGCAATGGCTGAGCAGCGGTCAATCCCTGGCTTTCCCGGAAAGCCCCGGCAGTGCCAGTCGCGACCGTCGTGAGGTGGCGCCTTCGGGGCTGCTGCTGTCGGCCGAACGCCTGCAACTGCTGGCCGAGGAAATCGACAGTCGCCTCGCCGCGCAAGGCACCTGGCGTCGACGTCTTTGCGAGTGGGCCATCGCTCACCCGGAAAAAGGCCTGCAACGCCTGATCAAGAACCGCGTTCGGCGACTGCTCGGTTTTCACAACCTGCATTACATCTGGCAAGCCACGCGCACGCCTGAGGTGAAAGCCGCGCCAACCTGGCTCACTGAATTCAAACAGGACATCGCATGACTTCGACCGATTCCATCCTGCAAGTCAGCGGCATTTCCCTGTCCTTCAAAGGCGTGAAAGCGATCAACGAGCTGTCCTTCGACGTGCGTCGGGGCGAGATCTGCGCGCTGATCGGCCCCAACGGCGCGGGCAAGAGTTCGCTGCTCAACGTGCTGAACGGCGTGTACCGCTTCGACGCCGGTTCGATTGTCTTTGAGCAACAGCCGTTCAAACGCATCGACCCGTTGACCGCTGCGCGCCGAGGCATTGGCCGCACGTTCCAGAACAACGCGTTGTTCAAGAAAATGAGCGTGATCGACAACATCCTCACCGGCCTGTCGCGGCACTTGCGCAGCAGCTTCATCGAACAGGCACTCAACCTGCCGCGAGCACGCCGCGAGGCCGAAGCCTTCCGCCAACAAGCCCAGGGCATTCTCGAATTCCTTGAGCTGCAGGCGCATCGCGATGTGCCGGTGGGCAATCTGTCCTACGGCCTGCAAAAACGCGTAGAGCTCGGCCGCGCCTTGATCGCCGGCCCGCGCCTGTTGCTGCTGGATGAGCCGATGGCCGGAATGAACGCCGAAGAGAAACAGGAAATGGCCCGTTTCATCGCCGACATCAACCGCGATCTCGGCACCACGGTGGTGTTGATCGAGCACGACATGAGCGTGGTCATGGGCCTGTCCGACCACGTCGTGGTCCTCGATTACGGGCGCAAGGTCGGTGACGGCACGCCGGCCGAAGTTCAGGCCGATCCCGAAGTGATCGCGGCGTATCTGGGAGTGGTGCACTGATGACGTTCTTCTTCGAAACCCTGCTCGGCGGCTTGCTCGCCGGGACCATGTATTCGCTGGTCGCCATCGGCTTCGTGCTGATCTACAAGGCCAGCGGCGTGTTCAATTTTGCCCAGGGCGCGATGCTGTTGTTCGCCGCGCTGACCTTCGTCAGCCTGCACGATCAGGGTGTGCCGTTTGCCCTGGCGCTGTTGCTGACCGTAGTGGTGATGATCATCGGCGCGTTGCTGATCGAACGGCTGGTGCTGCGGCCACTGGTCAACCGCTCGCAGATCACCTTGTTCATGGCCACGCTTGGGCTGTCCTTCATCATCGAAGGCCTGGCACAAGGCTTGATGGGCTCGCAAGTGCGGGCGCTGGACTTAGGGATAGACGACGTGCCGGTGTTCATCGGCGGGATGATGGTCAGCCAGTTCGACCTGATCGCCGCGGCGGCGGCCATTGTGCTGGTGACGGTGCTGGCGTTGTTGTTCAACAAGACCCGCATCGGCGTGTCGTTGCGGGCGGTGGCGGATGACACCACCGCCGCGTTGTCGATCGGCATCAACCTCAACCGGATCTGGCAGATCGTCTGGGCCGTGGCCGGGGTTGTCGGGTTGGTGGCGGGACTGCTTTGGGGCGCTCGCCAAGGGGTGCAGTTTTCGCTGTCGCTGGTGGTGCTCAAAGCGTTGCCGGTGCTGATCATCGGTGGCTTCACCTCGATTGGCGGGGCCATCGTCGGTGGGCTGATTGTCGGCGCGGCGGAGAACCTCGCCGAGGTCTACATCGGCCCGCTGATCGGCGGCGGCATCACACCGTGGTTCGCCTATGTCCTGGCCCTGGCCTTCCTGTACATCCGTCCCGCCGGCCTGTTCGGCGAGCGCGCCATCGAGCGAGTCTGAACCCATGACCATTTCCCTTGCCCGCGAAACCGCGCCGTCGGTGTTGATCCAGCGTCGTATCCCGTTTGGACTGCTTGGCCTGTTATTGATCGCCTTCGTGGTCGTGCCGCTGACCGGCAACGACTATTGGCTGAACGCAATCCTGATCCCGTTTCTGGTGCTGTCCCTGGCCGGCCTCGGCCTGAATCTGCTCACCGGATACACCGGCCAGACCTCGGTCGGCGCGGCCGGGTTCATGGCGGTCGGGGCGTTTGCCACGTATGGGTTTTTGCTGCGCTTGCCTGAACTGGGCTTGCCCGTCGCGCTGCTCGGCGGTGGGTTGATCAGCGCGGTGGTGGGGTTTGTTTTCGGCCTGCCAAGTTCGCGGATCAAAGGCTTTTACCTGATGGTCACCACGCTGGCGGCGCAGTTTTTCCTGGAGTGGCTGTTCGTCAAATTCCCCTGGTTCTACAACTACGGTTCGTCCGGGACCATTTCCGCACCGAAACTGGCGCTGTTCGGCCACGACCTGAACACGCCGCTCGGACGCTATCTGCTGACCCTGACCACCGTACTGTTGCTGACCTGGGTGGCGGTGAACCTGGTGAAAAGCCAGATCGGCCGCAACTGGATGGCGATCCGCGACATGGACACAGCCGCAGCGGTAATCGGCATTCCGGTGGTGCGCTACAAACACCTGGCGTTCGCCGTCAGTTCGTTCTACCTCGGCATCGCCGGGGCGCTGTGGGCCTTCGCCTACCTGGGCACTGCCAGCGCCAGCAGTTTCGATATCAACCGGTCGTTCCAGATCCTGTTCATCATCATTATCGGCGGGATGGGCAGCATCGCCGGCAACTTTGTCGGCGCCGCGTTCATCAGCCTGTTGCCGATTCTGCTCAGCCACGCCGGACAAGCCTTGTCCGGCGGTTCGGTGGACGCCGGGCAGTTGCAGAACCTGCAAAAAATCATCTTCGGCGTGCTGATCATCCTGTTCCTGATCAAGGAACCGGAAGGCCTGATCCGCCTGCTGGGCAACCTTCGTGAACGGCTGAGCCACTGGCCGCTGCGCTTCTGAATCCTTTCCATTATTAGATAGAGAGACAACATGCGTGCATCCTTGAAACGTTCGTTGGTCGGCGCCGCTTTGACGCTGGCCGTTTTCAGCAGTGCAGTGCCGGTGGTCCAGGCCTCGGCGGACCAGCAATTCTTCCCGTTGGCCACCTATCGCGTCGGCGCCTACGCCTCCAGCGGCGTGCAGGTGTGGGCCGGGATGCTCGATTACCTGAACTACATCAACGATGTGGAAGGCGGAATCAACGGCGTCAAACTGGTGTGGCAGGAATGCGAAACCGAGTGGACGGCGGAGAAGGGCATCGAGTGCTACGAGCGCTTCAAGAAAGGCCTGGATGGCGCGCCGGTGGCAATCTATTCACCCAACGGCGCGCCGGCGGCCTATGCGTTGAGCGAGCGCGCGGAAGTCGACAAGATCCCGCTGATCACCCTCGGCTACGGGCGCACCGAAGCCACCGACGGCACGGTGTTCCCCTACAACTTCCCGGCGATGCTGACCTTCTATAGCGAGGCATCGAGCCTGATCAATTACATCGCTCAGCGCGAGGGCGGTTTCGACAAGCTCAAGGGCAAGAAGATTGCCACGGTCTATCACGACTCCGCGTATGGCCGGGAAACCCTCGGCCCGCTGAAACTGTTGGCGGAGAAATACGGCTTCGAGAACATCCAGATTCCGGTGGCCGATCCGGGTAACGAGCAATCGGCACAATGGCGGCAGATTCGCCAGGTCAACCCGGACTGGGTGTTCCTGCGAACCTGGGGCGTGTCGACGCCGGTCGCGGTGAAAACCGCCGCACGATTTGGCTTCCCTGTGGACCACATCATTGGCGACATCTGGGCCAGTTCCAGCGAAGACGTTTTGCCCGCAGGCGCCGCCGCGAAGGGTTATCTGGCGCTGACGCCATACCCCGCAGGCGCTGATTTCGAGATCCACAAACGCCTCAAGCAATTCATCCTCGACAAGGGCAAGAGCGACCTCAAGGACCTGAAAAATTTCGGCAGCGTCTACTACAACTCCGGGCTGGTGAATGCCGCTGTCATGGTGGAAGCGATCCGTACTGCGCAAGGCAAATTCGGCAAGCGTCCGCTGAACGGCGAAGAAGGCCGCTGGGGTCTGGAACACCTGAACATCGACGATGCGCGGCTCAAGGACATGGGTTATTTCGGCCTGATGCAAAACCTCAAATTGTCCTGCAAGGATCACGAGGGCGGCGGTTCGGCGCGGGTACAGCAGTGGGACGGCGCGAACTGGACGCTGATCAGCGACTGGATCGCCGCCGACCGCGCCTTGCTGCGGCCGTTGATCGATGAAAAATCCGCCGCGTTCGCCAAGGAAAAAGGCCTGACGCCACGCACCTGCACCGGGGATGAATAAACCATGAGCCAAGCCGCCAGCGACATTGCCGCCAATGACCTGTTGCGAGTCAATGACATCGAGGTGATCTACGACGGCGCGATCCTGGCCGTGGCCGGGGTTTCACTGACGGTGCCCAAGGGCGGCATCGTCGCGTTGCTCGGTGCCAACGGCGCGGGAAAAAGCACCACGCTGAAGGCGATTTCCGGGCTGGTGCGGGCCGAGCGGGCGCAAGTCAGTCGCGGCACGATCGAGTTTCTCGGTCGCGATACGGCGGGTGTCGATCCCAGTCTGCGGGTGCGCCAAGGGATGGTGCACGTGCTGGAAGGTCGCCACGTGTTCCCGCAGTTGACGGTCGAAGACAACCTGCGCAGTGGCGGCTTCGTGCGCGGCTTGAACCGCCAGGACCTGGCCCGGGACCTGGAGCGGATTTACGCCTGGTTCCCGCGCCTGAAAACCAAGCGCAAGACCCAGGCAGGGCTGACGTCCGGTGGCGAGCAGCAGATGGTCGCCATCGGCCGGGCGTTGATGACACGTCCTACTTTGGTACTGCTTGATGAACCTTCCATGGGTTTGGCGCCTATTATCGTCCAGGAGATTTTCGAGATCGTCGCCCAGCTCAATCGTGACGAGCATGTGAGCTTTCTGATTGCCGAGCAAAACATTAATGTGGCGCTCAAGTACGCCTCTCAGGCCTATGTCCTCGACACCGGCCGGGTGGTGTTGTCCGGCAGCAGCGAGGCGCTGTTGGCGCGGGGCGATCTGCATGACTTTTATCTAGGTAAACACTGAGCAGTGAGAACGCCATGACTGAAACCCAACGCGGACAGGCGACCGACGCCATCCGCCACGCGGACATCCTGATCGTCGGCGGTGGCCTTAGCGGCGCGATGCTGGCGGCGCAGTTGTTGCGCCTGCCCGGCAGACGTTCGTTGCTGGTGATCGAGCCCCGGGCAGAACTTGGACGGGGTGAGGCCTACAGCGCGGTCGAGTTGGGCCATACGCTCAACGGCAACGCGGCGCGCATGAGCGTCGACCCGGACAACGCCGACGACCTGACGCAATGGTTGACCGAGTACATCGCCGGCGGTGGCTGGTCGGAGTCCGATGAGCAGCATGTGCCGGTCAGCGAACTGTTTCCGCCCCGGGGGATTTTCGGGTTGTACGTGCAGCAACGGTTGGCCGAAGCGCAGGCGCTGGGCGCGTTGAATGGCTCGACGGTCGAGCATGTGCGGGCCGAGGTGGTGGACCTGCAGACGCTGGATGATTCGGTGCGGTTGAGCTTGAGTGACGGCCAGCGGTTGCAGGGTGCTTATGCGGTGCTGGCGACCGGGATGTTTCCGGCTGCGCGCACGCCACAGACCGAGTCCAGTGGCTTGAACGCTGCGGCGCTTGATCCCTGGGATGTTGCCGCGATGCGTGAGCTGGATCCGCTATCGACAGTGTTGATCATCGGTTCGGGCCTGACCATGGTCGATGCCGTGGTGTCGCTGGAACAGGCCGGGCATCGCGGGTCGATCGAAGTGTTTTCCCGGCATGGCTTGCTGCCGCACGTGCGTCGACAACCACCGGCGTGGGTGGATTTTCTTGCCGAGGATCACAGCATTCGTACGCCGCGACAGTTGGTGCGAGCACTGCGTCGGCATTGCCGGGATGCCATTGAACAGGGTATCGACTGGCAGGCGCCACTGGATACGGTGCGGGTGCATATCGGTCGGTTGTGGAGTCAGGCGACGGATGGGCAGCGTCGGCAGTTTGTGCGGCATGTGCGGCCGTGGTGGGAAAGTCATCATCACCGGTCGCCGCCGTTGAGTGCCGAGTTGGTTGCGCGATTGCACGGGGAAGGGCGGTTGCGGATTCAGGCGGCTTCGTTCAAAGGGCTGGAGCCGGCTTCGGGTGGTGTCAGTATCCGTATTCGTCGCCGTGGTGAAGCGCAAACGGTTGTCGTCAGTGGCGCGGCGTTGATCAATTCCAGTGGCATTGAGTATGACTGGCGACGGGTGGCGCGACCGTTGCCGCAGCAGCTGTTGGCCCGTGGGTTGGTGCGGCCGGGGCCGTTGGCGTTGGGGATTGCGGCGGCGGTTGATGGCGCGGTGCTGGGGGGGGATGGGCAGGTTGCGAGTCGACTGTTTGCCATGGGGCCGCCGTTGCGGGGGATGTGGTGGGAGAGTACGGCGGTGACTGACGTGGCTAGTCAGGCCAAGGCTTTGGCTTTGCGCTTGGTTGGGGGTTAGGTTGGGGGTATATCCGTTTTTTTTGTGATGGCTGGTATTGGTTTCGCCCTTACGGCGAGTCACTTTGGAAAAGCCTGTACGGACCGGACACATGGTTGACGGGTGTGCGGGGACATGGTGGACACTTTTCGGCGAGCCAACTTCGCCGGGAATCCATCATGCCCTGGGACACGAGAGATACCATGAGCCTGAAAGAAGAGTTTGTTGCCTTAGCACGGCAACCCGGCAGCAATAAACGAGAACTGTGTCGACGGTTCGGCATCAGTCCGCAAACGGCCTACAAGTGGCTCAACCGCTACGAGACACACGGTCAGTCGGGACTGCAAGAGAAGTCCCGCAGACCTGCAACCAGCCCCAAGCTGACCCCTGCTGCTTTGGAGGCCGAAGTCTTAGCCCTCAGGCAAGAACATCCCGCATGGGGCGGACGCACAATCAGCATCATCTTGAAAAAGCAGATCGCTCCCAGCACCGTCACCAATGTCCTGCGCAGGCACGGGCTGATTCAGCCTGCTCAGAATGAGCAAGAGGCCAAGCTGAGATTTGAACACGATGCGCCTAACGATCTGTGGCAGATGGATTTCAAGGGGCACTTCTCAACGCAAGAAGGCCGATGCCACCCCCTGACTTTGTTGGACGACCACTCACGATTCAATTTGGCTATTCAGGCCTGCGATAACGAGCGCGGAGCCACGGTGAAGGAAAAGATGATTGAGGTATTCCAGCGCTTCGGATTACCAGCACGCATCAATGTTGATAACGGCCCGCCATGGGGCTCACCGCGCAACCCAGGTGAAATCACAGAGCTGAGTATCTGGCTGATTCGTTTAGGAATCCGGATCAGCTTCAGCCGCCCTTACCATCCCCAAACCAATGGGAAGATCGAGCGCTTCCACCGTTCACTCAAAGCCGAAGTGCTTGAGGGGCGTCAATTTTCCACGGTCAAGGAGGCTCAATCCGCGTTTGATCGATGGCGGGAGGTTTATAACCTGCAACGGCCTCATCAAGCGTTGAACTATCAAGTGCCGATGGACCGGTATCGCTCTAGCCCCTGGGCTTATCCGCAGCAACTATCGGAGTTTGAATACGGGCCGGACGATGTGTTGGCCAAGGTTTATCACAGCCGATTTCGCTTTCAGAAACGCTATTTCAGCATCGCCAAGGGCTTGGTTGGGCAGCACATCGCAATACGGCCCAACCCTGAAAGAAATGGACTCTTTGACGTCTACTTCTGCCATCACTTCCTAAGAACGTTCGACGTGAGCAAACCTGACTATGGGTCATAATGTGTCAACCATGTCCCCGCACATGTGTCCACCATGTGTCCGGTCCGTACAAAAAGCCCCAAAGTAACCAAAGGGCTCTTGCCCCTTTCGTTCGGTGCCTCGCTAATGCTCGGCATGCCCTCGCTCCGGTCCTGCTCCGTGGGCCCGCCGCGATCGGCCATCCTTGGCCGTGCGCGGCTAACCCGGCATCCATGCCGGGTTGCCCCACTACGCAGAACCTCCACTCAGCCTCTCGAGGGGGCGTGTACCTCAAGATCAAAAGCTGAAGGCGAGCTAACGCTCGACCTGATGAGTGGTGAAAATCAAAAGCAAACGCGATTCCCTGTAGGAGCCGGCTTGCTGGCGATGGCGGTGTGTCAGTCAACGTATGTATTGGCTGGACGGACGCCATCGCCAGCAAGCCGGCTCCTACAGGGGAATGCGTAAGTGTCCGAAATTAGTGGGCCACCACAAGATCAAATGCCAAAGCCAAAGCCAAAGCCAAAGCCAAAGCGAGGCGGCTTGCCAACCGACCTGTCTCTTTGATCGTACGCATTCCCCTGTAGGAGCCAGCTTGCTGGCGATGGACGTCAACGATAACGCGTGCTGTCTGAATGAACGCGTTGTCCGGACGTTTTTCGCGGGCAAGCCTCGCTCCTACAGGGAATCGCGTACGCTTTTGATTTCCACCACTCATCAGGTCGAGCGTTAGCTCGCCTTCCGCTTTTGATCTGAGCGCCCCCTCGAGAGGCCGAGTGGAGGTTCTGCGTAGTGGGCAACCCGGCATGGATGCCGGGTTAGCCGCCCCCGGCCAAGGATGGCCGATGGCGGCGGGCCCACGGAGCAGGACCGGAGCGAGGGCATGGCGAGCCTTAGCGAGCCACCGAACGAAAGGGGCAAGAGCGCTTGGTTACTTGGCGCTCTTCCAAGTGACTCGCCGTAAGGGCGAAACCAATATCAGCCATCACAAAAAAAAACGGATATGCCCCCAAACAAAGAAACCCCGAAAAGACCAAATCCTCCCGGGGTTTCCTATTCAAAGCCGCACAAACCAGCCAATCAATAACGCTGATACTTGGACCCAAACTCAGGACGGTTTTCAGCGACATACAACGTACTCGCCTGAGTGTCTTTACGATCAACACCAACCGTATTCACATTCAACGTAGCCGGCTGACTGACCTTCGCCGCCGCCACCACCGGCAAAGAAGCGTGAGGCGCCGCGATGGCCGATGTAGCACCAAGAACCGAAAGGACGAAACCAAGACCGATAATGCTTTTCATGATGTTGCTCCAGAACTGTGGGAAGAAGATGGGCCCACAGTAGTCCTGGAGCATCACGATGAAAAAACACCCTCACGCATAGTCTTTATCGAGAACGTTGATCCACGCCGTCAGCGTGGTGTGCGGTCTGCCAGCCAGCGCTGCTTGAGCTGTTCCAGGCGCCCGTCCTGGCGCATCGTGTTCAGCGCCTGTTGCCAGCGCGCAATCTGACGCGGGTCGCTCAACGGCGAAAAAGCGATATAGGTGGCTTCCTTCATCAGCGGTATCTGGTAGTGCAACTGCTCAGGTGGCACTCCTTCTTCACGGGCCATGGTGGCGACGGAAAGGGTGTCGGCCACCACGAACTCCGCGCGACCCAGGCGGGCCAGACGCATCATTTGTTCGGGGGTTTCCACGCCGTACAGATTGTTCACATCCTGCTTCTGCAAGTAGCTGTAGACCAGCCATTTTCGCGGAACGGCAATGCGGCCCTGATGACCGGCCTCCAGCAGACTGCGCACCGGTTGCCGGGTACTTTCAGTGGAATACAGAGCGGTTTCCACCTCCATCAGCGGACCGACCCACTGATACTGGCCATCACGCTCGGCAGTGCGCAACACGGTGAACACCCCTGTGGTGGGCTCGGTGCTGGCCACATGCAAGGCGCGCAGTAGCGGGACTTGCTGAAAGTGCACCTGGTCGCCAGCCATGTCGGCCAGTGCCTGCACCACGTCCACGCCAAACCCCACCAGCTGATTACCCTGCTGGAAATGCAGGGGCGGGTGGTTGTCAGTCAGCATGTTCAGGTCTGCCGCGACCGCAGTGAACGTCAAAAGAGACAGCAGGCAAACGGCGATGCGCTTCATGAATCGTCCTTGATCGAATGAGGCACGAAGCTTAGTACGAGCGTGCAGTCACTGTCCCGCGCAATTGAGCGGGCTTTTGCGTCAGACCTGAGGATTTATAGGTATCACTCGCTCCCACAGGGGATCTTTGTTGCGACGTGGATCGCGATCAATACCGCTGATATTTCGAACCGAACTCTGCGCGGTTTTCCGCCACGATCACGCCGCCGCGTACGGCGTTGTCCGGGCTGATCAGGGCGACACGTTCACGCAGTTCCTGCAGGCGATCGGCACCGCCTTCGGCGACACGTTCACGCAGCTCTTGCAGGCGATCGGCACCGCCTTCAGCTACGCGGTTCTGTTGCAGCCGATCCGAGCCACCTTCCACCAGCAGTTGCTGGATCTGGCTGTGGGACACCGCGCTCACGGTGCTGGCCGAGGCCAGATTCGACAGGCCGAGACCACCGACCAGTGCCAGACCGAGTGCCAGGGAAGAAACTTTCGAGAAATTGATCATGGTGATTCTCCGTGCGTTTAGTTTGAGTGGGTCGGTAGCTGCTGCTGCTATCCGGTGATCACAGTTAAACGCCCGGGTGTATCGGTGATGTGTGCTCGAACCCGGCGAAATCGCTGTCTGCGTATCTGTCGCGGGTTCTTATACAGACGGATACAAAACCCTTCGGATGTGAAGGGCGATCGTGTTCAGCGCCAGGCTCGCTTCATGATTCTGCGCCGAGCATTTCCACCGGGTAGGAGAACACATAGCCTTCGCTGCGCACGGTCTTGATGTAGGTCGACTCGCGCGAGTCATCCATCAAGCGTTGGCGCAAACGGCTCACCAGCAAATCGATTGAGCGATCGAACAGGTCGGCATCGCGTCCCTGGGTCAGGTTGAGCAACTGGTCGCGGCTGAGTACCCGTTGCGGGTGATCGAGGAATACGCGCAACAAGCGGTACTCGGCACCACTGAGGGCCACCATCGTGTTGTCTTCGTCGAGTAGATGGCGGGCAGTCGTGTCGAGGCGCCAGCGGCCGAAACCCAACAGTCGGCCACTTTCGGTGATCAGCAGGTTGGGCGGCAGCATTCGCGTACGGCGCAATACGGCGTTGATCCGCGCCAGCAACTCGCGGGCGGCGAAGGGTTTGGTCAGGTAGTCGTCGGCGCCCATTTCCAGGCCGAGGATGCGATCGGTTTCGTCGTTGCGTGCGGTGAGCATCAGGATCGGCGTCGCTTTATGTTTGCCCGAGCGCAACTCGCGGCACAGCACCAGGCCGTCATCGCCGGGCATCATGATGTCCAGCACGATCAGGTCCACCTGATTGGCTTCCAGAAAACTGCGCATCTGCCGGCCGTCGGCAACCACCGTGGTACGCAGGCCGTTCTTCTTCAGGTAATTGCCGACCAGCTCGCGAATCTCCCGGTCGTCGTCGACGATCAGGATGTGGTTTACATGTTCCATTGCTCAACCCTCTTGTTATTCGCACGTTGCGCATTCTAGGCAGCCACGGTGCACCTGCCCACAGGCTTTGTATCACAGTGTATCCGCTGCCCTGTTTGACACCTTACGCCTTAATACCGCGGGTTCTAAGACACATGGCAGATACCTCGGGTCGATTAAATGGGCTCCATCGAGACAACACGATTTGCCTCGCAACCATTGCCCATTGCAACCCTGAGGAATTCACCATGAACTGGAACAAACTGATTGCCGCCAGCTTCTTCGCCGTCCTGAACGTTGCCGCATTTTCGGCCCATGCCGATGTTCAAGCCCCGGCGCAGACCACGGCGTACGGCACGCACCTGGATATCAAGAAGGTTGTTTCCATCGTCGACAACGGCGGCGGCACCTGCGGCATTGTCGATGCCCGCTTGACCTACCTCGATTCCAATGGCGCACAGAAAGTCGTCGGGTACAGCAAATTCGCAGACTGCGCGAATCAGGGCGGCTGATCTTTCCACTACGCTCATCGCTGTCGATGTCGAGCAACGCACCGTCTGCTCAGCGCCCCGCGATGGCTGATTCATGTCGTCCAAACACCCGATCAATGACTTGCAGGGATATCACCATGAAGATCAATGTGTTGAGCAGTACCTCCGCCTCGCGTCGTCGCCGTCTCCTTGGCCCCTCGGTCCTCGCGTTCGCGCTGATGCAGCTCGGTGCTCTCGGGGCTGCCAGTGCGCAAGCCGCGACTGCCGAGCCCGTGGTGGCGAGTGCTGCGACCCTCAAGGCGGACACGTTCGGCCCGCTCAAGCATGTCAATGCCGGGTTGCTGAGTGTGGCGTACGCCGAAGTCGGCCCCGCCGATGGGCCGGTGGTGATTCTTCTGCACGGCTGGCCGTACGACATTCACAGCTACAGCGAAGTGGCGCCGTTGTTGGCGGCCAAGGGTTACCGGGTGTTGATCCCGTACGCACGGGGCTACGGTGACACGCATTTCCTGTCCGACAAGACTGTTCGCAACGGCCAGCCTGCGGCGTTGGCCAGTGATGTCATCGACTTCATGGATGCACTGAAGATCAAGAAAGCGGTGCTGGGTGGCTACGACTGGGGCGCGCGCTCGGCGGACATCGTGGCCGCACTTTGGCCGGAGCGGGTCGAGGCGCTGGTCGCCGTCAGCGGCTATCTGATCGGCAATCAGGCTGCGGGCAAGAACCCGCTGCCGCCCAAGGCCGAGTTGCAATGGTGGTACCAGTTCTATTTTGCAACCGAGCGCGGCCAGGCCGGCTACGAAAAGAATCGTCACGACTTCGCCAAGTTGATCTGGGAGCTGGCATCGCCAAAATGGCGCTTCGACGACGCAACGTTCGACCGCAGCGCGGCGGCCCTGGACAACCCGGATCACGTCGCTATCACGATTTTCAACTATCGCTGGCGGTTGGGCATGGTGCAGGGCGAACCCCAGTATGAAGCGCTGGAACAGCAACTGGCCAAGGCCCCGGTGATTACGGTGCCGACCATCACCATGGAAGGCGATGCCAACGGCGCGCCGCATCCGGCCGCCGAGGATTACGCCAAGCGTTTTACTGGCAAATACGAATACCGCCTCATCAGCGGCGGCATCGGCCACAACTTGCCGCAGGAAGATCCGCAAGCCTTTGCCAAGGCTGTGATCGACGCGGATAACCTGTAAAACGAAACCGGCTTGATGCGCTGCGCAAGGCTTTAGGGCCCCATCGCCAGCAAGCCGGCTCCTACAGGAATCGTGGGTGTCGGTAGTCTTTCACACGACACCAAACTGTAGGAGCCGGCTTGCTGGCGATGGCGGCCGGATGAACGATGCACGGCTGGAGGGCCTCATCGCCAGCAAGCTGGCTCCTACAGGAATCGTGGGTGTCGGTAGTTTTTCACACGACACCGGACTGTAGGAGCCGGCTTGCCGGCGATGGCGGCCGGATGAACGATGCACGGTTCGAGGGCCTCATCGCCAGCAAGCCGGCTCCTACAGGAATCGTGGGTGTCGGTAGTTTTTCACACGACACCAAACTGTAGGAGCCGGCTTGCCGGCGATGGGGCCCGAATGAACGATGCACGGCTCGAGGACCTCATCGCCAGCAAGCCGGCTCCTACAGGAATCGTGGGTGTCGGTAGTCTTTCACACGACACCAAACTGTAGGAGCCGGCTTGCTGGCGATGGCGGCCGGATGAGCGATGCACGGCTCGAGGGCCTGATCGCCAGCAAGCCGGCTCCTACAGGGTTTGGTTATGCAACCACGCGATAACACGGCACATACGCCGCGCCGCCCGGCAGTTTCATCCGGTGCTGGGCCACGAACGCCTTGAGCAACTGATCCAGCGGCTGCATCACCGCCGCATCGCCACGGATCTGGTACGGCCCGTGTTCTTCGATCAGGCGGATGCCCTTGTCCTTGACGTTGCCGGCGACGATGCCGGAGAACGCGCGACGCAGGTTGGCGGCCAGTTCGTGGGCCGGCAGGCTGCGGCTGAGTTTCAGGTTGGCCATGTTTTCGTGGGTCGGGTCGAACGGGCGCTGGAAGCCTTCGTCGATCTTCAGCAGCCAGTTGAAATGGAACGCGTCGTTGCGCTCGCGGCGGAACTGTTTCACCGCTTTGAGGCCAGCAGTCATCTGCCGCGCGACTTCAGCCGGGTCGTCAATGATGATCTCGTAATGCTGCTTCGCTGCGTCACCCAGGGTGGCGCCGACGAACGCGTCCAGTTGTTCCAGATACGGCGCCGCGTGTTTCGGCCCGGTGAGGATGACCGGGAAGGGCAGGCCCTTGTTGTCCGGGTGCATCAGGATGCCGAGCAGGTACAGGAACTCTTCAGCCGTGCCCGCGCCGCCGGGGAAAATGATGATGCCATGGCCGACACGCACAAACGCTTCCAGGCGTTTCTCGATGTCCGGCAGAATCACCAGCTCATTGACGATCGGGTTCGGCGCTTCGGCAGCGATGATGCCGGGTTCGGTCAAACCGAGGTAACGGCCACCGTGAATACGTTGTTTGGCATGGGCGATGGTCGCGCCTTTCATCGGGCCTTTCATCACGCCGGGGCCGCAACCGGTGCAGATGTCGAGGCTGCGCAGGCCCAGTTCGTGGCCGACTTTCTTGGTGTATTTGTATTCTTCGGTGTTGATCGAGTGGCCACCCCAGCACACTACGATCTTCGGCTCGACGCCGGGGCGCAGGGTGCGGGCGTTGCGCAGCAGATGGAACACATAGTCGCTGATGCCCTGGGAATTGCTCAGGTCGATGCGCTGGCTGTCGAGTTCGTTTTCGGTGTAGACGATGTCGCGCAGGGCGCTGAACAGCATTTCCCGGGTGCTGGCGATCATTTCGCCATCGACGAATGCGTCGGCCGGGGCGTTCAGCAGTTCCAGGCGTACACCGCGGTCTTGTTGGTGAATGCGGATTTCGAAGTCCTTGTAGGCTTCGAGGATGGTCTTGGCGTTATCGACATGGGCGCCGGTATTCAGAATGGCCAGGGCGCACTGGCGGAAGAGGGTATAGGTGCTGCCGGATCCGGCTTCGCTCAGTTGCTGTACTTCACGTTGAGAGAGGGTTTCCAGGCTGCCTTTGGGGCTGACCGAAGCGTTGATTACTTGTCGTTGGGACATTCAATGATCCTTAAAACGATGTCACCCGCCGAGGACGCATGACATCCGAATAGTATGTATCCACGAAAGAAGATGGCACGAACTGCGCAGTATCGCCATGTTCCCCTTTGACGATGAAAAGATGAAAAGGAGCCCCAGCATAGCTAAATCCCTCGCAGAGGCGATAATGCCCCGCAGTCTTTTTGCTCACGCCGCCTGAGGAATCCCGTCGCGATGTTTGAAATCCAGCCACAGAACCCAGAAATCTATCGAAGCCAGACGCGCCGCAGCACGATCATCATCGCCCTGGTTTTCCTCGCCCTGGCGATGGTTTTGTCCACCGCGGCGGTGGCGATGTTCGGCGAACCGGGGGGCGACAATCTACGCTTCAATGTGGGCGGCGTGTTTGTCGCGGTGCTGTTGATGGCGGCGCTGATGCGCGGCAAATTCTGGACCCAGGAGTGGATGGCGCCGGCGGTCTACGGCTGGCAGCTCAAACGCAGCCTGATGAGCATCACCAACGTCATGCACCAGGTGACGGCGGCGGTGGACGCGGGTGATCCGAGTGCCATGAAGCTGCTGCGTTTTTATCACCTGGGGCTGAGCCAGATGCACCAACTGGACGCTAACTCCAGTGATCACAGCCAATTGATACGTGAAATGGACCTGCACAAGGCACGAATGGAAGCGCTGGGCATCGAGACCGAACAGACGCAATTGAACCCGGCGTGGCTTGAGGCCGTGAAACAGACGCCACGCTAACCGGTACAGGATCAAGGCACATAGATAATAAAAAGGCGAACGGGATCAGTCGCCATTCATAAGGATTCAGGGAGCGTCATGGGTAACCCGTCTGTCAAAGACCGAATTGAACAATTGCGCCACAGCGTGCCTTTGGTCACCGAACAGGCCGGTGCCAGGATCAAGGTACGCTCCGCGGTGGTACTGCTTGTTGCAGTGTGCCTGTCCATGATTGTCATCGTGATCTGGGAAGCGTGGAGTTCGCGCCAGTACCATCTGCATGACAAGGAAGTGGCAATGTCCAACCTTGCGCAGACCCTGGCCTCGCAAGCGCAGGCGACGATCAAGCAGGCCGATACGCTGCTGTTTACGCTGGTGGAACGCCTCGAAAGCGACGGCTTCGACCCGGCCGGGCTGCCACATCTGGAGCGCTTGCTCAGCGCCCAGCGCAGTGAGTTGAGTCAGTTGCATGGCCTGTTCGTCTATGACGAAACGGGGCGCTGGATTGCCAATTCCAACGGCGCCGCCCTGACCGATGCCAACAATGCCGACCGTGAATATTTCATCTTCCATCGCAATCATCCCGACCGTGGGCCTCATATCGGCCCGTCGATCAAAAGCCGCTCCAGCGGCGAATGGATCATGACGGTGTCGCGCCGGATCAATCATGCCGATGGGAGTTTTGCCGGTGTGGCGCTGGCGACGATTTATCTCAATCATTTCCTGTTCCTGTACGACAGCATCGACATGGGCCGCAACGGCGTAATCAACCTGATCGCCGACGACGCCACCATCATCGTTCGCCGGCCGTTCAACGAAGCGGATATCGGCACCAGCCTCGTCAACAGCCCACTGTTCAAGCAGTTGTTGCCCTCGGGGAGTTCAGGGACGGCAACATTCAAATCCATGGTGGATGGCGTTGTGCGGGTGGTGGGGTTTCGCCGGGTCGAGGGGTATCCGCTGGTTGTTTTCGCCGCGCTCGACAAGGAGGAAGTCCTGGCCGGCTGGCGTGAGGAATCCATGCTCAGTGCTGGCATCGTTACGCTTTTGCTGGGTTTTGTCGGTGTACTGGGTTTTCGCCTGATCAATCTGATGAAGCAGCAGAACCGCATTCAGAACCAACTGCTGGACGCTCAGGACAAACTGCTCGAGGTCAATCGCGGCCTGGAATTGCTGGCCCTGGAAGACGCGCTGACGGGGCTGTCCAACCGGCGTCAGTTCGATCTGTTCATCCACTCGGAAATGGGTCGCGCCCGGCGCAGCCTGAGCGGCCTCGCGCTGCTGATGATCGATGTCGATCACTTCAAACTGTTCAACGACCACTACGGTCATGTGGCCGGCGACGAATGTTTGCGCAACATCAGCGCGATCATCACCGACAACATCAAGCGGCCCGGGGATCTGGCGGCGCGCTACGGCGGTGAAGAGTTTGCGGCGGTGCTGCCGGGGACTGACTATGTGGGGGCGTTTCTGGTGGCGGAAAAAATCCGTCGTGCGGTGTTGCAGGCCGGTATTCCACACCGTGAAGGCGCAGAAGGCATGGTGACGGTCAGTATCGGCGTCGCCGCTTACGATCCGGCATCACAGGCCCAGCCGAACGACCTCGTCGGCGCTGCGGACAAGGCGCTTTACGTGGCCAAGGCCAGCGGCAGGAACATGAGCGTCATTGCCAACTGAACTCAAACAAACCCACCGCTGCCCTGAACCAGTTGGGTCGCCAGGTACGATTGCTTGAGTTTTTCCAGCCACCAACCCAGGGCGCGACCGTCATGGTCGCCACGCCAGCCGGCATACAGAATGTTCGGCTCGCGCGGGTCGGCCATCTGTTTTTCGACCAGCGTGCCGTTTTCCAGTAACGAGCCGACCCGATGTTTGGGCAGCCACCCCACGCCCAGGCCGTCGCACTGGGCGAGGATTTTGGCGCGCATGGTCGGCACGGCGAGCACGGGTTGTCCGCCGGAGACACCATAAGTGCTGCCTTCGGTGACTCTGGACGAGTCGGCCACGACAATCGCCCGGTGTTGCGTCACCGTTGCCCGAGAGATCGGTTCCTTGGCCTTGGCCAGCGGGTGCTTCGGTGAGACTGCAAACACCCATTCCATTTCTCCCAACTGCATCCAGCGCAAGGAAGGGATGGCCGGCGGTTCGTTGGTGGCGCCGATGATCAGGTCCGCACGGCCTTCGCGCAGGGCTTCCCAGACACCTTTGAGCACTTCCTGGGTGATGCGCAACGGTACGCCGGATTCCAGCGCATCGAACTCGTGAATCACCGGGATCAGGGTTTCGAACTCCAGCAGTTCGTCGGTGACGATCCACAGCCGACTCTCCCAACCATTGGCCACTTGCTGCACCCGTTGGGTCAGGCGCGAGACGTCCTGCATCAGCCGCGCCGCCTCGTTCACCAGCAATTCCCCGGCCGGGGTGAGCTGCAAGCGGTAACGGCGGCGATCGAAGAGCAAGGCGTCGAAACGCTCTTCCAGTTGCCGCGCCGCATACGACACGGTCGATGGCGCCTTGCCCAGGTGCACCGCCGCGCGCGACAGGCTACCGGTTTCCCGAATGGCCTCCAGCAACGCCAGGTCTTCAATCGACAACATGTTCTGAATCCTCGAACGAACGGCCTGGAAATGAATGTCTGGAGCAACGAAAACAAAGTCGCGGCTACCTGAAATATATAGGTCAACCACAACCCCTGTAGGAGCGAGGCTTGCCCGCGAAGAGGCCCTCAAACGCTGCGTTGAATTTGAGGCCGCCATCGCCGGCAAGCCGGCTCCTACAAAATCGCGGGTTGTCTGAAATTTATCGGCAACCCCAACCCCTGTAGGAGCGAGGCTTGCCCGCGAAGAGGCCCTTGAACGCTACGTTGGATTTGAGGCCGCCATCGCCAGCAAGCCGGCTCCTACAAAATCGCGGGCTGTTTGAAATTTATCGGACAACCCACCCCCTGTAGGAGCTGGCTTGCCAGCGATGAGGCCCTCAAACGCTGCGTTGGATTTGAGGCCGCCATCGCCAGCAAGCCGGCTCCTACAAAATCGCGGGCTGTTTGAAATTTATCGGCAACCCCAACCCCTGTAGGAGCTGGCTTGCCAGCGATGAGGCCCTCAAACACTACGTTGAATTTGAGGCCGTCATCGCCGGCAAGCCGGCTCCTACAAAATCGCGGGCTGTTTGAAATTTATCGGCCAATCCCAACCCCTGTAGGAGCTGGCTTGCCAGCGATGAGGCCCTCGAACGCTGCGTTGGATTTGAGGCCGCCATCGCCAGCAAGCCGGCTCCTACAGGGATCGTGTGGTATTTGAAAGGGTGGACGTCCGGCGTGACTTGCGCTGCCTGAACACCCGAACGTAGACCAACACGTTGATCACCAGTACCACGCCGCCGAGTCCCAGCTGGATACTCGGGGTCAACCCGGCCGGGTAAATCACCGGCCACACATAATGTTCGATGAAACCACCACCATAGCCGGTCTGCCCGGCTGCGCTGCGCATGAGGTTTTCCCACTGTGTCAGCGGGCAGGTCAGGTGGAACACTTCGACCGCAACTCCCCACGTTGCGGCCGGCAGGTGCCACCAGGCCAGGTGGCGCCATTTCAGCACCAGCAGCCCGCCAAGCAGCACGAACAGAATGAACAGCAGGTGAAACAGCACCAGCCCATCGGCGGCGATCCGGTAAAGCATGGCGACTCCCTGACGCGTGATGCGAATCACTCCATGGTACTCGGGCGGGGTGTCAGCGCTCTATCTATTGTTTGCTGCCCAACCCGGCGAGCACGGCCTTCAGACGCAGCACCATGGCCTCACTGCTGCGTTGCATCGGAGCGCGCAGTTCGTCGTCGATCAAGCCTTCAAGGGCCAGTGCGGTTTTCACCGGGGCAGGATTGGGTTCAATGAACAGGCTTTGAATCAGCGGCAGCAACCGGAAAAACGTCGCCCGTCCTTCCGCCAACCGCTGGTCGCGGATCTGTTGATACAGCGTCACGAACAACTCCGGATGCACATGCGCCGAGGCGGCAATCGCCCCTTTGGCGCCGAGGCACAGGGCGCTGAATATCTGGTTGTCTTCGCCGCACAACACGTCGACCTTGCCGCTGGTCAGCAGCGCCAGGGTGTTGGCCTGATTGCCGCCGCAATCCTTGATCGCGACGATTCGCTCGTGGGCCACAATGTTGAGCAACGTCGCCTGTTCGAAGGCGATGCCGGTGCGATACGGGATGTCGTACAGAATGATCGGAACAGTGGACGCATCGGCAACCGTTTTGAAAAACGCTTCAAGGCCCGCCTGGGACGGGCGAATGTAGTACGGCGGCGGCACCAGCAACCCGGCCAGTGGCCGCTTGAGGATTTCGCTCTGCAATTGCAGCAGTTCCGCCAGGTTGTTACCGGCCAGCCCCATGACCACCTGATCCGCAGGCACTAACTCAAGCACGGCATCCAGCACCGCCAGTTGTTCATGTTTGCTCAGTGCCGCCGCTTCAGCGGTAGTGCCGCAGACCACCAGGCCATCGACGCCTTTGTCCAGCAAATGGCTGACGAGCCGGCGCAACCCGACGAAATCGATCGCACCGTGTTGAAACGGCGTAACGAGCGGAACCCAGATACCTTGAAACGATGACATGCACTTACTCCTGAAAGTTGACCGATTTCGTCACCGTCAGAAGCGTAGAAGGAAGTAAGCAGGGGGAGGGTGCCCGTCGCGCTCAATGTCCTGTCAGCTCATCTGACGGGACAGCGCGCCCCGGTCACATGAGCGACTGTTTCTTCGATTTGAGGGCGTGCGCAACGCAACCTTGCGCCTTGGCAATCAAGCCAATGGCGTCAATGTTGAGGTTGAAGGTTGCGGACATGTTTGCTTACACCCTGAATGAGGCGCTCAGTTTTAAGAGTCGGCGGGAATTTTGTCAATCACCAAAATCGGCACAAGTGCGCAAGATTGTTCAAGCCATCGGGCGCGACTGCTGGCACAGTCAGGCGTCTTTTCCTGTTTGTAGAGCGTTATGACTCACTCACTCATGCCGCGCAGCGCCTTTCTTCGCGGCGCTGCGGCGATCATGCCATTGTCCCTGGCGACCGCGCCGTGGGGATTGCTGGCCGGCTCCATGGCCATCGAAGCCAACCTCACGCCGCTGCAAGGCCAGGGGTTGTCGAGCATCGTGTTTGCCGGGGCGGCGCAATTGGTGGCCATCGGCATGCTCAAGGGCGGTGCCGGAATCTTTTCAATTCTGCTGACCACGTTATTGCTGACGTCGCAGCATTTGCTCTACGGCATGAGCATGCGCTCGGTGATTTCGCCGCTGCCCGGTCGCTGGCGTGCCGGGCTGGGCTTTTTGCTCACCGACGAGCTGTTCGCCTTGACCAGCCAGCATGACAAACAGCAATTCAACCGCTGGTATGCCCTGGGCGTCGGCCTGACGTTTTACATCGCCTGGAACCTCTTCACGCTGGCCGGCATTGTGTTGGGCAGCAGCATTCCCGGCCTGGAACATCTGGGCCTGGATTTCTCCATCGCCGCGACCTTCATTGTCCTGATCACCCCGGTGGTGCGCAACGTACCGACCGTGGTCTGCGTGGCGGTTTCGCTGTTTTGCTCGGTGTTGTTCAGTTACTGGCAGTGGGGCTCGGCGCTGGTGTTGTCGGGGTTGGCGGGCATGACGGCGGGCTTCATCTGCAACAAATTCTATGGTGGACGCACATGATGGTCTGGGCGGTGATTGTCGGTATGGGGATTCTGGTGTTCCTCAACCGTTATGTATTTCTCGAGCCACGGCTGCCGCTGCGCCTGAGCAGCAACGCCCGGCAATTCCTCGGCTTTGCGGTGCCGGGCATGTTGACCGCCATCTGCGGCCCGATTGTGTTCATGCCGGATAAACAGCTGAACCTGCAATGGGACAACCCGTACCTGATCAGTTCGCTGGTGGCGGTGGGGCTGGTGCTGTACACCCGCAACACCTTGCTCAGCATGTTGTTGAGCATGGGGTTCTTCTTTTTGCTGCGCTGGTGGCTCTGAGCCGGGAGCGCGAAACTGTTCTACGCTTAAAGTTGATGACTGATCCCTTAGGGAGAGAGGTGAGCATGGCAACTGAACAAAAGCGTCCTGATCCGGAAGATGAAGACATGGATGAACCGACGGAAGAAGAGATCGAGCAGCAGAAACGTTCGACGCCTGACTGGAAGCATCCCGACGACGGGAAGGAACTGTCAGAACCTGATAGAAAGTTTTAGCAGGCGCTCTGACCGATCTGCGCATACAACAAAGCCCCGCCTATGCGCGGGGCTTTTTTTGCTGGTCAATCAGATCGACACGTTCCAGCGAATCTGGGTAATGCCCAATTGCTGCGCTTTAATGCGTGCCGCTTCGAGGGTGGCGTGTTCGGCGATCTTGCGGCCGGATTCAGGGTAAGCATGCGCAGACGCCGAATGAATCGCTTCGACATCGGAAAAATGCACAGCCATCTTGAAAAAGTGCTGTCGCACACCGTCGAATAAGTAATGCACGGCATAGGGAATGAGTTCACTCATCTATCTCTCGTGGAGCCAGCCAGGTCAGTGGCTTAGTCGTCGAATAAAAATTCAGAGAGATCTGCGGTGAAAGTGTGATGCAGAAATAGGACTGCTGAAAAAGGAGGAGGCTCAGTGAGCCTCTACCGTTCAGAGTGCGGCGACGACGGGTTCGTTCAGTTCTTTTGCCAAACGTAGGCCTGCGTGTCGTTTCAAGCGTCGTCGAGCTGCAATTCGTCGGGATGTGAGGCCCGATAGCCCAGGGTCTTGTCGATCCATGCGTTCACTTCGTTGACCATGACCGGCGGCTTGCCGGGATAGTGTATGAGCGTTGAACGCAAGGTGCCGTCAATCCCCGGAACCGATCGCAGGTTACGGGTCTTTATGTATTGCTCTATGAAACAGTCCAGCCGATAGTGCTCTGTCGTCGAAAGATAAACGCACTCCAGACCAACGACTTGATTGATTGCAAAATCGTCGCGCATTTAATTCTCTGCAAGGCTTGTTGTAGTTGGGATTTCCTTAGTTGTTGACTTATTGGTCAACCAGGCGATGCCAGTGGAAATGCGGCGCGCATGCTATCCGTAGTTATTCTAAATGTATGTATGACGATCAAATTGTCGGACAAGCGGTTGACGCAGCAAAGCGCCCTCTATCAGTAAGTGTTACTTGGGTGAAACAGTCTGTGTAACGTTTAAGTTATTGGTCTGCATAACTAACAGTTATTGGCTGCCGTCAGGCTGTTGGTATTGATAAATTCATGCACTCTCGTCAATCAGCGACGCGTCTTGATTCCTCACGTTGCCTACAGCCTTGCCAACCTTGTACCACTCGAAAACTTCGCTGCCTTCGCCTTGAAACAAGGCCATCTGTTCGGCGCGTTCCGGGGGCGTGGCGGGATCGAGCCATTCCCGTGCCAGTTCCGGCGACAACACCACCGGCCGCCGGTCGTGAATGTCGAGCATGCCACCGGCGCTGTCCGCGGTAATGATCACGAAACCGTTGTCGTCTCTCGGTTCCTCGCCATCTGTGGGAAACCGGCCAATCGCGGCACAGAAAATCGGATCGCGGTCCTGCCGCCGGATGAGCCATGGCTGTCTCGTTGAGTCCGGCGTATCGACCCATTCGAACCAGTTATCGATCGGCACAATCGCGCGGTGCGGCCAGATTGCGCGGAAGAACGGACCGTGGGCGACTTTCTCCACCCGTGCATTGATCGGTGCCGCACGATCCTTCGCCCAATGCGGCCGCCATCCCCAGCGCACCTTGTCGGCCTGGAGCCCATTGCTTTCCCGATGAAACAACGCGAGTTGATTCGTCGGCGCGGCGTTGTACCTGGCCAGCGGTTCATCGCCGACATGGTTGATCAGCGCGTCGGGAATACTCAGCACCGCCACGAAGTCATGAATGCCCCGGTATTGCGAGAGTCTTCCGCACATCGAAAGAAACCTCCGACTGGAACCTTCAGCTTAGACGCTTCACCTGCAGGAGCCCGGCTTGCCGGCGATGGCGATCTTACGGACGCCTTCGCCGGCAAGCCTGGCTCCTACGGATCGGGGGATGTTCGGGATTGGGAATTCACGCGAACCCTGTAGGAGCCGGCTTGCCGGCGATGGCGATCTTACGGACGCCTTCGCCGGCAAGCCTGGCTCCTACGGATCGTCAGGATGTTCGGGATCAGGGATTCACACGAACCCTGTAGGAGCCGGCTTGCCGGCGATGGCGATCTTACGGGCGCCTTCGCCGGCAAGCCTGGCTCCTACGGATTGGGAGATGTCCGGGATCGGGAATTCACGCGAACCCTGTAGGAGCCGGCTTGCCGGCGATGGCGATCTTACGGACGCCTTCGCCAGCAAGCCGGGCTCCTACGGATCGGGGGATGTTCGGGATTGGGGATTCACGCGAACCCTGTAGGAGCCGGCTTGCTGGCGATGGCGATCTTACGGACGCCTTCGCCGGCAAGCCTGGCTCCTACGGATTAAGGGATGTTCGGGATTGGGGATTCACGCGAACCCTGTAGGAGCCGGCTTGCTGGCGATGGCGATCTTACGGACGCCATCGCCAGCAAGCCGGCTCCTACGGATTGGGGGATGTTCGGGATTGGGGATTCACGCGAACCCTGTAGGAGCCGGCTTGCTGGCGATGGCGATCTTACGGACGCCATCGCCAGCAAGCCGGCTCCTACGGATCGCGGGGATGTTCGGGATTGGGAATTCACGCGAACCCTGTAGGAGCCGGCTTGCCGGCGATGGCGATCTTACGGGCGCCTTCGCCGGCAAGCCTGGCTCCTACGGATTGGGGAACGCTGGGCGATTCAAATGACGTGCGCCCGTTGCAGTTCGGTCAATGACAGGGCCTTCAATTGCGCCAGCAGCGGATCGCGCCGATCACGCGGATGGGGCAGTTGCACCGCCAGTTCCTGGCGAATGCTGCTGGGGCGATTGTCCATGACCAGGACGCGGTCGCTGAGGTACAGCGCTTCATCGACATCGTGGGTCACCAGCAGCAGGGCGATGGCGTGACGCTCGGCCAGTTGCAGCAACAGGTCTTGCAGTTTCATCCGGGTGAAGGCGTCCACCGCGCTGAACGGTTCGTCCAGCAACAACACATCGGGCCGTGAGTAGAGGCCGCGAGCAATGGCGACCCGCTGCGCCATGCCACCGGAAAGCGCCTTGGGTAACGCTTGAGCGAACCCGCTGAGGCCGACTTCATCGATCAGTTGTGCGACCCAGGCCTTGTCATATCGGTTGTCGGCGCTGAAGCCGATGTTCTGCTCGACCGTCAGCCAGGGCATCAATCGAGGTTCCTGAAACACGAACGCAACCTCACCGGCGCTGCGATTCAGTTCACCCTGAAAGTCCTTTTCCAGACCGGCAACGATCCGCAACAACGTGCTTTTACCGCACCCGCTGGGGCCCAGCAGGCTGACGGTTTCCCGGGGCTGCAATTGCAGGTGGATATCCCTGAGCACGGTGGTGGTGGCGAAGGTTTTGCGCTCGACGCGAATGTCCAGCAGGTAATCGGTCATGGCTCAATCCTCTGTGCTTTGGCCGTTGAACGTGTCGCGCCACGCCAGGAAGCGTTTCTCCAGGCCGGCGAGAATGCCATCGCTGAGTTTGCCCAGCAGCGCCAGCACAATGATTGCCGCGAGCACGATGTCCGGGCGGGACGTCTCGCGCCCGTCACTGAGCAGATAACCCAACCCTTTGGTCGCGGCGATCAGCTCGGCGGCCACCAGAAACATCCACGCCAGGCTCATGCCGCTGCGCAACCCGGTAAACAGGCCGGGTAGGGCGGCGGGTAGCAGAATCCGCCGGACCAGCCGTGTGCGACCGAAGCCATACATCTGCCCGACTTCCACCAGTTTGCGGTCGATGTCGCGGATCGCCGCGACGCCGTTGAGGTACACCGGGAAGAACGCGCCGATGGCAATCAGGACGATTTTCGAGGTTTCGTCGATGCCCAGCCACAGCAGCAACAAGGGCACCCAGGCCAGGCTCGGAATCGAACGCAGGCCGGCGAAGGTCGGCTCAAGCCAGGCTTCGGCTTCGCGGCTCAAACCGACCCAGGCGGCAAACACCAGTGCCAGACCGGTGCCGATGGCGAAACCGAGCAACACGCGCAACAGGCTGGCGCTGATGTGTTTCCACAGCGCGCCTTCGGCTAGGTCTCTCAAGGTCAGGGCGATTTCGCTGGGCGCCGGCATTTGGTAGGACGGCAACCAGCCGATGCGTACGACAAATTCCAGCACCAGGAGGATCAGCACCGGCAACGCCAGACCCTTGAGGCGCAAACGCCAGGCATTGTTCAAGGAAAGAGCGGCACGACGTGGCGTCGGCAGTTCGAGGGGCAGGTCTTTGCTTTTGCTGGTCATGAGATTCTCCGGTCACGACGAATCCGCGACTGGCGCGGATTCGTTGTGCCCCGTTGGCGGTTATTTACTGACGGGCCACGGTTTCCTTGAAGCCGGTGTCGATCAACTGATCGATGACCTGATCGACATTCACCCCACGACGCACCAGTTCTTCGGACACCAGAATCGGCGCGGCGGCCTTGGAGGCGATCACATCCCTGGCGGTCAGTTGCGGGCTGCTCAGGTCAGTGCGGGACAGTTGCAGCTTGGCCACTTCCAGCGGCAGACCGGATTCGGTAGCGAGCAGTTTCGCCAGTTCGTCAGGGTTTTTTACCGACCAGTCGCGGGCCTTTTCGTACGCCTTCAGTACGGTTTCGATGGTCTGCGGGTGCTCTTTCGCATAAGTGTCAGTAACGCTGACTACGCCATAACTGTTGAAGTTGGTGTTGCGATACAACAGGCGCGAACCGGCCTGGACCTGGCTGGCGGCCATGTGCGGATCGAGGCCGGCCCAGGCGTCGACGTCGCCTTTTTCCAGGGCCGTGCGGCCATCCGGGTGCTGCAAGTGCACCAGTTCCACATCGTCCTTGCTCAGGCCGGCCTGTTGCAGGCTGCGCAGGGTGAACAGGTACGGGTCGGTGCCTTTGGTGGCGGCGATCTTCTTGCCTTTCAGGTCGGCGACGGTCTGGTAGGGCGAATCCTTGCGCACCACCAATGCGGTCCATTCGGCGCGGCTGTAGACGTAAACCGATTTGATCGGGCTGCCATTGGCGCGGCTGAGCACGGCAGCGAGGCTGGCGGAGGAGGCGAAATCAACGCCGCCGCTGTTGAGGTATTCCAGCGAGCGGTTGCTGCCCTGACTCAGCACCCAACTGACTTTGGTCTGCGGCAGGGCTTTTTCCAGAAATCCAAAGTGTTTAAGCACCAGGCTGACTGGCGAGTAGTAGGCGTAATCCAGATGCACTTCGGCCGGCGGTGTTTCAGCAGCCTGCGCGGCGGGTTGCAGGCTCAAGGCCAGGGCGCAGGCGCTGAGCAGATACCTGACTTTGGGAAAGCGGAAGGTGGGCTTCATGGGATCGGCTCCGGACAAGGCGTTGAGTTTCTTATGTCTAAAAATTCATTTTTTATAAACGCTTCCTGCGTAAAAGGAATATTGCAGGCTCTGTGCCATGTCTTGGATATCAGGCCTTTTCAAGGCGTTGAGGCGAGGAATGAAGCAGAAGGGTGTTGCAGGGAAAACAGTCTGTCGGCTCACTGTTGCCGGGTGAACAGTGTTGGCTGACAGTCATGAGCTTATGCGTAAATCGAATTTAAAAATCGTCCTGTAAGAGCGTTATGGTCTATGCCATTCACTCTCAAGGAGCCCCCGATGAACCTGTCCAGATTCGTCCGCAGTTTGCTGACCAGTGCGTTGTTTGCTGCACCAATGGCCTACGCCGCTGAGCCCGTTGTCCTGCATGTCGGTGATCAGAATTACTACAACGTGCGCGCTTCGGTGGAGGCTTCGGGGGTACTGGAAGGGGCGCCTTACACCGTTGACTGGAAGCATTTTCAGGCCGCTGCACCGCTGGCGGAAGCGCTGAACACCGGGGCGCTGGACGTGGGTTTTCTGGGCGATTCAGGCTTCCTGTTCCTCGCTGCAAAGCAGGCGCCGGTGAAGCTGATCGGCGTCTCGCGGCAGAACCCGGACACCATCGCCTTGCTGGTGCCCAAGGATTCGCCGGTCAAAAGCATCGCCGACCTCAAGGGCAAGAAAGTCGCCTACTGGCCCGGCGCCTGGAGCCAGCAATTGACCCTGCGTGCCTTGCAACAAGCTGACCTGCCGGAGGACTACGTCGACTTCATCAAGCTGATGCCGATCGATGCCGCCGCCGCGCTGCCCCAGGGCAGCATTGATGCCTTCCCGGTCTGGGAACCCTACATTTCCCAACAGATTCTGTTCTCCGGCGCGCGACCGATTCTTACCGCCAAGAACCTCATGCCAGGCCTCAGCGCTATCGCCGCTTCGACACCCTCAATCGACAGCAAGCGCGAAGCCATCGCCGACTTCCTGGTTCGCCTGAAAAAGGCACGGGCCTGGGTCGACAATCACACCGACGAATATGCCGATCTGTGGGCGAAGAAGGCCAATCTTGACCAGAACGTCTCGCGTCACTGGTTACGCCAGGCTCACATGACCGTCGGCCCGGTGGATGCACAGGCCGCGAAGGACCTGCAAAGCACGGCGGATTTTCTGTTCAAGGTCAAAGCACTGCCGACGGCACTGGCGACCGCGCCGATTATCGACAGCTCGTTCGAGCAGGCGTTTACCCAGTAACTGACAATGCCGGGCAGCACCGGAACCAAACACTGTGTACCCTGATCCAAACCGCGCCCGCACACTTGTGCGGGCTTAACGGTCCGGCTCAAGGCACAACATGAAACAGCTGTTCAAGATTCTCAGCGCACTCGCCATTGCCGTCGGGCTGGCGGGTTGCATCGCTGCTCCCATCGAAATGACGCCGCAAACCGAACAGCGTCTGCACGCGCAAGCACCGATCCGGTTTCTGCTGACGTTCGACGACGGTCCCAGCGCGTCGAGTTTCTGGAACCCGACGATGACAATCCTCGACAGTCTCGCCACCAACCCGGTGCAGCCGAACCTCAAAGCGGTGTTCTTCGTGCAGACCGGCGCGCCACGGGCGGGCGACAGCGACATCGGCCGCGAGGTCATGCGCCGCGAGCATGCGGACGGGCAGATTCTCGGTTTCCATACGGCCACCCACTGGCACACCAATCACCGTTCTCTGAGCCCGGAAGAACTGGAACAGTCATTGACCAAAGGCAGTGCCGACATCGCCGCCATCACCGGCACGCCGCCGACCCTGGTACGGCCGCCGTTCTGGAACTACGACAAACGGGTTTTCGCCGCTTATCAAAAGCACGGTATGCACGTATTGCTGACCGACCTGAGCGCCAACGACGGCAAGATCTGGGGTTTCAACGCCAGCCCCCGACGCCGGTCCAGCATGTTGCGGCAGATGTCAGAGGTGCGTGAGCGCATCGCATTGGGTGAATTGCCGACGGTGGATGGGGTGATCCCGGTGGTGGTGACCTTCCACGACCTCAATCGCTACACCGCCCGACATGCCCGCGAATACCTGCAAATCCTTCTCGACAGTGCGCAGGCGACCGGCGTGAAAACGGCGCAGAAGCCGTTTTACGATGATCAGGCCGAGCTGCAACGGGCGGCCATGGCGCGCACCGTTCGCGACAGTGCGCAACCGGTGAAATTGCCGGGGGTCTGGAACTGGATCTGGGACGGGGACGCTCATTGAATGTTGATCCAAGTGAGAGCCGCATAACGTTCGCCGGCAGATGAATAACCGCAAATCCCGAACACCCCACAATCTGTAGGAGCCGGCTTGCTGGCGATGGCGATCTCACGGACGCCATCGCCGGCAAGCCGGGCTCCTACAGGTTTTGCGTAAACCCTCAATCCCGAACACCCCCCACAATCTGTAGGAGCCGGCTTGCTGGCGATGGCGATTTCACGGACGCCATCGCCGGCAAGCCGGGCTCCTACAGGTTTTGCATAAACCCTCAATCCCGAACACCCCACAATCTGTAGGAGCCGGCTTGCCGGCGATGGCGATCTCACGGGCGCCATCGCCGGCAAGCCGGACTTCTACAGGTTTTGCGTAAACTCTCAATCCCGAACACCCCACAATCTGTAGGAGCCGGCTTGCCGGCGATGGCGATCTCACGGGCGCCATCGCCGGCAAGCCGGGCTCCTACAGGTTTTGCGTAAACCCTCAATCCCGAACACCTCCACGATCTGTAGGAGCCGGCTTGCCGGCGATGGCGATCTCACGGGCGCCATCGCCAGCAAGCCGGGCTCCTACAGGTTTTGCGTGAACCCTCAACCCCGAACACGCCCACGACCTGTAGGAGCCGGCTTGCTGGCGATGGCGATCTCACGGACGCCATCGCCGGCAAGCCGGGCTCCTACAGGTTTTGCGTGAACCCTCAATCCCGAACACCCCGACAATTTGTAGGAGCCGGCTTGCTGGCGATGGCAATTTCACGGGCGCCATCGCCGGCAAGCCGGGCTCCTACAGGTTTTGCGTAAACCCTCAATCCCGAACACCCCGACAATTTGTAGGAGCCTGCTTGCTGGCGATGGCGATCTCACGGACGCCATCGCCAGCAAGCCGGGCTCCTACAGGTTTTGCGTGAACCCTCAATCCCGAACACATCCACGATCTGTAGGAGCCGGCTTGCCGGCGATGGCAATCTCACTGACGCCATCGCCGGCAAGCCGTGCTCCTACAAAGCGTTCAGCTGTTGCGGCGATAATTCATCAATCATCCGCAAGCAATGATTCAACCCTGGCGACACGTCGCCCACGCGTCGGCTGAGGATGATCGGCGAGGTCGCGTTGTCTTCCAGCAGCGGCGTGAAGCCGATGTCGTCGCGGTGCAGCAATTGCACCGAGGCCGGCACCAGGGTGACGCCGATTCCTGCGCCCACCAGGCCGATGGCGGTTTGCAGTTCGTTGGTCCACTGTGCCACGTGAATGCTGACGCCATAGGACTCGAACAACCCGATCACATGGTCGGCGTAGCTGGGGCGCGGGTTGCCGGGGTACAGCACGAAAGGTTCCTTTGCCAGTTCGCGCAGGCTGATCGGCCCGGCCAGTAGCGGATGACCGGCGGGCAGGGCGGCGACCAGCCGGTCTTCGGTCAACACCGTCTGGATGATGGCCGGGTCGTCGATGCGGATGCGGCCGAAACCGATATCGATCCGCCCGGCCTTGAGCGCCTGCACCTGTTGCAGCGTGGTCATTTCCGAGAGTCCCAGTTCCAGCTCCAGAGGCTCGCCGCTGCGCAAGCGGCGAATCAGTTCCGGCAGCACGCCATAGAGTGTCGACGGCGCAAAACCAATCCCTAGCCAGGTTTTTTCCCCCAGACCGATGCGTCGCGTGTTGTCGCAGACCTTGCCCAGTTGCTCCAGCAGGGCAGTGCTGTGTTCATGGAAAAACCGCCCGGCGTCGGTCAGTTTCAGCGGCCGTCCGCGATCCAGCAAAAGCACCCCGAGTTCATCCTCCAGTTGCTGAATCTGTCGGCTCAGTGGCGGTTGGGCAATGTGCAGCAGTTCGGCGGCGCGGGTGAAGTTGAGGGTTTGAGCCAACACCTGAAAATACCGCAGGTGACGCAGTTCCATGAGGCCTCCGCAAAGCAGTTTGCATACCTTAAAGGTATCAAGTCAGACCAATTCTATATTGGCTTCCCGAAAAAAGCCGTACCAGAATCGGTTCCAGAACTTTAAGAACCTGACGGGTATCGACATGCTTGCAACTGCCATTGAATCGATCGAGACGATCATCGTCGATCTGCCGACCATCCGCCCGCACAAGCTGGCGATGCACACCATGCAGAACCAGACGCTGGTGATCATTCGCGTGCGCTGCGCCGATGGCATTGAAGGCATTGGCGAATCCACCACCATCGGTGGCCTGGCGTATGGCAATGAAAGCCCGGACAGCATCAAGACCAACATCGACCGGCACTTCGCGCCGCTGCTGCTGGGTCAGGACAGCGCCAACGTCAACGCTGCGATGTTGCGCCTGGAGCGCAGCATCCGTGGCAACACCTTCGCCAAGTCAGGTATCGAAACCGCGTTGCTCGATGCCCAGGGCAAGCGCCTTGGCCTGCCGGTCAGCGAACTGCTGGGCGGCCGCGTTCGGGATGCGCTGCCAGTGGCCTGGACCCTGGCCAGCGGCGATACCGACAAGGACATCGCCGAAGCGGAAAAAATGCTCGACCTGCGCCGCCATCGCATCTTCAAACTGAAAATCGGTGCCGGCGAAGTCAATCGCGATCTGGCCCACGTCATCGCGATCAAGAAAGCCCTCGGCGATCGCGCCAGCGTGCGGGTCGACGTCAATCAGGCCTGGGATGAAGCCGTCGCATTACGCGCCTGCCGGATTCTCGGCAGCAACGGCATCGACCTGATCGAGCAGCCGATCTCGCGCAATAACCGCTCGGGCATGGCGCGCCTGAACGCCATCAGCCCGGCACCGATCATGGCCGATGAATCCATCGAGTGTGTGGAAGATGCGTTCAACCTGGCCCGTGAAGGTGCGGCTTCGGTGTTCGCCCTGAAGATTGCCAAGAACGGCGGCCCACGCGCCGTGCTGCGGACCGCCGCGATCGCCGAAGCGGCGGGCATCGGCCTGTACGGCGGCACCATGCTTGAAGGTGGTCTGGGCACCATGGCGTCGGCCCATGCCTTCGTCACGTTGAACAAACTGGCGTGGGACACCGAGCTGTTCGGCCCGCTGCTGTTGACCGAAGACATTCTCAGCGAGCCGCTGGTCTATCGCGATTTCGAGCTGCACGTGCCGAAAACCCCTGGGCTGGGCCTGAACCTCGATGAAGAACGCCTGGCGTTTTTCCGTCGCGACAAGACATCCACTGCCATTCATCAAGCCTGAGGAGAGCATTATGCTGTTCCACGTAAAGATGACCGTGAATTTGCCGGTCGATATGAACCCCGAACGCGCCGCGCAGCTCAAGGCTGACGAAAAAGCCCTGGCCCAGCGTCTGCAGGATCAAGGCAAGTGGCGTCACCTGTGGCGCATTGCCGGGCTCTATGCCAATTACAGCGTGTTCGATGTCGACAGCGTTCAAGAGCTGCACGACTTGCTCATGCAATTGCCGCTGTACCCGTACATGGCGATCGAAGTCACCGCGATGTGCCGGCATCCTTCTTCCATCCGCGAGGATGACCGCTGAACCTGGCCTGTTCAGTTCGCCACGCTAATAATTACAAGATGAGGAACCCATAAAATGAACGTAAAAATTTCCCACACTGCCAAAGCCCAGAAGTTTCTCGAAGAGGCCAGCGGCCTGCACAACGATGCCGGCAATCCGCGCACCAAAGCGCTGATCTACCGCATCCTGCGTGATTCGGTGAACATCATCGAAGACCTCGCTGTGACCCCGGAAGAGTTCTGGAAAGCCGTCAACTACCTCAACGTGCTGGGTGCGCGCCAGGAGGCTGGGCTGGTGGTGGCCGGGTTGGGCCTGGAACACTACCTCGACCTGCTGATGGACGCCGAAGACGAACAGGCCGGCAAGGCTGGCGGCACGCCGCGCACCATCGAAGGCCCGCTGTACGTGGCCGGTGCGCCGTTGTCCCAAGGTGAAGCGCGTCTCGATGATGGCGTCGATCCGGGTGTGACGCTGTTCATGCAGGGCCGTGTGTTCAATACCGCCGGCGAACCGTTGGCCGGTGCGATTGTGGATGTCTGGCACGCCAATACCGGCGGCACTTATTCGTACTTCGATACCACGCAATCCGAATTCAACCTGCGTCGGCGCATCGTCACCGACGCCGAAGGTCGCTACCGCTTCCGCAGCATCGTGCCGTCGGGTTACGGCTGCCCGCCGGACGGTCCGACCCAGCAACTGCTCGATCAACTGGGCCGTCACGGCCAGCGTCCGGCGCACGTGCACTTCTTCATCTCGGCGGCGGATCATCGTCACCTGACCACCCAGATCAACCTCGACGGCGATCAATACCTGCACGACGATTTCGCCTACGCCACCCGTGACGAGCTGATCGCGAAAATCACCTTCAGCGATGATCAACAACGCGCAGCGGCGCATGGCGTCAGCGGTCGTTTTGCCGAGATCGAATTCGATTTCACCTTGCAGTCGTCCGCCCAGCCGCAAGAGCAGCAGCGTCACGAGCGGGTTCGCGCGCTGGAGGATTGATCACCCCGAGCGGCGGGACCTGGCCACGAGATAACCGACCGTTTATCTCGTGGCTTTCTGCGTTACCGTGGCGCAGCCCTAGAATGGCTCGACGCAACCTATAACAACAATGAGAGTGACCCGATGATGCAAGCGCAACTGTTGAGTCAGCGCAGCTCCGTATTCGACCATGCCGACCCGTACGCGGTGTCGGGCTACGTCAATCAGCATGTCGGTAATCATTGCATCCTGATGCCGCGCGCCGGGCAACCTCTGGCCAGTCTCAATCATCGCAAGTTTGCCAGCCTCGACCTGTGCCGCATCAGCTATGGCGGCAGCGTGCGGGTCACCTCGGGCGCACTGGAAAGCATCTACCACCTGCAAGTGTTGCTGCGCGGCAACTGCCTGTGGCGCGGGCACGGTCAGGAACATTACTTCGCGCCTGGCGAGTTGCTGCTGATCAATCCCGACGATCCGGTGGACCTGACGTACTCTGACGATTGCGAAAAATTCATCCTCAAAGTTCCCACAACGTTGCTTGAGTCCGTGTGCGACGAGCAGCGCTGGCGCTATCCGGGGCAGGGCGTGCGGTTTCTGGAGAACCGTTACCAGCTCAATGAACTGGAAGGGTTTGTCGGGCTGCTGGCAATGATTTGCCAGGAGGCCGAGGCCACCGAGCAGATTCCCAAGGTGCAGGAGCATTACGCACAGATCATCGTCAGCAAGATGCTCAGCCTGATGCAGACCAACGTCAGCCGAATCAACCTCGGCTCACAGACGGCCACGTTCGAGGTGATTGCCGACTACATCGCACGCCACCTCAAGCAGGACATCGACAGTGAAGAACTGGCGCGTCAGGCACGGATGAGCCTGCGTTCACTGTATGGCTTGTTCGAGCGCAACGCCGGCACCACGCCGAAAAACTACATCCGGCAGAAACGTCTGGAGCGTATCAATGCCTGTTTGAGCGACCCGACCTGTAATGTACGTAACGTGACGGAAGTGGCGATGGATTATGGGTTTCTGCATTTGGGGCGGTTTTCGGATAACTATCGTAAGCAGTTTGGGGAATTGCCGTCGGATACGTTGAAGCGGCGGGATTGAGTCGTCTGAAAAGGTATTTCAAAGACAGGATATTTCATATCAGTCCGAGTTCAGCGACTCCGACGAGGGCGCACATCACGATAAAAAATGTCCAGCCGAGCCAATACAAGGTGATCAAAACTCTTCTCAGGCCCGTAGGAAAGTTCTTCATATCATCTGTACTGGCGCCTCCGTAACGTAGAGCGAGCTGAGGCGTAGCGAATACGCACATTATTTCTCCCATCAAAGATAAAATCCCCCAAGGGCCACCGTTTCTCAAGAATGCACTACTAGTAACTGCACGGCAGTTCTTCAGATGGTTTAGCATAAAATCCATTTTGGTATAGGCGAGGAAAAGTACTGTTCCGATAAATATAAACCCTCATCCGAAGTTGAATAATCCTATGGCTAAGTATACTTTTTCAGCTGTATTAAGGCTCACTTGATAATCTCGTAAATGTCTTCGTTGTTTAATGCGTAGATTAATTTAAAGCTAGGCTCAATGGGTCGGCTTGCAACTGGGTTGCCTGTCGATCCGCATTGAAAGTGCCCTAGGGGACTAGGTTTTCATCTGCATAATGGACTCGCTAATAGAACAGTCCAGAACTGTCGATCGAAACCAGTAAAATCATTGTCGTCATGAGCCCAAGTGCACTCCAGTGCATGATGATTAACTTACGTTTCAGTGGTTTTGGAAAAGCTTGTAAGTCATCCAGGCTAAGTTCACCTCTTTTAAGATAAAACCCAGGGAAAGTGATGATTCCGGAAATTCCTCCTATAAGCATCAGTTTTCCCCAGGCACCACCGTGCCTAAGTGGCGAGCGAGCCCTTATGGCCTTGCAGTTCTTCAAGTGTTCTAGAATAAAATCCATTTTGGTGTGTGCCAAGTGCAGCGTTACGCCTATCCAAATATATATGCAGATGATAACTAGGCCGCACGAATAGCCGATAAATTGTTCGCTAGGGCTCATTTTGTATTCACGTATATTACTTTTCCTATTATCTCTCCGGTTTTTCCACCGTAAAGTCCTCCAGCAAAAGATCCGGCTCCTACCACTAATAGTCCGCACGCAAGAGTAGCCGTCCCGCCAGTCGGCACGGCTAACGCCGCACATATCCAGCCTGCGGAACCAGTCGTAATGCCTGAAATCAGAGCCCCACCAGCAACTCCACCAATAAAGCCACCAGCCTCAGTAAATTTGACCTCCTCACAGGCTTCTAAGCTGTCCTTGGCACAAACACCCTGAACCTTGATCACTGACGCTCCACCACCCACCGCTGTACCAACCCAACCACCATATTTGACGTACTTCGCCGCTTTGGAAACGGCTTCAATATGCGTGGCATAACCGGGAATCTGCCCAATGGCACCGGCTTTTCTCCAACGATGAACAAGGCTTTTAGTCGATAGGCCCAACACGCTTTTCAGATTGGGATGATCCGGAAAGCCAATGCTCTTTTTAGTCAGTTTGGTGAGTTGGGTATCCAGCTGAGTCAGCAGGCGTTTGCGCTCGGCATAGAAATCGGGAGAGTTGAGGTGACCGTTTGCCTGAAACGTTTTTGTGTGCAACTTATCGATGTCGCGCAAAATCTCCTCCACGTCTTTCAGGTTCTTCGAGAACATCGCCAGCCCTGCACTGGCCCCGAGTGACCCTTTGGAGATAAAGAACGCAATCTCGTCATAGTGCCGCGCCATGAAATCGGCCTCTTCCGAACTGAGAGGCTCCAGGGCTCTATTTACATTGCCCGCCGCTTCCATCAACAACGCTTCTTCGAAAGTACAAAGATGATTATTCGGATCGCTGAGAACAATCATCGTCCCGGCCTTTACCTGATCCAGATTCGGATTCAGGACCTTGAATTTGGCGATGGCGGCGGGGGAGGCTGACGTGAATAGTCGGGCTTCCAGTTTGTCAGCCGTCGTACTTCTGGGGACGACGTAGAACCCGGGTTCTTCTTGTGCGACTTGCGCGGGCCATTGTTCTTGAGGGAAAAATTTCAGGTCTGGAGCTGGATGCGGCGAAGCGGCTGCCGCCAATTGGCGGGGCGAGTTCGTGCCCGTGGACTTGAGATTCTGCGCATGTACAAAGCGCAATAAACGTTCCGGGTCAGGTTTCAATGAAGGCTGTGTGAGCATTGAGGTCGGGATTCTTTTTACCCGTTCAGTTACCGCGCCCTGAGTTTTTTGCGTGATGGCTTGTGACTGGATAAGCAAGTTGTGCTGTTCTTGTGCAAGCGCCTGTAAGCCTTGCTTTGGCGTTGTTTTGCCCTGCGCGACATCGTCCGCAACGCGCTTTGCATAAAAGGCGACTTCCCGATTGAACTGCTCACGCAACAGGCGTTGAGCCAGATGACGCGCGCCGAGCGTGCGGGCCTGTCCCGCCAGTTTGCCCGCCGCGCTGTTAACGTCCCACTGTTCATGGGGATTCATTCCTCTTCGCCCCACGAACTGTAGCCGGAGGTTTTTGCCAAGTGGTGGGTCCAGGTGATGTCGCGGTAACGAATGGCCACCAGTTCCTGGGGCTCTGCATCGTTTTGAAAAATGGCATGAGGCACTTCAAGCGTCAGGTCGGCAATGACCCCGCCATTGATCGACACGGTGAAAAACTTTTCCTGCATGCCAAAGGACGACACGCGATAAAAGCTGATCGTGCAGTTGATTTCTTCCCGGTTTGAAAGCGCTTGAGCGAGCAGCGGTGATGACTTGTCGACGGCTTTGGTAACGATGATCGGGCTGTGGGTCGATTTATTGATATCGCCGATATTGGTCATGTTGTGGCTGTAGGACAGCACCATGATCTCGTCTGTGTGTGCGGCCTGGTATTTGTTGCCAATAGAGGCCTGGGTTGAACAGCCCGCTGAAATCATTCCTTGAGCTTTACCGTTTATGGTCATGTAACCGTGATTAGCCATGCAAACCACTCCTTGTAGTCAGGAGGGCAGTCTATTCAGAAGTTGTAAGCAGTTATGTAGTCCGATTCCGAAAATACGTTCTGCACAAATCGGATAAAGGTCTGCACCCAGCGGATAGTCCACCCCATTGCCCCGTCCTAGCATGAGCCTTGCCTGAACAATAACAATGGAGGCGGCGGCCATGACCCTGCGACCCGAATATCTTCAATCCCTGCTCGAGGACGATCCAGAACAAGGCATCTACCGCTGCAAGCGCGAGATGTTCACTGACCCGCGGCTGTTCGACCTTGAGATGGAACACATCTTCGAAGGCAACTGGCTGTACCTGGCGCACGAAAGCCAGATCCCCAACAAAAACGATTTCTACACCACCACCATGGGGCGCCAGTCGATCTTCATCGCGCGCAACAAGGACGGTGAGCTGAACGCCTTTATCAACGCCTGCAGTCACCGTGGCGCGATGCTTTGCCGACACAAGTCCGGCAACAAAAGCTCGTACACCTGCCCATTTCATGGCTGGACCTTCAACAACTCCGGCAAACTGCTGAAGGTCAAAGACCCGGCAGCGGCCGGCTACCCGGCGAGCTTCAACTGCGAAGGCTCCCACGACCTGACCAAAGTCGCCCGTTTCGAATCCTATCGCGGCTTCCTGTTCGGCAGCCTCAAGGCTGATGTGGTGCCGCTGGTTGAGCATTTGGGCGAGTCGGCGAAGATCATCGACATGATCGTCGACCAGTCCGCCGACGGCCTGGAAGTGCTGCGCGGTTCGTCCAGCTACATCTACGAAGGCAACTGGAAACTCACCGCCGAAAACGGCGCCGACGGTTACCACGTCAGCTCGGTGCACTGGAACTACGCCGCCACCCAGAACCAGCGCAAACAGCGCGAGGCCGGCGACACCAACCCGACCATGAGCGCCGGCAGCTGGGCCAAGCAGGGCGGTGGTTTCTACTCGTTCGAAAAAGGCCACATGCTGCTCTGGACCCGTTGGGCCAACCCGGAGGACCGTCCGCTGTACGAACGTCGCGATGAGCTGGCCAAGGACTTCGGCAAGGCCCGCGCCGACTGGATGATCGAAAATTCGCGCAACCTGTGCCTGTACCCGAACGTGTACCTGATGGACCAGTTCAGCTCGCAGATCCGCATCGCCCGGCCGATCTCGGTCAACCGCACGGAAATCACCATTTACTGCATCGCCCCCAAAGGCGAAAGCGATCACGCGCGTTCGAGCCGGATTCGTCAGTACGAGGACTTCTTCAACGTCAGCGGCATGGCCACCCCGGACGATCTGGAAGAGTTCCGCTCCTGCCAGACCGGTTACCAGGGCAGCGTGACCGCCTGGAACGACATGTCCCGTGGCGCCGAGCACTGGGTCGAAGGCGCCGATGAGGCGGCGAAGGAAATTGACCTGCATCCGTTGCTCAGCGGTGTGCGCACCGAGGACGAAGGCCTGTTCGTGTTGCAGCACAAGTATTGGCAGCAAACCATGCTCAAGGCCCTGGCTGCCGAGCAATCGAAGCTGATTGCCGTGGAGACCGTGTAATGACCATCACCTATGAAACCGTGCGCGACTTCCTCTACCGCGAAGCGCGCTACCTCGATGATCGGCTATGGGACGAATGGCTGGAGTTGTACGCCACGGATGCGACGTTCTGGATGCCGTCCTGGGACGACAACGACGAACTGACCGAAGACCCGCAACGGGAAATCTCGCTGATCTGGTACGGCAACCGCACGGGGCTGGAAGACCGCATCTTCCGCATCAAGACCGAGCGTTCCAGCGCCACCGTGCCGGACACCCGCACCTCGCACAACATCAGCAACATCGAGCTGCTGGAACAGGCGGACGGCCTGTGCAAGGTGCGCTTCAACTGGCACACCTTGAGCTTTCGCTACAAGACCGTCGACAGCTATTTCGGCAGCAGTTTCTACACCCTCGATATGCGCGGTGAAAACCCGCTGATCAAGGCCAAGAAAGTGATCCTGAAGAACGACTACGTTCGCCAGGTCATCGATGTTTACCACCTGTGAGGCGGCCGTCATGACTCATTCCATCGCATTTAATTTCGAAGACGGCGTCACCCGTTTCATCGACGCCAACGCCGGCGAAACCGTGGCCGACGCCGCGTACCGCCAAGGCATCAACATTCCGCTGGATTGCCGCGACGGCGCCTGCGGCACGTGCAAGTGTTTCGCCGAGGTCGGCAGTTACGACCTGGGCGAGGAATACATCGAGGACGCGCTCACGGCGGAGGAAGCCGAGCAGGGTTTTGTCCTGACCTGCCAGATGCGCGCCCAGAGCGATTGCGTGGTGCGGGTGCCGGCCTCCTCGGAAGTCTGCCGCACCCAGCAGGCCAGTTTTGAAGCGACCATCAGCGCCGTGCGCCAGCTGTCCGACAGCACCATCGCACTGTCGATCAAGGGCGATGCCCTGAGCAAACTGGCGTTCCTGCCAGGGCAGTACGTGAACCTCGGGGTTCCCGGCAGCGAGCAGACCCGCGCTTATTCGTTCAGCTCGTTGCAGCGTGATGGCGAGGTCAGTTTCCTGATTCGCAATGTGCCTGGTGGTTTGATGAGCAGCTTCCTCACCGGCATGGCCAAGGCCGGCGACAGCATGAGCCTGGCCGGGCCGCTGGGCAGTTTTTATCTGCGCGACATCCGTCGGCCGTTGTTGCTGCTGGCCGGTGGTACGGGGCTTGCGCCATTCACCGCGATGCTGGAAAAAATCGCCGAGCAGGGCAGTGAACATCCGCTGCATTTGATCTACGGCGTGACCAACGATTTCGACCTGGTGGAAATGGATCGGCTGGAAGCCTTCGCCGCGCGAATCCCGAATTTCAGCTTCAGCGCCTGCGTGGCCAGCCCCGATAGCCAGCACCCGCTCAAGGGCTACGTGACACAGCACATCGAGCCCAAACACTTGAACGAGGGCGACGTCGATGTGTACCTGTGCGGCCCGCCGCCGATGGTCGAGGCGGTCAGCCAGTACATTCGCGAGCAAGGCATTGCGCCGGTGAATTTCTACTACGAAAAATTCGCTGCCAGCGCGGCATAAAACTGTGTGACCACGTCCCCCTGTAGGAGCTGGCTTGCCAGCGATGGACGTTAACGATAACGCGTTTTTACAGGACTAATGCGGTGCCTGTGCGTCCATCGCTGGCAAGCCAGCTCCTACAGGTCTAGAGCTATTTTAGATTCGAGGCAGGTATGAACAGATTTCACGAAAAAGTCGCGTTGATCACCGGTGCCGCCCAAGGTATCGGCCGGCGTGTTGCCGAGCGCATGGCGGCGGAAGGGGCGCGCTTGATTCTGGTCGACCGCTCCGAGCTGGTGTTTGAAGTGCAGCAGCAATTGGGGAAGGACAGCCAGGTGCTCGCGCTGACTGCCGATCTTGAGCAATACGGCGAATGCAACCGTGTGATGCAAACTGCCGTCGAGCGCTTCGGTCGTCTCGACATCCTCATCAACAATGTCGGCGGGACGATCTGGGCCAAACCGTTCGAACACTACGAAGCCGAGCAGATCGAGGCCGAAGTCCGCCGCTCGCTGTTCCCGACGTTATGGTGCTGCCATGCGGCGCTGCCGTTCATGCTGGAGCAGGGCAGCGGCGCCATCGTCAACGTCTCGTCCATCGCCACGCGCAGCATCAACCGTGTGCCGTACGGTGCGGCGAAGGGCGGGGTGAATGCGCTGACCGCGTGCCTGGCGTTCGAAACCGCCGGTCGCGGCGTGCGGGTCAATGCCACGGCGCCCGGTGGCACTGAAGCGCCGCCGCGAGTGATTCCGCGCAACAGCGCCGAACAGAGCGCCGAAGAAAAAGTGTGGTACCAGCAGATCGTCGACCAGACGCTCGACAGCAGTTTGATGAAGCGCTATGGCACGCTGGATGAGCAGGCAGGCGCTATTCTGTTTCTGGCCAGCGACGAAGCGTCCTATATCACCGGCATGATCATGCCGGTGGGTGGTGGCGACCAGGGCTGACAGCGTTCGCCAACAACCCCATCAAACGGAGTCAACGTGATGAGTGAAAAACCCACGATCGTGCTGGTCCATGGTTTTTGGGGCGGTGCCGCCCACTGGAACAAGGTTATCGCCGAACTGCTGAAAAAGGGCTACACCCGCATCCGCGCGGTCGAGATGCCGCTCACGTCGTTGGCCGATGATGCCGAGCGCACGCGCAAAATGGTCGCGCAAGAGGCGGGGCCGGTGCTGTTGGTGGGGCATTCCTATGGCGGTGCGGTCATCACTGAGGCCGGCGATCAAGCGAATGTCGTGGGTCTGGTGTACATCGCCGCGTTCGCGCCGGATGCGGGTGAAAGTCCCGGCGCCATCACTCAACGGCATCCGCCCGTTGCCGCAGCGAACCTGGCCCCCGACAGTGATGGTTATTTGTGGGTCAAACCGGAGCTTTACCACGAAAGCTTCTGCCAGGACCTGCCCGCAACCGAAGGATTGGTCATGGGCATCACCCAAAAAGCCCCCTTGGCCGGCACGTTTGGCGATGCAATCACTACGGTGGCGTGGAAGAACAAACCGTCGTGGTATCAGGTGTCGACCGACGACCGGATGATCGCGCCGCAAAATCAGCAGTGGATGGCGGGGCGGTTGAACGCCAAAGAGATCCTGACGTTGCACGCAAGTCACGCGTCCCTTGCCTCGATGCCGGTCGAAGTGGCGGCGTTTATCGACAAGGCGGCAACGGCAGTGGCCAAGGCCTGACCCACCTTACAGGCGACGCTGAAACGCTCTGACGATTCGCAGCGTGGCGTCGCTGGTGTTCAGGTTCTGCACGGCGTCCAGCGGATACCACAGGCAATCGAAAATTTCGTTTTGCGGCCGGGCTTCAGACGAATTGAGCACCGACGCCTCGTAAACGTGGTGTCGGGTGCCACCCGTTTCCAGTTGCATCAGGTACAGCATGTCGTCGACCCCAAGCCCGGTCTCTTCCTGAAGTTCACGCATGGCGGCGCCTGCCGCGGTTTCTCCGGGCTCGACCTTTCCGCCGGGCAACGTCCAGCGACACCTTGGCTTGCGCACCAGGAGAACGTGCCGGTCCTGCTCACAAATGACGGTTGCGCGTACTTTCATGTGTTACCTGAGTGCTTGCTGTCATAAATCAGTAATAAAAATGCAATATTCAGGCCGCCCAAGGCTGCACGGGCCTCTTGGCTGGTTAGAGGTCTCACAGGGGCTGAAAGTGCAACCGAATGGCGGAATCCTGTCGCGACGTCTGGTCGGCACCTCGGCAAAGGGCGGGTGTAAGGTAGGCAGGTCAATCCTGGACATCAGTACCGAAAATGGAGGTGACTTATGAGCGTTCCGATGCTGAATAAGATGCACATGAACGGTTATGACGTACTTAGCGTGAGCAATGGCCCATGGCGGGTGTGCACCCAAGGTGACCAACTGGGCGCTTTTGCCAGCCGGGAAGAGGCACTGGCCTTTGCCGCGGCACTTCCCGGTTACAAATCCCGGGCCAAAAGGCCGGCAAGCAACCAGACGACGGTTAAGTAAAACGCTTCGAGCCCCGGTTTTTTCCGGGGCTTTTCATTTGTGTTCAGTAACCGCCGCCACCGCCGCCGGTGCTATGGGAAGATTCCCTGGCTTTTGTTTGCAGGCGGCTCCATTCCGCACAGGTGATGAAGCTCGTGTGGTCGACCTTGCCCCGGTTATCGAAACTGACGTTGTACGCTTGTTGATGGCCGGCTTTCGTCAGCTTGTAGTCATAGCAAGTGCCAGGCACCGCCGTGCGTTCGGTGATGGTGTGAGGCGGCCCGCCGATCTGCTCGACCTGATCCTTGCTCATTCCGGTCTCGACTTTGGCGACCAACGGGAGGTCGCCATAGAGGCGTGATTCAGTGCTGCAGCCCGCCAGCGCTGCCAGTACGACAACCAGCGCGAATAAAGGCTTGTTCATGGCCGCGCTCCTGTTCAGTGAGCTTTGTTGCGACTGATGGCCTTGGCTTTCACTTCTTCGGCATAGCCTGCCAATCGCTGTTCGTCGCCCTGAAACAGGTCGCACAGCCTCAGCACCGCCTGCGCATCGACATCATTGCCAGACAGCTTTAACTGATCTGCCAGGCGTAGAAGCTCGACCGCCGACCACCTCAGGTCCGATGCAACGCTTTGCAGGTCACGTCGAAGTTCGTTTTCAGATTCGTTGAGCCACATGACGATCTCCAGAAAACCTCTGCTACGAAATTTTAGTCCCATTTCCCTGGACAGGGCGTTTTGTTCGTCCGAACTGCCAATGCTGCCTTTGGTCGGGAAGATGCACGCGAGCGAAAAGATTTGCTGTCGTATTGAAGTGGCGAATTTCCGCCGGGGCGAGGCAATTTCAAATGACGACGACCGATGACTTCAGGGTTCACGCGCATGAGCTGATGGTCGATCTGGACGCAGCGACCACGGAGATGATGAAGCTGATTTCCGCTCATCAACTCAGCGGCCCGGAATGGGAGCGGGTCACTCAATGGCAGCACGAAGCGTATGAGCGATGGATGACTTTCCTGAACGAGCGGCCCGCTGCGCATCCCGGCCAGAACACCGAAAAACGCTGAGAAAGGCTCAATGAATGGATGTCTGCAAGACGACGCGCTACATTTCCTTTTTTTGAATAGGGGGGCGTCATGCGGACGTTGATTGCGGGAGTCGTGGTGGCGTTACTGGCGGGGTGTTCCTTGCCTGCGTCGCTGGTGCCGGGTGAGCCGAATGTCAGCAAATACAGTGAGAAGGCGCCGAAGGAGTATGCCGCCTGCGTATTGCCGGCGTGGCAGAAAGAGATTTCCAATACGACTCAAACGCCGATTTCCAATGGCTACCGGATCAAGGCGCCGAGCATCATCACGGCCGACGAAATTCTGGATATCGTGAAATCGAAAGACGGCAGCCGGGTTTCGCTGTATCAAGGGCCGCCATGGGCCAAGTCAGGCGCACTGCGTCAGGCAGTTCGGGACTGTTTATAGCGGCGTTTGATGGATCGCCATCGCCAGCAAGCCGGCTCCTACAAGGACACCGCAATTTCCTGTAGGAGCCGGCTTGCTGGCGATGGCGTCAGTCGCCAAACACATTTCAAATGTTGGTAACCGCAATGGTCTGCTCGTCAGCGGCCGGGGCAGCGCTTTTCTTGTCCCGGCGATCACTCATCCAGTTATCAACCTGAGCACTGAACTCCGAGGGCGCCTTTCGTCCGACTTTCCTGGCGAGATCCAGGATGGTCTGCTGGGCGAGGGCATCTTCCATGCGTTTCTGCGCCGTCATCATGACCGCATGGACCGAGCAATGGCCTGACACCGCCCAATCCGGGGCGGAACCTTCGAACAGGGCGCAACGCCCGCGAATTTCCCGGCAATCGAAAATCAGCTTTTGGCCGTCGATGGCATTGACGATATCGAGCACGCTGATTTCGTCGGAGGGCCGGGCCAGCTTGAATCCGCCGCGCACGCCTTCAGTGGCGACCACCAGTTTTGCCTTGGCCAGTTTGGTGAAAATTTTCGCCAGATAGTCCAGTGGCACGCCTTGCAGTTCTGCGAGGTCACGCACGCTCGCCTCACGGGTGTCGCCGCAATTGCCCACCAGGAAAATCAGGCAATGAATGCCGTACTCAACGCCAGCGCTGTAAAGAGACATTTGGATCTCCGACTAATCTTGTCGCAAATGTTAGCAGCTGAAGGTTAGGCAGGCAACGAATCCCGTCGGCGCATCTCTCTGTGCATTACCCCTTGTGCGTGGGTAAAGGCTCTCTCGGTCGAGCCATCGAACCTTTCGATGGCAACCATCAGAAAAAACCGATTGCGTTAATTAACTAGGATCAATACAGTCGTAGTTGTTCGGTCGGCACTGGCAAGCGCACGACCTCTACGAATTCATTGATCGGCCTTCTCACGGAGTTAAAGATGAAACAGCACATTCTGGTAATCGGCGCAGGTTTCGGTGGCATGTGGACGGCTTTGAGCGCCACACGTCTGTTCGACATTCATGGTCACAACGACGTAGAAGTCACCGTCCTGGCCCCGCAGGCCGAGCTGCGCGTGCGTCCGCGGTTCTATGAGCCGAACGCGCACCAACTGGCCGCGCCGATTGGCGAGTTGTTCGATGCGGTGGGCGTGAAGTTCATCAAGGGCGCCGCAGAAACCATCGACGTCGGGCAAAAACGCGTGGGTTATGTCGACGCCTCGGGTGCGAAACAGGTGTGCAGCTACGACAAACTCGTTCTGGCCACCGGCAGCCGTCTGGCGATTCCGGCGACCGCCGGCGTGGCTGAACATGCGTTCGATGTCGACCAGATCGAACAAGCCGTGCGCCTGGAAAACCATCTGAAATCCCTGGCCAGCCTGCCGGAAAGCAAAGCCCGCAACACCGTGGTGGTGGCCGGCGGCGGCTTCACCGGGATTGAAACGGCGACCGAGATGACCGCACGTCTGCGTGCCATTTTGGGCGATCAGGCCGACGTCGAGGTGATCATTGTCGATCGTGGCGAGAAAATTGGCGGGTCGATGGGGGCTGAAATCGCCAAGTCGATCGAAGAGGCCAGTATTGAAACCGGCGTGAAATGGCACTTGAAGGCTTCGGTACTTTCCGTCGATGCCAACGGTGTCACTTTGAGCGACGGCCAGCGTATCGAGGCCAAAACCGTGGTCTGGACCACCGGCGTGCGCGCCAGTTCGCTGACCGAGCAGATCCCTGCCGAACGCGATCACCTGGGCCGCCTGCACGTGGACAGTCACCTGAAAGTCATCGGTCAGGACGATATCTTTGCCACCGGCGATGTGGCTTATGCCGCGTCCGACGACATCGGCAACTACGCCTTGATGACCTGCCAACACGCCATCGTATTGGGGCGTCACGCCGGCAATAACGTTGCCGCGCAGATCCTGGGCGTGGACCCGACGCCGTACAGCCAACCCAAATACGTCACCTGCCTGGACCTGGGTGCCTGGGGTGCGGTGTACACCGAGGGCTGGGACCGTCAGGTCAAACTGGTGAAACAGGAAGGCAAGAACCTGAAGACGCAGATCAACACCGTGTGGATCTACCCGCCGGCAGCTGATCGTGCAACCGCATGGGCCGCAGCAGATCCGCTGATCCCGATCGCTTGAGTCGCTGAGCGGAAATCACCCGAATCCCTGTAGGAGCGAGCCTGTTCGCGATGGAGTGTCAGCCTCATTGGGTTGACTGACACACCATCGCGAGCAGGCTCGCTCCTACAGGTTCTTGCGTTCGTGAAATAACGTGTGTATTTTTTCATGAAATTTAAATAATAAAATTTCATGAGGCTCGCATGTTCCAGCAATCCACCCGCCATGTCGCCAGTTACTACGCTCACACTTGCGCAGATCGCTTGGTGGAACGTGCGGCGTTGGAGGGCGAGCACGACACCGACGTGTTGATCATCGGCGCCGGCTTCAGTGGTTTGCACACGGCATTGCGCCTGGCCCTGGCGGGCAAGCGCGTGACGCTGCTGGAAGCCAGTCGAGTGGCCTGGGCGGCGTCGGGGCGCAATGGCGGCCAGGCCATTCTCGGTTGGTCGTGCGATATGCCGCCGCTGGAGGCCGCGCTGGGTTATGAGCGCGCACGGCGCTTGTGGGACGGCATGCGCTGGGCTGCGCAGGAACTGCGCGCGCTGCCCGACCGGCATGAATTCGATTGTGATTATCGGCCCGGCCACCTCTGGACATCGGTGATGCCGCGACGGGTGAGCCTGCTGACCGAGTGGCAACACGAGGCGAGCCACAAATGGGGCCACGATGGATTGCAATTCATTCCCCGTGAGCAGTTGCCGCAATGGGTCGCCAGCGAGCGCTACCAGGCGGGCCTGTTTGATCCTGAAGGCGGGCACCTGAACCCGTTGAAACTGGCACTCGGCCTGGCGGCTGCCATCGAGCGCGCCGGTGGTCGTATTCATGAACAAAGCAAGGCGCTGAATTACCGCGAGGAGGGTGGCCGGTACGTGGTCACCACTGAGCGCGGACGCATCCGGGCCGATGTGCTGGTGCTGGCGTGCAACGCCTATCTGGACCGGCTCGATCCGCAGCTATCAAGTTGTGTGTTGCCGGTCGGCACCTATCAGGTGGCCACCGCGCCGCTCTCGCAAGCACAGGCGACCGCGCTCCTGCCAAGCAATGTTTGCGTCACTGACAATCAGTTCGTTCTCGATTATTTCCGTCGTACACCGGATAACCGCTTGCTGTTCGGCGGCGGCTGCACCTACCTGGGCGGCATGCCGAAGGACATCGCTGCCGCGACCCGGCCGTTCCTGCAACGGGTATTTCCTCAGCTCAAGGGCGTCGAACTGGAATTCGCCTGGGGCGGCCATATCGACCTCACGCTCAAACGCACGCCTGACATTGGCCGACGCGGCGATCTCTATTGGCTGCAGGGTTATTCGGGCCACGGTGTGCTGCCGACCCTGGCCGGGGCTCGCGCCGTGTCCGACGCGATACTCGGTCAGGCGGATGAGCTGGGCTTGTATCAGGGCCTGGTCAACGGCAGTTTCCCCGGCGGCAAATACATGGCGGCGCCGCTGGAGGCCATCGGCAAGGCCTGGTATCGGTTGCGCGACAGCCTTTGAAACGCACATTTTCTGGAAGCTTTCAGATGGACATGCAAGAAGAGATTTCGGCGCTGGCGATCCTGATTCAGGACCTGCGCAAACACAAAAAATACACGCTCAAGGAACTGGCGGACAAGATCGGTCGCTCCGTCGGTTTTCTTTCGCAAGTCGAGCGTGGATTGTCACGTCCGACCGTGGCGGACTTGACCGCGATCAGCGAAACCCTCGGCGTGCCGACCACCTATTTCTACAGCCTGCCCAAACCCATGGCCTTGCCGTGGGTGACCCGGCCGGACGAGCGCCGCACGCTGTATTACGCCGACGGCATCACCGACATCCTGGTCTCGCCGAAAATGCGCGCCTCGTTCTCGATGCTCGAAAGCCGTCTCGAACCCGGCGCCAGCAGTGGTGACCGGCACATGGATGACAGCTCGGAGCAGGGCGGTTACGTGCTCGAAGGGCAACTGACACTTTGGCTGGATGACAATCAACCGGTCACCCTGGGGGCCGGGGACAGCTTTCAACTCGCCAGCCATACCCATTGCCGCTACGGCAATCTCACCGATCAGCTCACCCGGGTGCTCTGGGTTTACACCTGATAAAAACAACAAGGAACAACATGATGGATGCTGTCTGCTCTGATCTGGTTGCTGAAGTGCGCGCATTTCGGCAGCGCTTTCTGGATGTGCGCTACGTCGACCTGATTTCCCTGGACATCCCGGGGCATTTCTACGGCAAGCGCTATCCGGTCGAGATGCTCGAAAAGGTCGCCGCCGGCAGCGCGCTCAAGCTGCCGCAGAATTGTGTATTGCTCGGCACTCAAGGCGGGCTGTTCAAAATCGGCGACTACTGTTTCAACGACGGCGACCCGGATGCGCCCCGTCGGTTGGTGCCGGGTACGCTAAAAATCGTCAACTGGGAAAAACAGCCGCTGGGGCAGATGTTGATCACCTCCAGCGGCACTGAAAAACCGATCGTCTTCGAGCCACGGGAAGTGCTGGCGCAAGTGCTGGAGCGCCTCGCTGGCAAAGGGATTTTCCCGGTGGTGGCTTTCGAACTGGAGTTCTACCTGTTCGATCGCCAGTTGCGTGACGGCTTGCCGCAGTTTGCGCGCGATCCGCTGACCGACGATGCGGACGATCAGCCGAACATGCACATCGAGCGGCTGTCGCGGTTTGCGCCGGTGCTCGATGAAATGGTCGAGACGGCGCGGGCGCAAGGCATCGACACCACGGTGATTACTGCCGAGCTGGGCCCGGGTCAGTTCGAGATCAACTTCGGTCACCTGGATGACGGCCTGCGGGCTGCCGACTGGGCGGCGCTGTTTTGCCGCAGCACCCGTGGCGTGGCGCTCAAGCACAACTACCGCGCCAGTTTCATGGCCAAGCCTTACTTGCAACACCCCGGCAGCGGCATGCATGTTCATGTGAGCCTGTACGACGAGGCGGGCAATAACCTTTTAGCGGCCAATGACCAACAGCCGCTGCGCCATGCCGTGGCCGGTTGCCTAGAACTGTTGCCGCATTGCATGCCGATCTTCGCGCCGAACCACAATGCGCTGCGTCGCTTGAGCGGCACCGTGAATGTCGCGACGCGTGCCAGTTGGGGCTTCGAAGATCGGGATGCCTGCCTGCGGGTTCCTGAGTCGGACGCGAAGAATCTGCGCATCGAACATCGCCTCGCCGGTGCCGATGCCAACCCGTATCTGGTGTTGGCGGCGATTCTGGTCGGGTTGGAACAAGGACTTGAAACCGGTCGTCAACCGATAGCACCGTTGAATGAAGATCGCAGCAGTGGCATCAACTTCCCGCTGGAGATGCTGGAGGCCGTTCAATCCATGCAACACAACGCGCAGTTGCGTGAGGGATTGGGTGCGGAGTTTGTAAATGTCTACTGCGAAAACAAGCGTCAGGACCATTTGGCATTTATGCAGGACATCAATGCACGTGAATATCGCTGGTACTTGTAGTTGACTGCTTTTCGTCACTCGACCTTAAAAAAAGTGTGGATATTTAAGGACTTGGAAAGATTAGTAACCAGGTGGTGAGTCAAAATATCTTGTTACACGGTGAAATATTCCGTAATATCCGCACCGCGTTCACCACCACGGTTTATGCATTTTTAAATCCCAGGCGTCCATCAGCTGCCTGGGATTTTTTTTGCCTGAAATAAGCTGTGCTTCAAAAATTATTCGTTCAGTTAGAACGATTATTTCTTTCGGTTATTTAAATAGACCTCTTCTGCATATCCATAACCGTGAAATCCGCGTTGTGGATCGGGTTGTGTCTGCAATCAAATCCGAATGGCGGTCATGGCAGAAATAGACGTTCCATCCACCTCGTTAAAGCTGCCCCAGCATCAAATTCCGCTGTTCGATGGTCATCTTGTTGCCCCCGGTCCAATCCTTAGAATCGGCGCCATCAGCTTCGTCCAACTATTCAAACCTTTGGGGTACAACACCATGATGAACGCCATGCAGATGCAAATGCCGATGAACGCCAACATGCCGATGATGCCGATGATGGGCATGCCGATGATGATGGCGACCATGACGTGCGAAATGATGGACGACGGCATGATGTGCAAAATGATGCCGGCCGCTGGCATGGACATGGCGATGTTCAAGAACAGCGCAGAAATGATGCAGATGATGATGAACTGCGGCATGCCGATGATGATGCACTGCGGCAACATGAGCATGATGTGCATGTCCCAGGCGGCCATGGCCATGCCGATGATGAACATGATGATGCCAATGCCGATGATGGGCATGCCGATGCCGTCGATGAAGTGCGTGATGGAATGCACCATGATGGCTGACGGCATGATGTGCAAAATCATGCCGATGGCGGGCATGAACATGGACATGATGAAAAACTGCTGCACCCTGATGATGAAAATGATGAACGATTGCAGCATGCCGATGATGATGAGCTGCAATGGCATGCCGATGATGTGCTGCACCTGCTGATCCTGAGCGACAGCCATTAAAAAGCCCGGCCAATGAAGATTGGCCGGGCTTTTTTGATGTCCTGTTTTTGTAGGCGCCAGGCTTGCTGGCGAAGGCGTATTTGAGGGCGCCATCGCCAGCAAGCCGGCTCCTACAATGTCTGCGTCGTTCGATGAGTTGGAGTTGACCACCCACCCTGTAGGAGCCGGCTTGCCGGCGAAGGCGTACTTGAGATCGCCATCGCCAGCAAGCCGGCTCCTACAGTTTGATGTCGTCCGAAAAAATAGCGGTAACCACGACCCTGTAGGAGCCAGGCTTGCCGGCGAAGGCGTACTTGAGATCGCCATCGCCAGCAAGCCGGCTCCTACAATGTTTGCGTCGTTCGATGAGTTGGAGTTGACCACCTAACCTGTAGGAGCCGGCTTGCTGGCGATGGCGTCAGCAAAGCCGCCATCACCCGAAAGCCGGTTTTGTCAGTCGAGGCGTTCCGGGTAAGTCACCACCAGATACGCCACCGCTTCACTGTCCGCCGGGTTGCGATAGCGGTGGGGCTGGTCGGCGTAAAACAGGATCGAATCGCCGGTGGAAAGCAGGTAGCGTTCGTCGTTGACGCTGATTTCCAGTACGCCCTGCGAAACCACCAGGTTCTCCTGGACGCCGGGGCCATGGCCCTCGGAAACGTCCTCTCCCAATGGGCTCAGGCGCAGTTCGTAAAACTCCGATTGGCGCGCCACGTCAAACGGGAACAGCGCTCGGCTGACAAAGGCGCCGCTGGCGCTGACCAGGCGTTTGCTCTGGCTTGCCGATAACACGGCCACCCCTTCAAAGGCCCGATGTTCAAGAAATGCGGCCACCGAAACCTTCAAGCCTTTGGCGATCTTGCACAGCACTTTGATCGACGGCACGCTGCGTCCGGATTCGATCTGCGCGAGCATCGCCCGGCTCACACCGCATTGTCGCGCGAGGGCGTCGAGGGACAGGTGACGCTTGCCCCGCAGGCGTTGCAGGTTTTGCGCGACCCGCTCGCAGATCGGGTCTTCTTCCAGTGATTCGAGGTTGTTCAGGTCCAGCACGGGTTCGTCAGCGCTCGCCAGAAAGCGCGAGGGGTTTTGTGTATTCACGCCTGACGAGTCTCGGTCGAACGCGAGGCCTGAACCCACTGAAAGGCCTGCAGGCCAGCATTGCGTGCATACATTTCCCACATGGCCCGTGCCCGTTGCTGCGCTTGTTTGCGTTTGCGGTAGCTGGCGAAGTCGATGATGTTGGCGGTCGGATTCATAGGGCTCTTCACTGTCGTGGTGAATGACGGGATGGTCTGAGACTACGCGGATATTTTTATAACGATAAATACTGTTTATGTATTTATTAATTCCTTTTGGTTCTTTTAAAAACCAGCTGCCAGAAGGGCTCTGGATGCCCCCTGACCCTGTAGGAGCCGGCTTGCTGGCGATCGGATCGACGCGGTGTGTCAGATGCACCGCGTCGCTTCAATCGCCAGCAAGCCGGCTCCTACAGGTCCAGCGTTTAATGCCCCACCAGTTCCTCCAGCAATTGTTCCTTGTACCCCTGCAAAACCGTTGAAGCCCGGTCCCGTGGATGGGGCAGGTCGACCTTGATTTCGTGCTTGATCCGGCCCGGGTGGGCGTCCATCACGATGACCCGATCGCCCAGGTACAGCGCTTCTTCGATGTCGTGGGTGACCATGATCACCGTGCAGCGCTGTTGCACCCAGATCCGTTGCAACTCATGTTGCAGGCGCACCCGGGTCAAGGCGTCGAGGGCGCCGAGGGGTTCGTCGAGCAGCAGCACTTTCGGTTGGTTGATCAGTGCGCGGGCGATGGCCGCGCGCTGCGCCATGCCGCCGGACAACTGGTGGGGGTAGGCGTTTTCAAAACCTTCGAGGTTGACCAGCGCAATGTGCTCGGCCACCAAACGGTCCTTTTCAACCTTGGACAACGGATGGTTTTTCAGCGCCAGGGCAATGTTCTGGCTCAGGGTCATCCACGGAAACAGTCGATGATCCTGAAACACGATCCCGCGTTCCAGGCTGGTGCCGACCACCCGTTTGCCATCCAGCAGAATGTCGCCTTCATAGTCGTCTTCCAGCCCGACGACCAGCCGCAGCAGCGTCGACTTACCGCAACCGCTGGCACCGACAATGCTGACGAACTCACCGGGACGCACGTCGAGATTGATCTGCTGCAGCACCGGAAAAGGCTGGCCTTCGATCCGGTAGGCCTTGCTCAGGCCGCGAATCTGCAGCGCACCGGTGTGTAATGAGGTGCTGTGTGGCACAGCGTGTTGGGCAATTGCGTTCATGGTTATCGGCCTTTCAGCGAATGTTGCGCCAGCGCAGCAGATGGCGGCTAAGAAGAGTGAACAGCAGGGTCATCAGGTAACCGCAGAGGCCGATGCACAGCACGCTGAGGACGATGACTTCCATGCGTGAGCCGGCTTCGGCGTTCATCATCAGGTTGCCCAGGCCGGCGCCCGAAGACAGGAACAGTTCGCTGCCTACCGCAGTGACCCAGGCAAACGCCAGCGCATGCAGCACGCCGGTGGCAATGCTCGGCAGCGCCGCCGGCAGCAGCACATGACGAAAGCGTTGCCGGCGGCTCAGCACCAGCACCTGGCCGACCTCGCGATAGCGCTTCTCGACATGGCTGAAACCCTGATACGTGTTGAGGACCATCGGATAGAACGCCGCGAGACTGACGATCAACACTTTGGAAAACTCGCCATTGCCAAACCACATGGCGATCAACGGAATCCAGCCGAGCATCGGTACCTGGCGGATCGAATGAAACAGCGGTCCGACCAGCCGATTGGCCACAGCCGACAGCGCCATCAGCACCCCCAGCAGCACGCCGAAGACAATCCCCAGTGCCAGGCCGGTGCTGGTGCGGGCCAGACTGGCCAGCAGGTTCACCAGCAACTCGCCGTTGGCCAACAGTTCAAGCAACGCCGTACCGATCGCCGACAACGGCACAAAGGCGTACGCGCCGGCGGCACCCTGGCGCGACAGGTATTCCCAGCCGCCGATCAACAACAGCGGCAGCAGCAGGCCACGGGATTTGGCAAGCAATCGAATCATCATCGGCTCCTAGCGGGTCTGCCAGCGGAACAGCCGCTGTTCCAGTTGGCGGAAGGTGAAGTCCAGGGCGAAACCGATAACGCCGGTCACCACAATCCCGACCATCACCACATCAATGCGCAACATCTGCCGGCTCATTTCGATCATCTGCCCCAGACCGCTGTCGGCGGCCAGCAACTCGGTGGCCACCAACACCACCCAGGCGCGGGTCAGGCTGATGCGAAAACCGGTGATGATCGGCGGCGCGGCAGCGGGCAGGGCGATCGCGCGGACAAACGTCGGCCAGCGCAGGCGATACACATCGGCGACTTCGAAGTAGCTGCGCGGAATGGCCTTGACCCCTTCGCTGGCGGCCAGCGCCACCGGGAAGAACGCGGTCTTGGCGACGATGATGATCTTGAAGGTTTCATCGATGCCGAACAGCAGCACAAACATCGGGATCAGCGCGATGCTGGGGATCTGGCGCAGGGTGTGGAACAGCGGCGAGCAGTAGATCTCGACGTTCTTCGACAACGCCATCAGCACCCCGAACGCCAGGCCCAGCAGCGAGCCGATGCCGAAACCCAGCCCCAGCCGTGACAGGCTGTTGAGCAAGTGGTCGAGCAGCTCACCGCTGGCCGACAATTCCTCGAAGGTCTGCCACACCTGAGCGGGCGGGACGAGCAGGTTGCGCGGGAAAATCCCGGCCTCGGCCACCACCGCCCAGAGCAACAGCAGGGCGGCAGGGGAGATGAGCCAGGTCAGGGAAAACAACAGACGTCGGGTACGCATGGCGGGTCTTATTTCGGCGAAGTACCGCAGGGGTATCGCAAGAGCTGTGCCATCGCACAGAGAGTGGTTGATCGCACTGACGCCTTCGCGGGCAAGCCTCGCTCCTACAGGGACAATGCGTAACCTGTAGGAGCGAGGCTTGCCCGCGAAGGCGTCAGCCTATGCACCGCACATTGATGCCATGCCAACACCCATTGCTGCCCCAGCAACACCCCATCAGCACCCGCCTCAGAACTCGTAACTGACGCTGGTGTAATAGAACGCACCCTGCGCACCTTCAGGGCTGGTGATCGAGTATTTCGGTACGCCGTACAACTGCGCGCCTTCCGCCTTGTCCGGGTGCGTGTCGAACAGGTTGATCGCGCCCACCGACAGCTTCAGCGCCTTGTTGAAGGTGTACGACACATCCAGGTCCGTGACCCATTGCGGGCTGTAGGTCTGGTCCAGGGTCGGGTTGGTGGCGTTGAGGCTTTTCCATTCACCGTAACGACGCTGAGCCACGGTCACACCCCACTCATCAAACAGCCAGTTGGCGCTCAGCACCAGTTTGGTTTCCGGTGTACCGTCCTCGATCAGGCCCTGGGTGGTACGGCCGACAATCTGCGAACCCTTGATATTGCCGACATCTCGCAGGGCGGTGATTTTCGTGTTGTTCTGGCTGATGCCGCTGCTCAGGTTCAGGCGGCCCCATTGCTGCAGGTCCAGCTGATAGTTACCCATCAGCTCGATCCCGTCGGTGCGGGTGTCGGCAACGTTGGTGTAGAAGGCCGCGCTCTGGATATTCGCGTAGGGCGTGCCAGCGAAAATCGGCGACACCACCGCCGCTGGCAACTGATCGGAGAGGGTGATGCGGTTGTCGATGTCGATCCGGTAGGCGTCCAGCGTCACCGACGCGTTGGCCAACGGGCGCCAGACCAGGCCCAGGGAATAACTGGTGGACTCTTCCGGTTTCAGCGACTTGCCGCCCAGCAGCGCCGCTTCCGGGCTGTCGGCGCGCAATGTGCGTTGCTGCACTTCGACGAAGTTGCCGCTGCCGGGCGGCTGCTCGACCACCTGCACGCTGAACGAAGACAAGCCGCTCTGCACCAGCGACGGCGCGCGATAACCCGTGCTGGCCGTGGCCCGTGCGGCGATCTGCGGAGTGAAGTCATAACGCAGCGACAGTTTGCCGTTGGTGGTGTCGCCGAAGTCCGAATAGTGCTCGGTGCGCACCGCGACGCCGGCCTGGAATTTCTCGGTGATCTGCCCTTCGACGTCGATGTAGGCACCCAGCACGTTGCGGTCCAGTGAAGCCGCATCGACCTGGGTGATGCCCGAGTAGTAACCCGGAATGCGCCGGCCGGTGACCGGGTCGACGGTGTTGAACAACGGGCCGTTCTGCCAGCCTGCCGCTTCGCCGGCGCTCAGCTCGTAATTCTCCTGACGCCAGGCCAGGCCAGCCGAGAGCGTCAGCGGCTTGAACAGCAGGTCGGTGGGGAAATCCCGCACCCAGTCCAGCGTCACGTTGGTCTGATCGGCCTCCCGTTCGCCGGTGAAGATTTTTTCCGGGCTGGTGGCGCCCCAGCTGGGGTTGATCGCGTTACGGTCGGTGGACTTCAGGGTGTTGTTGCCATGGTTCACGGCGAAGTCGAATTTACCCAGAAGGTCGTCTTCGTAACGCAGGCCGCCGGTCAGCGCATAGTCTTCCAGCGAGTAGCGCGTGATCGGCAGGCGCCCGTCCGGGAAGCGCTGCAACGCGGTGCTGCTGTAGTTGTTGCGCAGGGTGGTGGGCGGGTCGAAGAAGCCTTCGGCGTCGGTGTTTTTGTGCGAGTAGGTGGCGAAACCGTAGGCCGTCAGACCGTCGCCGATGCCGACTTCGCTGTTGGCGGCGAAGTTGTACTGGTCCGAGACATTGCCCGAGCCCCAGCGCCAGGTGCGGTAGCGGTTGTTCTGCTCGCGCGGCGTGTTGATGCTGGTGGAGCCGGGGTAGAAGATCCGGTTGTCAGGGTTGGTGTCGCTGGCCGGGTCCTGGCTGCCGGCGTCGAAACTCAGGGTCAGGAAGCCGTCGTTGGGCAGGGCGAAACCTTTCCAGCCGCTGAGCTTGCGCTGGATGCCGTCACCCTTGTCGTAGCCGCCGAAGCGGTAACCGAGGTTGCCGCCGTCGTCCTTTTCCTTGAGCACGATGTTGATCACCCCGGCGATGGCGTCGGAGCCGTATTGAGCGGCGGCGCCGTCGCGCAGGATTTCGACGCGCTGGATCGAGCTCAAGGGAATCAGGCTCAGGTCGACCGCGGCGGCGCCACGGCCATTGACCAGGCTTTGCCGCGTGACGTTGGCGCTGGTGTGGCGGCGCTTGCCGTTGACCAGCACCAGCACCTGGTCGGAAGCGAGGCCTCGCAACGAAGCGCCCTGAGCGATGGAACCGGCGAACGCGCCCTGGGGCGATTGCGGATAGCTGAACGAGGGCGACAGGGCCGTGAGCGCACCGGACAGGTCGCTGGCACCGGTCTGCTGCAATTGCTCGCCGGTCAAGACGTCTACCGGCGCGGCGCTTTCCAGTGCGGTGACATCACTGCGCCGGGTACCGAGCACCACGACAGTGTCCAGGTGATCGCCGCTGGCGGTGGGTTGGGTTTCGGCAGCCGAAACAGGCACGGCAAGGCTGCCAATGACCAGCGCAATAGCGCCGGCCAACGGAGTGCGATGGAACATAAAAGAGTCCTTCCAAAAGTGCGCGGACCTTGTAGGAGCCGGCTTGCTGGCGATGGCGTCCTAACCGGCGATGCGCGCCTTCAGGGCCCCATCGCTGGCAAGCCAGCTCCTACAGGTTGAGCGGTGTTACATAAATTGCGGACGACACGACCCTTGTAGGAGCCGGCTTGCCGGCGATAGCGTCCTAACCGGCGATGCAGGGCTCACGGGCCCCATCGCCAGCAAGCCGGCTCCTACAGGAGAGGTGTGTGAACCGGGATCAGAAGCGGCTGGTCACGCTCAGGCCGACGGTGCGTGGGTCGCCGTAGGTGATGACGTACTGACCGAGGGTGCCGTTGGGCCGGCCATGGACCTGGTAGCGGCGGTCGGTGAGGTTGTTGACGAAACCCGTGACGCTGAGTTTTTCATCCGGGCTGAACCAGCTCAGGCGGGTGTTGGCCAGGGTGTAATGGGGCTGGCTGAGCGTCTTGTCGGCGCTGCTCTGGCGATCGGCGAGGAAGTATTCCTTGTCGCGAAAACTCACGTCACCGCCGGCCACCAGCTTGCCGCCGATTTCCAGCGGGAAGGTGTAATCGGCGCCGAGCGACACCACGTTGCGTGGCGAACGCACGAAGCTGTTGCCGCTGTAGTCACCGGTGACGGCGCCTGTGTTCGGGTTGGTGTTTTTGAAGTCGGTGTACTCGGTGTCGAGGAACGACACCGCCGCCCGCAAGTGCAGGTAGTCCGTCGGCTGGCCTTCGAGCTCCAGCTCGGCGCCCTTGACCGTACCCTTGGCGCCGTTGGTCAGCGCGGTGGTCAACACCCCGTTGTTGACCGTCAGCAGGTTCACCTGAATGTCCGAATAGTCGTAGTAGAAAATGTTGGCGTTGGCCGTCAGGCGATGGTCGAACCACTCGGACTTGAGGCCGATTTCGTAGGCATCGAGTTGTTCCGGATCAACCGTGGTCAGTTGCGCAAGGCTGGTCGACAGCCCGGTGTTGAAGCCGCCGGAACGGAAGCCATGGGCATAACGGAAGAACACGCGCACGTTGTCGTTGATCCGGTATTCCGGCGTCAGGTCGTACGTCCAGGCTTCCCAGGTCTTGTCTTCCTGACGATTGCCGTTGGTGCCGGCGCCGCCCAGTGGTACCAGCGGGCCGTTGGCGGTGGTGCGGGTCAGTTGGGTCAGGTTGAGGTCGATGTCTTTCTTTTCCTGGGTCCAGCGCAGGCCACCGGTGACGCTGAAGTCGTCGGTGAAGTCGTAGGTCAGGTTGCCGAACAACGCATAGCTGTCGGTGGTGTGGTCGAAGTTGAGGTCACGAAAATCGGTGGCGCCGCCGGTCTGGTTCGAGCCGGTGCCGTTCGGTGTCGGGCCGGGCGTGATGATGCGCTGGGCCGAGCTGTCGAGGTCTTCGTGGAAGTAATGCGCACCGGCAAGCCAGCGCAGGGTCTCCTGCTGCGGCGACGCCAGGCGGATTTCTTGCGAGTACTGGGTGTATTTGTTATCGGAAATCGCTGCGCCGTTCACCTCAAAAGGCGTGTAGTCGGCATCGCTGGTGGACTGGCCACGGATGTAGTCATAAGCGCTGATCGATGTCAGGGTGTAATCACCCAAATTCCAGTTCAGGGTCAGCGACGTGCCGTCATGATCAAGCTTGGAGTCCTCGTTGACGTTCAGCGCGGTGTCGCGCCCGTTGGGTCGTTGATAACCGACGTTGTAGTAACGCCCGACGGCCAGCGAGCCGTTGCTGCCATCGCCTTTGAATTCACGGCTGTGGATCTTCAGCAGGGCATCCAGGTCAGGGTTCAACTGGGCGAGGAATTGCAGGCGTACGGCTTTCTTGTTGACGTCGCCGTAGGTGTTGTCGTCGACGAGGTTCTTCTGGAAACCGTCGCGCTCTTCGGAATACAGCGCCACCCGTGCGGCGAGTTTTTCATCCACCAGCGCGCCGCCGAGGGCACCGCTGACGATGCGTTCGTTCTTGCTGCCGAAGCCAATGGTGCCGAAACCGTCAGTGTCGAAAGTCGGCTTTTTGGAAATGATGTTCACCGCGCCGGCAGTGGTGTTCTTGCCGTACAGCGTGCCTTGCGGACCGCGCAGAATCTCCACGCGTTCCAGGTCGAACAACGGCCCGCCACCGGCAATCGGCGCGTTCAGGTACACGTCATCGGCGTAGATCCCCACCGGGAACACCGTGGCCGCGCCCGTATCACCGGTGCCGAGGCCACGAATGTACCAACGCGGCCGGCCATCACCGTCGGGGTTCTTCGCCGCTACGTTGGGAACGAATGTGGTGATGTCGCCGATATTGCGCACGCCATCGGCTATCAGGCTGGTGCCCTGTACCGCCGACACGGCCACCGGAACCTCTTGCAGGGTTTCTTCCCGGTGTTGAGCGGTGACGGTGACCGTCTTGAGTGAAGGCTCCGTGGTGGTCTTGTCGCTGTCCGCGTTCTTGGATTGCGCCGCCAGCAGCCCCTCGCTGACAGTCCCCCCGGACAGCAGCAAGGTTAACCAGATACTCTTGGTGATTGGATTAAGTTTATGCATGTGAATCTCCCCCGTTAAAGTTTCGCTAATAGGGGTAGAGCAGAGATCGTGCCAGATTATTTTTTAGGGATGTTAGTTTTGTTAACTAATTGAAATATAACGATTAAATAGTTTTTTGAAGTTGCTATTACAGGCGATTTTTAATAAGTGAGTTAGTTGGATCCAGTCTGGCGCTAAGTGCCTGTCGGGGATTCAGCAGAAAGTTGCTTGGCGGGTGTTGCTGGAGCAGCAGGAGTGGGGCGGGGGTGTGTTGCTGGGCGAGCAGTGTGTGGGGCTTGGGGACTCGCTCCTACAGGCGATGTGTGTCGGCCACAATAAATTTGAACGACACACAACCCCTGTAGGAGCGAGGCTTGCCCGCGAAGGCGCCCTCACAAATGACAAAAAACCTCAAACCGCCAATCGTGACGTCGAACCAATCACCTTTTCCAGCACGCTGAAATCAATCCACTCACGCACATCGAACCGGCGTGGAATGAAATCCCAGCGATGCAGGAAATCGGTGAAATCCTGCAACGCTTCAATCGAGCGCGCATCCAGGGTTGTGCGCAAACGCCGATGCGCATCCTCACCGTACGCAGCGGCCACCCAGTACTCGCTGGTATTGAGTTCCCGCGCCAAAAAGCGTCGGGTTTCTTCCGGATTGGCCCACGCCCATTGCTCGGTGCGCAGCACGGTGTCGACGATTTTCACGCTGGCATCGAAATGTTCGTGCAGCAGGTGCGTGTCCACGGTCAGGGTCCGTGGCGTACCGTTGTTCGAGCGAATCAGCGGGTCAGGGTGCGAGCCGGTATCGACCACCACCTGCAAGCCGAATTCGTTCGCCAGGTGCACGGCGTGCGCACCCTTGAGGAAAATCGCGTCGATGTCGCCGCGCAGCAGTCCGATCAGTTCGTTGTTGCGCTTGCTGAAGCGCGTGACACCGAGGCTGACTTCCGAGCCGAAGACATGCTGTTTTTGATCGTCGCTGTAAGTACCGCCGTAGGGATAATCCACCAGCTCGACGTCGGACACCTCCAGGCCCTCAAGCTTGAGGGCGTTTTCCAGTCCGCGCAGGGCCTGGGCGCGAGTGAAATCGATCTGCACGTTGGCCCATTTCGGCAGGCCGAAGCGGCGGTTCTTCAGGTCGCGAATGCTCTTCACGCCGCTTTCCGCAGTGGTCAGGATCAACTGCACCTCGTCGCTCCAGGACAACCCCAGTACGCGGGTTTGCACGCCGCTGGCGTAGGCCCAGATCGCTGGAATATTGCCGCCGTGGCGCACCGAATTTTTCAGGTGATGGTCGTAATGAGCTTCGCGAACTTCCCGTTCACTGGACTCGCGCAAGGACTGGATATTGGTGCCGAACGGCAGAAAGGCTTCCGCCAGGCGTCCGGACTGCACGGCGATGCCAAGCCCGGTGGGCACCGGGCTGTGGGTGTACCAAAGGGTATCGAGTGGTTTGCTCATAAGGGTCTTCAGTTCCAATCCATGAAATCCGGCGGGTTAGCCAGCCAGTGCGGTGGGTGTTGCCAGCAGCGCTTGCAGCGGCCGTGGATCGATCCAGTCGCGCACGTCGAAGCTTTTCGGGATGAAGCGCCAGCGATGCAGGAAGTGGGTGAAATCCTGCAACGCGGCGATGGCCTGTTCGTCGAGTTCGGTGCGCAGGCGCAGGTGCGCGTCGTCGCCATACGCGGCGCTGACCCAGTACTCGCTGCTGTTGGTTTCCCGAGCCAGGTAGCGACGGGTTTCTTCCGGATGGGTGTGCGCCCATTGTTCGGCGCGCAGCACCGAATCAAGAATGCCGGTGGCCACATCGAAATGCTGGTCCAGCAGGTTCAGGTCCACGGCCAGTGTGCGCGGGGTGCCGTTGTTGCTGCGAATCAGCGGTTCCGGGTGCGAACCGGTGTCGATCACCGTGTGCAAGCCAAACTCGTGGGCCTGCCGGGCGGCACTCGCGCCCTTGAGGAAAATCGCATCGACCTCACCGCGCAGCAGGCCCACCAGTTCCAGGTTGCGCCCCTCGACCCGCTGCGCGCTGACCGGCGTGCCGTTGACGGTTTGCACCTGCGGGTCGCTGAACGTGCCGTCATAACGGAAGTTCACCAATTGCACGTCGCCGACTTGCAGGCCTTCGAGTTTCAGGGCGTTTTCCAGGCCGCGCAGGGCCTGGGCGCGGGTGAAGTCGATCTGCGCGCCGGCCCAGTCCGGCAGGCCGAAACGACGGTCCTTGAGGTCCTTGACGGTTTTGATGCCGCTGTCGGCGCGGGTCAGGATCAGTTGCACTTCATCAGCCCAGGACAGGCCGATGACCCGGGTTTCCCGGCCCTGCGCACGGGCCCAGATTGCCGGGATGTTGCCGCCGTGGCGCACCGAGTTGCGCAAGGTGTGATCGAAGTGAGATTCGCGAACCGCTTTGTCAGTGGACTCGCGCAGCGATTGAACCTCGGTGCCGAGCGCGCCGACGGTGTCTTGCAGCCAGCCTTTTTGCACGGCGATACCGAGCCCGGTCGGGACCGGGCAGCGGGTGTACCAGAGGGTGTCGAGGGCTTGCGTCATGAATGATTCTCCCGCCGCGCTCAGGCGCTGGCCTTCAAGTGGGTTTGCGGTTGGGCGACAGGGCGCTGGTGCACCAGCGGCAGCACTTCCTGCCCGATGCGCAGGGCTTCTTCCAGGTGCGGATTGCCGGCGAGGATGAAGGTCGAGAAACCGGCGTCGCGGTATTCCGACAGGCGTTCCGCGATGTTCTGGTGACTGCCCACCAGGCCCACGGTCGGCCCGGGTTTGGCCTTGGCGAAACCGGCCCACAGGTTCGGGCCAATGATCAGGTCATCAAAGCGATCGACGTTCTGGTGGTAAGCCGTTTGCCGTGCGCCACCGACTGAATCGGAACCGCTGGTAAAGCCTTTGGCGACCACGCTGCTCTTGCCTTCGAGCTTGTCGAACTGGCGGCGCAGATCTTTCCAGGCCTGCTCTTCGGTTTCGCGGGCGAACAGGTCGACGCGCAGTCCGAAGCGCACGCTGCGACCTTGTTTGTCCGCCAGTTCGCGGACCCGCTCGATGTGCGGCTTGAGCTTGTCGATCGGCTCGGCCCAGTTCAGGTAAACGTCGGCATGTTTGGCGGCGACATCCAGCGCGGCATCGGAAAAACCGGAGAAATACACGCCGGGTTTGCGTTCGTTTTGCAAACCATGGGGCAGGGCGCCGTTCTCCAGTTGGTAGATATCGCCGTCGTAGGAGAAGCGTTCGTTCTGCCAAAGACCCTGGATGATGTCGAGGAATTCGCCGGTGCGCTTGTAGCGCAGGTCGTGTTCGAGGAAGTCACCGTTGGCCCGCTGACTGGCCGGGTTGCCGCCGGTGATGATGTTCCACTCCAGGCGGCCGCGACTGAGGTTTTGCAGGATGGCCGCTTGTTGCGCGGCATAGGCCGGCAAGGTCCAGGTGGCCTGGAAGGCGATCAGGAATTTGATCCGGCGGGTTTCCCGGGCCAAGGCCGCTGCGGCAATCCACGGCTCCGGGCCGGTGGGCAGCAGGGCGCCTTCGAACCCGGCCAGTTCCGCCGCTTTCGCGACCTGGGCGATGTAGTCGATGTAAGTGAAGTCATCCGGTTCGCCGTTGGGCAAACGCCCCGGTGCGATGTTGCCCGGTCGATAGTCCGGATTGCCACGATTGTGTTTGTCGGTGGTCAGTTGCGGACCATCGGTGCCCAGCGGCAGACGCCAGAAAAATTCAGTGCTCATGGGATGCTCCTGATTCAAGTACGCGTTGCGTCGCGCAGGTGCGAGGACGCCTTGGCAGGGGTGGTTGCAACGGACATGCCATGGTCGGCGGGGTGGGTTTGGGGCCGAAGGGGCGGGGGTTTGACGGGGGGAGAAGCGGTGTTGGCGGTGGGAGGTGCTGCTGTAGCAGCAGTCTGTCAGCAATGGTTGTTCGGGGTGCAGCAGAGGGTTTTGTGGTGTTTTGCAGATTGCTATCGCCGGCAAGCCGGCTCCTACAGGTTTCGTGTACGACGCCAATCCCCTGTGGGAGCTGGCCTGCCAGCGATGGCGGCCTGCCTGACACACCGCGCAATCCGCATCGCCAGCAAGCCGGCTCCTACAAGCGATTGCGGTTTTCGTTACGCCGGTGCGGTGGCGACGATATCGTCGATCGACGCACCCGCTTCGGCGCTGCGCAGATAGGTCTGGTACAACGCCGCATAGGCGCCGCCCTGGTCGATCAATTGGCTGTGCGGCCCTTGTTCGACCAGGCGGCCATGACGGATCACTGCAATGCGGTCGGCATCACGAATGGTTGCCAGACGGTGGGCGATGATGATCGCGGTGCGGCCCTCGCACAGTCGGCGGAACGCGCGCTGAATGCGTCGCTCGGTGTGGATGTCGACCGCCGAAGTCGCTTCGTCCAGCACCAGCACCGCCGGGTCCGCGAGGTAGGCGCGCACCAGGCACACCAGTTGCCGCTGGCCATGGCTCAAGTGCCCTCCCAGCGGCCCTACTTCGGTCTGGTACTGATGCGGCAGGCGTTCCAGCACTTCGTCCGCTCCCAGCTCCCGGGCAGCAGCAATCAGCCGGGCATCGTCCGCCTGCGGCGCGGCGAGGCGCAGGTTGTCGAGGATGCTGCCGCTGAACAGCACATTGTCCTGCAGCACCACGCCGACGTTGCGCCGCAGTTCATGCTGGGTGAGGTCGCGGATATCAACGCCATCGAGCTTCACCGCCCCCGACTGCACCTCGTAAAAACGCGTCAGCAACTGCACCAGCGTGCTCTTGCCATGGCCTGACGGGCCGACGATCGCCAGCACTTCGCCGGCCGGAATCTGCAGGTCGAGGTTATTGATCACCGGTGAAGCGCCGCTGGCATCGTAGGCAAACCGCACCCGTTCAAAACTGACTTCGCCGCGGGCCTTGCCCAGGCGTTGCGGGGTGGTGCTGTCGCTGATCTCCGGGCGCGTGTCGAGCAGCAAAAAGATCCGCTGCGCTGAGGCCGATCCGGTGGCGTAACGCTCGAACAGGTCCGACAGTTCCTGCAACGGCCCGAGAAACAGGAACACATAAAACAGGCTTTCCGCGACCTGGCCCACGGTGACATCCGCCTGCGCCAGACCATAAGCGCCCACCAGCAACAACACCGCCATGCCGGCGGAGCTGAGCAGCGCGGTGAACGGTGCAAACCAGCTGGATCGCAGGCTGCCGCGAATCAGCGCCTGATTGAAATCATCCAGCAAGCCGCGATAGCGCCGCAGGTTGGGCGCTTGCTGGGCGCATTGTTGCAACATGCGTGCGCCGCTGACGCTCTCCACCAGATGCGCGGTGAAACGGCTGCGGTTTTCCGCGACCTTGGCCCAGTTGCGTTGGGAAATGCGTTTGAAACTCCAGGTCGCCAACACCAGCAACGGCACCGTGGCGGCGAGGCTGAGAAAGAATCGCGGGTCGATCCGCCACAACATCACCGAGGCAAGGCCACAGCGTAGCAATGCGCCCAGCAGTTCGGGTGGGCCCTGAATCAGCAGCGGTTCGAGGGCGTCGACATCGCGGTCGGCGCGAGAAATGATCCGCCCGGCCTTGGTCCGGTCGAAGTAGCTGACACTCAAGCTCTGCACATGGGCAAATACGCGCACCCGCAAGTCATTGAGTACGCGGATCGCCGCGCTGCCCGCGACAAACTGCGAGACACCGGCGAGCAGGAAGCGCCCGAGCCAACTGGCCGCCAATCCGAGGCCGAGCCACAGCACCAAACGTTCGTCCAGCAACCAATGATCGTTCTGTTGAATCAGCCCACGGTCGAGCAACTCACGGACAAACCACGGCCGCAGAAACACCGTGAACACCAGCAGCAGTTCAATGCCGATGACGCCGACAATGTGCCGGCGAATCGGTTTCAGCAGCGGCAATAGCCGACTGAACATGCTGCGGTCGAGGGCCTTGCGGGCGAGCATTTCTTCGATTTCGATATCGCTCAAGGCCTTGCCGGCGATTGGGTTAGCCATGGTCGATCCCTAGCAGGTCGCGGTAGTCCGGATGGGTTTTGAGTAATGCTTCGTGGGTGCCGTTGGCGGCGATTTTGCCGTCCTGCAGCATCAGCACGCGGTCGGCCAGGAGGATGGTCGAGAGCTTGCTGGAGATCACCAGCAACGTGGTGGCCCGGCCCTGATCGCGGCGCAACTGGCGAATGTTGTTGAGTACCTGGCGTTCACTGATCGCATCCAGCGCGCTGGTGGCGTCGTCCAGGCACAGAATGTCCGGCTCGCCAAGCAGCGCGCGAGCCAGGCTCAGACGCTGGCGCTGGCCGCCGGACAAGGTCACGCCGCGATCCCCCAGTGGCGTGGCCAGGCCGTGCGGCAGGCGTTCCAGCACGTCTTCGGCGGCGGCGAGGCGCAAACCGTGACGCAGTTGTTGATCGCTGGCGTCGGGTGCGGTCAGGCGCAGGTTGGCCGCCAGGGTGTCGGAAAACAGGAAGCTTTCCTGCGGCACCACGTGCACCCGGCGCCGCAATTCGTCGAGGTTCAACTGGCGAATGTCTTGCCAGCCGGCGCTGTCCGAACCGATCAGCAGACGTCCGGAATTGATGTCGCTGAGGCGTGGCAGCAGGCTTGCCAATAGACTTTTGCCAGTGCCGGTGGCGCCGACGAGCGCGACGATTTCGCCGGGCTGCACGGTCAGTGAGCAGTCATGAAGAATGTCCAGGCCGCCACCCGGTGCGCTGACGTTGACGTGTTCCAGTTTCAGCCCCAGCGGCGTATCGGGCAGGATTGCGTTGCCGCTGCGGATCGCCGCAGGCTCGTCCAGCAGTTGCCAGATCCTTTCGGCGCTGGAGCGTGCGTCGGCGAAGGTCTGCATCACCCGGCCAATGCCTTCGATGCGGAACACCAGGGTGGTGGCGATCAGCAGTGAGGTCACCAGTTCACCGATACCCAATTGCGCGGTGGCCACCAGGTGCGCGCCGTACACCAGGATCCACACATGCCCCAGTGCGACGACCGCTTGAGGCAGCGGAATCCGCGAACTGGAATAGGCGAGGGCCTGGCGGGCGTGCTCGGCGAACACCGCCACCTGCCCGGCGAAACGCTGGATGCGGCTGTGTTCCAGGCCAAACGATTTGATCACCCGCACGCCGCCGATGCCTTCGCTGAGGTCCTGATTGACCCGGTCGTAGGCCTCGCCGACGGCGCGGTCGAGGCTGACCAGGCGTTCGGTCTGGCGCACGAAAATCCACAGGCCGAACACCGTCAGCAACAGCGGCACCAACCCGAGCAGTGGGTTGTACCAGCTCAGCAGGCCGACGGTGGCCAGCACCACCAGCGGGGTTTCCACCACCTGGCGCCAGAAGCTGATCAGCGCATCGCGCACCTTGTCGGCATCGCGGGTGGTGCGGGTGATCATTTCGCCCATGCCGTGCTGCCAGTGATAACCCAGGTGCAGGGTTTGCACCTGCTGCAGGATGCGCTCGCGCAGGCGCGTCAGCAGTTCCTGGCTGAGCACCAGCGACAGCACGCTGGCGGCGTATTGCAACACGCCACGGCCGAACGCCACGGCGAGCATCAGCCACAACCAGTACCAGCCGAGGCTGGCGTCGAGACTGCCATCGGCTTGCCGGACAACCGCGCGGCCGGCGCTGACGTCGTTGACGGCGTGGCCGATCAGCCATTGCTGCCAGACCAGCCCGAGGTTCACCGCGATGTACAACGCCGCCACCAGGGCGAAGCGCCAGGGCATCTCCCGGTAAATCGCCAGGCTGCGCAAGAGAGGATGTTTTTCGATCATGAAAAAGCTCTGTGTGGTGTGCGGACACGATCAGGTTGCCGGCGATGGGGCCTTTGAATTTGCATCGATTTCGAGGACGCCATCGCCGGCAAGCCAGCTCCTACAGGGTTTTGCATTTGTTCAGGTGGAACGCCGAACCTGTAGGAGCCGGCTTGCTGGCGATGGGGCCTTTGGTTTTTGCATAGGGCTTTAGGGCGCCTTCGCGGGCAAGCCTCGCTCCTACAGGGTTTTGCATTTGTTCAGGTGGAACGCCGAACCTGTAGGAGCCGGCTTGCTGGCGATGGGGCCTTTGGATTTGCATCGATTTCGAGGACGCCATCGTCGGGCTCCTACAAGGGGAGGCGGTGTCTGGGGGATCACCGTCCGGGGCTGGTCGCGCCCTGTTTTTCCTTGGCGTTGAGGATCGCGGTGTATTCGCCGGGGTCGACGCCGTTGAGGTAGTAGTTGCCGACGTGGTGCAGGCGCCAGCGGATCGGGTCGTGGGTGGTGTGGACCCTTGCGTTGCGCCAGAAGCGGTCGAGGTTCCATTTGCTCAGCGAGGAACTGGCGCCAAGCAGGGAGAAAATGTCGCTGGAGATTTTCAGCGACGCCGCGTCGGAGTGGGCACGGGCGGTGGCCACCGACAGAATCAGCTCGTCCTGCAGTTCCTTGTTGTCCGGGTCCAGTTCGTGCTGATCGAACACCCGCGCCGCGTCGCGCAGCAGCGATTGCGCGCCGCGCAGGGCCACGGCGTATTCGCCGATCTGCTTGATGATGTGCGGCTCCTGATTGGCGTGATCGACGCCGCTTTCCACCCACGGCCGCGCATTGTGATTCAGGTAGTCCACCGCAGCCGACAGCGCACCTTCGGCAATGCCGGTGTCGATGGCCGCGTGGAGAATCTGCGGGAAGGTCAGCCCGGTGCGTTTCATCGGCCCTTTGCGCTGGGAGACAAAACCTTCGTCGAGTTCGATGTTGTCGAAAATCACTGTGCCGCTGACCGAGTTTTTCTGGCCGAACGCTTCCCAGTCGTCCACCAGCGTCAGGCCCGGTGTGTTGCGATTGAGCAGCACCCCGGCACCGCCGTCATCACTGGCGGCGGTCAGGGAAATCCACTCGGCCAGGTAGGAACCGGTGGAGTAGAACTTGCTGCCATTGAGGATCAACTTGCCGTCGGCGCGGCGTTCGACGCGAGTCTTGAGGGCGAATTTGTTCTTGCCGCCGACTTCCGCCAGGGCATTGCCGAAACGCTTGCCGGCCAATACATCGCGAACCAGTCGGTCGCGAATCTCGTCGGAGTACCCGGTAAAAATCCCTCGCAGCATGACGTTGTGGATTTGCAGCAACTGACCGACGCCGCCGTCGGCCACCGAGATGAGGCGCACGGTTTCGACGATGGTTTCCACCGAAGCGCCGAGGCCGCCAAACGCCTTGGGCACGCCAATGGCGGTCAAGCCGCTCTCCGACAACAGTTGCGCCTGACGCCGTGGCAGTTGGCCGTTCTGACTGGCGTCGGCGGCGATCTCGGCAATCTCCCGGGCGATGTCCCTGGCCACGGCGATGGCTTGTGCCTCGCTGTCCAGCAGGCGGATCGGCGCCTGTTCTTGTATCAGTTGTCCGGCGGGGTTGTGTTCGACCTTGCTCATTGCTGTACCTCTGATAATGGATCGGATGATGGCCGAAAATTCAGCGCGATCCTTGTAGGAGCCGGCTTGCTGGCGATGGCGGTGCATCAGGCGACATCAATGTTGTTTGATCCGCCGCCATCGCCAGCAAGCCGGCTCCTACAAGGGGGATCGGTGTTTCACGGGCGTTGAAGGGCCTTGAGCAAGTTCTGCGCCAAGGGCTGGAACGCCCGCCCGGCAAGGGGTTGGGCGGGGTGGTGTTGCTGGGGAAGCAATGCCGGGGAGGCGACTGCTCGGCCAGCAGCAGTCGCCGCGCAATGCTGCTGGCAGGCCAGCAACCAGCGTCGGTTGTTTGCTCGATGCCAGGCGCAAAGCCCCGTAAACCGGGCGTTTCAGCTCTTGGCACGGGCGCTGCAATAGCTCTGGCAACAGACACTTGCCCAACCACGGAGCTGCCCATGACGCTTGCTGCCAAACAATCCCGACCCGCTGCCCCGGCTGAACTGGAGCAGATCTGGTTCACCCGTTGCCCGGTGCCGACCGCTTCCGGCATCGCCTACAAACTCGGCTGGCTCAGCGAAGAATTCGCCGCTGACGGCCTGCCGGTGTCGACCTTGCAGGAGGCCCGGCAACTGGGTCATCACCACTACGATCACGAGTTGCCGGGCCTGTTTCGCGAAGGCGGTAACGTACCGGCCCTGGCGGCACGTGCCGCTGGTGCGCCGAGTCGCCTGATCGGCCTGACCTGGATCGAAGAGTGGCAAACCATCCTGGTTCGCCCGGACTCCGGCATTCGTCGTCCGCAAGACCTAAAGGGCAAGCGTCTGGCGCTGCCGGCCTGGGGTGAAACCCGCCCCGGCAGCATCGCTCGGGCCATGAGCCTGCACGGCTACAAAGGCGCGTTGAGCCTGGCGGGGCTGGGCTTCGATGACGTCGAACTGGTGGAAGTGGCGCTGCAAAACCAGGAGCAGGCGGCGAATCCTCAAGAGGGCTTGCAACGCCTTTGGTCGGGCCTCGATTACCTGGTGCGCGGTGAAGTTGACGCGGTGTACGTCAAAGGCGCGTCCGCCGCCGATGCCGCGCGGCGTCTCGGGCTGGTGGTGGGCATTGATCTCGACCTGATCGCCGAGCCGCGCTATCGCATCAACAATGGCACGCCGCGCCCGATCACGGTCCACCAGAGCCTGCTGGACAACCATTTCGACCTGGTCGTGCGCTTCCTCGCGCAAACCCTCAGCGCCGCCGATTGGGCAGCGAACAATCGCGAGGCGCTGAACGCGATTCTCGAAGAAGAAACCCGCGCCGGCAGTGCCGGTGTCGCCGAAGCCTATCGCGGTGAATTCCACACCACGCTGGCGCCTGACCTGTCGGCACAGCGTCTGGAATTTCTCGATACCCAGAAAGATTTCCTTTACCTGCACGGCTTCCTCGAACGCGATTTTTCCATCGCCGACTGGGTCGATCCGCGCCCGTTGCAAGCCGCTCATGAACTGTTGGCCAAGCGCCGCGCCTGACTCTGGAGAATTGCCATGACCGTCCTCATCAACGAACAACTGATCAGCGAAGAACTGAAAAACTTCATCGACAAGGTGCTGGTCGAGGCTGAAGAAGCCTTCACCGTGTTCCGTGAAACCAACACCATCACCGCCAACGGCACCGTTGGTTTCATCGAGCGCGTACCGGGCCAGGAGCTGTTGGTGTCGGTGAACTACGGCGGCCCGTGGAATTACCGCAAGCCGCTGCAAGCCACGGTCACCGACTTCGAAGGCAAGGTGATCTTCGGCAAAGGCAAGGGTGGGTTGGGGCGTTACACCAAACTGTTCCAGCAACATGCCGATGTGACCACCGTGTCCCATGTGCACTCGCCATACCTCGGCGCCTGGGCGCAAACCCACCGCACGCTGCCGTTCCACTACGTGCCGGTGCAGCGTTATCAGCTCGCCCGGGAGTTGCCGGTGTACATCGACCGCCGGCAGCCGGAAGTCGATTTCATCCTCGACAAGATTGCCGAAAACCCCTTCAACCTGGCGATTCTCGAAGCCAACGGCGGCTCCACCGTGTGGGGCAAACAAGGGCTGCGCGCCACTGCCGAATTCATCCTGTTGCTGGAGGAGGGCGCGCAACTGCAATTGCTCGCCGACGCCCTCGGCGGCTCCCGCGCCTATGGCCCTGGCGTATTGACCCAGCAATGGAAAATGAGCGGCCTGTACGACAAAGCCACCGAGCTGGGCCTGGTGCCAGCCATCGACCGTCGCAGCTAACAATCTCCAGGCCACCACCATCCCCTGTAGGAGCCGGCTTGCTGGCGATAGGGCCTCGAGCCTTGCACCGATTTCACTGACGCCATCGCCAGCAAGCCGGCTCCTACATAGGTGCATTGCCCCTACAAGGAACACACCCATGGCTGTAAAAATTCTCTGGTACCTCACCACCCCCGACGGGCCTTATCCGTGGGAACCCGAAGGCCGCTGGACAACCGATTTCGAACATCTGAAACAACTCGCCGTGGCCAGCGACCGTCTCGGTTACTACGGTTCGCTGCTGGGTTCCAGCCCCAACGAAAGCCTCGCTGTCTCGGCCGCTCTGATCGACGCCACGAAACGCCTGCGCTTCCTGGTCGCGCAACACCCCGGTGAACTGTCGCCAGCCGTGTTGGCCAAGTGGGCGCTGACCTTCGATCAATTCTCCAACGGCCGCCTGCTGTTCAACGTGGTCAACGGCAATGACGCCGGCCTTGCCACCCTCGGCGTGCATTACCCCCACGACGAACGTTATGACTTCAGCCTCGAATACTGGCGTGCGTTCCAGAGCTTCTACGCCGGGGACACCTCGGGGTTCGACGGTCAGTACGTCAAGCTCGCCCCCGTTCAGCGGCTGCCGCGAATCATCCGCTGGGGGGCTGGCATCCGCCGAAGCAAAAGCCTGGCATCCCACTGTGGGGCGCGGGCACGTCGGGGCCGGGTGTCGCGCACTCGGTGCAACTGCTCGACGTGTACCTGAGCTTCGCCAACACCCCGCCGAAACTCGGCGAGAAATTCCGCAAGGTCGCAGCAGAAGCCGCGAAAATCGGCCGTGAGCTGACCTTCGGCACGCGCCTGCAAATCATCGTTCGCGAAACCGAGGAAGAGGCCTGGGCCCACGCCGAGAAACTCTTGCAACGTACCTCGCTGCAAACCGCGCGCACGGCCATCGAACGTCAATTGCCGCCCGGCGAAACCCTGGAGACCTTCCACAGCGACGATGCGCAGATCCAGCGCAACGTCGAGGCCATTCGCGCCGGCCGTTTGCCCAAGGCCCGGGACCTGGAGATCTACCCGAACGTCTGGCTCGGCCCGAGCCTGTTCGGCTTCAACATCCTCGGCCCGGCAGCCGGCACTTACCTGGTGGGCAGCGCCGAGCAGGTCGCCGAGCGTATTCGCGAATACGAAGCGCAGGGCACATCGGCATTCATTCTGTCCGGTTTCCCGCTGATCGATGAAGCGCACCGGGTGGCGGATCTACTGTTCCCGTTGCTCGATCTGGATCACGGTTTCGACGTGCCGCAATTGGGTGTCAGCACACCGGCACCACGGCGTGTAGCAGTGACCGAGCGAGTCTGAGGAGACAGCGATGAACGAATTTTCCCGTCGCCGGTTTCTCGGCAATGGCCTGGCGGTCAGTGGCGGCCTGTTGCTCGGCAGCAGCCTGCTCAGCGGATGCGACAGCGGGGCGCAGGTCAGCGGTGCGGCCGCATTGTCCAGCACTCCGGTGCGCGGCGGTCGCTTGCGGGTCGGCATCATCGATGGCGATCAGTCGGGCAACCTCGACGCGCACAAACCGGTGGGCGGCGGGATCATTCGCGGCTGGGCGCTGTACAGCAAGTTCTGGGAATGGAACACCGACGTCAGCACGCGCCTGGCCCTGGCCGAGTTTGCCGAGCCCAACGCCGACGCCAGCGCATGGACCATTCGCATCAAGCCGGGCCTGGAGTTCCATCACGGCAAGAGCATCGGCGCCGATGACATGCTGTTCTCGATCCTGCGCCTGACCGATCCGAAACTGGCGTCGCCATTCGCCGGTCTGGTGGGCGCGATCGACCGCAACGCGTTGCGCAAACTGGATGCGCGCACCATCGAAATCCGCTTCAAGGAAGGCCAGAGCTTTTACCCGCTGGATGAAACCCTGATCAGTTTCGGCGGCATCGTCCCCACCGATTACGATCCCGTCAGCAACCCGGTCGGCGCCGGCCCCTACAAGCTCAAGAGTTTCATTCCCGGCCAGCGCTCGCTTTATCAGCGCTTCGAGAATTACTACAAGCCCGGCCAACCCTATGCCGATGAACTGGAGATCATCGAGTTCAAGGACCAGGTGTCCCGCGCCGCCGCCCTGCGCGCCGGGCAGATTGACGTGGCCAGCGGCGTGCAAGCCGAACACAGCGCACTGCTCAAGGCCGACTCGCGGCTGAGGTTGTACGCCTCGCCGAGCACCTCGTTCACCGGGTTCAATCTGAATCTGGCGAAGCAACCGTTTCAGGATCAGCGGGTGCGCCAGGCGTTCCGCCTGTTGGCCGACCGTCGCGAGTTGGTGGACCGTGGCCTCAACGGTTTCGGGCGCATCGCCAACGACCTGTATTCGCCCCACGACCCCACCTATAACCACAGCATTGCCCAGCGTCCCTACGACCTGGAACAGGCGCGTTCGCTGTTGCGCCAGGCCGGGCAGACCGACCTGCGGGTGGAGCTGACCACCACGCCGGGGCCGGGTGTCAACGCGGCGCTGGTGTTTGCGCAACAGGCGAAAAAGGCTGGGGTCGAGATCAAGGTCACTCAGGTCGATGGCTCGGTGTTCAACGGTCCGCAACGGGAAAACTGGCTGCTGTCGCCGGGCTCCACACCGGCCCGGGGTTTTCTCGCGTCGGCGCTGCACAACGATGCGCCACAGGCCATCTACAACCGCAGCAACTTCCACGATGAACGCTTCAGCGCGCTGTACCGCCAGGCGCTGGCGCAACCCGACCTTGAGCAACGCAAAGTGCTGGTGCACGAAGCGCAAGGCATTCAACACGAACGCGGTGGCTTGTTGATCTGGGGCTTCAACGATGTGCTGGACGCGGCATCGGTGCGGGTCGGCGGTTTGCAGCCTGAACAGACCACGTTTGCCTCCTGGCGTTTTGATGAATTGTGGGTGAACCATGCCTGAGCTTTCTTGCAAAGAACCCCGCACGCCAGCCTGGCTGTCGTGGTTTATCGGGCGCCTGGCTTACGGATTGTTGACGGCGTGGGTCATCAGCCTGGTGGTGTTCATCGCCACGCAGGCGCTGCCCTCGGACCCGGCCCGGGTGATTCTCGGCCCCGACGCGCCGCTGGAAAGCATCCTCACCTTGCAACGCCAGTTGGGTCTGGACCGGCCGATTCTCGAACAGTACCTGCGCTGGCTCGGGCACGCCCTGAGCGGCGAGCTCGGTGTGTCGCTCGACTCCAACGCGCCGGTCGGCAGCATTCTGTTCGGCCGTTTCGGCTACACCCTGGCGCTGCTCGCCGGGGTCATTGCGGTGGTGGTGCCGGCGGCGTTGTTGCTCGGCGTTTCCCTGGCGTTGCGCCGTGACAGTCGGCTGGATCGCTGGAGCCTGTCGCTGCTGATCTTCCTTAAAGCCACGCCGGGATTTCTGTTGGCCATCGGTCTGGTGCTGCTGTTTTCCATGCCGCACATGGACCTGTTGCCGGCGGTGTCGATCCTCGATCCGGACAAGTCGTTGCTGCGCCAATTGCAGTTCCTGGTGTTGCCGGTGTTGGCCCTGAGCCTGTCGGCATTGCCGTACCTGACGCGCATGGTGCGGGCCTCGATGATCGAGGCGCTGGAGTCCGATTACGTGATCGCTGCGCGCCTGCGCGGCATTCCCGAGTGGCGCATCGTCTGGCGCCACACGCTGCCCAACGCACTGATCCCGGCGATTCAAGGCGTGGCGTTGACGCTGAGAACGCTGATCGGCGGCGCGCTGTTGGCCGAGGTGATTTTCAGTTACCCCGGCATTGGCACTTCGCTGAATTCGGCGATCCAGATGCGCGACTTGCCGATGGTCCAGGCCATCGTGCTGGTGATCACCCTCGGCGTGGTGTTGATCAACCTGCTCGCCGATCTGCTGACCGTGCTGCTTACGCCAAAACTGCGCACCGCCCGCCGCGTGACCATGATTCAGCGTAACCGCCGGGGCATTCAGCCGTGGTGGCGACGTTCCCCATCCAAGGCGCCTTGAGAGGTAAAACATGACTGACTCCCGACGTTCGCGCTGGCAGGTCTGGCTGGCGGAACCGCAAACCCGCAAGGGCGCGCTGATCACTGCGCTGGTGGTGACACTGGCGTTGTCTGGCCCGTGGCTGGCGCCGCACAGCCCGACGGAAATGCTTGGTTCGGTGTACGGCGCACCGGTTGGCGCGGCGTTGCTGGGCTATGACTTTCTCGGGCACGACGTGGTGTCACGCTTGCTCAGTGGTGGCCTCTCGGTGTTGTGGATGTCGGTGGCGGCGGCCTCGATTGCGCTGTTGACCGGTAGCACCCTGGGGTTGCTGGCGGGTTTTTCCCGGCGCCGGCTCGACCAATTGATTACCTGGCTGGCGGACGTGTCGCTGGCCTTTCCCGACCTGATTCTGGTGTTGTTGATTGTCTCCATGCTCGGCCGCGCGCCGTGGTTGATCGTGTTGACTGTGGCCATCGCGTTCACGCCCGGTGTGATCCGCCTGGCCCGTGGCAGTGCGGTGGCGGTGGCGGGGCAGGAGTTCGTCGAGGCCGCGCAGATGATGGGCTACTCGCGGCGGCGGATTCTGTTCAGGGAGATCCTGCCGAACATCCTCACGCCGCTGCTGGTGCATTTCGGCAACATGCTGACCTGGGGCGTCGGCATGCTCTCGGGCCTGAGTTTTCTCGGCTACGGCGTGGCGCCGCCGACCGCCGATTGGGGGCTGATGATCAATGAAAACCAGGCCGGTTTGCTGGTGCAGCCGTGGGCGGTGCTGGCCCCGGCGATCCTGATCGGCATTTTCGCCTATGGCACCAATATCCTCGCTGAAGGCATCGGCCGCAGCAGTTCACGGATCGGAGAAAAGCAGCCATGAATGCGATTGCCGGGATCGAGTCCCGCCCGCCGGTGACCACTGCCGGGGTGTTGCAGGTGCGGGATTTGCGGGTCGAGTTGGCGGGACAGATTGACGTGCTGTCCGGGGTTTCGTTCAGCCTTGAGGCGGGCGAGATTCTGGGGTTGGTCGGCGAGTCCGGCTCCGGCAAGACGACCCTGGCCACCGCGTTGCTCGCCCATGCCCGACGCGGGGCGCGGATTGTCGGCGGGCAGGTCGAGGTGTCCGGTCATTCGCTGCTGACCCTGGAGGGCGAAGCGTTGCGCCGGGCCCGTGGCAGCCTGATCGGCTACGTCGCGCAGGACCCGGCGACGGCGCTGAACCCGGCGCTGCGCATCGGCAGTCTGCTGCGCGAAACCCTCGGTGCGCATCAGATTGAACTGGATCGTGCGGCGCAACAGCAGCGCATCGTCGATACCTTGCGTGATGTTGGCTTGCCAGATGATGCAGCGTTTTTGCGGCGCTTCCCCCATCAGCTCTCCGGTGGGCAGCAGCAACGGGTGATGCTGGCGCTGGCGTTTGTCCTGCGTCCGCAGTTGATCGTCCTCGATGAACCGACCACGGCGCTGGACGTCACCACTCAGGCGCACATCCTCGCGACCTTGCGCCGCTTGTGCAAAAGCCTCGGCGTGGCGGCGGTGTACGTGTCCCACGACCTTGCGGTGATCAAGGACCTGGTCGACCGGGTGATGGTGATGTATGCCGGGCGCATCGTCGAAGTCGCCGACCGTGAAGCGTTGTTCACGCGGCCGGCTCATCCGTACACCCGAGGCCTGCTGGCGGCGATTCCCGATGTGGCGCAACGTCGCGATTTGCAGGCGATCCCGGGGCATGCCCCGGCACCGGGGCAGCGACCGCACGGCTGTGCTTTCGCGCCTCGGTGTTCGCGTCGCACCGCCGAGTGCTCGCAGGCTGAGCCGGCCTTGCACGACCTGTCTTCAGCGCAGCGAGTGGCGTGTCTCGATCCGCATCTTCAGGCCTTGCAGCTAGTTGCCCAGGCGCCGGTGTCGGCTGTCGATGTGCCGGTGGAGCGGGCGCCGTTGCTGGAGATCAAAGACTTGAACGTGGCCTACGATCGACAGGTGTTGTTCGACGTTTCTCTGCGGGTGGCCGCCGGGGAATGCCTGGCGCTGGTGGGCGAATCCGGTTCCGGCAAGACTAGCCTGGCCCGGGCCATCGCCGGGCTCGGGGAAAACGCCGAGGGCGACTTGCACTATGCGGGTGTGCCGCTGAGCTTGTCGGCCCGCCGACGTGACGGGCGGCAACGGCACCAGATTCAGTACATTTTTCAGAACCCGTACCGGGCACTGAACCCGCGACAAACCGTTTACCAGACCCTGAGTGCGCCGCTGGAACACTTCTTCGGCATCAAGGGCAGTGTTGCGCGCCAGCGCGTGGATGCGGTGCTCAAGCGGGTGTCGCTGCCGGCGTCGGTGGCCGATCTGTATCCGCACAGCCTGTCCGGCGGCGAGCGCCAGCGCGTGGCCATTGCCCGGGCGCTGGTGTGTGAGCCGAAACTGCTGATCTGCGATGAAATTACCTCGGCGCTGGACGTGTCGGTGCAGGCTTCGATCCTGGCGTTGTTGCGGCAATTGCAACTCGAAGGGCTGACCCTGCTGTTCGTCACCCACGACCTCGGCGTGGTTCGCGCGATTGCCGACCGGGTGTTGGTGCTGAAGCTGGGAAGGGTGGTGGAGCAGGGGGCGGTGGACGATGTGCTGGATCAGCCGCAGGCGGCGTATACGCGTACGTTGCTGGAGAACTCGCCGACGTTGGGCGGTGGATCTTTGTAGGCAGCTACCATCGCCATCGCCAGCAAGCCGGCTCCTACAGAGTATGTGTGTGTACGCAGAAATGTGGCGCGACACAAACCTGTAGGAGCCGGCTTGCTGGCGATGGCGATCGTCCAGACACATCCGGAACCGAATTCTGGCAACGGCCTCCCTCCTGCGCACTAGCCTTGTGTTTCTCCCAAAAACACAGGAGGGCAATGGAATGCCCGATCTTCCCCACGCTAACCACCTGCGCGCCGGGCGCTATTCCGAATCCGGCCAAATCTAACTGCTCACTGCCGTCACCCATAACCGTGATCCCGTCTTTGCCAATTGGCGTGCGGGACGCTTGGTGGTGGAACAGTTTCGCCAGGCACAGACCGAGGAATGGGCCGACTCCCTGGTCTGGGTGGTGATGCCGGATCACTTCCATTGGCTGCTCGAATTGAAGAACAGCACATTGCCGGCGTTGATGTTGGCGACCAAATCGCGCAGTGCCAGGGCGGTGAATGCACGTCTGCAACGCAGGGGGGCGCTTTGGCAAAGAGGCTTTCATGATCGGGCGATTCGTCGGGAGGAGGATTTGTTGGCGGTGGCGCGATATATCGTAGCCAATCCATTGCGCGCGGGGCTTGTCACGCGCGTGCATGATTATCCGCTGTGGGATGCCAAGTGGCTGTAGCCGGGATAGTCGGTGGTGGCTGTCAGGCCGCCATCGCCAGCAAGCCGGCTCCTACAGAGTCCGTGTATGTACGCAGAGTTGTGGCGCGACACAAATCTGTAGGAGCCGGCTTGCTGCGGGCGGCGTTCCGACGATTCGATGGTGAACGCTACGCCACCCGCGCCTTGCGCCGCCGTACTTCCTCGCGCACCGCCGGGATGATCCAGCGGCCGTAATCGACGGTGTCGTACAGCGGGTCATAACCACGATTGAGGAAGGTGGTCACGCCCAGGTCGACGTAATCGAGCAACGCCTGGGCCACGGTTTCCGGGGTGCCGACCAGGGCGGTGGTGTCGCCGTAGGCGCCGACGGCGGTGGCGGTGGGCATCCACAGGGCGCGGTCGTGACGATCACCCTGTGCCGCAGCGGCGAGCAAGCGTTCGGAGCCGGTGCCCTTGATGCGTTTTTGCCAGGGGCTGCCGGCGGCGAACTGTGGATTGGCCTTGATCTGTTCCAGAATCTGCTCCGCCCGCTGCCACGCCAATTCTTCGGTCGCCCCCAGAATCAAGCGCACGGACAGGCTCACCCGTGGCGCTTCCACGCCCGCCGCACTTGCCGCCGCGCGCAGTTTGCCGATCTGTTCGGCGACGCCGCTCAGCGGTTCGCCCCACAGCGCATACAGATCCGCGTGTTTCACCGCGATCTGATAGGCAATGTCCGACGACCCGCCAAAGGAAATCGGAATGTGCGGCTGCTGCAATGGCTTGACCGGCGAGAAGGCGCCCTTGATGTTGAAATACTGCCCCTCGAAGTCGAACGGTTCTTCAGCCGTCCAGGTGCGCCGGACGATCTCCAGGTACTCATCGGTGCGCTTGTAGCGTTCGATCTTGTCCAGCAGGAAGTCGCCTTCCTGGGGTTCGGCGGTGATGCCGGTAATCGCATGCAGGCGAATCCGCCCGCCGCCGGTGGTGTGATCGAGTGTCGCGAAGGCTCGGGCAGCGGCGGTGGGGGCGTTCAATGCCGGACGATGGGCGATCATGAAACCCAGGCGCTCGGTGTGCGCCGCCGCGTAGGCCGCAATCTGCAAACTGTCCGCGCTGCCCGGGCCGCTGGCGATCAGCACCCGGTCGAAGCCTGCGTGTTCATGGGCACGGGCGTGGTGGCGGATAAAGTCCAGATCGAAATCCGCGCTGCGAATGCCACGGGTCTCGGACCACTGGCGGGGGAAAATCATGCCGACAAATTCAATGGACATGGAACACTCCTGATAGCGATAGGTGCGGCTGCGTTAAAACTGGTAATCCACCTGGGCCAGCAACGTACGGCCAGGCATGGGCTGCAAAAAGGTATTGGTCGAGCCGGCCAGGCCGCTGACGAAGTTCAGCTCGTTGGTCAGGTTGAGCACCCGCAACGTGGTGCTCCATTGCGGCTGGCGGTAATACACCGCGAGGTCGAGGTTGTACTCGTCGGGGATTTTCACGGTCTTGCTCAGGTTCAAATACCAGCTGCTGGTCCACCAGCCGGACAGCTCGGCGCCGAAGCCCGAGTCAAAGCGATAGTCGACATAACCGCTGGCGGTGTACTCGGGAATCTGCACCGCATCGAAGCGCCCGGACGGTCGCTGATTAAGGCTGTTGTTGTCGCCGAACACCGTGCCGTTGTCGGGCACAAACCCGGCCGAGGCGAAGCCGGCCTGGGAGGCAAACTCGTTGTAGGCGCTGAGTTTCGACAGGTTGAGACCGCTGCGCAGATGATTGTCCGGCTGGTAGCGAAGGGTCGATTCCACGCCCTTGATCACCAGTCGGGCAATGTTGTTATTGCTGTCGGGCGATTGATCCCGCGCCTGCTTGAACGCGGCCAGGGTCATGAACAGTTCGTTGGGCACCGCTTCGACTTTCAGCCCGACTTCGTGCAATACGCTGAGGCTCTGGAAGGCCAGCGGGTTGAGCTGATTGGCACCGGCGCCGCTGCCCCAGCCGAGGCCGTTGGAGAAGAACCCGGTATTGACCGCCAATGAGCGATCGAAGGTGTAATACAGCGTGCTGTTTTCGGTCGGTTTGACGTAAGGGCTGACCTGAAACGCGAACAGCCGATAATTGTCGCTGTCCTTGCGCGGATTGCCGCCGGCCAGCACGAACGGGTTCTCGATTTCAGCGTCGATCCAGCTGCGGCTGGCGCCAATGTTCAGACCGACGCTGTCACCGAATCGCAGGTTGTGCTGGCTGAACAGGGTCTTGGTGGTCCAGGTGCTTTCGGCGGTGTAGGGCGCCACCGACTCGGCGTACAAGCCGTGGCCCGCCGGGTACATCGCCGGCAGATTCAGCCAGCCGTAGTAGTTGGAGAATTGCGCCACACCGGGCTGGCCGATCCACGCGCCATTGCCGCCGGCGGGGTTGGAGCCGGTCAGGCCCAGCAAAGTGCCAGGATTCTTGCCCGACGGGTCCTGGGTCAAGTCATAGGCGTTGATGGTCGAGCCGAAGTTGTTGTTGGCGGCGATCGACTGGTTGAACTCGCGGCGGTAGATCACCCCGGTGTTGCTGTCATCGCGCAGGGTCAGGCCGCCGAGTTGCGCTTCGTTGCGCGAGCGGAATTCGAAGCGGTTATCGAACAGGTTGTCCTTGGACTGCACCTGGAAAGAACCGACCGCATCGGTCATGTCTTTGGAGCGCTGGTAGAAGGTGCTGTTGGTCAGGGTGATGGTTGGTGTCAGGTCGGCTTCGACCCGCAGCTGTGTGGTGAAGCGCCGCGAGCTGTTTTCGTCTTCATCGCGCTGGCCGGTTTGTGACGACAGGCTGGTCAGGCCATTGCCTGTCAACGTCGGGTCATACACCCAGCCGCGCAAACTGCCGGGGTTGCTTTGGGTGTTGGGCGAGGCCGTCTGGAAGCTGCCGTTGACCACGCTGTATTGACCCTGTGCGTTGCGCTGGCGTTTGACCCAGCCGAGGGTCGGCGCATCGGCCGCGCCGGACGCCAGCACCGGCGACCACAAGGTGTTGCCGTTCTGGATGATCGGCGTGGCGCGCCCGGCGTAGTACTTGCCGCTGTCCACCAGTTCCTGGTTGGCGCGGTTCCAGCCGTGGGTGATGTTGTAGTCGTAGTAATTGTCGTAGCTGGCGTTCCAGTCGACCCGCACCGTGTCGTTGCGCCAGGCGAGGGCACCGTAGAACGCGTCGAAGTTGTTGTCGACGTTGTCGTAGAAGTCTTCCTGGCGCTGCTTGGTGATGCTCAAGCGATAGGCGAGGTTGTCAGTCAGCGGCCCGGTGTTATCGATGCTGAATTTACTGGAATCGCGGGATTCACCGTCCGGCACCCAGGCGCCCAGTTCGCCGCTGAGTTTGGTTTTGAATTCGTTGAAATTGGGCTTCTTGCTCAGGTAATTGACGTAGCCGCCACTGCCCGACACCGAACCGTAGGTCACCGAGGACGGGCCGGCGACGATGTCGGCGCCTTCGTAGGCGTTGAAGTTGGCCGGGTGGCGCACGCCGTATGCGCGTTGCCCGTCCTGGAACACTTCGGAACCCTGGGCGCGGAACTGCGGGGCGAGGCCGGCGTTCTGGCCGCCGCCGCGAGTAATGCCGGGGGCGTATTTCACCAGGTCATCGGCGCTGCGGATCGAGTCGTTGGCCAGTTGCTCGGCGTTGATCTGGGTGATGGAGCGCGGCGTGTCGAGCACCTTGGTTTCGATGCCGCCGTAGACGGATGTGGGTGGCCGGGTGGGCAGCGCGTCATCGTCGGACTCGCTGGCACTCGCCTGGACGGTGACGGTTTGCAGTTGGGTGTCGGCGGCGAAGGTCGGTGTCGACAGGGTCGACATCACCGCCATGGCCAGGGCGGAGCGTTTTACGGGCAAACGAAAGGCGATAGAGGGCATGGCAAATGAGCCTCGAGATAAAAATTCATGGAAATTTGTAGGCGCTTCCTGACACCCCCCGACCTTGTAGGAGCCGGCTTGCTGCGGGCGGCGTTCCGACGATGGCGGTGGTGGCCGTTATGACGCCATCGCCAGCAAGCCGGCTCCTACAAGGATTCGTTCCCGTAGGGTATGTTGTTAGGTGTTACGCCGTGTCTTTCAACCAGAGCTTTTCAAACCGCCAGGTGCTGAACAGCGACTCTTCCGCCGCCGCGCCGCCTACGCGGTTGGCCACGCTGTCGAGCAGGTCGGCGTAGCCCCAGATCAGCATGCCGCCGCGTTCGTACTGGATTTGTTGAACCTGATGCACCAACGCCTTGCGTTTCTCCAGATCGGGCTGGGCCATGGCCGCCAGAAACAGCTCGCTGAACTGCGCATCCTTGAAGTGCGTCTTGTTGGCCACGGCAAACGGCGCGTCGGTGTGGATCGCACTGGCCAGGAACGGCGCGCCGATGCTGCCGCCGGTGCTCAAGGTCCAGTCGGTGCGCAGCGGTCCCTGGAACGTGGCCAGGTCCACTTGCTTGACCTTGAGCGTGACGCCAATGCGCTTGGCCTGTTCGGCCAGCACCAGCGCCGACGTCAGCCCCGGCCCCGGCGTGGTCACCAGTTCCAGCTCAAGGTTTTCGTAGCCGGCCTCCTTGAGCAATTGCGCCGCGCGCTGCGGATCGTGGGGACGCGGCCCGAGCGTGTGGTTGAAGGTCGGATCGCTCGGCGCATACAGGTCGTTGGCCACGCGGCCCTGACCGTTGAGCGCCCGGCGCACCAGTTCTTCGCGATCCGCCAGCAAGCGAAAGGCCTCGCGCACCCGTGGATCGTTGAACGGTGGCTTGTCGAGGTTCATGTCGAACGACAACCAGTTGCCGGTCACCGATTTCAACACCTTGAGCCGAGGGTCGTGCTGCAGCACTTCCAGCTGTTCGGTGGGCATCACGTTGGCCATGTCGATCTGCCCGGAACGCAGGGCCGCCAAGCGCGAAACCTGATCCTTGAAATCGATGATTTCCAGTTCGTCGGCGTAGGGTTTGCCGTCCTTGTAGTAGTTCTCGAAGCGGGTGAACAGCGAGCGCTGGCCGGGGGTGAAGCTTTTCAGTTTGTAGGGACCTGCGCCCACCGGATTGCTCACCGGGTGATAGTCCACCGGCACGATGCCGCCGAAGTTGACCCAGGTTTCCGCCAGCGGCATATAGCTGCGGCCTTCACGGAAGTTCAGGCGCACGGTGCGCGAGTCAAGCTTGACCAGGTTGTTGCGGTCCACCCAGTGCAACAGCGCGGCATAGGGCGAGGCCAATTGCGGGTCAGTGAGGCGGCGGATCGAGAAGATCAGGTCATCGGCATCGATGGTCTTGCCATGGTGGAATTCCAGCCCGGGGCGCAGGCGCAACGTCCAGCTGCTGGCATCGGCATTCGGCTCGGCGAACTCGGCGAGGGCCAGGCGCGGCTGCATCTGCTCGTCCCATTCCCACAGCTTGCTGTACAGCGCAAAGCCACGAACGATGCCGCTGCCGATGGGTTTGTGCGCATCGAGGTTGCCGCTCTGGTTGCCGTCGAGAATCCCCAGGCGCAGGCGTCCGCCATAACGCGGCTGATCGTCGGCAGTGGCAATGGCCGCCGCCGGTTTTTCGCCGCTCGGGCCACACCCGGCGAGCAGGCCGCCACCGAGCAGCAAACCGCCGCCGAGCAGTGCGCTGTGACCGAGAAAATCCCGGCGACTGAACAATGAATGATCCTCGCTCATGGCATCAGGCTCCGGCCGGACCGTTGGCGGAACGCAGTTCCAGCGGCGCCGGCAGCGGGCGGCTCAGTTCGGCGCGCTCGCCGCGAAAGTGCGGCAGGATGTGCTCGCCCAGGCGATAGGCTTCTTCCAGATGCGGGTAACCGGCGAGGAAGAACAGGTCGATGCCGATGGCGTTGTACTCGCGAATCCGCGCCACGACATTTTCATAACTGCCCACCAGCGCGCAGCCCGGCGGAATGCCGATGTAGCCGAAGCCGGTCCATACATTCGGGTGGATGAAAAAGTCATCGAAACTCTGGGTTTCCGTCTTCTGCGCGAACTCGTTTTCATAGCTGAGTTTGCGCGCGGTGCGCAGCCCGGCATGCGCAGCCACGGCCTTGACCGCGCCCCTGGCGATGCCTTCATCGAAGAAGCGCCTGGCTTCGGTGCGGGCCAGTTCCTCGGTCTCGCGGGTGATGACGTCAATCGACAAACCGAAGCGAATGTCGCTGCGTCCGTACTTCAGTGCACGCTCGCGAATGTCGGCGATCAGCGCGGCAATCTCGTTCGGGTGCTCGGCGCGCATCAGGTAGAAGTCAGCGTGTTTGGCAGCGAACTCCCGGGCGGGAATCGACGAGCCGGCGGTGCAGATCAGCGGCAGCTCGGCTTTCTTCAACGGCCCGCGCAGGCCACCACCCTCGGCTTTGTAGAACTTGCCCTCGTAGTGGAAATTCTCGTAGTGCCAGTATCCCTTGACCACGTCCATGAACTCGATGGCGCGCTCATAACGTTCATCGTGATCACTGAAATCGCCGACCTGGCGCTGAATCGCATCCGAACCACCGTTGATGATGTTCCACACCAGCCGGTTGCCGGTCGCCCGTTGATAGGTCGCGGCCTGCTGCACCGCTACCCACGGCGTGTAGTGATAGGGCTGGAACGCGGTGACGAATTTCAGCGTGCGGGTTTCCCGGGCCAGCAGTGAGCAGACCGTCCACGGCTCCTCGCCGGAGGGCGCGTTGACCATCAGCGCACCGCCGAAACCGTTGATCTCGGCAGCCTTGGCGATCTGCCCGAGGTAGTCGATGTAGGTGAAGTGATCGCCGACACTGAACCCCGAGACGGCGCCGGTGCTCGGGCCGCCACGGTGCCAGTCGCCACGGTTGCGCGGGTCGCCGGGGAGGAATTGGGTTTCGCCATGCAGGGGCAGGCGGGTGAAGAATTCAATACTCATGTCGAAGGCTCCGTCTTACTGCACGCTGGGGCTGCAGATCGGGGTGATGGGCTGGTCGTTGATGACCTTGTGCGCGAACGGCACCGAATCCTTGAGCGAGGCGTTGACCGTTTCGCTGTGGCCCAGCCCTTTGTAGAGATGGCCTTCAACCACCGAGCCGGTCTTGCAGGCGTCCTGCATCAGCGCGACCTGTGTCGAGGCGGCCGGGGTTTTGTCTTCGGCGCCGGTGCCGATGAAGATCGGCTGGGCCAGCTTCAGCGTCGGGTAGGAGACCTGTTTTTGCCATGCGGCGAGCTGGTCGCCCTTGTAGTCTTTCTTGGCATTGGCCGGGGTCAGGCCGACGCCGACCACATCGCTGACCAGCGCTGCCAGGCAACTGGTGCGCGCTTGTTCGAACAGCGGCAGGGCCTTGTCGGTGTAGAAATCCTTGGGGTTGATACTCGGGTCGTATTGCTGGGCCGCGAGCAGGGTGTAGAAGCCGTAGGCGAGGGATGCATCGACTTTGTTGACGTCCTGTTCGCCAACGTTTTTCGCGCCGACGGTATAGATCACGCCGGTGCCGATGCTGCCTTTGACGCCGAGGTCCGGCGCGTAGGTCGGGGCATAGGCCGCCGAGGCGAAGGCGCCCGCGCCACCCTGGGACTGACCGACGATCAGCACTTTGTTGGCCAGCCCCGGAACGCCCGCAACCACGGCTTTTGCCGCGTCGAGAATGCCGTAGGCGGCCATGCGATTGTTCAGCAGCGGGTGGCCGCCGGGGACGCCGAGGCCCTGATAGTCGGTGGCGACGATGGCATAACCTTCATCCAGCCAACGGCTGAGGTATTGCACGTCACGGTAGGAGCGACCTTGCCAGGACGGCGCGCACACATCGGCCACACCGACCGTGCCATGCCCCCAGCTGGCAACCGGCCAACCACCGGCGGGCGCCTTGCCTTTGGGCAGGAACAACGTGCCGGAGACCACGATCGGCGTCTTGTTGTCGATGCCGTCGGTGGAGGTGTAGAGAATCCGCTGCGCGCTGGCGGCGTTGGGCAGGCTCAGGTTTTTTTCCAGCGGCTCGCTGCGCAGCAGTTTGCCTGGCGTGGCCGGGATCACCTCTTGCCAGGTGTAGAACGCCGAGACGCGGCCATCGCCTTGCTGCGGGTCGGGTTTGGGGGCGTGGGCACCGGCGGCCATGGCACTCATGGACAGCGCCAGGACGCTCAGACCGAAAACGAATTGTTGCGGCAGTTTCATCTGGATTTCCCTATTCATGGATTGTTGCTGACCTGGCCGCGCAGGGCCGGCCAGTAGTCGGTGAGTTTCAGATCGATCAGCGCCTGGTTGGTGAAACCGGTGGCCAGCGAAGGGGTGATGTCATAGGTGTCGCGAATCAGGTGGTTGGCCAGCGCATAGGCGGTCAGCGCCTGATAGTGGGCCTTGAGTTGCTGGTCGCTTTTCGGCGCCCAGCGGTCTTTCCAGGCCACGGGATCGTTCTGGTCGTCGCGGCGCAGCACGCTTTCAGCGGTGCCGGCGCGGGAGGAGAGTTCGTAGTAGGCGTCCTGGTTTTGTTCCTGGGAGATCCACCAGGCGGCTTTGATCCAGGCGGTTGCCAGCAGTTGAGTAATGTCCGGGTGCTGCGCGACAAAACTGTCGGTGCCCCAGAGGTCGGAGACCAGACGCCAGTCGTTGGCGCCTTGCTTGGTCGACCAGATGATCTTGCCGACGCCTTTGTCTTCCAGCGCATAGGCTTCGCTGAGCAAGACGGCCGCATCGACTTTGCCAGCGGACACCGCTGCGGCGCCAACTTGCGGATTGAGGTTGGCGATCTTGAAATCGTCGAGCTTCAGGCCCTTGCTGGCGAGGAAGTTGCTGAACGCGAACTCCCACGGACGACCGCGATGCAGGGCCAGGCGTTTACCCTTGAGGTCGTCGATGCTGTTGGCGCTGGAACCGGCGGGCACCACCAGATAGATGTTGTTGCCGCTGCCACCGGGCACGATCAGCTTGCCCGGCACGCCGCCAGCCCCGGCAATGACGGAAGGCAGGTCGCCGCGCACGGCAAAGTCGATGCTGTTGTTGCTGAAACCTTCGTTGATCTGCGGCCCGGCGCCGGCGTGGGGCAGGGCGATCCAGTCGAGCTTCACGCCGCGCTGCGCCAGTTGCTGTTCCAGCCAGCCGTCCTCGATCACCCGCCCGGCGATCCCGCCGAATACCGGTTTGCCACCCTGCGTATACGCGACGATAGCGATCTTCACCGACGCCGGTGCCTGTCCGGCCAGCGCCGTGGCACTGAGCAGAAACCCGGTCAAGGCGACCAGGCTGTTGCGCCAGAAACGTTTCATTGAACTCTCCCTAAATGGCTATTGGCGAAACCCGGTCTTTGTAGGAGCCGGCTTGCCGGCGATGGGGCCTTCAAACCTTGCGGCGCTTCTGCGGACGCCATCGCCAGCAAGCCGGCTCCTACAGGGTTTTGCGGTGTCCGATGCTGCTGCGTTGTGAACCCCATCCTTGTAGGAGCCGGCTTGCCGGCGATGAGGCCTTCAAGCCTGGCGGCGTTTCTGCCGACGCCATCGCCAGCAAGCCGGCTCCTACACGGGGATTGCGGCGCACCCCTTTTCCAGCGTTGTGAACACAGTCTTTGTAGGAGCCGGCTTGCTGGCGATGGGGCCTTCAAGCCTGGCGGCGTTTTTGCCGACGCCATCGCCAGCAAGCCAGCTCCTACAAAGTTTTGCGGTGCACATGGGAGAGAGCAGATTGCATGCCACTGCGCTGAAAACGCGCTGCAGGCCGCGCAGGGGCTGGGTTTCAGGGCGAGGGGAGGGCGCGACGGGGAGCGTGGGGTGTTGATGTGCAAGCAGGCCGGTGCGTGCCAATTGCTGCTCCAGCAGCAGGCTGGCAGCAGTTGCGTTGCATATGTTTTTAGGGAATATATAAATACTAATTAAGAATTTTTTAGTCTAAACAACTTCATGCACTATTGAGCACGCGCTTTTACTGCCAGGAATGCACCATGTCGCTGATCACTCATCCAAACGCTCGCGAATTGACCAAGTCGGTGCGGGCCACCGTCCTGGTGTTCAAGGACCCGCGCTCCCAGGAATTGCTCAGCCGCATCGAGCGCCTGGCGCCCAGTGAAGCCAACACATTGATCATTGGCGAGACCGGTACCGGCAAGGAACTGGTCGCTCGGCATATCCACAATTTGAGCCGCCGCGGACGCGAACCCTTCGTGGCGGTGAACTGCGGAGCGTTTGCCGAAACCCTGGTGGAAAGTGAGCTGTTCGGCCACGAAAAAGGCGCCTTCACCGGCGCCACGACCAACAAGGCCGGGTGGTTCGAAGCGGCCAATGGCGGCACGCTGTTTCTCGATGAAATCGGTGATCTGCCGTTGAACATGCAGGTCAAACTGCTGCGGGTCTTGCAGGAGCGCGAAGTGGTGCGCCTGGGCTCGCGCACGCCGATCCCGATCAACGTAAGGCTGGTGGCTGCAACCAACGTCAACCTCGCGGATGCGGTCGTCGCCGGGCATTTTCGCGAGGATCTGTTTTACCGTCTGCACGTCGCGACCATTCGCCTGCCGCCCTTGCGCGAACGACCGGGCGACATCCTGCCGCTGGCCGAGTTTTTCCTCGAAGAACATTGCCAGCGCCTGGGCTACAACCGCGCGTCATTGAGCGTCGAAGCCGAACGCAAGCTGCTGGAGCACAGCTGGCCAGGCAACATCCGCGAGCTGGAAAACTCCATTCACCACGCGTTGCTGGTGTGCCGCAATCAGCGGGTCGCCCCGGCGGATCTGCACCTGGTGGACATGCGTTCCTCCGGCATCCGCCAGGAACAGGCCAGCCAAACCAGCCACGCCGTCGCCGGCCCGGTGGACCTGGAAGCCGCCCTCAACGCGCTGTTCGAACAGAACATCCCGGACCTTTACGAACATATCGAAGAAACCATTTTCCGCGCGGCGTACCGGTTCTGCCACGGCAACCAGTTGCAGACCGGACGCCTGCTGAACATCAGCCGCAACATCGTCCGGGCGCGGCTGGAGAAAATCGGGGAGTTGAACAAGACACTGGCGGTGGAGGAATAGTCCTCGTCGTCGCTTTATTTCTGATTCGCCCACTCACAGCGAGCATTTCATGGCAACTCCTTATAAGCGTTCAGCGTTGACCCTCCTGGCGGCCTCCCTGGCGGCGATGAGTGCGTTACTCAGTCCCGGCGCGCAGGCCGAAGGCAAGATCAGCATCGCCCAGCAATTCGGCATCGGTTACCTGATTCTGGATGTGGTCCGCGACCAGCAACTCATCGAGAAGCACGGCAAGGCCCAGGGCCTCGACATCACGGTCGACTGGAACAGCATCTCCGGTGCCACGGCGATGAACGAAGCGCTGTTGGCCGGCGCGCTGGATGTGGTGTCGGCGGGCGTGCCACCGATGCTGACGATCTGGGATCGCACCAAGGGCAAACAGAACGTCAAGGCGATTGCCTCGCTGGGCTCGATGCCCAACTATTTGCTGACCAACAACCCGAATGTGAAGAGCCTGAAGGACTTCACCGAGAAGGATCGCATTGCCGTGCCTGCGGCCGGGGTAGGGTTCCAGTCGCGCACCTTGCAGATCGAAACGGCCAGGCAGTTCGGCAATGACCACTACAAGAAATTCGACGACATCTCGATCAGCCTGGCCCATCCGGATGCGACGGCGGCATTGATCGCCGGAGGTTCCGAGATCAACGCGCACTTCTCCAGCCCGCCGTTCCAGTATCAGGAATTGCAGAACCCCAACGTGCACAAGGTGCTGAGTTCCTACGACGTGCTGGGTGGCCAGGCCACGTTCAACGTGCTGTACACCACGGAAAAATTCCACGACGAAAACCCGAAAACCTACAAGGCGTTTTACGACGCATTGGCCGAAGCGGAAAAAATCATCAAGGCCGACAAATCCGCCGCCGCCCAGACCTACATCCGCGTCGAACAATCGAAGCTGGCCCTGCCGCTGGTTGAGAAAATCGTCAACGATCCAGAGATCAACTTCACGGTGGTGCCGCAGCGTACGGCGGTCTACGCCGAGAAACTGCAGGAACTGGGTGTGCTGAAAAACAAGGCCGCCAGCTGGAAGGACTACTTCTTCGAAGAAGCACACGGCGACGCCGGCAGCTAAACACACCGCAAAACCACTGTAGGAGCCGGCTTGCTGGCGATGACGTCCTCAAATTCACCGCAACGTTTGAAGGCCTCATCGCCGGCTTGCTGGCGATGGCGTCCTCAGACACGCCGCAGGGTTTGAAGGCCTCATCGCCAGCAAGCCGGCTCCTACAGATCTGTGTTTTCACGCCGTCGCGGTGGCAAATGCCGGCCATAAAACTGACCTGAATCAACCCGAATGGCACGGCAATACACAGGGGGATGGCCGTTTGTCATGCGTATGGTTATGCTCGCATCGTTTTGCATTTGCCAATCATTAACAACCACAGTGATGTCATGAGCCAATCAGAGACGCGTGCGACTGCCCTTGCGCTGTATCCGGAAGATTCCCGCGAGGCCGCGGCGCTGCTCAAACAAGCCATTCCGCTGATGGTTCGTCACAACATCCCGCCCAATCCGGTGCATTACGCGCTGTGGTACACCTACAGCAAAGGCCTGGACCCCGAACTCAATCGTCACCTGGACCGGGTGGTCAAAGACTTCGATTGCTTCCCGCCGGAATCCGCCACCCGGCTTTTCCGCGACTACATCATTCGCGACGAGCTGGAAGAGGCTCGCGCCGGGCAGCAACAGGCGATCAATCTGGTGGACGACATGCAGCGCGACGTTTCGCGCAGCGTCGAGGGCAATCTCAACTTCCAGAGCAGTCTGGGACGTTGCCTGGAAATGCTCGAGTCGCCCGTCAACGAGCGTTTGCCGGGCATTTTGAGTGAGCTGCAACAAAGCACCCAGCTGATGCACAGTCAGCAGGAACAGTTCCTCACCCAACTGCACTCCGCCCAGAGCGAGATCAAGAGCCTGCGCAGCAAGCTTGAGCGTGCACAACTGGCGGCCACGCTCGATGGCCTGACCGAACTGCTCAATCGCACCGCGTTTACCCGTTTGCTGGAGCAGGCGCTGAGCAATGAATCCCAGGGCGTCGCGCTGGTCATGCTGGATATCGATCACTTCAAGCAATTCAATGATCAGTACGGTCACCCATTGGGTGACCGAGTGCTGCAGCATGTCGGGCAGGTGTTGCGCAGTTCGCTGCCACCCCACGCCACAGCGGCGCGTTATGGCGGTGAAGAGTTCTGCGTGATTCTGCAACACTGCGCCGACCTGGCGAGTGCCGCTGTTTTTGCTGAGCAACTGCGGGTGAAAGTACAATCGTTGCGGATCAAGGCGCGGGTTGATGGCAAGGTACTCGATACGATCACGGCATCCTTTGGCGTGGCTTTCGCGCAACCCGGCGAGAATATGGACAGCCTCCTGACCCGCGCCGATGACGCGCTCTACCAGGCCAAGCGCGCTGGGCGGAACCGAGTGCATCGCTAAGCACTGAAACGCCTTTCAAGCCGCCGCCCCGATCCATTTGGTGACGGTGGGCGCTTGCCACTGTTCGAGCGCGTCGAGCAGTGCCGCCGGGTCGGTATTGAACATCAGCATCTGGCTGTGTTCGGTCTTCATGAAGCCTTCGTTCACCGCATGGTCGAGCAGGCTGCGCACCGGGTCGAAAAAACCGCCGATGTTCAGGCAAGCGACGCCTTTGTGGTGTTCACCCAATTGGGTCAGGGTTGCCGCTTCAAACAACTCCTCAAACGTCCCCAGCCCGCCGGGCAATGCGATGAACGCATCCGCCGATTCGCTCATGCGCGTCTTGCGGCTGCGCATGTCTGGCGTCACTTCGTGTTCGGTCAGGCTGCCATGAAGATGCCCAAGGTCGAACAGCAAACGCGTGATGATGCCGAGCACTTCACCGCCCTCGGCGAGTACGGCATCGGCCATCACGCCCATTAAACCCTTGTCGGTACCGCCATAGACCAGGCGTATGCCGCGTCTGGCGATTTCCCGGCCGAGGGCCTGGGCACCTGCCACGTAGTCGGGGTTGAAGCCATAGTTGGAGCCGCAGAACACAGCGATGCTGTGGAGTGGGGAAGAGCTGGGCATCGGATTATTCCGGGTGGTGGTCGGTGGCCGATGATGCGGTGAGATGGGTAAGGCGGACAGGTCCATGAGTCAGCCGCTTGATTGGGCCATGACTGGTTTTTTGTGTTGTTCTCAAGGCCGCCTTCGCCAGCAAGCTGGCTCCTACAAGGGTTTTGCGGTGCACGCAAAACCCTTGTAGGAGCCGGCTTGCCGGCGATAGGGCCCTGGAATCTGGCCCCTACATCAACGCCAGAATCCGTTTTCCCAACTGCTCGGCAGTCTCTTGCGAATCAATGTTGGCAAACCCGAGCAACAGCGCGGAATCGGTCTCGTCATGCACACGCCAATCGGTCAACGCTTCAGCGTAGAGACCGGCCGCCAACAAGCGCTCGACCAGCAATCGGTCGGACTGTGCCTCCATCAGCCGCAGAATCAGATGCATGCCACCCGGCTGCGGATCGATGCGGATGCGTTCCCCCAGGACTTTCTTCAATCCGCGCGCCGTCGCTTCCCGGCGTTCGCCGTAGAGCTTGCGCATGCGCTGGATATGGCGCGCGAAATGCCCCTCGGTCATAAACGTGGCGACGATGGCTTGGGTCAGTTCCGGACAACCGCCGAGAAAGGTCTCGCTGACGTGTTCGAAGCGTTCGACCTGCGCTGGCGGCACCACCAGGTACGAAAGGCGGATCCCCGGAAACAGCACCTTGCTGAACGTGCCGGCGTAGAGCACCCGGCCATCACGGTCCAGGCTTTTCAGCGCGGGCAGGGGACGGCTGACGTAGCGGTATTCGCCGTCGTAATCGTCCTCGATAATCCAGGCCTGCTGCCGGCTGGCCCACTCAAGCAATTCCAGTCGGCGCGGCAGTGACAGCGACACGCACAGGGGACTTTGATGTGCCGGTGTGACCACCGCCGCTCGTGCGTCCATCGCGCTGCTCACCCCTTGCGCGACCTGCATGCCGTCCTGATCCACCGGCACGGGGGCAACCTTGATCTGAAGATGCGCCAGCAACTGGCGGGTCGGCAGGTAGCCGGGGTCTTCCACGAGCACACGGTCGCCGGGCTTGAGCAGCGTGTGAGCGATCAGGGCCAGTGTGTTGCGGTATCCCGAGGTGATGAACACTTGCGCGGGCGAGCAGGTAATGCCCCGTGAGACTTGCAGGTAAGTGGCAATCGCCGTGCGCAACGATTCCAGCCCCAACACCGACGGATTGGCCATGTCGGGAATGCGCGTGGCGCGCACGCAGCGTGCGCCGATCTGCGACCAGATCTTTCGCGGAAAGGCATCCAGCGCGGGCAAGGCCATTTGAAAGGGCAGGACCGCTGCCTTGTGCCTGATCGAGGCGTTGGCGGTCGCATTGAACGGGTGTTCCGTACGCGCCGAAGGCTTCCTGCCGCTGACCCCCGGCGCCACCACGGTGCCCGCCTGACCCCGCGACAGCAGATAGCCCTCCGCCGTCAGCAGTGAATACGCGGTGTCGATGGTCCCCCGCGCCAGACCAAGCTCTTTTGCCAGTGCCCGGGCCGCAGGAATCCGGTCGCCGGGGGCGAGCAGTCCGTCACTGATCGCGCCGCGGAACCGCCAGTAGATTTGCCGGTAGATCGGCTCCGACGAGGTCGGATCAAGGGGTGAGAAGTTTTTGATTTGAAGGGTCATTGGCCTCGCCCGTGTCGTGCGCAGAAAAATGCGCTTGTAGTGCCTGGCCCGCCTTGTCCCTGGCGGCGGCGACGGCCTCCGGGCCCATGGCGGTTCCCTCTACGGAGAAAAAATTCACGTCGTGCAGCCCGATCATACCCAGCACGGCGGTCAGGTACGGCGTGAGAAAGTCCGGTTGCCGCGGGGTCATTCCGGAAAACCTGCCGCCAGAGGTCACTGCAACATACACCGGGCGGTCCTGCAGCAGGCTGGTTTTGCCTTGCGCACCGACATTGAACGTGCGCCGGACCCGAGCGATGTGATCGATCCAGAGCTTGAGTGTCGAAGGCACGGTGAAGTTATGCATCGGCGTACCAATCACCAGCATATCGGCACTGTGCAGCTCCTCGATCAGCGCTTCGGATCGGGCGATAGAGCCTGTCTCTGTGACATCTGCGGACGCCTGTTGGGAAATCGCGTAAGGCTCGTCGATAGGGGACAGCGCGTCACCACCGACCACCCGCTCGATCACGGTTGCCGCTGGATGGGCCTTCAGCAAAAAGCCAATGATGTTTTTCGACAGCCGATAGCTTTCGGACGCTTCGCCGCGAGGGCTGCAAGTAACGTGGAGGATTTTCATGATTCACCCGGTTTGAACTGTGTGGAGGGAATCATTCTATGAAGCTCATGACCCAGGCCAAAGGTCCATGAATCCGGTTAATCACTGGGCCATGATTGCTGAGTCATGGCCCATGACTCAAGGCCGATCATGGACCTTATCAACAAGGCCAAGACACGACACGATGAAGTCCCTCAACCAGCAAACACAAGGACTCATCATGAGTAATCGTCTCGACTACGCCAAGGCTTCACCTGAAGGTTACAAGGCTTTCGGCGGGGTTTATGTCTACCTGCAGAACAGCGGTCTTTCCCACGAGCTGATTGACCTGGTCTATCTGCGGGTGTCGCAAATCAACGGCTGCGCCTTCTGTATAGACATGCATTCCCGGGACCTGCTCAAGCTCGGCGTCAGCGTAGAAAAACTGGTGTTGGTGCCGGTATGGCGTGATGCCGGTTCAGTCTTCAGTGCCCGCGAACGCGTTGCGCTGAGCTGGGCGGAAACGGTGACTTGCGTGGCGGAAACCGGCGTTCCCGATGCCGACTATGCCGCTGCGTCTGCCGAATTCGGCGATAAGGAACTGGCAGACCTGACGTACGCGATCGGCCTGATGAATGCTTTCAACCGGTTCGGCGTGACGTTCCGGGCGAAACCCGCCGCTGCCAACAACGCCTGAACCATCCCCTTGAATCAATAGAACTCGCCGGGTGGTCACGCTCGGCGGGTTAACCAAAGGAGTTAACACCATGGCTTGGTCACTGCTTGGCATCGCCGGCATTCTCGAAATTGCCTTCGCGTTTTTCATGAAGGGCTCAGACGGATTTACCCGATTGACCCCGGGACTGCTGGCAGCCGCGACCGGTTTGTCCAGTGTCTTTCTGCTTTCACTATCGCTGCGAACCCTGCCCGTCGGCACCGCCTACGCGGTATGGACCGGAATTGGCGCGGCGGGCACCGCGATACTGGGGATGGCGGTGCTGGGCGACGCCACCACACTGCTGCGGATACTGTGCATCCTGGTCATCCTGGGTGGTGTTATCGGACTCAAGCTGGTCACGGGAAACTGAGAAGCTTTGAAATAAGGCATTTTGCTGGCCCCGAAGCCCGAAAGTTACAGACAGAATCACTTTAATTTCAGGTGGTTAGGGCTGGCTTTAAATGCGCAATGTATGGATTACGCTGATTTCGTTAGGCTTGGCTGGCATCGCCGTCTCCGCCCAGGCCAAAGACCTTCAAGCCAATGACCGGTATATGTGCAGCTGGGGCGCGGGCACTGCAGCCAGAGCCCAGGAACTCAAACTGGCCGGTGTTTCGCTGTACGCCGCCCGCCAGAAATTACAGACCTACAAGTTCAGCAAACCGTGGATGCGCATGACGGCCATGGGTATTACCGAGCAAACCTACGACAGCCCGTCGCGGATCAAACCCGCAGCACTGCGCCAGAGTTTCTACGAAGATTGCGTGCGCTTTAAGTTGGCGCGCAAATGACCGAGTGACCTACAACCGGTCTTCCATCAGCTTCAGATACTCCGGGCTGTCGGAGATCGAATTGTGCCCCACGCCAGGAATAACCTTCAGGGTCGCCACACCTTTGGCGAAATGCCCGTAGAGTTTTTCCGTGCTGGAGGGCGGGATGACTTCATCCTGCCCGGCCGCGAGCAACAGCGTCGGTATCGAGATGTGCTCGGCGTATTTCCACGATTCGAACTTGTCCTGCAACAGCCACTTCACCGGGAATATCGGGTACTGGCGGACGGCGAGGTCTTCGAGGCTGTTGTAGGGGGTGATCAGGATCAGTCGGGAGGCCGGGCGCTGGCTGGCGAGGCGCACGGCGACGCCCGAGCCCAGGCTGCGGCCGACCACGGCGATGTGGGGATGGGTGTCGTAGACTTTGTCGAACAAGGTCAGGGCATCGCGGGAAATCGCCTCTTCGGAAGGTGAGCCGGTGCTGCCTCCGAAGCCCCGGTAGTGCAGCAAGTACAGGGCATGGTCGGGGAATGCCTGGGAAAACACGGGCAGGTTGCGCGAAACATCCTCGGCATTTCCACCAAAATAGATCAGTGCATTTGGTCCGTCGTGCGGTTTGACGGTGACCTGCACCTGTGCGTCCGCCACCGATAGCGTGAGCCGCGTTTCGGGCGCCCCGAGCGTGGCGGGTTGCGGGAAGTAGATCAGGGCACGCTGGAACACGAACAGCGCGACGCAGAGCGCCAGGTACAACGCGGTAACGATGATGATGAGATACATCAGGGTGCGCGACATTCGGTTAGTGTGAGTGGGTGGCATTGACTGCTCTGGGCCTGAGGACCGCGACGGCTTGATCGCATTCAGAGTGTAGTTGAATCACGGTGGGGCCCTTGGGGGTGTGATTTTTGAGGGGGCGGGGCATATCCGTTGCTGCGGTAACGGCTGCGTATGGTTTCGCCCTTACGGCGAGTCACTTTCGAAAAGCCTGCGCGGCCCGGCGGAAAGTAACCAAAGCGCTTTTGCCCCTTTCGTTCGGTGGCTCGCTAATGCTCGCCATGCCCTCGCTCCGGTCCTGCTCCGTGGGCCCGCCGCGATCGGCCATCCCTGGTCGTGCGCGGCTAACCCGGCATCCATGCCGGGTTGCCCACTGCGCAGAACCTCCGCTCGGCCTCTCGAGGGGGCGACTACCGCCACAGCCGCCGAGGCGGCCTGAAAGCCGACCTGGCTCTTTGGTGCACGCGTTCCCTCATTTCGGATATGTACACCGATCCCCCTGTAGGAGCCGGCTTGCTGGCGATGGCGTCCTTTCAGGCGATAGATGTGTCGACTGACCCACCGCTATCGTCGGAACGCCGCCCGCAGCAAGCCGGCTCCTACAGGGGCAACGCGTTTGCTTTTGATTTTCACCACTCATCAGGCCGAGCGTTAGCTCGCCTTCCGCTTTTGATCTTGAGGTGCACGCCCCCTCGAGAGGCCGAGTGGAGGTTCTGCGCAGTGGGCAACCCGGCATGGATGCCGGGTTAGCCGCCCCCGGCCATGGATGGCCGATGGCGGCGGGCCCACGGAGCAGGACCGGAGCGAGGGTATGGCGAGCATTAGCGAGCCACCGAACGAAAGGGGCAAGAGCGCTTGGTTACTTGGGGCTTTTCCAAGTGACCCGCTGTAAGAGCGGAACCGCCAGCCGCCATCACCAAAATAATGGATATACCCCCAAGCAATTGCCGCCGCCCACCAGCACTTGAGACCTCGTTGTATTTCAAGCAAGGACGAATTGCCGCCGGCAGCTATTCTCTTGGCTAGCAGAGGACTCGTGGCGCTGGTGATCGCGCCGTTTGCCGCGCAACAAGCGCAAAAGAGTGGAAGGACACCACCATGAGCCACACTGATGGATACACGCGTCGACGAATACTCACGCTGGCTGCCGGTGCTTCGGCGGTGCTCACTTTCGATCCGGCCTTTGCAGCCACCGCGCCGTCGAAGGAAACAGGAGGCAAGAACATGCTGACCCGCGCCATTCCTTCCAGCAACGAGCCATTGCCCCTTGTCGGCGTGGGCACCTATCGCGGCTTTGATGTCGCACCTGCCGATCCGGCCTACAAAAACCTGCCCGCCGTTCTCAGCGCGTTATTTGAAAAGGGCGGCACGGTGATCGACAGCTCACCCATGTATGGCCGCGCCGAGCAGACCATCGGCGAACTGCTGTCGATCCACAAGCCGCGTTCACCCGCGTTCCTGGCCACCAAGGTGTGGACCCGTGGCCGCGAAGAAGGCATCGCGCAGATGGAGCAATCGTTCAAACTGCTGCAGACCGACCGGATCGACCTGATGCAGATCCATAACCTGCTGGACTGGAAAACCCATTTGCCTACATTGCGCAAGTGGAAGGAAGAAGGGCGGATTCGCTACATCGGCATCACCCATTACACCGCGTCGGCATATGAGGAAGTGGAAGCGGTGCTCAAAGCCGAGCCACTGGATTTCTTGCAGATCAACTATGCGCTGGACGATCGCGGGGTCGAGAAACGCATCCTGCCGCTGTGTCGCGAACGCGGCGTGGCGGTGATCTGTAACCGGCCATTTGGCGGCGGTGATTTGCTTGCCCGCTTGAAGGGCAAACCGCTGCCCGGCTGGGCCTCGCAAGTCGGCGTCACCAGTTGGGCACAATTGGCGCTCAAGTATTTGCTGGCGCACTCGGCAGTGACCTGCGTCATCCCCGGCACCGGCAACCCGCGTTACATGGCGGACAACGCCGGTGCCGGTTTCGGCCCGATGCTGACGGGGGCGCAACGCGAGCAGTTGATCGATGTGGTCGGATAACCGCAGGTGCCGTCAGTTTTTTTTCTTGATGAGTTTGTTGAGGTAGTACTTGAGGCTCAAGCGATCCTTGGGCCTTGGTTTGTAGTGGGTTTTGTTTCTTTGCGCAGGATCAGCCACCACGGTTGCTGCGGTGTAGTAGTACAGCGCGATGGACCGGCGTGTAATGTGTTCCGGCGTCGTCAGAGGCTCCGGGTGTCCATGATTGCTGTCCTTGTCGGTGTTGAAAATGACACAGCGGTTGTAGATCGGCAGGACTTTCTTGAGGCACGTCTTCATCCCGACGTCCCATAGTTCCAGGTTGCCGCCGTACGCCTCTTGCCAATCCTGATTCAAGTAAATAATGGCATTCAGTCTGCGCTCGATATTCAACTTTTTGTTGAGCCGGAAGTCCGAGTGCACCCCCAGAAACCCACCCTTTTTCGTTTCGTGCAGTCCGCCGCCGGTAAAGTAAGGATCGGGAATCAAACCCTCGATACCTGTGAGTTTTTCAAGAAACTGCAACATGGGCGCCGAGTTGAAGGCGTTGAAAACCGTCTTCAAGTAGGGATCGCATTCGTTGGGGCTGACTTGCCGTTTGTGCTGACCCTTATAGCCGCGCTCATAGAGCATTTCGTTGTTGGTTGGCTCGACGGGAAAATGCGCGCAGATGCTCGCAATCAGGTCCTGCGGTAAAAAGTCGTCAATGACGATGTGTGGAAAGGGGGTGGCTTGAGCATAAGTACTGGCTAGCGAGTGACCGAAAGTGCTGGCAGCGTTCTGGTCAAAATCCAGCTCCGGGGTGGTGACGATGGGAAGTGTCTGAGTGATCGGTGTCATTACCGCTCCAATAGTCTGTTCATAACAACCTGCGAGTGCTTCCGGCAAGAGGGGCGCGCTACTTGTTACGCGCTGCCGATACCTGGTTGTTGTCACCTTTCAAACGTTTAAGGATGTCGTTGTACATCTTCGTTCGTCTGTGCGTTGTCGCATAACCGCCAGCGGCCGCGACGGTGCCCGCTTGAATATGGTCGAGGTAGCTGAATATCTTGCGCGGGGACAACAGTTCAACAACATAGCCCAACTGGGTCATGCGGTCCTGGAGGGTATAACCAGGTACGCGCTCATCCATCAGGAAATGCATGCCGTGTTGCTTCATCAGCTTGCAGTTCCATAAGGTACAGAAGCTTTTCAAATAAACTTCCCTGTAGGGCTTTGGCTCTCTGGAACGGAGTCCCAGGGACAGTTTCAGGCGTCTGACGTGATGTTTTACCAGTCGTGAGCTAAAGCGCCAAAGGGTTCTGGTGGTGCCGCGGTTAAGTTGTTCTGTGCACCCGACGGCCACGACATTCGGGTTTTTAATGCACTTGTTCAACATCATTGAAAATACATTTTTGTCGAAAATAAACGTATCGGTGTGCAGCAGGAACAGAAAGTCGGTCTCAACCCGTTCCAGCACCAGGTCGAGTGCTTTGCCATGCGCGATATGACCATGCTCCGGCTCGGGAGCTTTTCGCTCGATCAGGTTGATCCAGTCCAGTGTGCGCAGATAGTCGGTGCTTTCATCGGCCGAGTCGTTATCAACCACCCAGACCGGAATGTTGCTGTCGCCCAGGTGCTGATGTAGCAGGTCGAGGCAAATCCGGGTTATTTCGATGGTTTTGTAATTGACCAGGACAATGCTGAAGGGTGGTTTCTGTTGCGACAGAAAATCATTGTTATTCATGTGACATGCACTCTTTAAAAACCTGGAAACAGCAATAAAAATTCAAGACCACTTATTGCTTGCGGCGCTAAGACAGGTATCGCCGGAACCAGTTTAGCGTTCTTTCCCAGGCAAGTTTGGCTGCGGCCTCATCGAATCGAGGCGTGGAATCGTTATGGAAACCGTGGTTGGCGCCGGGGTAGATGTAGGCTTCATAGGTTTTGCCGGCTGCTTTTAATGCCTGCTCGTAGGCGGGCCATCCTTCGTTGATGCGTGTGTCCAGTTCGCCAAAGTGAAGCATCACCGGCGCCTTGATCCGGGGGACATCCCTGGCGTCTGGTTGCCGGCCATAGAAGGACACGGCAGCCCCGAGTTCGGGATAGGCCACGGCAGCCGCGTTGGCGACGCCACCGCCATAGCAGAAGCCGGTGATGCCGACTTTTCCGGTGGTCGTATCGTGTTTCATCAGCCACTCGATCGCGGCGAAAAAGTCATTCATGAGCTTTTCAGGATCAACGGTCGCCTGGAGCTCCCGGCCTTTGTCGTCGTTGCCGGGATAGCCGCCCACCGACGTCAGGCCATCGGGGGCAAGGGCGATGAACCCGGCCTTGGCCACGCGTCGGGCAACATCTTCGATGTAGGGGTTGAGCCCGCGGTTTTCATGCACGACGACCACGGCCGCCACTTTGCCGGTGGCTTTTGCCGGACGCACCCGATAGGCCCGAACCTGCCCGTGGCCCTTGGGCGAGGGGTAGGTGATGTACTCGGCGATGATGTCCGGGTCGGTAAACGCCACTTGTTCGGCCAAGGCATAGTCGGGACTCAGGGCGGCGAGGAGCGCACTGGCGGTCAGGCCACCAAGGGTGAATAACGCCGCCCGGTCGAGAAACTCTCGCCGGTTGATCTTGCCGTGGGCGTAGTAGTCGTAGAGTTCGAGCAGCTCAGGGGCAAAGTCTTTCGCAGTAAGACGATTCATCTTTGCGCTTCCTTTGAAGTGGGCGGTTGCTCTGTCAGTTCGAAAAAGCGGCGACAACTATCAATTCTAGCCGCGCATAAAAAAAGAGACGTAAGTCTCTTTTTTGTTTCTTCTGATTACGTTCATCGAGCACGGTTCAGTTCAGGCATTGCGCCCCGGCGCTCGCCACTTGCGCATCCTGCTCGGCTTTTACGCCAGACACGCCGACCGCACCCACCACCTGACCGTCGACGATGATCGGCACGCCGCCTTCCAGGGATGTCAGCAAGGGGGCCGACAAAAACGCGAAGCGCCCGCCGTTGACCATTTCTTCATAACCTTTGGACTCGCGCCGACCCAGCGCCGAGGTGCGTGCCTTTTCGGTGGCGATGTAAGCGCTGATGGGCGCGCAGCCGTCGAGGCGTTCGAGGGCGAGGGGATGGCCGCCGTCGTCGACGATCGCGATGGTCACGGCCCATTGGTTATTTTGTGCTTCGGTGCGTGCGGCCGCGAGGATCCGGCTGACTTCGGTCTGGCTCAGGACGGCTTTGCTTTTCATGGGGAATCTCCGGTGATCGATGAGGGCAGCGCCGCGTCGAGCAGTTCGATCCAGTGCCGGACCGGGGTCCGGCCCGCGCCGTCGAGATGCGACTGACAGCCGATATTGGCGGTAACGATAACTTCAGGATGGCCACTTTCCAGCGCATTCAGTTTGTTGTCGCGCAGTTGCCGGGACAGTTCGGGTTGGGTGATCGAATAAGTGCCCGCCGACCCGCAGCACAAATGGCTGTCGGGCACAGGTGTGAGGTTGAAACCGAGGCGAGCAAGGAGCGCTTCCACCGCGCCGCCGAGCTTTTGCGCGTGCTGCAAAGTGCAGGGGCAATGGAAGGCCAAACGCTGGTCACTGTGGATGCCGAGTGTTTCCAGCGGTTCGTCGCGCAACACTTCCACCAGGTCCCTGGCCAGCGCGCTGACTCTTTTTGCCTTCTCGGCGTAGGCCGGATCGCGTTCGAGTAAATGGCCATAGTCCTTGATGAAGGCGCCACAGCCACTGGCGGTTTGCACGATGGCTTCCGCACCGTTCTCGATACTCGGCCACCACGCATCGATATTGCGACGAGCGCGGTCGAGGCCGGCTGCCTGAGCGTCGAGGTGATAATCCACCGCGCCGCAACACCCGGCTTCGCTGGACGGGGTGACACTGATACCCAGTCGATCCAGCCCCCGCGCCGCCGCCGCATTGGTGTTGGGCGACAGGCTCGGCTGTACGCAGCCTTCGAGCATCAGCACCTGACGGGCATGGCGGGTGGTGGGGCGTGGCCGGGGGAGATAAACATGGCGAGGCAACTTTGCCTGCAAGGTGTTGGGCAGCAGTGCCCGAAAAACCTGACCGCTGTTGATCAGCGCTTTGAACAGTCCCGGATTAAGGACGACGCTGCGCAATCCCTCGCGCAACAGACGTTGGTCGATGGAACGCGGCACCGCCGCATCGACCACCGCCCGGCCGATGTCGAGCAAGTTGTGATAATCGACCCCGGAAGGACAGGTGGTTTCGCAATTGCGGCACGACAGGCAGCGGTCCAGATGCTGTTGGGTTTTCTGCGTGACCTCGTTGCCTTCCAGCACCTGTTTGATCAGGTAGATGCGGCCCCGTGGCCCATCTAGCTCATCGCCGAGCAATTGATAGGTCGGGCAGGTGGCATTGCAGAAACCGCAGTGCACGCAGGTGCGCAGGATGCTTTCGGCTTCTTCGGCGCGGGGCAGCTGCCGGGCGGTTTCGCTCAGGGTTGTCTGCATGGTTCAAAGCTCCGCGTACAAGCGTGCCGGGTTGAAAATGCCCCGTGGGTCGAGTTGTTGCTTGAGGCTGCGGTGGTAGCGCATCAACGCGGCAGGCAACGGCTGGAACGGGCTGTCGATCAGGCCATGGCTGTAGCAGGTTACATGGCCGCCGACCTCATCCACGACCTGGCGAATGAACGCCGCTTCGGCGTCAGACTTGAGCCAGCGCTGGGCGCCGCCCCAGTCGAGCAGTTGCCGGCCGGGCAGGGACAACCGCGGCGTGTTGTGCGGTACGGACAGGCGCCACAGTGGCTGGCCCTCGTCGAAGAAACTCAGTCGGTGCTCGTTGAGATCCGCCCAATACGAGGCGTCCAGAAGCTCACCGCCCAAACGGTCATGAGCCGCCGCCACCGAGCCTTCGCCGCCCTCAAGCCGCAAGTGCAGGCGTTGCCCGTCGTGGCACGCGGCACTGATCGGCAACGGCTGCTGGCCCCATTCAGCGAGGCGCAACAAAGCACGATCGCTGTCCATTTCCAGGCTGATGCTCAGGGTTTGCCGTGGTTTGGGCAGGACCTTGAGCGAGACTTCGGTGATCACGCCAAGGGAGCCGAAACTGCCGGCCATCAGGCGCGACAGGTCGTAACCGGCGACGTTTTTCATCACTTCGCCGCCAAAGCGCAAATGCTTGCCGTGCCCGGTGATGACCCGTGTGCCGAGGACGAAATCGCGCACCGAGCCTGACCAGGGACGACGCGGTCCCGACAGGCCACTGGCGATCATCCCGCCGACGGTGGCATCGTCGCCAAAGGACGGTGGTTCGCAGGGCAGCATCTGCTGCGCTTCATCCAGCACGTGCGCCAGTTCGGACAAGGGCGTGCCGCAGCGGGCGGTGATCACCAGCTCGGTCGGGTCGTAGCTGACGATGCCTCGGTGGCTTCGCGTGTCGAGTACTTCGCCCGCAACGATGCGCCCCAGAAACGCCTTGCTGTTGGAGCCCTGAATGCGCAGCGGCGTGGCGTTTTCCAGCGCTTGATTGACCTGCTCCAGCAGCACGCCGCTGTCATCGATATCGAGTTCGCAGCGCATCAGAATCGCTCCAGATCAGGGAAGGGCAACTGACCCAGGTGCACGTGCATGGCGCCAAATTCGGCGCAGCGGTGCAGCGTCGGAATGTTCTTGCCGGGGTTGAGCAAACCGCCGGGATCGAACGCGGCTTTGACGGCATGGAACAGCGTCAGCTCATCGGCGTTGAACTGCGCGCACATCTGATTGATCTTCTCGCGGCCCACGCCGTGCTCGCCGGTGATGCTGCCGCCGACTTTCACGCACAATTCGAGGATCTTGCCGCCCAGCGCTTCGGCGCGGTCGAGCTCACCCGGTTGATTGGCATCGAACAGAATCAATGGGTGCATGTTGCCGTCACCGGCGTGGAAAACGTTGGCGACGCGCAAGCCATACTCGGCGGACAACGCGGCAATGGCGCGCAGCACGCCGGGCAACTCGCGGCGCGGGATCGTCCCGTCCATGCAGTAATAATCCGGCGAGAGCCGACCGACAGCCGGAAAGGCATTCTTGCGTCCGGCCCAGAAACGCACGCGCTCGGCTTCATCCCTGGCCTGGCGCACTTCGGTGGCGCCGGCCTGTTCCAGCACCTGGCGTACGCGGTCGCAGTCATCGTGGACATCGGCTTCGACGCCATCGAGTTCGCACAGCAGGATGGCTTCGGCGTCCACCGGGTAGCCGGCGTGGATGAAGTCTTCAGCGGCACGGATCGCCAGGTTGTCCATCATTTCCAGACCGCCTGGAATGATGCCGGCGGCAATGATGTCACCCACCGCTCGGCCAGCTTTTTCGACGGAGTCGAACGCCGCCAGCAGCACCTTGGCGGACTGCGGTTTGGGCAGCAGTTTGACGGTGACCTCGGTGATCACCCCGAGCATGCCTTCGGAACCTGTGAACAGTGCCAGCAGGTCGAAGCCGGGTGAATCGAGGGCATCGGAGCCCAATGTCAGGTGTTCGCCGTCCACGGTCAGGATGTCGACCTTGAGCAGGTTGTGCACGGTCAGGCCGTACTTCAGGCAATGCACGCCGCCAGCGTTTTCGGCGACGTTGCCGCCGATGGAGCAGGCGATCTGTGAGGAAGGGTCGGGCGCGTAGTACAGGCCGAAGGGGGCTGCTGCCTGGGAAATAGCGAGGTTGCGTACGCCGGGCTGGACCCGTGCCGTGCGGGCGGCCGGGTCGATGTGCAGGATGTTGTTGAAGCGCGCCATGACCAGCAGCACGCCTTTTTCCAGCGGTAACGCGCCGCCGGACAAACCGGTGCCGGCACCGCGGGCGACCACCGGCACATGCATTTCATGGCAGAGCCGGAGCACGCCTTGGACTTCGTCGAGATGGCGTGGCAGGACCACCAGCAGGGGCGTGGTGCGATAGGCCGAGAGTCCGTCGCATTCGTATGGCTTGAGTTCTTCTTGCTGATGCAGCACTTCCAGGGCCGGCAAACGGGTTTGCAGGGCTTGCAACAGTGCTGACTTGTTGACGTCGGGCAGCGCTCCGTCAACGCGTTCATCGTAGAGAATGTTCATGGTCGTTTTACGATACTCCGTTCGTGTGCGGCCGGGCAGCGGTCTGTTTACTCAGGTTTTGTGTGTGTATCCGTTATTTTGGTGATGGCTGATATTGGTTTCGCCCTTACGGCGAGTCACTTGGAGAAGCGCCAAGTAACCAAGCGCTTTTGCCCCTGTCGTTCGGTGCCTCGCCTAGGCTCGGCATGCCCTCGCTCCGGTTCTGCTCCGTGGGCCCGCCGCGATCGGCCATCCTTGGCCGTGCGCGGCTAACCCGGCATCCATGCCGGGTTGCCCACTGCGCAGAACCTCCACTCGGCCTCTCGAGGGGGCGTGTACCTCAAGATCAAAAGCTGAAGGCGAGCTAACGCTCGGCCTGATGAGTGGTGAAAATCAAAAGCACACACGATTCCCTGTAGGAGCGAGGCTTGCCCGCGAAAAACGCCCAGACACCGCGTTCATTCAGACAGCCCTCGTTATCGTTGACGTCCATCGCTGGCAAGCCAGCTCCTACAAGGGAAATGCGTATGTGTCTGGATAAATACGATCCCCTGTAGGAGCCGGCTTGCTGGCGATAGCGGTGAGTCAGTCAACGTATGTATTGGCTGGACGGACGCCATCGCCAGCAAGCCGGCTCCTACAGGGGGAATGTGCAAACATCCAAAATTAGTGCAGCCACCACAATGTGGGAGTGTGCACACGGCCAAAGAGCCAGGTCGGCTTTCAGGCCGCCTCGGCGGCTGTGGCGGTAGCCGCCCCCGGCCATGGATGGCCGATGGCGGCGGGCCCACGGAGCAGGACCGGAGCGAGGGCATGGCGAGCATTAGCGAGCCACCGAACGACAGGGGCAAGAGCCCTTGGTTACTTGGGGCTTTTCCAAGTGACTCGCTGTAAGAGCGAAACCGCCAGCAGCCATCACCGCAGAAACGGATATGCCCCCAGCGCTCAATGCCCACCCACCACCATATGACTAAACGGCGCCACATAAGCCTGCAACGTCACCAACCCCCCCACCAGAATCGCCAGAATGACGGAATGGAAGAACACATAACGCAGAATTTCCCCCTCATGCCCATACCAACGCGTAGCAGTGGAAGCCACCACGATCGACTGCGCATCGACCATCTTGCCCATGACCCCACCGGAACTGTTGGCAGCAGCCATCAACACCGGACTAAGCCCCAATTGCTCGGCCGTCACCCGCTGCAGCCCGCCGAACAGCACGTTGGACGCCGTGTCCGACCCAGTCAGCGCCACGCCGAGCCAGCCGAGCAAGGTGCCAAACATCGGGTAAAAGATACCCGTCGCAGCGAACGCCAGGCCCATGGTCGCGTCCAGCCCCGAATAGCGGGTGAGGAAGCCGAGCGCGAGCATCGCGACGATGGTAATCAGCGAGTAACGCACGACCCAGATCGTGCGCAGATAGTGTTTGACCAACTGCGGGATGGAGTAACCCATCAATAGCCCACCAAAGATCGCCGCCAGCAAGATGCCGCTGCCGGTGCTGGTCAGCCAGGTGAACTTGTAGACTGCGTCCTCGGTTTTAGGCGCAGGCACCACCGGTGGGACCTTTTCGATTTGCTGGTGGATCGTGCCGAAGGTGACGACCGGCGCAAAGATCGGGTTCGCTTCGCGCAGCGGTTTGCCTTGGGGGTCGAGCTTGGCCGAGTGGGTCACGGGATCAATCGCCGGGCGGGTATCGAACAGGTTTTTGAAGCCTTGGGTACCCCAGGCGAACACGAACACCGTGAGGATGATCCACGGCATCCACGCGCGCATGACCGCAGGCTTGGCATCGCTGGCGAAGGTCGCGCTGGCGATGGGTTTCTCGTCATGTTCTTCGGCTATTTTGGAGTTGTCGACGCGCCCGGACAGCGCGGCGGAGGTGTGCACGGTCGCGGGTTTCCACACCTTGAGAAAACCGGTGAGGCAGGCCATGGAAATCAGTGCGGCGATCACGTCCACCAGCATCGGCCCGTGATAGTTGGAGACCAGGAATTGCGGCACGGCGAAACTGACCCCGGCGACCAGGATGGCCGGCCAGATTTCCAGCATCTTGCGCCACCCGGCAAAGGCCCAGATCAACCAGAACGGCACGATCACCGAGAAAAACGGCAATTGCCGACCGACCATCATCGACAGTTCCATTTCGTCCAGACCGGTCACTTTGGCCAGGGTAATGATCGGCGTGCCGAGGGCGCCGAACGCCACGGGCGCGGTGTTGGCGATCAACGCCAGGCCCGACGCCGCCAGCGGCGAGAAGCCCAGGCCAATCAGAATCGCGCCGGTCACCGCCACGGGTGTGCCGAAACCGGCAGCCCCTTCGAAGAAGGCACCGAAGCAGAAGGCAATCAGCAGCAGTTGCAGGCGGCGATCGTCGGTAATGCGCGCCAGCGAGTCCTGCAGCACTTTGAATGAGCCGTTTTCGGTAGTCAGCCGGTGCAGGAAGATGATGTTCAGCACAATCCAGCCAATTGGCAGCAAGCCGTTGGCGGCGCCGTAAAGGGCGGCCGAGCCTGCCATGTTCGCCGGCATGCCGAAGGCGAAAATCGCGATGACCAGCGCTGAGGCGAGGGCGAGCAAGGCCGCCAGATGGGCCTTGATGTGGAAAAAGGCCAGGGCTGCGAGCATCACCACGACCGGCACAGCGGCCATGATGGTTGAAATGACCGGGTTGCCGAACGGATCGTAGATTTGCTGCCAGACCATGTTCCACCTCTGCTTTTTATTGTTGGGATTGCAGACCCCGAGGGGGCGGTGGCTTGTAGTATAGGTGGCATTACGCCGCTGTCTTGTGCCCCATAAATCACGCCTTTTGGCGGATGGGTCGAACTTGAAACAGGGACTGCAGATCGCCTTTACTGGATTCAATCACCCGGAGGAACGCGATGATGACTGAGCGCCACATGGTTCATACGGAAACGCTGTCGAACGATTGCAGCATCAAGGTCAAGGCCGAGATCCTGCGAGACGGTTCGTTGGGAATGTTCATCGGGGTATACCGACCCGATGGCTCTGCCATTGAGGAGAATGATCACCCGGCGTTGCATTTTCTCGACATGGAGGCCGCGATGGAGTGGGGGATCGAGAAAGCCAAGGATATCGGCAATGGCCAGCGGACGTTATAGGGGCTGACATCCGGATGTGCGGTATGCCGGGCCCCGTGATAAAGGGGAGCTGACTGGCGGGCCTTGCCATAAAAAAGCCAAAAGAGTACAAATGTACTCCATGACGACTTTAACTCCCCGCCGTACTGCCATCCTGACGTTTATCCGTGATCGAATCGCGGAGCACGGTCAGTCCCCGAGCCTCGCTGAAATCAGCGAGGCCTTTGGTTTCGCCTCCCGCAGCGTGGCGCGCAAGCATGTGCTGGCGCTGACCGAAGCCGGTTTTATCGAGGTCAATCCGCATCAGGCCCGAGGCATTCGTTTGCTCGGGCAACCGGCGCGCCCCGAGCTGCTGGACATTCCGGTCCTCGGCCGGGTGGCGGCGGGGGCGCCGATCGGTGCCGATGCCGAGGTGCACAGCCGCTTGCTGCTCGACCCGTCGATCTTCTCCCGGGTGCCGGATTACATGCTGCGGGTCCAGGGTGATTCGATGATCGAGGACGGCATCCTCGATGGCGACCTGGTGGGCGTGCATCGCAATCCCGAAGCGCTCAATGGTCAGATCGTCGTGGCGCGGCTTGACGGCGAAGTGACCATCAAGCGTTTCGAGCGGGTCGGCGATGCTGTGCGCCTGTTGCCGCGCAACCCGGCCTATAAGCCGATCATCGTCGAGGCCGATCAGGACCTGGCCATCGAAGGGGTGTTCTGCGGTCTGGTGAGGCAAGGGTGATGGGCGCCGTCGTTGCGCTGGACACGCTGTTCAATGGCGGCCAGGTCTGGAAGGGTCGGCCTGCGCCACCAACGGTCAGCCCGCAACCCACCGGGCATGCGGCGCTGGATGCGGCGTTGCCCACTGGCGGCTGGCCGGAGGCGGCGCTGACCGAAATTCTCCTGGCCGGGCAGGGTGTCGGCGAGTTGCAACTGGTGTGGCCGGCGCTGGCGCGGTTGTCGGCGGCGGGTGAGCGCATCGTGCTGGTGGCACCGCCGTACGTGCCGTATCCGCAAGCCTGGCAGAACGCCGGGGTTGATCTGCGCCAGTTGTCGATAATCCAGGCCAGCGAGCGCGATGCGCTGTGGGCGGCGGAACAATGCCTGCGTTCGGGCAGTTGCGGCGCAGTGCTGTGCTGGCCGCACAAGGCGGATGACCGTGCCTTGCGGCGCTTGCAGGTGGCGGCGGAAACCGGCTCGACCCTGGCATTCGCCTACCGCTCGATCCATGAAGCGATCAACCCGTCACCGGCCGCGCTGCGCATCGCCATCGATGCCAGGCCTGCGCAATTGCGCGTGCTCAAGTGCCGGGGCGGGTTGGCCCGCTCGGCGCCGATTGCCTTCCCTGTGGGGCATTGAGGTTGCCATGCGCTGGGTGTGCATTCTCTTCCCGCAATTGGCGCTGGACGCGGTACTGCGTCAGCGCCCCGATCCCGATGAGCCGCTGGCGCTGCTGACCGGTCCGGCGCAGCGTCGGGTGTTGCAGGCGGTCAACGCTTCGGCGCGGGCGCTGGGCTTGCGCCCCGGCATGTCGATGACCGCCGCGCAGGCCTTGAGCAAAGACTTTGTCACGGCGGAATACGACGCGGCCGAGATCGAGCACTGGCAGCAGTTTCTCGCGGCCTGGGCCTACCGCTTCAGCTCCCAGGTCAGCGTGCATTACCCACGTGCGGTGGTGTTTGAAATCGAGTCCAGCCTGGGACTGTTTGGCGACTGGCCGCAATTCGAAGCGCGCTTGCGCACCGAACTCGGCGAACTGGGCTTTCGTCATCGGATTGTTGCCGCGCCCAACCCGGTGGCGGCGCGGGTATTGGCCAATGCGTATGACGGTCTGGTGGTGCCGGACGCTCAAGCCTTGCAGCATCATCTTGGGCAATTGCCTGTCGACCGGATCGCTCTGGAGCCGGCAGTGGCCACGGCATTGTCGCGCATGGGGTTGCGCACCTTGAGCCAGGTGCAGGCGTTACCGCGACAGAGCCTGGCGCGGCGTTTCGAGGCCCAGGTGCTCAAGCACCTGGACGCGCTGTCTGGCGAGCGACGGCTGGCGCTGGCGTTCTACCTGCCGCCGGACCGCTTCGATGTGCGCATCGAACTCAATTTCGACGTGCAATCCCATCAGGCGCTGCTGTTTCCGTTACGCCGGCTGACCGGCGATCTGTCGGCGTTCCTGTGCGGTCGCGACAGCGGTGTGCAGCGTTTTGACCTGCACCTGGAACATGCCGGCTTGCCGGACAGCGTGATCAAGGTCGGCCTGCTCAGCGCCGAGCGCGATCCGGCGATGCTCTTCGAACTGGCCCGAGGGCGGCTGGAACAGGTTCAGGTCGAGGCGCCGGTGCGCGGGTTTCGTTTGCGCGCCGAAGACTTGCCGGCCTTCGTTCCGCAGTATCAGGAACTGTTCGATGATCGCCCGCAGCAGTCCTTGCCCTGGGAGCAACTGCGCGAACGCTTGCGCGCGCGGCTGGGGGATGACGCGGTGCAGGGCTTGCGGTTCCAGGCCGATCACCGGCCGGAGTGCGCGTGGCAGGCCAGTGCCGAGAGCCAGCGCTGCGCGGTGATGCCTGGCGTGCAGCGTCCGGGCTGGTTGCTGACGGAGCCGCAAGCGGTACACGAAGGTTCGACGCGCATCCTTATGGGCCCGGAGCGCATCGAGTCCGGTTGGTGGGACGGCGCCGATGTGCGCCGCGACTACTACCTGATCGAAACCCGTTCCGGCCAACAGGGCTGGGCCTATCGTACGGTCGGTGAGGGCGGCCCGTTGTGGTTGCAGGGGTGGTTCGCATGAGCATTGATTATGCCGAGCTGCACTGCCTGTCGAACTTCAGTTTCCAGCGTGGCGCCTCCAGTGCCCTCGAACTTTTTCAGCGGGCGAAAAAACTGGGCTATCAGGCGCTGGCGATCACCGACGAATGCACGCTGGCGGGCATTGTCCGCGCCTGGCAAGCGGCCAAATCCGTGGAGCTGCCACTGATCATCGGCAGCGAAGTGCGCATCGAGAACGGTCCGAAACTGGTGCTGCTGGTGGAGAGCCTTGAGGGCTACCAAAACCTGTGCCGGCTGATTACCCGGGCGCGGCGTCGTTCGCAGAAAGGCCGGTATCAGGTGCTGCGGGAGGATTTCAGCGCGCCTTTGCCGGGGCTGTTGGCGTTGTGGGTGCCGGATGCGCCGGATGATTTTCAAACCGGTCACTGGCTGAAGCAAGCCTTCGCCGAGCGCCTGTGGCTGGCGGTCCAGTTACATCGCGGCCAGGACGATATCCGGCGATTGAGTGCGTTGATGACGTTGGCAAGGGAGCTGCGAATCCCGGCAGTGGCCAGCGGCGATGTGCACATGCACACGCGTGGGCGGCGCGCCTTGCAGGACACCATGACCGCAATCCGTCATCACCTGCCGGTGGCCGAGGCCGGGTTGCGCCTGCACCCCAACGGCGAACGGCATCTGCGCAGCCTCGACGTGTTGCAATCGATCTACCCGCAAGCATTGCTCGATGAAACCTTGACCATCGCCCGGCGTTGCACCTTCGACCTTGGCCAGTTGCGATATCAGTATCCCCGCGAACTGGTGCCCGAAGGCCAGACGGCCTCGTCCTGGTTGCGTCATTTGACCGAAGAGGGGATCACATGGCGCTGGCCAAAAGGCCCGCAAGCCAAGGTGCTCAAACAGATCGACAAGGAACTGGAGCTGATTGCCGAACTGGGCTACGAAAGTTACTTCCTGACGGTTCACGACATCGTCCGGTTTGCTCGTGAGCAAAAAATCCTCTGTCAGGGCCGTGGTTCAGCCGCCAACTCGGCGGTGTGTTATGCCTTGGGAATCACGGAAATCGATCCGGATCGCACCACGCTGTTGTTCGAGCGCTTTCTCTCCAAAGAGCGCAACGAGCCGCCGGACATCGACGTCGATTTCGAGCACGAGCGACGCGAAGAAGTCTTGCAGTACGTGTTCCAGCGTTATGGCCGGACCCGTGCGGCGTTGACGGCGGTGGTCAGCACCTACCACGCGGCCGGCGCGGTACGCGATGTGGCCAAGGCGTTGGGTTTGCCGCCGGACCAGGTCAATGCCCTGGCCGATTGCTGCGGCCACTGGAGTGATGAAACACCACCGGTGGAGCGCCTGCGTGAAGGCGGTTTCGATCCCGAGAGCCCGGTGTTGCGCCGGGTGCTGAGCCTGACCGGGCAACTGATCGGTTTCCCCCGGCACCTGTCCCAGCACCCGGGTGGTTTCGTCATTTCCGAGCAACCGCTGGACAGTCTGGTGCCGGTGGAAAACGCCGCCATGGCCGAGCGCACCATCATCCAGTGGGACAAGGACGATCTGGACGCGGTCGGTTTGCTCAAGGTCGATATTCTTGCGCTGGGCATGCTCAGCGCCATCCGCCGCTGCTTTGATCTGCTGCGACGGCACCGCAACCTTGATTTAAGCCTGGCGACGATCCCGTCCGAAGACCCGCAAACCTACGACATGATTGGTCATGCGGACACCATTGGCGTGTTCCAGATCGAGTCCCGGGCGCAGATGTCGATGCTGCCGAGGCTTAAACCCCGGAAGTTTTATGACCTGGTGATCGAAGTGGCGATCGTCAGGCCGGGGCCGATCCAGGGTGGCATGGTGCATCCGTACCTGCGACGGCGGAACAAACAGGAGCCCGAGACTTACCCGTCTCCAGAACTGGAAGCGGTACTCAAGCGCACGCTCGGCGTACCGCTGTTCCAGGAGCAGGTGATGCAGATCGCCATCGTTGCTGCCGACTACAGCCCCGGTGAAGCCGATCAATTGCGCCGTTCCATGGCCGCCTGGAAACGCCATGGCGGACTGGAACCACATAAGGATCGCCTGGCCGCCGGAATGAAGAAAAACGGCTACACACCCGAATTCGCCGCGCAGATTTTCGAGCAGATCAAAGGCTTCGGCAGCTACGGATTTCCCGAGTCCCACGCCGCCAGTTTTGCCTTGCTGACCTATGCCAGTTGCTGGTTGAAATGCCACGAACCGGCGGCCTTCGCCTGTGCGCTGATCAACAGCTGGCCCATGGGTTTCTACAGCCCGGACCAGATTCTGCAGGATGCGCGCCGGCATCATTTGCAGATCTGCCCGGTGGACGTGCGCGCCAGCGACTGGGATTGCAGCCTCGAACCCGTCATCGGTGCGCAGCCGGCGATTCGCATGGGGCTGCGGATGATCAAGGGTTTTCGCGAAGACGATGCGCGGCGTATCGAAGCCGCGAGGTCCAAGGGGGCGTTTATCGACATCGCCGACCTCGGCGAACGGGCGCGGCTCGACGCCCGTACGCAGGAGCAACTGGCCGATGCCGGCGCGTTGCGTGGGCTGGCCGGTGATCGTCATCGAGCACGCTGGGAAGTGGCGGGGGTGCAGAAGCAATTGGGCTTGTTCGCCGGTTTGCCGAGCCAGGAAGAGGACGCGGTGGCATTGCCCAAACCCACGGTGGGCGAAGACCTGCTGGCGGATTACAACAGTCTCGGCACCACCCTCGGCCCGCATCCACTGGCCTTGTTGCGGGGTGAGTTGAAAGCCCGGCGCTGTCGCAGTTCGCGGGAGTTGCTGGACGTCGAGCATGGCCGCCCGGTCAGCGTCGCCGGGCTGGTGACCGGTCGGCAGCGTCCGGGCACGGCCAGTGGCGTGACTTTCGTCACCCTTGAAGACGAGTTCGGCAACGTCAACGTGGTGGTCTGGCGCGACCTGGCCGACCGGCAACGGCAGGTGTTGGTCGGCTCGCAGTTGCTCAAGGTCGACGGGCGCTGGGAGAAGGAAGGCGAGGTGCGGCATTTGATTGCCGGACGCTTGAGCGACCTGAGTCCGCTACTGGATGGCATCAACGTACGCAGCCGGGATTTCCATTGAAGGATCATGCCGTTAATTTTCTGCACAACACCGAACCTGTAGGAGCCGGCTTGCTGGCGAAGCGGTGGTGGCCGTGATGACGCCATCGCCAGCAAGCCGGCTCCTACAGGTCGTGGTGATTCTCTGACTATTTAGCCTCTGGCCAAAACCGCTCGCCACCACCCGGCGCATCCGTCCACGCCTGCAACGACCGTGTCGGCAAATCGAAATAATCCCGCGTACGCGCGTACCCATGCCCACCCATTCGCCCGATCGCATCGAGCCCCAATTGATCGATGTACAGGGTTTTCGGGTCGATCAGTTCATCCCGCACATGCGCCATCAGCACTTCACCAAAAATAATCTCCCGCGACTGCCCGATGGACAGCGCCATCATCCGTCGGCATTCCAGCGCCACGGGCGCCTCGCCGATCCGCGGGCATTTGACCGTGGTGCCGGGAATCGCAGTGAGTCCGGCGGCGGTCAGTTCGTCGAACCCGGGAGCGAAAGGCACGGCGCAGACATTCATCGCTTCCACCAGCGCATCACTGACGATATTGACGGTGAATTCCTGATTGAGCTGGATATTGCGCGTAGTGTCTTTGGGGCTCTGGTCCCCATAGTTTTCCACGCCCAGTGCGAGGATCGGCGGGTCGGCGGACAGCGCATTGAAGAAGCTGAACGGCGCGGCGTTGATCCGTCCTTCGCCATCAATCGTGGTGACCAGCGCGATGGGCCGAGGCACCACGCTGCCGATCAGAATCTTGTATTTGTCCCGCGCACTGAGGGTGCTGAAGTCGAAGCTTTGCATGGGCAGAAATCTCTAAGGAAGGGGATCAATCGCACTCAGCGGCGCTTGTGCGCTGTAGTCATCGGCGAACGGGATGGCCGGTTTGAACAGGCTTTTCCAGTCCGGTCGACCGAAGGCTCGATCGCTGTGGCTGCGCATCAGTGTTTCGAATTGTCGTTGGGCCTGGCGTTGCAGGGCGGGGTAGTCGGCGCCTTGAACCTGTCCGTCCTGCATCACGCAGCGGCCGTCGATGTAGCTGGCGATGCAGTCATCACCGCGTCCGGCCAGCACCAGGTTTTTCAAGGGATCGAACAGCGGCCCGAGGTGCAGGCCGCGAAGGCTGAATACCGTGATGTCGGCCTTGGCTCCCGGTGCCAGACGACCGATGTCGTCACGCCCCAACGCCTTGGCGCCCCCGAGCGTGGCCGCGTTGTAAAAATCCAGGGCGCTGGTCAGCGAACCGCCGCCCTCCATCAAGCGAGCGATGTTCAACCCCTGACGCATGTTCTCCAGCAGGTCCGCCGGCCAGGTGTCGGTGCCCAGCGCAAAGTTGATGCCCTTGGCCCGATAGCGTCCGAACGAGTTCAGCGCCTCGCCGTCCCGGGCAAACACCACCGGGCAATGCACCAGGCTCGCGCCGCCATCCACCAGCCGTTGCAGGTCTGCATCACCTTGGGTGTAAATGCCGTGGGGCAGCAGGCTGCGCGGGGTCAGCAGGTTCAACTGCTCCAGCCAGGCCAATGGCGAAGCGCCCCGCAACTGCTCGACCATCGCCACTTCGCCGAGGCCCTGACAGCAATGCAAGCGCATCGGCGCGTTCAGTTCGCGGCTCAGCGCGGCGGTGCGTTGCAGCAGCGCCGGGGTGCAGGTCTGGATGCGATCCGGCAGCAGCGCGCCGCGAATCAAACCGTCATGTGCACCGTCGAAATCCTGGAAAAAACGGGCCGCAGCGTCGAGCCCGGCCAGGCCCCGCGCTTCATCCCAGTGATGCCCGAGGCTGCCATCGGCGCGCCAATAACTCATGCCACTCATGTAGCAGGGCCCGAGGTAAGTCCGCAGCCCCAGCTCGGCCGCCACGCCAGCCACCGCAGCAAATTCGTCGTAGGTCTCGGCCCACTCGCGGTAATACATCGAGGTGATCGGCATGGCGGTGGTGATGCCGTTGCGGATCAGTTGCGTGAAGGCGTAGCGGTATTTGAAGACTTCTTCGTCCGCGCTGTAACTCTCCCGCGGACCTGCCGCCAGATAGTCCTCGGACCACATCCGTCCCATGTCGCGATCATCGCCGTTGTCCAGCGTCAGCACCGTGGAATCGAGGTCGCCGAGTGCATCCAGATCGATGAAGCCGGGACCGATCAGCGCGTTGCCGTAATCAATCCACTGATCCACCGGCCCCGAATAACCACGCCCGACAAACACAATGCGCGAGCCCTCGAACACCACTTCGCCGTCGCGCCACAGCACATGCTGCGTGCCGTCGAAGCCGACCACGCAGCTGCTTTTCAGGGCGATGCGCTTCACAACCGGCTTTCCAGCAGTCGACCACCTGCGGCAATCAGCTCGCCGCGCCGATAGACCTGTCGCAGCGGTCGAGCCACCACGGCTTCACCCAGCGTCTGCACCGGCATCAACAGGAAGTCCGCCGGTTGACCGAGCTCCACGCCATAATCCTCGCAGCCCAACGCCAGCGCACCATTCACCGTCGACGCTGCAAACGCCGCCGCCAGTTCCTCGTCCTTGTTCAAGTCGAAACGGAACGCCAGCAGCATCGCCCGTTCCAGCATGTCGCCGTTACCCATGGGCGACCAGGCGTCGCGGATGCCGTCCGAACCCAGGCACACGTTCACCCCCGCCTCGCGCAACGCCAGGAACGGCGGCACCGCACAATCGGCCGGTGCCGAACTCATCAACGAAATGCCCAACGCCGCCAAGCGTTCGGCCACGGGTTTGACCTGGCTCCAAGGCAACATCCCGAGGCAATAGGCGTGGCTGATCATCACTCGGCCATGGCGCCCGAAATGCTCGGTGTAATCGGCGATCAGCGCGATTTGCCACAGGCCCAGTTCACCTTTGTCGTGCAGGTGAATGTCGACGCCACGGTCGAATTCGCTGGCCAGTTTGAACACGAAATCCAGTTGGGCGACGGGGTCGTTGTCGATGCCGCACGGGTCGAGCCCCCCGACGTTTTCCACGCCCAGGGCCATGGCCTCGCGCATCAGCTCGGCGGTGCCGGGGCGGCTGATCAGGCCGGTTTGCGGGAATACCACCAGTTGCAGGTCGATCAGGTCGCGGTAGCGTTCGCGCAGTTGTTGCATGGCTTCGACATGACGCAGGCCGAAATCCGGGTCGATGTCGACGTGGCAACGCATGGTCAGCGAACCACGGGCGATGCAGTTTTCCAGCAGGGCGCCGGCTCGCTCGGCGATGGGGCTCTGAACTTCACGCAGCACGCGGCGCTCGTTGGCGATGTAGTCCTTGAGCGTCGGCCCGGCGCTGTTCGGGCGCCAGGGTTGGCCCCAGAGGGTTTTGTCGAGGTGGACGTGGCTTTCCACCAGGGCCGGGGTGAGGAGCTGGTTCTGGCCATCGATGTCGGTGGCATTCAGTGGTGCGGACGATGCCGGACGGCGTTGTTTGAACAGGCCGTTTTCAATCAGCAGGTCTTCGGCGGTGGAACCGTAGGGCCGCACGTTGCGCAGCCAGCGGGGGTGATTCATTTCAAACCTCAAGCTTTGTGGTGTTTGGGCAGGCCTCTTCGCGGGCAAGCCTCGCTCCTACAGGTCCTGCGCTGCTCTTGTAGGAGCGAGGCTTGCCCGCGAAGGCCGCAACTCGGTCTCAAGCCGAGCAATCAGCCCTTGAGCTTCGACCAGATCCGGTCCTGCAGCTCCCGCGCCTTGTTGCTGCACTCTTTCTCAGGACGCAGGCGCGAGGCGAACTCGTCGGGCATGTTGATCGCGTCCATCACCCGCCATTTGGCGTCGATCAATTTGTCGCTCTGAATGCCGTTGGCGTAAGCGATCGCATTGGACACGGCGGCGGCGTTTTCCGGTTTCATCATCCAGTCGATGAAGATCTTCGCGTTGCCGGGGTGCGGCGCGCTTTTCGGTACGGCGAAGTTGTCCTGGAACATCGCCAGGCCTTCGCGCGGATACACGTACTTGATGCTGCTCTTCTGCAACGTGGCCCGGGCGGTGGAGCCGTTCCAGTTCTGCATCATGATCACTTCACCGGAGGCCATGCGGTCGACGGTGTTGTCCGAGCTGTACATCTTCAGGAACGGTTTCTGCTTTTGCAGCAGTTCCAGAATGCGCTTGGCGTCCTGTGGGTTTTCGCTGCATTCGTCGACGTTGAGATAGTGGCTGGCGGCGTTGATCACGCTGCTGGAGGTGTCGAGTGCGGCGAGCTGGCCTTGCAGTTCCTTGCGTGGTTCGAAGAATTCCTTCCACGAATCGTCCAGTTTGCCGCCCGGCACGCGTGCGCTGTCATAGGAAAACCCGGTGGTGCCCCACAGGTACGGTGCCGAGAACTTGCGGCCAGGGTCGAAGCTCGGGTCGCGGAACGCCGGTTTGACGTGCTGGAAATTGGGCAGGGCCGATGCGTCGATTTCCAGCAGCAGGTTCTGATTGATCAGCGTGCGCATGATCGACTGCGACGGCACGATCACGTCATACGCCGCACCACCGGCCTGCAATTTGGCGAGCAGGGTTTCGTTGCTGTCGTAGCCGTCCATGGTGACCTTGATGCCGGTCTCCTTTTCGAATTTGGCCAGCAGGTCCACCGGGTAGTAATCGGTCCAGTTGTAGAAGAACAACTCCTTGGGCTCGGCGGCCTGGGCGCTGAACGCCGTGAAGCAACTCAGGGCCAGACCGGTGACGGCGAAACACAGTTTTTTCATTTTCATGTTTTTGTGCGCTCCAGGATTTATTGGTTTTTGCCGCGCTGTCCCAGCCAGAAGGCCAGCACCACCAGCACGATGGAAATCACCAGCATCAGGGTCGAGATCGCGTTGATCTCCGGCGTCACGCCGGCCTTGATCGCCGAGAAGATGTACACCGGCAAGGTCGTCGAACCCGGGCCGGCAACAAAGAAGGTCATGATGAAATCGTCGAGGCTGACCACGAACGCCAGCACCGAACCGGACAAAACCGCCGGCCACAACAGCGGTAACGTCACCCGGCGAAACACCTGCCACGGGTTGGCGTACAAATCGTTCGCCGCCTCCAGCAGGCTTTTGTCGAGATCATTGAGCCGTGCACGAATTGGCAGGTACGCGAAGGGAATGCAGAAGCCGACGTGCGCGACAATCACCGTCAGCAAACCGAGCTTGATCCCCAGCGCCATGAACAGCAGCAGGGTGGCAACAGCGGTGACGATCTCCGGCAGGATCAGCGGCAGGTTGATCCCGCCCTCGACCATTTTCTGCCCGTAGAACGGCCGGTAAGTCGCCAGCGCCGCGAGCAGCGCAATGGCCGTGGCGCAGACCGTGGCGATGCTGGCGACGATGATCGAGTTCAGCGCTGCGGTCTGGATCGACGGGTTGGCCAGAATCCGCCCGTACCAGGCGAATGAAAACTCGGTCCACACCGTCGCCGAGCGGTTGGCGTTGAAGCTGTAGGCGATCAGCACGAAGATCGGCACGTACAGGTACGCGAGGATCAGCAGGCTGACTTCGCGGGTCAGCGGCAGTTTTTTCAGGTGCAGGGCGATCATGCGGTGGCTCCCCGACGTAGAGTTTTGGCGGCGCTGCGGCTATAGAGGGCGTAACCCACCAGCGACAGCAGCAGAATCCCCAGCAACAGGAACGACAGCGAACTGCCCAGCGGCCAGTTGCGCGCGGTGCCGAACTGTTGCTGGATCAGGTTGCCGATCATCAGCGTCTTGCCGCCGCCGAGAATCGCCGGGGTGATGAAGGCGCCGAGGCTCGGCACGAACACCAGCAGCGCGCCGGCAATCACGCCGGGCATCGACAGCGGCAGGATGATTCGCTTCAGCGCGTGCCAGCGGTTGGCGCCCAGGTCGTAGGCCGCTTCCACCAGGCGCCAGTCGAGTTTTTCCAGGGTCGAATAGATCGGCAAAATCATGAACGGCAGGAAGCTATAAACCAACCCGACGCTGACGGCGAAGTCGTTGTAGAGCAGGGTGATGCCGCCCGCCTGCGGGAACAGCGTGTTGAGGCTCTGCGCGACCCAACCGTGTTCACGCAGGATGATCAGCCACGCGTAGTTGCGGATCAGCAGGTTGGTCCAGAATGGAATGGTGATCAGCAAGACCATGAGGTTGCGCCGGCGCGGGGTCAGGCTCGACATCCACAACGCCACCGGGAAGCCGAACAGGAAACACAACAACGTCGTGCCGCCGGCCTGGAACACCGAGCGCAACAAGGCTTGGGCGTAGACCCAGTTCAGCTCCAGTTCACCGTCGAATCCTTCCTGGAAAAACAGCTGCACGTAGCTTTGCAATTGCCAGTTGGCTTGCCAGTCGACGCCGCCGTAGACGTTGCGCGGCAACAGGCTGATGTAGCCCATGATGCCCAGCGGAATCGCGATCAGTGCCAGCAAAGTCAGAACCACCGGGCTGAGCAACAGCGCGCGGTTGAGAGCGGGGGAAGTGCTGCTGACGCTCATCTCAGGCCTCCATCAACAGGCAGGCGTGGGGCGGCAGATTGACCGCGACACGATCACCGACCACCCGGCCACGGTTCAGGCCTTCGTTGTTCTCGCGCAACATGACCTTGATGTCGTTGTTCAAGCGGCACTGATAAAGCGTCGCGGTGCCGACATACAACACTGCTTCGATCACGCCGCGCAGGTGATGAGGCTGCTCAAGGTCGACCAGTTGCGAGCGCTCCGGGCGGAACGCCAGTTGCACGTTGTTGCCGTCGAAACCCTGGGCCGGGCAGGGGATCTCCACCGGCATGCCGCTGGGCACGAAGAGTTTTTCGTTCTGCTGGCCGCGTTTGAGATGACCGGGCAGGAAATTGATGTCGCCGATGAACTGGGCGACGAACTGATGCTGCGGCCGTTCGTAAATATCGTTGGGGGTGCCGATCTGCAGGATCTTGCCGGCGGACATCACGGCAATGCGGTCAGACAGGGTCAGGGCTTCTTCCTGATCGTGGGTGACGAAAATGAAGGTGATCCCGGCTTCCTTCTGCACGCGCTTGAGTTCGACCTGCATCTCTTTACGCAGCTTGAGGTCGAGCGCCGACAGGGGTTCGTCGAGCAACAACACTTTCGGTTTTGGCGCCAGGGCGCGCGCCAGAGCCACGCGTTGTTGCTGGCCACCGGACAACTCGGCGGGTTTGCGTCTGGCCAGGTGTTGCATTTGCACCAGCGCCAGCATCTCATCGACACGCCGAGGAATAACCTTGTGATCAAGGCCCTGCATCTCGAGCCCGAAGGCGATATTCTGCGCGACGCTCATGTGCGGAAACAGCGCATAGCTCTGGAAGACGGTATTGACCCGGCGCTTGAACGGCGGCAGGTCGTTGACCGGTTCGCCGGCGAGACGGATCTCGCCATCGCTGACGTGTTCGAAACCGGCGATGGTGCGCAGCAGGGTGGTTTTGCCACAGCCTGACGGGCCGAGCAGGGTGAAGAATTCGTTGTCGGCAATGTCGACTGACACGTTGTCGAGGGCTGGAGCCAGCCCCGGATCGTCGGAATACCGCTTGGAGACGTTACGCACTTCGATTGCTATTGGTTGACCCATAATGGTGCAATCCTCTAATTATTGTATGCAATATCTGGATGCAATCTACAAATAGCCGGATTAATCTGCCCGTGCAACCCCCTTTTCAAAGGCTGCTCATCGCCTGGGGCCGGTTGTTTAGCGCTAAAGGAGTGTTGAAATGACCGAGAAGAAACTCGAGACCACGGTCGACCGCGTCTACCAAGGGGTTTACGAGGCGATCAGCAAGCGTTCGCTGCGTCCTGGCATGAAGCTTGGGGAGACTTCGCTGGCCGAACTTTTTAATGTCAGCCGAACGTCGGTTCGTGCCGCGCTCAAGCAATTGGAGGCGGATGGATTGGTGACGACCGAGCCCAATAAGGGTGCATCGGTGTCGTTGCCCAGCGATGAAGAGATCCGTTCGCTGTTTGAAACGCGACGCCTGATCGAGATCGGCATCGTCACCGAGCTCTGCCGGCGTCGTGACACCGCCGTGACCCGAGACCTGCGCGATCACCTGTTGCTCGAAGATGAAGCGCACCGCAACGGCGACCATGAACGGCTGATCCATCTGCTCGGCGAGTTCCACATCAAACTCGCGCAAAGCCTGAACAATCCGGTGTTGCTGGACTGGTTCCGCAAACTGATCTCCCGCGCCTCGCTGTACGCCGCCGCGCTGGACGACGACAGTCACGAAGCCTGCCGCGACGATGAGCACCTGCGCCTGATCGAGTACATCGAGGCCGGCAACCAGAGCGCCGCCATCGAACTGACCTGCATCCATTTGAACGGCATCGAGAAGGCGATCCTGGACGTCGCCGCCACGTTGAAGACGGGGTACCACCCGCTCAAACACCTGATCGAGGTTTGATCACAAAACTCAAGCCTGACTTGGTACCTGTGGGAGCGAGACCGGCTTGCCGGCGATGGCGTCGTGTCAGCCGACATCATTGTTGAATGTCAAATAGCATTCGCGAGCAGGCTCGCTCCCACAGGGATCTGTGGTGGGCAAAGATTGCCGTCAGAATCAGCTAACCTCTATGAAACCATTGGCATCCGCAGTGCTCGAAACAAACGGGCGCCAATCACAGGACACAGAGCCAGTCGATGCAGTTTCTAGACGATAGCCACGGGTGTGCTGGATGGAACGGTGAAATGGCCGGACGCATCCGTGCGTTCGACTGGCGTCGCACTGAACTGGGAAGTCTGGAGACCTGGCCCGCCAGCCTGTGCAGCGCGGTGCAATTGCTGCTCGCGTCGCCGCTGCCGATGGTGATGCTCTGGGGCCGCCCCGGCTACATGATCTATAACGATGCGTACTCGTCGTTCGCCGGTGGCCGACATCCTTATCTGTTGGGCTCTCCGGTGGAGCTGGGCTGGCCGGAAGTCGCCGAATTCAATCGTCACGTGGTCGACACTTGCCTGGCGGGCGGCACGTTGTCCTATCGCAACAAAGAGCTGGTGCTGTTGCGCGACGGCGTCCCCGAAAACGTCTGGCTGGACCTCTATTACAGCCCGGTGGCGAATGACGAGGGGACGCCGGCCGGGGTCATGGCGATGGTGGTCGAAACCACGGAGCATGTGATTTCCGAACGCCGGCGCCAGGAGGCCGAAGACGCCTACCATGCCGACAATGAACGGGTGCGCCTGGCGTTGAACGCCGGTGCCTTGCTCGGCTCGTTCGTCTGGGACATCAAAGGCAATCGGCTCTCCGGCGATGAACGCTTTGCCCGGACCTTTTCCTTCCCGGCCGAGCATGACCTGGGCAACCTGCCAACGGAATTCGCCGAAGCGCGGATTCATCCCGACGACCGCAGTTGGGTCAATGAGCAAGTCAATCAATCCATCACCACCGGTGAACCTTTCAACGCCGAATATCGGGTCCTGCGTCCCGACGGCAGTTACCTGTGGGTGCAGGCCAGCGGTTGCTGCGAATTCGATGAGCAGGGTGAGCCGTTCCGCTTTCCCGGCGTGTTGATCGACATCCACGAACGCAAGACCGCCGAAGAGTCCCTGCTCAAATTCACCCGAAACCTGGAGCAGCGCGTCGCCGACGAAGTCGAAGCGCGGCTGGCGGCGGAAGAGCAACTGCGCCAGTCGCAGAAGCTCGAAGCCATCGGCGGTCTCACGGGGGGCGTGGCCCATGACTTCAATAACCTGTTGCAAGTGATCGCCGGCAACCTGCACCTGCTGGCGCGGCATGAACCGGACAATGCCAACGTGCAGCGTCGGGTCTCGGCGTCGATTGCGGCGGTGGAGCGGGGCGCGAAACTGTCTTCGCAATTGCTCGCTTTCGCCCGCCGTCAGCCGCTGTCTCCAGCGGTCTGCGACCCACGACAGATCTTCGAAGGCCTGGGCGAGCTGCTGCAACGGGCGTTGGGCGAAACCATCCAGATCGATGTGCGATTGCCTCAAGCGTCCTGGCACATCAACGTTGATCGCAACCAACTGGAAAACGCCATTCTCAATCTCGCGATCAATGCCCGTGACGCCATGGCGGGCGAAGGCACCATCGAATTGAGCGCCGAGAACGTTACCCTCGACCGCAAGTTTTGCGCGGGCAAAGGTATTTCACCTGGCGATTACGTGCGCGTCGCCGTGGCGGATACCGGCCTTGGTATGCCACCGCAAGTGCTCGCGCAAGCGTTTGAACCGTTTTTCACCACCAAGGCCGATGGTCAGGGTACGGGGTTGGGGTTGAGCATGGTGTTCGGTTTCGTCAAACAGAGTGACGGGCACATCGAGATGTCCAGCGTCGAGGGACAGGGCACTCGGGTGCAGCTGTATTTTCCGCGCAGCCTGCGCCCGTTGCTCAGTGAAACAGCGACCCATGACACGCAGCAACGCGGTGGGCATGAAACCATTTTGGTGGTCGAGGACAATGAAGCGGTGCGTGCTTCGGCGGTGGAATTATTGAGCGAGGAGGGCTATCAGGTCCTGACCGCCGCCAACGGTGATGCCGCCATGCAGATGTTGCTCGACGGCGTGGTGGTTCAGCTGATTTTTACCGACGTGGTCATGCCCGGCCTGATCAAAAGCTCGGACCTTGCCGCCTGGGCCAAAGTGCAAACGCCACCGGTGGCCGTACTGTTCACGTCCGGCCACACTCGTGACATTATTTCGCGCAATCACCAGCTCAGCCCCGATACCTTTTTGCTGAGCAAACCCTATGGTCCCGAGGCGCTGACCCGAATGGTCCGCACCGTCCTCAACGGTTGAACCCCGATCCAATTGTAGGAGCCGGCTTGCTGGCGATGGCGTACTTGAAATCGCCATCGCCAGCAAGCCGGCTCCTACAATTGGATTCGCGTAAATTCCTGGCAATGCGTTAATCCTTCGAACTCTTTGATCAAGGCCACCTGATGACTTCAAAGCGCACCTCCAATCCTCCTTCCGGCATGGTCAGGGTACGCGGGGCCCGTGAACACAACCTCAAGAACATCGACGTCGATATCCCCCGTGATGCGCTGGTGGTGTTCACCGGCGTCTCCGGTTCCGGGAAGTCATCCCTGGCGTTTTCGACCCTGTACGCCGAAGCACAACGCCGTTATTTCGAATCCGTGGCGCCGTATGCGCGGCGTCTGATCGACCAGGTCGGTGTGCCGGATGTCGACTCCATCGAAGGCCTGCCGCCAGCGGTCGCCTTGCAACAACAACGGGGTACGCCGAGCACGCGGTCTTCGGTGGGCAGCGTGACCACGTTGTCGAGCCTGATCCGCATGCTGTATTCGCGCGCCGGCAGCTATCCGCCGGGGCAACCGATGCTCTACGCCGAAGACTTTTCACCGAACACGCCCCAGGGCGCCTGCCCTGAATGTCATGGTTTGGGCCGGGTCTATGAAGTCACCGAAGCGCTGATGGTCCCGGACCCGAGCCTGACCATTCGCCAGCGCGCGGTCGCTTCCTGGCCCACGGCGTGGCAAGGACAGAACCTGCGGGACATCCTCGTGACCATGGGCTACGACGTCGATAAACCCTGGCGCGACCTGCCGAAAAAGCTGCGCGACTGGATTCTTTTCACCGAAGAAACCCCGACCGTTCCGGTGTATGCCGGGCTCACACCCGAAGAAACCAAAGTCGCGCTCAAGCGCAACATGGAGCCGAGTTACCAGGGCACCTTCACCGGTGCCCGGCGCTACATCCTGCACACGTTCACCCATTCGCAAAGTGCACTGATGAAGAAGCGCGTCTCGCAATTCATGCTCGGCAGCCCTTGCCCGCTGTGCGACGGCAAGCGCCTGAAACGCGAGGCGTTGTCGGTGACCTTTGCCGGTTATGACATCGGCGAGTTGGCGCAAATGCCGTTGCTGCAAGTGGCCGACGTATTGAAACCAGTGGCGGCGCACAGTTACCTCGACCAGGCCGATGAGGCGGGCGAGGTCCTGAGCCACGAGCAGACCCGCGAGGCCCGTGAGCAGCGAGTGGCCCACGGCGCCAGTGGTCACGCCCATGCACCGGATGTGCGCCACACGCCGAACCTGTCGGTGGAAAAACGCCTGGCTGCGCAACGCATCGCCCAGGATTTGCTGGAGCGGGTCAGCACGTTGACGGACCTGGGGCTCGGTTACCTGGCACTGGAGCGCAGCACGCCGACGTTGTCGTCCGGCGAATTGCAGCGCCTGCGTCTGGCGACGCAATTGGGTTCGCAGTTGTTCGGGGTAATTTACGTGCTGGACGAACCGTCGGCCGGTCTGCACCCGGCGGATAGCGAGGCGCTGTTCGAAGCCCTGCAACGTTTGAAAACTGCGGGCAACACGCTGTTTGTGGTCGAGCATGATCTGGAAACCATGCGCCGCGCCGACTGGCTGATCGATGTCGGGCCGGCGGCGGGCGAGCATGGCGGCCGGATTCTGTACAGCGGCCCACCACAGGGCCTGGCCGACGTGACGCACTCGCAGACCCGCGCCTACCTGTTCGCCGATCAGGTCAGGCTGCCGCGAGCCAGCCGCAAGCCAGCCGATTGGCTACGGCTGGAAGGCATCACTCGCAACAACCTGAATAACCTCAGCGTCGAGTTTCCGCTGGGCTGTTTCACCTCGGTGACCGGCGTGTCGGGTTCCGGTAAATCAAGCCTGGTCAGTCAGGCGTTGCTGGAACTGGTGGGCGCGCATCTCGGGCGCGCCGCCAGTGACAGCGAGGCAGAAGAGTTGAGCCTTGAGGACGATGCACCGCAAGTCAGTGGCGGTCAGGTCAGCGCAGGGCTGGAGTCGATCAAGCGGCTGGTGCAAGTCGATCAGAAACCCATCGGCCGCACGCCGCGCTCTAACCTGGCGACTTACACCGGGCTGTTCGACAACGTGCGCAAACTCTACGCCGCCACGCCCGAAGCTCAAGCCAAAGGCTACGACGCCGGTCAGTTCTCCTTCAACGTCGCCAAGGGTCGCTGCCCGACCTGCGAAGGCGAGGGTTTTGTCAGCGTCGAATTGCTGTTCATGCCCAGCGTCTACGCGCCATGCCCGACTTGCCATGGTGCCCGTTACAACCCCGAGACGCTGGCGATTACCTGGCAGGGTTTGAGCATTGCGCAGGTATTGCAATTGACGGTGGATGAAGCGGTCGAAGTGTTTGCCGAGCAATCGGGTATTCGCCGCTCACTGGAAGTGCTGCGCGATATCGGCCTGGGTTACCTGCGGCTCGGCCAACCGGCGACCGAGTTGTCCGGCGGCGAAGCCCAACGCATCAAACTGGCCACCGAACTGCAACGCAACCAGCGCGGGGCAACGCTTTACGTGCTTGACGAACCCACCACCGGGTTGCACCCGCGGGATGTCGATCGCTTGCTCGAACAGTTGAACACGCTGGTGACGGCGGGGCACACGGTGATCGTCGTCGAACATGAAATGCGCGTGGTAGCCCAAAGTGACTGGGTGATCGACATCGGGCCGGGGGCCGGGGATCAGGGTGGCAAGATTGTGGTGGCGGGCCCGCCGCAGAAAGTCGCCAGCAGCAAAAAAAGCCGGACCGCGCCGTTCCTCGCCAGAACCCTCAATACGTAGCGCCAGGACGACGAACGGACACCGCTGGTCTGATAGGCGGTCGACAGAACCCGCCAACCGAGGCCATTCTGATAGTTGGTGAACGCAATCGATCGCGTTTGCCACCGATCAACAAACGGAGGTGTTCCATGCCGGTGCCACACGACCTTTATCAGGATTTGAAACTTTCAAAGGAAGATATCCAGCAAAAACGCACCAAGGATCCGTTACTGGATTCACTGATCAACAAGTATTCGCAGGCGGATGCCGAAGTGGTGAAGGCAGAGCAGGCCAAGTCCAGCGATGACTCAGTGAAGAAGCTCAAGGAGAAGCGCTTTCAGGTCAAGGAGAAGATCGTCCAACAGCTTCAGGTCCCGTCCTGACGTGTCGCTCCCGAAAGGAAACCGACAACGCAGAACCCCATAGCGAAATGGATCCCCGTTAACTTTTGAACGACACCGAACCTGTAGGAGCCGGCTTGCTGGCGATAGCGGTGTGTCATCCACCAATAGCGTTCGATGACACACCGCTATCGTCGGAGCGCCGCCCGCAGCAAGCCGGCTCCTACAGGTTAATTGGGTGCTTGGGGCAACGCGGTGGCGAGCGGCAATCGCACCATGTGTCTGGCCTTCAACGAGCCGAAATACAACCACTCCCCATATTCACGCACCGTGGTGATCGGTGAGTAGTTGCCGCTGCTGCCATCCTGCAGATTGGCGATCACCTTTCCCTCCAGATCCAGCCCCAGGACAAACCCGCGTTTCTCTATGGGTTTGGGCAGGACCGTCATCGCCCGCACAATCATCTTGCGCACGAAGGGATACGGCGCCGTGGCATCAAGCAGGGCGTTGCGCGGTGCATACAGCGCCACCCAGAAACGGTCCCGGCCATTGAACGCCAGGTTGTCCGGCAAGCCCGGCAAGTTGTCGATAAACAGATCGTGGGTGCCGGCCTTGGGTCCGCTCAGCCAGTAACGGCTGATGCGATAGGCGCCGGTCTCGTTCACCAGCACAAAGGCATCGTCCGGGCCCAGCGTCACGCCGTTGGCGAATTCCAGCTTATCCAGCAGGACCGTGGTTTTACCGGTCTGGAAGTCATAACGCAGCAAGCGACCGTCGCCGCCATGCTCGATGATCGCGTCGCCATCGCTGCCATAGCCGAAGCGGCTGGAAGCATCGCTGAAATAGGCGTAGTGCCCCGACTTGTCGATGACCACGTCATCAGTGAAACCGAAGGGCACGCTGTTGGCCTCTGTGGTCAATGGGATCAAGCGACCCTGGGCGTCCAGCGACAGCAAGCCCTTGATCCCGTCGGCGATCACCAGCAAACCATTGGGGTGACGCGCCAGGCCAAGCGGTCGGCCGCCGGTATCGGCCAGCACCTTGGTGGCTTCGCCGTCGAGGCTGGTACGGATCAGACTGCCGTCATGCAGGCCCGTAATGAGCGCATTGTTCTCCAGCAGCAACGCTTCCGGCCCGTCGATATCCGCCGCGCCGACACGCTCCACACCTTTGAGGCGTTGATTGTCGGCGTAGGGGCCGCTGGTGAGGGACGGTGCCGGCGGCGGAGTCCAGGCCACCGGTTGCACCTTGGTCGGCATCAGCAGCAGAAAGGCCGCGATGGCCACGATCACCAACAACACGACATGACGAAACTTGACGGTTCGACTCACGCGTTGGCTCCTGCGGCGGCCAGGTGTTTGTGTGCCATCTCGCGCAAGGCCTGCATCGATGCCGCCGACTCACGGTCAATGCGCCGCTTGAGCAGCAGTCGATTGGCGATGCGCATTGCCAGGCCGCTGAACTGATAGTCCAGGGTACGGACAAACCGCGTGCCATCGCCCTCGGCCGTGCATTCGTAAGTCACCACCAGCGACAGTCCGTTGTCACCATGAGCCCGCGCGATCCAGCGGCGACCGGGCAGGTACTCGTCGACCACCCAGCTCAGATGCCCCTCGCGCCCGCCGGCGCGGATGTCTTCCTCGAACCGCGCCCCGGCATGCAGCGAGCCGCCCGGACCATCGACCTTGAGCGACGACGGGTGCCATTCGGGCCAACGGGTCACGGTGCTGGCGTAGGCGAGCACGTCAATCGGGTTGCCGGCAATGTTGATCTGATGCTGCATGCTGGTCATGGGCGCTCTCGTCAGGTAGGTCGGCTCGGGCTCCCAATAGAGCGTGCCGAACAGGTAGTCCATCAGCGGAAAAACGATGTTGAAGTTGCGCTCCTGCATCAACTCGCGACGGTGATGCAGCTCATGCAGGCGGCGCATCTGGCGGATCCACGGCAAGCGTGTGACCGGGTTCTCGGGCGGCAGGTGCTCGCAGGCATGAAACACTTCATAAGTCAGGTAACCAAGGACCAGGCAGCCACCGAAAAGCCCGGCGACGTTGGCATCGAACTGCTCAAGCAGCCACCAGACGGGCAGGGTAATGACGAGCGTGTGCAGCACGATCAGCCACGCCGGAAACAGGATTACCCGCCAGTCACGGGCACTGTCGTAGGTCATGTGCCCGGGCGCAAAGAAGCTGTGATGGTCACCGGCGTGACGGGCATAGAACATCCGCGCGAAGCTCTTTTTGTGATGCCCCAGGTGGCGATGCACCATGTACACGCCAAAGTTGAAGAACAATAACGTCAGCGGCACCGCCAGCCATTCCAGCGGTTGCACCTGGTGCACAGTGCTCCAGAACAACGCGATGGCCAGCAAACCGAACAGCAGCACAAAGGCGCCGTGCAACCAGGGGTTGTAGAGGGGATGAATGTCTGCGCGATAGCGGTTGCGAAAAGCCTCGGTGGTCTGCCTCACTGCGGTCACCTGTGGTTATTGTTGTCCCAGCAGATTAGACGATCCCGCCGTGCAAGGCGGACCGAAGCTTGAGGACACAAACGCCATGATCCGGTGTAAAGCGGACTCAGGTCAGCGGGTTCCAGCGTTGCGACCAGTCTTCATCGGACTGGATGACTTGACGCAGCAGGTCGAAGGCCCGTTGCAGGGTTGCCGAGTCGCGGTCGCGGGAATAGACCAGGTAGGTCGGGTAGCTGAATTCCGGGGCCTTGGGCACCTGTTCCAGTACGCCGCTTTCCAGATAACTCTGCACCACGCGGGTACGGAAATAGCCACTGCCGCCGTTTTCAAGGATGTATTGCAAGCCCAGCGGGCCGAGGTTGAAGCTCAGGGCAGCCTTGGCTTTTTCCGGTAGGGCCGCATCGTGCTGGCGACGGAAATCCGGGCCCCAGTCAATGTAGACATAGGGATCGGGTTTACCGGGAAACCGCACGAGGACCAGTTTTTCCTCCAGCACCTGTTCGACTTGCAGGCGCGGCCAGTACTCCGGTTGGTAGACCAGCGCCGCGTCCAACACCCCCAGTTCCAGTTGGCGCAGCAGGTTTTCGCCGTCGCGGATCTCCATGCGCAGCGCGTGGCTGGGAATCTTCTCCCGCAGCTCGCCGGCCCAACTGAGCATCAACGGGTTGCACAGGCTGACTTCGCCACCGATGTGCAATACGTCGTGGTAACCCTCAGGCAACGGCAAGTCCCGTCGTGCGGCGTCCCAGGTTTCGACCAGTTGATTGGCGTACACCACAAATGCTTCGCCGTTCGGGGTCAGACGGGCACCGGCGCGGTTGCGCACGAACAGTGTGCTGCCCAGTTGGCTTTCGAGTTTCTGCACGCGTGCGGTGATCGCGGTCTGGGTGACGTGGAGTTTTTCAGCGGCCGCGGCGAGGCTGCCGTGGCGGACGATTTCCAGAAAGGTGCGGGCGAGGTCGATGTCCATGGGGCGGCCGGTGCGGGAGGTGTGGGCATTGTAAACGGATACTGTGGGGCTCTCATTTTTTGATGGTGTACATATCCGTTTTTTTGGTTACGGCCGCTATTGGTTTCGCTTTTACAGCGAGTCACTTGGAGAAGCGCCAAGTAACCAAGCGCTCTTGCCCCTTTCGTTCGGTGCCTCGCTAATGCTCGGCATGCCCTCGCTCCGGTCCTGCTCCGTGGGCCCGCCGCCATCGGCCATCCATGGCCGGGGGCGGCTAACCCGGCATCCATGCCGGGTTGCCCACTGCGCAGAACCTCCACTCGGCCTCTCGAGGGGGCGCTCAGATCAAAAGCGGAAGGCGAGCTAACGCTCGGCCTGATGAGTGGTGAAAAGCAAAAGCGCACACGATTCCCTGTAGGAGCGAGGCTTGCCCGCGAAAAACGACCGGACAACGCGTTCATTCAGACACCCCGCGTTATCGTTGGCGTCCATCGCCAGCAAGCTGGCTCCTACAAAGGAAATGCATATGTATTTGGATAAATACGATCAACTGTAGGAGCCGGCTTGCTGCGGGCGGCGTTCCGACGATAGCGGTGGGTCATCCAACATATTTATTGACTGAACGTACGCCATCGCCAGCAAGCCGGCTCCTACAGGGGAATGCGTACGAGCAAAGAACCAGGTCGGCTGGCAGGCCGCCTCGCTTTGGCTTTGGTTTTTGATCTTGATCTGCCCCGTCGGAAGGCCGAGCGCAGGTTCTGCGCAGTGGGCAACCCGGCATGGATGCCGGGTTAGCCGCCCCCGGCCATGGATGGCCGATGGCGGCGGGCCCACGGAGCAGGACCGGAGCGAGGGTATGCCGAGCTTTAGCGAGGCACCGTACGTCAGGGGCGCGGGCGCTTGGTTACTTGGCGCTTTTCCAAGTAACCCGCTGTAAAAGCGGAACCAATAGCCGCCGTCACCCCAGTAATGGATATGTACACCAGCAAAAAAAATTCGTCGCCTGACACGCAGCCATCGCTGGCAAGCCAGCTCCTACAGGGTCCAGGGTGAGCCCCGTGAGAGCAACGTCAATCTCAGGCCAGGCTTTCGCCGTTCAAATCAAAACGCAAAACACGAACAACCAAACGCCCCCCAAAATCCCTGAAAATCACTAACCGGCGCCGAAGACAACCGCGCTCGCTCATGGCTATGGGCATGCACGGCGCAAGCCCCGACACACTGATGAACCTGCGCCGTCATCGGCGCCAACGGTTTCCAATGGCCCGGCACGTTCACCACCGGTGACCACTCCGGCACCACCGGTACAGGCGGCGGCCCGAGTTTCTCGAACTCGGCGGTGCCATAGACAATCTTGCCGTCGACAATCGTCAGCACCGACTCGATCCATTTGACCGCTTCATCCTCGATGTGGAAATAGTCCGCCGACAGCGCAATCAGGTCTGCCAGTTGCCCGACCTTGATCTGGCCTTTCTTGCCCTGCTCGGAAGAGAACCAGGCGCTGCCGTGGGTGAACAATTCCAGCGCCGTGTCGCGGCTCAAGCCTTGCGGATACAACGTCAGACCACCGACGGTTCGGCCGCTGACCAGCCAATACATCGAAGTCCAGGGGTTGTAGCTCGACACCCGCGTGGCGTCGGTGCCGGCACCGACCGGTACACCTTCGGCGAGCATACGCGCGATGGGTGGTGTGTGTTCGGCAGCCTTGGCGCCGTAGCGGTCGACGAAGTACTCGCCTTGAAAGGCCATGCGGTCCTGAATCGCAATGCCGCCGCCCAAGGCTTTGACGCGCTCGATGTTCTGCGGGGTGATGGTTTCGGCGTGGTCGAAAAACCATGGCAAACCGTCGAACGGGATGTCGCGATTGACCTTCTCGAACACGTCGAGCATGCGGCTGATGGATTCGTTGTACGTGGCGTGCAGGCGGAATGGCCAACGCTGCTCCACCAGATGCCGGACCACTGGCTCCAGTTCCTGCTCCATGGTTTGCGGCAGGTCCGGGCGTGGTTCCAGGAAGTCTTCGAAATCCGCCGCCGAAAACACCAGCATTTCCCCGGCACCGTTGTGCCGCAGGAAATCGTCGCCCTGGCCGTAATGCGACGTGCCGGTCCAGTTTTTGAAGTCAGTCAGCTCTTCCTTGGGTTTCTGCGTGAACAGGTTATAGGCGATCCGCACCGTCAGCTGTTGGTCTTTGGCCAGTTGCTGGATCACCTGATAGTCGTCCGGATAATTCTGATAACCACCGCCGGCGTCGATGGCGCTGGTGACGCCGAGGCGATTGAGTTCGCGCATGAATTGTCGGGTCGAGTTGACCTGGTACTCCAGCGGTAGTTTCGGACCCTTGGCCAGGGTCGAATACAGAATCATCGCGTTAGGGCGCGCGATCAACATGCCGGTCGGGTCGCCGTTGGCATCTCGCTGGATTTCACCGCCCGGCGGGTTCGGTGTGTCGCGGGTGTAGCCGACCACTTTCAACGCGGCGCGGTTGAGCAGGGCGCGGTCGTAGAGGTGCAGCACGAACACCGGCGTATCCGGCGCGGCTTTGTTCAGTTCATCAATCGTCGGCAGGCGCTTTTCGGCGAACTGGAATTCGTTCCAGCCGCCGACCACCCGTACCCATTGCGGCGTGGGTGTACGGTCGGCCTGATCCTTGAGCATCCGCAAGGCATCGACCAAGGACGGCACGCCTTCCCAGCGTAACTCAAGGTTGTAATTCAAGCCGCCACGGATCAAGTGCAGGTGCGAGTCATTGAGGCCGGGAATCACCGTGCGACCGTGCAGATCAATAATTTGCGTGCCGGGACCTTGCAGGGCCATGGCCTGAGCGTCGCTGCCGACCACCACGAAGCGTCCGTCCTTGATCGCGACGGCACTGGCCTGGGGTTTCTTGCGATCGACGGTGTGCAGGCGTCCGTTGTACAGAATGAGGTCGGCCGGGGCATCTGGCATGGTTTTACTCCCTGCGATTAGCGGGCTGATCCAGGCGCCGACGGCACCTGCCGTAAGGCCTTGCAGTACACGTCGACGGTTGAAACCGTCGTGCTCGTCAGGTGGGCTCATGCAGTGTTCTCCGCTCGGTTCTTTCATAGAAGAAAAAGGGGACAGAACAGCCGATGTCTGACGCATGCGGCCAGAAGGAATATAGACCGCAAATTCACCGACAGCCGTTTTCCAAAGGTGAAAAACGACGAATCCCGCCACAAGGGGCGGGATTCGTATGCAACCAGAGAGGCTCCCGAGCGCGGGAGCCGCCGTCTTAGCTTGGGAACAGCTCGGACAGTTTCATGGCCAGCATCATGTCGCCTTCAGCGCGCAGTTTGCCGCCCATGAACGCTTGCATGCCGTCGGTCGAACCGTCAACGATGCCTTCCAGGGTTTCGCCGTCCATCACCAGAGTGACCTGGGCGTCCGGGTTTTCGCCTTCTTGCAGTTCGCAGGTGCTGTTCTTGACGATCAGCGAGAAGTTCTTGGTGTCGTCGATGCGGAAACCGAAAACCAGGTCCAGGCCTGCAGCAGCGGCTGGGTTGAACTTGGCTTTCATTGCTTGTACGGCATCAGCTACGGAGGTCATGGTTCGATCCTTTCTTGGGTAATTAGAGCTGGGTGATTACAGCCAGGGTCACAATAGTCCGGACTCAGCGAAACGTGATGAGTTCCGGTGCTTTCAACAGTTGCAGGTGCGCATGACTGTTGAAAGAAGCCAGTGCCACCTCGCGACCACGGAATTTCAGTTGGTTGAGCGAGGTGTTGACGATTTGCCAGTTCAGTTCAAAGGCCTGCCTGGCGGGCATTTGCGTAATGAGGTGGAGCAGGGCAGTGATGGTGCCGCCGGAGGTGAACACGGCGATTTTCTGGGTGTTGTCGGCGCTTTCGAGGATGCGATGCAGGCCGGCCTGCACCCGTTCGACAAAGCCCAGCCAGCTTTCCAGGCCCGGCGTGTCATACGTACCGGCCAGCCAGCGCTCGATGATCAGCGCGAAAATACGCTGGAACTCGGCGCGGTTTTGCGCAGCGTTGCGCAGGATGTCCAGCGCTTCGGGCTCATCGTCGAGCATGGCCGGCAACAGCGCGCGGATGACCGCGTCGGCGTCGAATTCGTTGAACGCGGAATCGATTTCCACGGTCGGCACCGGCAGGCCCACGGCCGCGAACTGTTCCAGCGCGCTGTTGGCCGTATGCTGCTGACGGCGCAGGTCGCCCGAGAGGCAGCGGTCGAAGCTGATACCCAGTTCGGCGAGGTGCCGGCCGAGGACTTCTGCCTGGCGAATACCGGTCGGCGACAGGACGTCATAGTCGTCTGCACCAAAGGAGGCCTGGCCATGTCGAATCAAATAGATAGTGCCCACGTCCGCGTCATCCCGGTACGTTGAAGGTTCGGCGAGGTTATGAGGATGGCGGTGAGCTGTCAATGAAAAAACATACGCTTGTTTGAAATGCCCGTTACAGGCCTGTTGCCAGAGGTTTCACGGCTGGCCGCCGAGCCGGCGCATGGGTATGCTGATGGTATCCCGCGCGCGTTTATGCAGCGCATTGTATTGAAGGAGTGACTGTGGATTTTCTGTCCGAGTACGCCAGTTTCCTGGCTAAAACCGTGACACTGGTGATCGCCATTCTGGTGGTCCTGGCCAGTTTCGCGGCATTGCGCAGCAAAGGTCGACGCAAGTCGGCCGGCCAGTTGCAAGTCAGCAAACTCAATGATTTCTACAAAGGGCTGCGCGAACGCCTGGAGCAGACCTTGCTCGACAAGGACCAGCTCAAGGCCTTGCGCAAGGTCGAGGCTAAATCCGAGAAAAAGCAAAAGAAGAAACCCGAAGCAAAACCGCGGGTGTTCGTGCTGGATTTCGACGGTGACATCAAGGCATCGGCCACTGAAAGCCTGCGTCACGAGATCACCGCACTGCTGACCCTGGCCACGCCAAAGGATGAAGTGGTGCTGCGTCTGGAAAGCGGTGGCGGCATGGTTCACAGCTACGGCCTGGCATCCTCGCAACTGGCGCGCATCCGTGATGCGGGTGTGCCTTTGACCGTGTGTATCGACAAGGTCGCGGCCAGTGGCGGTTACATGATGGCGTGCATCGGCGAGAAGATCATCAGCGCGCCGTTCGCGATTCTTGGCTCGATCGGCGTGGTGGCGCAGTTGCCCAACGTCAATCGCCTGCTGAAAAAGCACGACATCGACTTTGAAGTCCTGACCGCCGGCGAGTACAAACGCACCCTCACCGTGTTTGGCGAAAATACCGAGAAGGGCCGTGAGAAGTTCCAGGAAGACCTGGACATCACTCACCAGCTGTTCAAGAACTTCGTTTCCCGCTATCGCCCGCAACTGGCCATCGACGAAGTGGCGACCGGCGAAATCTGGCTCGGCATCGCGGCGCTGGACAAGCAACTGGTGGACGAGCTCAAGACCAGCGATGAATACCTCGCCGAGCGCGCGAAGAAATCGGAGCTTTATCACCTGCACTACGCCGAACGCAAAAGCCTGCAAGAACGCATCGGCATGGCGGCCAGCGGTTCGGTCGACCGCGTATTGCTGAGCTGGTGGAGTCGGTTGACCCAGCAACGCTTCTGGTGATTTTTCAAAACACCGTCGCCTGAAAAATGAAACCGTGGATAGCCTCCACGGTTTTTTTTGCCTCTCGCAAGGCCGCGCTTTCCGTGCGCATGCAGCGAAATTTCCTATCGTCACTGTCAATCGGTCCGGCTTTTTCGGCAGCCCGGGTTCGGTAGGGTGGTGTTCCTGAAATGATTGCAATGGAATGCACCATGAAAGAGCTCCCTCATAACAACGCTGCCGGCCCGCATCCAGCGCCCTCTGCACGAATGCGCGACGAACTGAAAGCCGCGCTGGATATCGCGCTGCCCCAGACCCCCGGCCAGTTTGGTGAACACCTGATCAAGGAGAAATGGGGGCAGGGGATTGATCCGCAGACAGCCTTGCTGGTTACGCTTGATTACAACTACAAGGGCCATCCTGCCATTGATGGTATTGAGCAAGGGCAAGTGGCGAGTTCCCGTTCGTTGCTGCAAACGCTGCTGACCAACTACCAGACCGTGGGTGACGGGCGTTTCGCTGAAACGGCATTCGGTCTGTACACGCCGCCGGATATCGGGCCTGCCGTACGCATTGTGAAAAACGTCGATGAGTTCGCCGACCACGGCAGCGGCAATCACCAGACGTATGAAGGCATCTATCGCCAAACCACACCGCAAGTTTACGGGCCTTCAACGCAGATCAACCTGAGACCTGCCGATTACAAGAAATGGGTCTGGGAACTGGAACTGAAGGACTTGTACGAAGGGTATCTCGGTCAAGCCTGGCCAGCCGATGATGTGCTTGTTGCAGCCGAACCTTACGCGCTGAGGACGTCGGTCAAAGCGGCGTTCGTCATGGCCGCCTGGTTGCAGTTTCACGAACAACGGCTGTCGCCAAAAGGCCTGGAACTGGCGATGCGAGCGGCGGGTTTACCGCCCGATCAGCCATGGGAAACACTGACCATCGGGCAACTGCAAGCACCGACTCACGCGCCTTCCTCGGTCAGGATCGGCCGGCTAAAGCTCTACCGTTATACCGCAACCGATATCTGGGCCTTTCGCGACACCGCAAGCCCCAGAGTGCTGTTGTACATTCCCGGCAATTCTTCTCCGCTGCACGAATTCGCCGATGCCGTTCAACTGCACCAATGGATTGCCACTCAAGGCCGGGTGAGTGAGACCAGGCAGGCATTGGCCGCCCACTTTGCTGAAGATGACCGCGAAGACGGTACGTTTCATGCCGGTGTTCTGACGGCGCTGGATGGCATGGCGTTGTATCCGGCAAAACATTGGCTGACGAACAATGCCGGTTTTTTCAACAACGACGGCTACTGGGACCCGGACGAGTACATTGGCTACGACGATCCGGCATCTGACACCGACCCGTTTGCCCAGTGCGTGCTGACGATGAAGCAGGCCGCCCGGGCCAGCATCAAAAGCATCCGTGACGATGCCCAGGTCAATCGTGACAATCTAAGCGCGGTCGTTGAGCCGCTTGTGCAGTGGGTGAACCGGTTCGGGCCCTTGGCGTTGTTCGTTCCGGGAGGCGAGGGAATACTGGCGCTGGCCGGTCTTATCGATGCGGGCTACGGCATTGATCAGGTGGTCAACGCTAAGACATCCAGCGAACGGTCAGAGGGCGTGACGCGCACCGTTTTTGGCTTGCTCAATGCCTTGCCGATCGTCGCGGAGGTGGCGCAAAAAGGTGACGCAGTCATCGTCGATTCAGCAGAGGAAGGCGCAAGGCCCGTGCCGGAAGTGGCCGTTGCTCCAGCGCCAGGCCCTTCGAACGTGGTGCCGGCGACCCGCGTCGAACTCATTCGCGCAATTGGCCCCTCTGTGGCGTCGTTCAGCGATGAAGTGCTGGCGCAAATCGGCAAGGTCAGCACGATTGACGACGACATGCTGCGGTTGATCCAGACTGGCCGCTCGCCGACGCCCTTGTTGGCTGACACCATCAATCGCTTCAGGATCGATCAGGATCTAGGGCCGGCCGGGGACCCAGTGCTATTCGGCCAACGTTACGCTGAACTGCAACGTTCAGAGCTTGAATGGGTCCGGTTGTTCCAGGAGCAGTACCCGGACCTGCCAACCAGCGCAATCGAACAAATGCTCGACCGCTATGGTGTGGATATCCAACGGACGCCTGAGATGGCCGAGGCCAGGCAGGTTTTCGCACGTCTGGACAGCAAGGCACGGCAGTACCAACAGCATGTGCGGCTCAATCGTGCCTATGAAGGCTTTTATCTGCGCTCGGTGGTGAACGTCGATTCGGACAGGCTGGCGTTGCACTCCCTGAAAAACCTGCCCGGCTGGCCTCAGGATTTGCGGATCGAGGTCCTCGACGGTTCGTCCACTGGCCGGGTGCTTGACCGTTGCGGTCCTCTCGATACCCCGCACTCCCGAAATGTCATCAAGGTGGGAAACCGTTACCTGCGGCAAGGCCGGCAAACGGATTTCTACGACGCGATCCTCGGCGTGCTGTCGGAGGAAGAGCGCTCAGTGTTGCAACTCACGTCGCTGGAACCAGCCAGCGAGTTGCGGCTCAGCCTCAGCGATCATGCATTGTCCCGAACCGAAACCCTGCTTGGCTTGCAAAGGCTCGACTCCGGGTTGACCTTCGAGCGGCAGGGGCTGCGCGGTGGGGGGTACCCGACGACGCCTCAGGGTGACGCCATGAAACTGCAGGCCACCCGGTTACAGATCAGGGACATTTACCCGAACTTCACCGACGCGGACGCGGATCAGGTCATACAGCGCGCGGGTGTATCCGTGCAGGCGCACATCGACGGGCTGAATCTGCAGTTGCACCAGCTCAACACCGAGTTGATTGACTGGGTCGATCAAGCCGCGCTAGACATTGCCGACATCGAACTTCCCTTGCTGGCCATGGGCGACGAAGCCGCTGCGGGTATGAGCCATGCACAAATCGCCGTGCACAATGCGCATGTCCTGCAAACGGGCTTGAATGAGGAGCGAGCGATCAGGACTGAGCTTGCCGTAGAGCTTGTCGCCATTTGGCAAAAACGCGGGCCACCGCTAAATCGCCTGTACTCAGGCGAGCAACTGCGCGGTGTCAGGCTCGATCTTAACTTCGAGAACTATCACCGATTGCCTGCCCTGAATGTCCGGTTGGACGATGTGGTCGAATTGTCGATGCAAGGCTTCCATCTGACCGAGGAGGACAGTTTGAACGGCTTTCTCGAAAGCTTCCCGAATCTTGAGACGTTGAATCTGGAAAACGTCGACTTGCGTCATTTCCACGAGGACGGCCACGAGGGGTGCGCCTTGCCTCCTTCCCTTTGCGGGTTAAGACACCTGTCCACACTCAATCTGCGTGCCACCCAACTGGTATTCAGTGAGCGCGCCGCTTCACAACTGACCGATCTGACCAGTCTGCAAAGCCTCGACCTGAGCGACAACCCGTTGGGCGTACCGCCGATGGTGCTCGGCTTGAATAACCTGCGCCGGCTCAATCTGAGGAATACCGGAATAAGTCGATGCCCGGTCGGGATCAAGCATGAGCCGTACCTGACGACCCTTGATCTGCGCGATAACCAGATCACGCGGGTCCCCCAGGCGGTGCTGAACCAGGCCATCGCCAGGGATCGAGTGCTGCTGTGGAACAATCCGTTGACCGACGAAGACACGTTGCGGCGTCTGATTACGCATCGAGAACAAACGGGGATCAACTTGTGGTTGAGTGCGGCGGGGGCTGACTATGGGAATCCGGCGGCCTGGCTGAACGGGACTGAAGCAGGGCTGCGAGATGCCCGGCTGCAAATCTGGCAGCGACTGGCGCTTAAGCCAAGAGGAGGCCGGTTTTTAGGGACCATGAACACATTGACGCTCACCCCGGATTTCCAGGTCAATTATCTGGACCTTCAGGCACGGGTATGGCGGATGTTGACGGAAGCAGACGCTTCGGAAGAATTGTGGGGGCGGTTGGCGCGAGATGTATCGATGCCGGAGGGCGCTTTCGATAACCCTCTTGCGGTTTTCGCGGCACTGGAAAACCGTGCGCAGCTATACCGGGACTGGGTGGCCTTGGGGCAACCGATTCCGATCGAACGATAACAGATTGGCGGAGCTGATAAAGCCCTGACCCCATGGGGTCAGGGCTTTATGTGGTCAGCGGCGACGGAACAGCGGCAGCGGTTCGTCGGTGGCGGCCTGATAGGTCACCGAGAAGTCCTTGAGACCTTCCAGGGCTTCGTACGGGTCTTTATCGGCGCGCACTGCAAACGCATCGAAACCGCAGCGATGCATGTAGAACAACTGGTCGCGCAGCACATCGCCAATCGCCCGCAGTTCGCCTTTGAAACCGTAACGGTCACGCAGGAGGCGGGCGTTGGAGTAGTTGCGGCCATCGGTGAAGGCCGGGAAGTTCAAGGCGATGACCTGGAAACTCGCCACGTCTTCACCGATTTCTTCAGCTTCTTCGTCGGCATCCAGCCACACGCCCAGGCCGCCGTCGCGGGCCAGGAGCATGCGGCTGTGTTCGCGCCACAGCTGCAACGGGACGATGTAGTCGTCGCAGTTGGTGATCTCGTCGATGTTGAAATCCTTGGGCAGCAAGTGCCAGGTTTCGTCGACGACTTCGTTGTTCTTAATTATTCGCTGCATAGACGCGTTCCTTGAAGAGGTCGATGCCAATACGCTGATAGGTGTCGATGAAACGCTCGTCTTCGGTACGTTGTTCGATGTACACGTCGATCAGTTTCTCGATCACGTCTGGCATGGCGTCCTGGGCAAAGGACGGGCCGAGGATCTTGCCCAGGCTCGCATCACGGCTGGCGCTGCCGCCGAGGGATACCTGGTAGAACTCTTCGCCTTTCTTGTCCACCCCGAGAATACCGATGTGGCCGACGTGGTGGTGACCACAGGCGTTCATGCAACCGGAGATGTTCAGGTCCAGTTCACCGATGTCGAACAGGTAGTCCAGGTCGTCGAAACGGCGCTGGATCGATTCGGCGATCGGGATCGACTTGGCGTTGGCCAACGAGCAGAAATCGCCGCCAGGGCAGCAGATGATGTCGGTCAGCAAACCGATGTTCGGCGTGGCGAAACCTTGCTCGCGCAATTCGCCCCACATGGCGAACAGTTGGGACTGTTCGACGTCGGCCAGAATGATGTTCTGCTCGTGGGACGTACGCAGTTGACCGAAGCTGTAGAGATCGGCCAGGTCGGCCACGGCATCGAGCTGCTTGTCGGTGATGTCGCCCGGCGCAACGCCGGTCGGCTTCAGGGACAGGGTCACGGCAACATAGCCCGGTTTTTTGTGCGCCAGGGTGTTGCGGGTACGCCAGCGGGCGAAGCCCGGGTGTTGCTTGTCGAGCTCGGCCAGCTCGGCGGTCTGGTTGTCCAGCGCCTTGTAGTCCGGGTCGACGAAGTGTTTGGCGACGCGATGCACTTCGGCTTCGGTCAGCGTGGTCTGGCCACCGCGAAGGTGTTCCATTTCCGCGTCGACTTTTTGCGCGAAGACTTCAGGCGTCAGGGCCTTGACCAGAATCTTGATCCGCGCCTTGTACTTGTTGTCACGACGGCCATAGCGGTTGTACACGCGCAGGATGGCGTCGAGGTAGCTCAACAGGTCTTGCCACGGCAGGAATTCATTGATGAACGCCCCGACTACCGGCGTACGACCGAGGCCGCCACCGACCAGCACACGGAAACCCAGTTCGCCAGCGGCGTTGTGCACCGGCTCAAGGCCGATGTCGTGGACTTCGATGGCCGCACGGTCGGAAGTCGAACCGTTGATGGCGATCTTGAACTTGCGCGGCAGGTAAGCGAATTCCGGGTGGAACGTAGTCCACTGGCGGACGATCTCACACCATGGGCGCGGATCGATCAGCTCGTCGGCAGCGACACCGGCGAACTGGTCGGTGGTGACGTTGCGCAGGCAGTTGCCGCTGGTCTGGATCGCGTGCATCTGCACGGTCGCCAGTTCGGCAAGGATGTCCGGGATGTCTTCCAGCGCCGGCCAGTTGAACTGCACGTTCTGGCGGGTGCTGATGTGGGCGTAGCCCTTGTCATAGTCGCGGGCAATCTTCGCCATCATTCGCGTCTGGCGCGAAGTCAGCTGGCCGTAAGGCACCGCCACTCGCAACATCGGCGCGAAGCGTTGGATGTAAAGCCCGTTTTGCAGACGCAGAGGGCGGAATTCTTCTTCGCTCAGCTCGCCTGCCAGATAGCGTCGGGTCTGATCACGGAACTGCTTGACGCGGTCCTCGATGATCCGCTGATCGTACTCGTCGTATACGTACATATAAGTCCTGTTCTCAGGCTTGGGCCGGTCGGATCCAGTTGCGTTTTTCGCCTGGAAAGTCTCCGATACTGCCTCGGCAATTCTGCGCGCACGGCCGCGCACTCCCAACGGAGCCGGGGCAAGATACCAGTTTGGAGTTATGCGCAAAAGTGATGTTTGAGTATATGTAAAGAACCAAATCGACTAACGAGAATCGTTACTACTAAACCCGTATTTGTGGTGTGGGCAATCATCGTCTTAACTGTGGTCGAGTCTTTATGCAATCACCGATAAAACCGACAAGAGGCGATGCAATGAGCAACCCTACCAAAGCTTCAAAGCCTGACAGTACGGTCGATGCCTGGGCCATTCTGTTTCTGATCATTCTGGTCGTGGGGACAGCGGTATTCTGGGTCAGCCATCAATAACCGACCCCGTCCGGGCCCGGTCCCGACAATTGTCGGACAAAAACTGTAATAAACGCCGTTTTACGGGTGTTCGCTGGCTATAATGCGCGGCGAATTTCCGGGGGCTCGGACGATCCATGTTGAAGTTTTTCTACACCTTTCTGTTGCTGCTCGGCACGGTTTACGGCCCTGCTGCGCGAGCGGAATCGGTGTTGTTCCTGAATCCCGGGGAAACTGACGAAGCCTTCTGGGTCAGCTATTCGCAATTCATGCAAGCGGCCGCCACGGACCTGGGTATCGACCTGCGGATTCTCTATTCCCGGCGCATGCCGGAACTCACGCTGGCGCAAGCGCGCCGTGCACTGCAAGGTCCCGATCGTCCGGACTATCTGATTTTCGCCAACGAACAGTACATTGCCCCGCAAGTGTTGCGCCTGGCGCAAGGCAGCGGCGTGAAACTGTTTATGGTCAACGCGTCGCTGACGGCCAACCAAATGAGCCTGCTGGGTGAACGCCCTGATCGACTGGGCAGCCTGGTGCCCAACGACGAGGAGGGCGGTTACCTGATGGCCAAGGAGCTGATTCGCCAGCATCCGCCCGTGGCGCCTGGTCAGGTGATCGAATTGCTGGCGTTCTCCGGCCTGAAGATCACGCCGTCGGCGCAACTGCGTGAGCAAGGCATGATGCGAGCGCTGGCCGAGCACCCGCAAGTGCGTTTACGGCAACTGGTTTACAGCGGTTGGACCCGCGAACGAGCGTATGAACAGGCAAAGTTGCTGTTTCGGCGCTACCCGAAGGTCTCGCTGGTGTGGTCAGCCAATGACGAAATGGCGTTTGGCGCCATGCAGGCGTACTCGGAGGCGGGCGGTGTGCCCGGAAAGGACGCATTGTTCAGCGCGGTCAACACCTCGACGGCCGCGTTGCAGGCGAAGGTCGATGGAAAGTTGAGTGTATTGTTGGGCGGGCATTTCACTTTGGGCGGTTGGGCGCTGGTGCAGGTGCATGACCTTGATCGGGGCGTGGACATCAGCCAGTACGGCGGCCGTGACCGCCAGATCCCGCTGCTGCAACTGGTCGACAGGGCAACCGCCAGGCGAATGCTGGCCATGGGTGAGTCGCCGGACTACGGCGTGAACTTCCGCCGAATGTCGGCCAAGGGCCGGCCTGTGTCCTATCGCTATCCGTTCAGCTTGCAAACCCTGATGCGCTAAACCCCGGCCAGCATGATCACCAGTTGCACGATGCCGTAGAGCGTCAATGCAAACACCGCCGTGAACAGAATCCCCAGAATCACGAAATGACTCGGCTTGCCGTGGGTGAAATCCCGCGCACGGTTCTTTCCGCTTTGCACACCAAAAGCTGCCGCCATCACGCTGTGCAGCATTTGCCAGAAAGTAGGCGGCTTGTTGTCGACTGGATCGTCCATAAACCCCTCGTCACTTGTGTGTGAATCGTAAGCATAGACATTCCAACCGGATCCTGTAGGAGCGAGGCTTGCCCGCGAAGAAGCCACCGCAGTCCTACAGGAAAACCGCGTCATCGTTCTTCGCGGGCAAGCCTCGCTCCTACAGAGGCGATGCTCAGCGCGAAGAGTGGTTAGTTGTCGTAACCCAGGTTCGGCGCCAACCAGCGTTCGGTCACGCTCAATTCCTGACCTTTACGCGAGGTGTAGCTCTGCACCTGATCCTTGTCGATCTTGCCCACTGCGAAGTACTGCGCCTGCGGGTGAGCGAAGTACCAGCCGCTGACCGCCGCCGCCGGGAACATCGCGTAGTGTTCGGTGAGGAACACGCCGCTGCGGCCGGCGCGCATTTCGGCGGCTTCGGGGTCGAGCAGCGCAAACAGCGCGGCCTTCTCGGTGTGATCGGGGCACGCCGGGTAGCCCGGAGCAGGGCGGATGCCGGTGTATTGCTCTTTGATCAGCGCCTCGTTGTCCAGCGTCTCGTCCTTGGCATAACCCCAGTAATCCTTGCGAACCTGCTGGTGCAGCCATTCGGCACAGGCCTCGGCCAGACGGTCGGCCAGGGCCTTGACCATGATCGAGTTGTAATCGTCGCCTGCGTCCTGATACGCCTTGGCCACTTCTTCGGCACCGATGCCGGCGGTGGTGATGAAACCTCCCACGTAGTCGGTGATTTCGCTGTCCTTCGGTGCAACGAAGTCGGCCAGGGAGAAGTTCGGCTTGCCGTCGGTCTTGATGATCTGCTGACGCAGGTGATGCAGCTTGGCCAATGGCTTGCCGTCATCGCCGTAGACTTCGATGTCGTCGTCACGCACCTGGTTGGCTGGCCAGAAGCCGAACACTGCGCGGGCGCTGATCAGTTTCTCGTCGATCAGCTTGGCGAGCATTTCCTGGGCATCGGCGTACAGCGCGGTGGCGGCTTCACCGACCACTTCATCCGTGAGGATGCGCGGGAACTTGCCGGCCAGGTCCCAGGAGATGAAGAACGGCGTCCAGTCGATGTATTCGGCCAGGACTTTCAGGTCGATGTTGTCCAGCACTTTGGAGCCGGTGAACGTCGGTTTGACCGGCGCGTAGGTGCTCCAGTCGAACTGCGGCTTCTTGGCGATGGCCGCCGGATAGCTCAGGCGTTCGGTGCGGGCGCTGCGGTTGGCAGTACGTTCGCGAACGTCGATGTATTCCAGACGGGTCTTCTCGACGAAACCGGCTTTCAATTCCTTGGACAGCAACTGCGTCGCCACGCCCACGGCGCGGGAGGCGTCGGTCACGTAGATCACCGCGTCGTTGCTGTACTTCGGCTCGATCTTCACCGCCGTGTGTGCCTTGGAGGTGGTCGCGCCGCCGATCATCAACGGCAGGTGGAAGTCCTGGCGCTGCATTTCGCGGGCGACGTGGACCATTTCATCCAGCGACGGCGTGATCAGGCCGGACAGACCGATGATGTCGCACTTCTGCTCCTTGGCCACTTGCAGGATCTTCTCGGCCGGCACCATCACGCCGAGGTCGACGATGTCGTAGCCGTTGCAGCCGAGCACCACGCCGACGATGTTCTTGCCGATGTCATGCACGTCGCCTTTCACCGTTGCCATCAGGATCTTGCCCTTGGCTTCCGGCTTGTCACCTTTTTCCAGTTCGATGAACGGGATCAAGTGGGCTACGGCCTGCTTCATTACGCGAGCGGATTTCACCACCTGCGGCAGGAACATTTTGCCGGCGCCGAACAGGTCGCCGACGATGTTCATGCCGGACATCAGCGGGCCTTCGATCACTTCGATCGGGCGGGCGAACGACTGGCGCGATTCTTCGGTGTCTTCGACGATGTGCGTGGTGATGCCCTTGACCAGTGCGTGCTCCAGGCGCTTGTTGACCTCCCAGCCGCGCCACTCTTCGGTCTCGGCTTCCTTGACGCTGCCGTCGCCCTTGTACTTGTCGGCGATGGCGAGGAGGGCGTCGGTGCCTTCCGGGGTGCGGTTGAGGATCACGTCTTCGACGGCGTCGCGCAATTCCACCGGGATCTGGTCGTAGATCTCCAGTTGGCCGGCGTTGACGATACCCATGGTCAGGCCGTTGCGGATCGCGTACAGCAGGAACACCGAGTGAATCGCCTCACGTACCGGGTTGTTGCCACGGAACGAGAACGACACGTTCGACACGCCGCCCGAAGTCAGGGCGTACGGCAGTTCGTCACGGATGTAGGCGCAGGCGTTGATGAAGTCCACAGCGTAGTTGTTGTGTTCTTCAATACCGGTGGCCACGGCAAAGATGTTCGGGTCGAAGATGATGTCTTCCGGCGGGAAGCCGACTTCGTTGACCAGAATGTCATAGGAGCGTTTGCAGATTTCTTTCTTGCGCGCTTCGGTGTCGGCCTGACCGGCTTCGTCGAAGGCCATCACGACGACTGCAGCGCCATAGCGCTTGCACAGCTTGGCGTGATGGATGAACTGCTCGACGCCTTCTTTCATGCTGATCGAGTTGACGATGCCCTTGCCCTGGATGCATTTCAGGCCGGCTTCGATCACTTCCCACTTCGAGGAGTCGATCATGATCGGTACGCGGGAGATGTCCGGTTCGCCGGCAATCAGATTGAGGAAGGTCACCATGGCCTTCTTCGAATCGAGCATCCCTTCGTCCATGTTGATATCGATCACCTGGGCGCCGGCTTCGACCTGCTGCAGGGCGACTTCCAGGGCTTCGGTGTAGTTGTCTTCACGGATCAGGCGGGCGAATTTGGCCGAGCCGGTGATGTTGGTGCGCTCGCCGACGTTGACGAACAACGAGCTGCGATCGATGGTGAACGGCTCCAGGCCGGAGAGGCGGCAAGCCTTGGGAATGTCCGGGATTTCACGCGGTGCATAACCGGCCACGGCTTTGGCGATGGCTTCGATATGGCCCGGCGTGGTGCCGCAGCAACCGCCGACGATGTTGAGGAAGCCGCTTTGGGCGAATTCTTCGATGACCTTGGCGGTTTGCGACGGCAGTTCGTCGTACTCGCCGAATTCGTTCGGCAGGCCGGCGTTCGGGTGCGCCGAAACGTGGGTGCCGGCCTTGTTCGACAGCTCTTCCAGGTACGGGCGCAGTTCGCTGGCGCCGAGGGCGCAGTTCAGGCCGACCGAAATCGGTTTGGCGTGGGCCACGGAGTTCCAGAACGCTTCGGTAGTCTGGCCGGAAAGGGTACGGCCGGAGGCGTCGGTGATGGTGCCGGAAATCATGATCGGCAGCTCAATGCCCAACTCTTCGAACACGCCTTGCACGGCGAAGATTGCGGCTTTGGCGTTCAGAGTATCGAAAATGGTTTCGATCAGGATCAGGTCGGCGCCGCCTTCGATCAGGCCTTTGGTGGCCTCGGTGTAGTTTTCCACCAGTTCATCGAAGGTCACGTTGCGATAGCCGGGGTTGTTCACGTCCGGGGACAGCGAGCAGGTGCGGCTGGTCGGGCCGAGCACGCCGGCGACGAAGCGCGGCTTGTCCGGGTTCTCGAGGGTCTTCGCATCGGCAATCTTGCGGGCCAGGCGAGCGCCTTCTACGTTCAGTTCGTAGGCCAGTTCTTCCATGCCGTAGTCGGCCATGGAAATCCGCGTGGCGTTGAAGGTGTTGGTTTCCAGAATGTCAGCGCCGGCATCCAGGTAGGCTTTTTCGATGCCACCGATCACGTCCGGGCGCGTCAGCACCAACAGGTCGTTGTTGCCTTTGACATCGCTTGGCCAGTCGGCAAAGCGTTTGCCACGGTAATCCTGTTCCTCGAGCTTGTAGCTCTGGATCATCGTGCCCATGCCGCCATCGAGAATCAGAATGCGCTCTTTGAGGGCGTGCTTGAGGGCTTGAAGGCGAACACTGCGATCGGACATTGGGACTACTCGGAAAGACCATGACGAAGGGGCGGAATCATAGCAAACCTGTGCGGTTTTAGAGCATGTCGGGGAATTGCATGAATATCGCTCATGTTGGTCGGCGCGCTGTCCCGGTAGAATCGCTGCGTTTTTTCAAGGATCGGGAACAGGGACATGTCGTATCGCGTCGTCATCAGCAGCGTACTGCTGTTTTTAAGCTGGGGCGCCGTGGCGCAGGGCCTGGCGCCTTCCGCTGCCATTTCCTACACCCGCGACATCCAACCGATCTTCACCGAAAAGTGCGTGGCCTGCCATGCCTGCAATGACGCCGCCTGTCAGCTCAACCTGGGCAGCGGCGAAGGCGCGGCGCGCGGTGCGTCGAAAGTCCCGGTTTACGACGGCGACCGCAGCCAGGCGGCCGCGCCGACCCGGTTGTTTTATGACGCCTTCGGCAAGCACGCCTGGCAGCAAAAAGGCTTCTATCCGGTACTTGACGCCCAGGGCAGCCAGGCCGCGTTGATGGCGCGGATGCTGGAACTGGGGCACAAAACGCCGCTGACGCCCAATGCCAAATTGCCGGAAGACATCGTCCTGGGCCTCAATCGTGAAAACATGTGCGCGATGCCGGCCGAGTTCGACGGTTACGCGGGCGCTCATCCGAAGGAAGGCATGCCGCTGGCGGTCACCGGCCTGACCGATCAGCAGTACCAGACGCTGCAACGCTGGCTGGCCTCGGGTGCGCCGATCGATGAACAAGGCCTGGTGCCTTCGGCGAAAGAAGCCTTGCAGGTGGTGCAGTGGGAAAACCTGCTCAACTCGCCGGGCGCCCGGCAGAGTCTGGTGGGGCGCTGGTTGTTCGAGCACTGGTTCCTTGCCCACATTTACTTCAAGGACGGTGAGCCGGGGCATTTCTTCCAGTGGGTGCGTTCGCGCACGCCGACCGGCCAGCCGATTGACCTGATCAACACCCGCCGCCCGAATGACGATCCGGGCACGCAGGTGTATTACCGGTTGTGGCCGGTGCAGGGCGTGATCGTGCAGAAGACCCACATCACCTACCCGCTGAGCGCGGCGAAGATGGCGCGGGTCAAAAGCCTGTTCTACAACGGCAACTGGCAGGCCAATGCCTTGCCGGGCTACGGTCCGGAACGCCGGGCCAATCCGTTTGCCACGTTCGAGGCGATCCCCGCACAGGCGCGCTATCAGTTCATGCTCGATAACGCCGAATACTTCGTGCGCACGTTTATCCGCGGGCCGGTGTGCCGTGGGCAGATCGCCACGGATGTGATTCGCGATAACTTCTGGGCGCTGTTCCAGGCGCCGGAACATGATCTCTACATCATCGACCCGATCTACCGCGGCCAGGCCACGCCGTTGTTGGCCATGCCGGGGCAGAACGACGATGTCGGCAGCGTGCTGAGCCTGTGGCATGACTATCGCGACAAACGTAACGAGTATGAAGTGCTGCGCCGCGACAACTACGCCGACGCGCCCGCGCCGAGCTGGTCGACTTTGTGGGCCGGCAACGACAACGCGCTGCTGACCATCTTCCGGCATTTCGACAGCGCTTCGGTGAACAAGGGCCTGATCGGCGATGTGCCGCAAACGATGTGGCTGTTCGATTTCCCGTTGCTGGAGCGCACCTATTATCAGTTGGCGGTCAACTTTGACGTGTACGGCAACGTTTCCCATCAAGCGCAGACGCGCCTGTATTTCGACCTGATCCGGAATGGCGCCGAGCAGAATTTCCTGCGCCTGATGCCCGCCGATTCACGCGACGACTATCTCGACGACTGGTACCAGAGCAGCGGTAAATTCAAGATGTGGCTGGATTACGAGGCCATCGACAACGACAAGCCGACGGCACTGAACCTCGACGAAAAAGACCCGAAACGCGACTTTTCCATGCAACTGCTGGCCCGTTACGGTGAGCTCAATGCCAAGCCCGATCCGATCAACCGCTGCGACGGGGCCTATTGCTCGCGGCCGAACATCGACCCGGATTTGCAGAGCGCCGAGCAGGCCTTGAGTCGCCTGACCTCACGGCCCGCCGCCGGGCTGAAGGTTATTGATCAACTGCCGGAAGCGACGATGTTGCGTATCGAAGCCGCGAGCGGCAACCGCGAGGTTTATAGCCTGTTGCGCAACCGCGCACACAGCAACGTCGCATTCCTGCTCGGTGAGTCGCTGCGTTATCAGCCGGGGCTCGACACGCTCACGATCTTTCCGGGTGTGCTCAGCAGCTATCCGAACTTCATGTTCAACATTCCCGCCGATCAGGTACCAGCCTTTGTCGAGGCGATGGAAAACGCCAAGGATGCCAATCGCTTCGAGAAAATCGTCGAACGCTGGGGGAATCGCCGCAGTCACCCGCAATTCTGGTTCTACTTCCATGACCTGAGCCGGTACGTCCACGAAACCGACCCGGTGGAAGAGGGCGTGCTGGACATGAACCGCTACGAGAATCTTTGATCTTTTGACAGCGGGCCGGTGCCGGTCTCTATGGGCGCCGCCCCCCTGTAGGAGCCGGCTTGCTGGCGATAGCGTCCTTGAAATCACATTGATGTTGAATGTGACGCCGCCATCGCCAGCAAGCCGGCTCCTACAGGGGGTGGAGTGCCCGCCGTGTGCGCCGTGACCATTGGTTTGAGGTTGTGGGCAAATTTTGAATGGGTGGCGAAATGCAGCTATTGGTGGCTTAAAGCCCGGATTGACGGCGAATCACCGGGCCCTGGCGCGCTGGCGCTTTCCCGACAAAAATACTAGGACTTTGTGCGGCGCGATGATTGGCGTAAACTGCGCCCAAGCCTGCGAGGAGTTTCCATGACCGCTATTACCATTACCGACGCCGCCCACGATTACCTGGCTGATCTGCTCTCCAAGCAGAACACCCCGGGCATCGGCATCCGCGTCTTCATCACCCAGCCTGGCACCCAGTACGCCGAAACCTGCATTGCTTATTGCAAGCCGGGCGAAGAAAAACCCGAAGACACTGCGCTGGGGCTGAAAAGCTTCACTGCTTACATCGACTCGTTCAGCGAAGCTTTCCTGGACGATGCGGTTGTCGACTACGCCACCGACCGCATGGGCGGCCAGCTGACCATCAAGGCGCCTAACGCCAAAGTCCCGATGGTCAACGCCGACAGCCCGATCAACGAGCGCATCAACTACTACCTGCAAACCGAGATCAACCCGGGGCTCGCAAGCCACGGCGGTCAGGTCAGCCTGATCGATGTGGTCGATGACGGCATCGCCGTGTTGAAGTTCGGCGGCGGTTGCCAGGGCTGCGGCCAGGCAGACGTCACCCTGCGTGAAGGCATCGAGCGCACCTTGCTCGAGCGCATTCCCGAGCTCAAGGGTGTTCGTGACGTGACTGACCACACGCAGAAAGAAAACGCCTACTACTAAGGTGTTCGCTGCGACATGAAAAACGGCGCCCCGTGAGCGCCGTTTTTTTATGGGTGAAATTCATTGGCCCCATCGTCGGAACGCCGCCCGGAGCCGGCTCACTCCCACATTAGATCTGTGGCGGACACAAATCCCCTGTGGGAGCGAGCCGGCTCCGGGCGGCGCTCCGACGATGGGGGCCTATGGCCGATACAAATGTGCATGCCCGGCGCGATACAGCGACGACTCACTAAAGTGATCACTGCCCAACACCCGACCCACCAGAATCAACGCCGTGCGCCGAAACCCCTTCGCCTCAACCTTCCCGGCAATATCCGCAATCGTCCCCACCACCCAATCCTGATCCGGCCAGGTCGCCCGGTGAATCACCGCAATCGGACAATCCGCGCCGTAATGCGGCAGCAATTCCACCAGGATTTTCTCCAGGTGATTCACCCCCAAATGAATGGCCATGGTCGCCCCATGCTGCGCCAGGCTGCCCAGCTCTTCACCGGCCGGCATCGCGGTCTTGTCGGCGTAGCGGGTCAGGATCACGCTCTGTGACACGTCCGGCAGCGTCAGCTCCGCACCCAACAGCGCTGCACACGCCGCCGTCGCGGTAACACCGGGAATGATTTCAAACGCAATATCGAGTTCGCGCAGGTAACGAATCTGCTCGCCAATCGCGCCATACAGGCTCGGATCGCCGGAATGCACCCGCGCCACATCCTGGCCGTTGGCATGGGCGGTTTTGATCAGCTCGATGATCTGTTCCAGATGCAGTTCGGCGCTGTTGACCACCTGTTCGGCGTTGTGGCCTTCCAGTACGGCGGCGGGCACCAATGAGCCGGCGTAGATGATTACCGGGCAGCTGCGAATCAGCCGCTGCCCTTTGACGGTGATCAGTTCCGGGTCGCCGGGACCTGCGCCAATGAAATAGACGGTCATCGTCGTTTCCTGTCAAAAAAGGGGCTGGGCAAGGCTTCAGATGAAGATTGCTCATGATCGAAGGCGAGGATTATCGGGGATTTTACGCAGCGCAGGCCAATGCCAGGGTCGCCTGGGCATATTTTTGTCGGGAAATCAGCAGTTTTGCCGGCGCCTGGGCCAGTTGTTCTGCAAGGGCGAGGGCGGCGCTTTCTGCTACGCCGTAGCAGCCGGTGCGCTCAAAAGCGATTTCCGAACGGTGGCTGAGTTGCGGTTGATAACCGGCCAGTTCTTCACTGCTGAAGTACGTCAGCGGCAATTCGAGTTGTGCGGCAAGCTCGATCAGGCCCGGTTCGTCGCGCTTCTGGTCGATGCTGGCCAACGCCGTGATCTGCTGAAGTCCGATTTGATGCGCCTGTAATGCCTGATCGAGTAACGCCCGAAGCGTGCTGACGGGGCAGCCGCGCTGGCAGCCCAGGCCGACCACTAACGTCGGCGCTGTGCTGGTGTCGCTCATGCGTGGTATTGACCATCGCTTTTGCGGCGGAACAACCAGGCGCTGATCAGGCCCAGGGCCAGCCAGAATCCGAGGTTGGTCAGCTGCGAAGCGATTTTGAATTGCGTTTCCAGGGCTTGCGGCGCGAGCATCGAGTGCACTTCCGGTTGTGGTGCACCGATCACGTGAGGGACGGCGAGAATCGCCACGCCCAGGATCTTCATCAGCCAGTGGCGGCTGAAAGCGATCAGCGCGATGCCAACGGCGGTGGACGCTGCAGTTCCGATCCACCAGATTTGCCGTTGTGCCAGGTCAGCTGCTGCCGTGCCCGGCAGTTCCGGCGGCAGGCCGAGGGTCGGTGCCAGTACAAACGTCGCGTAACCGGCCAGGCCCCAGAGCAAGCCCTGCGAGGTTTTGGTCGGCGAGCGCAGCGTGTAGAGGCCCGCGAGCATCAGGGCGAAACCGACAGCCACTACCAGGTTGCCGCCAGTCGTCGACAGCACGCGCTGCCAGCCGTCTTCCGGCTCCCAGGCTTCTGCATCGTGGGTGTGAGCGGCGGTACCGGCGGCGTGTTCATGAACTTCAACAGCGGCCGGCTCGGATTTTTCGTAAGTCTCGGCCTGCAGAATCAGCGGAGCGACCCAGAAGCTTTGCAGCAGAGTCAGCAACAGGGCGGCCAGCAGCCCTGTGAAACCTGCGGTTTGCGCAATACGCTTGATCATGTCGACAGGTCTCAATGGCACGGGAAGGCGGAGCTGTGACGGGTATCGTGCGCAGCGTTGTGCACCGCTTCGATGTGCGAGAAACCGGCGAAATACACCAGGCACGCGCCTAGGATCGACGCGCAGACGGCGGCGGTCAGGCGTTGAGCCAGGGTGGTCGTGGTGGTGCTGGTGGATGTGTGGCCGGTGCTGCTGATGATCGACATGGCGCTTCCCTCTGGTCTGTCAGCGGGTGAATAGAGCGCATGGAAGACCCCTGCGAATCGGGCTCGCAGAGATTCAAACAGCGCCCGCCCACCGCGGGTTTGTTATTCAGTGAACGTAATCGTCACTTTGTGTTGCGGGCCGGTCTCCGGGCTCACGAGGGGCTTTGGCGTCAGCCGAAACCTGCAAGCGTCACCTTCCCATGCCGAACTGCTGGCACAGTGGATCTGACGCTTCGCTCGCTTACCGTTGCGGGGGCAGCACCGGACTGACATGGCTTTGAGTAAAGCACATGAATCACCGGTTTCCCGTTTCACCCTGTGAAGGGCACCCGTAACAAGGTGTGTAGGAGAGCATGGGCGGGGGTTGGGCGTCAATTGGCAAGGGTTCTCAACTCGGAACCGAGGTGGATTCTTCGCGGGCAAGCCTCGCTCCTACAGGGGATCGCATTTCTCTGTAGGAGCGAGGCTTGCCCGCGAAGGGGCCGGTACGGGCGCCACAAGACATTGACCCGCCCCCACACCATGCGTAGCCTTGCGCATTCGAGGTTCTTCGGCGTTTGCCGGAGCTAAGAAGGGAACGCGGTCGATGCCGCGGCTGCCCCCGCAACTGTGAACGGTGATGTTCGCTGCCACGCCACTGCAAACCTGTCCAACGGGTTCGCGGAAAGGCGCAGCCAACGCCAGTCTCGCGACAGGCACACCGTCAGCCAGGAGACCTGCCTCGACACGAATTCTCACTACAACCGGGCGGGGTGATCCGGTGGCGAACTCTTCCGCGCGCCTGTCGCTGCGGTCGTCGTCCCGCATGCCCGCCACCTTGCCAAAGGGCATCCGATGAAAACACTGGCCAAACTCCCCGTCACCATCGTTACCGGCTTCCTCGGCTCGGGCAAAACCACCTTGCTGCGGCACATGCTCGATAACGCGCAGGGCCGCCGCATCGCGGTGATCGTCAACGAGTTCGGCGAGCTGGGCATCGACGGCGAAATCCTCAAGCAGTGCTCCATCGGTTGCACCGAAGAAGAAGCCAACGGCCGCGTCTACGAACTGGCCAACGGCTGCCTGTGCTGCACCGTCCAGGAAGAATTTTTCCCGGTGATGCGTGAACTGGTGGCCCGTCGCGGCGACCTCGATCACATTCTGATCGAAACGTCGGGCCTGGCCCTGCCAAAACCTTTGGTCCAGGCCTTCCAGTGGCCGGAAATCCGCAGCGCCTGCACCGTTGACGCGGTGATCACCGTGGTCGACAGCCCGGCCGTGGCGGCCGGCACGTTCGCCGCGTTCCCGGACCAAGTGGATGCCCAGCGCAAACTCGACCCGAACCTGGACCACGAATCGCCGCTGCACGAGCTGTTCGCCGACCAACTGGCCAGCGCCGACCTGGTGATTCTCAACAAGGCCGACCTGATCAGCGCCGAAGACCTGGCCCGCGTACGCCTGGAAGTCGCCGAAGAACTGCCGCCCGCCGTCAAAGTCATCGAAGCCAGCAGCGGTCGCCTGCCACTGGACGTGCTGATCGGTCTCGGCGCCGGCTCCGAAGAACACATCGACAGCCGTCATAGCCACCACGATCATCACCACGACGGCGATGACCATGACGACCACGATCACGACGCGTTCGACTCCATTTCCATCGAACTGCCACAAGCCGACGAAAGCCTGTTGATGGACGCGCTGACGCAATTGGTGGTCAAGCACGGCATCCTGCGGGTCAAGGGTTTCGCGGCGATCCCGAACAAGCCGATGCGTCTGTTGATCCAGGGCGTGGGCACGCGTTTCGACAAGCATTTCGACCGTCAGTGGGGCGCCGACGAAGCGCGCACCACGCGTCTGGTGCTGATCGGCCAGGCGCTCGACGCCGCGCAACTCGAAGCGCAATTGCGCGCCGCGCTCAGCGTTTAACCCATGCACCTGCTCAGGACCCAGCCCGGCGGTTTCGTCTCGGATGACAACATTGCCGACCTTGGACAAACCCCTGCCGAGCTGGTGATCCTGTGCAGCGGCGATTCCAGCCTCGCGCTGCTCGCCGAAGCCGCGCAACAGTTGCCGGACGATTACCCGAGCGTGCGTCTGGCCAACCCGATGCAGGTGCAGAACCACGCCTCGGTCGATTTGTATGTCGACGAAGTGCTGCGCCACGCCAAGGTGATTCTGATCTCGCTGCACGGCGGCATTGCGTATTGGCGTTACGGCGTCGAGCGGTTGGTCGAGCTCTCACAGCGCGGCGTGCAACTGATTCTGGTGCCCGGCGATGATCGCCCGGACCCGGAACTCAGCGACCTGAGCACGGTGGTTGCCGAAGACCGCGACCGGCTTTGGCATTACTTGCGTCAGGGCGGCATGGCCAACGCGCTCGATCTGTTTCGCTGCCTGGCCAATCGCTGGCTGGAGCGCGACTACAAGTGGGCCGAACCGCAAACCCTGCCACGCACAGCGATTTACCATCCACAAAAAAGTCCCGCTGCACTGCAGGATTGGCAAGCCGACTGGCAGGCCGGTCAACCGGTGGCGGCGGTGCTGTTTTACCGCTCGCATTTGCAGGCGGCGAACACCGCGTTCATTGATGTTTTCTGCCAGCGTTTGCAAGCGGCGGGGTTGAATCCCTTGCCGATTGCCGTGGCCAGTCTCAAAGAGCCCGGCTGCCTCTCGGTGGTCGAGGACTGGCTGGATGACGTCGAAGCCTCGGTGATCCTCAACACCACCGGTTTCGCCCAATCCAGCCCCGAAGCGCCGCACTTGCGACCGTTTCGACGCAATATCCCGGTGATCCAGGCCATCTGCGCCCAGGACAACGAACCCGGTTGGCGTGCCAGCGAGCAAGGCCTCGGCCCGCGGGATCTGGCGATGCACATCGCGTTGCCGGAGCTGGACGGGCGGATCATCAGTCGCCCGATCAGCTTCAAGGACCTGGCGTGGCGCAGCGAACGCAGTCAGTCCGACGTGGTGTGCTATCGACCACAACCGGAACGCATGGATTTTGTCGCCGAACTGGCGCGGCGCTGGATCGATCTGGCGCGGGTACCGAACAGCGAAAAACGCATCGCCCTGATCCTCGCCAACTACCCGACCCGCGACGGGCGCATCGGCAACGGTGTGGGCCTCGACACACCGGCTGCTGCACTGAATATTCTGCGTGCGCTGCATCAAGAAGGTTACCCGCTGCCGGCCGAACTGCCGGGCAGCGGCACCGAACTGATCCAGCAATTGCTCGGCGGCGTCAGCAATGACCTCGACACCCTCGACCAGCGCCCGTGCCAGCAAAGCCTCGCGCTGGATGATTACAACCTGATGTTCAACGCCTTGCCCGAGGCTAATCGCCAGGCAGTGCTGGAACGTTGGGGCACCGCGCAAAACGATCCGATGTTCCGTGACGGGCGAATGATGATCGCCGGCCTGCGTTTCGGCCTGACCTTCGTCGGCATTCAACCGGCGCGCGGTTATCAGGTGGACCCGAGCGCGGTCTATCACGACCCGGACCTGGTACCGCCCCACGGTTATCTGGCGTTCTATTTCTGGTTGCGCAACACCTACGGCGCCCACGGCCTGATCCACGTCGGCAAGCACGGCAACCTCGAATGGCTGCCGGGCAAAGGTGTCGGACTGTCCGAGCATTGCTGGCCGGACGCATTGCTCGGACCGCTGCCGAACATCTATCCGTTCATCGTCAACGATCCGGGCGAGGGCGCCCAGGCCAAGCGCCGCACGCAAGCGGTGATCATCGATCACCTGATGCCACCGCTGACCCGCGCCGAAACCTACGGCCCGCTGCGCAACCTCGAACTGCTCGCCGACGAGTATTACGAAGCGCAATTGCTTGACCCGCGCCGCGCCCGTGAATTGCAGCGCGACATTCTGCAATTGGTGCGCGACACGCACATCGACCGTGAGCTGCAACTGGACGAGAAGCTCGACAGCGACGCCGATGCAGCGATCTGGTTACCGCGCCTGGACACGTATTTGTGCGATCTGAAGGAGTCGCAGATCCGCGATGGGCTGCACATCTTTGGTGAATCGCCGACCGGGCGTCTGCGCATCGACACGTTGTTGGCTTTGTTGAGGATTCCACGGGGCGATGGCCGTGGCGCGCAGTCGAGTTTGCTGCGGGCGTTGGCCAAGGCGTTTGGTTTGGGCTTTGATCCGCTGGATTGCGCGTTGGCTGAGCCTTGGGTTGGGCCGCGACCGATTGAACTGCAATCTGTCAGCGACGAAGCCTGGCGAACTGCCGGCGATACCCGCGAACGCCTCGAACTGTTCGCCGCTCAACTGATCTCGCAAGTTCTCGATACCTGTGGGAGCGAGCCTGCTCGCGATGGAGTGTCAGCCACATTGGTGTCGACTGACACACCATCGCGAGCAGGCTCGCTCCCACAGGGGTCGGGGTGGTCTGATGTGAGCGCCATCCTCGACAACCTGCGCGAAGTCGTTGCGCCAAGGCTCGACGCCTGCGGTCCGGCGGAAATGCGCGGCTTGCTCGACGCCCTCAGCGGTCGTTTCGTCCCCGCCGGCCCCAGCGGCGCGCCGAGTCGCGGGCGGCTGGACGTGCTGCCGACCGGACGCAATTTCTATTCGGTGGACGTGCGCAACCTGCCGACCACCACCGCATGGCGCATCGGTTTTCAATCGGCAGAACCTGATTCTCGAGCGGCACTTGCAGGACCACGGCGATCACCTGCGTCAGCTCGGCCTGTCGGTCTGGGGCACCGCGACCATGCGCACCGGCGGCGACGACATCGCGCAAGCCATGGCGCTGATGGGCGTGCGCCCGGTCTGGGCGACGGGCAGTCAGCGGGTCGATGACTTCGAAATTCTGCCGCTGAGCCTGCTCGACCGCCCACGCGTGGACGTGACCTTGCGCGTGTCCGGGTTCTTCCGTGATGCCTTTGCCAATCTGATCCGCCTGTTCGATGCGGCGGTGCAGGCAGTCGCTGCGCTGGATGAACCGGACGATCTCAATCCATTGGCGGCCAAGGTCCGCGCCGAACGCGAGGCGCTGCTGCAATCGGGCCTTGATGAAGAAGCGGCCAAACGGCAGGCCGGTTGGCGCATCTTCGGCGCCAAACCCGGTGCTTACGGTGCTGGCGTGCAAGGGGCAATCGATGGTCGTTTGTGGCAGAGCCGCGAGGACCTGACCGAGGTTTACCTCAACTGGGGCGGCTACGCTTACGGCGGTGCCGACGAAGGCACGGCGGCCCGCGAGCAGTTCGCCCAGCGCCTGAGCCAGGTTCAGGCCGTGCTGCAGAATCAGGACAACCGCGAGCATGATTTGCTCGACTCCAATGACTATTACCAGTTCCAGGGCGGTATGCTCGCGGCCGTGGAAAGCCTCAGCGGTGCAGCGGCTGCCAGTTACCATGGCGACCACAGCCAACCGGACTTGCCGAAAATCCGTACGCTGAAGGAAGAACTGAACCGGGTCATCCGCTCGCGGGCGGCGAATCCGAAGTGGATCGACGGCGTGAAGCGCCACGGCTACAAAGGTGCGTTTGAACTGGCGGCGACGGTCGATAACCTGTTCGCGTTCGACGCGACGACGCAGTTGATCGACGATCACCAATACGCGTTGCTGGCCGATGCGTATTTGCTGGACCCGGCGACCCGGGATTTTGTCCGCGAGCACAATCCCCATGCGTTGCGCGACATGACGGAGCGGATGCTGGAAGCGCAGCAGCGCGGGATGTGGCAAGAGCCGGGCGCCTATAAAGAAGCACTGGAAAACCTGCTGCTGGACATAGAAGAAGACACCTGACACACCGTAGATCCCCTGTAGGAGTGAGCCTGCTCGCGATAGCGTTGGGTCAGTCAATGTTGATTTGCCTGACACACCGCTATCGCCGGCAAGCCGGTCTCGCTCCCACAGTTAGAAGCATTTCACCGACCATGACCGAGATTTGATAATGACCGACACCCCGCATTTCCCCTTATCCGCCGTGGTCGGCGCCGACGATCTCAAACTCGCTTTGTACCTCACCGCCATCGACCCGAAAATCGGCGGCGTGCTGATCGAAGGTCCACGCGGCATGGCCAAATCCACCCTGGCCCGAGGCCTCGCGGACCTGCTCGCCAGCGGTCAGTTCGTCACCTTGCCGCTGGGTGCCACTGAAGAACGCCTGGTCGGCACCCTCGACCTTGACGCCGCCCTGAGCGAAGGTCGTGCGCAGTTTTCGCCCGGCGTACTGGCCAAGGCTGACGGCGGCGTGCTCTACGTCGATGAAGTCAATCTGCTGCCCGATCACCTGGTGGACTTGCTGCTCGACGTCGCCGCCAGCGGCACCAACCTGATCGAGCGTGACGGCATTTCCCATCGGCATTCGGCAAAGTTCGTGTTGATCGGCACCATGAATCCGGAAGAGGGCGAGTTGCGTCCGCAACTGCTCGACCGCTTTGGCCTGAACGTCGCCCTCAGCGGTCATACCGCACCCGCCCAGCGTGGGCAGATCATCCGTCGGCGGCTGGATTTCGACAGCGATCCGCAACGCTTCTGCGCCGAGTGGGAAAGCCAGCAGCAGTCTTTGCGTGAGCGTTGCCAGACAGCGCGCAGCACACTGGCGAGCATCCCCCTGGACGATGAGGCGCTGGCACAGATTACCGAGCGCTGTTTCGCCGCCGGTGTCGATGGGCTGCGCGCTGACCTGGTCTGGCTGCGTGCCGCCCGTGCCCATGCGGCGTGGCGGGGGGCGAGCGCCATTGCCGAGGAAGATATCGATGCCGTTGCCGAGTTCGCCTTGCGCCATCGTCGTCGCGAACAGTCGCCATCGGCGCCGCAACAGGCCCGGCAATCCGCGCCGCAACCATCCAGCCCGAGCGAAGGTCAGGGCCAATGGGGCGAAATGCCGGCGCAGGCGCTGCCGGTCGGTGCTCGACGTGAAGTGCCGAGCTGGCCAAAAAAGCCCTAGGCATTCGCCCTCGATCTGACGCGGGGGCGAATGCCAGGCCCCGCGCCGGACGGCTGGACCACGGCAAGCAGGGTAAGCGTCATGCCGCCCGCAGCGGCTCGATCAATTGGCCCGGCACCTTGCTCAACGGCCGCCCGCGCCAACGCCAGGATGTGCTGTTTCAATTGCGCACCCGTTCGCCCCATGAACTGTGGCTGGTGATCGTCGACGCCTCGGCCTCGACGCGCCGACACCAGGCCTTGAGCGACGCCAAGGGGCTATTGGCGCAGTTGTTCGACGACGCTTACCGCCAACGTGCGCACCTGGCGCTGCTGACGGCCAGCGGCCATGCGCCGAAGTGGCAAGTGCAAGGATTGAAAGCTTCCAGCGGGTTGCGCCACTGGCTCGATGGCCTTGGCGCGGGCGGCGGTACGCCGTTGCTGGCGGCACTGGGCGAAGCGGGGCGATGGCTCGCGGTCCGGCAAAAACGCTTTCCGGCGGAGCAGCAACGGTTGTTGCTGGTGACCGATGGCCGGTTGAAGGAGTGGTCGGGGTTGCCGGCGCTGGCGTGTCCGGGGCTGCTGATCGACATCGAGCGTGGACCGATCCGGCTGGGGCGGGCGCGGCAGTTGGCAGCGGAGCTGCAAACGGATTATCGGCATATTGATGAGCTGGTTTCAGGCTGAGTTTGCAGTGTCTGTGCTGGCCTCTTCGCGGACAAGCCTCGCTCCTACAGGGACAATGCGTAACCTGTAGGAGCGAGGCTTGCCCGCGAAGGCATCACCTCGGTAACGAATACTCACGACCAATCTGCAGCGCTGCCCTATGCTCTGAAAGCAGCCATTCACAGGAGTGAAGCATGCGTGTTCTAGCCACAAACAGTCAGGACGATTTCCGCGTCAAAGCCTACGCCGGCACCAACGGCGTGCTGCTGGCCATGGACCTGGCCGAATCCCGCCGCAAGGGCCTGCTGGGTTTCGCCATCGAAAAACAGCAAGGCAGCAAACCCTGGTTGTTCCTGTTCAATAGCCTGACGTTCCCCGGCAAGGCTCATACGTTCCCGCAGTTTCACGCCACCCCAAGCGACCTCGCGCCGTTGCAGAAATTTCGCTGGGCCGATTACGCGGTCAATCCGGGGATGACGATCCATTACCGAATCCACCTCGCCTATGGCAGCGCCGATGCACCGCAGCTGGGCGAATTTCTGGAGGTAACCGTCACGTCCGACAACGGCCTGCCGCACAATCAGAGTGTGATTTTCAACCGCGCGGTGGCCGCCAGTCAGGCATTCCAGCGCAAGTTTCCCGACCTCGACGCGTTGATCAGCGCCAACAAGAACCTGCCCATCGAGGCCTGGCCCGATGCGCCGCGCCAGTGGCTGGAAAACGGTTTGCTCGGGCGCTTGCTGGGGTTTATCGAACGGGCGCTGGATGGTCAGTGGGCGCTGGACATTGCCATTTACGAGTACGAGTTGCAGGTGATAGTCGATGCCGTCAACGCGGCGTTCGAACGGGGTGTGAAGGTTCGCGTGCTGTATCACGCACAACCCGACGATGACGACACCGTCATCAACCAGGCCAGCCTGGAAAAAATCCCGGCGGCGAACAAGCGCGGGCGTGTCACTCACAATATCTTCCACAACAAATTCATGGTGCTGAGCCAGGTTGATGCCGCCGGGCAGCTTCAGCCTGAAGCGGTGCTGTGCGGCAGCACCAACTTCACGCCCAATGGCGTTTATCGACAGGCCAACGTGGTGCATGTGCTGGACGACGCGCGCATCAGCGCCAGCTATCTGCAGACCTTCGAGCAAGTCTGGGCGACACCGGACGACGTCGGCGCCACCCGGCAATGGATCACGCAACACAACCCGATAGACCCGCAGCAACCGCTGTTCGCCGGGTTCTCACCGCGTTCGGGGCAGGGTGATTTGCGGGCGTTTGTCGAGATCATCAACGCCGCGAAAAAGGACGTGCTGTTTGTCACCGCGTTCGCCTTGCCCGACGACATTCTCAACGCGCTGCTCGGCCAGCCCCACGACGATATTTTGCGTTACGGCCTGCAAAACACCGCCAGTCGCATCACCGGTTTTCACGCTGATCGCAGCGCCGAATTTGCCGCGACTGCGCTGCTCAACACCGGGCTGGAAGGCTGGCTTCGAGAGAACATGAAGGGCCAGAAGGGCAATTTGCTGGTGCACACCAAAGCCGTGGTCACCGACTTCACCAGCGACGCGCCGACGATCATCAGCGGCAGCCACAACCTCAGCGCTGCGGCCAGTAACGGCAACGACGAGAACTATCTGATCGTGCGCGGCGATACCGATCTGGCTGATCGTTATGGTTTGGAGTTGCTGCGGTTTTACGAACATTACCGCTTTCGCTACTTCGCGAAGAAGCTTGCGCTCAAACAGGTGCAGCCGTTGAAGGTGGATGACAGCTGGACTGATGATTACTACCTGGCGGGGGATTTGCGGCAGCTGTCCAGATTGCGATTCTCCGGACGGTAAATCAGTGTATCCAATGGCCCCATCGCGAGCAGGCTCGCTCCCACATGGGATTTGTGTACGCCACCGACCAAATGTGGGAGCGAGACCGGCTTGCCGGCGATGGGGGCGACACGGTCTCCCCGCGTCAGTGGAACTTTGAACTTCCCCCTGATTACTTCCCCATCGCCTGTCGGTACTGCCGCGTACGCCGGCCAATGTACAAACGGTCAAGGATCAGCGCCCAGACTGCCGATACCTCAGGCCGGGGCTTGCGGCCACGGCTCAGGCGCTGGAGCTGGAATTTCACCACAGCCATGCTCGCCAATGCCGCCAACGGTTTGCGTTTCCAGTGGATCGGCGGCAGTTGCGGATGGCTGTTCCGGCCTTCGCGCCAGTGTTTGACCAACTGCGGTTCGAGGGCCAACGCGGTGCCGATGCCGGCCATGGCGATGCCGCTGTCGAGCACTTGTTCGACGATCGCCAAACGCCGAATCCCGCCGGTCACCATTACCGGCATACGCGCCACGCTCGCCAATTCACCGGCCATTTCCAAAAAGTACGCTTCCCGCGCCAGGGTCCGGCCATCGCGTGCCTCGCCCTGCATGGCCGGTGCTTCGTAGCTGCCGCCCGACAACTCAAGCAAATCGATCGGCTGATCGTTGAGCCACTGGATCACTTGGCGGGCATCGTCGGCGTCGAAGCCACCGCGCTGGAAGTCGGCCGAGTTGAGTTTTACCGAGACGCAGAATTTCGGTGATACGGCCTGGCGAACGGCGCTGATCACGTCGAGCAACAAGCGTGCGCGATTCTCCAGGGATCCGCCCCAACGGTCGGTGCGGCGATTGGTCAATGGCGACAGGAACTGGCTGATCAGGTAGCCGTGCGCCGCATGAATCTGCACGCCGGTGAAGCCGGCCTTTTCGGCGAGGGCAGCGCTGGTGGCGAAGCGCGTGATTACCTCGGCGATATCGCCCTCGGACATCGGTTTGGGTTCGGCAAACATCTTGGAAAATGAACCGAGATCCAGTGCCACCGCCGAGGGCGCCCACGCTTGCTGGCCGAGGTTGGCCATGGTCTGGCGCCCCGGATGATTGAGCTGCACCCAGAATTGCGCGCCACCGGAGCGGCCAATCGTTGCCCATTGGCGAAAGCGTTCCATGTCGCGTTCATCTTCCAGCACCACGCCACCGGGGCCGGTCATGGCGCGGCGGTCGATCATCACATTGCCCGTCAGCAACAACCCGGCTTCGCCCCCGGCCCAGGCCTGGTACAAGCGAAACAGTGCATCGGACGGCGCCTGCCCGGTGTCGGCAAGGTTCTCTTCCATCGCCGCTTTGGCAATGCGATTGCCGATTGTCTGGCCGTTGGGCAAATTCAACGCTTGGAAGGGCGACATGCTTGACTCCTCATCAGTGGAGAACAGAGGCTAAGCTTAAAGCTCACTTTAATGTCAAGCAGGAAAACGAGACCGGGATGGAAATTGGTGAATTGGCTCTGGCGCCCTTCAAGCCTTCGCGCTGATGGCGGCAGCCGATGGGGCGGGAATCGGATTGCGCATCAGCGTGCCCACCACCAACGCCCCCAGCAATGCGAGTAATCCGGCGACCAACAACAAGAGACTGAAGCCGCCGACGAACGCCTGTCGAGCCAACGGTTCGACCACGCCGCGCGCGGCTTCCGGCAACAGGTCCAGCGCTGCCGGCATGTCACCGGCCACCACCCGCGACGCGATGCCTTGGGTCTGGGCGAGCCATTGCGCGCCTTGTGCCGACAAGTCTGCGCGCAACAACTGTTCGGCATGGCTGGACAGCAACGCGCCGTACACGCCGATGGCCAGCACGATCGCACTGAAACGCATGGTGGTGCTCATGCCCGAGGCCATCCCGGTGCGTTCCCTGGGCACGCAGGCCATGATGTTTTTCTGCGTGTCGCCATTGAGCAGCCCGGCCCCCGCGCCGGTGACGGCAATCGCCAGGGCAAAAGGCAGGTAACCGCCGCTGCTGACCGCCCAGGCACTGAGCAGATTGCCGCTGCCGACCAGGGTCAAACCGGTCGCCATCAACGTGGCCGGGGCAAACCGACTGGCCAGACGCACGCCGATACGCGGGCAAATCAACATGGTCAGGGCAAACGGCAACATGCCCAACCCTGAGGCGATGGCCGAGAAACCTAGGCCGTTTTGCAGATAAAACGGCAGCAACGTCATCATCACCTGCGCGCAACCGGCGTAGGCAAACATCCCCAGCAGCGCGCCGATGAAGCGTGGATGTTTGAACAATTGCAGGTCGACCATCGGCCGCCGCTGCATCCGCTCGATCACGACGAACAAACCCAGTAACAGCGCACCGCCGATCAGTCGGGCGTAAGTGATCGGGTTGTTCCAGCCGATCCGGTTGGCCTCGATCAGGCCCCAGATCAGGCACAGCAAACTGCCACTGAACGCCAGGCTGCCCCACGGATCGAGGCGCGCGGATTGAGGGTCGCGGGATTCCGGCACCGCACGCCAGACCATGACCATCAGGAACAGGCCCACCGGTAAATTGAGGTAGAAGATCCAGCGCCAGCCAATGAACTCAGTGATCAAACCGCCGACGGTCGGCGCGGCGGTCATCGCCACGCCCATGCACGCGCCCCAGAACGCCCAGGCTTTGGCTCGTTCCACTTCATCGTGAAACGTATGGCCGATAGAGGCCAGGGCCGAGGTTAGCAGCAACGCCGCGCCGACCCCCTTGATCGCCCGTGCGATGTCGAGGAACAACGCGTTGGGCGCAGCACCGCAACCGATGGACGCCAGAATGAAAATGCCCAGGCCACAGAGCAGGGTTTTCTGCCGGCCGAAGCGGTCGGCGATGCTGCCCGCCGGCAGCAACAGGGCGGCGAAGGCGAGCATGTAAGCGCTGACCACCCATTCGATGTCGGCAAAATTGGCACCCAGGTCCCGGGCGATCGTCGGCAGGGTGACGGCGACGATGTTGGTATCGAGGACGATCAACGAACACACGCCAGAGGCGGTCAGCAATGTGAGGCGCGGATTGACGCGGCTCATGAGCGGATTGCCTTTTGCACAAGGCTGCTTTCTGTAACGGCGAAAAGGGGTTTGACGTACATGCTGTGGGCTCTCTACTGTGATTGCCGAATGAGCTTATCGCGACCGCTTGCCGGCTTCGTTAGCCGAAAACCGGCACTTCATTACCTTTGAGCTAATGCGCCCATGGACATACGGCATTTCCGCTACTTTCTGGCCGTTGCCCGGCAAGGCAACTTCACGCGTGCTGCCGAACAACTCGGTATCGCACCGCCGACCCTGACTCGACAGATCCAGGACATGGAAAACGAACTCGGCACGCGACTGTTCGTGCGCCAGACCCGTGAAGTCAGCCTGACCGAAGCCGGCGCCGCACTGCTGATCGAAGCCGAGGCGACGGTGCGGCAATTCGAGTACGCCCAACGCAACGCCCAGCGCGCCGGGCGAGGGGATATCGGTCATATCGAGTTGGGTTACGTGGCCTCTGCGGTGTACTCGGGCCTGCTGCAAAAGCAGGTGCAGGCGTTCAGCCGCGAATGCCCGGACGTCAGCCTCAACGTGCGCGAAAGCCCGATGGCGAGCTTGCCGGCGATGGTCCTCGAAGGCCGGTTCGATATCGGTTATGTGCGTTCACCCATGACGTTGCCCGAGGGGCTGGAAGCCATTCGCCTCGACGCGGAAGGTTTTGTGCTGGCGCTGTCGAGCGAGTCGTGGCTGTGCCGTTTGACCGAGATCGGCCCGGAGCATTTGCAGGGCGAGACGTTCATCCTGCCGGAGCAGATCAGCGGCACCTTGCAAGTCGCCGCCGAGGGCGGGTTTGCGCCGAAACTCGGGGCGCAACCCGGCGGGCTGGTGGCGGTGCTGGCGCTGGTGTCGCTGGGGCAGGGCGTGGCGGTGGTGCCGGAGTCGGTGGTCGGGCACGTCGGGTTGCCCGGTGTGGTTTACCGGTCGATCAAAGGGTGTGAGGCGAGCTCGTGGTTGTCGTTGGTTTATCGGCGGTTTGAGAAGTCAGCTGCGGTGGTGCGGTATATCGAGCGGGTGAAAAACCGTTAAAAGATCGCAGCCTTCTACAGATTTTGTAATGATTTCTGGCTGTAGGAAAAGTCGCTTTCACCTGTACGCTCCAAGGCCTTTTTCCTTTCAGGACTTGCATGAACACCCTCTCGGAGCCCCCCAGTTATCCTTCCCTTCAGCGCCATCGTGCGCGCCTGATACACGCGAAACACCCGGTCTTTCGCCTTCCGAACACCCTTGTCATTGCAGCTCCACGGCCTCTGCGCCGCGCCTTGCCGTGCCCGGCATTCTGAATTCACTGAAGAGATCGAGACGTTTTTATGGAATGGATAGCTGACCCCACCGCGTGGCTGGGCCTGTTGACGTTGATCGTGCTGGAGCTGGTGCTCGGCATCGACAACCTAGTGTTTATCGCGATCCTGGCGGACAAACTGCCGCCCGAGCAGCGTGACCGTGCGCGAATCATCGGTTTGTCCCTGGCCTTGCTGATGCGCCTGGGCCTGCTGGCGAGTATTTCCTGGCTGGTGACCCTGACCCAGCCGCTGTTCGAGGTGTTCGAGCACAGTTTCTCCGGCCGTGACCTGATCATGTTGTTCGGTGGTGTGTTCCTGTTGTTCAAGGCGACGATGGAATTGCACGAGCGACTTGAAGGCCATGTCGGCCAGCGCTCGTCCAACACGGCTTACGCGCTGTTCTGGCCGATCGTCGCGCAGATCGTGGTGCTCGACGCGGTGTTCTCCCTCGACGCGGTGATTACCGCCGTGGGCATGGTCGATGAGCTGGCGGTCATGATGATCGCGGTGATCATCTCCATCGGTCTGATGATTGTCGCCAGCAAGCCGCTGACCCGTTTCGTCAACGCACACCCGACGGTGATCATGCTGTGCCTGGGCTTCCTGATGATGATCGGCTTCGCGCTGACCGCTGAAGGCCTGGGCTTCCATATTCCGAAGGGCTACCTGTACGCGGCCATTGGTTTCTCGATCCTGATCGAGCTGTTCAACCAGATCGCCCGGGCGCGCCGCAAAAAGTCCATGCAGGGCCTGCGACCGATGCGCGAGCGCACGGCTCACGCGGTCTTGCGTTTGCTGGGTGGTCGCAAACTGGCGGTGGAAGAGGTCGGCGAAGAGATTGCCGACATGCTCGACAACGGCGAGGCGCCGAGCGAAGAGCTGTTCGACCGTCGCGAGCGGGTGATGATCAGCGGCGTGCTGCAACTGGCCGAGCGCCCGATTCGCACGTTGATGACGGTCCGCGCCGACGTCGATCACATCGACCTGTCCGACGACGCAGAAGCCATTCGTACACGGCTGATGCATTCGTCCTACTCGCGCCTGCCGTTGATACGCGACGGTGCGGTGGATGAGCCGCTGGGCTTCGTGCACAAGAAGGAATTGCTCAAGGAATACCTGGCCGGCAACGAGCCGGACCTTGAACATCTGGCGCGCAAGACCATCAACCTGCTGGACAGTTATTCGATCCTCAATGCCCTGGAACAGATGCGCCAGGCCTCGACGCACATCGCCTTTGTGGTCAATGAGTTCGGTGACTTCGTTGGCGTGCTGACCATGACCGACATTCTTGAATCGATTGCCGGTGAGTTGCCCGACGCCAGCGAAATCGAGGGGCCGGACGTGGTGGAAGAGCCGGGCGGGTTCAGGGTCAATGGTGCGTTGAACCTGATGCGGGTTCGCCAGCGGACCGGGTTCGCCGTAGAACCGACCGAGGACTATCAGACCTTGGCGGGGCTGGTGATGAGCATGCTGGATCGACTGCCGATGATTGGCGACAGCCATGAGTGGGAAGGCTGGCGCATGACGGTGATGGCGGTTGAAGAGCGGCGGGTGACGCGGGTGTTTCTGACGCGGATCGGCGGGTGATTATTCGTTGAGTTTGAGGGCCTCATCGCGGTGAGGCCCTCACATTCACCTCAACCCTTCGCGGATTGCTCTTCCAGCTGATCCGACTCAAACAGCTTCGCCAGTTCCGCCCTGGCCTCCTGCGCGGTCTGCAACACCTTCGCCGCATCGTCATACACCGCATGCTGCGCTTCCAGCACTTGCTCGTCGTGATGCTGGAAACGCTTGATCCGCGCATCGGCCTGCGCCTGGGTCAGGCCCAATCCCACCAGCGTGCGCCGGCTCATTTCCAGGCTCGAATAATAGGTTTCCCGAATCGCCTCGGCCCCCAGGTCCACCAACCGGTGTACATGCTGACGGTTACGGGCGCGGGCGATGATCTTGATGTGCGGGTACAGCCGGTGCACCACCTCGGCGGTCTTGATGTTGGTGTCCGGGTCATCGGTGGCGATGATGAAATATTCCGCGTGCTCGATCTTGGCCGCGCTGAGGATTTCCGGGCGCATCGGGTCGCCGTAGAACACCGGCACGCCGCCAAAGCTGCGCGACAGTTCGATGGTTTCCACCGAGGTGTCGAGGGCGACGAACTTGATGTTCTGCGCGCGCAGGATACGGGCGACGATCTGCCCCATCCGGCCCATGCCGGCAATCACCACACGCGGCTCGTCGGTGTCGATCTCGCGGAATTTCTCCGGCACCACCACCGGCTGTACCTTGGGGCTGACCAGTCGCGCGCAGATCAGCAACAACAACGGCGTCACCGCCATGGACAGGGTGATGGTCAGCACCAGCAGATCGTACAGGCGCGGTTCGAACAAACCCTGGTCGCGACCGATCTTGAACACCACAAACGCAAACTCACCGCCCGCCGCCAGTACGATACCGAGACGAATCGCACTGACCTTGCCCAAACCGCCAGCCAGCCGCCCCACGACAAACAGCAGCGGCAGCTTGATGGCGATCAGCAGCAGGGTCAGGCCCAGCACCGTGATCGGCGCGCTGAGCAGCAGGCTGAGATTCGCGCCCATGCCGACGCTGATGAAAAACAGCCCCAGCAGCAGGCCTTTGAACGGTTCGATCTGCGCTTCCAGTTCGTGGCGGTATTCGGAATCCGCCAGCAGCAAACCGGCGAGGAACGCGCCCAGTGCCATCGATACGCCGACCAGATCCATCAGCCACGCCGTGCCGATCACCACCAGCAACGCGGTGGCGGTGGAAACCTCCGGCAGACCGGTGCGGGCGACCACACGGAACACCGGCCGCAGCAGATACCGTCCGCCGATCACCACCACGGCGATGCTGCCCAAAACGCGCAAGCCGTGGTTCAAATCCTCGGTCGCGGTGGTGGTGTGATCACCGCCCGCCAGCAACGGCACCATGGCGATCAGCGGGATCGCTGCGATGTCCTGGAACAGCAGAATCGCGAATGCCAGACGCCCATGGGGGCTGGTCAATTCCTTGCGTTCGGCCAGGCTTTGCAGGCCGAAGGCCGTGGAGGACAGTGCCAGGCCCAGCCCCAGCACAATCGCGCTGTTCAACGGCTGGCCAAACACGAACAGCGCCACCACGCCAATCACCGATCCGGTCAGCAGCACCTGCGCCAGACCGACGCCAAACACCGATTTGCGCATCACCCACAAGCGTCGCGGCGACAGCTCCAGGCCGATGATAAACAGCAGCAACACCACGCCGAGTTCGGAAATATGACTGACGCTTTGCGGGTTGCCGATCAGCCCCAGTACCGACGGCCCGATGATCACCCCGGCAAACAGATAACCCAGCACCGCCCCGAGTTGCAGGCGCTTGGCTAAAGGAACGGTGAGCACCGCCGCGAACAGGAACACGACAGCGGCTTGCAACAGGTTGCCTTCATGGGGCATGGGGAAACTCCAGAACTCGGTACGGCGGGGGGTACAAGGATAAAGGCTGAGACGACGGGCGCAAGCCAGGCCTGCAATGATTGTATGAATGGCGCGAGTGCAACAATCGGGACTGTTTCAGTGCACTCGAAGTCCGATCAGGTTGATTCGACACGACTGTGGCTCAACCCCTGCTCACCCAACCGATACTGATTATTCCCGCTGCGCTTGGCTTCATACATCGCCAAGTCTGCAATATGAATCAACCGGTCCATGCTCGGCGCATGATCGGGGAACACCGCGACGCCCAGGCTGGTGCCGATGTGGCGCTGGTCATTGCCGATGGTCACGGGGGGAGAGAGTTCGACGAAGATTTTCTGGCAGATGTTGCGGGCTTCGTCTTGCAAACTGCCGCCTTGCGGCAGGCCCTGGAGGATGACCACGAATTCGTCGCCACCGATGCGGGCGACGGTGTCGGTTGAGCGCAGGATTCGCTTCAGGCGCGTGGCGGTGGTGACGAGTACGCGGTCGCCGGCGGCATGGCCGTAACGGTCGTTGATCGCCTTGAAACCATTGAGGTCGACGAACACCAGTGCTACTCGGGTGGCGGTGATTCGGGCTTGTTCCAGCGCCTCGGACAAACGCTCTTCAAGCACCAGCCGGTTGGGCAGGCCGGTCAACGGGTCGAAATGGGCCAGGTGCTGCAGGTAACTGGCGGAGGCTTTTTCCTCGGTGATGTCGCGGACCACGCCCATCATCTTGATCGTTTCATCGTGGTTGTTTTTCACCACGTTGCCGGTCTCGCGCAACCAGCGGATGGTGCCGTCGGGCCAGATGACCCGGTATTCCTCGTCATGGTTCTCGCCGGTTTCCAGGCATCGCAGCTCACCGGCCCGGACCCTGACCCGGTCGTCGGGATGCACGCAGGCGCAAAACAAGGCGTAGGAGGGCGTCACTTCGCCGATCTTGAAGCCGAACATGCCGTAAATCGCGTCCGACCAGTAGAGCCGATCGGTGTCGACATCCCAGTCCCAGGTGCCGATTCGGGCGAAATACTGGCTGCGTTTGAAGCGTTCGGCGTCGCTGTCCTGATGGATGTTTTGTCGTTCGGACAGGTGGGTGATGAGCACGCGATATTCGTCGAGCTGCTTTCGCAGCGAACGCTCGCGACAGATCAGCGCGATAATCAGGGCAAGCAGCAACGCGCAAATGGCTGCGCCGGTCCAGACATGAATCATGCAGAGGTTGCCGTCATGGCGTTTTGATTCCTAGGGTAGGTGCTGCATATCTTAGTTCACGCCTAGTGACAGAAACAGGCCGTATGGGTTGCCAATCGCGCACGTTTCTGGGAAAACGGCGCCGTTACGTCCAATTGGGCGAATGAACAATAGAGTGAACATGATGAATGATGAACTGCAGGTAATCGATCTTGAAGCGGGCGACGGCAAAGCTGCCGTCAAAGGTGCACTGATCACCACCCAGTATCGTGGCTGGCTGGAAGACGGTAGCGAGTTCGATTCTTCCTACAGCCGGGGCAAACCTTTCCAGTGCGTGATCGGCACCGGACGTGTGATCAAAGGCTGGGATCAGGGGATCATGGGGATGCAGGTCGGTGGCAAGCGCAAATTGCTGGTGCCGGCGCATCTGGGCTATGGCGAGCGCACGATGGGGGCGATCCCGCCGAACTCGAACCTGATTTTCGAGATTGAATTGCTGGAAGTTTTGACGCGGGATGATTGATTGGCGCGTCAGGGGGAGGTGTGTTGTTTGTCATGCCGCCATCGCCGGCAAGTACGCAATCCCTGTAGGAGCCGGCTTGCTGGCGATGAACGATAACGCGGTCGATCAGGCGTTCGGCGAATTGGGGCTAACCCTGAAACGTCTCCCGGTACGCATACAACCCCGGTGTCCCGCCCGTCATCACAAACAACACGTTGTCCCCGGCGCGAAAACGTTCTTGCTTGAGATCCGCCACCAACCCGGCAAACGCCTTGCCGGAGTACACCGGGTCGATCAACAAGCCTTCGGCGCGAGCCATCAGCCGCACGGCGTCTTGCATGGCTGGCGTCGGCAGGCCGTATCCCTCGCCCAACTGACTGCCGTCGATCACAACCTCTTCTGGCCGCACGGTGGCGGTGTTGCCCAGTAAAGCCAGGGTGTCCTGGGTCAATTTCAGGGTTCTGGCGGCTGACGATTCCCTATCTGACAACACCGAGTAAGACTTGACCATCGAGGCCCCTCGGTCCAGCAACTGGAAGCCTGCCGCGAGCCCGGCGTGGGTGCCGGCGCTGCCGTTGGGCACCACGACCTGATTGAAGACCAGGCCGAGTGCCGTCTCCTGCTGCATGATTTCTGCGGCGCAACGTGCATAACCGAGACTGCCGAGGGGCGTTGAGCCGCCCATGGGAATCACCAGCACCTTGTGTCCCGCGTCCCGAAGTTGCGCCGCGCGAGCCTCGGCCCGAGCGAGCGAGTCGGTGCCTCCCGCCAGCACTTGCAGTTGCGCGCCAAACAATTGGTCGAGCAGCACATTGCCGTTGAGTTCGTAATCCACATCAGTCTTGGGGACCGAGCGCGTCAGGATCAATTCGCAGGCGATGCCCAGGCGTGCGCAGGCTGCGGCGGTCAGGCGCGCATGGTTGGACTGCACGCCGCCGACAGTAATGACCGTATCAATGCCGGCCTGCTGCGCCGCACCGATATGGAATTCGAGTTTGCGCAGTTTGTTGCCGCCACCGCCCAGCCACATGTGATCGTCGCGCTTGAGGAACAGGCGAATTCCCCGCGCCCCCAGGCCCAACAGCTGTTCGAGGCGTTCGGCTCGTTGAATGGGCGTGGGGCCTTGCAGAAGGTCTGCTCGCGCAAATGCGCTCAGGGCTTTGTCCAGTTGGGTTTGCATCGATGGCGCCTCGCTGACGTTTATCAGAGTGACTCTAGGGAGAAAGTCACTCGCGATAAACGCATTGCCAGTCATTACACCCTTAACCTGATGTAACAAATACGCCGGTATGCTCTTCACGAGAACAGCGGGATTCGGCCATTCAGGGAAGGACGGTAGCGCCAGGTCAATCGCTCCAGCGCGGGTTTCAATGCCAGAATCTGCGCCAGCGTGGCGCTGGCGATACTCATGGCCAGCACCTGCCCCGGGCATTGATGACGACCGGCACCGAAGGTGAAACTGCGTCGCTGCGGGCGTTCAAGCATGAATGCATCAGGCTGCTCATTGAACTGCGGATCGCGATTGGCCGACGCCAGCATTACCAGGATCACATCGCCCGCATTGAAGTTCATACCCTCGATTTCACAGGATGCGGCGACGAAGCGACGGGTGTTCTGTACCGGCGGATCGAAGCGCTGGACTTCGGCCAGCAGGTCGTCAATGTTGATCGAATCGTTCAGCCACTGCGGATGTCGAATCAACGCCAGTAACGCATTGCCGATCAGCCCCGCGGTGGCTTCATAGGTTTGGGAGAACAGGCCGATGAGGTTGGCAATCAGGGCTTCGCTGTCGGCGGAGGTTGCCGAAAACCGCTGGCGGATACCGGCAAGAAGGGCGCTTTGGTTGTCCGGGTCGTCCAGCAACTCAATGAAATAACCGCGCAACTGTTCCGCCGCCGCATGGGCAGCGTCCAGGTGTGCCTGAGCGCTGAGGGGCGACAGGCACGCGACGAAATCCCCGGTCAGCTCGCTGATCACCCGAGCCTGTGCGGGCGAAAACCCCAACAACGCCGCCACTACGCACACCGGGCCAAGAAACATTGCCTTGTGCAGCCCTTCGGCGTCGGGGCTGAGCAGCCGCGCGCCGACCAACGCGTTGACTTCCTCCCCGTCAATAAGCGCCACCTCCGGCTGGATCGCCGATCTTGGGCAACGCTGGCGTTCGCCCTCGTTCATCCGCATCAACTGACTGAAGACCTTGCCCGCCATGCCACTGGCAATGGCCTTGGGCACTGGTTCGTGAGTCGGCCGCACGTGACAGTCAGGATGCGCCAACACCGCCGCCACGGCTTTGGCGCTACTGGCCACCCACAGTTTCAGTCCCTGGTGAAAAACCAGTCCGCCTTGAGCGCGCAGTTGCGCGTAATAAGGATAAGGATCGGCATGAGTCGCAGCGATGATCGGGTCCATGGGTCGCAGCCTTGTTCGTGGTGGGAAAAGTGTTGCTACTATCTCCAGTCCGAAAAGGGCTTGATTCGTCCGGGAGCGAAATATGAACGCAGAACCACACGACCTCGGTGTTTCACAGGTGGCGGCGGCCATTGCCGAACCGGCCCGGACCAAAATGTTGTGTTCTTTGATGGATGGCCACGCCCGCACCAGCACCGAGTTGGCGGCGATTGCCGAAGTCAGCGCTTCCACTGCCAGCGCGCATCTGGCCAAACTCAAGGACCTGGCGCTGCTGCGTCTGCATGTTCAAGGGCGTCATCGCTATTACAGCCTCGCGGACAAACGCGTGGCCCAGGCGCTGGAAGCGTTGATGGTGATCGGCCAGAACACCGCGCCGACCTTCAACCCTCGCACTCCGGACCGCCTGCAATTTGCCCGCACGTGCTACGACCACATGGCCGGCACGCTGGCGGTGTTGCTGCATGACCGGCTGCTGGAAAAAGGCTGGTTGCTGGAAACCGATGAGCAGGCTTATCGGCTGAGTGACAGCGGCGAGGCGTTGTTCGAAGGGCTGGGTATTGAAGTCAACGACCTGACCACGCAGCGCCGACGGTTTGCCTGCCCGTGCCTGGACTGGAGCATGCGCCGACCGCATCTGGGTGGTTCGTTGGGCGCGGCGTTGCTGCAAACGGCGATCAAGCGCAAATGGGTGACGCAGGATCTGGACAGCCGGGCGCTGACGTTGACCGCGTTGGGCCGCAAGGAAATCGGCGCCCGGTTTGACCTGAAGCAAAATCTGCCCGTAGGCACGCTGATTCCGGGATTGATCACCCAGGCCGGTCAGGTCAGCGGCATCAAGGGCAGGGTGGGCAAGCGCCTCACACTGGCAAACGGAGTTCCTGACACGGACTCTCGGGAAACACAGAACCTGTAGGAGCCGGCTTGCTGGCGATGGACTCCAGTGCACCGCGGTGAACCAGTCAGTAAGCGTTATCGTTAACGACCATCGCCAGCAAGCCGGCTCCTACAGTTCTGAGGCGAATGGAATGTCTGGCTCATAAAAAAAAGCCCCCCATCGCCAAGACGATGGGGGGCTTGGATGCAGCAGAGGTCAGGTCAAACCTTGACGATCCAGCCTGCTGGCGCTTCGATCTCACCGGTTTGCACGCCAGTCAGCTCTTTGTAGAGCTTCTGGGTGACCGGGCCGACCTCGGTTTCGCTGTGGAACACGTGCAGGTGGTCGTTGTAGCTGATACCGCCGATCGGGGTGATCACGGCAGCCGTACCGCAAGCGCCGGCTTCCTTGAAGTCGGACAGCTTGTCGATGAACACGTCACCTTCAACCACTTCCAGGCCCAGACGCGTCTTGGCCAGTTCGATCAACGACAGACGGGTGATGCCCGGCAGCACCGACGGCGAGTTCGGGGTGACGAACTTGTTGTCGTGGGTGATCCCGAAGAAGTTGGCCGAACCGACTTCTTCGATTTTGGTGTGGGTCATCGGGTCCAGGTAGATGCAGTCGGCAAAATGCGCCTTCTTGGCCTGGGAGCCAGGCATCAGGCTGGCGGCGTAGTTGCCACCGACCTTGGCTGCGCCGGTGCCTTGTGGAGCGGCACGGTCGTAGCTGGAGATCAGGAAGTTGTGCGGGGTCAGGCCACCTTTGAAGTAAGCGCCGACCGGGATGCAGAAGATCGAGAAGATGAACTCGGGTGCGGTACGCACGCCGATGTTGTCACCCACGCCGATCACGAACGGGCGCAGGTACAGCGCGCCGCCGGTGCCGTAAGGCGGGATGAAACGCTCGTTGGCGCGGACCACTTCCTTGCACGCTTCGATGAACTGCTCGGTCGACACATGCGGCATCAGCAGGCGGGCGCAGCTGCGCTGCATGCGGGCGGCGTTCTGGTCCGGGCGGAACAGGTTGATCGAACCGTCCTTGCAACGGTAGGCCTTCAGGCCTTCGAAGCATTGCTGGCCATAGTGAAGGGCAGTCGAGCCTTCGCTGATGTGCAGCACATTGTCTTCGGTCAGGGTGCCTTTGTCCCACTCGCCATTACGCCAGTGCGACAGATAGCGCTTGTCTGTCTTGATGTAATCAAAACCCAGCTTGTCCCAATTGATGCTTTCGTTACCCATGACACCCTCTATCACTTAACAACCGTCGAAACGGTTCAAGGCTTCTGACGTTTTTTGGATGGGGACAACAATACTTCATTCCGGGCCTAAATCGCAGCCCGGACTATCGGATGACAGACAGATAAATTGTGTTGGCCTCAAGAAATCGCTAGCAGGCTAGCTCCCACAGGAGAACGCATTCCAAAGTGGGAGCTAGCCTGCTAGCGATGGGGCCATCTCTGCCGCCATCCATTGTTCTGAATTACAGGTGCAACGCATGCCCCAACGCACGCAACGCCGCTTCCTGGACGGCTTCGCCCAAGGTCGGATGCGCATGGATGGTACCGGCGATGTCTTCCAGTCGGGCGCCCATTTCCAGGCTTTGGCCAAACGCGGTCGACAATTCCGAAACACCCACGCCAACGGCCTGCCAGCCAACAATCACGTGATTGTCCCGGCGAGCGACCACTCGCACGAAGCCGCTTTTCGATTCCAGCGTCATCGCCCGGCCATTGGCCGCGAACGGGAAGCTTGAAACGATGCAGTCCAGGCCCGCGGCCTTGACCTCGTCCGGGGTCTTGCCGACCACCACCAGTTCCGGGTCGGTGAAGCACACGGCAGCGATAGCCGTCGGGTTGAATTCGCGGGTTTTACCGCTGATCAGCTCGGCCACCATCTCGCCTTGAGCCATGGCCCGGTGCGCAAGCATCGGTTCACCGCTGAGGTCGCCGATGGCGTAGACGTTGCGCATGCTGGTCTGGCAACGGTTGTCGATCTTGATCGCCGAGCCGTTCATGTCCAGATTCAGCGCTTCGAGGTTCCAGCCCTGGGTGTTGGGTTTGCGGCCAACGGCGACCAGTACCTGATCGGTTTCCAGGTTCAGGGTTTCGCCGTTCGGTTCGAGAACCTGCAACGTATTGTTATTGGAATCAAAGCCTTGGACGCTGTGCTTCAAGTAAAGCTTCACACCAAGTTTCTTCAATTCATCATGAACAGGCTGGGTCAGTTCAGCGTCGTAGGCCGGCAGGATGCGATCCTGCGCCTCGACCACGCTGACGTCGGCGCCGAGCTTGCGATAGGCAATCCCCAGTTCCAGACCGATGTAACCGCCACCCACCACGACCAGCCGTTTCGGTACCGATTTTGGCGCCAAGGCTTCGGTGGAGGAAATGATCGGCCCGCCAATTGGCAGCATCGGCAGGTTGACGCTTTTCGATCCGGTGGCGAGCACCAGGTGTTCGCACTGAATACGCGTGTCGCCGACTTCTACGGTTTTACCATCGATAACTTTCGCAAAACCTTGAATAACCTGAATTTTGTTCTTTTTCAGCAACGCCGAAACGCCTGTGGTCAGGCGATCAACGATGCCGTCCTTCCATTCGACGCTTTTGCTGATATCGAGGGTCGGTGCCGAGACGCTGATGCCCAACGCAGAATGTTTGCTGTGGTGCTGCGTCTGGTGGAACTGCTCGGCAACGTGGATCAGCGCCTTCGACGGGATGCAGCCGATGTTCAGGCAGGTACCGCCCAACGATTCGCCTTCCACCAGAATGGTCGAGATGCCCAGCTGACCGGCACGGATCGCCGTCACATAACCGCCAGGACCGCCGCCGATGATCAGCAGCGTGGTGTTCAAAATCTGCATGCCTTACTCCACAAACAAGGTAGCGGGTTGTTCGAGCAAGCCACGAACGGCCTGGATGAATTGCGCCGCGTCCATGCCATCGACCACGCGGTGATCGAAGGAGCTGGAGAGGTTCATCATCTTGCGGATCACGATCTGGCCTTTGACCACCATCGGGCGTTCGACGATTTTGTTGACGCCGACGATCGCCACTTCCGGCAGGTTCAGCACCGGGGTGCTGACGATTCCGCCCAATGCGCCGAGGCTGGTCAGGGTGATGCTCGAGCCGGACAATTCATCGCGGCTGGCCTTGCCGTTACGCGCGGCGTTGGCCAAACGGGAGATTTCGGCGGCGTTGTCCCACAGGCTGCGGGCTTCGGCGTGACGCACCACGGGCACCATCAAACCGATGTCGGCTTGAGTGGCGATGCCCACATGCACCGCGCCGAGGCGGGTGATGACCTGGGCTTCGTCGTCGTAACGGGCGTTGATCTGCGGGAAGTCGCGCAGGGCGACAACCAGGGCACGGACCAAAAATGGCAACAGGGTCAGCTTGCCACGGGTCGCACCGTGTTTTTCGTTCAGGTGCGCACGCAGTTCTTCCACGGCCGTGACGTCGATTTCTTCGACATAACTGAAATGGGCGGCGCGCTGGGTGGCGTCCTGCATGCGCTGGGCGATCTTGCGGCGCATGCCGATCACCGGGATCTGTTCTTCGTCGTTACGCTGGGCGTAAGCGGCGGTGGCAGTCGTTGCATTCGACTGACCTTGCGCCAGATAGGCGTCCAGGTCTTCGTGCAGCACGCGACCGGCAGGGCCGGTGCCGCGCACCAGGCGCAATTGAATGCCGAGGTCCAGTGCATGTTTGCGCACGGCCGGGGAGGCCAGCGGACGCTCGTCAGCTTCGCGAGCCACCATCGGGCCCTGGCAGACGGCCGCTCGCGGCGCTGCGGCAGGAGCCGGTTTGGTTGCTGCAACAGCTTCGACTTTGGGTGCCGGTGCTTCTTTCGCGGCGGCAACCACAGGCTGGGCCGACTCTTTAACGTTGCCCGCACCTTCGACTTCAATGCTGATCAGGATGCTGCCAACCGCCATGACTTCGCCGGGCACGCCGCCCAGCGCAATCACCTTGCCGTGCACCGGCGAAGGGATGTCGACCATCGCCTTGTCAGTCATGACATCGGCCAGTACCTGATCTTCGACGACCATGTCGCCGACTTTGACGTGCCACACCGACAGTTCAACTTCTGCAATGCCTTCACCAATGTCCGGCATTTTAATAACGTGCGTGCCCATTCAGACCTCCATAACCCGATGCAAAGCCGCGCCCACTCGGGACGGACCAGGGAAATACGCCCACTCTTGCGCGTGCGGGTAGGGGGTGTCCCAACCGGTGACGCGTTCGATCGGCGCTTCCAGGTAGTGGAAGCAGTGCTCTTGCACCAGGGCAGCCAGTTCGGCACCGAAACCGCAGGTGCGGGTCGCTTCGTGAACGATCACGCAGCGGCCGGTTTTCTTCACCGACTTGGTGATGGTTTCCAGGTCCAGCGGCCACAGGCTGCGCAGGTCGATGACTTCAGCGTCGATCCCGCTTTCTTCAGCGGCGACTTGCGACACATAAACGGTGGTGCCGTAAGTCAGGATGGTCACATCCTTGCCCGGGCGGGTGATGGCGGCGACGTCCAGCGGCACGGTGTAGTAACCGTCCGGGACTTGCGCGGCCGGGTGTTTCGACCATGGCGTGACCGGACGTTCGTGGTGACCATCGAACGGGCCGTTGTACAGGCGTTTTGGCTCCAGGAAGATCACCGGGTCATCGTTTTCGATGGAGGCAATCAGCAGGCCCTTGGCGTCGTACGGGTTGGACGGCATCACCGTGCGCAAGCCGCAGACCTGGGTAAACATCGCCTCGATACTCTGGCTGTGCGTCTGGCCACCGTAGATGCCGCCGCCGCAAGGCATGCGCAGGGTCATCGGTGCGGTGAACTCGCCGGCCGAGCGATAACGCAGGCGGGCGGCTTCGGAAATGATCTGGTCCGACGCCGGGTACACGTAGTCGGCGAACTGGATTTCGGCCACCGGACGCAAACCGTAGGCGCCCATGCCCACGGCAACGCCGACGATGCCGCTTTCGGAGATCGGCGCATCGAACACGCGGGAGGTGCCGTACTTGTTCTGCAAGCCTTCGGTGCAACGGAACACGCCGCCGAAGTAGCCAACGTCCTGACCAAACACCACGACGTTGTCGTCACGTTCAAGCATCACATCCATGGCCGAGCGCAGGGCCTGGATCATGGTCATGGTGGTCGTGGTCATGGCGGTTTCCGGTTGAATATTGTTGTTGTGATCGTTCATGTCAGATCCCCAACTCTTGACGCTGGCGCTTCAAGTGCTCCGGCATCTCTTTGTAGACGTCTTCGAACATGGTCGCGGCGCTCGGAATCTGGCCGCCGGCGAGGGTGCCGTACTGCTCGGCTTCTTTCTGCGCGGCGATGACTTCGGCTTCCAGTTCGGCGCTGACGGCGACGTGTTCCTCTTCGGACCAGTGACCGATTTTCACCAGATGCTGCTTCAGGCGCGCAATCGGATCGCCCAACGGGAAGTGGCTCCAGTCGTCGGCAGGACGGTATTTGGACGGATCATCGGAGGTCGAGTGCGGGCCGGCGCGGTAGGTGACCCATTCGATCATGGTCGGGCCGAGGTTGCGGCGGGCGCGTTCGGCGGCCCAGGCGGAAGCGGCGTAGACCGCGTAGAAATCGTTACCGTCGACGCGCAGGGAGGCGATGCCGCAACCGACGCCACGACCGGCGAACGTAGTGGCTTCACCACCGGCAATCGCCTGGAAGGTGGAGATGGCCCATTGGTTGTTGACCACGTTGAGGATCACCGGCGCGCGGTACACGTGGGCGAAGGTCAGGGCGGTGTGGAAGTCCGACTCGGCAGTGGCGCCGTCGCCGATCCAGGCCGAGGCGATTTTGGTGTCGCCCTTGATCGCCGACGCCATGCCCCAGCCGACAGCCTGGACGAATTGGGTGGCGAGGTTGCCGGAAATGGTGAAGAAACCGGCTTCCTTGACCGAGTACATGATCGGCAACTGACGGCCCTTGAGCGGATCGCGCTCGTTGGACAGCAACTGGCAGATCAGGTCCACCAGCGGCACTTCACGTGCCATCAGGATGCTTTGCTGGCGGTAGGTCGGGAAGCACATGTCGTCGATGTTCAAGGCCAGGGCCTGGGCGCTGCCGATGGCTTCTTCGCCAAGGCTTTGCATGTAGAACGACATTTTTTTCTGACGCTGAGCGACCACCATGCGGTTGTCGTAGATCCGCGTCTTGAGCATGGCGCGCATGCCTTTACGCAGGATCTCCACCGGTACGCCTTCAGCCCACGGGCCCAGGGCATTGCCCTGATCGTCGAGCACGCGAATCAGGCCGCTGGCCAGGTCGGCCGTGTCGGCGGGTTCAACGTCGATTGGGGGTTTGCGCACCGTGCCCGCATCGGTCAGATGCAGGTAGGAGAAGTCGGTTTTACAGCCGGGACGGCCCGAGGGTTCAGGGACGTGCAGGCGCAGCGGTTCATACGCTTGGTTCATGGCTTCTACGCTCGATCTTGTGAATTTCTTGTAGTGAGCTGACCGTCATTCCACGTGTTATGGAAATCTTGTCCTACAAACATCATAGGCCCGGCGCAGGAGAATATTTATCTGTGTTTCGTTGCGTTGGTGGTCATTTGAGGTTAAAAAATCTGCATAAACAAAAATAACAGGTGGTTTTTTCTCATGCGCAAATTGGACCGTACCGATATCGGCATTCTCAACAGCCTTCAAGAGAACGCGCGCATCACCAACGCCGACCTCGCACGCTCGGTGAATCTGTCGCCGACGCCGTGCTTCAACCGGGTCAAGGCGATGGAAGAATTGGGACTGATTCGCGAACAAGTGACGCTGCTGGACGCCGACCTGTTGGGGCTGCATGTGAATGTGTTCATTCATGTCAGCCTGGAGAAACAGGTGGAGGAGGCGTTGCAGCATTTCGAGGAAGCGATCTCGGATCGCCCGGAAGTGATGGAGTGCTATTTGATGGCGGGTGATCCGGATTATCTGATCCGGGTGCTGGTGCCGACCATTCAGTCGCTGGAGCGTTTCATGATGGACTTCCTCACCAAAGTGCCCGGTGTGGCGAACATCCGCTCAAGCTTTGCGCTCAAGCAAGTGCGCTATAAAACCGCGCTGCCGCTGCCGGCGAATGGATTGACCCTGACCAATTGACCGAACCCTCAACACCACATAACTGTAGGAGCCGGCTTGCTGGCGATGGCGGCGCATCAGCCACCATCATTGTTGCCTGACACACCGCCATCGCCAGCAAGCCGGCTCCTACAGGTTTTGTGGTGGGGTCGGATTGGTGCGGCACCGCGCAATTGTGGGAGCCTGGCTGGCCAGCGATGGCGGCTTCGGAATCGCCATCGCCAGCAAGCCGGCTCCTACAGGTTTTGTGGTGGGGGCGGGTTGGTGTGGCACCGCGCAATTGTAGGAGCCAGGCTTGCCAGCGATGGCGGCTTCGGGATCGCCAGCAAGAGTCAGAGTTTGTTCAGGGGGATTTTCAGGTAGGTGACGCCGTTTTCTTCGGGCGGCGGCAAATTCCCGGCTCGTACGTTGACCTGAATCGCCGGTAACAACAGCGTCGGCATGCCCAGCCCCGCATCGCGCCGGGTGCGCATTGCGACGAATGCCGCTTCGTCGATGCCGTCATGGATGTGGATGTTGCTCTTGCGCTGCTCGCCCACCGTGGTCTGGCACTGGGGCTTGCGATTTTCAGGCGGATAGTCGTGGCAAACGTAAAGCCGCACGCTGGCCGGAAACGCCAGCAGCTTCTGGATCGAGGCGAACAGTTGATTGGCATTCCCGCCGGGAAAGTCGCAGCGCGCAGTGCCGACATCCGGCATGAACAACGTATCACCCACCAGAATGACGCTGCTGTCGATCAAATAGGCCATGTCCGCCGGCGTGTGACCGGGTACGTGCAACGCCGTGGCCTTGAGATTGCCGATCATGAACGATTCGTCGGGGGCGAACAGGTGATCGAACTGCGAACCGTCCACGGCAAATTCCGGTTCAAGGTTGAACAGGCCTTTGAACACGCCCTGCACCTTGCTGATCGACTGACCAATCGCAATCCTGCCGCCCAGCTCCCGACGCAGATAAGGCGCGGCAGACATGTGATCGGCGTGGGCATGGGTTTCCAGCAGCCATTGCACCTGCAACTGATGTTCACCCACGAAGGCGATGATTTTATCGGCCTGGGTGGTGGCGGTTCGCCCGGCGGCCGGGTCGTAGTCGAGCACGGGGTCGACGATTGCACACTGGCTGCCGTCGGCCTCGTAAACCACGTAACTGTAGGTCGATGAGGCGGGGTCGAGGAAGGCTTCAATCAAGGCGGGCATGGTGGCCGTTTCTTTTGGGACAGGTGTTCAGGGTAGTTTCATTTTCCCTGCGCTGACCAGCCCCGATCAATTCAATGCAGGAAAAAAGCTGCGCGGGCTCTATCCTGTCAGTCATCGATACCGGGCGTTCCCGGCTCTTCTCACGGATCACGAGCGTTTTATGTTGCTGGCAAGTTTTTTTGGTGTGGCCATGGGCCTGGTCCTCGGATTGACCGGTGCCGGTGGCGGCATTCTTGCGGTTCCGGCCCTGGTGCTGGGGTTGGGTTTGACCATGACACAAGCGGCCCCCGTTGCATTGTTTGCGGTGGGCAGCGCGGCGGCGGTCGGGGCCGTCGATGGGTTGCGCCATGGCCTGGTGCGTTATCGCGCAGCGTTGTTGATCGCCTTGCTGGGGGCGATTTTTTCCCCGGTCGGCATCTACTTTGCCCATCAACTGCCGGAAAAAATCCTGATGATTCTGTTCAGCCTGCTGATGGTCATGGTGGCCTGGCGGATGCTGCGCCGCGAGCGCCATGAAGAAGGGCCGAGCGACCACGGCCACGCCAACTGGGGTCAGAAAAACTGCATGCTCGATCAACAGACCGGGCGCTTTTCCTGGACCGCCAAATGCACCGCAACCCTGGCCGCACTCGGCGCGGTGACCGGCGTGGTCTCCGGGTTGCTCGGGGTCGGCGGCGGGTTTCTGATCGTCCCGGCGTTCAAGCAACTGACCGATGTGCAGATGCGCGGGATCGTCGCGACGTCTTTGATGGTCATCAGCCTGATTTCCGCCATCGGCGTGATCGGTGCATTTCATGCCGGGGTGCGGATCGATGGTCTGGGGGTGGCGTTCATTGTCGCGAGCGTCGTCGGTATGTTGGTTGGTCGGCGAATCTCCTCTGTAGTGCCTGCACGGTCATTGCAAGTAAGCTTCGCGTCGGTATGTTTCCTGATCGCCGCTTACATGCTGTTCAGAAGCGCTCTTTGGACGTTGTTTTAATAACAAGGTTATGCGGGTTTGTTGTGGGTGCCTTTTTTATGTTGGGATTCAACTCCTGTATTGTGTAGTAATTTATTTGTAGTGAGTGGGCTTCTGGTAATGGATGTTTTGTTAGTTCCATTGTAGAAGCCCTCTTTTAATAAAATATTATTGGCTCTTTTTTTTGGGGGCTGGCTCTAATTGAATTAAGTCGGCTTCATTTAGGTTTAGTGAATGTGTTTCCTTGTTCGGTTCTGATGAATGCAATTTGCAATATGTCAGAAGCATGGGTACCGAAGTGCCTTGGGAAATCAGCCCCAACATGAAGTATCCGCTTTCACCTTCTGCGGTGACGTCCCATTCATAGTCGATTTGGAAGGTATCAAGTGGGGGGGAACTGGTTGCGAAAGTTTTCTCTTTGTGGATGGGGGTGCATGACAACAATACTGGAATCCCTGCTAATGGACTGCCCGCTTTAGGTGTCATTGTCAGTCGTTGGGATGACCCAGGGACGAACGTATTGCCCTCTGGAGGAATGGGCAAACCATTTATTTTGATGTCCACCTCTTCTGCCAAATTGTTGGATATAAGTTTGTTGTCTCTTATGGTTATGGGTGTGTCCATGCCTTGGCCACTCAAAATCAACTGAAACGTTCCGCTGTTGGTTTTCCCTGTAACGTTCCAGAGATACTCGCCTTGTGGGGTATCGAGTGGGGGGCTACTTGTAATGTTATCCGGGTCCAAGTTGCCAACTTTGCATGTCAAAGTGAGCGGATGAGGGTACAGAGGGCTTTCTGGGTAAGGGATAAACTCTAGGGAGCGGGTTACATTTCGTATAAACACATTTCCTTGCGGCGAAATTGGGGAGTTGGAGATTTCTACGTGGCCTTCATGAGAGAGGTTTTTGGACAATAATTTACTTTCAGGTATATGGAATACTGTAGTCATTCCTTCGGCCGCAAGGATCAGCTGGAAAATGCCACTATTGGTTTCCGCTCCTGTTACTTGCCAGCGGTGAGAGGTTTGTGGGGTACTGAAATCCGGCCTACTCGTCACATGGGTCGGATCCAGGCCGCTTATGAAGCGGCAGCTCAACGACATCGGGTGACCGGCCAACGCACTTTCGATTTTGTGCTTGAGTACAACGAGGCTCGGTTCTGTCCGGAAGAACGTGCTACCTTCCTGGGTAATTATCCGGCCATCAATTTCGATGTCAATCATAATCAGTTCATCATTTATATCTCTGGATAGCAGACGACTAGGCAGTGGGAACCACTCATCAGTTTCGGTAAATTCAAATTGAAGACCAAACAAGCCACTTTTACTGCATCCTGTAATGGTCCACTTTGCCGTGCCGGTTTCCGGAATGATCTGCGTCTCTCCAATTAATGGGTCAAACATCATTCCCAAGTCTGGGTAGGTATCATCTTGAACCAAGGCGACGCTCATGCCTGGTAATGATCCGAGTGGTTGCGCTTCCAATTCCAATACATAAGTCCCCGCACGAAAAAAAACCAGATTGGGATTGCTTGGATCAATTTCGTCACCGTTGATCTTGATGGATTTGAACTGACTCGACGTGACTTTTTCGATCAGCCGGCTATTGATGGTCAGTGGTGTGGTGAAGTTTTCACCTATGACTTGTAGCGTGAACGAACCAATATTGCTACCGCCGGTAACTTTCCACTCCAGTGTAAGGTTGTCTGGAACTTGTCGGTATGTCTTCAATAAAGGTTCATAATCCATGCCTAAATTGGGCGAGCCGACTTCATCCAGTTGGATCTTCAATCCGTGCATCCAAGGTTCAAAGGTTAGCTTCAGTACCGAGGTTTCTCCGGGGAAAAACAGTGCCCCAGTATTGGTAATCGGCCGGTCGCGAACATCTACTCTTATCACTTCATCGGTCAGGTTTTCTGAGATCACTCGAGCGGAAATATTCTCCCAGTCTCTTTTTAGTTTAGAGCAGGCGAGATTGAGGTTGAAAAAACCACTTTTAGCGTTACTGGATGATGAGTTGATAGCCCATTCGGTATCTGGTCCGTTAACGGTTTTTTCAAGACCTAAATCAGGGACGGTAATGCCTAAGGCCGCGAGGTCGCTTGAGGAGCTCAATGTCATTGTCGAATCATCAAGTAACAAATCCGGATTTACCAGTTTCAAAATTCGGGACTTGCCGTTGACGAAAATCAGGCCCAAATCATCCGGTGTAGTGGATGGCTCAGGGGCAAGTTCCAATGTTGCGTTGTTGTTCCACGGGGTTTTGAGCAACGCGTGAACCAATACATCAACAGTGGAAATACCTGTCTTGTAATACAAGCTAGGTACTTCCAGAGAGATACCGTGTCGGCCTTCAGTTGTCGGTGCAAAGACAATAGGCGTGACTGAACCGTTTTCTCCAGGTATGGCAGGGCCAAGCTCTTTGCCCTCCAGCATCCAACGTGCCGGGAAGGGCATTGCCATTTGGCTGTAGTAACTTACCTCGCGAGCATAGAGTGTGGTTTGTTCGTTATACTCGATAACCTGAAATTGCTCGTTACCGCTGATATCGACAAACTTCAGTCGGTGATGTCCCAACGAGCTTTCAACTTTGTACGCGCGTGCGGTGTGCTCGGTCTGAATCCATAGTTCGAAATTTGTGACCGGGGCTGAAGGCGCGGCATCCGGAAAGTTCAAACTCCAGGCTATACTGTCCTCATCGAATTTTTGTAAGATACCGACTTCGGGCGTACTTGTAAAATCTATCTTAGGCATGTCTGGATCACGCTCCAGTTTCACACCTTGATTAATCCATGGGCTGTCATCTACTGCATTAATGCGAAATTCGTGACTTGCGGCATGACAGAAATATACGCACTCGGGGGCAGGGATTTCTGATTTTTGATTTTTTAGCATGATAGTGGGTGTCTCGGCTTTGTTAGTGTGATTTAAAGAAGATGGAGCGCGCTCACAGGATTAGTCTGATATTTGAGTAAGTTTTATGCATTTGGTTGTTGGCTTAAGTCAGGTTTTAATCGTGCGAATAATTATTGGTTGAGATAATTTTGTTTCATCTTTCAGATAGTAATAAATAACAGCCACACCTGTTTCCGAGAGGCGCTCGAAGTTGTATCGGTGGATATTGATTTCTTCCTCGTCGGCGCTTTTGCTTTGATAAAACCAGCCAGGTTGATAAATTTCCTTAGGGTAGAGCCCTGAAAACCATAATACGGGTATGTAAATCATCTGGCCTGCGGCTTTTCCTACATAGTTTATTTTTCCTATGACAAAAGTTTCTACTTTTCCCAGATCAATTATGCCGTCTTCAGCTTGAGGAAATATAAGGGGCGGGTGAAAAAAACTATTTTGAATACTTGGCTCGAAAATATTCACGGATTACTCCAAAGGAGTTAGATAGTTGGTGATGATTGTTGTTGTCAGAGTTAATGCTAGGAGTTTTATTTTCGCTACTGTCATTAATGACAGTAGCGACAGACGGTACACGTCTGACTTTAATCTTCCGCTAGCGCAATCCTCCTTCTGAGTCGAAACAGAACATCCACTGCGTCGTGCTCGCCGGCCCCAGGCTGTTCAGCACAAGAGCTACAGAGTCTTACACCTTAAGTTCCGGGCCCTCGTCGTGGCCCGGTCTTACACCGAACTTGCTGCACGCCACCGGCCACGCCAAAGCACTTCACAACCACCCCCAAGGCAGCGTATGACGCCGCCGGTCCGCTTTCGATAATCGCCTCCGACATCCAGTCCCCCGCTGCGGAGCGCGTCATGCACAACAATAAGAATTTCAAGCACCGTTACTTGCCAGCCTTCATCGCCAGCCTGTCGACCCTGGGTTTGAGCTCAATGGCCGAAGCCGAAATCATGCTGTACGACAAGGACCAGACTACGTTTTCCACCGATGGCTACATCAACGCCTTCTATGTGAACAGCGACGTCGACCGTGCCGGCGAGCAGTTCGACCGTCGACAGGCGCGGGTGAAAATGGGCTTTTTGCCCAACTACCTGGGCTTCAACATGGGCAAGCAGGTCGACGACCTCAAGCTCGGCGCCCGGGCGTCGTTCTGGGTGACCATCAACGACAGCGAAACCAACGGCACCGACACCGCCATCGACGTGCGGCAGTTCTACGGCACGGTGGCCAACCCGGAATGGGGCGAAGTGCTGGTCGGCAAGGACTTCGGCCTGTTTGCCCGTTCCAACATTCTGCTCGATGAGTTGCTGGCCGGTTACGGCCAGGTCAGCGACACGCTCGGGTTGGTGGATGGCGGCGGGGTGTCGTTCGGCAACATCGGCAGTGGCTATCCGTACCCGTTCCCGACGTCGCAGATCACTTACCGCACCCCGGTGATGGACGGCCTGCGAGTCGCGGTGGGGATCATGGACCCGGTGGACACCAACGACAGCAGCGCGACCGGCAAGGCCTATCAGGAAAACCCGCGCACCGAGAGCGAGATCACCTATCAGTTCGACCTCGCCGGGGCGAAGATTTACAGCTGGGTGAACGGCAGCTACCAGACTTCGGACAACACCGATTCCACGGTGCAGTCCGTGACCTCCAAAGGTTTGGGCTATGGCGTGCAGGCGAAAATGGGCGGTTTGTCGCTGACCGGTTCGGGCTTTCAGGCCAAGGGTATCAACCCGTTCTTCACCAACAACGCTGGCGAACCGACGTTGCGTAATGTCGACAGCGACGGCTACCTGTTGCAGGGCTCGTACAAGCTGGGCAAAAACCGCCTGGCCTTGTCCTACGGCAAGACCAAGGACGACGGCAACGGCGTGGTGGGCAGCGGCGCGGACTATGAGACTCGCGGCATTGCGCTGTTCCATGACGTCAACGACAACCTGAAACTGGTGGCCGAGTACAACCAGTTCGAAATCAATGGCCACGAAACCAGCGCGCAAAACGAAGACACCGACACCTTCGCGGTGGGGGCGGTGTTGACCTGGTAACCCCCAATCCCTTGTAGGAGCCGGCTTGCTGGCGATGACGGTGTATCAGTCAACATCATTGTCGCCTGACACACCGCCATCGCCAGCAAGCCGGCTCCTACAGGTTTTGTGTCATGCAGAAAATGGTGCGCCGGGCGCGGAATTGTAGGAGCCGGCTTGCCGGCGATGACGGACTGTCAGTCACCATCATTGTTGCCTGACCCACCGCCATCGCCAGCAAGCCGGCTCCTACAGGTTTTGTGGTGTTTGCTGGAACTCTCATCCCATCGAAGCGCCTGACCGCTACCCAAGTAGCATACGTCGCCGTCCGCTGCCTTCGTACACTCCAACCTCACACATGCGCACCTGCGGGAGGCGACGATGCAGCAGGTTCAGAGCGACGGGGTCGTCAGTGCGATGTCCCAGGCGACCGATGCCCAGCAGGCGGCCCAGGAGCTGGCGCGGCAATTGTTGCACCCGCATTTGGGCTTTGTGCTGTTTTTCTGCTCCGCCGAGTACGACTTGCAGGCGCTGGGCCAGGCCTTGCAGCAGAGCTTTGGCGGTATCCGTCTGGTCGGTTGCACCAGCGCCGGGGAAATCACCCCGCTGGGCTATGGGCGCAACTGCGTGACGGCGGTGGGTTTCGACCATCGGCATTTTTCCATCGACGCCGAATTGATCGACGAGATGGAGCGCTTCAGCCTGATCGACGCCCAGCAAATGGTCGAGCGTCTGGTCAGTGGTTGTCGCAGCAACACCCTGGCGCCGATCAAGGGCAACAGCTTCGCCCTGACCTTGCTCGATGGTTTGTCCAGCCGTGAAGAAATGGTGCTCGCGGCGTTGAGCGCGGCGCTGGGCGACATCCCGCATTTCGGTGGCTCGGCCGGCGACGACAATTACCTGACCCACACCCACGTTTACTTCGGCGGCGAGTTCCACAGCGGCGCGGCGGTGGTGGTGCTGGTCAACACCTGGCTCGACTTCGAAGTTTTCACCACCCACCACATCCTGCCGAGGGCGGAAAAACTGGTGGTCACTGGCGCCGACAGCGCCTCGCGCCGGGTCTTCGAACTGAATGCCGAACCGGCCGCCGAGGAGTACGCCCGGCACATCGGCGTGCCCGTGGCGGAACTCGATCATCGGATCTTCGCCGCCCACCCGCTGGCGGTGCGGATCAACGATCAGTATTACGTGCGGGCCATCCAGCAGGTGCACCCGGACTTGAGCCTGAGTTTCTACTGCGCCGTGGAAAACGGCATCGTCCTCACCGTCATGACCCCAGGGCCGATGCTGCCCAATCTGCAAACCCTGTTCGACGGTTTGCAGGAGCGCCTCGGTGACCTGTTGTTGACCATCGGCTGCGACTGTTTTCTCAGGCGCCTGGAACTGGAAGACGGCGGCAATCTGGAGCAGATCGGCAGGTTTTTGCGCGACCAGCGGGTGATGGGTTTCAACACCTACGGAGAACAGTTCAATGGCATGCACATCAACCAGACCTTCACCGGGGTTGCCATTGCCCGAGGCCGCTCCCCTGGACATCGCTGAGCTTGCGGCTCAAGTCGCCAGCCTGCGGCACGAAAACCACAAATTGCAGCGCATCAATGCTGCGCTGATCGAACGGATCGAGTCCGGCATCACCCGCGGCAACGACCCGTACGCGGCGTTCCAGCATTCGGTGGTGCTGGCCGAACAGGTGCGTGAGCGCACCGATGCCTTGAACCAGGCCATGGCCGAACTGAAATCAGGCAATCACTTGCTCAGCGAAGCGCGTCTGCGCGCGGAAACCGCGCATCAACACCTGATCGACGCCATCGAGAGCATTTCCGACGCCTTTGTATTGTTCGACGCGGAGCAGCGGATCGTGCTGTTCAACAGCCGCTTCAAGGCGTTCTGGGGTAGCAGCCGGGTGCGAATCAACGCCGGCATGCGCCTGGCCGAGGTCAAGCGGCTGATGCTGTCCACCGGTCTGTTCACCGAAGAACCGCGTGGGCAGGCCGACGAGAACCTGCTGTTCCGCTTGCAGGACGGTCGCTGGCTGCAAGTCAGCGAACGGCCGACCCAGGAAGGCGGGCGGGTGATCCTGTTCACCGACATCACCGACGTCAAACTCAGTGAAACCGTGCGCCGCGAGCAGGCCGTGGCGCAGAAATCGCATTTGCTGCAACGGGCCGTGGACAACCTGTCCCAAGGCGTGGCGATGGTCAACGCCGAGGGCATTCTGGAGTTGTGGAACCGGCGCTTCCTTGAACTCAGCGGCCTGGCGCCGGTGGCGGCGCATCGACCGTTCGCGGAAGTGATCGCCGACAGCGAGTTGAACCTGCTGACCCCGGCCAGCCGCGACGGCAACGGGCGCCCGGTGCAGGAATGCGAGCAGCGACTGTACGATGGCCGGGTCCTGGAAATCCGCACGCATCCGTTGCCCACCGGCGGCTTCGTCAACACCTTCACCGACATCACCGAGCGCTACCAGCACGCCGAAGCGCTGAGCGAAAGCGAGCGCTGGATTCGCCTGATCACCGACCACGTACCGGCGCTGATCGCCTACCTCAATGCCGATCTGGTCTACGAGTTCACCAACAAGGTCTACGAAGAATGGTACTGCTGGCCACGTGGCGTGATGCTCGGGCAGAGCCTGCGCGAAGTGCATAGCGAGCAGCATTATCAGCGCCTGGAAGCCTATGTGGCGCGGGCGTTGGCCGGTGAAAGCGTGACGTTCGAGTTCGCCGAAACCAACATCAACAACCAGGAGCGCTACATGCTGCGCTCCTACGTGCCCAATCGGCTGGTAACCGGCGAAGTGGTGGGGATTTTCGTGTTGATCCGCGACATCACCGAGCGCCGCCGCACGGCCGAGGCGTTGCACCAGGCCTATCAGAACCTCGAACTGCGGGTGCGCGAACGTACGGCGGAGCTGACGACCCTCAATGACCAGTTGCTGCGCGAGATCGACGAACGTCGGCGGGTAGAATCACGCCTGCGCGAGGCCAAGCTCGAAGCCGAGCAGGCCAACCTGTCGAAGACCAAGTTTCTTGCCGCCGTCAGCCACGATTTGCTGCAACCGCTGAACGCCGCGCGCCTGTTTACCGGCGCCTTGCTCGAACGCCGGGAGCCGCTGGCCAACGAGATTCTGGTGCGCAACGTCAGCAATTCCCTGGAAGACGTGGAGAATCTGCTCGGCACGCTGGTCGACATTTCCAAACTCGATGCCGGGGTGATCAAGGCCGACATCGCGCCGTTCGCCTTGAGCGAGTTGCTGGAAAACCTCGCCGCCGAGTACACCCAGGTCGCGCGTAGCGAAGGGCTTGAGCTGCATTTTATCAGGTGTTCGGCGCTGGTGCGCAGCGACATTCAGTTGCTTGCGCGGATCTTGCGCAACCTGTTGAGCAACGCGATTCGCTACACCTACAGCGGCCGCGTAGTGCTCGGTTGCCGGCGGCATCATCAGCGTCTGTCGATCGAGGTCTGGGACAGCGGCATGGGCATCGCCGAAAACCGTCTGGAAGAGATTTTCCAGGAGTTCAAACGCGGTGATGTGCAACGTCCGGATCAGGATCGCGGGTTGGGGCTGGGGCTGGCAATCGTCGAGAAAATTGCCGGGATTCTCGGGCACCGCATTCACGTGCGTTCGTGGCCGGGCAAGGGCTCGGTGTTTTCCGTCGAGGTGCCTTTGAGCGCGACGGCACCCAAGGCACTGCCGAGCCTGTTGATGAGTGAGCCGATGCTCGAACGCCTGCGCGGTGCGCGGGTATGGGTGCTGGATAACGATGCGGCGATTTGCGCCGGCATGCGCACCTTGCTCGAAGGGTGGGGTTGTCTGGTGGTGACGGCGCTGTCGGAACAGGATTTGGCGCGGCAAGTGGACAATTATCACGCCGAGGCGGATTTGCTGATTGCCGATTACCACCTGGATGACGATCAGAACGGCGTGGATGCCGTGGCGCGGATCAACGCCCGGCGCGGCTCAGCCATTCCGGCGATGATGATCACCGCCAATTACAGCAATGAGCTCAAATTGCAGATTCGAGAGCTGGGGCACACCTTGATGCATAAGCCGGTGCGGCCGATGAAGCTGAAGACGGCGATGAGTCATTTGCTCGGCCGGCCTTGAGATTTTTGTTGATGTTGAGGGCCTCATCGCCGGCAAGCCGGCTCCTACAGGGGATCGCGTTGTTCCTGTAGGAGCCAGCTTGCTGGCGATTTGCTTGGCCGGCCCTGAAATTTGTGCGGGGGCTGAGGGCCTCATCGCCAGCAAGCCGGCTCCTACAGGGGATCGCGTTGTTCCTGTAGGAGCCAGCTTGCTGGCGATTTGCTTGGCCGGCCCTGAAATTTGTGCGGGGGCTGATGGCCTCATCGCCGGCAAGCCGGCTCCTACAGGGGGTTGCGTTGTTCCTGTAGGAGCCGGCTTGCTGGCGATGGGCACGGCGCGGTCTCAACGCCGTAGATAAGAGCCGAAATCAATATCCCCGGCACTCAGGATCGCCTGCACCCGATTGTGCACGTTGAGTTTGCGCAAGATCGCCGAAACGTGGGCCTTGACCGTGGTTTCAGCGATTTCCAGGGTGTAGGCGATCTGTTTGTTCGACTCGCCTTTGGTCATGCGCTCCAGCACCAGCAACTGTTTGCGGGTCAGGGCCTGGAGCAGTTCCGGCGGGAAGCTCGGGGTGTCGTTCATCCGGCGGTGGGTGCCGCTTTTCTGCGTGCGGATGATGTCCGGCGGCAGGTAGACGTTGCCATTGAGAATCTGCTGGATCGCCTCGGTCATCTGCACCCGTGGCGAGGACTTGGTGATGAAACCCACCGCGCCATAGGTGATGGCTTGCAGCACGATCTGCTTGTCCTGTTCCGCCGAGACGATCACCACTGGAATGGTCGGTGCCTCGTTGCGCAGGTTGATCAGGCCATTGAGACCGTGCATGCCGGGCATGTTCAGGTCGAGCAGGATCAGGTCCAGGTCGTCGTGGTCCTGAGTCAGCGCCAGGGCGCTGTCGAGGTCGGCGGTTTCCATGACCTCGCTGCCCGGGAATCCATCGCTGATGACGTTATGAATGGCTTCGCGAAACAGCGGGTGATCGTCGGCAATCAGAATTTTGTACATAGCCTTTCACCTCATTATTTTGATTATGGTGTGGCAACAACACGCACGCGTAAAGGTCAGGGAAAAGGTTCGGGCAGGGCGGGTGTCACGGGCAGGTTCGCCGCTTGCCAGGCATCCAGGCCATCGCGATACCAATACAGAGTCTTATAGCCCATGGCGGCGGCGCGTTTGACCGCATTCCAGCTCAACCAGCAATCGGACCGGCAGTAAAAGACCAGCGGTTGCCGGGGATCGCCGGCGGTGAATTTTTGCAGATTGCGCGAGAAGTAATCCTGCCAGTCGGGTGTCAGGTCGCCATCGCCGGTGTTGGCCAGCCAGTGGCTGCCGGGCAGGTTTTCGTGGGGCTGGTCTTCGATGAAACGCCCTTGCAGCCATTGGCGGCGGTAGACATCGATCAACACTGGGCGAGGCGTCTGGGTGAGCAGGGTTTGCAGGGCGGCGGTGTCGATGATGGTGGCCCCCTCGGCCTGATTCGGCGTGGGGCTGCGGTACAGGCCGATGCGGTAGCCATCAGCGGAGAACAGCGGTGTTTCGGCGTGTGCGACGCCCAGCAACAGGCTCAGCGATAACACAGCGAGGGAAGGGCGCAGCAGAACACGTCGGGCACGCGGCATGGGTTCAGTCCTTATAGTTATGAGCCCATTACATGCCAGTCGCGGTGCGTTGGGAATGCGACGATAGACAGGAAAACCAGTACTAAAGTAGTAATTTTGCCATGTTTGATGGAGATCCAATTGTGGGAGCGAGCCTGCTCGCGATGAAGCCATCACATCCGGCATTGATGTCGGCTGACACTCCGCCATCGCCGGCAAGCCGGTCTCGCTCCCACAGGGGGATTTGGGTGGTTAGTTGGCTTTGCGCAGGGCGGCATGCTGCGGGTTGAAGGTGAGTACCGCCAGCAGCGCGAACACCAGCGTCAGCCCCACACACACTGCCAGCGCCAATGGATTGAAGCGTTCATACAGCGCAAACCTCACCAGCTCCACTGCATGGGTAAACGGGTTCAACGCACACAACCCGTACAACCACTCGCTCGACTCGCGCATCTTCCACAGCGGGTACAGCGCCGACGACAGGAAAAACAGCGGGAAGATCACGAAATTCATCACCCCGGCGAAGTTCTCCAGTTGGCGGATCGCGTTTGACAGCAACAACCCCAACGCACTGAGCATCAACGCCACCAGCAGCAACGCCGGCAAGGCGATCAACAGGCCCATGGCCGGCGGCTGCACGCCGTACACCCAGGCAATCGCCAGAAAGGCATACACCTGCAACAGCGAAATCAGTGACGTGGCCAACAGTTTGCTGCACAGCAGAAACGTGCGGGGCAGGGGGCTGGTGAGCAGTACACGCATGCTGCCCATCTCCCGGTCGTAGACCATCGACAGCGAACCTTGCATGCCGTTGAACAACAGGATCATGCAGGCCAGCCCCGGAATGATGTAGACCTCATACGGAATGTAGGTGTCGTAGGGCTCGATGATCGCGATGCCAAGTGCCGCGCGAAAGCCGGCGGCGAACACCAGCAGCCACAGCAGCGGGCGCACCAGTGCACTGAGAAACCGCGTGCGCTGCAACACGAAACGCAGCCATTCACGCAGCACGATGCCGCTGAAACATTGCCAGTAAGCATTCATTGGACGGCTCCCGATGTCGTCAAGCGAGCGAAGGCCGAACCGAGGTCACCGCCGTGTTCCAGGCTCAACGCATCGGCCTGGCCACTGGCGACCAAACGACCCTGATGGAGAATCAGCAAGTCATCGCTCGGCTGCACCTCGTCCAGCAAGTGCGTGGTCCAGAGCACGCTGAGGCGGTGCTCGCGGCACAAGCTGCGGATGTGTTGATTGAGCGCCAGGCGACTGGCCGGATCGAGGCCGACACTGGCCTCGTCGAGCAGCAACAGGCGTGGCTCATGCAGCAGCGCGCGAGCGATTTCCACCCGGCGACGATGACCGCCATTCAGCTCGCGTACCCGCTCGCGACGGCGTTCGGTCAACGACTGACGAGCCAGTTCGGCATCGACCCGAATTGCGGTTTCACGCCGCGACATTCCGTGCAGCGCGGCGTGATAACGCAGGTTCTGTTCGACGCTGAGGTCAAGGTCCAGCGTACTTTGCTGAAACACCACACCCAACTGCTTGAGCGCCGGGCGCGGCGCATCCCGCAACGAACAAGCACCCACACGGATATCACCGCGTTGCACATCGTACAGCCGGGTCAGCAAGGCAATCAGCGTCGATTTGCCGGCGCCGTTCGGCCCCAGCAGCGCCGCAAAACGACCGGGCGCCAGGCTGAAACTCACTTGGCGCAACGCCTCCCGCGCACCGTAGGCGAAACTCAGGTCGCTGACTTCCAGTGCGTTCATGGCGTCACCACCACGCCCCACGGATAGCGCCCGACCTTCACCGATTTGCTCACTTTGAGGCTGTCGACATCAATCACCGACACATCGCCGCTGACGCCATTGGTGGCCAGCAATTGTTTCTGATCCGGGGTGAATGCCATCTGCCACACGCGACGGCCGACCAGCAGGTAATCGAGGATTTCGAAGGTTTTGGCGTCGATCACCGCGACGTGGTTGGCCGGGCCCAGCGCGACGAAACCGTACTTGCCATCGGCGCTGAGTTTGATGCCCACCGGTTGCACCTTGTCCGGGTGCACGCCCTTGATCTGGAAGGTCAGGGTCTTGAGGACCTGCCGGGTGGCGGTGTCAAGAATGGTCACGGTGCCGCCGATTTCCGCCGAGGCCCACAACTGTTTGCCATCGGGTGCGAACTCGACGAAACGCGGGCGCTGATCCACCAGCGTGCTGTCGGCCAGGGTCTGGGTGCTGGTGTCGATCCAGTGCAGCATGTTGGTGGTTTCGCTGGTGTTCACCGCCCATTTGCCGTCCGGGCTGACGGCCATGCCTTCGGGCTCGACGCCGACGTTGATCTGACTCAGCACCTTGGAGGTTTCGGTGTCGATCACCGTCACCAGCGCATCGTCCTCGTTGGAAACGTAGAGCCAGCGATTGTTCGGGTGCAGGGCGAATTGCTCGGGGTCCTTGCCCGAAGGCAGTTCCTTGATGATCTTGCGCGTGGCCACGTCCATCACCTGCACCCGGTCCGAATCGCTGGCGCAGATGTACAGCAGCGTGTTGTCGTGGGACAGCAACAGACCGCGCGGGCGCTGGCCGACGGGCAGGGTGTCGGTGACTTGCAAGGTCTGCATGTCGATCAGGCTGAGGCTGTTGTCTTTTTCGTTGGAGACCCAGGCGGTGCTGGCCGCGGCGTGCCCGGCAGCGAGCAACAGGGCGCATGAAAGCAGGGTGCGGCGCATGGCGGATTCCTTATTGTTGTTGTGGAAGATCAGGGAAAGCGGCAGCTGACCTCGGGTTTGTCGTAACCGAGGCTGTCCATTTCGTTGAAGGGGTGCAGAAAGCCGTCCTGTGGCGAGGTGCTGACCAGCGCCCGCGGCTGCACAATGGGGATCGGCTGACGCAACTGGCCGTTCCACGGGCGATAACTGAGCTTGCGACCCTTGAAGCCATCGAGCGGCAATTGGTCGCTGACTTCCAGGTTGCGGATCGCCATCGGATCGGTCTGACGCAGTTTGCTCACCGCGCTGGCGATGCTGCGCACGGCCATCCACGCGGCAAAGTCGCGGTCGTTCATCCAGCGCCCGGCCATGGCTTCGAAGCGTTTCTGCAATTGGGCGGCGCCGTAGGTTTCCACGGTCTTGTGCCAGCCCACCGGGGTCAGGCCTTGAGTGCCGGCCACCGGGCGCGGATACCAGGTCTGGTAGGGCACGTATTCGCCGAAGTCACCGCGTTCATCGGCCACCAGTACCACATCGTACTCGGCGGTCTGGGTGAACAGCGGCATGTCGGCCTGGGCGCTGCGGCGTTGATCGTTATCGAAACTCCAGGTTTTTTCCGCCACCAGTTGCACGCCGAAGCGTTTCGCCGCGCGGCGCAGGGCGGCGGCATAGGCTTGATCGTCGGCGGTCGGGCCGACAATCAGCAGCGCCCGTTGCCATTTGCGCGCCACCAGAAACTGCGCCAAGGCATCAGCGAGCATCGCCCGGCTCGGCAGCGTGTGCAGCACGTTTGGCAAGCAATCGGTGGTGCGCAGGCTGTCATCCGGGCTGCCGGCGTTGATCAGCAAACTGTCGGGCAGGGCGGCGCTGAGTTGCCGCAGGCTGGCCACCGGTGCGTTCACCACAAACAGGCGCAGACCTTGCGCGTGTTGCGCCTTGGCCGCATCGAGCAAGGCCTGCGGGTTGTCGACGTTGGCGTTGGCCAGGCTGTAACTGTGATTGAGAAAGCGCCCGGTGCTGTTGCTGTCGGTGATCGCCAGTTCGGCACCACGCAGGCCGGCATCGACGGGCTCGGGAATGATGTTCGACAGCAAGGGCCCCGGGTCGGGGCGATAACCCAGGTAACCGATCTGCACCTGCAGCGGTGCATCGGCCGCCTGACTTTGCGTCGCCAGCCCGGCGGCGCAGGCAATCGCCAACAGGTAGATCAGGGCGTAGGGGGCAAGCTGGCGCATAAGGCACTCCATCACGGGTAGCGCCAGCATAGGAAGCCTGAGGATGGGATGAAATATGCAGAAAGTACCAGTGAGGCAGTACCAAGGTAGTAACTCGTCGAGGGCGGCGCGGTTTTAGCATGGGCAACAACGGCCATCACTCTGAAGGAGATCGACCATGCGTATTCTCAAGGCGCTGCTCCTGCCGTTGTTGCTGATCCTGAGTCTGATCGGCGTCGACAAGCTCCACGGCCCGCGCCCCGCGTCGCTGCTGGTGATGCCTGCGACACCGGGGCGCTAGGCGTGTCAGCCCTGTGGCGGATCAACCTGTGGGTCTGCGGATTTTTCGCGCTGGTCACTTTGGCGTGCATGGGCTTGCTGGTGCACCAGGCGCTGGCGGATGTGGAGCGAGAGCTGCAATCCGCCGAGGCGGTGGTCGAGTACTTGAGCGAAACCGCCGCGCGCGATCCCGCCAGCCTGCAACTACGGTTGACGCAAAGTCTGCGTCACGTGCGGGTGCGCTGGCTCGAACCGGGCGAAGCGGCACAACCGCCAATGCAGGACGGGCTTGACGCCTGGCTCGGGCGATTGCTGTTTGCCGAGGCCAGGCACAGTGCGCGGGAGCTGGATCTGCAGGATGGCCGGCGTGTGCTGATTGCGGTCGATCCACGGGATGAAATCGATGAAGTCTGGGATTCCCTCCAGCAATTACTGAGCCTGTGTGGCCTGGCGTTGTTGTTGAGTCTGTTGACCATTCGCTGGGCCGTGCGCCGGGGCATGGGCCTGCTCGATGAGTTGCTGCGCGCATTGCGGCAGGTTTCCGGCGGCCAGCTCAAGGTGCGACTGCGCGCGCAAGGGCTGCCGGAAGCGCGGCAACTGGCAGTGCACTTCAATCGCATGACCGAGGCACTGGAACAGGCGCGCGCCGACAACACGCAACTGACCAAGACCTTGCTGGCGGTGCAGGAACAGGAACGCACTCATCTGGCGCAGACCCTGCACGACGACCTCGGTCAATACCTGGCGGGGATTCGCGCGCAGGCCTGTCTGTTGCGCCTGGTCGCCGATCAGCCGGACACCGTGGAGCGCACGGTGCGTGAGCTGGAACACAACTGCGAGCACCTGCAACAAGGTTTCAGAGCGCTGGTGCACGACCTCTATCCGGTGGTGCTGCAACACCTGCCGCTGGCCGAGGCTTTCGCGTTGCTGGTGGAGCAATGGCAAGGCCGACAGGGTGTCGATTGTCAGTTGCGCGTCAGCGCTTCGTTGCCGCCATTGTCTGCGCCGGCCAAAACCCATCTCTACCGCCTATTGCAGGAAGCCTTGACCAACGTCGCCCGCCACGCCGATGCAAGCCAGGTGCGGGTTCGCCTGCAACACTGCGGCGGGCAGTTGCGCTTATTGATTCGTGACAACGGACGCGGCGCCCGCCAGCCACAGCGGCCGGGTGTCGGTTTGTATTCGATGTTCGAGCGCGCCCGCAGTCTGGGCGGTGAGTTACGCATCATCAGCCACCCCGGCGCCGGTTGGGCGCTGGCCTTGAGCATGCCTTTGGAGGCGTCATGAATATTCTGCTGGTGGATGACCATGCGGTAGTCCGTCAGGGCTACGCGAGTTTGTTGCGCGCGTTGCTGCCGGCGATGGAAGTGCGTGAAGCCGCGACGGGTGAAGAAGCGCTGATCAGGGTTCAGGAGGCAGTGCCGAATCTGGTGATCATGGATTTCGGCCTGCCGGGGATCAGCGGGCTGGAAACCACGCGCCGGTTGCGACAGCGTCTGCCACAACTGCGCGTGCTGTTTTTCAGCATGCACGATGAGCTGCCGCTGGTGCGCCAGGCACTGGAGGCGGGCGCTTCGGGTTACCTGACCAAAAGCTCGGCGCCCGAAGTGCTGATCGAGGCGGTGCGGCGGATTCTCGCGGGCCACGCCTACATCGAACAGCCCCTGGCCACTCAACTGGTGTGTCACCCGCAACAGGACGCCAGCGACCCGCGTTTGCAGAGCATGACCCAGCGCGAACTGGAGATTTTCGTGATGCTCGCCAAAGGCACCCCGGCCCGTGTGATTGCCGAACAGCTGAGCATCAGCAGCAAGACCGTCTCCAATCACCTGACGTTGCTCAAGAGCAAATTGCAGGTGAGCTCCCATGCCGAGCTGGTGCATCTGGGGATTGATATGGGCTTGGTGCGAAAGGCGGGGTAGCTGAACTCACACATTCCCCTTGTAGGAGCCGGCTTGCTGGCGATAGCGGTGGATCAGTCGACATCAATGGTGCCTGACCCACCGCTATCGTCAGCAAGCCGGCTCCTACAAAGAGGGGAGGTGTTATTTATCCCACGTCGTCGGGCAACCGATGCAGCCGTCCATATTCGCATCCTGAAAGTTCGCATAATGCTGGCGCGAGCCGCTGAGGTTTGCCTGTTCCAGGTTGCTTTCACCGAACTTGGCTTCCTGCAGATTGGCATCACTGAGATTCGCGCCTTTGAGGTCGGCTTTGCTCAACCAGGTCATTTCCAGGTCGGCCGCCCGCAGGTTGGCGTTGTGCAGTTTGGCGCCGGAGAGGCGGGCGAACTGCAGGTAGGCGCCGCTGAGGTTGGCGTCCTGAAACTGCGCACCCTGGGCAAACAAGCCCCAGCCCTGGACTGCCATCAACGTAGCACCGCTGAAGTCGGCCAGGCGCAGGTTGCTTTGTTGCAGGCTGGCGCGGGTCAGGTTGGCGCCTTGCAGTTGGGCTTTTTCCAGGTTGGCGAGGTCGAGGCGGGCGTGACGCAAGTCGGCGTCGCGCAGGTCGGCGCCGCTGAGGTTCATGTTGCGCAGGTCCTGATTGCTCAGGTTGGCGCCTTTGAGATTGGCGCCGGGGCACTGGCTGTGTTCGGCGAGGGTGCAGCCGTTGATGATCAGCGGGGCGTCGTCGCCGTCATCCGCGAAAACCGGAAGGGCGGCGATAAACAGCATTAGAGGCAGGTATTTCATGGCGGAGTTCTCGTTGTCTGGGAGGGCGTTATCGCCAGCAAGCCGGCTCCTACAGGTTGCGCACGTCTGTAGGAGCCGGCTTGCTGGCGAAGGGGGCATCAGCGTTTCGCGGTCTGGTTATCCCAGCTCGGAATCTTGAACACCCAGAACGACCCGCCCTGAGCCACCGGTTTGGTCAGCTCGGCCATGTCGCCGCCCCACAACGGCACCGCGCCGCCATAGCCGACGGTCACGCCGATGTACTGCTCGCCGTCCTGTTCCCAGGTGATCGGCGGCGAGACGATGCCGCTGCCGGTCTGGAACTTCCACAGCTCCTTGCCGGTTTTGGCGTCGAAGGCCTTGAAGAAACCGTCGCCGGTGCCGGTGAACACCAGGTTGCCCTTTGTCGCCAGCACGCCGGCCCACAACGGCAAGTGTTCCTTGTGCTCCCACACCACTTTGCCCGTAGTCGGGTTCATCGCCCGCAAGGTGCCGACGTGATCGTCGTACATGCGCTTGATGCGGAAACCCATGCCCAGATAGGCCGAGCCTTTCTTGTAGTTGACCTCTTCGGTCCAGTATTCCTCTTTCCATTGGTTGCCCGGAATGTAGAACAGGCCGGTGTCCTGGCTGTAGGCCATCGGGTTCCAGTTCTTGCCACCGAGGAACGGCGGCGAAACCTCCACCGGTTTGCCCTTGGTTTCCCCCGGCAGCGGCTTGGCCGGACGCTGGCCTTCATTCTCGACCGGCCGCCCGGTCTTCAGGTCGATGTGGCTGGCCCAGGTGATGTTGTCTACGAAGGGGAAGGCGTTCTGCAATTTGCCGTTGTTGCGGTCGACCACGTAGAAGAAACCGTTGCGGTCCGCATGGCCGGTGGCCTTGACCGTTTTGCCGTCCTTGTCCTTGTAGTCGAACAGCACCAGCTCGTTGTTGCCGGAGAAATCCCAGGCATCGTTCGGGGTGTGTTGGTAGAACCATTTCACCTCGCCAGTGCTCGGATCGACGCCGACCTGGCCCGAGGTGTAGAGGCTGTCGTAATCGTGCGGGTTGCCGTCCTTGGAGGTGCGCGCCCAGGTGTTCCACGGGCCAGGGTTGCCGGCGCCGACAATGATGGTGTTGGTTTCCGCGTCGAAACTGGCGCTCTGCCAAGGGGCGCCGCCGCCGTGGCTCCAGGCTTCGACCTTGCCGGTTTCAGTGGTTGGATCGTTCGGCCAGGACGGCGCCTTGACGTCACCGGTCGGCGTACTGTCCTTGCCGTTCAAGCGGCCCATGTGGCCTTCGACGAAAGGTCGCATCCACACTTCTTCGCCGGTGTCCGGGTCGCGGGCATAGAGTTGCCCGACCACACCGAACTCATCGCCGGAACTGCCATGGATCAACAGCACCTTGCCGCTGGTCTTGTCTTTGATCAGCACCGGGGCGCCGGTCATGGTGTAACCGGCGGCGTGGTCGCCGAATTTCTTGTTCCAGACCACTTTGCCGGTGTTCTTGTCCAGCGCGATCAGCCGCGCGTCGAGGGTGCCGAAGTAGATTTTGTCGCCATAAATCGCCGCGCCACGGTTGACCACATCGCAGCACGGACGAATGTTGTCCGGCAAGCGATGGTTGTAGGTCCACAGGCGCTTGCCGGTCTTGGCGTCGAGGGCAAATACCCGCGAGTACGAACCGGTGACGTACACCACGCCGTCACTGACGATGGCTTGCGATTCCTGACCGCGCTGCTTCTCGTCGCCGAAGGAGTAGGACCAGGCCGGCGTCAACTTGAACACGTTCTTGTCATTGACCTGGGCCAAAGGGCTCCAGCGCTGGGCGTTGGTGCCCATGCCGTATTGCAGAACGTCCTTGGTGGTCAGGTGATCCTTGGCAATGTCTTCCCAGCTCACGTTGTGCGTCGGTGTGGCAGGCGCGGTTGCAGCTTGGCTGGCAGCGCTCAGGGACAGGCTGCTCACCAGCAAAAAGGCTTGCACGGCGAGGGTCAAAGGGGAAAGGGCGGGTAGCGATCTTATTGTCATGGTTGCAGTTCCCAGTGGAGGTTTTGGCCTGCACAGGGTGGTGCGTCCGACGGGGTGGCGAATACGGAAAAAGTCCCGCTGTTGCCGGGAAAATTTCCCAGGCGGCACCTGATTTGGATGTGCGTCGCAAGCCCTACTACCAAGGTACTGGGTGGCGGCCACCAAAGCAGCATGGGGCTTGTGCGAAGTGATTCCTAAGATGGCTGCCATAGCCTCTGTAAAGAGGTTTTGCGTGCAATCCTGAGGGCATAACAATGACAACAAAACGCAACGCCTTGCTCGTTGCCGGCCTGCTGGCCGGCTTCATCAGTGCAGGTTCGGTCTGGGCTCACGGCAATGTCGTGCCACAAGCCGTCGAAACCCAGGGACTGACCCCGATCAAGGACGCCGGCGTGCAACTCGATGGCGATGGATGGGCGGCGGTGAACCCTTACCGCACTTCCCCGGAACACGATAAGGCCGTCGAGATCGGTTCATCGGCCTACAACCAGAACTGCGCGGCCTGTCATGGCCTGGAAGCCAAGTCCGGCGGCATCGCGCCTGATTTGCGCATGCTCGATGTCGGTGAGGCCGGTGATGAATGGTTCGTCGAACGGGTGCGCCATGGCGCGGTGCGTGACGGCCGGGTGTACATGCCGAAAATGTCGGATTACCTGAGCCAGGAAGCCCTGTGGGCGGTGCGCACTTACCTGGACAGCGTCCGCGTCGAGGAGTAATGCATGCGCCTGCTCGCGGTGTTGATCAGCGCTGTGTTGCTGTGCTGCCAGACGGTGCAGGCGCAGGTCCGCAGCTATGACGAAATGATCGCTGCCGGGGAGCTGAAAGTGGCGGTCTACAAAAACTTCGCCCCCTACAGTTTCGACGACGCCGGCCAACCCCGTGGCGTCGATGTCGACCTCGCCGAGGCGCTGGCCAAAGCGCTTGGCGTGCGCCTGACGCTGATCTGGGCGCCCGCCGGCGAGAAGCTCGACGACGACCTGCGCGACTACATCTGGCGCGCCAGTCCGTTGCACGATCTGCAACTGGCCGACCTGATGATGCGCGTGCCCTATGACCAGGATTACGCACGCAAACGCAACGAACTGGGCGAACTGGAAAACAGCCATGTGGTGATGTTCGGTCCGTATCAGAACGAACAATGGCAAGTCGCCTACGACCGTCGTCGGCTGGAATCGGTGGCCAGCGTCGCCGTGTTCGAGCATCACCCGATCGGCGTCGAGGTCGACAGTGTGCCGTCGTTCTACCTGACCTCGGTGTTCAACGGCATGCTCGCCGGCAAAACCCATCACTACCCCGGCGTGCCCCAGGCATTCGCAGCGATGAAGGCAGGTGAAGTCGACGCGGTCATGGCCATGCGCGGCGAGATCGACTGGCAGGTTCATGAAGCCGCCGACCCGCAAGTGGCGCTGGCGGAAAACGCCTACCCGAATATGGGCAAGCAACTCTGGGAGATCGGCATGGCCGTGCACGAGAGCAACCGACAATTGGCCTATGCCGTGGAAGAGGCGCTGGAAGCCATGATCCGCGAGGGTTCGGTGAAAGCCATTTATGCCCGTTATGGCCTGCGCTATGACGTCCCGGAGATGTATCAACAGTGAACTGGCGCACGTGTGGTCTGTTGGCCTGTTGGCTACCCTTGGCCGCGCACGCGGCAGATATCCCACCGGGCAAAGACCCGGTGCCGTCGGTGATGTGGGCCTTCTATCACAAGCAGATGCTTGGCGACGCGCCGTTCGTGTTTGATGAGCGGGTCAAGCTGCTGGCGCCGCCGTTCGCCGAAGACGCCCGGCAAGTGCCGCTGGAAATCGACGCCCGAGGGTTCAAGGGCGAGGTGGTGAAAATCCTCGCCTGGGCCGAGCTCAATCCTTTGCCGAAAATTGTCGATTTCCAGCCGCTGGATCGGGTGTTGCCCTGGCTGTCGATCCGCATTCGTGTCGAACAAGCCACGCCGCTGCGCGCGGCCGTCCTGACTCGCGACGGTGTGTGGCATGTCGGCTCGACCCTGATCGATGCGGCGGGCGGTGGATGCACGGCGCCGAGCGTGGTGCGCACCCAGCCGGGCTGGGAAGAGCACATCGGCGAAGTGCTTGGCGGACGTTATCCCCGTGGCGAGTTCAGCCGCTTGCGTTTGCAGGTGGCGCACCCGATGGATAACGGCATGGTCGGCGGTATCCCGGAATTTTTCATCAACCATGCCGAGCTGCGGGATCAGAACGATCAAGTGCTGGCCCGCCTCGAACTGTTTCCCGCCGTCAGCGAAAACCCCAACCTGGCCTTCGACATCGAAGGGGCAGGGCAGACGCGCCTGTTGCTGCGCGACAACAGCGGCAACGAATTTGATGCGGCCATACCCTGACTCAAAGGAGCGCGTGATGCGCTGGATGCTGCTGTTGTTCATTAGCCTGAGCCTTCCGGCGTTGGCCGAACTCGACTATTCACTCAAGCCCCGGCAGATCGCCGCCGACACCTGGCTGCTGGAAGGCAGCACCGACAATTTTGCCAAGGCCAACGGCGGCAACATCGTCAACACCGCCTTCATCGTCACCGAACGCGGGGTGGTGGTGATCGACACCGGGCCGTCCAGGCGATACGGCGAAGCGATGCGCAAAGCCATTGCCGCGACCACCGACAAACCGGTGATCCAGGTGTTGCTGACCCATCATCATCCCGATCATGTGCTGGGCAATCAGGCCTTCAGCGATGTGCCGATTGGCGCGCTCGCGGGCACCTGCGAGTTGTTGAAGCAGCAGGGTGACGCCATGGCCGAGAACATGTATCGGCTGGTGGGCGACTGGATGCGGGGCACCGAAGTGGTGTTGCCGACCGAGACGCTGACGCCCGGCGTGCGAAATTTTGGGGATCACGATCTGCGCCTGCTGAGCCTGGGTGGGCATACCGGCGCGGATCTGGCTATTCTCGACCAGCAAACCGGCGTGCTGTTTGCCGGGGATCTGGTGTTTTACCAGCGGGCGCTGACCACGCCCAACAGTCCGGGGTTGTCGGTGTGGCTGGCGGACATCGCCACGCTTCAGGGGTTGGCGTGGACGCTTATTATCCCCGGTCACGGCCCGATCTCCACGGATGCAAAACCGTTCGAGCAAATGCGTGACTACCTTGGCTGGCTCGACCAGTTGATGCGCGAGGGTGCGGCCAACGGCAGCGACATGGCCGAGATGATCCGCAGCCCGATTCCCGAACGCTTCGCCGGGATCAGCCTGAGTCGCTACGAACTGATCCGCAGCGTCAGCCATCTCTATCCGCGCTACGAGCGCACACAAATGAAACGCGTTGACTCCACCACCAACCAACGCTGATCCATTGTGGGAGCGAGCCTGCTCGCGATAGCGGTCTGTCTGTCACATTGATGCTGAATGTGCTGCGCCTTCGCGAGCAGGCTCGCTCCCACAGGGGATGTGTGTTGGTCAATAACACCCGACCCTGTACTAAGGAACTAGCAATCTCAGCACTGCGGGCAATTGTTGCAAGGGCGGCGGCGCCCAAGAATCTGCACCAGACCGGGAAAATTTCCCGGGTATAACAATAACCGCAGAGGCAGCCGTCATGACCCAACCCGCACGTCGCCAACCCTTCGTCTTGAGCCTGTTGCTCAGTGCCATGCTGTTGTCCGGCACCGCATTGGCCGCCGTCACTGACCAGGACATTCTCCAGGACCCCAAGAACCCGGAGCAGGTCGTCACCAACGGTCTGGGCGTCCAGGGTCAGCGCTACAGCCCGCTCGACACCCTCAACGTCAACAACGTGAAGGACTTGCGGCCGGTCTGGGCCTTCTCCTTCGGCGGCGAAAAACAACGCGGTCAGCAAGCGCAACCGATGATCAAGGACGGCGTGATGTACATGACCGGCTCCTACTCGCGGGTGTTTGCGGTGGATGCGCGCACCGGCAAGAAACTCTGGCAATACGATGCGCGTCTGCCCGATGACATCCGCCCGTGCTGTGACGTGATCAACCGGGGCGTGGCGCTGTATGGCGACCTGGTGATTTTCGGCACCCTCGACGCCAAGCTCGTGGCCCTGAACAAAGACACCGGCAAAGTGGTGTGGAGCAAGAAGGTCGCCGACCACAAGGAAGGTTATTCGATCAGTGCCGCGCCGCTGGTGATCAACGGCAAACTGATTACCGGCGTGGCGGGTGGCGAGTTCGGCGTGGTCGGCAAGATCGAAGCCTACGACCCGAAAAACGGTGATCTGTTGTGGACCCGGCCCACCGTCGAGGGCCACATGGGCTATGTCTACAAGGACGGCAAAGCGGTAGAGAACGGCATCTCCGGTGGCGAAGCAGGTAAGACCTGGCCCGGCGATCTGTGGAAAACCGGCGGCGCCGCCCCTTGGCTCGGCGGCTACTACGACCCGGAAACCAATCTGCTGCTGTTCGGCACCGGCAACCCGGCGCCGTGGAACTCGCACCTGCGCCCTGGCGACAACCTTTACTCGTCGTCACGCCTGGCGCTGAACCCCGACGACGGCACCATCAAGTGGCACTTCCAGAGCACGCCCCACGACGGTTGGGACTATGACGGCGTGAACGAACTGGTGTCGTTCAACTACAGCGAAGGCGGCAAAGAAATCAAAGCCGCCGCGACCGCAGACCGTAACGGTTTCTTCTACGTGCTGGACCGCACCAACGGCAAGTTCATTCGCGGCTTCCCCTTCGTCGACAAGATCACCTGGGCCACCGGCCTCGATAAACAAGGCCGGCCGATCTACAACGAAGCCAGCCGTCCCGGCGCACCGGGCACCGAAGCCAAGGGCAGTTCGGTGTTCGTCGCCCCGGCGTTCCTCGGCGCGAAAAACTGGATGCCGATGGCCTACAACAAGGACACCGGGTTGTTCTACGTACCGTCCAACGAGTGGGGCATGGACATCTGGAACGAAGGCATCGCCTACAAGAAAGGCGCGGCGTTCCTCGGTGCTGGTTTCACCATCAAGCCCTTGAACGAAGACTACATCGGCGTGCTGCGCGCCATCGACCCGAAAACCGGCAAGGAAGTCTGGCGTCACAAGAACTTCGCGCCGCTGTGGGGCGGGGTGCTGACCACTAAAGGCAACCTGGTGTTCACCGGCACGCCGGAAGGTTTTCTCCAGGCATTCAATGCCAAGACCGGCGAGAAAGTCTGGGAATTCCAGACTGGCTCCGGCGTACTTGGCTCGCCCGTGACTTGGGAAATGGATGGCGAGCAGTACGTCTCGGTGCTGTCCGGTTGGGGCGGCGCGGTGCCGCTGTGGGGCGGTGAAGTGGCCAAGCGCGTGAAGGACTTCAACCAGGGCGGCATGCTCTGGACCTTCAAGTTGCCGAAAGACCTGGTGGCCAAGCACTAACTCCGCCACACCCCCTGTAGGAGCGAGCTTGCTCGCGATGAACCTGAGGCCGACGCGGGGCACCAGACACCCCGCGTTATCGTTGACGACCATCGCGAGCAAGCTCGCTCCTACAGGGGAATGCGTGAAACCTACTACCAAATAACGAGAGCCCCCCCTGCCAACGGCGCATTCGTCTGGCACGCGGGGCTCTCTACTATCGGTTCATCGCCTGTTTGCCCGACAGGCATCGACCCAGACAGAGGCCCATCATGATCTACGCACAACCCGGAACACCCGGCGCCGTCGTTTCCTTCAAACCGCGCTACGGCAACTTCATCGGCGGCGAGTTCGTCGCACCGGTCAACGGCGAGTACTTCACCAACACCTCGCCGGTAACCGGTGAAGTGATCGCCGAGTTCCCGCGCTCCAGCGCCGCCGACATCGAAAGGGCGCTCGACGCCGCCCACGCCGCTGCCGATGCCTGGGGCAAAACCTCGGCGCAGGACCGCTCGCTGGTGCTGCTGAAAATCGCCGATCGCATCGAACAAAACCTCGAAATCCTTGCCGTCACCGAAACCTGGGACAACGGCAAGGCCGTGCGCGAAACCCTCAACGCCGACGTGCCGCTGGCCGCCGACCACTTCCGTTACTTCGCCGGTTGCATCCGCGCACAGGAAGGTGGCGCCGCCGAAATCAACGAGCTGACCACCGCCTATCATTTTCACGAGCCATTGGGCGTGGTCGGGCAGATCATCCCGTGGAACTTCCCGCTGCTGATGGCCGCGTGGAAACTCGCCCCGGCCCTGGCGGCCGGCAACTGCATCGTGCTCAAGCCTGCCGAGCAGACACCACTGTCGATCATGGTCTTCGCCGAACTGATCGCCGACTTGCTGCCGGCCGGCGTGCTCAACATCGTGCAAGGTTTCGGTCGCGAAGCCGGTGAGGCACTGGCCACCAGCAAGCGCATCGCCAAGATCGCCTTCACCGGCTCCACCCCAGTGGGCGCGCACATCATGCATTGCGCCGCCGAAAACATTATTCCGAGCACCGTCGAACTGGGCGGCAAGTCGCCGAACATCTTCTTCGAAGACATCATGAACGCCGAGCCACAGTTCATCGAGAAAGCCGCCGAAGGCCTGGTGCTCGCCTTCTTCAACCAGGGCGAAGTCTGCACCTGCCCGTCGCGTGCGCTGGTGCAAGAGTCGATCTACGAACCGTTCATGGCCGAGGTGATGAAGAAGATCGTCAAGATCAAACGCGGCAACCCGCTGGACACCGACACCATGGTCGGCGCCCAGGCGTCCGAGCAGCAATACGACAAGATTCTCTCGTACCTGAAAATTGCCCAGGAGGAGGGCGCCGAGCTGCTCACCGGTGGTGCGGCGGAACGTCTTGAAGGCGACTTGTCGAGCGGCTATTACATCCAGCCGACCTTGCTCAAGGGCCACAACAAGATGCGCGTGTTCCAGGAAGAAATCTTCGGCCCGGTGGTGGGCATCACCACGTTCAAAGACGAAGCCGAAGCCCTGGCGATTGCCAACGACAGCGAGTTCGGCCTCGGTGCCGGCCTGTGGACCCGCGACATCAACCGCGCGTACCGCATGGGCCGGGCGATCAAGGCCGGTCGCGTCTGGACCAACTGCTACCACCTGTACCCGGCGCATGCCGCGTTCGGTGGCTACAAGAAGTCCGGTGTCGGCCGTGAGAACCACAAGATGATGCTCGACCATTATCAGCAGACCAAAAACCTGCTGGTGAGCTACGACATCAATCCGCTGGGGTTCTTCTAACCTCGCGCGAAACCGTGTGATGGCTTTCGCGGGCAAGCCTCGCTCCTACAGGTCAGGTGATCTGTAGGAGCGAGGCTTGCCCGCGAATGGCCGTGTCTGACACCCCGAAACACCCCCTACCAACGCACCCCACAACCTCCTTCGAAAGTAGCATTCGGGCGCCTGCCGCCACGTGCATTAATGGCTTTACCGGAATCGTCCGGCACAAGAAGAGGAATGACCCATGTGGACTAAACCCGCGTTTACCGATCTGCGCATTGGCTTCGAAGTGACGATGTATTTCGCCAACCGCTGATCGTCCACCCGGCCAGCCGCTGCGTTGGCCGGGCCTGCCTTCTGGAGCATCGCCCATGCACATTCGCGTTCTCGGTTCCGCCGCTGGCGGTGGTTTTCCGCAGTGGAACTGCAACTGTCGCCAGTGCGCCGGTATGCGCAATGGCAGCCTGCGTGCGCAACGTCGCACGCAATCCTCCATTGCCCTGAGCGACAACGGTGTGGACTGGGTGCTGTGCAATGCCTCCCCGGATATTCGCGCGCAACTCGAGAGTTTCGCGCCGCTGCAACCGGCACGTCGCTTGCGCGACACGGCCATTGCCGGCGTGGTCCTGATGGACAGCCAGATCGACCATTGCACCGGCCTGTTGAGCCTGCGCGAAGGCTGCCCGCATTCGGTGTGGTGCACCGAGCGGGTTCATGAAGACCTGAGCAGCGGCTTTCCATTGTTCACCATGCTCAAGCACTGGAATGGCGGTTTGCAGTGGCAACCGATCGGACTCGATCGCCAGCCGTTCAGCATCGCGGCCTGCGAACAGTTGCAGTTTCGGGCCATTCCGCTGGTCAGCAATGCTCCGCCGTATTCACCGAATCGGGGTAACCCACAGCCAGGCGACACCATTGGCCTGTTCATCGAAGACCGGCGCACGGGCGCTTCGTTGTTCTATGCGCCGGGCCTCGGGCAAATCGATGACGAGGTGTTGAGCTGGATGCAGCGTGCCGATTGCCTGTTGCTGGATGGCACGTTGTGGCGCGATGACGAAATGCGCGTCTGTGAAGTCGGCCAGAGCCTGGGCAGCGAGATGGGGCATCTGCCGCAGAGTGGGGCAGGCGGGATGCTGGAGGTGTTGGAGGGTTTTACTCGTCAGCGCAAGGTGCTGATCCACATTAACAACACCAACCCGATCCTCGACGAAGACTCGGCTGAGCGGGCGTTGCTGGAGCGGCGCGGGATCGAGGTGGCCTATGACGGCATGGGCATCGTGCTGTAGCGGATGACGCCTTCGCGGGCAAGTCGGATCGCCGCACCGCTCGCTCCTACAAGGTTCGCGCATCGCCTGTAGGAGCGAGGCTCGCCCGCGAAGGCGCCAGACCAGACACCGCAAATCCTCCAGGAGACCTGCAATGACTGATACAGCGATGAACCCCACCGAATTCGAACAGGCCCTGCGCGCCAAAGGCGCGTACTACCACATCCATCACCCGTTCCACCAAGCCATGTACGCCGGTCGCGCCAGTCGCGAGCAGATTCAAGGCTGGGTCGCCAACCGCTTCTACTACCAGATCAACATTCCGCTCAAGGACGCCGCCATCCTCGCCAACTGCCCGGAGCGCGACGTGCGCCGCGAATGGCTGCAACGGATTCTCGACCATGACGGCGTGCCTGGCAGCGAAGGCGGTATCGAAGCCTGGCTGCGGTTGGGCGAAGCTGTGGGCCTGGATCGTGAGCAAATTCTGTCCCAGGAACTGGTATTGCCCGGCGTACGTTTCGCCGTGGACGCCTACGTCAATTTCGCCCGGCGCGCCTGCTGGCAGGAAGCGGCCAGCAGCTCGCTGACCGAGCTGTTCGCCCCGCAGATCCACCAGTCGCGGCTGGACGCCTGGCCCGCGCATTACCCGTGGATCGACGTCGCCGGTTACGACTATTTCCGCACGCGCCTGAGTCAGGCGCGGCGCGATGTCGAGCACGGTTTGCGCATTACCCTGGCGCACTACGTCACCGTCGAAGCCAAGCAGCGCATGCTGGAAATCCTCCAGTTCAAGCTCGACGTGCTGTGGAGCATGCTCGACGCCATGAGCATGGCCTACGAGCTGGAACGCCCGCCGTATCACACGGTGACCACCGAACGCGTCTGGCATCGGGGGATCGCCTTGTGAGCCCGATCAATCGTGCGCAGTCACCGGCATTGCGCCGGGGGTTTCGCCTGCAGTGGGAACCTCGTCAGGACTGCCACGTGCTGCTGTACCCCGAAGGCATGATCAAACTCAACGCCAGTGCCGGGCAGATTCTCGACCTGCTGGACGGTCAACGCAGTGTGGCGGCGATCATCGATTTGCTCTCCGCGAGTTTTCCCGGTGTGCCGGGGATCGACGAGGATGTGCTGGCGTTTCTGGAGGTGGCCCATGCTCAATTCTGGATCGAATGATGCGCCTCCGGGGCCACCGCTGTGGCTGTTGGCGGAGCTGACTTATCGCTGCCCGTTGCAATGCCCCTATTGCTCCAATCCACTGGATTTCGCCCAGCAAGGCGCAGAGCTGAGCACTGAGGAATGGATTCGCGTGTTCCGCGAGGCGCGTGCGATGGGCGCTGCGCAACTGGGGTTTTCCGGCGGTGAGCCGCTGGTGCGCCAGGACCTGGCGGAGCTGATAAAAGCCGCACGGGACATGGGTTACTACACCAACCTGATCACCTCGGGCATCGGCCTGACCGAGCAGAAAGTCCATGATTTCAAAGTCGCCGGACTCGACCATATCCAGATCAGCTTCCAGGCGGCCGACGAAGCGGTCAACAACATGCTCGCCGGCTCGCGCAAGGCGTTCGCGCAGAAACTCGCCATGGCCCGCGCGGTGAAAGCCCAGGGTTATCCGATGGTGCTGAACTTCGTCACCCATCGGCACAACATCGATCGCATCGACCGCATCATCGACTTGTGCCTGGAGCTGGAAGCGGATTTTGTCGAGCTGGCCACGTGTCAGTTTTATGGGTGGGCCGAGCTCAATCGCGTGGGCCTGTTGCCGACCCGCGAGCAATTGCAGCGCGCCGAACGCATCACCAATGAATACCGCGAACGGCTTGAGGCGCAGGGGCATCCGTGCAAGTTGATCTTCGTCACCCCGGATTACTACGAAGAACGCCCCAAGACCTGCATGAACGGCTGGGCCAATCTGTTTCTCGACATCACCCCGGACGGCACGGCGTTGCCCTGTCATAGCGCCCGGCAATTGCCGGTGACATTCCCCAATGTGCGCGAACACAGCATCGAGCACATCTGGAACGACTCCTTCGGTTTCAACCGCTTCCGTGGCGACGACTGGATGAAGGAGCCATGCCGCTCCTGCGATGAAAAACACAAGGACCTGGGTGGCTGCCGCTGCCAGGCATTCATGCTGACTGGCGATGCCGCCAATGCCGACCCGGTGTGCAGCAAGTCACCGCACCATGGCGCGATCCTCAAGGCTCGCGAGGAGGCCGATGCGCCGGGGCAGGGCATGGAACACCTGACCTTGCGCAATGAGAAGGCTTCCCGCTTGATCTACCGCGGATAACCCACCCTGCACACACCCCCTGTAGGAGCCGGCTTGCTGGCGATGGCGGCCGCACTGGCGACGCATAACTCGCGGGCCTCATCGCCAGCAAGCCGGCTCCTACAGGGGATCGTCAGTGAGTTTGGAATCTGACTACCCATTGGTCTGATTGCATTCACAGCCGGATGGGTTAGTGTGGTTCTTACCTTCCAAAACAATAAAAACAGGCTTTTCCAATGAGCCAGAGTCTCAGCCAGCTGCGTAAATTCGTTTCGCCTGAAATCATCTTCGGTGCCGGTTGCCGGCACAACGTCGGCAACTATGCCAAGACCTTTGGCGCGCGCAAGGTCCTGGTGGTCAGCGACCCCGGCGTCATTGCCGCCGGGTGGGTTGCCGATGTCGAGGCCAGCCTGCAGGCCCAGGGCATCGATTACTTTTTGTATAGCGACGTTTCGCCCAACCCGCGTGTCGAGGAAGTCATGCTCGGTGCCGAGTTGTACCGGGAAAACCACTGCGACGTGATCGTCGCCGTTGGTGGCGGCAGCCCGATGGATTGCGGCAAGGGCATCGGCATTGTCGTCGCTCACGGGCGCAGCATCCTCGAGTTCGAAGGGGTGGACACCATCAGCGTGCCCAGCCCGCCATTGATCCTGATCCCGACCACCGCCGGCACCTCGGCGGACGTCTCGCAATTCGTGATCATCTCCAACCAGCAAGAACGCATGAAATTCTCCATCGTCAGTAAAGCGGTGGTGCCGGACGTGTCTCTGATCGACCCGGAAACCACCCTGAGCATGGACCCGTTCCTGTCGGCCTGTACCGGCATCGACGCGTTGGTGCATGCCATCGAAGCCTTCGTCTCCACGGGCCACGGGCCACTGACCGACCCCCACGCGCTGGAAGCCATGCGCCTGATCAACGGCAACCTGGTGCAGATGATCGCCAACCCGACGGACATCGCCCTGCGCGAGAAAATCATGCTCGGCAGCATGCAGGCCGGGCTGGCGTTCTCCAACGCGATCCTCGGCGCGGTGCACGCCATGTCTCACAGCCTCGGTGGCTTCCTCGATTTGCCCCATGGCCTGTGCAACGCGGTGTTGGTGGAGCACGTGGTGGCCTTCAATTACAGCTCGGCGCCGGAACGCTTCAAGGTGATTGCCGAGACGTTCGGCATCGATTGCCGTGGCCTCAATCACCGGCAGATCTGCGGGCGGCTGGTTGAACATCTGATCGCGTTGAAACACGCCATCGGCTTCCACGAAACCCTTGGCTTGCACGGCGTCAGCACGGCGGACATCCCGTTCCTGTCGCAACATGCCATGCACGATCCGTGCATCCTGACCAACCCGCGTGAATCCAGTCAGCGTGATGTCGAGGTCGTCTATGGCGAAGCCCTCTGACGAGCAACAGGCGGCGCTGGCCGGCTTGCTCGGATTGGGCAGCCATTCGGCGCGCAAGAGCCATTACCCGGAACTGGCCGCCCGCCTGGAAGACCTGGAAACCGAGCGCAATCGCTACAAGTGGTTGTTCGAGCACGCGGTCTACGGGATTTTCCAGGCCAGCCTCGACGGCGGCATGCGGGCAGCCAACACGGCGCTGGCACGCATGCTCGGCTATCAGGACCCGCAAGACGTGATGTTTTCCAAGGCAGACCTGGCCAGCCAGCTGTTCGTCGGCGGTGAGCAGGAGCTGGAAAACATCGGCGAGATCCTTCGGCATCAAGGCAGCCTGCATGGTTACGAAACCCAGTTGCGCCGCCAGGACGGCAGCAGCGTCGATGTGCTGATGAACCTGTTGCTCAGGCCCGATAAGGAACAGCTGGTGGAAGGTTTTGTCGCTGACATCACCGAGCGCAAACAGGCCCAGCAACGGTTGCAACAGCTCAATGACGAACTGGAGCAACGCGTCACCGCGCGCACCGACGAATTGCTCGAAGCCAACCGCAACCTGCAGCAACAGATCACCCAGCGTAAACAGATCGCCGAAGCCTTGCGCGATGCCCGTGATGCCGCCGAGGCCGCCAATCGCAGCAAGGACAAATACCTCGCCGCCGCCAGTCATGACCTGCTGCAACCGCTGAACGCTGCGCGTTTGCTGATTTCGACCTTGCGTGAGCGCAAACTCCCGGACGTCGAACAGGTGCTGGTCGAACGCACGCATCAGGCCCTGGAAGGGGCGGAAGACTTGCTCACCGATTTGCTGGACATCTCCCGGCTCGATCAAGCGGCAGTCAAACCGGATGTCGCGTTGTACCGCCTCGATGAATTGCTCGGGCCGCTGGTGTCGGAATTCCAGTCAGTGGCCGACGCGGCCGGGCTGCGCTTGCGTGTGCACATGGGCGATTACGCCATTCGCACCGACCTGCGCCTGATGACGCGCATCCTGCGCAATTTCCTCAGCAACGCCTGTCGCTATACCGACGAGGGCAGCATCCTGCTCGGCGCCCGGCGTCGCGGTGACAGGTTGCGTCTTGAAGTCTGGGACACCGGGCGCGGGATCCCGGCGGATCGCCTCGACTCGATCTTCCTTGAGTTCAATCAACTGGACGTCGGCCGCGCCGCCGACCGCAAAGGTGTGGGGCTGGGATTGGCGATCGTCGAGCGCATCGCCAAGATTCTCGATTACCGGGTCCAGGTGCATTCGCTGCCGGGACGCGGCTCGATGTTCAGCATTGAGGTGCCGATTTCCCGTGAGGTTCCGTTACCCATCAGCCTCGCGGCGCCCCAGCCGGGCACGGGCAATCCGCTGCCGGGCCGGCGTTTGCTGGTGCTGGACAACGAGGTCAGCATTCTGCAAAGCATGAGCGCGCTGCTCGGGCAATGGGGTTGCGAAGTGGTCACCGCCACCGACGAGGCCTCGGCGCTGGCCGCGTTGCAGGGCCACGCGCCGGAGCTGATTCTGGCGGATTACCACCTCGATCATGGGGTGGTGGGGTGCGAGGTGGTCCGGCATTTGCGCGAGCATTTCAGCCAGACGATTCCGGCGGTGATCATCACCGCCGACCGCACCGATCAGTGCCGCCGCTCCTTGCAGCGACTGGATGCGCCGTTGCTGAACAAGCCGGTGAAACCCGGCAAGTTGCGCGCAGTGCTGAGTCAGCTGTTGGGGTAGGCGCGGTATTGCAGGCTGAAACCCAGCTCGGCGGATTGACCTTGTTCCAGCAGCACCAGTCCCGGCCGACCGGGCAAGTGGTGCGCATTGACTGGATGGCTCACCGGTTCGATGCAGAAAAACCCCAGGTCCACCGGGCAGTACAGCAGGAAGTAATCGCTGCCGCTGGCCTGGCATTCCAGTTCATAACCGAGGTCGGGTTGCTGGATCAGGCAATGGCCATCCCATCCGCAGAAACCATTGTCGACCAGCGTGTCGGGCAGGGCCTTGAGCTGGCGAAAATCCCACTCGGCAGGCAACGAACCGAGTCGGGTCGGCAGTTTCGAGGCGTCGCACCACCACACCTGCTCAGCCTTGGTCTGTAACCGAGTGCCGGCGGTACGGGGCAAGTACGGGTGCAGCCCCAAACCATGCCACGCGGCGCGCTCGGCCAGATGCGTGACGTGCAGTTCGATGCTCAGTTTGCCCTGGCTCAACTGAAAACGCTGCCGGGCGCGATAGGCGAACGGCCTGGTGCTGTCGAGTTGCAGGACGACTTCATCACGGGTCTGCGAAACCACCTGCCATGGTTGTTGCCAGGCGCTGCCGTGAATCGGCAGGGGATCGGTGAGGCTGTTGGGCTCGAGCGCGAGCCAGCCGTCAGGGCGATCGAAACCGCCGTCGGAAATACGGTTGGACCATGGCACCAGCGGAAAACAGCCGAGCTTGCCCGGCAGACCGGTGTTCAGCGCGTGCGCGTCACTGTGGCGCAACAGCGGCTGCCCCGAACTGTTGACGGTCCAGTTGACGATGCTGCCACCGGTTTCGGGGGCGAGGGTGAGGTGGGTGAATTCGTCTTCGAGTTCGAGCAGTGTTGGCGTCATGGTGACCTGCGAAATCAATGAATGCGTGGACTATCCGTAGGAGCCAGGCTTGCCGGCGAAGGCGATCTCAAGGACGCCTTCGCCGGCAAGCCTGGCTCCTACAGGTACAGCGTTGTCTGGCGAATTCGGTCAGTGGCTGAAAAGGGGTTCGGGCAAGCCTTTTACCCCAGGATCAAGGGCGAACACACCGCCCGCCAGTGACTGTTCGTCATGGTCGTCGCCGGGGCGGATCGAGGTCACGAACAGGGTGTCCAGTCGACTGCCGCCGAAGGCGCACATGGTCGGCTTTTTCACCGGTACGGTGAGGGAGCGGTCCAGGCGTCCGTCGGGGGTGAAACGGTGAATCAGCCCGGCATCGTTGGCGCAAATCCAATAGCAGCCTTCGGCATCCACGGCAGCGCCGTCGGGGCGACCGCAGAAGTGATTCATGTCGACGAACAGCCGGCGGTTTGTCGGCGTGCCGCTGTCGATGTCGTAATCGAAGGCCCAGATTTGCTGGGCCAGGGGATGCGAGTCAGACAGGTACATCGTGCGCCCGTCCGGGCTGAAGCCCAGGCCGTTGGGGACGATGAATCCTGACAGTAGCGCGTCGAGCGGCCCGCGCTGCCCGTCGGCGTAGCGATACAGCGCACCGTCGGCCGCGTTGGCGCCCATGTTCAACACCATGCTGCCGGCCCAGAAACGCCCCTGACGGTCGCAGCGACCATCGTTGAGGCGCATGTCGGTACGCGGGTGATCGACGTGGGCCAGCAGTTCGCTGTCGAGGCTGCCGTCATTGTGCGGCTGGAGGCGGAAGAATCCGCTTTCCATCCCGCCGACCCAGCTGCCATCGCGGTGACGCGCGATGCAGGCGAGCATCTCCGGCGCCGTCCAGGCCTCGACATGCCCGGTTTCGGCGCTCCAGCGTTGCAGGCCCCCGGCGGGAATGTCGACCCAGTACAGGGCGTTTTCTTCCGGGACCCAGACCGGGCTTTCACCGACCGTGTTGCGGGCATCGACAATCAATTCGGCTTGCATGGCAACTCATTCCCTGGGTTTTTGTTGTGGGGATCAAGTGAACAGCGCTGACTCAATCGCCGAACGGACCGGACGCGACAAACGCGCCACCCTGGTAAACCATCGCCGGGTCATCAGCGGCCGGCATCGGCTGGGCGTCGATTTTTGCACGGAACACTTCAGAGGTGTCCTGCGGTGCATAACCCAGCGCGGTGGCGTAGCGGTTGTCCCACCAGAGTTTTTTGTTGTCGGAAGCGCCATAGACCACGGTGTGGCCGACGTTCGGCGCGTACAGGGAGCGTTCGATCAGTTGGGTCAGGTCGCCGAAGCTCAGCCAGGTGCTCATCATTCGACGGTTTAGCGGTTCCGGGAACGAGGAGCCGATACGGATGCTGACGGTCTCGATGCCGTAGCGATCGAAGTAGAAGCTGGCCATGTCTTCGCCGTAGGACTTGGACAAACCGTAGTAGCTGTCCGGGCGGCGAGGGGATCGGCCGTCAATCACTTCATCCTGTTTGTAGAAACCGATGACGTGGTTGGAACTGGCGAAAATCACCCGCTTGACGCCATGACGGCGCGCCGCTTCGTAGATGTGGAACACGCCGCAAATGTTGGCGCCGAGGATGTCTTCGAACGAATGCTCTGTCGACACACCGCCGAAGTGCAGGATCGCGTCCACGCCTTCGACCAGGTGATGCACGGCTTGCTTGTCCGCGAGGTCGCAGGTCACGACTTCTTCGCGGTCATCAATGGCGGGGGCGATGTCGGCGATGTCCGACAGGCGAATGACCTTGGCGTAAGGCCGCAGGCGTTCGCGCAGCACTTTACCGAGGCCACCGGCGGCACCGGTCAGCAGCAGGCGATTGAAAGGGGCTTGGGAAGTGGTGGTCATGGAAGTTCCTGGGCGCGAAATTATTGTTGTTGAGTTCGTTGTAGGTTGTCGTACGACTGTGCCGAAGTATCGTTAGGGTTTCCGGGTCTTGTCAACGCAACTTTGGTCAAAAAAGACGGAGGGTTACCTGGCAAGAACGTTATCCCCTGTAGGAGCGAAGCTTGCTCGCGAAGGACTTCAGGGCAACGCGTTTATCCAGAAAACATGCGTTATCGTTGACGTCTTTCGCGAGCAAGCTTCGCTCCTACAGGTCAGTAGCGCGTATTACAACAACGAAATCGGGTAGTTGATGATAATGCGGTTTTCATCGAACTCGTTGTTGCTGAAGTCTTTGCGAATGCTCGCGTTGCGCCATTTGACGTTGAGGTTCTTCAGCACGCCGCTCTGTATGGTGTAGGCCAGTTCCGATTCGCGGCCCCATTCCTTGCCGTCGGTGATAGCGCCGGTGTGCACGTTATCGCCGCTGATGTAGCGGTTCATCATCGTCAGGCCGGGAATGCCCAGGGCGACGAAGTTGTAGTCATGACGCAGTTGCCAGGATTTTTCCCTGGCGTTGTCGTAGCTGGAGTTGTAGCTGTCGTTGGCCAGGGTGCCGCCGCTGGTGCCGTTGACGCGCATCCAGGCATTGTCGCCGGTGAGCTTTTGCAGGCCGACGTAAAAGGTGTTGCCGCCGTATTTGGCAGACAGCATGGCGAACGTGGTTTTGTTGTCCAGGTCACCGGCCAGGGCACTGCCATCTTCCTTGCCGTTGAAGAAGCCGAGGTTGGCGCCGAGGGTCCAGTCGCCGATGGGTTGGCTGTGGCTCAGGTTGAAATACTGCTGCTGATAAATGTCAGTGAGTTCCGCGTACCAGACGCCGACCTGCGTGCGCTTCTCGTTGAACAGGTATTCACCACCACCGAAGTTGAAACGGTCCGAGGTGAACGCCGCTTTGCCGTTCATGGACATGTCTTCCATGCTCGCATCGTTGCGCGGGCTGTTCTGCCGGAACTGGCCGCCGTAGAGCGTCAGGCCGCTGATCTCGGTAGAGGTCACCTGGCCACCGCGGAAGGTTTGCGGCAGGGAGCGGCCGTCATCCGAACGCAGGATCGGCAGTATCGGCATCCATTCGCCGACCTTCAATTCGGTTTTCGAGATTTTGCCTTTGAGCGCCACTCCCATCCGGCCGAAGTTGTCGGCAGGGCGACCGTCATCGTGGATCGGCAGCAGTTGTGTACCGCCGGTGCCTTTGCCGCCATCGAGCTTTTGCGAGTACAGGCCCAGCACATCCACACCAAAACCGACCGGGCCTGGGGTGAAGCCTGACTTGGCGTCGAGGATGAAGTTTTGCGTCCACTCTTCGGCCTTGCCTTGTGGGTAGGTCGGGTTGGTGAAGTTGCGGTTGATGTAGAAGTTGCGCAGGTTCAGCGTGGCCTTGGCGTCATCGACGAAACCTTCGGCGTGGCCGATCACAGGCATGGCGAGTACGGCCAGGCTGCTGCAACCGATCAGGCTCAGGGTATGCCGGCGTGCGAAGACAGGGCGAGAAGTGCGGCTGGAGGAATTGCGGGCGAGTTTGCTCACTGTGACGTTCCCTGGGTATTTGTTGTTTTTATTTTTGTCATACGTCGTCGTACAACATCGGGGCGATTATTTGCGAGTGTTTCAGGGTATGTCAATCAGAAGTTATACGATGACTCGAATGGCCCCACACGATCCTTGTAGGAGCCGGCTTGCTGGCGATCCAGGCACCGCGGTGTATCAGGAAGACCGCGTCGCCTGGATCGCCAGCAAGCCGGCTCCTACAAAAACGGTGTTTATCCGGTAATCATCGGGGGCATGGTGCCCAGGAGGGAGACTGCCGCCACAGCGCCAATGCCCAGCAGCCACTCCATAATCACACTGGTTTTGAGCGTCGCCATGCGCTGCTCGCAATCCTTGATCCGCTGCCGATTGAACAGCGCCAACCCCAGCATCGCACTCACCAGCAGCACCTTGATCAGCAGAATCAACGCAAACCCGGACAGCAACGGGGTCGGCCAGAACTGCCCGGTCAACACCCGCACATTGATCAGCCCGGTAATCACCAGTCCCGCCACCAGCGCATAACCGACACCGCTGAAGCGTTGCAGTATTTCGCGGACAGCATGGCCAGCCGGTTGCCGCAGGATCATCACCAGCAGCAACAACCCACCGAGCCAGGCCCCGACGCAGGTCAGGTGAATGATTTGATTGAGGATCAGCAACTGGCCGCTGAGGCCATCGAGCATCGCGCCGTGACCGACCGGTGCCAACGTCGCCAGCAGCAGGCCGCCGAGGACCAGGCGCAAGGGCAGGCTGGTGTGAAGCGGTGTCAGCAGCACAACCATCAGCAAGCCATTGAGCAGCAGATGCCAGCGCCAGACCTGGCCGAAAAACGTATTGCCCAGCACCAGGCGCAAGGTCGACGGATCGAACGCCGCCTCCCACGCACCGGCCATGCTGACGGTGATCAGCAGCAGCCAGGCGATGCCGCTGACCAATGCGACCGAGGCGAGCCAGCGGCTGACTCGTGCCAGCGTTTTGTCCAGCAACGCCTCATGACCCAACAGCAGCGGCCTGAATACCCAGCCCCCGAACAGCATCAGCACCACGGTGAAATGCAGGAAGCGGCACAGCACCATCGCGCTCGTCATGAATTACTGGCCAACCTTGAAGCTGTAAGCGCCTTCGCTTTTGTGGGTATCGACCGACACCGCATGCCATTCGACTTTGTAGGCGCCCGCCGCCAGTGGCGCAGCCGGGGTCACGACCAGGGTCTTTTTATCGCTGCCTTCGGTGGCCAGGCTTTTTACCTCAACGTTGGCGCCGTCCTTGCTGATCGTGACTTTGGTGAATGCCGCTTCGACACCTTCGGAGAACACCAGGCGCAAATCCGACGGTGCACTGACGGTGCTGTCGGCAGCCGGCGTCTGGCTTTTCAGATGGGCATGGGCAAACACCGACGAAGCGGCGAGCAGCGAGCCGAGCAGGGCGGCGGCGGTCAGGGTTTTCTTGAAAAGCATCGTGGGTACCTCAGAGGCAGGTTCGAAGAAGGGCGACAGTTTAACTGTGAGCGTCGGCGGGTGGGTGTACGAAGTTTCGTTTTCCGCTGTCGCCGCGATGTAGGGCGGATGCTAGTCTTGAGCAACGCTGTTGTCAGGGAGCCCTCATGGGCAATCACAAGATCGAGATTCGCCGCAGTAACGTCGAAAAAATTCTGCTCGGGGCCGAAAAGGTCTTTGCCGAAAAAGGTTTCGGCGGCACCGCCATGGCCGACATCGCCGCCGAAGTGCAACTGCCGCGCTCCAATCTGCATTACTACTTCAGCACCAAGACCGAGCTCTACAGCGCCGTGCTGTTCGATTTACTTGAAGTGTGGAAGCAGGATGCGCTGTGCTTCGAGATGTTCGATGACCCGCGCGTGGTGCTCAGCAGCTACATCCGCGCCAAGATGAACCACTCGCGCAGCCGGCCTTACGGTTCGAAAGTCTGGGCCAACGAAATCATCCACGGCGCGCCGACGCTGGGTGAGAAACTCGACGCCAGCCTGTACGACTGGGCCAAGATGAAAGAAGCGAAAATTCGCCAGTGGGTGGACGACAAACGCATCCTGCCGGTGGAGCCTTCCAGCCTGCTGTACATGATCTGGGCGTCGACTCAGCATTACGCCGACTTTGATCACCAGGTGAATATTCTGAACGACCACCAGCCGCTGTCGGACATGCAGTTTGAGCGGGCGGTGCAGACGGTGACGAGCGTGATTTTGCGGGGGATCGGGTTGGAGCCCTGATATCTCGGGTGTTGCTGATGGCCTCTTCGCGGGCAAGCCTCGCTCCTACAGGTACCGCGCTGTACCTGTAGGAGCGAGGCTTGCCCGCGAAGGCGTCAGATCAGGCGCAGCAGATTTTAGACGGCGACATGATACGGATTCCTCGGATCATGATTCCAATCCAGAAACGGCTTCCCGTTCTCCATCGGCACCATCTCGATGCAGTCCTGCACCGGGCAAGTGATCTGGCACAAATTGCAGCCCACACACTCGTCATCGATCACTTCATATTTGTGCGTCCCATCCGCCTGCCTGAGGCTGGCCACCGCCTGGTGCGAGGTGTCTTCGCAAGCGATATGGCAGCGACCGCAACCGATACACGCCTCCTGGTCAATTTTCGCGATCACCTGATAGTTGATGTCCAGGTACTTCCAGTCCGTGGTATTGCCCACCGCGCGCCCGGAAAATTCCGACACGCTGGCGTAGCCCTGACTGTCCATCCAGCGTGACAAACCGTCCTTCATGTCCTCGACAATCCGGAAACCATGCAGCATCGCCGCCGTGCACACCTGCACCGAGCCGCTGCCCAACGCGATGAATTCCGCCGCGTCGCGCCAGTTGCCGATGCCGCCAATACCGGAGATCGGCAAGCCTTGAGTCTGCGGGTCGCGTGCAATCTCGGCGACCATGTTCAACGCAATCGGCTTCACCGCCGAGCCGCAATAACCACCGTGAGTGCTTTGGCTGCCGACGATGGGATTGGCGACCATGCGTTCCAGGTTAACGCTGGTGATCGAGTTGATCGTGTTGATCAGCGACACCGCATCGGCACCGCCGCGATGGGCCGCGCGGGCGGCGACGCGGATGTCGGTGATGTTCGGTGTGAGCTTGACGATTACCGGCAGCGAGCAATACGTCTTGCACCAGCGGGTGACCTGCTCGACATACTCCGGCACCTGACCGACGGCCGCGCCCATGCCCCGTTCCGGCATGCCGTGAGGGCAGCCGAAGTTCAGCTCGATGCCGTCGGCGCCGGTGGCTTCCACCAGCGGCAGGATGTGTTTCCAGGATTCTTCGACGCAGGGCACCATCAGCGACACGATCAAGGCGCGGTCCGGCCAATCCTTTTTCACCTGGGTGATTTCCCGCAGGTTGATCTCCAGCGAGCGGTCGGTGATCAGCTCGATGTTATTGAAGCCCAGCACTTCACGGTTGGCGCCGAAATGCGCCGAGTAGCGCGACGACACGTTGACCGCCGCCGGGTCTTCACCCAGGGTTTTCCAGACCACGCCACCCCAGCCGGCCTCAAAGGCGCGGACCACGTTGTAGGCCTTGTCAGTCGGCGGCGCAGAGGCCAGCCAGAACGGGTTGGGGGATTTGATGCCGGCGAAGACAATCGAAAGATCGGCCATTTACGCAGCCTCCACGTTGAGCATCAATTGAGCGTTGATCGCCTCGGCAGCCAGCTTGCCGTGCTGCACGGCTTGCACGGTGAGGTCCTGATCGAGGCTGGTGCAGTCGCCGCCGGCATACACGCCGGGGATGCTGGTGCGCAGCTGTTCATCGACGGCAATCCGATCGCCCTGACGCTTGAGTTCACGGGCCAGCGGGTCGCTGAGGGCGCTTGAGTCAAAGGCCTGGCCGATGGCTTTGAAGATCGCATCGGCGACCAGTTCGAAGGTTTCGCCAGTGGTTTGCAGGCGACCTTCTACCAAGTGTGTGCGGGCGAAGCGCATGCCGCGCACGTGGCCCTGAGCATCGAGCAACACTTCTTCGGGTTGCGCCCACGTCAGCAAGCGCACCTGATTGGCTTTGGCGATGTCTTGTTCATGGTGGGTGGCGCCCATGTCCTCGACACCGCGGCGGTACACCAGATTCACGTCATGCGCGCCGAGGCGGGCCATTTGCACGGCCATGTCGATGGCGGTGTTGCCGGCGCCGAGGACGATGCAATGGTCGGCCAAAGGCAGTTGTGTCAGGTCATCGGCCTGGCGTAACTCGCGGATGTATTCGGTGGCGGCGAGCAGGCCGGGTGCGTCCTCGTGATTCAGTCCAAGCTGTTTGCTGGCATTGAGACCGAGGCCGAGGAACACCGCGTCGAATTGCTGATGCAGGTCGCTCAAGGTCAGGTTTTCACCGAGCTTTTGCCCGTGACGGATTTCGATGCCACCGATCTGCAACAGGAAATCCAGCTCCTTCTGTGCGTAATCGTCCACCAGTTTGTACTTGGCGATCCCGTACTCGTTGAGGCCGCCAGCCTTTTCCCGCGCTTCGAAAATCACCACGTCATGCCCATGCATGGCACTGCGATGAGCGCAGGACAAACCGGCCGGGCCGGCCCCTACCACCGCGATGCGTTTACCGGTTGCGGCGGCGCGCGGGAAGGGGTGTTCGCTAAAGTGCGCATTGTCCACGGCGTAACGTTGCAACAGGCCGATCAAGACGGGCGCGCATTCATGGTCGTTGTTGCGCACACACGCTTGCTGGCAGAGGATTTCGGTCGGACAGACCCGGGCGCAACTGCCGCCGAGGATGTTCGCCGAGAGGATTTTCTGCGCCGCGCCTTGCACGTTGTCCTGATGGATATTGCGGATGAACGAGGGAATGTCGATGTCGCTCGGACAGGCGTTCACGCACGGCGCGTCGTAGCAATACAGGCAGCGCGAGGCTTCCAGGTGCGCCTGGCGATCGTTGAGCGGCGGCGCCAGATCGGTGAAGTGGCCGGCGAGGGCGGCCGCATTCTCAACGGGATGCGGGAGGTGGGTCAGGGTCTTGATCACGGTGTTGGCCTCACGGTTATTTGAGGTAACTGCCTCTGATGGGCATTGGTTTTTTTGTTGTCTGGGCCGGCCTCTTCGCGGGCAAGCCTCGCTCCTACAGTTTGAAATGCGATCCACCGTAGGAGCGAGGCTTGCCCGCGAAGGCCGAAGGCCTCGATCTCAGCGTTTCACAGCAACTGGCTGATTCAACTCCGCCCGCTTGCTCAGCAAATCAAACACCGCCGGATACGCCGGCCGTTCGACATAGCGCCCGGCTCCACGCTCGGCGCGCAAATCACCGTCCGCCCAGACCACACGGCCCTGGCTGATCGTATGGCTCGGCACACCGCGCACGGTCTTGCCTTCGAAGATGTTGAAGTCGACCTGCTGGTGATGCGTCTTCGCCGAAATCGTCCGTGTGCCTTCGGGATCCCACAGCACCAGATCCGCATCGGCACCCACGCGAATCGCACCTTTACGCGGGTAGAGGTTGAAGATCTTCGCGGTGTTGGTGGAGGTGAGCGCCACAAAGTGCTGCATCGAAAAACGCCCGGTGTTCACTCCTTCATCCCACAGCACGGCCATGCGGTCTTCGATACCGGCAGTGCCATTCGGGATTTTGCTGAAGTCGTCACGGCCTGCGGCTTTTTGCTCGGCGCAGAAACAGCAGTGGTCGGTGGCGGTGGTGTGCAGGTTGCCGGACTGCAAGCCATGCCAAAGCGCCTCCTGATGGCCGCGAGGACGGAAGGGCGGGCTCATCACATAACCGGCGGCGGTCTGCCAGTCCGGATGCTGGTAGACGCTGTCATCCAGCAGCAAATGCCCGGCCAGCACTTCACCGTAGACTGGCTGGCCCTTGCTGCGGGCGTAGGTGATTTCGTCGAGGGCTTCCTTGGTCGACACGTGAACCAGGTACAGTGGCGTGCCCAGGGTTTCGGCGATACGAATCGCCCGGCTCGCCGCTTCACCTTCGACTTGCGAAGGGCGCGACAGCGGATGCGCTTCAGGGCCGGTAATGCCTTGGGCCATCAACTTGCGTTGCAGGTGATAAACCAGTTCGCCGTTTTCCGCATGCACGGTCGGCACGGCGCCCAATTCCAGGCAGCGCTCGAAACTCGCCACGAGGGTGTCATCGGCTGCCATGATCGCGTTCTTGTAGGCCATGAAATGCTTGAAACTGTTGACCCCGTGATGGCTGACCAGCTCGGCCATTTCCTCACGGACCTGCTCGCTCCACCAGGTGATCGCCACGTGGAAGCCATAGTCCGACGCTGATTTTTCCGCCCAGCCGCGCCACTGATGAAACGCTTCCATCAACGACTGCTGCGGGTTGGGAATCACGAAGTCGATGATCGACGTGGTGCCACCGGCAAGTCCCGCCGCCGTGCCACTGAAAAAGTCTTCACTGGCCACGGTGCCCATGAAGGGCAGTTGCATGTGCGTGTGTGGGTCGATGCCGCCGGGCATCAGGTATTGGCCGCTGCCGTCGAGCACTTCGGCACCCGCCGGAACATCAAGATTGTCACCGATGGCTTTGATCACGCCGTCGGCGCAATAGACGTCGGCGCGATAACTTTCATCATGGGTAATAACGGTGGCGCCACGGATCAACAGAGACATTCCGAGTTCCTCGCAGGCAATGACTGACTGGTGTCAGTTCTAACTGTTTTATATGCAGCTGGCGTCAACGGTCGTATTCCTGTCAACGCTGTCAGGATTAGAAGCTAGTATGAGTTCAAGGATTGAGCAAGAATATTTTTTATAAGCATATAACCGTTTTAAGCTATTGATAAATAATAACTAAATCGATTAATCACCAAAATGGTGAGGCCTCTCACCATTTTGACGCACTTGACAGGTTCCAAAAATAGACGAGATTTCTTATGTGAAATCAGCCGCTTGAGAATGGTCTATGGTTGATGCGCAACTTTGAAAAAAAGATCGACGCACCAGATTGAGTCCTGACGGTTCGGACAACTTGCCTGGCCTTTAGCCTGAGAGAACAGACACGTCGCCGAGTACTCACTGGAGATAGATATAAAACTGATCAACATCAGTTAGTTGCAAAGCTTTTATGGAACTGCCCGATGCGTATTCGGAGTGCCCGGCACGTTTATTGATGCCGCCAGCCCCCGATGAGCAAAAAATAATTCAAAGAACAGTGGAGCGGCCATGCAACAGATCAGATCGCAAGTGACCGAACGCGACGGCTTGTTCGAGCTCGAAGCCGGCAGCGATGTCCTCGACAGTCCCCGATACAACCACGACATGGCACCGACCAAGGTGCGCGAACGAACCTGGAACAAATGGCACATCACCGCGCTATGGGTCGGCATGGCGATCTGCGTGCCGACCTACACCCTCGGCGGTGTGCTGACCGCCTATTTCGGCCTGACGGTGGGCGAGGCGCTGGTGGCAATTCTGCTTGCCAACATCATTGTGTTGATCCCGCTGACCCTGAATGCTTTCCCCGGCACTAAATACGGCATTCCGTTCCCGGTGTTGCTGCGTTCGTCCTTCGGCATCCTCGGTTCCAATATTCCCTGCCTGATCCGTGCGCTGGTGGCGTGTGGCTGGTTCGGCATCCAGACGATGTTTGGCGGGCTGGCGATTCACCTGTTTCTGGGCTCGGTGTTTGAGGGCTGGAAATCCCTCGGTGGCACCGGTGAAGTCATCGGTTTCATGGTCTTCTGGGCGCTGAACCTGTGGGTGGTGATTCGCGGCGCCGACTCGATCAAATGGCTTGAAACGCTGTCTGCGCCGCTGCTGGTGCTGGTGGGTGTCGGTCTGCTGGTGTGGGCGATGCCGAACGTGTCGATGACCGAGTTGCTGGCGATCCCGGCCAAGCGTCCGGAAGGCGCCAGTGTGGTCAGCTATTTCGCCGCAGGGCTGACCGCGATGGTCGGGTTCTGGGCGACGTTGTCGCTGAATATTCCCGACTTCAGCCGCTATGCGAAGAGCCAGAAAGACCAGATTGTCGGGCAGATCATCGGCTTGCCGCTGACCATGTTCCTGTTCGCCTCGCTGGGCGTGGTGATGACTGCCGCGTCGGTGAAACTGGTGGGCGTGACCGTCTCCGATCCCGTGACGTTGATCGGCCATATCCAGAGCCCGGTCTGGGTGGCGCTGGCCATGGCGTTGATCATCATTGCCACGCTGTCCACCAACACCGCGGCCAACATCGTGTCGCCGACCAACGACTTCCAGAACATCGCGCCGAAGGTGATCAACCGCACCAAGGCGGTGTTGCTGACCGGGCTGGTGGGGTTGTTGCTGATGGGCCATGAGTTGCTGAAGAAGCTTGGGCTGATTGTCTCGGACCTGAGCCTGGAAACGGTCTATTCGAACTGGCTGCTGGGTTATTCGAGCCTGCTCGGGCCGATCGCCGGGATCATGGTGGTGGACTATTTCCTGATCAAGAAACAGCAACTGGACCTGGCCGGGTTGTATCGCGATGACGTGTACCCGGCGTGGAACTGGTATGGATTTATCGCGTTCGGCGTGCCGGTGGTGCTGACGTTGCTGTCGTTGGGCAGCGATGCGTTCAGCTGGTTTTACAGTTATGGCTGGTTCACTGGCTCGGCGCTGGGCGGGTTGATTTATTACGGGTTGTGCTCGGTGCGGCCCAGCCCGTCTATCGCGAAATCTCCGGTGTGAACACTGGCCTCTTCGCGAGCAAGCTTCGCTCCTACAAGGAATACGCAAACCTGTAGGAGCGAGGCTTGCCCGCGAAGGCGGCGCCACAAACACCAAAGAATTGCCTGAAAAACCTATAAAAACTGCCTGAGGAGATCACCATGAACGCGGCCACAGACGTTCTGCAATCCACCCATCAGCACATCAACCGCGACCGCCTGTGGCAGTCGCTCATGGACCTGGCCCGGCTTGGCGCCACGGTCAAGGGCGGCGTGTGTCGCCTGGCCCTGACCGACCTCGATCGCCAGGCCCGGGACATTTTCGTCAGGTGGTGCGAGGAGGCTGGGTGCACCGTCAGCATCGACGCCGTCGGCAATATCTTCGCCCGTCGCCCCGGCCGCAACCCGAACCTGCCGCCGGTGATGACCGGCAGCCACATCGACACCCAACCCACCGGCGGCAAGTTCGACGGCTGCTTCGGCGTACTGGCCGGGGTCGAAGTGCTGCGCACCCTCAACGACCTGGGCGTGGAAACCGAAGCGCCATTGGAAGTGGTGGTCTGGACCAACGAAGAAGGCTCGCGTTTCGCCCCGTGCATGATGGGCTCTGGCGTGTTTGCGGAAAAATTCACCCTTGAAGAAACCCTCGCCAAGGTCGACGCCGAAGGCATTACCGTCGGTGAAGCGCTGAACGCCATCGGCTATGCCGGGCCACGCAAAGTCAGCGGTCACGCGGTCGGCGCGTATTTCGAAGCCCACATCGAGCAAGGCCCGATCCTTGAGGACGAACACAAAACCATCGGTGTGGTGATGGGCGCCCTCGGGCAGAAATGGTTCGACCTGAAACTGCGCGGTGTCGAAGCCCATGCCGGCCCGACCCCGATGCACCTGCGCAAGGATGCACTGGTCGGCGCCGCCGTGATCGTCGGTGCGGTCAACCGCGCCGCCCTCGGCCATCAACCCCACGCGTGTGGCACCGTCGGTTGTCTGCAAGCCTATCCCGGCTCACGCAACGTCATCCCCGGTGAAGTGCGCATGACCCTCGATTTCCGTCACCTGGAACCGGTGAGGCTGGACTCGATGATCGCTGAAGTCCGTGAAGTGATCGAAACCACTTGCGAAGAACACGGCCTGACCTACGAACTGACCCCCACCGCCGACTTCCCGCCGCTGTACTTCGACAAGGGCTGCGTCGAAGCGGTACGCGGTGCCGCGCAGGGGCTTGGCTTGTCGCACATGGACATCGTCAGCGGAGCAGGGCACGACGCAATCTTCCTCGCGGAACTCGGCCCGGCCGGGATGATCTTCGTCCCGTGCGAAGGCGGCATCAGCCACAACGAAATCGAAAACGCCGCGCCGGATGACCTGGCGGCGGGGTGTGCGGTGTTGTTGCGGGCGATGCTGGCGGCTTCGGCGGCGATTGCCGGGGGGCAGCTCGCGGCATAAACGTCAGAAATTCGCGTAAGCCCATGCAGGAGCGAAGCTTGCTCGCGAAGGCGCCCGTTCAATCGACAGTGATAGTGAAGTCGATGGCCCCTTCGCGAGCACGCTTCGCTCCTACGGATTCGGATGTTTGCCGCACGATCCCTACCCCTCGCGGTCGTAATCTTCACAGAGCGCCACACGTTGGCGCGGCCGCCATTGTGGAGATCCAATGAGCCAGGACGTCCTGAGCACCGAAACCAATCGCCGCCAGTTGCAGCAGATCATCGCCGGTTTGTCCGACGGGGTGATTCTGCTGGAGCTCGACCAGACCATTGTGTGGGCCAATGATGCTGCGCTGGCCATGCACGGCGTCAGCCGGATCAGCGAGTTGGGCGCGAACGCCAGGGAATATGCCCGGCGTTTCGCGTTGCGCTATCGCAATAACCACCCGGTGGCGGCCGACAATTACCCGATCAACCGGGTTGCCCGGGGCGAGACCTTCAGCGATGTGTTGGTGGAGGTGACACCGACCGCCGACGAGGATCGCACCTGGGTTCACAACGTGCGCAGCATGGTCCTGGCCGACAGTGCCGGGGCGCCGGAGTCGCTGGTGCTGATCATGGACGATGTCACCGAGTGGGCCAGCGCCGAACAGCGCTTCGAAAAGACCTTCAACGCCAACCCGGCCCCGGCGGTGATCTGCCGCCTCAGCGATTTGCGCTACATCAAGGTCAACTCGGGTTTTCTGGAAATGACCGGGTATGTCCGCGATCAAGTCATCGGTGTTTCGACCTACGAGCTGGACGTCCTTGAAGGCGCCGAGAAGAAAGACCTGGCGATCGAGCGTTTGCGCGAACACACCACCATTCCCCAAATGCAGGCCGAGCTGAAGTTGGCCGACGGCAGCAGCAAACAGGTCATCGTCGCAGGCCAGCCGCTGGAGCTGAACGACGAAGACTGCATGCTGTTTTCTTTCGTCGACATGGAGCCACGGCACAAGGCCGAAGTTGCCCTGCGCCAGAGCGAGGAACGTTTCGCCAAGGCCTTTCGATTGACCCCGGTGCCCACCCTCGTGTGCGGTGCTGGCGATCAGGTGGTGATCGACGTCAACGAAGCCTTCCTTGATACGCTCGCTTACCCCAGCGAAGACGTATTGGGCAAGACCCTCGCGGAGATCGATTTTATCCACGATCAAGGCGACCGCACTCGGCTGTTTGCGGCGCTGGAGAAAACCGGCCGCCTGGATCGCATCGATGTGCGTATCCGAAAAAAAGACGCTCAACTGATCGATTGCGCGATTTGCGCCGACACCGTGAGCATTCAGGACAACCCTTGTTACCTGTTGGTGTTGATGGACATTACCGAGCGCAAACGCACTGAACTGGAGTTGGTGGCGGCCATCGAAGAAGTGATGCAAGACGCGTCCTGGTTCAGCCGTACGCTGATCGAAAAACTCGCCAATGTGAAAAGCGTCAATTCGCCGAAATTGCCCAGTGTGTCGTTTACCGACCTGACGGCCCGGGAGCGTGATGTGCTTGGCCTGATCTGCGAAGGCCTGGCCGACAAGGAAATCGCCGCGCGCCTGAAACTGGCCCCCAATACGGTGCGCAATCACGTATCGACGGTTTACTCCAAACTCGATGTGCACAGTCGCAGCGAGGCGATTGTCTGGGCACGCGAGCGGGGATTGTTTTCCGGTGAGTGGCGATCCAAAGGGCAGCGGTAAGGTGCAAATGCACTAGTTGAGGCAGTGCAAATGGATGTTCTGATCGGGCTCGGCGGTTTTTAGGCTGTAAGGGTGAGATACGAGTCTTCGCGTCCCCCTCGATACAGGAAAAGGAACCGTCACATGGTCACGTTCAGAGCGCACGGGTTTATGCGCCGTCGCCAAGGTGAATCGCAATGATTTCCCTGGCGCAATTACGCTTGCAACTGGAACGCAGTTTTTCGCCGCTGGCCTGTGAGTGCACGCTTACGGGGGATCATTCGCTGACGGTGAAACTCTATCACCCGGTGTCGGGGCAGGTAGATCTGGTGGTCAGCGGGTTGAGCTTGACAACGCTCGGAACGCCGGACGCTGTGCAGGCGCTGGTCGAAGAACTGCGTTATGAGCTTGAAAGCAATAGTCTGGGTCGACCGAATGCGATCCTGTAGGGGATTATCAAAAGTGAAGGGGTGCTATAGCATTTTGTTCTAGTTGAACTGTCATGTTTGACAGTAGCTCTCTTGCCCGATCTTTCTGATAGTGGGCCGTGTCTTTTTAACACGGCGTTATCAGAGGGGTTTCATAATGGAAATCGAAACGAGCCGAAGTTTTTCAGAGCCTGAGTCGTGGGAGGGCTCAAAGATATATGTAGATGACGTCGAGCATCTGCCGGGCTCGCCGATTGCGCTGAAGGCGCCTGATTCACATGTTTTGAAGATCGTTTCGAACTTGTTGGACGGTAAACAAATCAGGCTGGAGGTGGTCGACGTCGAACTGGCCAATATCCATATAGCCCCGATGGGTTGGGTGACAGTGAGCGGCGGCATCGCGGAGTTTACAATCACTCCACAATCCATTATCGGAAAAGCCACGTTGATATTGTTCGCGATGGACTTTACTGAGGTTTTGACGTTTCCATGTATTGTCACGCCGCCTTCTCACCCTTGGTATTCGGTTTCTTCAATTTACGTGGAGTCATCGTCTTGGAGCGGACTAGTACCGCACGCAGGGCTTATACCCGGTGTAAAGGCTGGCAGTAGTTTTAAAATTACGTTGATGCCGGTAGGGGATAGTTTGCTTGGCAAACAGGTGGAGATGAAAACGTTGGATTCATGGCTTCCACCGGTTGTGACGCCGACGGAACCTCAGGTGATGGTAAAAGAAGGTGTTACCTGGCGTGTTGTGTTCGCAACGCCTGCGTTCGTAACGGCAAGAATTTTTTCCCCTGATGTTCCATCGTGGACCGGAATCACCTTCGTACCCTCCGGGTACAAAGTAGGAATAGCTTCTTCTGAAGAGTAGGGCTGCGCATCAGTATCAAGGGGGTTAATACACGCAGAGACTGGAACAACGATTGAGTCGGCATTCCAGGATTACTGCATGGCGTGACCTCTCTAATGGTCGTAGGCATTTGCACTGGCGGATTGGGCAAGAAACATCGATGCAGGGTGGCAGAAGCGGTCGAGTGGGCTATAAGCAATAAGTGGGTAAAACTCTGTGACCGGACCGTGAATAGGCGGAAATCCATTTGTTTCACAGATATCTGACAATCAGTTGCCGCGGGCCTACCTATGAACATTCTTGGGAAATGCACGTTTGCGCCTTTGTCGCTTGCCTTCTGCATAACGATACTCAGCGGTTGCGCCAGTCCACCGCCGCCACCTCCTGCCGCCCCACCTCCGATACCTCAACGCACGTGTGACACGTCTGAAAAAACCGATGTGTTGGGTGACGCAAGGGCTGAAGGGCAGGTGACAAGGGAGACCACTTTGACTCGGTGCGTGACTCAATAGCTCCCTGTACCTGAGTTGTGGGTGAAAATTATCCCGGCTGAAAAGACGTAATTTTACATTTGGGTATGCAAGGCTTACCGCGATGGCGTTCTCGAGATTGCCATCGCCGGCAAGCCGGGCTCCTACAATTGACGGACTTCCTCAGGAAAGAAAACCTCCGTCCACATTCAACGAAACCCCCGTCGTATAACTGGAAGCATCACTCGCCAGATACAACACCGCCCCCGCCATCTCGCTCGGATCCGCCACGCGTTTCAGCGGAATCTGCGCCAGTGCGGTTTTCAAAATCGCATCATTCTTCACCAGCGCCGAGGCAAACTTGGTATCGGTCAGGCCCGGCAGCAGGGCGTTGCAGCGAATCCCGAACTGCGCACATTCCTTGGCAAACACCTTGGTCATGTTGATAACCGCAGCCTTGGTCACCGAGTAGATGCCCTGGAAAATCCCCGGCGAGATGCCGTTGATCGATGCCACGTTGATGATGCTGCCACCACCGTTGTCGCGCATCAGCTTGCCCGCTTCCACGGACATGAAGAAGTAGCCGCGGATGTTGACATCGACGGTTTTCTGGAAGGCGCTGAGGTCGGTGTCCAGCACGTTGCAGAACTGTGGGTTGGTCGCGGCGTTGTTGACCAGGATGTCCAGGCGGCCGAACTGTTCGCGGATGCCGGCGAAGACCTGGCTGATCTGTTCCATTTCACCAATGTGGCACGCGACGGCAGTGGCTTTGCCGCCGGCAGCGATGATGGCGTCGGCGACGTGCTGGCAGCCCTCGAGTTTACGACTCGAGACGATGACGTGGGCGCCTTGCTGGGCCAGGAGTTTGGCGATGGCTTCACCGATACCGCGGCTGGCGCCGGAGACGAAAGCGATCTTGCCGTCGAGGTCGAACAATTGAGTCTTGGACATTGGAGTTCCTTGTTATAGGCCTGACATTTGTACCGTGGGAGCCAGCGATGCGGCGACCCGACTTGCCGGCGAAGAGCGATTACGCGGTATTACAGATACACCGCAGTGTCCAATTCGCCGGCAAGTCGGGTCGCCGCATCGCTGGCTCCTACAAGTGGTGTGTTGTATCAGAGGCTGGATTTCTGGATGACCTGCAAACTCATCTGCTCCAGCAGTTTGTTCATGTGAATGAACTGCGCGAAGCGTTTGTCCTGGGTCTGACCATGGAAGAAGCGGTAGTAGATCTGCTGCACGATGCCGGCCAGGCGAAACAGGCCGTAGGTGTAGTAGAAGTCGAAGTTGTCGATCTGGATGCCCGAACGCTGGGCGTAGTAATCGACGAATTCGCGACGGGTCAGCATGCCCGGTGCGTGGCTCGGTTGGCGGCGCATCATTTGCACCGGGGCCGGGTCGCCGGCTTCGATCCAGTAGGCGAGGGTGTTGCCCAGGTCCATCAGCGGATCGCCGAGGGTGGTGAGTTCCCAATCGAGTACGCCGATGATCTGCATCGGGTTGTTCGGGTCGAGGATCACGTTATCGAAGCGGTAGTCGTTGTGCACGATGCTTGAGATCGGGTGATCGGCCGGCATTTTGTCGTTGAGCCAGGCTTTGACCACGTCCCATTGCGGGGCGTCCGGGGTCAGGGCTTTTTCGTAGCGGTCGCTCCAGCCTTTGATCTGCCGCGCGACGTAACCTTCGGGTTTGCCCAGATCACCGAGGCCATAGGCCTTGTAGTCGACCTGGTGCAGTTCAACGAACTTGTCGATGAAGCTTTTGCACAGGGCTTCGGTTTTCGCCGAATCCAGGCCCAGTTCCGGCGGCAGTTCGGAGCGCAGGATGATCCCGTTGACCCGTTCCATCACATAGAACTCGGCACCGATCACCGATTCGTCGGTGCAGTGCACGTAGGCTTTGGGGCAGTACGGAAAACCGTCGCGCAGTTGATTGAGGATGCGGAATTCGCGACCCATGTCATGGGCGGATTTGGCCTTGTGGCCAAACGGTGGCCGGCGCAGGACAAATTCCTGCTCGGGGTATTCCAGCAGGTAGGTGAGGTTCGACGCACCGCCGGGAAACTGGCTGATTTGCGGCAAACCGCTGAGGCCCGGAATGTGCGCCTTGAGGTACGGATCGATCAGGCTGGCATCGAGTTCTTCGCCGGAGCGGATACGGGTGGACTGGTCAGTAAGCGCCATGCTTATCCCTTCTGCTTATTCTGGAGGCCTGAGACTATTGGCTAATCTAATGTGCACACCCGGCACCGACAACCACGATCAGCCCTTATAGGTGAGCGTGTTGCCGGGCAATCATTGCTTTTGATACACCTGTTTGAATGTTGTCACAGCGCTGCCTGATTCGCATTGGCCGGCAGGGCGACGGGGGTGAGCACCGGTTCACCGGAAAAGAACGCCATCAGGTTGCGCCCGACCAGTTCGACCGTGCCCTGGGTCGCTTCCGGAGACAGTCCCGCGACGTGCGGCGTGAGGATGACGTTGCTCAAGGCTTTCAAGGCCTCCGGCACCTGAGGTTCGTGATCGAAGACATCCAGTGCCGCGCCGGCGATACGTCGCTGTTCCAGTGCGCCGATCAGATCGGCGGTTACCACGACACTGGCCCGAGCGATGTTGACGAGAAAACCGTTGGGACCCAGCGCGTCCAGCACCGGGCGATTGATCAGGTTTCGGGTGCCGATTCCGCCGGGCGTGGCCACCACCAGGAAATCCGAGACGCGGGCCAGTTCGGTCGGCGTCGAACAGAAGCTGTATGGCACATCGCTGCGATGTTGGCGGTTGTGGTAGCTGACCGTCATGTCGAAACCGTTGGCCGCGCGCCTGGAGATGGCCATGCCGACCGCGCCGAGGCCGAGGATGCCCAGGCGTTTGCCGGCGAGGGAAGGGCGCATGATCTTCGGCCACTCGCCCCGTCTTACGGCGGCGTCGCAGCGCGGGATATCACGCACCAGCGAGAGTAGCATCGCCATCGCGTGGTCGGCGACCGAAGACGCGTTGACGCCGGCGCCGTTGGTGACGGTCAGGCCCCGGTCGGCGGCGGCTTGCAGGTCGACGTGTTCGTAGCCGGCACCGATCACGCAAATGATCTTCAGCGCCGGCAGCGCGGCTATTTCGTCAGCGTACAAACCTAACGGGCCACGGGTCAGGACCGCATCGATCCGGGCGCCGTGGGTGGCAATGGCCTCGGCGCGTTCGGCGGGGGTCGGTGCCAGAATCAGGTGAAACCCCTGATGCTCCAGAATCGGCAAGTAATCATTGATTGTTTCAACCAGTACCAGAACGGTTGCGGGCATGCTGGGCTCCTGTGACTTGAAAATCCCTAGAGATTGCTGGCTTCAAAGTGCATTGGCAACGATCAAGGTCGCAGCGCTACCAGATGATCATAGCGGAACAGGAGGGAGAGGTTATGGCGCTGTCAAAAAGCTGCGCGCCGCGTCCAGAATCTCATCGGACAACGGTTCGCCACGGGTGGCGCGGGCCAGCGTCAGGGCGCCGACCATCAACGAGAACTGCACCAGCGCCTGCTGTCGATCGCGGGCGTCATCGCCGGTATCCATCAGGGGGGCGAACGTGCCGAGCAATGAGTCGAGACCGTCCATGAACGTTTGGCGCAGGCCGCTTTCGGCGGTTTCGTGGCACATGTCACCGGCAAACGCCGTCACCGGGCAGCTGTCGCCCGGATTATCGCGGCTGGCTGCCGACAGGTAGGGTTTGATCAAGGCCTGACGGGCGGCGTTCTTGTCTTCATTGGCGGCGATCCAGTCTTTCCAGCGGTCAGCCGATTGCTGGAATGCGCGGCTACTGGCCTCCTGGGCCAAGGCTTCCTTGGACTCGAAATGCCCATAGAAACCGCCATGGGTCAGGCCTGCTGCCGCCATGACGTCGATGACGCTGATGCCATGCACGCCCCGTTCGCGAAACAGCCGCGTGGCCGCCTCGACAATAATCTCGCGGTTGAGTTCGGCTTGTTTGCGGGAAACACGGGGCATTGGCGGCTCACATAGATAAAGGATGGCGATCAGAGGGCGTACTGGGCAATTCCGTTGCCGAACGACCAGTTCTCTTTTTTCACTTCGACCAGATTAATGAAAACGTCCTCGAGGCGCACCGCCAGTTCAGCGTTAAGGCTCTCGGCGATGGTTTTATAGAGCAGTTTCTTCTGCTCGACGGTGCGGCCTTCGCTCAGGGTGATCTGAATCACCACCAGTTTGTCGCTGCGGTTGATCCCCAGGTATTGCGGGTCAAAGATGAAGTGCTGCTCGTCGTGTTCGGCGAGGATCTGGAAGTTATCGTTTTCCGGCACGCCGATGGCGCTGTGCATGGCGGCGTAGATCAACTGCCCGATGCGTTTGGCGTGGGTGGGGTCCTGATGCTTTTTGATGTCGATGCGAACCAGTGGCATGGAAGGTCTCCGGAAGGGATGCGGGTTTACTTAAAATACATGATGGCAAACCTTTATCAAGTCGAAGCTGGCTTTGGCGATGAAGCGTTTGTGCGTGATTGAGGTTCACCCGACATTGTAGGAGCCGGCTTGCCGGCGAAAGATTTTGGATATTGCGGTGTTCTTCCGATCGCCATCGCTGGCAAGCCAGCTCCTACAGGGTTGTGTTCGCTCCAGATTTGCTGATCCGCACAACCATTCCTCAGCTAAGTCTTTGCTTCTGTTCATTAATCCCGGAGAATCGCGCCCCTGTTTCGGCCAGGGCGCTGCCTGTCGGATTTTTCCGACTCGTCCTGACCGGGTAGCAACTGACCGGAATGTGGAGATCCCACCGGATGAATGATCAGGCCAATAGCGTTAACGAACGCTATGTAGCGGCGAACCCTGTCAGCCTTGAGGGCTGGAATCGTCATGACACCACCTGGATGCTTGGCCTGTTTGGCACGGCCATCGGGGCCGGTACCCTGTTTTTGCCGATCAATGCGGGTCTGGGCGGTTTCTGGCCGTTGCTGGTCCTGGCGCTGCTGGCGTTCCCCATGACGTTTTACGCGCACCGTGGCCTGACCCGCTTCGTGTTGTCCGGTCGCGAAGGCGCGGACATCACAGAAGTGGTGGAAGAGCATTTCGGCATCAAGGCCGGTGCGCTGATCACCTTGCTGTACTTCTTCGCGATCTTCCCGATCCTGCTGATCTACAGCGTGGCCCTGACCAACACCGTGGGCAGCTTCCTTGAGCATCAACTGCACATCATGCCGCCACCGCGCGCCGTGCTGTCGTTTGTTCTGATCCTCGGCCTGCTGGCGGTGGTGCGTTGCGGCGAGCAGGTGATCGTCAAGGCGATGAGCCTGATGGTGTATCCGTTCATCGTGGCGTTGCTGTTTCTGGCGGTGTTCCTGATTCCGCACTGGAACGGCGGCATCCTCACCACGGCATCGACGCTGCCTGAACCGTCGGCGCTGCTGCACACCTTGTGGCTGGCGATTCCGGTGATGGTGTTCTCGTTCAACCACTCGCCGATCATCTCGGCGTTCGCGGTGGACCAGAAGCGTCGCTACGGCGAGCATGCGGAAGAGCGCAGCTCGCAGATTCTGTCCCGCGCCCATGTGTTGATGGTGGTGATGGTGCTGTTCTTCGTGTTCAGCTGCGTGCTGACCCTGTCGCCGGCGCAACTGGCGGAAGCGAAGGCGCAGAACCTGTCGATCCTGTCGTACCTGGCCAACCACTTCAGCAACCCGACCATCGCGTTTGCGGCGCCGTTGATTGCGTTTGTGGCGATTTCCAAGTCGTTCCTCGGGCATTACATCGGTGCCAGTGAAGGTCTGAAAGGTCTGATCGTGAAGAGCGGCAAGCGTCCGGCACCGAAGACGCTGGACCGTATGACCGCGGCGTTCATGCTGGTGGTGTGCTGGATTGTGGCGACGCTGAATCCGAGCATTCTGGGGATGATCGAGACCCTCGGTGGCCCGATCATTGCGGCGATTCTGTTCCTGATGCCGATGTATGCGATCCGCAAGGTGCCGGCGATGGCACGTTTCCGTGGTCAAGCGTCGAATGTGTTTGTGACGGCGGTTGGTTTGGTGGCTATTTCGGCGTTGATTTATTCGCTGAGTGCTTGATTGCTGTTGTTTGCTTGATTGGTTGAGATGACGGCTGATCCGCTTTGCGGGTTGGCCGTTTTTTTTTGTGCGCTGGTTTTTTTAGGGGGGGCATATCCGTTGCTGCGGTAACGGCGGCTATTGGTTTCGCCCTTACGGCGAGTCACTTGGAAGAGCCCCAAGTAACCAAGGGCTCTTGCCCCTTTCGTTCGGTGGCTCGCTGTGGCTCGCCATGCCCTCGCTCCGGTCCTGCTCCGTGGGCCCGCCGCCATCGGCCATCCCTGGCCGGGGGCGGCTAACCCGGCATCCATGCCGGGTTGCCCACTGCGCAGAACCTCCACTCGGCCTCTCGAGGGGGCGCTCAGATCAATAGCGGAAGGCGAGCTAACGCTCGGCCTGATGAGTGGTGAAGATCAAAAGCAAACGCGACTCCCTGTAGGAGCCGGCTTGCCGGCGAAAATCGTCTGGACAACGCGTTCATTCAGACAGCCCTCGTTATCGTTGACGCCCATCGCCAGCAAGCTGGCTCCTACAATTTTGAGTCGTGTGAACCCAATCCCCGTGTAGGAGCCGGCTTGCTGGCGATAGCGTCCATCCAATCAATAAATGCGTCGACTGACCCACCGCCATCGCCAGCAAGCCGGCTCCTACAGGGGATCGGTGTACATGTCCGGAATGAGTGAGCGCATCAGAGAAGGACAACGCGTACGCAAATGAGCCAGGTCGGCTTTCAGGCCGCCTCGGCGGCTGTGGCGGTAGTCGCCCCCTCGAGAGGCCGAGTGGAGGTTCTGCGCAGTGGGCAACCCGGCATGGATGCCGGGTTAGCCGCCCCCGGCCATGGATGGCCGATGGCGGCGGGCCCACGGAGCAGGACCGGAGCGAGGGCATGCCGAGCCTAGGCGAGGCACCGAACGAAAGGGGCAAGAGCCCTTGGTTACTTGGGGCTTTTCCAAGTGACTCGCCGTAAGGGCGAAACCGCCAGCCGCCGTTACCAAAAAAACGGATATGCCCAAGGCCAGCGTTTTTATGACATGGCACCTGATCCAGAACACCTGTCCCCAAGGATAAACAGCTAAGCTGCGGCTGCATCGGCGCGCCGTAAAGCGCCGTCTCTGGAGACGCTACATGGCTCGTACCCCCGGCGCATCGGCGCAACCCCGTGCCGATACACCTGACCGTTGGCTGGACGTACTGGCTGGCCTGTCGATTGCCGGGTTGTTGCTGCCCGAGGCGGTCGCCTATTCCAGCATTGCCGCGTTGCCGCCACAGGCCGGGGTGATTGCCTTGTTTGCCGGGCTGCTGTGTTACGGACTGTTCGGCACCAGCCGGTTTGCCATCGTGTCCGCGACCTCGTCGTCAGCGGCCGTTCTGGCTGCCGCCACCGCCACGCTGGCCAATGGCGATCCGGCCTTGCGCATGAGTCTGGCGATCGGTCTGGTGCTGATGACCGGAGGTTTCTTCCTGTTGGCCGGGTTATTCAAGCTCGGCAGCGTCACCTCATTCATCGCCAAACCAGTGCTGCGCGGCTTTGCGGTGGGGCTGGCCGTGACCATCATCCTCAAACAAGTGGCGAGCATCGTCGACGTCCACTTGAGCACCGGCAACCTGATCCGTTTCCTGCCGCAACTGCTGGAGCAGTGGCCGCAGTGGAATAAAGTCGGGGCATTGGTCGGGGCGGTGGCGTTGCTGGTGTTGTGGCTGTGCGCACGGGTCAGGCGTTTGCCTGGCGGTTTGCTGGTGGTGACGCTCGGCATCGCGGCGGGCCAATGGCTGAACCTGCCAGCCTACGGGGTCAAGTTGATCGGCGTCATCGATCTGAGTCTCGAAGTGCCGCAGCTCCCGGTGTTGCCGTTCACTGACTGGTTGCGCCTGGGGGAACTGGCGTTCGCCATGGTGATGATCCTGTATGCCGAGTCTTACGGCTCGATCAGCTCGTTTGCGCTCAAACACGGCGACCGGGTGTCTTCCAACCGCGATCTGCTGGCCCTCGGTGCGGCCAATCTTTTATCGGGACTGTTTCATGGCATGCCCGCAGGCGCTGGTTATTCTGCGACATCGGCCAATGAAGCGGCGGGGGCCGGTTCGCGTCTGGCCGGGACTGTGGCGGCGGGGGTGGTGCTGCTCATCGTCCTGACGGTGTTGCCGTGGATCGCCCTGACTCCCGAGCCGGTGCTGGCCGCCATCGTCATTCATGCCTTGGCCCGTGGCTTGAGCCTTCAACCGTTGGGCCGGTATTTCATCTGGCGTCGCGACCGCCTGCTGGTGATTTGCGCGGTGGCGGCGGTGCTGGTGCTGGGCGTGCTGGACGGCTTGCTGCTGGCAGTGGCAATCAGCGTGGTGCTGATGCTCAAGCAGATGTCGTCGGCGGACATCCAGGTGTTGGGGCAAATGGCCGGAGGTCACGATTTTATTGACCTGCAACGACATCCCGACGCGAAGGAAATCCCCGGTGTGCTGATCGTGCGGCCCAGCGAGGCGCTGTTTTTCGCCAATGTGGAGCGCATTCTCGGTGGTGCGTTGCGTCTGGCGCGGCACGCGGAGCCGCCGGTGCATACGGTTATCCTCAGTCTCGAAGAGTCGCCCGATCTGGACGGCACCAGCATCGAAGCGCTGGAAGCGTTCTTTTTGCAGGTGCGCGCCGAGGACAAACTGCTGATCCTGGCGCGGCTCAAGCATCAGGCAAAAGCAGCGCTGTCGAAGTTGCCGGCGCAAGAACTGGAGCAGGTGATTCTCAGCGGCTTGAGTGTCGATGTTGCCGTCCAGCAAGCCCTTAAGCCAACCACATAACCCCTGTGGGAGTGAGCCTGCTCGCGATAGCGGTGGATCAGTTAATACCTGTGTTGGCTGACCCACCGCTATCGCGAGCAGGCTCACTCCTACAAAGGGAAGTGTCAGCTTTTCAGGCATAAAAAAACGCCGCTCATCTCACGATGGGCGGCGTTTTTTACAGCGTTGTAACGTTAGGCTTGAACGACCGGGATATTGGCGTTCGCAGCAACTTCACGGAACTCGGCGATCTGGTCGAAGGACAGGTAGCGGTAAACATCAGCCGCCATGCTGTCGATCTTGCCAGCGTATTCCATGTACTCCTCGACGGTCGGCAGGCGACCCAGGATGGACGCAACGGACGCCAGCTCGGCCGAAGCCAGGTAGACGTTCGCGCCGTCACCCAGACGGTTCGGGAAGTTACGGGTCGAAGTCGACACAACAGTCGAGTTCGGCTCTACACGTGCCTGGTTACCCATGCACAGCGAGCAGCCTGGCATTTCCATGCGTGCGCCAGCCTTGCCGTAGATGCCGTAGTAGCCTTCTTCGGTCAGTTGGTGAGCGTCCATCTTGGTCGGCGGCGACAGCCACAGACGGGTTGGCAGCTGACCCTTGACCTGATCCAGCAGTTTACCGGCAGCGCGGAAGTGACCGATGTTGGTCATGCACGAACCGATGAACACTTCGTCGATCTTCTCGCCAGCAACGCTGGACAGCAGACGGGCGTCGTCCGGATCGTTCGGCGCGCAGAGCACAGGCTCTTTGATGTCGGCCAGGTCGATTTCGATGACTTCAGCGTATTCGGCGTCAGCATCGGCAACCATCAACTCTGGGTTGGCAACCCAGGCTTCCATCGCTTGAGCGCGACGTTCCAGGGTACGTGCATCGCCGTAGCCTTCGCCGATCATCCAGCGCAGCAGGGTGATGTTGGAGTTCAGGTACTCGGTGATCGACTCTTTCGACAGCTTGATGGTGCAACCGGCAGCCGAACGTTCAGCCGAGGCGTCGGACAGCTCGAAAGCCTGTTCGATGCTCAGGTTGTCCAGGCCTTCGATTTCCAGGATGCGGCCGGAGAAGGCGTTCTTCTTGCCTTTCTTCTCGACGGTCAGCAGGCCAGCCTGAATCGCGAAGTAAGGAATGGCGTGAACCAGGTCACGCAGGGTGACGCCCGGTTGCATTTTGCCTTTGAAGCGCACCAGGATCGATTCCGGCATGTCCAGCGGCATAACGCCAGTGGCGGCGGCGAACGCTACCAGACCGGAACCGGCCGGGAACGAAATGCCCATCGGGAAACGGGTGTGCGAGTCACCACCGGTACCGACGGTGTCCGGCAGCAGCATGCGGTTCAGCCAGCTGTGGATGATGCCGTCGCCCGGACGCAGGGAAACGCCGCCGCGGGTCATGATGAAGTCTGGCAGGGTGTGGTGGGTGGTCACGTCGATCGGCTTTGGATAGGCCGCGGTGTGGCAGAAGGACTGCATTACCAGATCGGTCGAGAAGCCCAGGCACGCCAGGTCTTTCAGTTCGTCACGGGTCATCGGACCGGTGGTGTCCTGAGAGCCGACGGTGGTCATTTTCGGTTCGCAGTAGGTGCCAGGACGAACGCCTTTGCCTTCTGGCAGACCGCACGCCTTGCCGACCATTTTCTGTGCCAGGGTGTAGCCCTTGCCAGTGTCGACAGGTGCTTCAGGCAGTTTGAACAGGTCGGTAGGGCCCAGGCCCAGTTCAGCACGAGCCTTGTCGGTCAGACCGCGACCGATGATCAGCGGAATACGGCCGCCGGCACGAACTTCGTCCAACAGGACCGGGGTCTTCATTTCGAAGGTGGTCAGGACTTCGTCGGTGCCGTGTTTGCAGACTTTGCCAGCATGCGGGTACAGGTCGATCACGTCGCCCATGTTCATGTTGGTAACGTCGAATTCGATCGGCAGTGCGCCGGCATCTTCCATGGTGTTGTAGAAGATCGGAGCGATTTTGCTGCCGAAGCAGAAACCGCCGGCACGCTTGTTCGGCACGTAAGGAACGTCGTCGCCGAAGAACCACAGCACCGAGTTGGTGGCGGATTTACGCGAAGAACCGGTACCGACCACGTCACCGACGTAGGCGATAGGGAAGCCTTGACCGCGCATTTCTTCGATCTGCTTCATCGGGCCGGTGACACCCTGGACGTCAGGCACGATGCCTTCGCGGGCCATTTTCAGCATGGCGAGGGCGTGCAGCGGGATGTCCGGGCGGGACCAGGCGTCCGGAGCAGGGGACAGGTCGTCGGTGTTGGTTTCGCCGGTGACCTTGAACACGCGCAGGCTGATCTTGTCGGCCAGGACAGGGCGGTTGCGGAACCACTCGCCGTCAGCCCAGGACTGGATCACGCCTTTGGCGTGTTCGTTGCCGTTGCGGGCTTTTTCCGCGACGTCGTGGAACGCATCGAACATCAGCAGGGTGTGCTTGAGCTGAGCGGCAGCGACAGCAGCCAGTTCGGCGTTGTCGAGCAGGTCAACCAGGGTCACGATGTTGTAGCCGCCCTGCATGGTGCCGAGCAGTTCTACAGCGCGTTTCTTGTCGATCAGAGGGGAAGTGGCTTCGCCTTTGGCCAGGGCAGACAGGAAACCTGCCTTTACATAGGCCGCTTCGTCCACGCCAGGCGGAATGCGATTGGTGATCAGGTCAACGAGGAAAGCTTCTTCGCCAGCCGGGGGATTCTTCAGCAGCTCAACCAGGCCTGCAGTTTGTTCGGCGTTAAGCGGCTGGGGAACGATACCCAGTGCTGCACGCTCTTCGATATGTTTGCGGTAGGCTTCAAGCACAGTTATTACCCTCATCAGTGGTCCCAAATGGGTGTCCGGGACGCTCATCCCGAAATTGCCGTACTCATGCGCTGCGTGGCGTTGTGGGCCACTTAGCCAGAATTACCGACAATTCCTTACAGAAGCTGCTTTCAAAGTTTTACGCCTGCAGAACGGGGAGCTGATGAGGGTTGGCGTTGGGCTTTTCCCCGCTGGAAAAACCCTTCGCCAACACCGCTCTGAAGGAACGACTGTGCTCGTGACGCTTTGAAAACAGCTTCTAACGGACATTGGCGCCTTAAAAGGCTGGCTGATTCTACGGCAAAAAAAATTTAAAGGTAAGTTGGGCTCTCAACTTTGAGGGGTGATGAATGTTAGACAAAGGGCTAACATGCCCGCCTGTTCTGCTTTCCCGTGCTTTGTTGACCTATGCCCAATCAGACCATCAAGACCCCCTGCGTCGGCCTTTGCTCCACTGTTTACGGTGACTTGGTCTGCCGTGGCTGCAAGCGTTTCCACCATGAAGTGATCAACTGGAACGGTTACAACGAAGACGAAAAACGCGCGGTATGGCTGCGGCTGGAGCAACTGTTGTCCCAGGTGATGGCCAGCAAACTGGAGGTTTTCGATCCCCAGCGCCTGCGTTTGCAACTGGAGCAGCGCAAGATTCGCTTCGTGCCGCATCAGTCGGAATATTGCTGGGCCTATCAGTTGATCGCCCGAGGCGCGCGGGTGATCAACAATCTGGAAGCCTACGGGATGGTGTTGATGCCGGAGTTCCGCGACTGGAACCTGCCGGAGCTGCGGGATGCGATTGATCGGGAGTTCTTTTTGCTCTCCGAGGCGCATTACCAGCGTTACATCGCGCCCGGGTTCCTCAAGGATGTGTTCGGTGGTTAACCTTTAAAAGCTTCGCGGGCAAGCCTCGCTCCTACAGGTGAACACGTAACCCTGTAGGAGCGAGGCTTGCCCGCGAAGGCGCCCTGATGGGCTCCGCAAATCTCAATGATGAGACACCATCTCTTCCAGATGATCCTCAATCTCCTGCGGCTTCAACACCAGCACATCGCTCTCCACCGCATCCAGCACCACCTCCGCCGTATTGCCGATCAACGCGCCGGATATCCCGGACCGCGCCACCGTGCCAATCACGGTCACCGATGCGCCCAACGTGTGGGCCATGTACGGAATCAACACATCCGCCGGACCTTCCGCGATATGCAGGTGCTCATTGTCGATGTCGAACTCGGCTTGAAACGCTATGCACTGTTCGCGGTAACGCGCCTCGATGGTTTCGCTGAGCTGCAACGTAGGGTCCGCCGCCGACAACATCGGTGAAGGGTGGGCGCTGACCACATGCAGATGTGCCTTGGCCAGGCTGGCGATGTCATAACCGTGATCGATGATGATGTTATGCAGATGGCGATGTTCGTCATCGGTATTGCCCACGTCGATCGCCGCCAGAATCACACCGCCTGCCCAGGGTTTCGAGGTTTTCACCAGCAGCACCGGCGTCGGGCAGGAGCGCAGCAGTTTCCAATCCGCCGGGGTCAGCAGGGCTTTTTTCAATGAGCTGTCGGGGTAATGCTGCTTGATTACCAACCCGCAACCTTCGGCCTGCTGCACATCGACGATGGTTTCGTGCAGGCTTTCGTTCCAGGCCTGCTCGGTGGTCACGCTGTAGCCATCCGCGAGCAGCGCTGCCTTGAGCACGCCAAGCATGCCGCTATGGTCATGCTTGCGGTCGCACACCAGCAGATGCAGATGAGCCTGGGTTACCCCGGCAATCAGCTTGGCCCGTTTGAGCGCCAGGCTTTCCGAGTGTTCGGGTTCGATGACCACCAGAATGCTGCGAATGGCTTGCATGATCGGGATCTCCAGAGGGAAAAAAAGCATGGCGTTGCACAACTATAGTTGCTGGTCGCGCATCCGGGACTTGATACATATCAACGGTCGTGGCTGGTGGTCTGGCGGCGGGCCGGTATAATCGGCGCCCTTCGTTTTGAACCTTTATGTCCGTGAGCCCCATGATCCTTCCCGAAATTCACGAGTTCCTCGGTTGCCGCACCCCGGACGGCTGGGTCCAGGCTGCACTGGCCGATCAGGAAACCTTGCTGATCGACCACAAGAACTGCGAATTCAAGGCGGCCAGCACGGCATTGAGCCTGATCGCCAAGTATCACTCCCACGTCGATCTGATCAACCTGATGTCGCGGCTCGCCCGGGAAGAACTGGTGCACCACGAACAAGTCATGCGCCTGATGAAGAAGCGCAAGATCGAGCTGCGCCAGCTGTCCGCCGGGCGGTACGCCTCTGGCTTGCGCAAAGTAGTGCGCAGCCATGAACCGGTCAAGCTGGTCGATACCCTGGTAGTCGGTGCGTTTATCGAAGCCCGCAGCTGCGAGCGGTTCGAGGCGCTGGTGCCGCACCTGGACGAGGAACTCGGCAAGTTCTACTTCGGTCTGCTGAAAAGCGAGGCGCGGCACTTCCAGGGTTACCTGAAACTGGCGTACCAGTACGGTGACGCCAAGGACATCGCTCAGGTGATCGAGCGGGTCCGCGCTGCCGAGCAGGAACTGATCGAATCGCCGGACGTGGAGTTCCGCTTCCACAGCGGTGTTCCAGCCGCCGCATAACCCGTAGGAGCACGGCTTGCCGGCGAAGGCGTCCTTGAGATCGCCTTCGCCGGCAAGCCGTGCTCCTACAGTTAGTTGCGATCTTTTGCAGCGCAATTGTTAAAAACTCTTAAGAGTATGAAAGATCACTGAAAACCGGCCCCAGAGGCCGGTTTTTGCTGCCTGCAATCGCCGCCCCGACGCTGATTGACGCCATAATGCCGTCCACTTCACACAAGAGTTGGCACGCGTTCGTTATGGATAACCTGGGTTTTGGCAAAGTTCTGCTGGTGGAAGACGACGAAAGGCTTGCCGGGCTGATCGCGCACTTCCTGTCCCAACATGGCTTTGAAGTGTTACAGGTGCATCGCGGCGACCTCGCGTTGGCCGCGTTCCTCGACTTCAAACCGAAAATCGTTGTACTCGACCTGATGCTGCCGGGTCAGAGTGGCCTGCACGTGTGTCGCGAAATTCGCAGCGTGTCCGATACGCCGATCGTCATCCTCACCGCCAAGGAAGACGACCTCGATCACATCCTCGGCCTGGAATCCGGCGCCGACGACTACGTGATCAAGCCGATCAAGCCGCCGGTATTGCTAGCCCGTCTGCGTGCGTTGCAACGCCGGCAAACGCCGGACAGCACAGTCTGCAGCTCGCTGGAATTCGGCCATCTGAGCATCGACCGCAGCTGTCGCGAAGTACGCCTGGCGGGTGAGGGCATCGAGCTGACCACCATGGAATTCGAATTGCTGTGGTTGCTGGCCAGCGCGGCGGGCAAGATTTTGTCCCGCGACGACATCCTCAACCGCATGCGCGGGATCGCCTTCGACGGTCTCAACCGCAGCGTCGACGTCTACATCAGCAAGTTGCGCGGCAAGCTCAAGGACAACCCGCGTGAACCGGTGTGCATCAAGACCATCTGGGGCAAGGGTTACCTGTTCAATCCGTTCGCGTGGGAGCTGTAAATGCTGCGGTTATTTCTCGGTCTGTTTGTGATGATGACGGTTGGCCTGGTACTGGGGTTGCAAACCGTCGAGCGCACGTTCGATGCGCTGCTCGCCGGTCAAATGCAGAGCTACAACCGCGAGGCGGTGCGAGGTCAGGCCTGGTCGCTGGTGGAGCAGTTGCGCGGCCTGGACGGTCCGGCACGGGAACGCCAATTGGAAACCGTGCGCCCTCACTACGGTTTGGGCCTGAGCCTGGTCGAAACGGATCAACTGGCCCTGACCGATCAGGAAAAAGCCGAGTTGGCCCAAGGCCTGCTGGTGCTGCGTGACAAGTACACGCAGTTCATCTCGCGCATTGACGACGGTTCGCAGTTGCTCAGCATCAAGCTGCCGGCCGAGCCGAGTCTGATGCCGTTCTACATTGCCGCGGCCTATTTGATGATCGCGGTGATGATCGGTTTCGTGTTGTTATTCTGGGTGCGCCCACACTGGCGAGATCTGGAGAAACTGCGCCTCGCTGCCGAACGCTTTGGCGACAACAACCTGTCGGCGCGGATCCAGCTGTCCAAGCGTTCGAACATTCGCGACTTGTCCGAGCATTTCAACCTGATGGCTGCGCGCATCGAAGGCCTGATCGCCAATCAGCGTGAGCTGACCAACGCGGTATCCCATGAATTGCGCACGCCGATTGCCCGGCTGTCGTTCGAACTCGATCAGCTCAAGCAACAATCCGATCCGAGCCAGCGTCGCGAACTGATTGCCGACATGTACGCCGACCTCGGCGAACTGGAAGAAATGGTCTCGGAGCTGCTGACCTACGCCAGCCTTGAGCGCGGTGCCACGGTCATTACCCGGGAGAATATTCAGGCCAACAGTTGGCTCGACAGCGTGGTCGGCAGCGTGGCGCTGGAGGCCGAGGCGGCCGGGGTGCAACTGTTGATTGTCGAGTGCCGGGTCGATGAGGTGCGCATCGAGCCACGCTTCATGGCGCGCGCGGTGATCAACCTGCTGCGCAATGCCATTCGCTATGCCGAAGAGCGAGTGGAGGTGTCGTTGGTGCGCACCGGTGATCATTACGAAGTCCAGGTCAACGACGACGGGCCGGGCGTGCCGGTGGACGGGCGGGAGAAAATCTTCGAACCGTTCTCGCGCCTGGACGCCAGTCGGGATCGCCGCACAGGTGGCTTCGGCCTGGGCCTGGCCTTGGTGCGGCGGGTGTCGCAGTCCCATGGCGGGCAAGTGCAAGTGGCGGATTCGCCGTGGGGCGGGGCGTCGTTTCGCATGACCTGGGTGCATCAGGATTAGTTGTGTGTTGCCGACGACCCCTTCGCGGGCAAGTCGGATCGCCGCACCGCTCGCTCCTACAGGTTATCGGTGTTTTTATGATCGACGCATAACCCGTAGGAGCGAGGCTTGCCCGCGAAGGGGCCTTCAGCAACACCCTCAAATCAAAAGCTGTAAACGACCTGCCCAGCCACCGAAGTCTGCATCCGACGCTCGACAATCGGACTGTCCGCCGCTTTACCACCCAGGTACTGCACCGCCAGCACCGTGGTAAAACTCCATTCATCGTTGATCGGCAGCGACCAGGTCAGATCCGCCCCCCGACTCACCAGGCCACCTTTGGTGTCATACGCCTTGAACTTGCTGCGCGACGCCTGAGCGCTGCTCACGCCATACCAGGTGCGCATGTAATTGCTGTCGCCGAACTGACTGTTCAGGCTGCCGACGACCTTGCCGTAGTCACCTTCATAAAACGGCGCGCTGATGCTCAGTTTCAATCGGTTCCAGGCTGAGCCGGTGTCGTGTTCGTCCTCGTCTTCTTCAAGCGCATGTTCATAACTGGCGCCGAGAATGATCGGCCCCATGTGATAGGTTCCGTCCAGCCCCAGCAAGGGACGCGACTTGATCGAGCCCATACCGTTGAGCTCATCCGAGCCCTTGAAACCGCTTTTACGGTCCTTGCGCACATCACTTGCGCCGACGTAGACGCTGAGGCCGAAGTCCTCTTCGTCAAACGCCCAGCCAAGACCCTTTTGCGTGTCGAGAAAGAAACCATAAGGGCTGACGATTTCGCCGCCCAGCAACGGCGCGACTACGCGTTCATCACTGCCGCTGTAACGCGGCGCACTGGCAGCGCCGGCGCGCAGGCTGTAGTGCCAGTCTTCGGCATACAAGGAGGTGGAGGGGAGGAGCAGGCAAAAAGAGGTCAACGGCAAATACAGCGAACGAAACATGGGAGCACCCTGGGTGATAGTGGATGCGCCCATGCTAGGCGGGTGCCGCCCGGCAATCTTTGGCAGCTTTGTCGCAAAACTGTCAAAGACTGTGAACGGGGTTGGCGAGCGGTGAGTCGCCTGTGGCGAGGGCGTAAATCCCTCGCCACAGAATCAGCTTAGAAGTCCCACTTGGTGGTCAGCATCAGGTTGCGCGGCTCGCCGTAGAACGTGGTGTCGAAGTTGCCCAGGCCGGTCAGGTACTTCTTGTCGAAGATGTTGTTGGCGTTGGCGGTGAAGCTCAGGTGCTCGTTGTACTGGTAACGGGTCATCAGGTCCACGAGGGTGTAGCCGCCCTGTTTGATCCGGGTGTAGTCGCCAGCGGGAGCGCTGTAGATTTTGCCGTAGGAGGCACTCTGCCAACTGATGCCGCCGCCGACGGTCACTTTGTCCAGGGCGCCAGGCAGGCGATAGGTGGTAAACGTCCGTACCACGTGCTCAGGCTTTGTGGTGGACAGCGGGTAACCAAAGATCCGCTGTTCGTCTTTATCACGGGTGCGTGCGTACGTGTAACCGGCCGTCAGGTTCCAGCCCTCGGTCAGCTCGCCGGCCAGTTCCAGTTCCACGCCTTTGGTGGTGGTGCCGTCGACGGCTTTGAAGATGCCTTCGTTGGTGATCGCGTTGGTACCGGTTTGCTCGGCGACGCCGTCCTGCTCGATGCGGAACAACGCCAGGCTGGCATTCAGCCGGCCATCGAAGTAAGCGGCTTTCAGGCCGGTTTCATAGCTGTCGCCCTCAACCGGTGCCAGGGTCACGCCACTGGCATCCTTGTAGGTCTGTGGCTGATAGATCGAGGTGTAGCTGGCGTATACCGAGTACACGTCGTTCAGGTCATAGACCACGCCGGCGTAAGGCGTGACGACGCCGTGTTCCTTGTAGCTCGCGTGGGTGTCGTCCAGCGGTGAACCCACGTTGTAGCGGTAGTCTTCGTTGTACTTGAAGGTGCTCAGGCGGCTGCCGAGGATGACCGACAGATCATCGGTCGGGCGCAGGCGAGTGGCGAGGTACGCACCGTTCTGGCTCTGGGTGCGTTCGTACTTGCCGTTGACCGGGAACTCCTGTTTCGCCACATGACCTTCCCAATCGTAGATGCTCCCCGGGATACTTTCGAAGGCGCTGATGTCGTAGGTGGAACCGGTCTGGCGGGAGTGGGACGTCATGACGCCGGCCACCAGTTCATGCTCGCGACCGCCCAGCGTGAAGGGGCCGGAGACGTTCACGTCGGCCGTGTCCTGCACGCGATGTCCTTCGAAACGACCCCAGAAGAAGGACATGCCATCGCCGGTAGCGCGGTCCGGATTGCCGTAGCTGGCCGAGGCCAGTTGGGTGTCGTGATCGGTGGTTTTCTCGCTGAGGCTGGCCTTGAATTTCCAGTCGTTGGCCAGCGCTTGTTCCAGCGAGGCAAAGTAGGTGATTTCGTCGAAATCGCGGCGGCTCCAGTCGGCCGCCGGGTTGAAGCTGCGGGAGAAGTCGGTACGGCCGCCGTCGGAGAAATACGTCGGGTTGCCGGTCCAGGAACTGCCGCGAGGTGTGGCGCTGGACTTGTCGATGCCGAATGTCAGCAGGGTATCGTCGGTCAGGTCGGCTTCGAGGATGCCGTAGTACAGGTCTTTCTTCTGGCTGTAGTGGTCAATGTAGGAATCCTTGTCCTGGTACACGCCGACAAAGCGCCCGCGCACGTTGCCCGAGTCAGTCAGCGAACCGGAAATATCGCCAGTGGTGCGGTAATTGTCCCAGGAACCGACGGTGCCGCTGATCGAGGCCTTGAACTCTTTGGTCGGCTTCTTGCGGATCAGGTTGACGGTGGCGGACGGGTCGCCAGCGCCGGTCATCAGGCCGGTCGCGCCTTTGACGACCTCGATGCGGTCGAGGCTGGCGGAGTCGTCGCTGTTGTTCGGGTTTTCCCCATAAACACCGTCGTACGGCTGGTTGACCCCGTCGTACTGGAAGTTGGTGATGGCAAAGCCGCGGGCGGAAAACTCGGTACGGTCGCTGTCGTATTTCTGCGTCGAAACACCGGGGGTGTTACGCAACGCATCGCTGATGCTTTGCACACCGCGATCGTCCATTTGCTGGCGGGTGATCACCGTGACCGATTGCGGTGTTTCACGCAGCGACAACGGCAGGCCGGTGGCCGAAGACGTTGAGCCGGTGGTGTAGGAATGGGTGTCCTCGGTGGTCGCGCCCAAGGCGACACCATTGATGTTCGTCGCACCCAGTTGCAGCACGCCATCGTCCTTGGCTGCCGTTTTGCCGGTGGCCGTTTCGGCGGCATGGGCGGTGGAGGCAAGGCTCAGCAGAGCGGCCGGAAGGGCCAGCGCCAAGGGGCACAGGGCAAAACGAAAACGCGCAGCAATTGGGTGCGACATGGAGATCCCTTTGTATCGAATCGATCGGTAAGTGAAAGGCTTCTGAGGGTTAACCGAACGAAAAACGCAAAGGGGAACTGCCGTGTGAAAAAAATCGAAGTTTTGATTAGTGAGCCAGACCCAGTCGCTCGTGCCACTGTGCGATGGACTCCTCGGGCCAGATCTCGCACTGCCGATCACCGGCATGCGCCGCAACCTCCACCCACGGCGCTTTCGAATTGAGCATCACGTGCGTGTACTCGGGTGGCACCGGCAACGCCGTATCAATGGCCGAGGCGAACGGGTGAATCAGTTCCGGCCATTCAGGGCTGAACAGCCACAAGCCCGAGCCACACACCGAGCAGAAGTGCCGCTCTGCCGTGCTGCGGTGTGCGCGTTTGGCATCTTCGTCCTTGAGTCGTGCGTGATAGATCGCGATGGATTTGCGACCGCGCACCTTGAGGCTGGCGGCATCACCCGCGATGTTGACCGAGTAACCGCCACCGCCCTGGGTCTTGCGACAGATCGAGCAATAGCAACGTTGGTAAGGGTAGGGGTGGGCGCTGGTCAGACTGAACGACACGGCGCCGCAGTGGCAGGAGCCTTCGAGTCGCATGGCAGAACCTCCAAATGATTGGCTGTTACTTCCCTGACCGCCCCGAAAACCGGTGGTTCATTGCTGGATCGGCACCAGGATCGCATCGCCGGTTGCCACCAGCTTCAACTGATCCCCTGTTTGTGCGAACAGCTCGGCACGGGCAAACACCTGCTTCTTGCCGGACTTCACCACCTGGCCGCGCGCAATGAACACTTCACCGATGGCGGGTGCAAGGCAATTCACCGAAAAATGCGATGCCAGGACATTGCCAGCGACCGTTCCGGCCGCAAACCCACAGGCGGTATCGAGCAGCGCGCCAATCAGGCCGGCATGCAGAAAGCCTGCGTATTGCGCCATGTCCGCCTCGCGAAAAGCCAGGGTCAGTTCCACCTCGCCCGGCTCGGTGCGAGTGACCTCAAAACCGGCCCAACGGTTGAAGGCGGACGTTGAATTAATCTTTTTGAGAGCATCAAGCATGGCGAATCCCTCCGGTTGAGGTATCAACATGCGCCGGGTTTTGGGGGATGTCATGGTGGATAAAGAAGGGTGATGGGCGGGTGGCTTGGTGGTGAATATTCAGGCCTTATCGCTAGCAGGCTAGCTCCCACAGTGGTCTCCTGAACACTGGAGATCCAATGTGGGAGCTAGCCTGCTAGCGATGAACGATAACGCGGTCCCTCTGGACGCCCACCGTTCACCCGGTCAGCATGAGCACCTCGAATCGGGAACCGACTCATGCGACGACTACCTTCCCTTGCAGCCCTCAAAACCTTCGAATGCGCCGCTCGCCACGCCCACTTCGGCCGGGCCGCCGCAGAGCTGTGCGTCACCGACAGCGCCGTCAGCCATCAGATCCGCCAGCTCGAAGAACAACTGGGCGTGTCGCTGTTCATCCGCGAAGGCCGGCAAATCCGTCCGACCATGGCCGCCGGGCGCCTGATGCAAAGCCTGCAGCAAGCCTTCGAACTGATTGGTGAAGCCTGCGATGAACTGCGCGATCCGTCGTCGCTGGCGGTGTTGCGCCTGGCGGTGACGGCCGAGCTGGCGCAAAAGTGGTTGATGCGTCGCCTCACGGATTTCTACGCGCGCTATCCGCATATCACCTTGCACCTCTACGAACAGCCCATCGACGCCACCGCGCCGGGGGAAGACATCGACCTGGCCATCACCTACGGCACCGGCCCGGTGGACAGCAGCGCGTACTTCGTTCGACCGTTGCCGGCATTGCAGTTTTTCCCGGTGTGCAGCCCCGGCCTGTTCAACCAGGGCGCCCTGAAAACCCCGAAGGACCTGGCGCGCCACTGCCTGCTGCACGACGATCAGGACGGCAAGACCTGGACCGCCTGGCTCACCAGTCATGCCGGCGATCTACGCCCCGAACGACAGTTGTATTTCGCCCATGCCGGCCTGGCGCTGGAAGCCGCGGCCCAAGGACAGGGCGTGGCCATGGGCGATAACCTCACGGCGCAGGAAGACTTGCTCAGCGGTCGACTGGTCCGGCCGTTTACCTCAAGCATGACTGCGCTGGGCCAATACGCGCTGGTGTGTGAACGAGTGCGCCTGGAGCGTCCGGCTGTGGCGCAGATGCTCGAATGGTTCAACGATCAGCTGATCGATTGATGAGTTGAATTCAAGTATTCCGCAATAATCATCGTTGGCGAGGAGGGCGCCGACGACCTTAGCCTGTGGTCATTCCAATCCCCGTCAACGAGGTTTGACCATGGCACGTTCGCTCGACACCACCCCAAAACAAGACGGCTTCCGCCTGCCCGGCGAATTCGAAACCAAGGCCGGTTGCTGGCTCGGCTGGCCGGAGCGCACCGATGTCTGGCGCAACGGGGCCAAGCCGGCGCAGAAAGTCTGGGTGCAGATCGTCACCGCCATCTCTCAAAGTGAACCGGTCACCGTGTGTGCCTCCGCCGCGCAATTCGCCACGGCGCGCCGGCAGTTGCCGCCGCAAGTGCGCGTGGTGGAAATGACCTGCAACGACACCTGGTTCCGGGACAGCGGTCCATGCTTTGTGGTGAATGACGCCAGCGGCGAAGTACGCGGCGTCGACTTCGAGTTCAACGCGTACGGCGGCCTCGATGGCGGCTTGTACTACCCGTGGGACAAGGACGACCAGATCGCCAGCAAGATCCTCGAAATCGAACGTTTCGACCGTTACCGCGCACCGCTGATCGCCGAACTCGGCGGCATCCAGAGCGACGGCCAGGGCAGCATCCTCACCACCGAACAATGCCTGCTCAACCGCAATCGCAATCAGCACCTGGGCAAGGAAGAAGTCACCCGGCGGCTGACGGACTACCTCGGCGCCGAGCAAGTCATCTGGCTGCCGCGCGGTTGCAAGTTCGACGAAACCGACGGTCACGTCGACGATCTCGCGTGCTTCGTGCGTCCCGGTGAAGTGGTGCTGCAATGGACCGACAACCGCGATGACCCGCAATGGGAAATCTATCAGGAAGCCTACGACGTCCTGCGCAGCACCCGTGACAGCCGTGGCCGCGAGTTGATCGTACACAAACTGCCACAACCCGACGTGCTGGAATGGACTGCAGAAGAAGCCGAAGGTCTGGACCAGCAAGACAGCACCCACACCCGTCAGGCCGGCACCAGAATCTGCGCGTCGTATATCAACTACTACGCCGGCAACACCTCGATCGTGGTGCCGTTGTTTGGTGATCGTAACGATCAGGTGGCACTGGCGACACTGGCTGAGCTGTTCCCGCAGCACAAGATCGTCGGCATCGAAAACTCCCGGGAAATCCTGCTCGGCGGCGGTAACGTCGCGTGCATCACCATGCCTCAATACGCTGGTAAAGGAGTGTAATCATGGGCCTGCACAAACTGACTCAAGCGTTATTGCTGGTGCTTGCACCCTTGTGTGTGCAGGCCGCCGACAGCGCCAGACCGGTGGTGAACCTGTACATCTGGGGCGAATACCTGGCCCCGGATACCCTGACCAATTTCGAGAAAAAGACCGGCATCCATGTGATCGCCGATCATTTCGATTCCCTGGAAACCGTCGAGACCAAACTGCTCACCGGTCGCAGTGGTTATGACCTGGTGCTGACGGCGGGGCAGCATTTGTCCAGGGCGATCCAGAGCGGTGCCATTCAAACCTTGAACCTGCAACGGTTGCCGCACTTTGCCGGCGTCGGTGAAGAGTTCCGCCAGCACATGGCGGTGTTCGATCCGGGCAATCGTTACGCCGGGATTTATGCCTGGGGCACGACCGGTGTGGGTTATCAGGAAGAGGCCGTCAAAAAGCGCCTGCCGGAGGCGCCAACGGACAGTTGGGCGATGCTGTTCGATCCGGCGGTGGTCTCGAAATTTGCCGATTGCGGTGTGAGTTTGCTCAACGATCCCAACGAGGTGTTCGCCGCGGTGATGAAGTACATGGGGCTGGACATCAACCGCCAGAACCTCGATGACCTGAAGCTGGCCGAGCAGCAACTGGCGAAGATCCGGCCGTACATCCGTTACTTCGACAATGACCTGAACATCAGCGACCTGGCCAATGGCAATACCTGCGTGGCGATGTCGTGGAACGGCAACGTGGCCATTGCGGCGGGCCAGGCAGAAGCCGCGAAAAAACCGTTCACGTTGACCTACCGGATACCGAAGGAGGGCACGTTGATCTGGTTCGACGCCATGGTCATTCCCAAGGACGCGCCGCATCCCGAGGCCGGGCTGGCGTTGATGGATTACCTGATGACGCCGCAAGTGATTGCGCCAATCACCGACACCATTCACTACGCCAATGCGATCACGGCGGCGGATGACTTGATCGCCCCGGCGATTCGTAATGATCCGGGGACGTACCCGTCGGCGCAGGTGCGGGCTTCGTTGTATAGCAAGAATGACAATGGCAAGGCGTTCAACCGGGCGTTGATTCGGGCGTTCAGTCGGTTGAAGTCGGGGTTGTGACTGGATTTGAGTGATGTGTTGAATGGGCTGGCGCCGTCGCGAGCAGGCTCGCCCCCACAGGGGATCTCCAGCGTTCACAAAATCCCTGTAGGAGCGAGGCCGGCTTGGCGGCAAAGAACGATAATGCGGACTATTTGGCTGGCACCCGCCACAAATACCAGGACGCTACCGTTCGATAAGGACTCCACCCCAAGCCGATCTCGACCATCTGCTTGCGCGTCGGCTGCACCTCCAGGCCCTTCAACCGCCGATAGCCCTCACGCACCCCAAAGTCATCCGCCGGCAGGATGTCCGGCCGCTCCAGGCTGTAGATCAGCAGCATCTCCACGGTCCAGCGCCCAACGCCGCGCAGGGTAATCAACTGCTCGATCAACGCCTCATCGTCCATGGTCAGCGCCGTTGCATAGTCCGGCACCACGCCGTCAAGCGCTGCTTGAGCGATGCCCTGAATGGTCGCGATTTTGCCGGCGGAAAAGCCGCAACTGCGCAATTGATCAAAACCGCTCGCCAGAATCTGTTCGGGCCGCGGAAACGAGGCCGAAGGAAACAACGCCAGCAGCCGTCCGACAATCGCATCACCGGCCCTGGCGTGCAGTTGCTGATAGGCAATTGCCCGCACCAGCGACTCATACGGGTCGCGAGCCGCATGAGGCTGATGCAGGCAAGGGCCGATGGTCGCGATATGGCGCGCCCAATCGTCGTCAATGGACGCCAGAAAACGGGTCGCGGGCTGATAGGGATCGGGCATGAGGATCAAGTGTTTCCGACGGATTTCAGCAGGGCGTTGACTTCCCCGTACGTGAAGGCCTTGAGCTGGCTGCTGTCGAGTTTGCCGGTCTCCAGAAACCCCTTGGCCAGGCCGGCCATGGCGCCGTACAGGAACTCGGCGATTGCGGAGCCCGCGCTCAAACGCCGTACACCCAGCGCTTTTAACGTTTCAGGGGCGGGTAACCCCGGCAACGCGAGTACGTTCACCGGCAGCGTGGTGCCACGGCACAGCGCGGCAATCTCGTACTCCGCCGAAACACCTGCCGCGAACAGTCCGTCCGCCCCGGCCGCTTGATACAGCGCGGCGCGTTTGAGTGTTTCCGCGACGCGGTCTTCGGCCGGCACCAAGGCCTTGAGGTACACGTCGGTGCGGGCGTTGATGAACAACTTCACCTGACGGCGCTCCGCAACCTGGCGGGCGATGGCGATCTTGCGCGCCAGCAGCTCGGGCGGCGAAGCACCGTCCTCGATGTTGATCCCGACAGCGCCAGCGGCGAGCACCGCCTCAACCACTTCGGCGACCCGCGCCACGTCATCGGAATAGCCGGCTTCGATGTCCACGGTCAACGGCAGCGAAATCACGCGGGCAATGGCCTCGACGCTCGATACCAGGCGTTCGAGCGGCAGGGTGTTGCCGTCTGCGTAACCATGCGCCCAGGCGACGGCCGCGCTGCTGGTGGCCACGGCTTTGCAGCCCAGTTGTTCAACGATGCGGGCCCCGGCGGCATCGGCAACGTTGGTGAGAATCAGCAGGCCGTCCTGATGCAGCCTGTGGAATGAGTGGTCGAGCGTATCCATCGATTTCCTTCCTTATGAAAACACCGAGTGATCAGAACGCGAGTTGATGGGTGATCTGCACCGCCGCTTTTTCCAGCCTGAGCAGAAACGCCTTGCGCGGTTGTCCTCCACCATAGCCCGTCAGCGAGCCATCTGCACCGATCACCCGGTGGCAGGGCAAGACAATCGAAAGGCGGTTGTGCCCGTTGGCCAGGCCCACGGCGCGACTTGCGCCGGGCTTGCCCAGCCGCGCGGCGATGGTGCCGTAGGTGCTGGTCTGGCCGTAAGGGATTTTCGCCAGTTCGGCCCACACTTGCCGCGAGAATTCGCTACCGGGCAAGTGCAGGGGCACCTTGAATTCGGTCAGTTTGCCGGCGAAATAGTGCGCCAGCTCGTCTTCGATTTGCTGAAGGTGGGCGTTGTGACCGGGCGCCACCGCGTAGCCATAACGGTTCTGCAACGCCTCGACTTCGCGGGTCAGCGCCGGCCGATCCAGAAACTCCAGCAGCACCAGCCCACGCCGTTCGGCCATGGCGATCATCGGCCCCAGCGGGGTGGTCAGGCGCGTGAACAACAGTGGTTCGCTGTGGGCCGCGCGGCCCGGCGTGATGTGGAAGGATTTTTGAAACGCATCGCGAAATCCACTCAGCGATTCGTACCCCGAATCGAACGCCGCGCTGTCAATGGAATCGCCTTGTCTGATCCCGCCCAGTGCCATGCCGAGGCGCCGGGTACGCAACCATGCATGAAAAGTCATGCCGAAATGCTGTTTGAACCAGCGGCGCAGTTTCAGCGGCTCAATGCCCTCGGCCAGCAGTTGCACATCGGTCCAACGCCGCTCGGGGTCGGCGTCCACCGACTTGAGCAGCCTTTGCACCCAGTCCGGGGCAATGGCGGCAGCGTCCAGCGGTTTGCATCGCAGGCAGGCTCGATAACCGGCGGACAGGCACTCATCCGCATGGGCGAAGAATTCGACATTCTCCGGTTTCGGCTTGCGCGCCGTGCAACTGGGGCGGCAAAAGATCCCGGTGGTTTTGACTGCAGTAAAAAACACCCCCTCGTAGGCGGTATCGCGTTCGAGCATGGCGCGGACCATCTCGGCATGGGGCGGAAGCACAGCGTTTTGTAGGTTCATGGGCTGAGCATAAGGCGGGTTGGCCGGGGGCTCCACCGGAAAATCGACAGTGAATTCCAGTCAATCATGATGAGGCTACGATGCGGTTCAGTTCGGTTTTCGAGTACGCGTCCGAGGCAATGGCACGGAGCGGGGCCTTTCTCCAATAGGTCATGTTTTTCGCAGCCTTACTGTATGTATCTGATAGCTGCACTTTCTAGAGGGAAAAACTCCTACAGCTATTAAAGAAAAATCCCTTCATTTTTAGGATTTGCCCTAAATCCCCGCGCATTAAGAACATGGCATTTTTTTCTGTCCAGAAAAATCAGCTGTGCCTAGTCAATGAGAACCATTCTCCCATGCTTAATGAAAAATTAGTTTCAGTTGCTCCGGTGGTTGCGGCGCTGGTCGCCTTTTTATCGGTTTCAACAATGCTTCGCATTCCAGGTTTGCCTATCGGAGTATCGGAACTTGTTGTTTTATTCTTGGCGATGGTGCTGATTGTGAGAAGCAAGTTTTTGCCGCACTTTAAACACCCGCTGATGGTGTTCTGGGTTTTTTTATTGTTACTGCTTTGGCAGGTTTTATAACGGGCTCTGAGCGCGGCGAAGGCTGGGTCTACACGGGCGCTGCTTATCTTTATGTGGCGTGTTTTACGATGGTGGTGTTGGGTTGTGCTGCCGATTTGGAGAGGTATGAGTTTCACAGGTACATTCGGGCAATGGTTACTATCCCTGTTTTTCTACTGTTTATTCCTCTGTCGTTATTTTTTTCAGGAGATATTTGGCTGTCAGGCAGGTTGGGGGTCAATACAGATTTTTACCCTTCTCGGGTAGCGGCCTGGTCGGTGAACCCTAACCAGCTTGCACTTTTTCTGCTCCCGCTTCCGTTTTGGTTGGCGGCTATTTCTCAAGCTCAGCACTGGTCAAAGGTGCGGATCGTAAAGATGTTCGTATTTCTCTGGTTTCTATTTTTTCTAGGTTTTTGTGTCAGAAGCGATGCACTGCTCCTGGCGTGGTGCATCGGGATTCCGGTGCTGACAGTGTTGGTCTCGTGTTGGTTGAAAAACATTAATTGGAGATTTTTCACCACCATGCTCATGGCGTTCTTGCTCGCGTTTGTTTTTTTCAAATGTTTTTTTGATGGAGTGGGTCAACCCTTTTTCGATACCGTACAGACACAAATTAAATCCCTGTCTTCCGATCCGGTTATAAGAGTTGATCAGGTCAAGAGCGGTGTGGTTGAGCAATCGATACAAACGGAAAACCACCTTGATAAAGCCGGTCATGAGTTTGATGGCAATGGCGTCAGTAGACAATATGCTGTAAGTCAAACAGATCCAGTAGCGCCTGCTTTCGGGCGATCTGATTCCGCATTTGGAGTAGGGTTGGACCCTAATAAAGTAGACGTGCGGAAAGCGTTGTGGGTACATGCATTGGATGTTTGGAAGTTGTCGCCAATATTTGGCCATGGGCCAGGGGCGTTTTCCTATCTGGATATATCTGGCCAAAAGCATGAGGCTCACAATCTATTACTGGATATGCTTACCCAAGTGGGCGTGGTAGGGGTAGCTCTATTCGGCGTAATGTTTTTATGGTTGGTTGCTGGTGCGGTTAAAGCAAGAGACCCATTTTCACTCGTGTTGCTCCTTGCATTAATAGTGTTTTCCGGAGCGCATTTCATACTTCGTCAGCCAGTCTTTATGATGTACCTCGTAATAACCGCTGTGGCGATAGAAAAACGGTTTTTTGTTCTGATGAATGCATCGCGTCAGTGAAGTCTATATCGTTATGGTCGGGCTCGGTTCCAGCACTTCTTATCAATTACTTGGCGAATTTTTTCGCCCCGGCAACACACAGGATCACGGCAAGGGTCACCGCCAGCATGCCGATGCTGACCTGCTCGTGAAGCAAGGTCGCCGCCAGCGCCAGGCCAAAAAACGGCTGCAGGAGCTGAAGCTGTCCGACCGCGGCAATCCCGCCCTGAGCCAGCCCGCGATACCAGAAAACAAAGCCGATCAGCATGCTGAACAGCGACACGTAACCCAGGCTGAACCAGGCCGGTGTGCTGATCCCGGAGAACGATGCGGGGGCGAGCCACCAGGTCAACAGTGCCATCACCGGCAGCGACAGCACCAGCGCCCAGCAAATCACCTGCCAGCCGCCCAGTGTTCTGGACAGTTTCGCCCCTTCGGCATAACCCAGACCGCACGCGAGGATGGCCAGCAGCATCAGGATGTCGCCTTCAGGTGAGGCGGTCAGGCCTTGGGAGGCGGCAAATCCCACCACCAGCAGGCTGCCCAGCACCGAGAAAAACCAGAATACCGGCCGCGGCCGCTCACCACCGCGGATCACGCCGAACACGGCGGTCGCGAGCGGCAGCAAGCCGACGAAGACGATGGAGTGCGCCGACGTCACGTATTGCAACGCCAGCGCCGTCAACAGTGGAAAGCCGACCACCACGCCCATGGCCACGATGAACAACGGCAGCAGTTGGCTCTTTGCAGGGCGCTTTTCCTTGAACAGCCACAGCATGCATAACGCCAGAACGCCGGCGATGGTTGCCCGGGCGACAGTCAGGAAAACCGGGTCGAACTCCAGCACTGCCACTCGCGTGGCCGGCAGCGAGCCGCTGAAGATCACTACGCCGATCAACCCGTTGATCCACCCGCTGGTGGTCTTTTCCCGGGGCTCGATATGCAGGTTCGATACGCGTTCCATTGAGGTCACACTCGATGATTGTTTTCGCGGCGGGTTGCCTTGAGCGCATCGTATGGCTGACTATGAAGACAATCAAAAAATTGTCATGGATACATCTCGAGATGCCACGCTCCCGATACAAGTCGCTGGTTGATTCCTTTGCCACTGATATCCGTTGCGGACGTTTGCCGCCGGGCACTCGCTTGCCCACGCACCGTCAGTTGGCCGAGTCAGAGGGGCTGGCCCTGGTCACGGCCAGCCGGGTGTATGCAGAGCTTGAGGCGATGGGGCTGGTGAGTGGAGAAACCGGGCGGGGCACGTTCGTTCGGGAGACGTCGCTGCCGCCTGGTCATGGCGTTGATCAACCCGAAGTGGCCGCGGGCGTGATGGACCTGAATTTCAACTACCCCTCATTGCCCGGCCAGGCCGATCTGTTGCGCAACGCCTTGCGTCAGCTCGCGTTGTCCGGCGATCTGGAATCCCATCTGCGCTACCAGCCGCATGGCGGGCGCCTGCATGAGCGCGCGTCGGTCGCCAGCCATTTGCGCATGCGAGGGCTGAGCGTAGAGGCCGGGCAGGTATTGATCGTCAGCGGTGCCCAGCATGGCTTGGCGGTGACGATGATGGCGCTGCTGAAACCGGGCGATGTGATCGCGGCAGACGCGTTGACCTACTCGGGTTTCAAAGTGCTGGCGCAAGCGTTGCACCTGGAAATCGTGCCCATTCCCGTCACCGAGACCGGACCCGATCTCGATGCACTCGACACGCTCTGCCAGCGTCGTTCGGTGCGGGCCGTCTACACCATGCCGACCCTGCATAACCCTCTGGGCTGGGTGATGGACGCGGCGTGGCGGAACCAGCTCGTATCGATAGCGCGCGCCCACGACCTGTTGATCATCGAGGACGCCGCCTACGCGTTTCTCGCAACTGACCCGCCACTCCCAGTGGCCCAATTGGCGCCGGAAAGGACGGTCTACGTTTCAGGGTTTTCGAAGAACGTCGCCACCGGCTTGCGTGTCGGCTTCGTTGCTGCGCCGGCTGAAAAGGTCCCGGCACTGGAGCGCGTGATCCGGGCGACGACCTGGAATACGCCAGGTGTGATGACCGCGATTGCCTGCGCATGGCTCGACGATGGAACCGTCAGCAAACTCGAGGCGCAAAAGCGCGCGGACGCACAAGCCCGGCAAGCCCTGGCTGCGGAGCTTCTGAAAGGGCTGCCCTGCATCACTCATCCTTCTTCCTACTTTTTGTGGCTGCCTCTGGCGGAGGACGCCAGGGCGGACCAGATCGCCGTGGAGTTGATACAAGAGCAAGTGGCCGTTTCCACCGCCGAACCCTTTTCCGTCGCTGCCAACGTGCCCCATGCGATCCGATTGGCGCTGGGGTCGGTGGACATGGATTCTCTTCGGGCAGCGCTGATCAAGGTGAAGCGGGTGGTGGGCGCTTATTCCTAGAACGGTTGGGCAGTTTTCTTCAATACGCGGACCAGCCCGCGCCTTACCGTGAGGCCTGGTTCAACTGAATTGAAGAAGGTATGCAATGAGTCTGATTATTTCGATGGCGGCGTTTGCCCTGGTGGCCTCGATTACGCCGGGGCCGGTAAACATCGTTGCGTTGAGTTCCGGCGCGCAGTTCGGTTTTCGCGCCAGTCAGCGCCACGTGGTCGGGGCAACGCTGGGTTTTGTGTTGCTGCTGGTGTTGATGGGGTTGGGGCTGCATGAAGTGTTGCAGGCATGGCCGGCGCTGACGCGGGTGGTGCAACTGGCCGGCGTGGCGTTTCTGTTGTTCATGGCGTGGAAACTGGCGGCGGACAACGGGCAACTCGACGCGAAGGAGTCGGGGCGGGCGCCGTCGATGGTGTATGGCGCGGTCATGCAGTGGCTCAACCCGAAAGCCTGGCTGGCCTGCGTGGCCGGCATGGGCGCGTTTGTCGCCGATGGCGAGACGCGGCTGGTCTGGCAGTTTGCCGCGGTGTATCTGGTGATCTGCTACCTGTCCGTCGGTTGCTGGGCGTACGCCGGGACTTTTCTGCGCGGCTATCTGAACAACCCGGCGGGGATGCGTGTGTTCAACCGGATCATGGCGCTGTTGCTGGCGATGAGTGCGATTTACCTGTTGTTGCCCTGATCGATCATTCAGCCGCGATACTGCCCCGGTGTCGCCGCCAGATGCTGTTTGAACGCCCGCTGAAAATGCGCCTGATCGGCAAACCCGGCTTCCAGCGCCACGTCGGCGATCAGCTTGCCGCTGCGCAGTCGATCCTGGGCAAACTGGATGCGTCGGTTGACCAGAAACGCGTGGGGCGTCATGCCGAAATGCTGTTTGAAGGCGCGGATAAGGTAGGACGGCGACAGTTGCGCAGCGTCGCAAATGTCTTCGAGCTTGAGCATTTGCGTGCAGTTGTCGCGGATGTAGTCAGCCGCGCGCTCCAGTTTGAAATTGGGCTCGCGCAGCGGTTGATCGCCGGGGTTGAGGCGTTGCTGCGCGTCGGTAAAAAACTCGACCGCCGCGCTGTGTTTGCTCAGCACGTCCTGCTCGCTGTCGACCAGTGTTTCGAACAACGCCTTCAGGCCGGCAAACAGGGTGGCGTCAGACGTATGGGTGATGGAAAACCGCCGAAATGCCAAGTCGCTGCTGAACCCTAGCTGATGCTGCAAGTCGGTGAGCCACGGCGTATCGACGTACAACATCAAGTACGACCACGGCTGGTCGTCGATTGGATTACAGGCGTGGACGTCGGCGGGATTCATCAGTACGACGGTGCCGGCGCTGACCTCAAACTCCGATTGCTCATGGATATAGGTACTGCGCCCGGCGGTAATTGCACCGATGGAAAAGTGCTCATGGGCATGCCGGGTGTAACAGACCTCACGCCCATCGGCGATGGAGCGGGCTTCAATGAAGGGCAGGGCATCGTCGCGCCAGAAGCGGGGGGCCTTGTCAGCTTCTTTGCCAGCGGTGGGCTTCATCGTCGGTGTCCTCGGCAGGTCAGCACCGGAGTGTATTAGCTCTCGCCGTCAAAGGCTCGTTGCAGTGCAGCGATATCGAGTTTTTTCATTTGCAGCATCGCCTCCATGGCGCGCTGTGATTTTGCCGTGTCGGGGTCTTTCATCATGTTCATCAGGGCGATTGGCACGATTTGCCACGACAGGCCGAATTTGTCCTTGAGCCAGCCGCATTGCTGGGCCTGAGGGACGCCCCCCGCGCTCAGGGCGCCCCAGAAGTGATCGACTTCCTCCTGGGTCTGGCAATTGACCTGAAACGAGATTGCCTCGCTGAACTTGAACATTGGGCCACCGTTGAGGCCGGTGAAACTCTGTCCGTCGAGCTCGAAGCTGACCGTCATGACCGAGCCTTCAGGGCGGCCATGCAAATCGAAACCGGCGTGGCCATAGTAGGTCGTGGCGGTGATTTTTGAATGATCGAACACCGAGCAGTAAAACTTCGCGGCGTCCTCCGCCTGATCGTCGAACCACAGGCAGGGCGTGAGCTTCTGAACGCGTTGCATGGCGGTAATCCTCTCCACGGTTCACTCGTGCTGAACTTTCAGCGTAGTCAGCCGGGAGGGGCCCGGAAGTACCGCAGATCGACAAGTTACCGATCAGAAATCCCAGCGGGTGGTCAGTTGCACGTTGCGAGGCTCGCCGTAGAACCCGGTTCCAAAGTTACCGAGCCCGGTGTAATAGGTCTGGTCGAAGAGGTTCTTCACGTTCAGCGTGGTGCTCAGGTGATCGTTGAAGCGGTAACGCGCCATGACGTCCACCAGGGCATAGCTTTGCTGGGTGATTGTCGAAGACTGGCCGAAGTTGACCGGGTCGTCGGGGTTGGGCTGGAACACATTGCCGAAGAATTCGCTCTGCCAGTTCACCCCGCCGCCGACGGTGAGTTTTTCCAGTGCCCCTGACAGCCGGTAGGTGCTGAACACCCGAACCACTTGTTCCGGCGCGGTGGTTTGCAGGATCGAGCCGTAGACGTAATCGCCCTTGGCATCGCGGGTGTGGTTGTAGCTGTAGCCGGCCGACAGATTCCAGCCTTCCATCACTTCACCCGCCACTTCGACTTCAAAGCCTTTGGTCGTGGCGCCTTGCACCGGGCGGTACACCGACTCGGTGTCGACACCGCTGACGTACTCGGCAACGTTGTCTTGTTCGATGCGGAACACCGCGAAACTGGCGTTCAAGCGCCCGTCAAGGAATTCGGCCTTGAGCCCGGCCTCGTAGCTGTCGCCTTCCACCGGGTCGAGCAGTTTGCGCTCGGCATCCTTGCTCATTTGCGGCTGATAAATGCTGGTGTAGCTGGTGTACACCGACCAGGTATCGTCGAGGTCGTAGACCAGCCCGGCATATGGGGTGACCACGCCGGTCTGGCGATAGCTGTCGTGCACATCCTTGGTGGTCGGGTCGCTGTAGTCCAGCTCATCGCTGGCAGTGAAGCGGCTGACCCGGGCGCCGAGGATCACCGCCAGGTCGTCGGTTGGCTTGAGCCGGGTGGCCAAGTAGGCACCGGTCTGGCGCTGGTCGATGTCGTTGTCGCCGACCCTGGCAATGTCCGGTTTCGCGAACTCGCCGCGCCAGTCGAAGATGCTGCCGTCGAGGGGCGGATAGACCGAACCGTGCACCGGGATGTCCTGGCGCGTGTGCATCGACATGAAACCGGCGATCAACTCGTGCTCGCGACCCAGCAGGCTGAACGGGCCGGTGAAATTGACGTCGAGGTTGTCCTGCAACTGGTCGCCCTTGAACCGGCCCATGTACATGAACATGCCGTTGCCGGTGAGCGGGTCCGGATTGCCGCCGCTGGCCGAGGCGAGGAAGGTGTCGTGCTGGCGATGTTTGCGGTCGTAGCTGACCTTCAGCTTCCAGTCATTCGCCAGTTGCTGTTCCACCGAGGCGAAGATCGTCTGGTTGGTGAAATCGCGCCGGCTCCAGTCGGTAGCCGGGTTGAACGAACGGGAAAAACGGGTGCGCGAACCGTCGCTGTTGTACATCGGGAAACCGGTCCAGCTGGCGCCACGGGAGCGGGTATTTTGCTGGTCGATACCGAAGGTCACGAGAGTGCCCGGCGTCAGGTCGGCTTCGAGGATGCCGTAGGCGATGTCGCGGGTGTTGCGGTAGGTGTCCAGGTACGCGCTGCGGTCTTGATACGCCCCGACGAAACGCCCGCGCACGTTGCCGCTCTCGGTCAGCGGGCCGGCAATGTCGCCGGTGCTGCGATAGTTGTCCCAGGAGCCGACAGCGCCGGTGATCGAGGCCTTGAATGCTTTGGTCGGGCGCTTGCGGATCAGGTTGACGGTGGCCGATGGGTCCCCCGAACCGGTCATCAGCCCGGTGGCGCCCTTGATGATCTCGACGCGGTCGAAGGTCGCCATGTCGGTGCTGGTGGTGCCGTAATCGTAGACGCCGTCGTAGTCGGTGTTGACGCCGTCGTACTGGAAGTTGGTGATCGGCAGGCCACGGCTGGAAAACTCCCAGCGCTCGCTGTCGTAGTTCTGCACACTGACGCCGGGCACACGGCGCAGGGCGTCGGCGATGCTGGTGGAGCCCTGGTCGTCCAATTGCTGGCGGGTGATGACCGACACCGACTGCGGGGTTTCACGCAAGGACAGCGACAGCCCGGTGGCTGAAGAGGTCGATCCGAGGGTGTAGGCGTGGCTGTCTTCAGTGATGGCGCCGAGCGCATGGCCGGAAACGTTGGTGGTGCCCAGTTCCAGCGGCCCATCCGCTGCGGGGGCAACCTGCAGGACATAGCCGTGGTCGCCCTGCGGCTGGGCTTGCAAGCCACTGCCTTGCAACAGTCGCTGCAAGCCCTGTTGCACGGTGAATTCGCCTTCAAGCCCCGGGCTGTATTTATCACTCGCCAGATCGTTGCGGCCGGCGAGGAATATCCCCGCCTGTTCGGCGAAACGGTTGAGTGCGCTGACTAACGAGCCAGCAGCGACCGTGTAATAACGCTTCTGGCGGGTGGACTGTTCACTGGTGCCGTCTGTTTCGGCGTGGGCGAGGGCCGATGCAAGACTCAGCAGCGCGACCGGAAGGGCCAGTGCCAACGGACGCAAGGCAAAACGAGTGCGAGCGAAGGAGTCGCGCAAAAGGGTGTTCCCTGGAATCAGATCGAGCGGCAATTGAAGTGCTTCACAGGGTTAACCGAACGAAAAACCAAAAAGGGAACTGTGGCGTTGAAATGTTTTTGGTTCACGCTTTTGGCGCGACGTTGACCCACCAGTCCATGGTTTTTTCGACGCGTATCGGTAGCGCCGCTTCCAGTAGGCGCAAGGCTTGATCGGTGTCCTTGAGCGGAAACGAGCCCATCACCGGCAAACCGGCGATGGCCGGGTCGCACGCCAGATGCCCCGGTCGGTAGCGGCTCAATTCTTCGATCAACTGCCCCAGCGGCAGGTTGTCCGCCAGCAACAGACCACGGCGCCAGGCTTCGCGGCCCGCCGCTGCTTCGGTGGAAGGCGGCGTGTGGTTTTGCGTGAACGCCAATTGTCGTCCGGCCTCGACCACCTGCACCTGGCCCGCCGTGGTTCGAACTTCGACCGCGCCTTCATAGACGTTCAGCAATGTCCGCTGTTGTTCCTGGCGCACGCTGAAACGAGTGCCGAGCGCGCGCATCCGGCCTTCGGTGGTTTGCACCAGAAAGGCTCGGCTGCTGTCCTTGGCGGTATCAATCAACACTTCCCCGGCATTCAACAGCAGCAGACGTTGCGTGGTGTCGAAACGCACATTCAGCGCGCTGAGGGCGTTGAGCCAGATGCGGCTACCATCGCTCAGGAGGCTTTCCCGGGTTTCGCCGGTGCCCGTAGAAAGATCGGCGGTCCATCGGCCCAGAACGTCCGGCAGCGAAGATTCCCGCCAGGCGTTCCAGCCCAGTAGCCCGCCCGATGCGAGAATGAGCAGGCTCTTGACTGTCTGCCGGCGGCTGATCGGCGAGCGCGCGGTATTACGCAGCACAAGACCGGCGGCCTGCGGGTGATCATCCTGTAACGCGGCAAAGCGCTGGCCAACACGCTCGACATAGCGCCAGGCCGCCTGATGATCGCCACTTTGCGCCAGCCAGGCTTGCCAGCGCTGACGTTCCTGATCGCCGACGTGCTGATCGTTGAGTTGCACATACCATTGCGCCGCTTGTTCGAGGCTGGCATGGCTGATCGAGTTGGAAGAGGCGGCGGGCATGGCGCTACTCGATCAACAGGCCATCGAGTTCGGCCTCAAGCATCGCGCAGTGCATCAGCGCCTGTGCCAGGTACTTTTTCACCATGCGCTCGCACACACCGATTTCTTCGGCGATGGCGCGGTAGGGCAGGCCATGCAACTGGGCCAGGATGAACGCGTCGCGCACATTCTTTGGCAGGCGCAGCAGCATGGCGTCCACTTCATACAAGGTCTCGACGATGATTGCCCGTTGCTCCGGCGACGGTTGAACCGCCTGCGGGCGTGCAGCCAGCGTTTCCAGCCATGCCTGTTCCAGCTGCCGACGGCGCCAGTGATCGATGCACAAGCCACGGGCAATGGTCGCCAGGTAGGAGCGCTCGCGACTTTCGCAATCGAACACTTGAGGGCGCTTGAGCACGCGGATAAAGGTGTCATGGGCCAGGTCGGCAGCATCGAACGCATTGCTCAAGCGCCGGCGCAGCAGCTCATGCAGCCAGCGGTGATGAGTGACGTAGAGGTTCTGAACGCTGGAAGAATCGGCGACCATCATCGTGAACAGATATCCATGGGCGACAGGCGCCGTTGGTGCAAATAAGAATTGGTCGCGATTAAAACAAAAGGTTTGGCTGCGTGCAAATGATATTGGTTTGCTTTTAGGGTGTATGGACAGGCAGAAGGCCTTGGTGAAGTCAAATTGACTCTTGCCGTAGTCGTATTGACTGTTCTGGTGTCAGGTCAAATTGACTGCCTTCGTCGCAGCGTGTTGATTTTTATAGCTTAAAAAACTGGCACGAAACCTGAAGTAACAAACGTACAACTGGTCTGATTCGGGAGTACGGAAAAATGTTCGCTTACTTCAGCAATCCTCAGAATGTCTTGCACCTGTCTAGCAACATGTTGGGCGCGGGCCTGGCGCTGTTGCTGGCAGGCATCTACGGCGCTTATCTCTACGCCGGACACCTGCCGATCGTGGTGTTGGTCGCGATGCATGCCATGACCATCATCGGGCCTACCTTGATCAAAATCGGCTATGTCATGCGTCTGCTGGCCCAGCATCGGATGGGCAAAGGCTTGGTTGCCGCAGCGGTTTGAGGCATCAGACCGGCATTTTGTTTGTACCGAGGCTCTAGCCTCGTCCCAGACCACCCTGTTCGGCGATCCAGCGGGTGGCCAGGTCGATAAAGGCGCGCAACTTCGGTTGAGTCTGGGTTCTGCTGGGGAAATACAGGTACAGCGCCGAACTCAGTGGCACGAACGGTTGCAGCACCCGCACCAGTCGGCCGTCCGCCAACTCATCGGCGATTTCCAGATCGCAGGCATACGCCAGGCCCGAACCGCTACGGGCGGCAGCCACCAGCAACCTTCGGTCATTGACGATCACGCCGCCCTCGACACCCACCGTAAAATCGCGCCCCTCGCGGCGAAACTCCCAGCGGTGTGCGCTCCCCGAGGTCGAAAAGCGAAAGCCGATGCATTGATGACGGGTCAGGTCTTCAGGGCTGGCCGGTTTGCCTGCCTTGGCGAAGTACTCCGGCGCACCCACCACCGACCATTGCAGATCCGGCGTGAGGCGCACCGCGACCATGTCTTTTTCGATGGACTCGCCCAGGCGGATCCCGGCATCGAAACCGCCAGCCATCAGGTCCACCGTCGCGTCATCGAGGGAGATGTCGAGGGTGACTTGCGGATAAGCCTCGCGAAACAGCGGAATCAGCGGCTCCATCAACAAGGCCCCCGACAGCCTCGGTGCAGTGAGGCGCAGCGTGCCCATGGGCTGATCACGAAAGCCGCTGAGCACCGCCAGCGCTTCATCGATTTCACTGGCCGCAGGCCGCAACCGCGCAAACAGGCTGGCCCCGGCTTCAGTCAACGCCACCCGGCGTGTGGTGCGCTGGAACAGCAACACGCCCGTACGGCGCTCGAGCAATTTGATCGCATGGCTGACAGCCGTGGGGGTGACCGCCAACCGCGTCGCGGCGAGGGTGAAACTCTTGTGCTCGGCCACCGCCAGAAACTCGGTCAAGCCATCGAAAGGATCGTGATTCATCGCGGTGCCATTATGAAAGAGCGTTTCATAGTGCTTGTAACACGAGGGCATTTTTCCGGGCAATCTTCCTGCGTACCTTGTGCCTACCCCCACTGCACACAAGGAACACGCTCATGACCACCTCCAATAACTTCAAGCGTATCTGGCTCATCACGGGTGCTTCTCGCGGTATCGGCGCAAAAATAGCCGCCGCTGCGCTGGCCAACGGTGACGCGGTGGTTGCCACCGCCCGCGATGCCAACAGCATCACCCAGCGTTTTGGCGATCAACCCGGTTTGCTGGCCGTCACCCTCGACGTCACTGACGAAGCGCAGGGCGTTGCGGTCGCAAAAGCCGCCATCGAGCACTTCGGACGCATCGACGTGCTGGTCAACAACGCCGGTTTCGGTTTGCTCGGCGCCGTAGAAGAAGCCACTGCCGATGAAGTACGCCGCGTGTACGAAACCAATGTCTTCGGTTTGTTGAACGTCACTCGTGCCGTCCTGCCGCACATGCGCGCCGCTCGCAGCGGGCATGTGATCAACCTGTCATCGGTGGGGGGGTACAGATCCGGGGCGGGATTCGGTGTTTACTGCTCGACCAAATTCGCCGTCGAAGGCTTGAGTGAAGCGCTGCATGCCGAGCTGGAGCCGCTGGGCGTCAAGGTCACCATCGTTGAACCGGGCTATTTCCGCACGGAGTTTCTCGAAGGCAATTCGCTGGTCGAATCGCCGTCCTCGATTGCTGACTACGACGGCACTGCGGGCGAAGTACGCAAGATTGCCAAGGCCGTGACCCTGAATCAGCCCGGTGATCCGGACAAACTGGCCCAGGTCATGATCACCCTGGTGGAAGCGCAAAAGGCACCGCTGCGCCTGCCGCTGGGCAGTGACTGCGTCGCGGCGATCGAAGCCAAGAACGCCTTTGTCGCCGGTGAGTTGCAGGCCTGGCGCGAAGTGTCGGTGTCCACCGATTTCTAAGCCCCGACGCAACCTGTAGGAGCCGGCTTGCTGGCGAAGCAGCAGTGGCCATACTGCCGCCTTCGCCAGCAAGCCGGCTCCTACAGGTTTGAGGTGGTTTTGAGAGTACCGGTGGTCGATGAACCGGTCTCGCCCGGCAATTTGCGCTTAGCTATAGGGATAACCCAAACAGCGCTACCTGTAGGAGCGAAGCTTGCTCGCGAAGGGGCCGTGTCATTTGACATGGAAGTCGTCTGATACACCGCCTTCGCGAGCAAGCTTCGCTCCTGCATGGGCCGTGAGTCTGAGGAATTCGCCATGCTGACCCTCAACATCAATGGCAAGGATCAGGCACTGGATGTCCCTGCGGACATGCCGCTGCTTTGGGTCCTGCGCGATGTCGCGCACCTGACAGGCACCAAATTCGGTTGCGGCATGGCCCAGTGCGGCGCTTGCACCGTGCATGTCGACGGGGCGCCGCTGCGCTCCTGCATCACGCCCGCCACGGCAGTGGCCCATGGGCAAAAAATCCTCACCATTGAAGGCCTGTCCACCGACGGTTCGCACCCGGTGCAGCAAGCCTGGGCCGAACTCGATGTGGTCCAGTGCGGCTACTGCCAGTCCGGGCAGATCATGTCGGCGGCGGCGCTGCTGGCGAAGATCCCCAAGCCCACCGACAGCGACATCGACCAGGCGCTCTCCGGCAACATCTGCCGCTGCGGCACCTACCCGAGGATTCGTGCCGCGATCAAACGCGCCGCCGACATCGGTTGACGGGAGTCATGCGCCATGAACAGCATCAATCCGTTATCGCGCCGAGGTTTTCTCAAGGGCAGCGCAGTGCTGGGCGGTGGGCTGGTGATCGCCTTTGTCATCCCCGGCGCCCACCGTTTTGCCATGGGCGCCGAGAATCAGGGCAACGTCTTTGCACCGAATGCATTTTTACGAATCGGTAACGACAACAGCGTCACCGTGCTGCTCGGCCATTCTGAAATGGGCCAGGGCATCTGGACCGGCCTGACCATGCTGATCGCTGAAGAACTGGACGCCGACTGGTCGAAAATCCGCGTCGAACACGCCCCGGCGTCGGCCGCCGACTATGGTCTGCCCGGGTTTGGCGGGATGCAAATCACTGGCGGTTCGACCTCGACCTGGATGGAGTTCGATCGCTACCGTCAGGCGGGCGCGGCGGCGCGGTTGATGCTGATCGAAGCCGCCGCCAAGCGCTTCAATGTCGCGCCTTCGGAAATTCGCACCGAGTCGGGTGTGGTCATTGCCGGCGACCACCGCGCCACGTACGGCGAACTGGCCGATGACGCGGGCAAGCTGCTGGCACCGGACCCGGCGTCGATCAAGTTCAAGGAGGCGAAAGACTGGAAGGTCATCGGCAAACCGACCAAACGCCTGGACACTCCGGAGAAAATCACCGGGCGAGCCAAATTCGGGATGGACGTGCAGTTCGACGGACTCATGACCGCGATGGTTGCCCGTGCGCCGGTGTTCGGTGGCAGCGTCAAATCCTTTGAAGGCGCGCAAGCGCTGGAGATCCCGGGCGTGCACAAAGTGGTGCAGGTGCCGACGGGCGTCGCGGTGATTGCCGATCATTACTGGGCGGCGAAACTGGGGCGCGATGCGCTGAAGGTCGATTGGGATCTGGGGCCGAACACCGGGCTCGACAGCCAACATCTGCTGGAGAGCTTTCGCAAACTCGCCGCCACGCCGGGCACTTCGGCCAGCAAGGCCGGGGATGCACAGGGCGCTTTGCGCAAGGCAGCGAAGGCGATTGACGTCGAGTACAGCGTGCCGTACCTGGCTCATGCACCGATGGAACCGCTCAATTGCACGGTGAAAATCACCCAGGACAAATGCGAAATCTGGACCGGTACGCAGTTCCAGACGCTGGATCAGATGATCGCGGGAAAAATCACCGGGCTCAAACCCGAGCAGGTCGAGATTCATACCGAGTTTCTGGGCGGCGGTTTCGGCCGGCGGGCCAACCCGACTTCGGACTTTGTCGCTGAGGCCGTGGAGGTTGCGAAGGCGGCGGGCGGCCCGGTGAAAACGGTGTGGTCGCGTGAGGACGACATCCGTGGCGGCTATTACCGCTCGGCGTTCCTGCATCAGGCGCGTATCGGCCTGGATGCCAGTGGAATGCCGATTGCGTGGAAGCACGTGATGGTCGGGCAGTCGATCATGGACGGCACAGCGTTTGCGGCCACCATGGTCAAGGACGGTATCGACAAAACGTCGGTGGAAGGCGTTGTCGACAGCCCTTACATCGAGGGCTTGGCCGATCATCAGGTGGAACTGCATTCGCCGAAAACCGGCATCACCGTGTTGTGGTTGCGTTCGGTCGGGCACACCCACACAGCGTTCGTGATGGAGTCGTTGATCGATGAGCTGGCCGAAGCGGCAGGCAAGGACCCGGTGGAGTACCGGCGAACCTTGCTCAAGGACCATGCGCGACATCTTGGTGTGTTGAACCTGGCGGTCGAGAAGGCCAATTGGACAGCGCCATTGCCGGATGGGCATGCACTGGGTGTCGCGGTGCATGAGTCGTTCGGCAGCTACGTCGCGCAGGTTGCCGAGGTGTCCCAGGACAACCTGAAGATCCGCGTGCACCGAGTGGTGTGCGCGGTGGACTGCGGGATTGCGGTCAACCCGATGAGCATCGCGGCGCAAATGGAGTCGGCCATCACCTTCGGCCTCGGCTTTACCCTGCACAGCAAACTGACCTTCAAGAATGGGCAGGTGGTGCAGTCCAATTACCACGACTATCAGGTGCTGCGCCTGAACGAAATGCCAGTGGTTGAAGTGCATATCGTGCCCAGCACCGACAAACCCGGCGGCATCGGTGAAGCGGGCGTGCCGCCCACGGCGCCGGCGGTGGCCAACGCAGTGTTTGCCCTGACCGGGCAACGGTTGCGCGAACTGCCCTTGCAACTGTCGGGGGTGTGAGATGAGGCGACATCTGATTCTGGGCGCAGTGGTGCTGATCCTCCTGACGATCTACGCCACGGACCTGTTCTCAGAGGATAGAGAAGCGTTGAAGGCTTTCGATACCGTGCAGAAGGTGTTTCAGAACCCGCGCTGCCAGAACTGCCATATTCCCGGTGATTCACCGTTGCAGTTCGATGCCGGAACGCCCCACGCGATGAACGTCGTACGCGGCATGGACGGCAAGGGCGCGGCCGGTTTGCCGTGCGCCACCTGCCACGCCGACAGCAATCCGCCGGCCAGTTACGGCCCGCATGCGCCGCCGGGTGCACCGCACTGGAGCCTGCCGCCTGCGGCGCACAAAATGGCCTGGATCGGGCTGCCGGCCGACAAATTGTGCGCAATGATCAAGGACCGCTCCAGTAATGGCGACCGGGATCTCGCCGCGCTGATCAAGCATGTCAGCGACGACAAACTGGTGCTGTGGGGCTGGAATCCGGGTGAAGGGCGAGCGCCGGTGCCGGTGCCGCACGATATCTTCGTCACTCAATTCAAGCGCTGGGCCGAGGCCGGAGGGCCTTGTCCGGTGGTGGGCAGTTGACCGACGGTCCGTTAACCGGGAGTCAAACCGGGTATGGACCACTCTAAAGAACATACCCGCCAATGGAGTGAGTCATGCTGAACCCAGGCAAACCGGTAAAACACGGCGCTAACGCAGACCCGTTGCTATCGCCCCAGCAAGCGCGTCAATTGCTGCGTGATCAGGCCCGTAAAGCCGAGCAGGAAGTGATTGGTGTGCAGATGGCGAGCATGGATGAGTTGACGCTGCTGTCCAACCGTCACGGCTTCACGACACTGGCCCAACTGGGGCTGGACGCCTGTCAGCAACTGGAAAAACCGGCCACGCTGCTGTTTTTCGATCTCGATAATTTCAAACACATCAACTATTTGTACGGTCGCGCCGAGGGTGATGATGCGCTGAAAACCTTTGCCGACGTGCTGCGCATCGCGTTTCGCGAAAACGATGTGATTGGCCGGCTCGGTGACGACGAGTTTGTGGCCTTGTTGACCGGTTCAAGCGCCGTGGACATTGGCGCCATCAAGTCGCGGCTCGAAGAAATCCTCGACGAGCGCAATGCCACGATGCGTCGCGGTTATGACATTCGTTTCAGCATTGGCCAGGTCGAGTACGACATTAATCTGCATCACTCGATCGATGAACTGCTGATTGAAGCGGAGAGGGCGTTGCATCGGTAGGCTGGAATTTCGGTGGTGTATGAGCGGGCCTCATCGCGAGCGGGCTCGCTCCCACAGTGGATCTTCGCAGAATACAAAACCTGCATCCGGCACAAATCCTTGTGGGAGCGAGCCTGCTCGCGAAGGCGTCCTCACAGGCACCCACTAAATTTACTTGGCAAACAACTGCCCGATATCCTTGAACGCTTTGAACTCCAGCGCATTACCACAAGGATCGAACAGAAACATCGTCGCCTGTTCGCCAACCAACCCCTGAAACCGAATGCCCGGCTCGATCACGAATCGGGTGTCGCGCGCTTTCAGCCGTTCAGCCAAACCCTCCCACTCATCCATCCCCAGCACCACGCCAAAATGCGGCACCGGCACGTCATGCCCGTCCACGGCGTTGGTGTGCGCCGCTTCCTGTGAGGCGTTTTTGGGCGCCAGGTGAATCACCAATTGGTGGCCGAAGAAGTTGAAGTCAACCCAATGGTCGCTGGACCGGCCTTCCTCCAGGCCGAAGACGTCACGGTAAAAAGTCCGGGCTGCCGCGAGGTCATATACCGGTATGGCCAAGTGAAAAGGGGAGAGTTGCATCGCTGTGCCTCGCAGATTGACGGTGGTTGAGGTGGAGTTTAGCGCTGTGCTTTTCGATTGAAAGACGATAGTTTTTGCATCGAGCTCAAATTATTTCGATCAATCGAGACCGTCATGCTGCGTGAACTGAAAACCTTCATCGCTGTTACACGCTACGGCACATTCGCCGCCGCCGGCATGCACATCGGCCTGACGCAGTCGGCGGTCAGCGCGCAGATGCGCAACCTGGAACAGGCGTTGGGCATTCGTTTATTCGATCGCACCGGGCGTCAGGCGATTCTCAATGCGGCAGGGCAACGGGCGTTGCCGATGGCCCGAGAGATGCTGGAAACCTTCAGTCGCATGGCGGTCAGCGATGACGTCAGCGAATACCGCGGCGAGTTGAAGATCGGCGCAGTGGCCACGGCCCAGACCGGGTTGCTGCCCCAGGCGTTATTGCGCTTACGCCAGCAAGCGCCGTTGCTGGAACCGAAACTGGTGCCGGGCGTTTCGCTTAATCTGCTGAGCCAGGTCGATACCGGGGAGGTTGATCTGGCCATCCTGATCAAGCCGCCGTTCGAGTTGCCCAAGGAGTTGTCGGCGCAGGTCATTCGCAAGGAACCGTTTGTGCTGATCGTGCCGCCGGAACTTGAGGGTGATGACCCGTTGCAGATCCTCGCGGACCATCCCCATGTGCGCTACGACCGCAATTCCTTCGGTGGGCGCCTGGTGACGCGGTTCCTGCGTGAGCAGCAGGTTGATGTGCAGGTGGCTTTGGAACTGGATGAACTGGAAGCCATCGTCAAAATGGTTGAATGCGGATTGGGTGTGTCGTTGCTTCCTGAGGCCGGGTTGTGGCTTGAGTATGGCGCGAAGGTGCGGATCATCCGGTTGGGCGAACTGACGTTCTACCGCGAGATTGTGCTGTTGCAGCGCTACAGCCAACGTTTGCAGCCAATCCAGCAATTATTTGCCAACTGCCTGACCTCAATCGACCTGAACACACAACCCCTGTAGGAGCCGGCTTGCTGGCGATGGCGATCTCACAACCGACATTTGCAGTGAGTCGAATATAGCTATCGCCAGCAAGCCGGCTCCTACAGGGGATTGCGTTGAGTCTGAAATCGCAGGCACAAAAAAACCCGCCTACAGAGGCGGGTTTTTTCGTTACCGTCGAAGATTACTCTTCGAGGCTGCCCATGGCCGTGGTGTTGAAACCACCGTCCACGTACATGATTTCACCGCTGATGCCGGACGCCAGGTCCGAGCACAGGAAGGCGCCGGCGTTGCCGACTTCTTCGATGGTGACGTTGCGACGCAGCGGGGTTTGCGCTTCGTTGGCGGCCAGCATCTTGCGGAAGTTCTTGATGCCGGAAGCGGCGAGGGTGCGGATCGGGCCAGCCGATACGCAGTTGACGCGAGTGCCGTCCGGGCCCAGGGAGCCGGCCAGGTAACGTACGCCAGCTTCCAGCGAAGCCTTGGCCATGCCCATTACGTTGTAGTTAGGCATGGTGCGCTCGGCGCCCAGGTACGACAGGGTCAGCAGGCTGCCATTGCGGCCTTTCATCATTTCGCGGCCAGCTTTGGCCAGGGCCACGAAGCTGTAGGCGCTGATGTCGTGAGCAATGCGGAAACCTTCACGGGTGGTGGCTTCGGTGAAGTCGCCGTCCAGTTGGTCGCCCGGGGCGAAGCCGACGGAGTGCACGATGCAATCCAGGCCATCCCACTTCTTGCCCAGCTCAACGAAAACCTTGGCGATTTCTTCATCGCTGGCCACGTCGCACGGGAAGCACAGGTCCGGGTTGGAACCCCAGCTTTGTGCGAACTCTTCGACACGACCCTTGAGTTTGTCGTTCTGATAAGTGAAGGCAAGCTCAGCGCCCTCGCGATGCATGGCGGCAGCGATGCCGGATGCGATGGACAGCTTGCTGGCGACACCGACGATCAGTACGCGCTTACCGGCGAGAAAACCCATGTGTTGCTCCTCTCTTTCAGGTTATTGCGCAGTGGCTGGTGCCAGAAAAGCGGCTTCCAGCAACTGCTGTGTATACGGATGTTGGGGGGCGGCAAAGATACTTTGCGCGTCTCCCTGTTCGACCACTTGGCCATGCTTGACCACCATCAGCTGGTGGCTCAGCGCTTTGACGACAGCCAGGTCATGGCTGATAAACAGATACGTCAGGTTGTACTTGGTTTGCAGTGAACGCAAAAGCTCCACCACTTGGCGCTGCACTGTCCGGTCGAGGGCCGAAGTCGGTTCGTCCAGCAGAATCAGCGCCGGTTTTAGCACTAATGCCCGGGCAATGGCGATTCTCTGCCGCTGCCCGCCGGAAAATTCGTGGGGGTAGCGGTGCCGGGTTTCCGGATCCAGACCTACCTCCCTGAGTGCCGCAATAATCGCTTGTTCCTGTTCTGCCTCGGTGCCCATCTTGTGAATCCGCAGGCCTTCGCCAACGATCTGGCTCACGCACATCCGCGGGCTCAGGCTGCCGAACGGGTCCTGAAACACCACCTGCATCTCCCGACGCAGCGGCCGAACCTGTTGTTGCGTCAGGCAGTCTAGCTGCTTGCCTTCAAAACGGATCGCACCTTTGCTGCCAATCAGCCGCAAAATCGCCAAACCGAGTGTCGACTTGCCGGAACCGCTTTCTCCCACAATCCCCAGGGTCTGTCCCTGAGGCAGGCTGAAATTGATCCCGTCCACCGCTTTGATGTGATCGACGGTCTTTTTCAGCAAGCCTTTCTTGATCGGGAACCAGACTTTCAGGTCCTCGACCACAAGCAAGGGCGGGCCAATCACGTTGGTCGCCGGCTTGCCGCTGGGCTCCGCTGCCAGCAGTTCCCGAGTGTACGGATGCTGAGGCGCGCGGAACAACTCTTCGCACGATGCCTGTTCGACGATGCAACCGCGCTGCATGACACATACGCGATGCGCAATTCTTCGCACAAGGTTCAAATCGTGACTGATCAGTAACAATGCCATGCCCAGACGGGTCTGCAATTCCTTGAGCAATTCGAGGATTTTCAGCTGGACGGTCACGTCCAGCGCGGTGGTCGGTTCGTCTGCGATCAGCAGCTCCGGCTCGTTGGCCAGGGCCATGGCGATCATCACCCGCTGGCGCTGGCCGCCGGACAATTCGTGGGGCAGGGCTTTCAGGCGCTTCTCGGGCTCCGGAATGCCGACCATTTCCAGCAGTTCCAGCGTGCGTTTGGTCGCGACTTTGCCGATCAAACCCTTGTGGATGCGCAGGACTTCGTTGATCTGCTTCTCGATCGAGTGCAGCGGATTGAGCGAAGTCATCGGCTCCTGAAAGATCATCGCGATCCGGTTGCCACGGATGTGGCGGATGGTTTTTTCTTTCAGGCTCAGCAGGTCTTGCCCGGAGTACTCGATGGTGCCGGACGGATGCCGGGCGAGCGGGTAGGGCAGCAGGCGCAGGATCGAGCGCGCGGTCACCGATTTGCCGGAACCGCTTTCACCCACCAACGCCAGGGTTTCGCCGCGCTTGATGTCGAAGCTGACACCTTCGACCACTCGCTGGCAACGCTCGCCAACGACGAATTCGACGGCCAGGTCGCGCACTTCGATCAGATTGTCCTGATTCATTTCACTTCCTCGGGTCGAAGGCATCGCGAGCGGACTCGCCGATGAACACCAGCAGACTCAACATCAACGCCAGCACCGCAAACGCGCTCATGCCCAGCCACGGCGCTTGCAGGTTGGATTTGCCCTGGGCCACCAGCTCACCGAGCGACGGCGCGCCCGGGGGCAAGCCGAAACCCAGGAAGTCCAGCGCCGTCAGCGTGCCGATGGCGCCGGTCAGGATGAACGGCATGAAGGTCATGGTCGAAACCATCGCGTTGGGCAAGATGTGGCGGAACATGATCGCACCATTCTGCATCCCCAACGCCCGGGCCGCGCGCACGTATTCGAGGTTGCGTCCGCGCAGGAACTCGGCGCGGACCACGTCCACCAGGCTCATCCACGAAAACAGCAGCATGATCCCCAGCAGCCACCAGAAGTTCGGCTGGACGAAGCTGGCGAGAATGATCAGCAGATACAACACCGGCAACCCGGACCAGATCTCCAGGAACCGTTGCCCGGCCAGGTCGACCCAGCCGCCATAGAAACCCTGCAAGGCACCGGCAATCACGCCGATGATCGAGCTGAGAATGGTCAATGTCAGCGCGAACAGCACCGAAATCCGGAAGCCGTAAATCACCCGCGCCAACACATCGCGCCCCTGATCGTCCGTGCCCAGCAGGTTGTCGGTCGACGGCGGCGCCGGTGCCGGGACTTTCAGGTCGTAGTTGATGCTTTGGTAGCTGTAGGGAATCGGCGCCCACAGCACCCACGCATCCTTGGCCTTGAGCAGTTCGCGGATATACGGGCTCTTGTAGTTGGCTTCCAGCGGGAATTCGCCGCCGAACGTAGTCTCCGGGTAACGCTTGAGCGCCGGGAAGTACCAGCTGTTGTCGTAATGCACCACCAAGGGTTTGTCGTTGGCGATCAGCTCGGCACCGAGGCTCAGGCCGAACAGCACGAGAAACAGCCACAGCGACCACCAGCCGCGCTTGTTGGCCTTGAACAGTTCGAAACGCCGGCGATTGAGAGGGGACAGGTTCATCTCAATGCTCCCGGCTTTCGAAGTCGATGCGCGGATCGACAAAGGTGTACGTCAGATCGCCGATCAGTTTCACCACCAATCCCAGCAGGGTGAAGATGAACAACGTACCGAAGACCACCGGGTAATCACGGTTGATCGCGGCTTCGAAACTCATCAGCCCCAGTCCGTCGAGGGAGAAAATCACCTCCACCAGCAACGAACCGGTGAAGAAAATCCCGATGAACGCCGACGGGAAACCGGCAATCACCAGCAGCATGGCGTTGCGGAACACGTGGCCGTAGAGCACACGGTGATTGGTCAGGCCCTTGGCCTTGGCGGTGACCACGTACTGCTTGTTGATTTCATCGAGGAAGCTGTTTTTGGTCAGCAGGGTCATGGTCGCGAAGTTACCGATCACCAGCGCCGTCACCGGCAATGCCAGGTGCCAGAAGTAATCGAGAATCTTGCCGCCCATGCTCAGTTCATCGAAGTTGTTCGAGGTCAGTCCCCGAAGCGGGAACCAGTCGAAATAGCTGCCGCCGGCGAACACCACAATCAACAGAATGGCGAACAGGAACGCCGGGATCGCGTAACCGACGATGATCGCCGAGCTGGTCCAGACGTCGAAGTGGCTGCCGTGCCGCGTGGCCTTGGCGATCCCCAGCGGGATCGACACCAGGTACATGATCAGCGTGCTCCACAGCCCGAGGGAGATCGACACCGGCATCTTTTCCTTGATCAGGTCGATGACCTTGGCGTCGCGAAAGAAACTGTCGCCGAAATCCAGGGTGGCGTAGTTCTTGACCATGATCCACAAACGTTCCGGCGCCGATTTGTCGAAGCCATACATGTGCTCGATTTCTTTCACCAGCGCGGGGTCCAGACCCTGGGCGCCACGATAGGCCGAGCCGGCCACCGACACCTCTGCACCACCGCCGGCAATGCGGCTGGTGGCGCCTTCGAAACCTTCGAGCTTGGCGATCATCTGCTCCACCGGCCCGCCGGGGGCGGCCTGGATGATCACGAAGTTGATCAGCAAAATGCCGAGCAGCGTCGGGATGATCAGCAGCAGTCGCCGAAAAATATACGCCAGCATCTATTACTCCGTGCCCGCAGGGTCGGCTTGCAGTTTGGTTTCGACTTCTATCGCCGGTGTCACGTTGGGCTTGATCCACCAGGTGGCCGTACCGATGTCGTACTTGGGTGAGATTTTCGGGTGGCCGATATGGTTCCAGTAAGCCACGCGCCAGGTCTTGATGTGCCAGTTGGGGATCACGTAATAACCCCATTGCAGCACGCGGTCCAGTGCACGGGCGTGAGCCACCAGGCTTTTGCGCGAATCGGCGTTGATCAGTTGCTCGACCAGTTGGTCCACCACCGGGTCTTTCAGGCCCATGGAGTTGCGGCTGCCGGGCTTGTCGGCGGCGGCAGACATCCAGAATTCGCGCTGTTCGTTACCCGGCGAGTTGGATTGCGGGAAGCTGCCGACAATCATGTCGAAGTCCCGCGAACGCACGCGATTGATGTACTGCGAGACGTCGACCCGGCGAATCACCAGGTCGATCCCCAGGTCGCTGAGGTTACGCTTGAACGGCAGCAGCACCCGTTCGAACTCGGTCTGGGCCAGCAGGAACTCGATGTTCACCGGTTTGCCGTTGGCGTCGACCATCTTGTCGTCGACGATCCGCCAGCCGGCTTCCTGCAACAGCTGATAAGCCTTGCGCTGCTGCGTGCGGATCATGCCGCTGGCGTCGGTCACCGGGTTCTGGAAGGCCTCGGTGAATACCTGCTCGGGGATCTTGCCGCGGAACGGGTCGAGAATGGCCAACTGATCGGCATCCGGCAAACCGGTGGCGGCCATTTCCGAGTTTTCAAAGAAACTGCGGGTGCGCACGTAGGCGCCGTTGAACAGTTGCTTGTTGGTCCATTCAAAGTCCAGCAACAACGTCAGCGCCTGGCGCACGCGCACGTCCTGGAACACCGGACGGCGCAGGTTGAAGACAAAACCCTGCATGCCGGTCGGGTTGCCGTTGGGGATCTGTTCCTTGTTCAGCCGACCTTCGGCAACCGCCGGAATGTTGTAGGCGTTGGCCCAGTTCTTCGCGCTCATCTCCAGCCAGTAATCGAACTGTCCGGCCTTGAGTGCTTCCAGGGCCACGGTGTTGTCGCGGTAGTAATCGGTGGTCATCACGTCGAAGTTGTAGAAACCACGGTTGGCCGGCAGGTCCTTGCCCCAGTAATCCTTGACCCGCTCGTAGCGAATCGAGCGCCCGGCCTTCACCTCGCTGACCTTGTACGGGCCGCTGCCCAGCGGCATTTCCAGGTTGCCCTTGTTGAAGTCCCGGGTCGCCCACCAGTGTTTGGGCAGTACCGGCAACTGGCCGAGGATCAACGGCAGTTCGCGGTTGTTGGTGTGCTTGAACTTGAACAGCACGGTCAGCGGGTCTTCGGCGACTGCTTCAGCGACGTCGCTGTAGTAACCGCGATACATCGGTGCGCCGTCCTTGATCAGCGTTTCGAAGCTGAACACCACGTCTTCGGCACGGATCGGATGACCGTCGTGGAAGCGTGCTTCAGGGCGCAGGTAGAAACGCACCCAGCTGTTGTCCGGGGCTTTCTCGATCTTGCCGGCAACCAATCCATATTCGGTGAACGGTTCATCGAGTCCCTGTTTGGCCAGGGTGTCGTAGATCAGCTCGATGTCGCCGGCCGACACGCCTTTGCTGATGAACGGGTTGAGGCTGTCGAAGCCGCCGAAACCGGCCTGACGGAAGACCCCGCCCTTGGGTGCGTCCGGATTCACGTAGTCGAAATGTTTGAAGTCGGCCGGGTATTTCGGCGGCTCGTTGTACAAGGTCAGGGCGTGTTGCGGCGCGGCGCAGGCCAGCCCGGCGAACAACAGGCCGCTGGCCTGCAAGAGCAGGGCGCGTACGGGTTTCATCGATCTTTCTCCGAAGATTTCAGCCACCACGCGCTCAGGCCCAGCGTATAGGGCGGCGTGGTGACGAAGGCGAACCGGTTGCGGTAGGCCAGGCGGTGATAATTGAGGTACCAGTTGGGAATGATGTAGTGCTGCCATAACAACACGCGGTCCAGGGCTTTGCCGGCGGCAACCTGTTCATCGCGGGTCTGGGCGGCGAGCAGTTGCTCGAGTAAATGGTCAACCACCGGGTTGGCGATGCCCGCGTAATTTTTGCTGCCCTTGACCCCGACCTGGCTGGAATGGAAATACTGCCATTGCTCCAGACCGGGGCTGAGGGTCTGGTTCAGGGTCATCAGAATCATGTCGAAATCGAACTGGTCGAGACGCTGTTTGTACTGGGCGCGGTCCACCGTGCGCAGCCGTGCGTCGATGCCGATACTGGCGAGGTTCTCGACATAAGGCTGGAGGATGCGTTCCAGGTTCGGGTTGACCAGCAGGATCTCAAGCGAGAGCGGCTGGCCCTTGGCGTTTTCGACTCGTTGACCGTTGAGCTTCCAGCCGGCCTCGGCGAGCAGGCTCAGGGCCTGGCGCATGGTGTCCCGCGGAATGCCGCGCCCTTGGGTCTGCGGCAGGCTGAACGGCTCGGTGAGCAGTTTGGCGGGCAATTGCTCGCGGTACGGCTTGAGCATCAACCACTCATGACCGACCGGCAGACCGGTGGCCGAGAATTCGCTGTTGGGGTAGTAACTCATGGCGCGCTTGTAAGCGCCGCTGAACAGCGTGCGATTGGTCCACTCGAAATCGAACATCAGCCCCAGCGCTTCGCGCACCTTCGCGTCGGAGAAGGCCGGGCGCCGGGTGTTCATGAACAGGCCCTGGCTCTGGGTCGGGATCTGGTGCGGGATCTGCGCCTTGATGACATCGCCTCGTCGCACGGCCGGGAAGTTGTAACCGTTAACCCAGTTCTTCGCCTGATGCTCGATGTAGATGTCGAACTCGCCGGCCTTGAAGGCCTCGAACGCGACGTCGCTGTCGCGGTAGAACTCGACTTCCATGCGGTCGACGTTGTACTTGCCGCGATTGACCGGCAGGTCCTTGCCCCAGTAATCCTTGACCCGTTCAAACACAATCTGGCGCCCGGGCGTGACCGAGGTCATGCGATAAGGGCCACTGCCGAGCGGCGGCTCGAAGGTGGTGGCCTTGAAGTCGCGACCTTTCCAGTAATGCTGCGGCAGCACCGGCAACTCGCCCAGGCGCAAGATCAGCAGTGGGTTGCCAGCGCGCTTGAAGACGAAACGGATGCGCTGTGGGTTGAGCACGTCGACCCGCAACACTTCCTGGAGATTGGTGCGGTATTGCGGATGGCCTTCCTTGAGCAGCAATCGATAAGAGAACGCGACGTCATACGCGGTGATCGGCGTGCCATCGTGAAAGCGGGCTTCGGGGCGCAGGTTGAACACCACCCAGCTACGGTCTTCGCTGTATTCCACCGATTGGGCGATCAGGCCATAACTGGAGGTGGGTTCGTCGCCGGACGGCGCGTATTGGCCCGTGCCGACCATCAGCGGCTCGTTGAGCTCGTTGATGCCGTACTGCAGGAAATTCGCGGTGGAAACCGGGCTTGAGCCCTTGAAGGTGTACGGGTTGAGCGTATCGAAGGTGCCAAACGCCATCACCCGCAACGTACCGCCCTTGGGCGCTTGCGGGTTGACCCAGTCGAAATGGGTAAATCTGGCCGGGTACTTGAGCGTGCCGAACTGCGCATAACCATGGCTTTCGCTGATCGTCGCACTTGCGGAGGAGCTCAAGGCCAGGCTGATGAGGAGCAGGAGGAGGGGACGCTTCAAGTCAGAGATCCGATCCAGGCGGCTTGGGCTTTGTGGGCCGTACAGTAACAGCTTGTATGGACAGGAAAAAGACGGGGATTTAACGACCCGTTAATTGCCGGGGCAGATCCCTTGTGGAGGCTTGGAAACCTATTTGATCGCTCGTCGTACACAAACCCTGTAGGAGCCAGCTTGCTGGCGATGGTCGTTAACGATATCGCGTGAAATCTGGTTAAACGCGGCGCACTTGAGCCCATCGCCAGCAAGCCGGCTCCTACAGAGGGTGTGTGAACCTGTTTTATGGTGTTTGGGCAAAAAAAAAGCCCCTGAAGTCAGGGGCTTTTTTTAGTGCGGCGAAGCAACCGTCAACATCTGACCCGGCTTCAGCGCCTGGCCGACACGCGGGTTCCAGCGCTTGAGGTGCTGCATTTCAACGTTGAAACGCTTGGCCACGATGTACAGCGAGTCACCTTGCTGGACCTTGTATTGGGTCTGCGGTTTCTTGGTGTCCGTCTTGCCATTCGTCTTGGTGTTGGCGGCCACTACGGTGTTGACGCGTCCGGAGCTGCGCTTGGTCTTGTCTTGCATCACCAGCGTCTGGCCAACCTTGAGGTCCTTGCCGGTCAGCTTGTTCCAGCGTTGCAGGTCTTTCACGTCGACCTTGTTGGCCTTGGCGATGGTGCCGAGGTTGTCGCCACGTTTCACGCGGTAGGCGCGTTTGAGGCTGGCGATCTGGGTATCGTCTGCGCCTTCGAACACCGGTTTGAGCGACTTCTTGCTGATCAGCTCTTCAGGACGCATGGTCGACAGGCTGGCGGTCAGCAGTTGCGCCTTGGACGTCGGCACCAGCAAATGCTGAGGACCGTCCAGAGTGGTGGTGCGCTGCTTGAAGGCCGGGTTGAGCTGGAACAGCTCGTCTTCGTCGATATTGGCCACCGCTGCAACCTTGGACAGGTCCATGCGCTGGTTGATTTCGACGGCCTGAAAATACGGCTCGTTGGCGATCGGGTTGAGGTTCACGCCGTAGGCTTCGGGCGCCAGGACCACTTGCGACAGGGCCAGCAACTTCGGCACATAGGCCTGGGTTTCCGACGGCAGTGGCAGGTTCCAGTAATCGGTAGGCAGGCCAAGTCTTTCGTTACGTTCGATGGCCCGGCTGACCGTACCTTCACCCGCGTTGTAAGCCGCGAGGGCCAGCAGCCAGTCGCCGTTGAACATGTCGTGCAGACGGGTCAGGTAATCCATCGCGGCGGTGGTCGACGCGGTAATGTCACGACGGCCATCGTAGAAACGGGTCTGGCGCAGGTTGAAGTAACGCCCGGTGGAAGGAATGAATTGCCACAGGCCAACCGCGTCGGCCCGGGAATAGGCCATTGGGTTGTAGGCGCTTTCAATCACTGGCAGGAGTGCCAGTTCCAGCGGCATGTTGCGTTCTTCAAGGCGTTCGACGATGTAGTGAATGTAGAGACTGCCGCGTTCGCCGGCGTTTTCGAGGAAGGATGGATTACTGGCGAACCACAGGCGCTGTTGCTCGATGCGCGGGTTGACGCCCAGGCCTTCCTGCAACTGGAAGCCCTGGCGCATGCGCTCCCAGACGTCCTGTGGAATTTGCGGGCTAGGCTTTTCGCTGAGCCAGATGGGCTTCTGTTTGGCTCGCGCTGCGATGTTCGGGGTATGTGCCGCGTCGGTCTGCGGCACATGGCTGGAACAGCCCGCCAGAGTGGCGGACACAGCCACCGCTATGGCTTGAGCCAAGCGGGTCAATGCGTCTGAATTGATGGCTTTACGAATAGATGACGACATTGGCTGGAAGTAAGTTCCGGGCAAAAATGTCGGGCGATTCTAGAAAGCGCACCCTCTGCGGTCAACCATTCAGATTTTTCGCACCAACGGCAAGCCCTCTCAGAACTTATCCTTCCAAGCGCGCAGAGCAGCAAAAACCGCACTCGGAGCCCGGTTATCGGTGCCATTCCGTTCGTCCACTTTTTCTTTAACAGATGTTTCGTCGACACGTAAAAACGGGTTGGTCTGCTTTTCCAGTGCGATCGACGAAGGCAGCGTGATGATGCCTGCTGCACGTTGTTCGGTGACTTTTGCCAGCCGTTCGGCCGTGTGCGGATTACCCGGTTCGACCGCTGCGGCGAAGCGCAGGTTGCTCAGGGTGTATTCATGCGTGCAATACACCTGCGTATCCTCGGGAAGGGATGCGAGGCGTGTCAGCGAGGTGTGCATTTGCTCGGGCGTGCCTTCGAACAACCGCCCGCAACCGGCGGCGAACAGGGTGTCGCCACAAAAAAGCAGGCCCTGATGATAAAAAGCGATGTGTCCCAGGGTGTGACCGGGTACTTCGATGACTTCAAAGTCGCAGCCGAGCACGTTGATACGGTCGTTGTCCTTGAGCGCAACATCCCGCGCCGGAATGGTTTCACTGGCCGGGCCGTAGACCTTCGCGTCCGTCGCTTTTTTCAACTGTTCGACGCCGCCGACATGGTCGTGATGGTGGTGAGTGATCAAAATATCACTCAGTGCCCAACCCGGATTCGCCGCGAGCCAGGCCTGGACCGGCGCGGCATCGCCGGGATCGACCACCGCACAGCGTCGCGTGTCGGGGTCTTGCAACAACCAGATGTAGTTGTCGGTGAAGGCGGGCAGGGCACTGATCTGTATCATCGTCGGATTCGCCAAGCGGAAAACAATGGCGCATCTTAGAACTTCCTGGCGCGTTGGAGAATGCAATGACTGATAAAGCGTTCGCTCAGGCTGATCCTGACTGGCTGGCCCTGATCAGCGCGGCCCGTGAATGGCTGTCCGGCCCCATCGGGCAATTTCTGCTGGACGAAGAACGACGCATGCTCGAAGACGAGCTGGGGCGCTTCTTCGGTGGCTATCTGGTGCATTACGGTCCTTCGGCTGAGACTCCGCCGTCGGCGCCGCAGGTCCAGCGCAATGTGCGGCTGGGTGCGCCATTGCCGGGTGTCGAGATTGTGTGTGAAGAGCAGGCCTGGCCGTTGAGCGAGCACGCTGCCGATGTGGTGGTGTTGCAGCACGGCCTGGATTTCTGCCTGTCGCCCCATGGTTTGCTGCGCGAAGCGGCGAGCAGCGTGCGTCCCGGCGGGCATTTGCTGATCATCGGGATCAACCCCTGGAGCAGCTGGGGCTTGCGCCACGTGTTCGCCCATGACGCCTTGCGCAAGGCGCGGTGCATTTCGCCGTCGCGGGTCGCCGACTGGCTGAACCTGCTGGGCTTCGCGCTGGAGAAACGCCGCTTCGGGTGCTATCGTCCGCCGCTTGCGTCCCCGGCCTGGCAAGCCCGTTTGGCCGGTTGGGAGCGCAAGGCCGGTGATTGGCAACTGTCGGGTGGCGGCTTCTATTTATTGGTCGCGCGCAAGATCGTGGTCGGCCTGCGGCCGGTTCGTCAGGAACGTCGCGAGCCGATGGGCAAGTTGATTCCATTGCCGATGGCCAAGGTCAACCGCCGCAACATCGAGCCGTAACACTTTTTATATTCCCGGCCGGGCGCGTCCCGGCCTCGGGCATCGTCGATCAACGGTCGGCGGGCCACCGCATTTTCTGGATAGATTGGCATGAGCGATAGCGTAGAACTCTTCACCGACGGCGCCTGCAAGGGCAATCCTGGCCCAGGCGGCTGGGGCGCATTGCTGGTGTGCAAGGGCGTTGAAAAAGAACTCTGGGGTGGCGAAGCCAACACCACCAACAACCGTATGGAGCTGATGGGCGCGATTCGCGGGCTGGAAGAACTGAAGCGTTCCTGCGACGTGCTGCTGGTGACAGACTCGCAGTATGTGATGAAAGGCATCAACGAATGGATGGACAACTGGAAGAAACGCGGCTGGAAAACGGCAGCGAAAGAACCGGTAAAAAATGCTGACCTGTGGAAATTGCTGGATGAGCAAGTCAACCGCCACAACGTCACCTGGAAGTGGGTGCGCGGGCACATCGGGCATCACGGCAACGAGCGGGCCGACCAGTTGGCTAACCGTGGCGTGGATGAAGTGCGCGGTTACAAACAAGCCTGACCTTTGTAGGAGCCGGCTTGCCGGCGATAGCGTTCCTGAGATCAATACAAGGCTCAGGACCTATCGCCGGCAAGCCGGCTCCTACAAGATCGGTGTTCACAGCATCAAAATGGCGTTGGCCAGTTGTTGGTCTGAATACTGATCGCTCAGCCCGCCACGAATCCTCTCGAATGCCGCTTCAATCCGCGCCCCGCGAATCTCCCCGTCACTGGCCACAAACGCTGCCGCATCATCCTTGGCCGCCAGCACAATCTTGTCGTCCTTGAATGATCCGCTCGTGCCCTTGGACGAACTCAAGGTCAGGCTCAACGTGATATCGGTGCTGATTACAAAACTGGTGGCCTGGGCGGTGGTTGCGATCAGGCAACCGCCCAGGACCAGCAGGCGTAGCGATTGTGTGGTGGTCATGACGAACTCAAATCCATCGGAAACAAGCCGCGCACGCTATCAAGCCGTTCTTTGCCAGACTTTATGAACATTGCTAATGATTGTTAAAAACTGCATGAGCTTCAGTCATTTGCCTGTGCGCACGCCTGATCCCGTGGGCGTGTTAACATCGCCGCTTTTGCACGATTGACCCGTTGAGAGCTGAGCACTGATGGCCACCAGATCCGTTGTACTCGATACCGAAACCACCGGCATGCCGGTGACCGACGGCCACCGGATTATCGAAATCGGTTGTGTCGAGTTGATCGGTCGGCGCCTGACCGGCCGGCATTTTCACGTTTACCTGCAACCAGACCGCGAAAGTGACGAAGGCGCCATCGGCGTTCACGGCATCACCAACGAATTCCTGGTGGGCAAGCCGCGTTTCACTGAAGTGGCTGATGAGTTTTTCGAATTCATCAAGGGCGCGCAGCTGATCATCCATAACGCGGCGTTCGACGTTGGCTTCATCAACAACGAATTCGCCCTGATGGGCCAGCACGATCGTGCGGACATCACGCAACACTGCTCGATCCTCGACACCCTGATGATGGCCCGGGAACGTCACCCGGGGCAGCGCAACAGCCTCGACGCCTTGTGCAAACGTTATGGCGTCGACAACTCCGGTCGTGAACTCCACGGCGCCTTGCTCGACTCCGAGATTCTCGCCGACGTTTACCTGACCATGACCGGCGGCCAGACCAGCCTGTCGCTGGCCGGCAATGCGTCCGACGGCAACGGGTCTGGTGAGGGGGCGGACAACTCAGCCACGGAGATCCGCCGTTTGCCGGCCGATCGCCAGCCAACCCGTATCATCCGCGCCAGTGAAGATGATTTGGCGCAACACATGGCTCGTCTGGAAGTCATCGCAAAATCCGCTGGTGCGCCATCGCTGTGGCAGCAACTGCTTGAGGCTGAAGCTCAGGCGTAAATCTCGAGATAGACACTAACCTGTAGGAGCCGGCTTGCTGGCGATTGCGGTGGGGCAGTCGATACGTTCATCGCCTGAACGGACGCCATCGTCGGAACGCCGCCCGCAGCAAGCCGGCTCCTACAGGGTTATGCGATCCACTCGTGACCCATTTCGGGGCATTGCACTCGCCACAAGCGCCTCAACCCTCTACCCTGAGGTTATTGGCAGGCTACGGACTGCCGCCTCAGGACACTGAGCCCCATGTATAAAGATTTGAGATTCCCGGTCTTGATCGTCCATCGCGACATCAAGGCCGACACGGTTGCCGGTGATCGGGTGCGTGGCATCGCCCGGGAGCTGGAGCAGGAAGGTTTCAGCATTGTCTCGGCAGTGGATTACACCGAAGGGCGGTTGGTCGCGTCGACCCATCATGGCCTCTCGTGCATGTTGATCGCCGCCGAAGACCCGAGCGCCAATTCCCATCTGTTGCAGAACATGGCCGAACTGATCGGCTTGGCGCGGGTGCGTGCGCCGGATTTGCCGATTTTCGCGCTGGGCGAGCAGGTGACGCTGGAAAACGCCCCCGCCGATGCGATGGACGAGCTCAATCAGCTGCGCGGCATTCTCTATTTGTTCGAAGACACCGTGCCGTTTCTGGCACGGCAGGTCGCACGAGCCGCACGCAAATACCTGGATGGCCTGCTGCCACCGTTCTTCAAGGCGTTGGTGCAACACACCGCCGACTCCAACTATTCCTGGCACACGCCGGGCCATGGTGGCGGCGTGGCCTATCACAAGAGCCCGGTGGGGCAGGCGTTTCACCAGTTTTTCGGGGAAAACACCCTGCGTTCAGACCTGTCGGTGTCGGTGCCGGAACTCGGTTCGCTGCTCGACCACACCGGCCCTCTGGCCGAGGCGGAAGCGCGAGCGGCGCGCAACTTTGGCGCCGATCACACCTTTTTTGTGATCAATGGCACCTCGACGGCCAACAAGATCGTCTGGCATTCGATGGTCGCCCGCGATGACCTAGTGCTGGTAGACCGCAACTGCCACAAGTCGGTATTGCACTCGATCATCATGACCGGCGCGATTCCGTTGTACCTGTGCCCGGAACGCAACGAACTGGGGATCATCGGCCCGATTCCGCTGAGTGAATTCAGCCGCGAATCGATTCAGGCCAAGATCGACGCCAGCCCGTTGACCAAGGGCCGTGCGCCCAAGGTCAAACTGGCGGTGGTGACCAATTCGACCTACGACGGGCTCTGTTACAACGCCGAACTGATCAAGCAAAGCCTGGGCAACAGCGTCGAGGTGCTGCATTTCGATGAGGCCTGGTATGCCTATGCGGCGTTTCACGAGTTTTTTGCCGGACGTTACGGCATGGGCACTTCGCGCAGCGCGGACAGCCCGCTGGTGTTCACCACCCATTCCACCCACAAACTGTTGGCGGCGTTCAGTCAGGCCTCGATGATTCACGTCCAGGACGGCGGTGCGCGGCAACTGGATCGCGACCGCTTCAACGAAGCGTTCATGATGCACATCTCCACGTCGCCGCAGTACAGCATCATCGCCTCTCTGGATGTGGCGTCGGCGATGATGGAAGGTCCGGCGGGTCGCTCGCTGTTGCAGGAAATGTTCGACGAAGCCCTGAGTTTCCGTCGGGCACTGGCGAATTTGCGTCAGCACATTGCCGCTGATGACTGGTGGTTCTCCATCTGGCAGCCGCCGTCGGTGGAAGGCATCGAGCGCGTGGTGACGCAAGACTGGCTGCTGCAACCCGATGCCGACTGGCACGGTTTTGGCGGCGTGACCGATGACTACGTGCTGCTCGATCCGGTCAAGGTCACGCTGGTGATGCCGGGCCTTACCGCCGGCGGTGCGTTGAGCGAACGCGGGATTCCGGCGGCGGTGGTCAGCAAATTCCTCTGGGAGCGCGGGCTGGTGGTCGAGAAGACCGGGCTCTATTCGTTTCTGGTGCTGTTCTCCATGGGCATCACCAAGGGTAAATGGAGCACGCTGCTGACCGAGTTGCTGGAGTTCAAGCGCAGTTATGACGCCAACGTCAGCCTCGTGACCTGCCTGCCCTGCGTGGCTCAGCAGGAAGGCGCGCGTTACAAGGGCATGGGGCTGCGCGATTTGTGCGATCAACTGCACGCCTGTTACCGCAGCAATGCCACGGCCAAACATCTCAAGCGCATGTACACCGTGTTGCCGGAAATCGCCATGAAGCCGGCTGACGCTTATGATCATCTGGTGCGTGGCGAGGTGGAAGCGGTGTCCATCGATGCACTGGACGGCCGCATCGCCGCGGTGATGCTGGTGCCGTATCCGCCGGGGATTCCGTTGATCATGCCCGGCGAACGTTTCACCGAGTCGACCCGCTCGATCATCGATTACCTGGCGTTTGCCCGCACGTTCGATAGCAGTTTCCCGGGGTTTGTCGTCGATGTGCACGGCTTGCAACACGAAGACGAGGGCAATGGACGGCATTACACCGTCGATTGCATCAAGGAGTGAGGACCTTTCCCAGTATGCAACCGGTCATGAATCCGAAATACCCAGGGCTGTCGGTTCGCGTTGCCGACGACGGCTTTGCGGCTTACATCTGGGGCAGTGATTTCAGTTTTGAAGTCACGGCCTATGTCGCAGCCGAAATCGGCAAACCGATGGAGCAATGGCCGGTCACGCCAATCACCCCTTACCGCAAGTGCTATGGCATCGATCCCGAGGAATTCAGCAGTTTCCGCGACGCCGCCGACAGCGCGATTTTCATGGCTTATCTCGATGATGAGCCAGTGGGCCACCTGGTGGTCAGCACCAACTGGAACGGCTTTGCCCATATTGACGAGTTGGCGGTCCACGCGCCGGCCCGCCGGCATGGCGTGGCCAAGGCGCTGCTGGATGTGGCGCAGTTCTGGAGCCGCAAGAAAAAACTGCCGGGCATCATGCTAGAAACCCAGAACAACAATCTGGGCGCGTGTCGGCTGTATGAGCGCTGCGGTTATGTGATGGGGGGTGTCGATCATCTGCGCTATCGCGGCATCGACCCGAACACCGCCGAAATCGCATTGTTCTGGTATCGATTATTCGACAATCCGCTGGAAAGCCCGATCAGCTCGCCAACATCGCCACGGCTTGTTCCGTGACGATGTCCAGCAGTGCCTGAAGAGCGGGGGATGGCTCGCCGTTCTTCAGGGTCAGGGCGTAGACGCTGATCGGCACGGCGGGCGCCAGCGGGCAGGCATCCAGGCCGGCGGATTTGGCCCCGAGCGCGGTGAACGGGTCGACAATCGCCAGGCCTTCACCGGCTTCGACCATGCTGCGCATCATCTGGTGAGTCTGAACCCGGGTGTGAATCACCGGGGCAGGGCGCAGGGCGTGCAGTTTGTTGTCGAGCGCCGGGCTCAGCGGGTCATGACCTTCCAGGCCAACCATCGACTGCCCCGCCAGGTCTTGCAGCGAAATGTACTTCTGCTTCGGTTGCAGCCAGCCATGGGGGGCCAGTAGCTGGAGTTTGCCCTGGGCAATCACCTGGCAATGAATGTCGGCATGGTCGGGGTCGTGCAGGCTCAGGCCCAGATCGCTTTCGCGCAGCAGCAGGCTTCTGACGATGTCGCGGGTGGGTTGGCTCAGGAGGCTGCAAGGCACGTCGGGGAGACGCCGGCGCAACGCCGCGATGCTCTGTGGCAACAACTGTTGTGCCAGGGGCGGCGTGCAAATAATGCGAAGGGGTGGGGCCTGATATTGCTTGAGACTGCTGGCCAGTCGCAGGACCGGCTCGAGCGCATCGTAGACGTGGGCGATTTCGACCTGGAGCTCCCGCGCCTCGCGCGTGGCTTGCAAGCGTCCACGCACGCTGGAAAACAGCATGAAACCCAACTGACTCTCGGCGTCACGCAGAATGCCTTCGACCTCGGCCACTGGCAGCTGCAGCCATTCGGCGGCGGTGCCAAGGTGACCGGTCTGCAGGAGCGCCTGGATCACTTCGATATGACGTAAACGCATGCGTGAAGTCCATGTTCAGCAGGTGAGGGAGTCAGTGGCTGAATCCTAACCCAAGTCCGCGCATAAGACTTCTGCTCATAACGCGAGGTTATGAGGCGACGCTGGCTTCGGGTTCACGAATGAGGGTGACGCCCGATTGCACCAGCAGAAACTCGTTCTCATCAAGCTTGTTGACGCGATCGCCAATGGCCAGCTTGTAAGTGGTGACAGCGGTGAGGCCATCTGCCGAAGGGGTGGATTCCTGGAACTCATGCACGGAATAGACACGGCCTTCCGCGTCTCTTGCATGGAACTGACTGACGAGTACTGCTGCCATCTGCTTAGAACCTCTGGAGATAAATCACTCAATTTGCGGTTCTGTAGACCGTGGTTGGGCGAGGTAAGTTTTCCTACAGGAAAAAAATAGTCAGGGGCGGCGTTTTTCAGTCGCCCACTGCTTGAATCGTCATCTATAACTACAAGCTCTTTCCTTCGGACAGTCGAGAATCTTCCATGAGCAATGTCTACACGATCGCCGTTCTGGTCGGCAGCTTGAGAAAGGAATCGATCAACCGCAAGGTGGCGTTGGCCCTGGCCGATCTGGCACCTGCAAATCTCAAGCTCAACATCGTCGAAATTGGCGACTTGCCGCTCTACAACGAAGACATCGATGGCGAATCACCGCCGGCAGCCTACAGCACTTTCCGGCAACAAGTGAGTTCATCCGACGCGTTGCTGTTCGTCACCCCGGAATACAACCGTTCGGTTCCTGCACCGTTGAAGAACGCAATCGACGTCGGTTCGCGTCCGTATGGCAAGAGCGCCTGGGGTGGCAAGCCGGGTGCGGTGATCAGCTGTTCACCGGGGGCTATCGGCGGGTTTGGCGCCAACCATCATTTGCGCCAGTCCATGGTGTTTCTCAATGTGCCTTGCATGCAACAACCGGAAGCCTACTTGAGCGGTGCCGGTTCGGCCTTCGATGAAGCGGGCAGATTGTCCGAGACGGTGAAGCCGTTTTTGCAGAGTTTCATCAATGCTTACGGGCAGTGGGTCGAGCAGCATAAGAAAGTCTGAATATCACTTTGATAGCCGCTGCCGAATGCAGGCTCGGCAGCGGCGGCATCAAACAATCGTTTCCAGACTTTGCTTTACTGGATATTCGAAATTCCATATATTCACGCCTCGTTTGTCCGGAGGCGTTTCCCTGTATGTCCGACTCTTACAGTCCCGTCGATGTTTTCAAGGCCCTGGCCGATGACACGCGCAGCCGTATCGCGCTGTTGATCGCCCGCGAAGGCGAGTTGTGCGTGTGCGAGTTGACCGCCGGGCTGGACTTGAGTCAGCCGAAAATTTCCCGTCACCTGGCGCTCTTGCGCAGCAATGGCCTGTTGGCGGACCGCCGTCAGGGGCAATGGGTGTTCTATCGCCTGCACCCGGACCTGGCGCCTTGGGTCGTCACTCTGCTGCACGGCGCGCTGGCTGAACATCAAGGCTGGCTGGCTGCCGATGTCGCACGCCTTCAAGCCATGACCGATCGACCTGTACGTTGCTGTTAATCCCTGATTTCTGTTGAAGGCTGCTTTGCATGCTCATTGCGTCGTTGATTTTCCTGCTGACCATCACCCTGGTGATCTGGCAACCCAAAGGCCTCGGTGTCGGTTGGAGTGCGGTGTTCGGCGCCGTGCTGGCGCTGATTTTCGGTGTGGTGCACCTCAGTGATATTCCGCTGGTGTGGCAGATCATCTGGAACGCCACCGGCACTTTTGTAGCGCTGATCATCATCAGCCTGTTGCTGGATGAGGCGGGGTTCTTTGCCTGGGCGGCACTGCATGTCGCAAGGTGGGGGCGGGGCAGTGGGCGCAAGTTGTTTGCCTATATGGTGCTGCTCGGCGCGCTGGTGTCGGCCTTGTTTGCCAACGACGGGGCGGCGCTGATCCTCACGCCCATCGTGATTTCCATGCTGCTGGCGTTGCGCTTTTCCCCGGCGGCGACCCTGGCGTTCGTGATGGGCGCCGGGTTTATTGCCGACACTGCCAGCCTGCCGCTGGTGGTGTCGAACCTGGTGAACATCGTTTCCGCCGACTTCTTCCACATCGGCTTCAATCGCTATGCGGCGGTGATGGTTCCGGTCAACCTGGTGAGCGTTGCGGCGACACTGGCGGTGTTGATGTGGTTTTTCCGGCGCGACATTCCCAAGGATTACGACCCTGAGCAACTGGAACATCCGTCCAGTGCGATCCACGACAAGGCGACGTTTTATGCCGGTTGGGCGGTGTTGCTGATCCTGTTGATCGGGTGTTTTGCGCTGGAACCGCTGGGTATTCCCATCAGTGCCATTTCGGCGGTGTGCGCGGCATTGCTGCTGGCCATTGCTGCCCGAGGCCACAAGATTTCCACGCGCAAGGTGCTGAAAGAAGCGCCGTGGCAGATCGTGATTTTCTCGCTGGGCATGTACCTGGTGGTCTACGGTCTGCGTAACGCCGGGCTCACCGGGTATCTGGCGGGTTGGCTGGACGGTTTTGCCGGTTACGGCGTCTGGGGCGCGGCCATGGGCACGGGGCTTTTGACGGCGCTGTTGTCGTCGATCATGAATAACCTGCCGACGGTGCTGATTGGTCTGTTGTCGATTGACGCGAGTCAGGCGAGCGGAGTGGTGAAGGAGGCGATGATCTACGCCAACGTGATCGGCAGTGACCTGGGGCCGAAGATTACGCCGATTGGCAGCCTGGCGACGTTGTTGTGGCTGCATGTGCTGGAGCGCAAGAGCATTCGGATCGGCTGGGGGTATTACTTCAAGGTCGGGATTGTGTTGACGGTGCCGGTGTTGTTGGTGACGTTGGCGGCGTTGGCTGTGCGGTTGTCCGTTTAGACCGCGTCGGCCCCATCGCGAGCAGGCTCGCTCCCACAGGGATTTTGTGAACGCCGCAAATCCAATGTGGGAGCGAGCGGTGCGACGATTCGACTTGCCCGCGAAGAGGCCAGCCCAGTCACTACAACGCTCAACCCCCACCCGGCACATTCGGCCAAAGGTCCGCCACCAGAAACAACCGCTCCGCTTCCTCCCACTCCCCATTCGCATTCTCGATCAACCGCACCAGCAACTGCGCCGGCGCCAGCGGTTCCAGATCGCTCAGCCACGCTTGCAGCTGTTGCGTGCTCCAGGTCTGCTCGGCCGGGTAGTGCGCCGGTGCCAGCCAGGCATGGCGGGGCAGGGGTTGCCAGCGACCGAACGGGCGCTGCGTGACAAAATCATTCCAGTCCTTTTGATGCAGCCAGCTACCGCGTAAATGCTGTGGGTGCGCACCGCTTGGGGCTTCGGATTGCCCCGGCCACGGATAAAGCAGATAGCCGCCCAGCCACAAATGCGCACTGAACTGCTGGATGTCCAGCGCCGCCAGGACCTCGCGGCTCTCCGGTCGCGCGGAAATCGGCAGCTGATGCTGGCTCAGGTGCGCCAGTTTGCGGTCCAGCCGATCGTGGCAGCCCGGCCCGAGCCAATGCGCGGTGTTATGCCCCGCGCCATTTTGCGGGCCGAGGTAAAGCTTGATCGCCAGTTCCAGGTGATGCACGCCGTCGCGATCGCGCAGCAGCATGTCCAGTTCGCCCAGCGTGTGGCCTTCGCGACGGATTGGCATGTTCGCGGCAATCAGATCGATGCCCGGTGCATGGCGCACCGCGTATTGCCACAGCCGTTCGTAATACAGACCCAGGCGTCGGGTCCGGGCCTGGGCCAGCCAGTGCAGCAGGTCGTAGCTGTCGTGATCCAGTTGCCGTAGCCAGAGCTCCAGCCGTTCCGGCGCCTGCACCCAGTCACTGCCGGCCAGTGGATGACGTTGCGGCCATGGCGTGACCTCCAGCATCGGCGGCGCGAGGATGACCCAGGCCAGGTCGCGGACCTCGGGGTGGCGCAACTGGTGGGGTAACTGCAGCAAATCGGGAAATAGGATCATCTTGCGAGCATAGCCCTAAACCTGAGTGCGCCCTTGTGGCTGAAAGGATTTTGTCTATCCCGCGCTTTCGCCCATAATCGTGGTTTTCGCCGTCGCAAACCGTAGGGGCACCATGGAGCAATTTCGTAATATCGGCATCATCGGTCGCCTGGGCAGTTCGCAGGTGCTGGATACCGTCCGCCGACTGAAACGGTTTCTGCTCGATCGTCACCTGCACGTGATCCTCGAAGACACCATCGCTGAAGTCCTGCCGGGTCATGGCCTGCAAACTTCGTCGCGCAAGATGCTCGGTGAAGTCTGTGACATGGTGATTGTGGTCGGCGGTGACGGCAGCCTGCTTGGCGCCGCACGCGCACTGGCCCGACATAATATTCCGGTGCTCGGCATCAACCGTGGCAGCCTCGGTTTCCTGACCGATATTCGCCCCGATGAACTGGAAGTCAAAGTCGCCGAAGTGCTCGACGGCCACTATCTGGTGGAAAACCGCTTCCTGCTGCAAGCCGAAGTCCGCCGCCACGCCGAGGCCATTGGCCAGGGCGATGCGCTGAACGACGTGGTGCTGCACCCCGGCAAATCGACGCGCATGATCGAGTTCGAGCTGTACATCGACGGCCAGTTCGTCTGCAGCCAGAAGGCCGACGGCCTGATCGTCGCCACGCCGACCGGCTCGACCGCGTACGCGCTGTCGGCGGGCGGTCCGATCATGCACCCCAAGCTTGACGCTATTGTGATTGTGCCGATGTACCCCCATACCTTGTCGGGCAGACCGATTGTGGTCGATGGCAACAGTGAGCTGAAAATCGTCGTGTCCAAGGATATGCAGATCTACCCGCAAGTCTCCTGTGACGGGCAGAACCACTTCACCTGCGCGCCGGGTGACACCATCACCGTGAGCAAGAAAGCGCAGAAGCTGCGGCTGATTCATCCGCTCGACCACAACTACTACGAAGTCTGCCGGACCAAACTTGGCTGGGGCAGCAAGTTGGGGGGTGGAGGCGACTGATGCTCGATCCCGCGCGAAGTTATGACCTTATCGGTGACGTGCACGGTTGCGCCCTGACCCTTGAGCACTTGCTCGACCTGCTCGGTTATCACAAACAGGGCGGCGTCTGGCGGCATCCGTCGCGCATGGCGGTGTTCGTCGGTGACATCATCGACCGCGGCCCGCGGATTCGCGAGGCGCTGCACATCGTCCACGACATGGTCGAGGCTGGCCAGGCGTTGTGCATCATGGGCAACCATGAATTCAACGCACTCGGCTGGAGCACGCCAGCGCCGCCGGGCAGCGGCAAGCAATTCGTCCGTGAGCACACGCCACGTCATGCGCGCTTGCTGGGTGAAACCCTGACCCAGTTTGAAGACCATCCCGCGGACTGGCATGACTTCCAGCAATGGTTCTACGAACTGCCGCTGTTTGTGGATGCCGGGCGTTTCCGTGTGGTTCACGCCTGCTGGGATGCGGGCTTGATCGAGCCGCTACGCGCTCTGTTTTCCGATGGCTGCGTCGATGAACATTTCCTCCAGGCCTCGGCCGTGCCGGGCAGTTTTGCCTGCACCGTGTTCGACCGTTTGCTGCGCGGCACCGACATGCGCTTGCCTGACGGGTTGACCATGACCAGCGGCGATGGCCTGACGCGCTCGTTCTTCCGCACCAAATTCTGGGAAGACGACCCGCAAACCTACGGAGACATCGTGTTCCAGCCTGACGCTTTACCGGAACCCGTGGCCCGGACGCCGCTATCGTCCACCGAGAAAAACACTTTGCTGCGCTATGGCGTTGACGAGCCCTTGTTGTTCGTCGGCCACTACTGGCGCAGCGGCAAACCGGCGCCGATCCGCCCGAACCTGGCCTGCCTGGATTACAGCGCGGTGCTTTACGGCAAGCTGGTCGCCTATCGACTGGATCAGGAAACCCGGCTCGATCCGCACAAATTCGTCTGGGTCGACGTCGAACGGCCGGAGGCACTGCGATGAGCGCCGTGGCCGTTTTACGCCTGCCGCTGGCGGTGGATCTGAGCGGGTTCGTCAAACTGCTGCAACGCATGCAGGTGCCGCATCGGGTCAGCGAAGAGCAGGGCGAGCAGGTGTTGTGGGTGCCCGCCAATATCAGTGAAGACGTGCGTGCGTTGTACGAGCGTTTTCCGGCGGGTGATCCCGATCAGCAACTGGACATCCCGGTGGCGATGACCACGAAGCGTCCCGGCTTCGTCGAGCAATTGCGCCACGCCAAAGCGACGGCAGCGGTGCTGCTGCTGAGCCTGATCGTCGGTGCGGTGACGCTGCTGGGCGAAAACCTCGACACGATGCGCTGGTTGACCTTCCTCGATTTCCGGGTGGTTGGCGAATACATCCATTTCACGCCATTGGCCGACAGCCTGGCAGCGGGGCAGTGGTGGCGTCTGGTGACGCCGATGCTGATCCACTTCGGCATCCTCCATTTGGCCATGAACGGCATGTGGTATTGGGAACTGGGGCGACGCATTGAGTCGCGTCAAGGCGGCATCAACCTGATCGGCCTGACCCTGCTGTTCGCCCTGGTGTCGAACTACGCGCAGTTTTATTTCAGCGGCCCGACCTTGTTTGGCGGGTTGTCCGGCGTGCTGTATGGCCTGCTCGGGCATTGCTGGATCTTTCAGATCCTGTCGCCGAACCGCGCTTATCGCCTGCCTCGCGGGGTGCTGGTGATGATGCTGGTGTGGCTGCTGCTGTGCCTGTCCGGGCTGGTCTCGATGATCGGCTTCGGTGAAATTGCGAACGCCGCCCACGTCGGCGGGTTACTCATCGGATGCTTCACCGGTTTGTTGGGTGGTTTGTACAACCGCCGTAAACTGGCCGCCTAAAAAAGTTATGTAAGTTCGGAGACCTTGATGTCCTCTTTTAACGAAATGATCAAAAACATCACCCCCGATATCTACCAGAGCCTGAAACTGGCGGTGGAAATCGGCAAATGGTCCGACGGTGGCAAACTCACCGCCGAGCAACGCGAACTGTCGCTGCAAGCGATGATCGCCTGGGAAATCCAGAACCTGCCCGAAGACCAGCGCACCGGTTACATGGGCGTGCAGGAATGTGGCTCGAAGTCGATTGAAGTGCCGAATATCCTGTTCAAGTCGGATGCCATCCATTGATCGAGATTGGCCGCGGTGCAATCAGTAAAATGTCGGCTCGCCTGGACGGGTCCGACGTGCAGTACGCGTTTCGTCTGGACGATGTCGAAGTGCCGGTCAACCCGTTGATCGGCACCACGGTACGTCTGGAATACCTGGGGGCGATCCACTGCTGCCATTGCGGACGCAAGACCAAAACCAGTTTCAGCCAGGGTTACTGCTACCCGTGCATGACCAAACTGGCGCAGTGCGATATCTGCATCATGAGCCCGGAGCGCTGCCACTACGACGCCGGCACCTGCCGTGAGCCGGAGTGGGGCGAGAAGTTCTGCATGACCGATCACATCGTGTACCTGTCGAACTCGTCCGGGGTCAAAGTCGGGATTACCCGTGCGACCCAACTACCGACGCGCTGGATCGACCAGGGCGCTCGTCAGGCGTTGCCGATCATGCGTGTTGCGACCCGTCAGCAGTCAGGCTTCGTCGAAGACCTGTTCCGCAGTCAGGTGACGGACAAGACCAACTGGCGTGCTTTACTCAAGGGCGAAGCGGTTTCGGTGGACTTGGCCGAAGTTCGCGATCAGCTGTTTGAAAGCTGCGCCGAAGGCCTGCAAACCTTGCAGGAACGATTTGGTCTGCAGGCGATCCAGACTATTAGCGATGCCGAGCCGCTGGAAATCCGTTATCCGGTGGAGCAATACCCGGCCAAAATCGTCAGCTTCAACCTGGACAAGAACCCGATTGCCGAAGGCACGCTGCTGGGGATCAAGGGCCAGTACCTGATCTTCGACACCGGCGTGATCAATATTCGTAAATACACGGCTTATCAGCTCGCCGTGCATCAGTAAGGACTCCAGCATGCGCACCGAACAACCGAAGATGATCTATTTGAAAGACTATCAGGCGCCTGAGTACCTGATCGACGAGACGCACCTGACCTTCGAGTTGTTCGAGGACCACAGCCTGGTCCATGCGCAACTGGTGATGCGCCGCAACCCTGAGCGTGGCCCGGGCCTGCCGCCGCTGGTGCTGGACGGTCAGCAACTCGATCTGCTGTCGGTGACCCTGGCCGACCGCGAACTGACGGCTGCCGACTATCAGTTGACCGAGAACCATCTGACGCTGCATCCGACCAGCACCAGCTTCACGGTCGACACCAGCGTCCGCATTCACCCGGAAACCAACACCGCGCTGGAAGGCCTGTACAAGTCCGGCACGATGTTCTGCACCCAGTGCGAGGCCGAAGGCTTCCGCAAGATCACCTATTACCTCGACCGCCCGGACGTGATGAGCACGTTCACCACCACGGTCGTCGCGGAACAGCACAGCTACCCGGTGCTGCTGTCCAACGGCAACCCGATTGCCAGCGGTCCTGGCGAAGACGGCCGTCATTGGGCGACCTGGGAAGACCCGTTCAAGAAACCGGCGTACCTGTTCGCATTGGTGGCCGGTGATTTGTGGTGCGTCGAAGACACCTTCACCACCATGACCGAGCGCAACGTGGCGCTGCGCATCTACGTCGAGCCCGAAAACATCGACAAGTGCCAGCACGCCATGAACAGCCTGAAGAAATCCATGCGCTGGGACGAAGAAGTCTACGGTCGTGAATACGACCTGGACATCTTCATGATCGTTGCGGTCAACGACTTCAACATGGGCGCCATGGAGAACAAGGGCCTCAACATCTTCAACTCCAGCGCCGTGCTGGCTCGCGCCGAAACCGCGACCGACGCCGCGCATCAGCGTGTGGAAGCGATCGTCGCTCACGAATACTTCCACAACTGGTCGGGCAACCGCGTGACCTGCCGCGACTGGTTCCAGTTGTCGCTGAAGGAAGGCTTCACCGTGTTCCGCGATTCCGGTTTCTCCGCCGACATGAACTCGGCCACCGTGAAGCGCATCCAGGACGTGGCTTACCTTCGCACTCATCAGTTCGCCGAAGACGCAGGTCCCATGGCCCACGCCGTGCGCCCGGACAGCTTCATCGAGATTTCCAACTTCTACACCCTGACCGTGTACGAAAAGGGCTCGGAAGTGGTCGGCATGATCCACACCTTGCTTGGTGCCGACGGTTTCCGTAAAGGCAGCGACCTGTATTTCGAGCGCCATGACGGCCAGGCCGTGACCTGCGATGACTTCATCAAGGCCATGGAAGATGCCAATGGTGTCGACCTGACCCAGTTCAAACGCTGGTACAGCCAGGCTGGCACGCCACGCCTGGCGGTGAGCGAGTCCTACGACGCTGCAGCGAAAACCTACAGCCTGACATTCCGTCAAAGCTGCCCGGCGACCCCGGACAAGGTTGAAAAACTGCCGTTCGTGATCCCGGTTGAATTGGGCCTGCTGGATTCCAAAGGCGCGCCTGTTGCCTTGCGCCTGTCCGGCGAAGCCAGCGCCCAGGGCACCTCGCGCGTCATTTCGGTGACCGAAGCCGAACAGACCTTCACCTTCGTCGATATCGCTGAGCAACCGCTGCCTTCGTTGCTGCGTGGCTTCTCGGCTCCGGTGAAACTGAGCTTCCCGTACAACCGCGACCAACTGATGTTCCTGATGCAGCACGACAGCGACGGTTTCAACCGCTGGGATGCCGGTCAGCAATTGTCGGTGCAAGTGCTGCAAGAGCTGATCGCCCAGCAGCAGAAGGGCGAGAAGCTGGTGCTGGATCAGCGCCTGATTTCGGCCTTGCGTACCGTGCTGTCGGACGAGTCGCTGGATCAGGCAATGGTCGCCGAAATGCTCTCGCTGCCGGGTGAGGCGTATCTGACCGAGATCAGCGAAGTGGCTGATGTTGATGCCATCCACATCGCTCGCGAGTTTGCCCGCAAGGCGTTGGCAGACGGTTTGTTCGAGGCGTTGTGGTCGCGTTACCAGGCCAACCGCGCTCTGTCGAAACAAACCCCGTACATTGCCGAAGCCGAGCACTTTGCCCGTCGCGCCTTGCAGAACATTGCGCTGTCGTACCTGATGCTCAGTGGTCAATCGCAAGTAATGGCGGCGACGCTTGAGCAGTTCGAGACCAGCGACAACATGACCGAGCGCCTGACGGCATTGGCGGTGTTGGTGAATTCGCCGTTCGAAGAAGAAAAAGCCTTGGCGCTGGCCGGTTTTGCCGAGCACTTCAAGGACAATCCGCTGGTCATGGATCAATGGTTCAGCGTTCAGGCGGGCAGCACGCTGCCGGGTGGGCTGGAACGTGTGCGTCAGTTGATGCAGCATCCGGCGTTCAACATCAAGAACCCGAACAAGGTGCGGGCGTTGATCGGTGCGTTTGCGGGGCAGAACCTGATCAACTTCCATGCGGCGGATGGTTCGGGGTATCGCTTCCTGGCGGATCTGGTCATCGAACTGAACGGGTTCAACCCGCAGATTGCCTCTCGCCAACTGGCGCCGCTGACGCGCTGGCGCAAATACGACGATGCTCGTCAGGCGTTGATGAAAGGGGAGTTGGAGCGGATTCGTGCTTCGGGTCAACTGTCCAGCGATGTGTTTGAAGTGGTCAGCAAAAGCCTGGCCTGAGTTTGGCGATGGAACCTGTAGGAGCAAGGCTTGCCCGCGAAGGCTGTGTGTCGGGCGCGTTTTTTGATGGTGTGCATATCCATTGCTGCGGTAACGGCGGCTGGCGGTTTCGCTCTTACAGCGACTCACTTTTCCAGACGCCGGAGTGCCGGCCCAGCGAAAAGTAAGCAAAAGGCTTTGCCCCTGACGTACGGCCCTTCGCCTAGGCTCAGGGTACCCTCGCTCCGGTCCTGCTCCGTGGGCCCGCCGCCATCGGCCATCCATGGCCGGGGGCGGCTACCGCGGCATCCTTGCCGCGGTGCCCACTGCGCAGAACCTCCACTCGGCCTGCCGACGGGGCAGATCAAAATCAAAAACCAAGCAAAAGCCAAAGCGAGGCGGCCTGCCAGCCGACCTGTCTCTTTGTTCGTACGCATCCCCCTGTAGGAGCCGGCTTGCTGGCGATAGCGGTGGGTCCGCCAACTTATTTCTCGACTGACCCACCGCCATCGCCAGCAAGCCGGCTCCTACAGGGAACCCCATACGCTTTTGCTTTTCACCACTCATCAGGCCGAGCGTTAGCTCGCCTTCCGCTTTTGATCTGAGCGCCCCCTCGAGAGGCCGAGCGCAGGTTCTGCGCAGTGGGCAACCCGGCATGGATGCCGGGTTAGCCGCCCCCGGCCATGGATGGCCGATGGCGGCGGGCCCACGGAGCAGGACCGGAGCGAGGGCATGCCGAGCATTAGCGAGGCACCGAACGAAAGGGGCAAGAGCGCTTGGTTACTTGGCGCTTCTCCAAGTGACCCGCTGTAAGAGCGGAACCAATAGAAGCCGCTACCGCAGAAATGGATATGTACACAAAACACCAACCACAAACCCCAAATCACCCCACCTGATACCCCAACATTCAGAAAAACCCCCATCCCCCCAGGTTAACAAAAGATAACGTGGCGTCGATTGTCAGACCTTTCCAAACCCCGATAGGATAAGCCAGCTTCCGAAGGGGCTCTGGATTGCGGGTTTCAGGACTATGCTCCTAACCATCCAATCCCGATGAGCACCCCTTACGGCGCCCTGAAAGGTTGAACGACCTAACAATAATAATGGGGGAAGGTCTATGAGTGAGCCTGTCATGGGTGTGGGTATCTGCCGCCCGCCGGCACTGCGCAAATTCGCATTGCTGGCTACAGCGCTCTCGCTGTTGGGCTGTGCCGTGTTATCGGCACCTGCGCTGGCCAATGCGGCGCCAGCCACCGACGCTGTCTATTCCGTTGAATCCGCCAAAGCCAGCAAAAGCCTGATGCTCGACGTCGTGCACGCCGGCAAGCGCCTGGTGGCAGTCGGGGATCGCGGGCACATCCTGTATTCCGATGACCAGGGCGCGACCTGGACCCAGGCCAAGGTGCCGACCCGGGCACTGCTGACCTCGGTCTATTTTGTCGACGACAAACACGGCTGGGCCGTCGGGCATGACGCGCAGATCCTCGCCAGCGAGGACGGTGGCGTCACCTGGACCAAACAATATGAAGACCTGAAACGCGAATCGCCGCTGCTCGACGTCTGGTTCCAGGACGCCAGCAACGGCTTCGCCGTGGGCGCTTACGGCGCGCTGGTGGCCACCACCGACGGCGGCAAGACCTGGGAAGACGCCAGCGACCGCCTGGACAACGAAGACCAGTACCACCTCAACGCCATTGCAGCGATCAAGGATGCCGGGCTGTTCATCGTCGGCGAGCAGGGCAGCATGTTCCGCTCCTCCGACTGGGGGCAGACCTGGGAAAAACTCGAAGGCCCCTATGAAGGCTCGTTGTTCGGCGTGATCGGCACCGCCGAGGCCAACACGCTGCTGGCTTACGGGCTGCGGGGCAACCTGTTTCGCTCCACCGATTTCGGCACCACCTGGGAGCCGGTCGAGTTGAAAGCCACCCGTGGCGCGCTGGAGTTCGGCCTGTCCGGTGCGACCTTGCTCGACGACGGTTCCATCGTGATCGTCGGCAACGGTGGCTCGGTGATCCGCAGCAACGACAACGGCGAAACCTTCAGCGTGTTCAACCGTCCGGATCGCATTTCCGTTTCGGCGGTCACTGCGGCGGGCGACGGCAATCTGGTTCTGGCAGGACAGGGCGGCGTTCGCGTCACCTCGCCAACCGGCGCCGGTGCAGAGAATGGAAAAAACGGGTCGTCCAAATGAGCCGGGCAAATAATAAGAAGGCGGGTCTATGACATCCTTGAGCAGCCATCACCAAGACAAGGCGACGTTTCTTGAACGCCTGATTTTCAACAACCGCCCGGCAGTGATCGTGATCTGTCTGTTGGTGAGCATTTTCCTGTTCTGGCAAGCGACGCTGATTCGGCCGTCCACCAGTTTCGAAAAGATGATCCCGCTCGAGCATCCGTTCATTCAAAAGATGATGGAGCACCGCAACGACCTGGCGAACCTGGGCAACACCGTTCGCATTTCGGTTGAAGCCACCGACGGCGACATCTTCTCCAAGGAGTACATGGAGACCCTGCGTCAGATCAACGACGAGGTGTTCTACATCTCCGGCGTCGACCGTTCCGGCCTCAAGTCGCTGTGGAGTCCGAGCGTACGCTGGACCGAGGTGACGGAGGAGGGCTTCGCCGGCGGTGAAGTGATCCCGCAGAGCTACAACGGTTCCCAGCAAAGCCTCGATTTATTGCGCAACAACGTGCTCAAGTCCGGTCAGGTCGGGCGTCTGGTGGCCAACGACTTCAAGTCGAGCATCGTCGATATCCCGCTGCTGGAGTCCTACCCGGACCCGCAGGACCAAGGCAAGTTGCTGGCCCTGGACTACCGCAAGTTCTCCCACGAGCTGGAAGAAAAGATCCGCGACAAGTACGAGAAACAGAACCCCAACGTGCAGATCCACATCGTCGGTTTCGCCAAGAAAGTCGGCGATCTGATCGATGGCCTGGTGATGGTGGTGATGTTCTTCGGTGTCGCCTTCGTCATCACCCTGATTCTGTTGTACTGGTTTACCAACTGCATGCGCAGCACCGTGGCGGTGTTGAGCACGACGCTGGTGGCAGTGATCTGGCAGCTCGGCCTGATGCACTTCTTCGGCTTCGGGCTGGATCCGTACTCGATGCTGGTGCCGTTCCTGATCTTCGCCATCGGTATTTCCCACGGCGTGCAAAAGATCAACGGTATCGCCTTGCAGTCCAGTGAGGCCGACAACGCGTTGACTGCAGCGCGGCGCACCTTCCGCCAATTGTTCCTGCCGGGGATGATCGCGATCCTTGCGGATGCGGTGGGCTTCATCACATTGCTGATCATCGACATCGGCGTGATTCGCGAACTGGCCATCGGCGCATCCATCGGTGTGGCGGTGATCGTGTTCACCAACCTGATCCTGCTGCCGGTGGCGATTTCCTACGTCGGCATCAGCAAGCGCGCCGTCGAGCGCAGCAAGAAAGACGCGCACCGCGAACACCCGTTCTGGCGCCTGCTGTCCAACTTCGCCAGCCCGAAAGTCGCCCCGGTGTCGATCGTGTTGGCCCTGTTAGCCTTCGGTGGCGGCCTCTGGTACAGCCAGAACCTGAAAATCGGCGACCTCGATCAAGGTGCTCCAGAGCTGCGTCCGGATTCGCGTTACAACAAGGACAACAACTTCATCATCAGCAACTACTCCACCAGTTCCGACGTGTTGGTGGTGATGGTCAAGACCAAGTCCGAAGGTTGCTCGCGCTATGAAGCGATGGCACCCATCGACGAACTGATGTGGAAGATGCAGAACACCGAGGGCGTGCAGTCGGCGATCTCGCTGGTGACCGTGTCCAAGCAGATGATCAAGGGCATGAACGAGGGCAACCTGAAATGGGAAACCCTGTCGCGCAACCCGGACGTGCTGAACAACTCCATCGCCCGCGCTGACGGCCTGTACAACAACAGTTGCTCCCTGGCGCCAGTGCTGGTGTTCCTCAACGATCACAAGGCTGCCACCCTGGATCGCGCAGTTCATGCGGTGCAGGACTTCGCCAAGGAAAACAACAAGGAAGGCCTGGAGTTCATCCTTGCGGCGGGTAACGCCGGCATCGAGGCCGCCACCAACGAAGTGATCAAGGAATCCGAGCTGACCATCCTGATCCTGGTCTACATCTGCGTCGCGACCATGTGCATGATCACCTTCCGTTCCTGGGCGGCGACCTTGTGCATCGTGTTGCCGCTGGTGCTGACGTCGGTACTCGGCAACGCCCTGATGGCCTTCATGGGGATCGGCGTCAAAGTCGCGACCTTGCCGGTAGTGGCATTGGGCGTGGGGATTGGCGTGGACTACGGCATCTACATCTACAGCCGCCTGGAAAGTTTCTTGCGTGCCGGTCTGCCGTTGCAAGAGGCGTACTACCAGACGCTGAAGTCCACCGGTAAAGCCGTATTGTTCACCGGCCTGTGCCTGGCGATCGGCGTGTGCACCTGGATCTTCTCGGCCATCAAGTTCCAGGCCGATATGGGCCTGATGCTGACCTTCATGCTGCTCTGGAACATGTTCGGCGCGTTGTGGCTGCTGCCGGCGCTGGCGCGGTTCCTGATCAAACCGGAGAAGCTGGCGGGGCAGAAGGGCAACTCGTTGTTTGCTCACTAAACCTCAGGCAAAACCAAAAAGCCGCAACCTTGGGTTGCGGCTTTTTTATGGGCGATTGAAAAACTCAGAGGGGTTGCAGTGGTAGAAAATCGCTGTTCGCCAGTTCCTTGCTGATGATTCCGTGATGAATATCGATCTTTTGCTTCGGATCCTTGGCCTTGGCCATGGCCGATTCGTAGGTTTCGAAGCGTTGCTCCCTGGTTTTCAGATGCGCCTGGGTGTAGTCAGCCTTGGCATCATCCGCATTGGCGTAGTGAAAATGCCCGTACCACCAGGGTTGATTGTCTTTATTCAATAAAGCGTACTCTTGCATGAAGTCACGCCGCCCGGTTTTCAGCTGAACCCGGTGGCCATTGATTCGCGCAAAAATTTCATTGCGCCGCAACAGATACTCCACCCCCTCGCTACTGGGCGGTCGAGCGAGTGTCATGCGGGTGCGAAGTTCGGTGGCCTTGGTCTCGAGGACGTGCGCTTTGTCGCGGAGTCCGCTGATCAGCGAAACGTCTGTTTCGCGGTTGGCCGGAGGACTTTCGTGCTGTTCCAGCCCATCGGCGTACCCGCTCAGCTTTTGTGCCTCGCGTTGCAATTGCTCTTCGATTTCCTTGGGAGAACTGGCGCGCTGCGCGTAACCCTCGATCTTCTGCACGTTTTTATCGACATCGGCCAACGCCTTGCGGGCATCGCCCTTGAGCTGCTGATAGGGGCGCGTTGCCTTGGTCGCTGCGGGCCTGGCATCGACGATTTCTACCCAGACATTGGGCTCGTGCTCGTGGAACGAAGCCAGTGGCCTTTCTTCGAACGGATGGTTGATGTCGACAATGTCTCCTTCCTGGTGAGCGACCCGTTGTCGAAGATCGCCGATTAATGTGCCTTTAGCGGTTTTGATCACCCGCTTGCGACTGGACCATGAATAGGGACGCTTCACCGGCGGCTTGGTGCCGGATGCCGACGTCGAAGGCTCCTCCGGTTGCGGCAGCAGTTGAAGCGCTTCCGCCAGACGGTGTTCGGCATCGATACGCAGCTGGTCAATGAGCTCGCGCAGACGATTGAAGGGGTGTGCCTGCAGTTCATCTGTGCTGAAAATGCCTATCGCCTCAAGGCCGTCCTGTGCCTTGTTGTACTGATCGACCAGGTTCTCCAGAACGGCGATCCGGTCGCTGTTGGTGTAGGTGTGTTCCGTTTGCAGTTCGGCATGCGAGCGAGACAGCAGCAGTAATGGGCTGAGGGTTTGTTCGAGCACACCCATGGTGCTGCTTCCGAGGGCCTTGAGGCTGAGCAGGCGCAAGATACTCAGCTGATAGCACTTGACGCGCAGTGCCGTCATTTCATTTTCGGGCCTGTTGCCGGTCAGTCGCTTCCAGTACTCGATGCCCAGGCGAGGGATCTGCTTGAGTTCCAGCAGTCGGCTCTCTACCTGATCTAGAAACTTGATCATGGATTCGTTGACTTCTGAGGTTTTGCGCATGAACTCAAAGTAACGATCCAGTACCAGGTCGCCCTCGCGGATCAATGCATCATGCAAATGCCTGATGCCATTTCTCAAGTCCGCATAGGTTTGATCGACAACTTCGCGTTCCCAGTCAGCGATGACGATCCGTTTGCGAGCATTGTTGATGAGGTTTTCCGACAGGCTGCACACCTGCACAGGATCGGGATCGGATTTGGTCAGCTCGCCCAACTCCCTGATCTCGGCCAGCAGCGTGGCGTAGCTTTCGGTTTGTTTGTCCAGCTCATCAACGAACCGTTGCCTGTACGTGGCGCGATCGAGCTCCGTACTGGCGACGTCATTCTTTTTCAGCTGCATCAGGTTCTCGGCAATGTCGACACGCTTCTGCACCCGCACTTGCTGATCCACGAATTCCTGACGATTGAGTTCCAGCAGGTTGATGCGTTGTTGCGTCATTTCACGTTGGGCGCTGATCCTCGAATTGCGCCCGCCGCCAACCAGTTTCAACCCTTGGTCCAGAGTCCAGTGGCCCGCTCCATTGGTCTTGAGCTTGATGCCGGGATGATCCGGGTGCTCCGGATGTATCAGATACACCTCGCCGAACCCGGGCACGATACTCACGCGAAACAGCAGGCCGGCGACGGTGGCGTGCCAAAGATTGCCGATCCGGTACAAACCTTTGAACACGCCGGTGCTAACGGGCTCTGGCAGAGGTGTCGGCCATGGCACTTGAACCTCCCGTAGCGTGTTGAACAGTCGGGCGGTTGCCGAATCGCGCGCGCTCGACTGGTTGAAGTCGAGCAGGGTCTTGCCACTGCCCGGCGGCTCGGAGGGCAGGCCCGCAGTGTCCTGGGTAATAGTCGATTCGGCGGGCCATGAAAATGTCTGCGCAGGACGGCGCAAGGAGGCGAGGGCATCCGGAACTGTCGTCGCTGCGCTGTCGGAAAGTGCCGGGGCTGCTTCCTCTCGAGCGACATGCAGAACCAACAGGCCAATGTTCAACAGCACATCGATCCATGCCTGATTCCGCGCCTTCGGGTCATCACTGTCCAACGCTGGCAGATCGTTGATCAGGCTGTGGGCGATTTGCAGCATCCAGCCCACCACCATGGCGGGGCCGCGTAACAGCGGCAGAATCAGGTTGTTGAACACCAGCCAGCCACCCTCAAGGATGATTGCCCAGCGGCTCTCGGCATTCGACACCGATTGCCGATCCGCCAGATCGATCAGTGTGCGTGCATTGCTGACGAACAGACTGGCCAGCAATCGACCTTCTTCCAGCGCGGTGAGCCAGTCACCAACCGCTTCGTCGCCGGCCAGAATCGCCGGTTGGGGCTTTTCAGGCAGTGTGAATTCGTCCCCTGCATGGAAGTGGACAATGTGCGGTTCGGTGAAGCCGTTGTTGTCGTAGATCGGCCGTGCGCGATCCGGCAGCCAGGTCAGCACACTGGTTTGCAACGGGCCGGTTTGCGCAATGGCCCTCAGCAAGTCCTGACGGCTGGGGTATTGGTGCAGGGGTTCTGAGTACAGAGGTCGGTATAGAATATGCGGGCCGACTGCGCTCAGGTCTTTCGGCTCGATGATGAACATGTTGCTGACCACATCACACGAGGCCACGGCCTTGCGTTGAAACGCCAATGGCCTGATGACGACGGACTGCTCCTCGACAATGCGCTCGGCGGCCAGCGGCTGGAACACTGCATCGACATATCGATAGCCCAGGAAGGTGAAGCCATGCTCACCTTTGATCGAATGCTCAAGGGCACGCAGCGGCAGATGCAGGCTCAGTTCCAGGCCGAAGAGTCGCAGTCGCTCATTGGCCTCGGGACTGTTGCCAAGCAACTGCGCCTCGACGTACTCGGGGTAATGTTTTCCGACATCAACGCGGCTCACCAGATCCAGCAAATAGGCCTCGGTGGTCCAGTCTTGAATCAGCTGGTTTTCGGTGTGGCGAAGGGTCATCCGGCCCTTGGGTTTGCCGGCCAGGTTGTTGATCGCCAGGTCGGTCAGGGACATTTTGACGGGTTCGAGGTAGCCGCTGCCCAAGTCGCCGACAGGCACGTGAAAGGTCAGTTCCAGTTCATCGGACTTGTAGCCGGGCGCCAAGGGCTGGTCTTTGAGCATTTGCTCATGCAGCGCATTTCTGGCGAATGTGCGAAGGTCAACGACGTCGTCGGGCAACGAGCGCCCCTGTGTTTGCTGTTTGACACTGGCTATCGACAACGTGTGTTTACGCCAGGCCATGCGCTCTGTGGCGCTGGCGCCCTGCAACCACTCGGGAATCGTTGTCTGTAGGGCGTGAAGGTGCATTGGGTGGTTGTTGCTGCCGATAAACAGTGCGGCGACATCGGTGATTGCGTCAAAACGCTTCTCAAGGTCAGCCAGGCTTTGGCGTGCGGGCAGTTTGAGCGACTGCAAATCTTCCAGTTGCCGGTTCAGCAGCAGAGCTGCCTGGGTATCAAAGATGTTGCCGTCCGGAGCAAAACGTTTCCAGGTGATGGAGTCCGCCGTGAAGTCTTGCTGAAACCGCGCGCCCCACGCGGCACCGAAGGCTTGCAGGGACGGGAACGATTCGATGTTGCCGGTCACGCTGCACAACAAATGGGTTTCGCCGCAAATCACCAGGATATCCGGCGCCTGCAGTGTGAACGACATGTCGCCTCTGCTCAGCGTGACTTGCAGCGTGCAGGCTTCAATTGCACCTTTGGCCCAAGGACGCAGAAGGCGTTCGCGGTTGTCGGGTTGGCGGGCCAGCTCCAATAGAATCCCGGCCTGCTCGGCATCACTTGCCGCGAGGCGCGTTGCGGATGTTTTCAACACGCCGGCGAGCAGGTTCCCCAACCATTGCCAGCGGCTGACGCCGCTGTCGTCCTGTTCGTTCCAACAGGCGGTCAATGATTCCTGAGTGCCGATGTAGAAAATGTCGGGTAATTCACGGATGACCTGCGCAATCACTTGCAGATCGGGCAGTCGCGATGTCGTGTTGTCGACGGTAAGTTGCGCGGGGACACGGTTTGTCAAAAAACAGCTGCGACCGTATTGCTCGCTGAGATCGGGGAATGCGCCGCTGGCCAGGTAGTCGAGTACCACGTCCAAAAGTAGCGTCAGCCGCCAGGCGCCATCCGGGATCGGTTGGGCAATTTTGGTTCGCTCAGGGTCGAACGCCAGTTGCGGGTATTTTTCCAGAATGCCGTCCTTGAGCAGGCGGGCGGTTTGCGAGCGTAAGGTCGGTCGGGTATTAAATCGGGTGTGAACCGCCCACGCGATGATGTCGGTGGCGCTTGCGGCGGCGGGTGGTGATGCAGGTGTGGGCATGATGCAATCCTTTGCATGTGTGGTTCCTCAACGTAAAACCGAATCGAAAGGGATGTGCGGTAGCCGGGTACCGCACAGGGAGTGAGGCGATAGGTTAAGGCCGACGTTCAGGCCAGAAACGAAAAAGCCGCAACCAGGGTTGCGGCTTTTTTACATCTGAAGATCAACGCAACCCTTGTAGGAGCCAGCTTGCTGGCGATGGTGTGCCAGTCGACATCGTTGTGGCTGACACACCATCGCCAGCAAGCTGGCTCCTACAAGGGATCGTTTTTATGAGGGATCGGCGCCCAGCACCACATTCAGCGCACTGCGTGCATCGTCCAGTTGCACCAGCGTTGCATGCCGGGCACCCAGCGCATCACGGTTTTCGATGGCGGTGAGAATCGCCTTGTGCCGTGGCAACGCCAATTCATGCAGGTTCGGCCGCTGGTTGGAATGCTTCAACGCCTCGGCAATCGCCACCGACAGCATGTTGCACAGGTTCGCCAACAGATCGTTGTGAGTGGCGTCGGCGATGCGGCTGTGGAAATCCAGGTCCGGTTGCAACAGGGCTTCAGGCGTCGGCGCGGCTTCCATGCGTTGGTAGGCTTCACCGATAGAGGCAATGTCTTCGTCGGTGGCGAATTGCGCGGCGAGGGCCGCCGCTGCCGGTTCGATGATGCTGCGCACGCTGGTCAGCAGATCGAAGAACTGATTCTGCGGGCTGCTTTGCATCAGCCAGTGCAGCACGTCCGGGTCGAGCATGTGCCATTCCTTGCGCTGCTTGACCACCGTGCCGACACGCGGACGGGAATACACCAGGCCTTTGGCGACCAACACGCGAGTGGCTTCGCGCAGCACCGGACGGCTGACCGCGTACTCCTCGCACAACAGGGCTTCGGCGGGCAGTTTGTCGTCCGGTTTGAAGCGTCCCGAAACGATCTGCATGCCCAGTTCCTGGACAATGCGCGAGTGCATGCTTTTGCGGTCGGAGGGTTTGCGGTAATCCATGGGGAACGGCGCGATCCTGTGCGGGGGAGGTGCTGCGCATGATAGCAGGCGCGGCGCAATCTTGAGGCAGGCATGAACAAATGTGGGAGCGAGCCTGCTCGCGATGACGGACTGACAGCCAACTTTAATGTTGAATGTTCAATCGCTATCGCGAGCAGGCTCGCTCCCACAGGGGATAGATGCGGTTAGTGGGAGTGGCGGGGGACTTCGGCCCCGCGGCAACCGACCAGGAAGTCGAAGTCGCAGCCCTGATCCGCTTGCAACACATGGTCGATGTATAGCTGGCGATATCCACCCAGGATCATCTGCTGCGGCGGTTGCAGATCGGCCATGCGCGCCGCCAGTTCGGCGTCCGGAATGTCCAGGTGCAGACGCCCGTTGGCGCAATCGAGTTCGATCCAGTCACCTTCCTTCACCGCTGCCAGAGGCCCGCCGGCCGCCGCTTCCGGTGCGACGTGCAACACCACCGTGCCGTACGCGGTGCCGCTCATGCGCGCATCGGAAATACGCACCATGTCCGTCACACCCTGGGCCAGCAGTTTGGCCGGCAAGCCCATGTTGCCGACTTCAGCCATGCCCGGATAACCCTTCGGCCCGCAGTTTTTCATCACCAGAATCGAGTTGGCATCCACGTCCAGTTCCGGATCGTTGATCCGCGCCTTGTACATGTCAAAGTTCTCGAACACCACCGCACGCCCACGATGCTGCATCAGCTCAGCCGTGGCGGCGGACGGTTTTAGCACCGCGCCGAGTGGCGCCAGGTTACCGCGCAATACGCAGATGCCGCCGTCGGCGCGGATCGGGTTGTCGAGAGTGCGGATCACTTCGTCCTGGCCGTAGATCGGCGCGTCCTTGGTGTTCTCGCCGAGGGTCTTGCCGTTGACGGTCAAGGCATTTGGATTGGGAATCAGGTTGGCTTCACCGAGGCGCCGCAACACCGCAGGCAAGCCACCGGCGTAGTAGAACTCTTCCATCAGAAAGCGCCCGGAAGGTTGCAGGTCGACGATGGTCGGCATGCCACGCCCGATGCGGGTCCAGTCATCCAGCTCCAGCTCCACGCCGATGCGGCCGGCGATGGCTTTCAAGTGGATCACGGCGTTGGTCGAACCACCGATGGCGGCGTTGACCCGAATAGCGTTTTCGAAGGCTTCCTTGGTAAGGATTTTCGACAGTTTCAAGTCTTCGCGGACCATCTCCACCGCACGCATGCCGGACATGTGCGCCAACACATAACGGCGTGCATCCACCGCCGGAATCGCGGCGTTGTGGGGCAGGGAAGTGCCGAGTGCTTCGGCCATGCACGCCATGGTCGATGCGGTGCCCATGGTGTTGCAGGTGCCGGCGGAGCGGGACATGCCGCCCTCGGCCGCGAGGAAATCATCGATGGAGATGGTGCCCGCTTTCACTTGTTCGCTGAGCTGCCAGACCACGGTGCCCGAGCCGATGTCCTGGCCCTTGTGCTTGCCGTTGAGCATTGGCCCGCCGGTGACGACGATGGCGGGCACGTCGCAACTGGCCGCGCCCATCAACAGCGCCGGAGTGGTTTTGTCGCAACCGGTCAGCAGCACCACGCCGTCAATCGGGTTGCCGCGAATCGCTTCTTCGACGTCCATGCTCGTCAGGTTGCGGGTAAACATGGCGGTCGGGCGCAGGTTCGATTCGCCGTTGGAGAACACCGGAAATTCCACCGGGAAACCGCCGGCCTCGATCACGCCGCGTTTGACGTGGTCGGCGATCTGGCGGAAATGCGCGTTGCACGGGGTCAGTTCCGACCAGGTGTTGCAGATGCCGATGATCGGTTTGCCGTGGAATTGGTGGTCGGCGATGCCCTGATTCTTCATCCAGCTGCGGTACATGAAGCCGTTCTTGTCGGCAGTGCCAAACCATTGGGCGGAGCGCAGGGTGGGTTTCTTATCAGACATGATCGATTCTCTTATTGTATGACTATATTGTTCTGGCTGAGGCGTAACATAAGCGCAATTCGATCTGTTTGGAAGTGTTGTTGCGTAAATAGTATTACTATATAGTCCGATCCAACGGAGGGAAGGCCCTGGCAGTTTTTGGCGAGAGGCGTCCCCCGAGGTTCTATAACAACAACAATCGGAGACCGATCTCATGAGCCAGGAACTGCGGCTTATTCGTCGCATCACGCTGAAACTGATTCCCTTCCTGATCCTGCTGTACCTGATCGCCTATGTGGATCGCTCCGCCGTGGGCTTCGCCAAGCTGCACATGGGCGCCGACATCGGTATCGGCGATGCGGCTTACGGCCTCGGTGCCGGGCTGTTTTTCATTGGTTACTTCCTGCTGGAAATCCCCAGCAACTTGATGCTCGAACGCTTCGGCGCGCGGCGCTGGTTTGCGCGGATCATGGTCACCTGGGGCGCCATCACCATCGGCATGGCCTTCGTTCAAGGGGCGCACAGCTTCTACGTGATGCGCTTTCTGCTCGGCGCCGCCGAAGCCGGGTTCTTCCCGGGCGTTCTGTACTACATCACGCAGTGGTTCCCGGTTCGCCATCGCGGCAAGATCCTCGGGCTGTTCATCCTCTCCCAACCGATCGCCATGCTGATCACCGGCCCGGTGTCCGGCGGCCTGCTCGGCATGGACGGCATCCTCGGATTGCACGGCTGGCAGTGGCTGTTCATCGTCATCGGTTCCCCGGCAATCCTGCTGACCTGGCCGGTGCTGCGTTGGCTGCCTGACGGTCCGCAACAGGTGAAATGGATGGATCAGCCCGAGAAAGACTGGCTGGCCGGCGAACTAAAAAAGGACCTTGAGGAATACGGCCAGACCCGCCACGGCAATCCGTTGCATGCGCTCAAGGACAAACGCGTGTTGCTGCTGGCGCTGTTTTATCTGCCGGTCACCCTGAGCATTTATGGCCTGGGCCTGTGGTTGCCGACGCTGATCAAGCAGTTCGGTGGCACTGATCTGGTGACGGGTTTCGTGTCGTCGGTGCCGTACATTTTCGGGATCATCGGTCTGTTGATCATCCCGCGCAGTTCCGACCGTTTGAATGATCGCTACGGCCATCTGGCGGTGCTGTATGTGTTGGGGGCTATCGGCCTGTTTCTCAGTGCCTGGCTGACGGTGCCGGTGCTGCAACTGGCGGCGCTGTGCCTGGTGGCGTTCGCCCTGTTTTCCTGCACCGCGGTGTTCTGGACCTTGCCTGGCCGGTTCTTTGCTGGCGCCAGTGCTGCGGCGGGGATCGCGCTGATCAACTCGGTGGGCAACCTCGGTGGCTACATCGGTCCGTTCGTGATCGGGGCGCTGAAGGAATACACCGGCAACCTGGCTTCGGGGCTGTATTTCCTCTCGGGTGTGATGGTGTTCGGTTTGATATTGACCGGCGTGGTGTATCGGTTGCTGGAGCGCAAGCATGTGCTGCCGGCGGACCAGTTTGCAGCCAGCGCACGCTGACCTGTAGGAGCCGGCTTGCTGGCGATGGCGATGGCGATCGGCACATCCGGCATCAATGTCGACAGGCATGCCGCTATCGCCGGCAAGCCGGCTCCTACAGGGTTCTGCGGTGTTTTTGAGAATTGCTTACAGGAGAAAATTCATGCGTTTGGTTCAATTTGAATTGTTTAACGGCGAGCGCCGGGTTGGCGTGGTCGAGGACGGTCTGGTCCGCGAGGTGCAGGACGCGCGCACGGTGCGCGATCTGGCGTTGGCGGCGATCGAGGCGGGCGTCAGTCTTGAGCAGCAGGTGAACGCCCTGGGCCTGGGCATCAGCCACGACTATGCAGAACTGCTGGCGAAACTGCGCATCCTGCCGCCGCTGGACCATCCGGACCCGGCACACATGCTCGTCAGCGGCACCGGCCTGACCCATCTGGGCAGCGCCTCGGCGCGGGACAAGATGCATCAGCAGGCCGGCGACGAAGCAACGATGACCGACACCCTGCGCATCTTCAAGTGGGGCGTGGAGGGCGGCAAACCGGCAGCGGGGCAGGCCGGTGTGCAACCGGAATGGTTCTACAAAGGTGACGGCAGCATCGTCGTGCGTCCGGGTAAACCGTTCCCGCTGCCGCCGTTTGCCGAAGACGCCGGAGAAGAACCCGAGCTCAGCGGTCTTTACGTCATCGGCCACGACGGCAAGCCGTATCGCCTCGGTTATGCGGTGGGCAACGAGTTTTCCGATCACGTCATGGAGCGCAAGAACTACCTCTATCTGGCGCATTCCAAACTGCGCAGTTGCAGTTACGGGCCGGAGCTTCGGGTCGGTGAGCTGCCGGAGCATCTGGCGGGCACGAGCCGCATTTTGCGCGACGGCGAAGTGCTGTGGCAGAACGAGTTTCTCACCGGCGAGGCCAACATGTGCCACAGCCTGGAAAACCTCGAATACCACCATTTCAAATACAGCCAGTTCCTGCGTCCGGGGGACGTGCACATTCACTTCTTCGGCACCGCGACCCTGTCCTTTGCCGACGGCATTCGCACCCGGCCGGGGGATGTGTTCGAGATCAGTCAGGCCGAGTTCGGTGCGCCGTTGATCAACGGCATTGCACCGGTTGAAGCGGCCTTCGAGCCCGGCACCATCGGCATTCTTTAAGGAGCAACCCATGATTCTTGGTCACAACTATATTGGCGGCCAGCGCAGTGCCTGCGGCAGCGTCAAACTCCAGAGCGTCGACGCCAGCACCGGCGAGGCGTTACCTCACGATTTCTATCAGGCCACGCCGGAAGAAGTCGATGCCGCCGCCAAGGCTGCCGCTGCCGCGTACCCCGCTTATCGCAGCCTGAGCGCCGAGCGCCGCGCGCAATTCCTCGATGCCATTGCCGATGAACTGGACGCGTTGGGCGATGAATTTGTCGCCGTGGTCTGCCGCGAAACCGCGCTGCCTGCCGCCCGCATTCAAGGCGAGCGCGGTCGCACCAGCGGCCAGATGCGCCTGTTCGCCAAAGTGCTGCGGCGCGGTGATTTCTATGGCGCCCGGATTGATCTGGCCCTGCCGGAGCGCAAGCCGTTGCCGCGTCCCGACCTGCGTCAGTACCGCATCGGCCTCGGTCCGGTTGCGGTGTTTGGCGCCAGCAATTTCCCGTTGGCATTTTCTACCGCCGGCGGCGACACCGCTTCCGCCCTGGCCGCCGGTTGCCCGGTGGTGTTCAAGGCGCACAGCGGTCACATGGCCACGGCCGAGCAGGTCGCTGATGCAATCCTGCGCGCCGCGGAAAAAGCCGGCATGCCGGTTGGCGTGTTCAACATGATCTACGGCGGCGGGGTCGGCGAAGCGCTGGTCAAGCACCCGGCGATTCAGGCAGTCGGTTTCACCGGTTCGCTCAAGGGCGGGCGGGCGTTGTGCGACATGGCCGCTGCGCGTGCGCAACCGATCCCGGTGTTTGCCGAGATGTCGAGCATCAACCCAGTGATCGTCTTGCCCCAGGCCCTGTCCGTTCGTGCTGAAAGCGTGGCCCGTGACCTGACCGCTTCGGTGGTGCAAGGCTGTGGCCAGTTCTGCACCAACCCCGGTCTGGTGATCGGCATTCGCTCGGCACAGTTCAGTGCGTTTGTGCAGCAGGTGGCGGGGTTGATCAACGATCAGCCTGCGCAAACCATGCTCAATGCCGGGACGTTGAGCAGTTATGGCCAAGGCCTGCAAAAACTCCTCGCGCATCCGGGCGTGACGCACCTGGCGGGTAATCCGCAGCAAGGCAATCAGGCGCAGCCGCAGCTGTTCAAGGCCGATGTCAGTCTGTTGCTCGACGGCGATGAAGTGCTACAGGAAGAGGTCTTCGGCCCGACCACGGTGTTTGTCGAGGTGACGGATCAGGCGCAACTCAGCGCTGCTTTAAATGGCCTGCACGGACAACTCACGGCAACGATCATTGGCGAATCGGCAGACTTCGAGCAGTTCGGCGAGTTGACGGCGTTGCTGGAACAGAAGGTCGGACGAATCCTGCTCAACGGCTATCCGACCGGTGTGGAGGTCTGCGATTCGATGGTCCATGGCGGGCCGTACCCGGCGACGTCCGATGCGCGTGGCACCTCGGTGGGCACGCTGGCGATTGACCGCTTCCTGCGGCCGGTGTGCTTCCAGAACTACCCCGACAGCCTGCTGCCGGAGGCGTTGAAGAACGGCAACCCGCTGCGTATTCAGCGGCTGGTGGATGGACAGCCTTCGCGTGATGCGCTCTGACAGCAGAACATAAATCCCTGTGGGAGCGAGCCTGCTCGCGATTGCGGACTGTCAGGCACATTGATGTTGAATGTGCCGCCGCTATCGCGAGCAGGCTCGCTCCCACATTTGTTCTGTGTGGTGTTGGAGTTTTGTTGTGGGCTCTGAGCCGCTTCCACATTGCGCTATCATTGCGTCTTTCCCCTTCAAAGATTGACTGCCATGACTGCCTCAACCGACACCTTGCTCAACGCCCTCGAACACTGCGGAATGGTGGAAATCGACGGCTTGCATGCCTTCGAATTCGCCCTTGATGTCGACGACAATCTGCACATCGAATGCATGGACGGTCGAGCGGCCAAACATTGGGAGTTCACCCCAGCGCAAATCGAGGCGGCGACCTTCGATACCACATTGCAGAGCTGGCTGATCAAGGACAACGGCGGCGAACACCGCCTTGTCTGCCTCGGCGACGTCATCAGCGGCGACAACGAAGACGACGAACAAGAGGATGCGTAACCTCTGGCCGTTGTTGATCGCCGGCAGCATCGGCGCAATGGGTGTTCAGGCCGCATCCGCCGACGACTATCAATTGCTCGTGGGTTCCTACACCGCAGGGCAAAGCCAGGGCATTTATCGCCTGAATTTCGACAGCGCCACCGGGCAGCTCGACGCCAGGCCGTTGCAAGTGGTCAACAGCGAAAACCCGTCCTGGTTGACCCTGTCCAACGATCAACGTCACCTGTTCGTGGTCAACGAAAACGGCCCGGGACAGAAAGACCCGGTTGGGCGCGTCAGCAGTTATGCGATCGACGCCAAAACCCATACGCTGCGCTTGATCAATCAGGTCCAGAGCCTGGGCAACGAGCCGACCCATTCGAGCCTCAGTGGCGATGCCAGCCACCTGTTCGTCAGCAATTATTCAGTGGCTGAAGACCCCGGCGGCACGCTGGCGGTGTTGCCGGTGGGCGCCGATGGCACGCTCAAAACCGTGGTGCAAATGAGCAGTCATCCGTCCAGCCGGGTCAACCCCGAGCGGCAGATGTCGGCGCATGTGCATTCGACGGTGTCCTCGCCGGATGGCAAGTTTGTGTTCTCCAATGATTTGGGCGCGGACAAGATCTTTGTCTATCGCTTCGATCCGAAGGCCAACCCGGACTTGCCGTTGATCGCGGCCACACCCGCGTCGGTCCAGTTGCCGCCCGGCAGCGGACCACGGCATTTGCTGTTCAGTGCCGATGGCAAACACGCGTGGCTGACCCTGGAAATGAGCGCGCAGGTCGCGGTGTTCGATTACCGCGACGGCACGCTTGAGCAAACGCAAATGGTCGATCTGGCGGCCGGGCAACCGACGTCGGACAAAGCCGCCGCAGCGTTGCATGCATCAACGGATGGCAAATTCCTCTACGTCAGCAACCGTGGCACCGCCAATCAGTTGCTGGTGTTTGCCATTGACCCTGCGACCGGGCACCTCAAAGAGCTGCAACGCCGTTCGGTGGAAGGGGATCACCCACGCGAGTTCAGCCTCGATCCGAGTGGCCGGTTCGTGCTGATCGCCAATCAGAAGAGCAACCAGATTGTCGTCCTCGAACTCGATGCCAAGAGCGGTCTGCTGGGTAAAACCGTGCAGAAACTGCCAATGGATGCTCCGAGCGATCTGAAATTCCTGGTGCGTCAATAGGCCGCAGGCCCCGGTTGATGGGGCCTGCATCCTTCTATTAATGACGCTGATATCTGCTACTGCTACAAAAGATTTCAAGGCGTCAGCCTCGGCAGTTAAGTTTGCTTCACGGCCCCACCGGGCAAGCAAGCCAACTGAATCCGAGGAATACCGCCATGAACTTCAATCTCTTTTCTGTCATCGCCGCATCCGCCATCTCTGCCACCGTTGCTCTGCCAGCCAGCGCCAACGTTGAAATCAGCGACAAAAAATCCCACGCCCAGAGCTACACCCAGAAATACCTGCAACAGAGCGCCAACTTCTACGCAGCCCTGGATCACAAAACCCAAGCCTGAAAGCTAAACCCTGCACCCTTTATGCAGGAGCGAAGTCACTTGCGCGGATCAAGCTGAAAAGCTTCGAGAAAGCCTGAGTGATGTCGCTCCTGCATAACGCGTTTACGACAGCATCATATTGCTATTAATGCTGCGCTTGATATCACATGGCCATGAGTTTAAATTTGACGCTGATTTATTGACTCCTTCTACTATAAAAAGGATCGACAGCATGGCGATGCGTCTGGCCGTGGTACTTCTATTCCTCTATTCAACCCCCATTTTATCTGCCGCAACGCCTGTTCCTGGCGAGCCTGACGCTGCCCGAGAGCGCATGATGAGTTTTATCGAAGGCTGAAATAGACTGGCTTAATGATCAACGAAGCTGATGGTGACTATGGATAACCCTGAGTGGTTATCACAGCTTTTTTGATCGATTCTGTGGGCACTGAAACATGCCCACGGAGAACACCATGGCCAGCGCAATCCTCACTTCTGCCAAACACGGCGCCTACCTGGCCATCGGTCTTTACGTGGCGCTGGTGTTGGTTGTCAGCATTACCGCGCAATCGCAACACGAAATCGACGCACCGATTCAGGTCGCTTATCCCGCCATTCAGTTCGAGCACCGCGCACAAAACGCCGTGATCGATCAAGCAGACGTGGCGGGAGTGACAGGGGCATGAAAGGGGGCAAACTCTGGGTCATCGCCTTCCTGGCGTTCATGACCAATGGCTCATCACTGTTGGGCATCGGACAAGCCTCGGCAGGTTCCGTGGCTCGCGCTATCGAAGCCAATCACAACCTCGCTCGCAGCATCGAAACCGAAAAGGCCATGGGCCTGCTGGCCGGTAATCCACCGATCAAACGCCAAGGCGATTTCTTCGGGCCGTTCCAGGTCGATTGCTCGGTGCTGCAGATGTGTGAAGTGTTCGCCTGATACGCCACCACCCCCTGTAGGAGCGAGGCTTGCCCGCGAAGCTTTTGGCGGTCTTGATGACCCCTTCGCGGGCAAGCCTCGCTCCTACACGGGGGGCGGTTATTTCTTCATGATTGATGTGAACAGGTCCGACTCCAGAAAACGCTGTAGCCACGCCTGCAACCGCACGTAAGGCGTCTGCCCGAACCACTCGCGATCGACATGGGCGAACTGCCGCACGAACGGCATCAACGCCACATCCGCCAGGCTCGGATGCACTGCCAGCAAGTAATCGCGGCCCTCCAGCAACGCCTCCAGCCTGCGCAAGAACACCTCACCCTCGCTGCGATAAAACGCCATTGGCTGCTCGGGATAACGCTCGGCGTACTTGTAACGATTCAGGTGCACTTTGAACACCTGATCGTTCTCTTCGATCAACGCGGCGATCTGCGCTTGCCCCGCAGGATCATCCTTGAGCAACCAATCCTGCGGATCGTTCTGTGCCAATGCCCAGTGCATGATCGCCAGGCTCTCATCGATGACCTGGCCGTCGACGCTCAGCACCGGCACCGTGCCTTTGCTCGACAGCGCCAGCATCTCGGCAGGCTTGGCCTTCAGGCTGACCTCGACGATGTTCACCGCAACGTCCGAGTAACGCAGGGCCATCCGCGCCCGCATGGCGTACGGGCAGCGGCGGAAGGAGTACAGCGTGGTCATTTCACCTCCAGGGTACTCAGGCCGTTGCCCTGACGGTGGACCTGGATCTGCACCGGGATCCGTTCGTGCATTTCCTGTACGTGGGAAATCACCGCGACCTTGCGGCCCTGAGCCTGCAAGCCATCGAGGGCATCCATCGCCAGTTGCAGGGATTCCGGATCGAGGCTGCCGAAGCCTTCGTCGATGAACAGCGATTCGATTTTCAGCGTGCTCGACGCCATCGATGCCAGGCCCAATGCCAGGGCCAGCGACACCAGGAACGTCTCGCCGCCGGACAGCGAATGCACCGAACGCAGCTCGTCGCCCATCTCGGTGTCCATCACCAGCAAGCCCAGCATGCTGCCGCCGCGTTTGAGGCGATAGCGCCGCACCAGTTGCCGCAACTGCACGTTGGCATGATGCACCAGCAGGTCGAGGTTGTAGGCCTGGGCGATCTTGCGGAAGGTGTCGCCGGTCGCGGAGCCGATCAAGGCATTCAAGCGCGCCCAGCGCTGATACTCGCTGTAAGCGTCGGCGATCTGTTGCGCCAGGGCCTGATTGGCGTTCTGCCGGCGCTGGTCCTCGGCCTGTTCGGCGCGCAGTTCGGCGCAACGGTGCTCGCTGGCGGCAAACTGGTTTTGCAGTTCGGTCAGGGCGCTGTCCAGTTGCGCGGCATCGAGATTACCGTTGTGCTGCGCCTGATGACTGGCCAGACGCTTATCGCGTTCCTGCAACAACACCTTGGCTTGTTCGATAGCTTTTTCGTTGTGCTGCAACCGTTGGCGCAATTCGCTGACCTGCTGGTCGTCGACGCTCAGCAACTGCTCAAGGCCACCGTCATCCAGTTCCGGATGCAAGGCACGCCAGTCGGCAATCTTCAGGCCCAGTTCACGATCTTCGCTTTCAAGGGCGAGCAGGCGGTCTTGCTGCGCTTTCAGTTCCGCTGCCAATTGCACCAGGCGCGTGCGCACCGATTGCAGTTCCTGACTGACGGTCGCCTGGGCATTGCGCGCCTGTTCGACGGCTTGATCCAGTTGCTGTTGCCAGTGTTCGGCGCTGCTGTGGGAGCCGAGCAGTTGCGTCAGTTGCTGCTGGCAAGCCTGTTGCTGCTCGGTGAGCGTGGTGAACTGGCGCTGAGCGGTTTCCAGCTGCTGGACGCGGGTCAGTTGACGATCCTGTTCCTTCTCCAGCGTCTGCTGGCGTTGTAGCTGTTCGCTCAGTTCATCGCGTTGCTGGTCGAGTTGCTCCAGGCGCTGGGCGATCTGCCGGTCGAGCTGCATGAAGGTAGCAGCCGGTTCGTTGCGCAAGGCGTCCAGTGTGTCGGCCGGGAGCAGGGTGCTGAACGCGATCAACTCTTCGTCCAGGCGCTGATGGTCATTGCTCAACTCGCGTTGCTGGTTGGCCAGGTGCTGGGTCGCCTGCAGACTCGCGGTTTCGGCGTTGCGCAGTTGCTGTTGCAGGCGCGTGGCGTCCTGCTGCAGGGTGAGCAGGGCGGTCTGGCGCTGTTCGTCCTGCGTGATGCTTTGGTTCAACTGGCTGTTTTGCTGGTTCAACCAGGCATCGCGTTTGGCGCTGTCCTGGGTGAAAAGCTGCGCGGATAACGGGTGCGCATCGAGGCTCGGGGCCAGGCTTTGCTGCTGAGCGAGCAGTTGTTCATGCTGTTGCAGCAATTCCTTCTGTTGCGCAATCACGCCGCCGACTTCGGTACGCAGGTCGGTGAGTTTTTCCTTGAGCGAATCCACCGTTTTTTGCGCGTTGGCCTGTTCGCTTTCATCATGGCGGCCGAGGCTTTGCAGCAGCGCTTCGGGCTGATGATAAGGATGGTCAGGGCTGCCGCAGACCGGGCAGGGCTGATCGTCCTGCAATTGCTCGCGAAGCTCTTCGACACTGGCGCTGCGTGCCAGACGCTGACGTTCCAGCAGTTCGCGGGTCACCGTCAGGGTCTGTTCGGCCACGGTCAATTCGTTTTTGGTTTTCACCCCGTCCTGAGTCAGGCGGTCGCGCTCCTGCTGGGCAACGGTTTGACGTTGCTGCAATTCGGCGATGCGCTTGTCCAGTTCCTGCTGGCCAGTCCACAGCCGCGTCAGCTCTTCAATGGCGCGCAGTTGCTTGCGGTTGTCCTGCAACAGAGTGCCCAGCAGCTGGATCTGTTCGGCCACCGCATCAGGCTCGGCGCCGGCCTCTTTGTAGAGCACTTCCAGATTCTGTTTTTGCGCCGCCAATTCCTCGGCGGCATGGGTGGCGTTCTGCTCCAGAGAGGCCAGTTCCGCCTGCCCCTTGTTCAATCGATTGCCGATCAGCATCAATTGTTGCAAGCGGTCGCGGTAGGCGTTCCAGGCATCGCTGAGCGGCGCCAGATGGGTGCTTTGCTCAAGTTCGGCGGCAATCCGTTGCAGGCGCTCGGCAACCCGGTTCTGCTGCTCAAGCAAACCTTGAATCGTCTGTTGGCCTTCGGAGCAGGCCCGTTCCGCTTGCTGCTTGAGGTCGGCGCTGAGGCCGGTGTCCTTGATCAGGCGGGCGAGGGTGCTTTGCGCCTCAAAGGCCTGGCGCAGCAGTGGCGCGCTTGAGGTGTGTTGGCTTTGTGCCTCGATCAGCGCGGTTTGCGCCGCGCTGAGACTGTGTTCGAGTTGCGTCTGACGGGTTTGCAGATCCTGTTCTTGCCCGGTGTGCTGCTGGATCTGCGCGGCCAGCGGCGTGAGCTGTGCGGTCAGTTCGGTCTTGCGGGCGAACTGGTGCCGTTGTGGTGCCAGTTGTTCCAGTCGAGTCAGCTTCAAGCGTTCGCTGGCCAGGTTTTCCCAGTCCTGCCGGGCGCTGGTCAGTTGCTCGGTGGCGCTGAGCTGCTCGTCCTGCAATTGGCGCAGCTCTTTCAGCCAGGTGTGTTGCAACTCCAACTGTTTGAGTTGCGCCTGTTGAGTCTTCAATTGCTGCTGTGCTTCGTTGAAGCGTTCATCCAGTTCTGCGCGGGCTTCGTTCGACAGCGGCGTGACGCCGGTGGCCTGATCCTGCAACAGCTTGTGCGCTTCACGGGCCTCTTTGGCCTTGTCGAAGGCGCGACGGCCGAGACGCGTGTAGAGCGCGGTGTCGGTGAGTTTTTCCAGCAGTTCGCTGCGTTCGTTGTCGTTGGCCTTGAGGAACGCACTGAATTCGCTCTGGGCCAGCAACACGGCACGGGTGAACTGCTCGAAGTTCAGGCCCAGGACTGCTTCGAGCTGGACCTTGAATTCAACCTTCTGACTGGCCAGCAGTTGATCCAGATCGATGTCGCGCAAGCTCTGACGGCTGTGTTGCAGCTTGCCGCCGGCCTTTTCCCGGGCGCGATTGGCTTCCCAGCGCGCGCGGTAGCGACGGCCATCGATGCCGACGAAATCCACTTCGGCATAGCCTTCGCCCGTACCGCGACGCAGCAACGTGCGCGGGTCGCCGGTGCTGATCTCGCCGTCGGCGTCCGGCGCTTTGGCCGACACTTGCGCGTTGCTCAGCCGCGGCACGGCGCCGAACAGCGCCAGGCACAAGGCATCGAGCAAGGTGCTTTTACCGGCACCGGTCGGCCCGGTGATGGCGAACAAACCGGCGCTGGCCAATGGTTCGGCGGTGAAGTCGATTTCAAACGGCCCGGCCAGGGAGGCGAGGTTTTTCAGACGGATCGCGAGAATTTTCATGGCTGTTCGCTCTCCATTTGCACGTCTTGCAACAGCTCGGCGAAGTCCTTCAGCGTTTGCTCATCGACCTCGCTGCCGTAGTTGTCCTGCCAGGCGCGGCTGAACAATTCCTGAGGCGTGAGCTGGTCCAGTTCAACCAGGGTCGCACCGTCATCGAGGCCATCACGGCTGCCGTTGCCGGCGTACTCAGCGGCGATGCGCACCAGGCGCACGGCTTTGCCTTGCAGCGCGGTTTCGACCTGATGGCGCAAGTCGGGTTGTGGCTCGTCGAGGCGCACCCGTACTTCCAGCCACGGCTGACGCTGAGTGTCGGCGAGCAAGTCGATGTTCGGCAGGTCGCCCAGTTGCAGCAGGATGTCAGCCAGAGGTGCCGGGCCGATACGTTGCAGGTTGACGGCGCGGGGAATCAGTTTCGGTTCGACGCTGATCAGGGTTTCGCCGTCGAGCCGGACGTCGAGAATCTGATGCTGATAACCGATTTCGGAGAACGACAATGGAATCGGCGAGCCGCTGTAGCGAATGCGTTCTTCACCGTTGACCTTCTGTGGTTTGTGCAAGTGGCCAAGGGCAACGTAGCTGATGCTCGGGCCGAAGAGACTGGCGGGCAGCGCTTCGGCGTTGCCGATGATCAGGCTGCGCTCGGAATCTTCGGACACCGAACCGCCGGCCATGTGCGCATGACTGATGGCAATCAGCGCCTGACCTTTCTTGCGTTTGGCGTTGGCTGCTTCGATCAGCCACTCGTGAACCTGGCCAATCCCGCGCAGGTAGTTGTCGCCCAGGTGCGCGCCGGTCACTTCGGCAGGTCGCAAAAATGGCAACGCCAGGCACCAGGCGACGGTTTTGCCCTTGGCGTCCGGCAGTGGCAGCAGCAGGCGCTCGGCGTCGAGTTGGCCGTCATCCAGCCACAACACACGACCCAGCGCATGCGTGCGCAAACGGCGCATCAACGGTGCAGGCAATTCGATGCGCGAGCCGGAATCATGATTGCCGGCGATCATCACGATGGTCAGCTTCGGCTGTTGTTCGTGTGCGCTGACGATGAAATCGTAGAGGCGTTCCTGGGCTTTGACCGGTGGATTGACCGTGTCGAAAATATCGCCGGCGATCAACAGCACATCGGGCTGGTCCAGTTTCAGTTGATGCAGCAGCCAATCGAGGAAACAGCCGTGCTCGAAATCGCGTTCCTGGCCGTGCAGGTTCTGCCCAAGGTGCCAGTCGGAGGTGTGAAACAGACGCAAGGCGAGCTCCGTAGGAAATAAGGTGATGGCCGCGTGGGAAATGATGAGCGGCTAAAGAGGGGAGAGTTTACTGGTAAACAGGTCGGATGTGGCCACGCGCGGACCCTGTTGTGGCCCGCGGACAATGTGGCAAAGGGAAAACCCTTCCTTTACCAGGGGGCAGTTCGTTGTTCGTTATGGAAAACACCTTATGCGCGATGTTTGCCGGTCGGATTTGCGCGCTGCACCTCGGCAAAGATCTCTGTGATCGGTCGGCGTGGCTGGCGTTTGTGCAAGGCGCGAACCTCGGCGCTCATCCGCACGAGTTCTTCGCTGGGTTTCGCCCATTGCTCTTTCGGCAGCGGCTCGGACCATTGGCGCATGACGTCGGGCATGGCCTGCGGGCCGATTTTCTGCAGGCGGCGCACTTCCCATTCGACCAGGTGGTTGGGAATCGTCCAAAAGGTCATGACGTGGAACAGGTACCAGAAAAAAACCGAGAACCGGGTGCGCTGGCCGTCGCGGATTTGTTGATGAAGGCGTGCGCGAGCGTTGTGGAAAGTGTGCAGGCCTTCGCGGGGCGGGTCGTCGGGGCCTTGCAGGTCTAGCGGGTCCTGAATGGATTTGAGGTCGTGGATTTCGTGTTCCATGTAGCCGCGAATCGCTTCCCAGTAGCTGATGGCGATGGGCAGGCCGGCGCAGGGGAATTCGACGCTGGTGAGGATTTCGCCATGCTGGAAACCGATGCCCATGCCGTATTGACGACGGACGCCGTACTGGGTGACGCCTTGGGCTTCGATGACCCAGGCGGAGAGGGATTCCCAGGGGACGAAGACGGGTTCGGTGGCGTTTTCGGGCATGAAGCAGACTTCGCGGCGCTGGCGGTTGAATCGGGTGGGGATGATGCTGAGGCGTTTTTTGTGGTTGTGATGCCAGACGGCCAGGCCGATGAGAAGAGAGCAGAGGCCTGTTACTAGCGCGTAGCCATAGCCTTCATCGAATAAACCGGTTACCGAGTCCTAGATATCTTCCCAGCCGTAACCAAAAATTACGCCTAGAAATCCAGTGAATAATGGGAATAGGAATACAACCATAAAGGTCCCGCTGAAGGGTAAGCCTAGTATGACTTGCCATGAAAACACCTCTGGCGATCCCAATCCGAAGTCCATGAACACCTCATTGAACTCCCCGATATGAGGTCCATGTGGCGGCAGTGCTGTCGGCAGGGGCAATGGTGCGAGATAAGTGATCCTGCCGCTGGGAAACAGTTCGACGTCACCGGCGTTGCGGGAGGGCTCAAGGTGCGAGGGAGTTGGAGATACATCAATCTTGGTGGGCATGGTCAGCCAGCTCCAGTAGGTGGGTTTCAACCAGCAACAGCGGTGGATGCCCGGTGACGGATTGACGGGGCGACGAAGGGAAGCGGCCCTGTCCATGGCTGTCACCGCTCATGCGCGACGTTTGTCCGTTGGATTTGCGCGCTGCACCTCGGCAAAGATCTCTGTGATCGGTCGGCGTGGCTGGCGTTTGTGCAAGGCGCGAACCTCGGCGCTCATCCGCACGAGTTCTTCGCTGGGTTTCGCCCATTGCTCTTTCGGCAGCGGCTCGGACCATTGGCGCATGACGTCGGGCATGGCCTGCGGGCCGATTTTCTGCAGGCGGCGCACTTCCCATTCGACCAGGTGGTTGGGAATCGTCCAAAAGGTCATGACGTGGAACAGGTACCAGAAAAAAACCGAGAGCCGGGTGCGCTGGCCGTCGCGGATTTGTTGATGAAGGCGTGCGCGAGCGTTGTGGAAAGTGTGCAGGCCTTCGCGGGGCGGGTCGTTTGGGCCTTGGAGATCTTGAAGGTCCTGAATGGATTTGAGGTCATGGATTTCGTGTTCCATGTAGCCGCGGATCGCTTCCCAGTGGCTGATGGCCAAGGAGAGGCCGAAGCAAGGGAATTCGACGCTGGTCAGGGTCTCGCCGTGCTGGAAACCGATGCCCATGCCGTATTGGCGATGGATGCCGTATTGGGTGGCGCCCTGGGCTTCGATGACCCAGGCGGAAAGGGATTCCCAGGGGACAAAGAGCGGTTCAGTAGCGTTTTCGGGCATGAAGCAGACTTCGCGACGTTGGCGATTGAAGCGGGTGGGGACGATGCTGAGGCGTTTTTTGTGGTTGTGGTGCCAGACAGCCAGGCCGATGAGTAGCATGAGAAAACCGCCCTGTACGGCTAGCGGGTAGGCCACACTGAAAACTCCCTTTATGGCATGAGTAATATCGTCCCAGCCCATCCCGAACACAAAGAACATGAAGCCGACAAACAAAGGCACTAAGGCTGCAGCAGAGAATGCAACACTGAATGGTCCACCTAATATGGCTTGCCATGAAAATATCTGCGGTGATCCCAACCCGAAGTCCATGTACACCTCATTGAGTTCCCCGATGTGAGGACCGTGCGGCGGCATGGGTGTCGGCAGAGGCAACGGCGCGAGATAAGTGATCCTGCCGCTGGGAAACGGCTCGACATCACCGGCGTTTCGGGATTGCGCGGGAACCGGGTCGGGCATCGGAACGTTACTCTTGATGGGCATGGTCAGCCATCTCCAGCAAATGGGTTTCAACCAGCAACAGCGGCGGATGCTCGCTGACAGATTGAATCGGCAGTACCGGGAAACGCCCCACACTGCGAGGGTTGATCCGAATGACTTGGGTCCGTGGCTCCCAGATCCCGTTGGCGCTCAGAGTCTCGACACAGACCGCCAGCTCCAGCGTTTCAGACGCTGGGGTAAACTCGGCGTCAGGATTTGCTGGATACCGCAGGCACAGCACCAGCCGATCGGGTTCCGCTTGCACGAGGCGCAGGCTGGCCGCCACCTCATCGCTGATGACCTCCTTGCGTTCTTGCGGCACACCACGGCTGTGCAGGGGCACGGAAAGACGGCGGGCACCGATCCCCAGACGGTGTATTGGTTTTCCATTCAGCGGTGGCTGAAAGTCACTGAGCTTGCGCCTTGGCAGGACCAGATGAATGTCGCTGGGCTTGGCTTTCAGCAGCAAATTTTTCAGCCATGAGTCGTGTTCGTTCGGGCCCAGTTGCGCATACGGGGCGTTGAGCAAGTAGTCCAGATAGCGCCGATATTCATCCAGGGCATGGTCGCCACGCTTATCGGAATCCAGGCTCCATGGCGTGGTTTTCAGCCATTTGTCATGAGCGCTGAGGTTGTAGCGGTTGTACAACCAGGTTCCACCCAGTTCCAAAATTGTGAACAGTGCACCGGCCAGATTGAAGCGGAAGAACACCGTAGACAGTCGAGTGCCCGCAGCGGCCCAAGCAGTCGTTCGGACTGCGGCATCCTGTGCTGTCAGTACTTTTAAGGTGGCGTGAACCGTGTGACTCAACCCATAGGCATTAACCGATGTCATGCCGCCTGCGCCTATTGTGGCTATCGCGGCACTACTCTGTTCGGCGCGATCTCCGGTACGTATCGCCTGCTGCAATTTCTGCTGTTGGGCATTGAAGCTGGACAGTGAGGCAACAAGACCAAAACCGTACGTAAAAAGGCCTAAGCCAACATGCATCTTCCCCATCTGCACACGCACATTTTGCAATGCATGACGCTGAAGTCCCGCGACGAGATCTGTGCTCTGCGCCTTTAGAGCGGTATCCGCCAGACTCTGTGCCGCAGCGAATCCCGCAGCCCCGGTAGCCATCGCAGAATTGAAAACGGGCATCCAGACTCGCTTGTTTTTAGATTGCTTGGTGAGCTCTTTGATGACCGAAACCAAATTCACCCCCTGCACCAAAAACACCAACAACCCCATCCCCTCACTTCGAATCAATTCCCCATTCGGCACGCCTTGAACCCCCAGGCGAATATCTTTCAGCAAACTCCGCACCTCCATCTGCTGCGCCGGTGGAAACACCACCGTCACTCCCGCCCGAGCCTGTGTCGCGCCATGCAACCGCACCGACTGATCCGGCAGTTCCGCAATCGGGCTCAACGCGCTGGCCAATTGTCCTTCCAACAACGTCAACTGCCGACGTACGCGCAGGATCTCGTACTGCAACTCCACTGCCCGTGGCGTCTTGTGCCCCTGGCGATTCTTGTTGTGGGTGATCTGGTTGCGTTCGCGGGTCAGTACTTGCAGATAGTCGCGTTCCCTGAGCATTTCCTTGAGCTGGGTTTGCAACGCCGCGTGTTCCGCCGGGCTGGCGACGGTGAAGGTCACGCCGGTGGTTCTTGCGGCGTCGAGGATCCGTCCCGATAGCGCCTTGGGCAGTTTGCGGAACAGCTCGTCGAGGTCGGGGATTTTCTCGCCCGTCAGATCGAACCCCTCCAGCACCTGGCTCAAGCCCTGGTTCAGCGCGGGGCTGAGGCTGTGCCGGGCTGCGTCAGCGACAGTGCGGGTGTGTTCCGGCAAGTCGTCGAGCGCCGGCAGGTGCGGTCGTTCGATCTTGTTCAGCTCGGCCAGCCAGAGCGGCAGGTTGTTGAACCACCCCATCACGGCATTGAACACGTTGGTGTATTGCGCGGCCTTTTCCGATTGCAGGCGCAGCGGCAAGGTATGGAACAGCGGTCGGGTCAGTTCCGGGTGTTCCTCCAGATAACCGAGCAGGATGGCGCTGGCGTGGTCGCTGCGGCAGATGTCCTTGAGGCAGGCGTATTCGGCGGTGAAGGCCTGATGCAGTTGCTGTTGATCCTGAGCGTCGTAATACCAGGCCGAACGATGGAAGTGACCGGCCGCCACCAGCCCTGTGCGGTCGGCGGTGAGACGATCGAGCATCCGGTTCCAGCGGCTGAGGTCGTCGCGATGCCGATCCAGCGCCGCGTCCATGGCCGGGCGGTCGATCAAGTCATTGATCCCGCGTTTACCGTTGAGCCATGAGCCGTCGAGCCCCTCACTGACACGTCGGTGGTGGTCCTGGCCGAGGTGAATCAGCGTGTGCAGGTGACGGTCGACGAAAGCGTCGGGCGCGCCGGCGAAATGTTTGCGTGTGTAAAAGCGCCGATCGGCGGCTGCAATGGCGCGCTCTTCGGTCGTGAAGTCCGGCGTGAGGCTGTCGAACCGGTTCAGCTCACGAGCGCCATCGACGGCTTGATTGCGCAATGACTCCAGTTCCGGCGGTGCCGGTACGTCCAGCGGTTCAACGTTGCCACCCTTGTTCAGGTAGTCGAGCAAGGCCTGGCGAGTGCGTTCGCGATCCGGCTCCGGCAGCTGTTCCAGATCGTCGAACAGTGCCTTGACCTTCGGGTGGGTGTCGGCCTTGCCCAGGGCACTGATGTCCTCGGCACTGAGCTGGCTCAGGGATTCGATGTAACAGGCCAACAGGTAATCGCGTTCGTTGTTATCGGCATTGATCCAGTCGTTGACCCAACCGACGACAGTGTCCTGGTACTCGGCCAGGTCGCGCAGCACACCGAGGTCGTCATTCACCACGAGGAACAGCGTGTCGTCCTGATAAGGTCCGCGCACCTGGCCCAGAAACTCGCCGATGTGCGCCTCGCGAAAGCGCCGTGGCTGCTCCCACAAATAGGGTTCACGCTCGTGCTCGGGGGCATCGCTGACCTGCACTGTCGGCAGCGTCACGGCGTCGGTTTGCGCCTGCGGGGTCGGCACGGTCGCAAGTTCCGCCAGCCACTGTTTGCCTTGGTCGACCGTGAGCAAGTGCTCACCACCGGTTTCGCAATCCACCGGACCCAGGTCGACGACTTGCATGAAGTGCTCGCGCTCCTCACGGCTGTCGAGCACTTGCGCGCATTTGGTCGCCGTCCATTGCACTTCGGCAAAGTTCACATACAGGGTGCTGCGTCTTGAAAAGATCAGCGCCGGACGTTCCTCAATGGGCGTGCGCTGATCGCTGCCGACCTTATTGCCCTTGTGCAGCAGGGCGCTGATCAATCCGTTGTGCACCTGATATTCGTGGAGTTCACCGGTCACGCTGTCGATCACATACAACCAGCCATCGCGCAGCATACGAATACCCAACGGACGGGCCGTCAGGGCGTAGGGTAATTTCAGTGCGGAGCCGGGATCGAGGGGCTTTTCCACCAGGCCATAGCGCAGGGGCAGCAACTGCACTTGGGTTTTGCGCAGAGGGCAGGCACCGGGGGAACCGATGGCGGTTTTCGAGGCGGCCGCCGCCGCAAGGTTGGCAGGGTGGGTCATGGTCGTTCCCCTTCAGTGGCATAGCGGCAGGCCAGATCAGCGGCCAGCGCGACGCGCTCACCGGGCGATTGCAGCGATGACGTGTGAAGCAATTGGGCGATGTGCGGATGTTGTTCGAGCGCCGAACCGTCCAGCCAGGCCATGACGTTGGCGTAGTAAAAAAGCTCGGATTGGCCACTCAGGCCGAGAGTGATGGCTTGCGCCTCCAGTTGTTCAAGCAAGGGCCAGCGTTGAGCGACGGTTTCGCCGCGGTGGAGTGCAGGGAAGTACGTGAGCAAATGGGCGTCGAGTTCGAGCAATGCCCGGCGCCGATCAACATGTTCCAGCGCTGCATTCAGTTCAGGGCTCAGACGATAGGGCGTCGGCAGCTCAGGGCATTCATTCAACAAGGGGTGATGACGATGCCAATGGACCTCGACGCTGTCGGCCATCACCAGGCAGGAAATCGGGCCGAACAAACGCTGATCGCCGCTGCCGAACAGCGCCTGTGCCACAGCCGCATCGGCCAGGCGCAAAACCACCGGCAGGCCTTCGGGCAACTCAACGGTCAGCAGTTTGCGTAAGTGTTGAGCGACGTCATGTGCGGGCTGGCTGCTGAACAACAACACTCCCCACTCTTCGTGCGCCTGTTGCAGATAGAACTGAAAAACCGGGTCGTCAGTACCTGGAATGGCCACCAGCAGCGGTGAGATATCCCGCAGTGCGGTGAAGGGGGCACTGTCATACAGCGCAACCGTGCTGACAGCGGGATTGAGTGTTTTCAAGCGCTGCGGCAAATCGCTGAAGGTCGTGCCGTCCAGCAACAGGAACGCCTGCTGCTCGCTCCAGGGCAGGTCTTCAGGCAAGGGAATCGAAAGTTTCATGCTTGGGCGGCCTCGCAAATCAGGCAGCGCGAGGCACGAGTTGAAACCAGGGCGCGGCGTTGCTGCGCCACGTGAAACGCCACTTCCAGCAAGGGCAATGCGCCCGGCATCAGCGGCTCTGCCGGCAGGCTCATGGGCGGTGAGCCGCCCTGCAGAATCGGTACGCTGCTGAAAATACCTTCCGGCCCCAACACCAGCCATTGACCGCCACCCACGAGCCCCAGGTGCGTCCCGCCATTGATCACGACTTGTTGCACGGCGCTGAAGTGGAGTTGTTGCGTAGCGCTGAGTCGTTGATTGGCGACGCGAACATGCTGCGAGCCAAGGACCACGAGGTGATCGTCCTGCCTGAGTTCGGTCAGTCGGTTGCCTTGGGTCAAGTGGCGTTCTTCGCCGCGCAATTCGTGGCTGCTGATGCCACCGACCAGCACGCTGCGCTGGTTGTCGACCTGAAGGCGGTCATCGTTCAGAACGTGCTGCACGAAATCGCGCTGGGCGCGCAGGGCAATTTCCTCGGCGCCTTTTCTGTCCTCGATGCGCAGCTCGTTGTAACCGCCACCGCCGGGGCTGCTTTGGCTACGGAAAATGCTGCGGGTGTGCTCGGCGGGCAAATCCAGAGGTACCGGTGTCGCGGCGTTGGGCAGGCAGGCAACGACGACGGGTTTGTCCGGATCGCCCTCAGTGAAACCCACCAGCACTTCCATGCCGACTCGCGGGATTTGCACACTGCCGTAGCGGTCATGGGCCCAGCCCGTGGCGACACGCAACCAGCAACTCGATTGTTCGTTGTGCTGGCCGTCGCGGTCCCAGAGCAGCTGGACTTTGACCCGCCCGTACTGATCACAATAAATCTCTTCCCCGGGCGGCCCCGTAACGACGGCATGCTGGTTGCCCGTCATCCGGGGCTTGGGGTGTTCCAGGGACGGTCGGAAAATCACCTCCCACGGCGTGGCGACAAATTCGTTACGGTAACCCTGACGAAATCCATCCTCCGGGCTGGAGTCAGGCATCGACTCCTCAAGCACCTGCGGCTGTAAGCCGACATGCTCGACTTGCGTCAACAACCACAGCCCGTTCCATTGCGCGCGAGGGTGTTTGGTCATCTCGACAAAGTGGCCACTGCGCAGGGCACTTTGGTCGCTGCGTCCGTTGGCAAGCCGGTAATCGGCGCGGTGACGTTCCAGTGCCTGGTTGGCCAGATGTTTACCACGGTCTCGATGGAGGAACTGGCCTGGAAAGGCATAGTCCTCAAGGTGCGGGACCAGCGGTTTTTCAGACTGGCTGTCGAGTTGCAGGTCCGGTTTCTCGAAGTCGTAATCACGACGGCTGACGTGGGTCGGGCGGGTATTCAGTTGTAGCTTGAATTGGTCGATGACAGGCGCTTCGGCGACCATGCCGCTGGCTTGCCTGTACGCGGTTGACCGTTCTGGTTTCGGAAAACCGGTTTGATCGTCGCCGAACACCAGCACATGCCCCTCGGCGCTGTGCTGGAAGTGGAAGTGCAAACCTTCCTCCTCACACAGCCTTTGAAGAAAATGCAGGTCGGTTTCGTACTGAACACAATAAAGTCGGGGCCGGTACTCGGCGCTTAGTTGGAATCGCCAGGTATCGGGCTGTATTCCCTGCTCTTTGAGCACCTGTTCGATGATTTTCGGCACGTTCTGGTGCTGAAAAATACGCTGATTGTGGCAGTGGGTGAGATAGGCGAGGCGGGGCACCAGGGTCATCTGATAGCGGGTCAGGCGTTTGCCGCTATCGCCTTGGGCGATTTGATAAACCTGCCCGTGAAGGCCCGCGTCGTCTGGACCGAAACGCAGAAAAGCCGAACGATGCAACAGTGCATCGAGGTCCAGGTCGGGGCGTTCGCTGACCAGCTCCAGCTTGACTTCGTAAGGCCGGTTAAGTGCTTCCTTGGCACGGAACTCGACGACCTGAAGGTCGTGGGGGAAACCTTCAATATTGAGTCTGAAAATGACGGGTTTGACGGCGCTGAACATCCACATTTCCTTGTGTCTATTTCAAGACACCGGACTTTGCGTGGATCGCCTGAATAGCACAGTCAGACGTTTCGATATTTAGCGTAGGAAGGATCCGTTAAGCGCCGGATCGCTGTCGAAGGTTCTGACGTGACAGGGCGTCATCCGTAGGAGTTTCGTCTCAACAGTCAGTTAACGTTACTTCGGGTAGAGCGGTGGCAGGCCGCTGTCGCCGACCGGGTCTTGAACCCGCTCGGCAATCGGGATTGCCTTGATCGCGCGCCACAGTTCTTCACCTTGCCAATGCTGGCCGGTTTCGCTGTACAGCGCCCCGTTCAAACCATCCAGCGCGTCCGACAGCGGCACGAAACGCGCCGCCATGTCGGCCAGGGTTTCCGGTTGTTGCCGGGCCCAGGCGTCGAGGGCCTGGCGGGTGGCGTGGGAGTCGTTGGCCTGACAGGCGCGCTTGAGGTCGTCGAGCACGGTACGCGGGCTCGGGCCGGTCTGGGCCGCGCGCAGGATCGCCGGTTGCCAGCGGGCACGCCACCAGAGGCCGAAACCCAGCAGGGTGGTGCAGGCGAGAATGATGGTGCTGAGTTTCCACCACCAGAGCGCTTCATTGTCGGCAGGGGAAATGACCAGCGGCGTGCCGGCCGGGGTATCGACCATCAAGCCCGGATTGTTCACCACTTGCAGCGTCCGCGCCGGCAGGCTGCTGTGTTCCAGATGATCTTCGAAGGTGTTCCACCAGACCACATCCACAGCCGGCAACTCGACGTTCCCCCGCTGGACAGGCACCAGCGCCTCACGGTCCTCGCGGCTGCCGATCAGGCCGCGCTCGCTATTCTGGTTGACCAGCACCGGCTGATCCGGATAGCGCCGCAAGCCGTTGACGTCGGTGGCCGGCAATGGCGGCAGTTGTGAACTGGCCAATCCTTCGGCTTCCAAAATCAGGCTGCGAGTCAGCGAGTCACCCACTTGCGTGTGATCCGGTTCCGGATTCCAGCTCTCGCTCAGGGTCAGGCTGCGGGCCGGCAGCCAAGGCACGTCAGCCGGGTAAGTGGCAGGTTTCGGCTTGACGGTCAGCGGCAGTTCGACCGAGCTGACACGCATCAATTTGCCGGATTTCGGCACCTGGGACTCGACGTCCTTGGCCGGCTGCGCGTCCACCAGCGTGGCGCTGAAAACCTGCGCCGGAATGGTCAACTGGCCGCTGTGTTGCGGGTAGATCGCGTAGCGCAATTCGATCACGCCATGGCGCAGGCCGTTGATGTCTTTTTCGTAAGTGCGCGACTCGCCCAACTGCTCGATGCGCGCATCGGGAATCTGCAGCGGAGTCAGGCTGCTGTCGTCATACAGCGACACGGAATGGTAGATACGCAAGGTCAGGAGCGCCTGGGCCTGCACGTACACGCTGTTTTGATCGAGGCTGGCGTCGATGAATACCGGGGCCAGTTTTTGCGTGCTGTCCTGGGTTTCGCTCTCGACCACTTGCAAGGTGATCGGCTGGCTCTGCACATCGCCCAGTTGCAGCGACGGAATCACCACGCTGCCGTTCTGGCGAGGCAGCAGGGTGATGATCCAGCGGGTGGTGGCGCCGTTGCCGCCGTTAAGGGTCGTCAACTGGTTGACCTGGCGGGTGCCGCGCACTTCAAACAGCGGCTCCAGCGCCGTCAGGTCAGGCTTGCCGAACTGGGTGACATCGTTGGACTCCAGGGTCAGCTCGACCGTTTCGCCGGAGTTCAGGCGACTGCGGTCGACACTGGCGACCAGTTGCGCAGCCTGGGCCTGAACGGTCCAGATAAACAGAGCAAGCATGAAAGCGGTGAAGCGGGTCATCGGGTTTTTTCCTGATCCTGATGTTGCTGCTGTTCGTACCAGAATTTGCGCCTGAGCAATTCGCCCGGGTCGTCCGGGATCTTGCGCAGCCATTGTTCCAGCGCCTGGCGCTGTTCGCCATCGATGGTATCGCTGGCAGGGCGCAACGGCGGGGTGGTGCTTTGTTCGTCGCCCAACTCGCTGCCGGGCACCTCATTGGTGCCGGGGCGCGCCGGTGTCGTATCCGACTGTTCTGCATCGGGTGCCGTGGTCTGGGCATCGGACTTCGGTTCGCCACTGTTCGACTGTTGGGTGGCTGCGCCCGGCGGTGGTTCCTGCGGGGTCCCGGTCTCGTCGCCTTCGGTTTTGTCCGGTTCAACGGGTGCCGGCGTGTTTTTCTGCTTGATCAAGCTTTCCACCAAAGCCTTGTTGGTCTGCGCCGGGCGCAGATCCGGTTGCCGCTCCAGTGCCTGATCGTAAGCATCCAGCGCTGCTTCCAGCTCACCGCCTTTGGCCAGGGCGTTGCCACGATTGTAGTGGGCGTGGGCATCATTGCCTTCGGCGAACCGCTGGGCGGCGCCGCTGTAGTCGCCGGCCTCGTAGAGCGCCACGCCTTGCCATTGCCGATCCTGGAAATGTTGCGCGGCCTCGGCCGGACGCTTCTTTTTCAATAGATGCAGGCCTTGCTGGTCAGGGCGCAACCACAAGTCTTCGAAGTCGAAGGCATGGCTCGGCTGCGGCAACAGGAACAGCAGCGGCAGGCAGAGCAGCCAGCCGCGTCGACCGGCGCAGGCCGCCAACAGCAACAGCGGCAACAACAGCCAATAACCCTGATCAGCCCAGCTATCGAGACGCAGGGTCTGGCCGTCATTGCGCAAGTTGCGCGGGCCATCGAGCAAGCCGAGGGCGCGCAGGTCGGCATCGTCCAGGCGCGCGTGGCGATAGCGCCCATCGAGGCCGTTGACGAACGCTTTCAGGTTCGGCTCGTCGAGGTGCGGCACCAGAATCGCGCCCTGATCATCCTTGAGGAAACTGCCGTCCTCCTGAGTGATTGGCGCACCTTCGGCGGTGCCGATGCCGAGCATCAAAAACCGGGTCGACTTGCCGTCCAGCGCCTGCTGAATGCCTTCTCGTTCCAGTTCGGTCAGAGACGAGCCGATCAGCAGAATCCGGCCGTCACCCAGCGCGCCTTGACTCAGCAGCGCTAGGGCCTTGGTCACCGCGAGATCGGCGCGATGGCCGGTCTGGGGCATCAACGACGGTTTGAGCGCCTCCAGCAGATTGCGGCTGGTAGACAGGTCATCCGACAGCGGCACCAGCGTGTGTGCGCTGCCGGCGTAGACGACGATGGCGGTCTGGGCGTCGCTGCGGTTTTGCAGCAGGTCGAACAGCTTGCGCCGGGCCTGTTCCAGTCGGTTTGGCGTCACGTCGGTGGCGAGCATCTCCGGGGTCAGCTCAAGGATCACCACCAGCGGGTCGGCGGGTTTCTGGCTGGCTTGCTCGATGCGCTCCCAGCTCGGCCCCAACAGCGCCAGAATCGTCAGCAGCCACGCCACACCGAGGGCGACCCACGGCAATTTGCTGTCGCGACCGTTGCCGCCACTGAGCAGCGCGGAATGAAAGGCCGGCGGCAGAATCATCTGCCAGCGCCCGGCGCGCTTCTGTCGATGCCAGAGTTGCCAGAGCAACCAGCCGAGCAGCGGCAACAGCAGCAGCCACCAGGGACGGAACCAGTAAGGCCACAGCGCACTCATCGGCGCCTCCGCAGGCGCAGGCGCTTGAGTCGCTGGCGCCAGTCAGGCAGTTGCGTTTGCAAGAACAGATCCTTGGTAAACAGGCGCTGCAACGGGTTATCCGGCCAGCGTTCGCGCGCCACCAGCAACAGGCTCAACAGCAGCGCCATCGCCAACGGCCAGTGATACAACGCTTGCGCCGGGCGGGCCTGGGTCGGTTGCTGGGTCACGGGTTCCAGTTGATCGAGGGTTTCCTTGATCGTTTGCAATTCCTTGCCGTCGCGAGCGCGGAAATACTGGCCGCCCGTGGCGGCGGCAATGGCTTTCAGCGCAGGCTCGTCGAGGTCCAGGCTCGGGTTGATGCCGAGGAATCCTGCGGTGCCGCTTTGCTCGGGATCGGCGCCGATGCCGATCGGGTAGATTTTCACGCCTTCCTTGGCCGCCAGCCGCGCGGCGGTCAGCGGGTCGATTTCGCCGCCGTTGTTGGCACCATCGGTGACCAGAATCAGCACACGGCTTTGCGCCGGACGCAGGCGCAGGCGTTTGAGCGCGAGACCGATGGCGTCGCCGATGGCGGTGTTTTTACCGGCGATGCCGATGCGCGCTTCGTCGAGCCAGACCCGCACAGTGCGCCGGTCAAACGTCAGCGGGGCTTGCAGGTACGCTCTGCTGCCGAACAGGATCAGGCCGACACGGTCGCCTTCGCGTCGCTCCAGAAAATCACCGAGCAAATGTTGCACCAGCGTAAGGCGGCTGACTTCCTCGTCCTGCCACTGCATGTCAGGGAAATCCATGGAGCCGGAAACGTCCACCGCCACCAGCAGGTCACGGCCACTGGCGGCAATCGGCAACGGTTCGCCGAGCCATTGCGGGCGCGCTGCAGCGATCAGCAAAAACAGCCACAGCAGAATGAACGGTGCTTGTTGCCGCCAGGCTGGCAGGTTGGCCCGGGCACGGCGCCGGGCCAGGCCTTCGAGGTCACTGAGGAAACTGACTTTTAGCGCCGGTTCGCCGCTGTCGGCCACCGGCAGCACGATGCGCATCAACCACGGCAGCGGCAGCAGGGCGAAGATCCACGGCCAGGCGAACTCAAACATGTTTGCGAATCCACGTGTCGACGGCTTGGGTCAGGCCGGCGATGGCCTTGTCGTCGAGTTTGCATTCGGGTTTGTAGGCGCCTTCGACCAGTACCATCCAGCGCGTCAGCCCGGCGGCCGGGCAACGGTTGTCGAGAAACGCCAGCCATTTGCGCCCGTTGAGGGTGTGGCTCTGGCTGTAGGGGTAATGGTTGCGGCACAGGCGTTTGAGCAAGCCATTGAGTTGCTGCAGCCAGGCACCGGCCGGTGCGCCGTCGTAAGGTTTGGGCATCAGCGCCAGTTCGGCCAGTGCGGCGATGCGCACCGGGTCCAGCGGTTGTTCGGCGCGCACGATGGGGCGCTTGTTCGGCAGGAAACGCCGGGCCTTCCACAGGCCGAAGCCGATCAGCGGCAGTAACAACAGCAAAAACCACCAGCCCGGTGCCGGTGGCCAGAAGCCAATCGGCGGCGGGGAAATCAGCGGTTGCAGTTGATCGAGGCTGCTCATCGATATTTCCCCGGTTTTTGCGGGTTCAGGTACTCGCGCAGTTGTTCGACCATCTCGCTCTGAGTGCTCAGGGGCATCAACAACACCCGCAGTTTTTGCGCGAGCAATTCCCAATGGGCGATGCGCGCTTCGGCCTGGGCGCGGTAGGTCTGGCGCAGGTCGAAATTCAGCGTGTCGAGTTCCAGTTGCGCGCCGCGTTCGGCAAAGCGCAAAAGGCCGGCAGCGGGCAGGGCGTGGTCCAGTGGGTCGGACAGTGGCAGCAGCAACAGGTCGCAATGGCGCGACAGCAGGCTCAATTGCTGCTCGGAGCCCTCAGTCAACGCGCGCTCGTCGCAGATCACGATCACCAGGCTGCCGGGGCGCAGCACCTCCCGGGCACGACGCAGGGCCAGGTTGAGGGCATCGCGGTTCTGCTCGCTTTCGGTGTGCAACGACTGATTGACACGCACCAGCCGGTTGAGAAATTGCAGCAGGCTTTGTTTGCTGCGCCGGGGCTTGATTTCGTAGTGTTCGTTATCGCCGAACACCAGCCCGCCGACCCGATCGTTATGGCCGAGTGCGGCCCAGCCGATCAGGCTGGCGGCCTGGGCGGCGAGCACCGATTTGAACATCAGCCCCGAACCGAAAAACAGCCGTCGGCTCTGTTCGACCATGATGAAAATCGGCCGCTCGCGTTCTTCGTGGAACAGCTTGGTGTGCGGTTCCTGGGTTCGGGCGGTGACGCGCCAGTCGATGCTGCGCACGTCGTCGCCGGCCTGATAGACCCGCACCTGATCGAAATCGACACCACGGCCACGCAGCTTGGAGTGGTGCAGGCCGATCAGCGGGCTGCGCTGGCTCGGCGTGGAGAACAGCTGCACTTCACGCACGCGATGGCGCATCTCGATCAGCTCGGCGAGGCTGACGCGGATGCCCGGCTCGGGCGGCAGAATGACGTTCATCGGGGTCAAGCGACGGCTACGACGTCGAGAATCCGCTGGACCACCCGGTCCTGGTCGATGCCAGCGGCTTCGGCTTCAAAGGACAGAATGATGCGGTGACGCAATACGTCGAACAGCACCGCTTGAATGTCTTCCGGGCTGACGAAGTCGCGACCGGCCAGCCAGGCGTGGGCGCGGGCACAGCGGTCGAGGGCGATCGAACCGCGCGGGCTGGCGCCGTAGGCAATCCACTCGGCCATCTCCGGGTCGAACTTGGCCGGCGTGCGCGTGGCCATGACCAGTTGCACCAGGTATTCCTCCACGGCGTCGGCCATGTACAGACCGAGGATTTCCTTGCGGGCGGCGAAAATGGCCTGCTGGCTGACCCGGCGCTCCGGTTTGGTTTCGCCGTTCAAGGCTTCGCCACGGGCCTGTTGCAGGATGCGGCGTTCGACGGTGGCGTCCGGGAAGCCGATTTTCACGTGCATCAGGAAGCGGTCCAGCTGCGCTTCGGGCAGCGGGTATGTGCCTTCCTGCTCGATCGGGTTTTGCGTGGCCATCACCAGGAACAGCGGCGACAGCTCGTAGGTGCTGCGCCCGACACTGACCTGACGCTCGCCCATGGCTTCAAGCAAAGCCGACTGAACCTTGGCCGGGGCACGGTTGATTTCGTCCGCCAGCACCAGGTTGTGGAAGATCGGGCCTTGCTGGAACACGAAACTGCCGGTTTCCGGGCGATAGATTTCCGTGCCGGTGATGTCGGCAGGCAACAGGTCAGGGGTGAACTGGATGCGATGGAACTGGGCTTCGATGCCTTCGGCGAGTTCTTTGATGGCCTTGGTCTTGGCCAGGCCGGGAGCGCCCTCGACCAGCATGTGGCCGTCGGCAAGCAGGGCGATGAGCAAGCGCTCGATGAGTTTTTCCTGGCCGAGAATCTGCGTTGAAAGAAAGGTTCGCAGCGCGAGCAGCGCTTCACGATGTTCCATCGATGACTGTTCCTGGAAAGGGTGACCGAAGACGTTCGAATAACGCCAGGGCTGGGGGCGTTACTTTAATCTATCGCGGGGGGCGGCGACTAACGGCATTTTGTGCAAATGTGCGCAGGAGGTGGGTTATCGATGTTGTTTCGGAGAATGTGGCGATCTTGCGGACGCCTTCGCGGGCAAGCCTCGCTCCTACAGGATCAGGGTAGCCGCGATATTGCGCTCGGCCTAAACCTGTAGGAGCGAGGCTTGCCCGCGAAGAGGCCCGTCCAGGCAACATCAAATCTCGCTGATGTAAGTCCCGGTCCCCTTAAGGATGTTCTGCAAGGTTTCTTCCACTTCCGCCAGATCACTCGCACTCGTGCTGTGCGTAATCTCCAGCGAATCATCCCCATTCAACGCATCCGCATCCGCCGCAGCGATTTCGATCAGCAAGCGGGTAGGGCTCAGCGTCACTTTCACGCCGTCCAGCGTCGAAGGTTCGCCATCAAGGGTGATCTCCAGCTCGTCCTCGTCCGGGTAGCGGCTCATCAGGAACATTTCACCCTGATCGCTGTGGCAGGCGAGCATGGCCATGTTGTCTTCTTCCTCGTCACACGGGTTGACGATCAACAGGGCGGTGGTCATTTTCATGGGTATTTCCTGGCTCGGCGAGCGTTGTGAACACAACAAAAGGCAATTCTGCCAGCCCTCGGGAATTTCTGCTCGGCTGACTGTCAGAGAATGTGACGTGAACATTCGGGGCGCTGTTGGTCATTTCTGGCACGAAGGTGCTGTAAATCCGGGCATAAAACGCCCAATTTCCTACACGACTGCTAGTGTTGTCCGATGCGCAGGGCGTTGGCTGCGTGCCGATGACCGAATATGTCGCAGCGCTGCAAGCACGGGCCTTGCCGCACTGGTTAAGCTGCGCAACGGATGAGCACCTGTAAAGACATTGCGCTGTCGATCTGCCAGTCGTTTTTGCAGATGCCCATTCATGGAAGGTGAATGTGACCTGAGTGTCTCGTCCAGCTTCACCCACCTGTCACCCTGTTTCCTCTGCCCGAGAATCAGGAACCGGGTGACGGATCGCCCCGAAAGGGGTTTTGCACGCGACGCTTCCATCAATAACAAGCCCAAGCGGAGTACCACAGATGGCGTTCTTCACCGCAGCCAGCAAAGCCGACTTCCAGCACCAACTGCAAGCGGCACTGGCGCAGCACATCAGTGAACAGGCACTGCCACAAGTGGCGCTGTTCGCTGAACAATTCTTCGGCATCATTTCCCTTGACGAGCTGACCCAGCGTCGGCTGTCCGACCTCGCCGGCTGCACCCTTTCTGCGTGGCGCCTGCTTGAGCGCTTCGATCACGCGCAACCGCAGGTTCGCGTCTTCAACCCTGATTACGAACGCCACGGCTGGCAGTCGACCCACACCGCGGTCGAAGTGCTGCACCACGACCTGCCTTTCCTGGTGGACTCGGTGCGTACCGAGCTGAACCGTCGCGGCTACAGCATTCATACCCTGCAAACCACTGTGCTGAGCGTGCGTCGCGGCAGCAAAGGCGAGTTGCTGGAAATCCTGCCTAAAGGCACCCAGGGCGAAGGGATCCTGCAAGAATCCCTGATGTACCTGGAAATCGACCGTTGCGCGAACACCGCAGAACTGAATGTTCTGAGCAAAGAGCTGGAACAGGTTCTCGGTGAAGTCCGCGTCGCGGTTGCCGATTTCGAGCCGATGAAAGCCAAGGTCCAGGAAATCCTGACCGGCCTCGACAACAGCAAATTTGCGGTCGACGGCGAAGAAAAAGCTGAAATCAAAAGCTTCCTGGAATGGCTGGTGGGCAACCACTTCACCTTCCTCGGCTACGAAGAATTCGTGGTTCAGGATGAAGCCGATGGCGGTCACATCGTTTACGACCAGAATTCCTTCCTCGGCCTGACCAAGCTGCTGCGCACCGGCCTGACCTACGATGACCTGCGCATCGAAGACTACGCCGTGAACTACCTGCGCGAACCGACCCTGCTGTCGTTCGCCAAGGCTGCGCACCCAAGCCGTGTACACCGTCCGGCTTACCCGGACTACGTGTCGATCCGCGAGATCGACGCCGACGGCAAGGTCATCAAGGAATGCCGTTTCATGGGCCTGTACACCTCGTCGGTGTATGGCGAGAGCGTGCGGGTCATTCCGTACATCCGCCGCAAGGTCGAAGAGATCGAACGCCGTTCCGGCTTCCAGGCCAAGGCTCACTTGGGCAAGGAACTGGCGCAGGTGGTCGAAGTGCTGCCGCGTGATGACCTGTTCCAGACCCCGGTCGACGAGCTGTTCAGCACCGTGATGTCGATCGTGCAGATCCAGGAACGCAACAAGATTCGCGTGTTCCTGCGCAAAGACCCGTACGGCCGTTTCTGCTACTGCCTGGCCTACGTGCCGCGTGACATCTACTCCACCGAAGTGCGCCAGAAGATCCAGCAAGTGCTGATGGATCGCCTGAAAGCCTCGGACTGCGAGTTCTGGACCTTCTTCTCCGAGTCCGTACTGGCCCGCGTGCAACTGATTCTGCGCGTCGATCCGAAGAACCGTCTGGACATCGACCCGCTGCAACTGGAAAACGAAGTGATCCAGGCCTGCCGCAGCTGGCAGGACGACTACGCCAGCCTGGTGGTGGAAAGCTTCGGCGAAGCCCACGGCACCAACGTGCTGGCGGACTTCCCGAAAGGCTTCCCGGCCGGTTACCGCGAGCGTTTCGCTGCGCATTCGGCTGTGGTCGACATGCAGCACCTGCTGAGCCTGAACGAAAAAAATCCATTGGTGATGAGCTTCTATCAGCCACTGGGTCAGGTCTCCGGCCAGCGCGAGCTGCACTGCAAGCTGTATCACGCCGATACCCCGCTGGCCCTGTCCGATGTGTTGCCGATTCTGGAAAACCTCGGCCTGCGTGTGCTGGGTGAGTTCCCGTATCGCCTGCGTCACAACAATGGCCGCGAGTTCTGGATTCACGATTTTGCGTTCACCGCCGCCGAAGGCCTGGAACTCGACATCCAGCAACTCAACGACACCTTGCAGGACGCCTTCGTCCACATCGTGCGTGGCGATGCCGAGAACGATGCGTTCAACCGTCTGGTACTGACCGCCGGCCTGCCATGGCGCGATGTTGCGCTGCTGCGTGCCTACGCACGCTACATGAAGCAGATTCGCCTGGGCTTCGACCTCGGCTACATCGCCAGCACCCTGAACAACCACACCGACATCGCTCGCGAGTTGACCCGGTTGTTCAAGACCCGCTTCTACCTGGCGCGCAAGCTGGCCACCGATGATCTGGAAGACAAGCAGCAACGTCTGGAACACGCGATTCTGGCAGCACTGGACGACGTCCAGGTGTTGAACGAAGACCGCATCCTGCGTCGCTACCTCGACCTGATCAAAGCGACCCTGCGGACCAACTTCTACCAGACCGATGCCCACGGTCAGAACAAGTCCTACTTCAGCTTCAAGTTCAACCCGCACCAGATTCCAGAGCTGCCGAAGCCGGTTCCGAAGTTTGAAATCTTCGTCTACTCGCCTCGCGTCGAAGGCGTGCACCTGCGCTTCGGCAACGTGGCTCGTGGCGGTCTGCGCTGGTCTGACCGTGAAGAAGACTTCCGTACCGAAGTCCTGGGCCTGGTAAAAGCCCAGCAAGTGAAGAACTCGGTCATCGTGCCGGTCGGCGCGAAGGGCGGCTTCCTGCCGCGTCGCCTGCCTCTGGGCGGCAGCCGTGACGAGATCGCGGCCGAGGGCATCGCTTGCTACCGCATCTTCATTTCGGGCCTGTTGGACATCACCGACAACCTGAAAGACGGCGCACTGGTACCACCGGCCAACGTCGTGCGTCATGACGACGATGACCCGTACCTGGTAGTCGCTGCGGACAAGGGCACTGCAACCTTCTCCGACATCGCCAACGGCATCGCCATCGACTACGGTTTCTGGCTGGGTGACGCGTTCGCCTCCGGTGGTTCCGCCGGTTACGACCACAAGAAAATGGGCATCACCGCCAAAGGCGCGTGGGTTGGCGTACAACGTCACTTCCGCGAGCGCGGCATCAATGTCCAGGAAGACAGCATCACCGTGGTTGGCGTCGGCGACATGGCCGGTGACGTGTTCGGTAACGGCTTGCTGATGTCCGACAAGCTGCAACTGGTCGCTGCGTTCAACCACCTGCACATCTTCATCGACCCGAACCCTGAGCCGGCGAACAGCTTCGCCGAGCGTCAGCGCCTGTTCGATCTGCCACGTTCGGCATGGTCGGATTACGACACCAGCATCATGTCGGAAGGCGGCGGGATCTTCTCGCGTAGCGCGAAGAGCATCGCGATTTCCCCGCAGATGAAAGAGCGCTTCGACATTCAGGCCGACAAGCTGACCCCGACCGAACTGCTGAATGCCTTGCTCAAGGCACCGGTAGACCTGTTGTGGAACGGCGGTATCGGTACTTACGTCAAAGCCAGCAGCGAAAGCCACGCCGATGTCGGCGACAAGGCCAACGATGCACTGCGTGTGAACGGCAACGAACTGCGCTGCAAAGTCGTGGGCGAGGGCGGTAACCTCGGTATGACCCAATTGGGTCGTGTCGAATTCGGTCTCAATGGCGGCGGTTCCAACACCGACTTCATCGACAACGCCGGTGGCGTGGATTGCTCCGACCACGAAGTGAACATCAAGATCCTGCTGAACGAAGTGGTTCACGCCGGTGACATGACCGACAAGCAACGTAACCAGTTGCTGGCGAGCATGACCGACGAAGTCGGCAACCTGGTGCTGGGCAACAACTACAAGCAGACTCAGGCCCTGTCCCTGGCGGCCCGCCGTGCCTTCGTGCGGATTGCCGAATACAAGCGCCTGATGAACGATCTGGAAGGCCGTGGCAAGCTGGATCGCGCCATCGAGTTCCTGCCGTCGGAAGACGCGATCAACGAACGCCTCGCGGAAGGCCATGGCCTGACCCGTGCCGAGCTGTCGGTGCTGATCTCCTACAGCAAGATCGACCTCAAGGCGCAGTTGCTGGACTCCCGTGTACCGGACGACGACTACCTGACCCGCGACATGGAAACCGCTTTCCCGCCGACACTGGTGAGCAAGTTCTCCGAGGCCATGCGTCGTCACCGTCTGAAGCGCGAGATCGTCAGCACCCAGATCGCCAACGATCTGGTGAACCACATGGGCATCACCTTCGTTCAGCGACTCAAAGAGTCGACCGGCATGAGCCCGGCGAACGTGGCCGGTGCGTACGTGATCGTGCGTGACATCTTCCACCTCCCGCACTGGTTCCGTCAGATCGAAGCCCTGGATTACCAGGTTTCCGCTGACGTGCAACTGGAGCTGATGGACGAGCTGATGCGTCTGGGCCGTCGCGCTACGCGCTGGTTCCTGCGTGCCCGCCGCAACGAGCAGAACGCTGCCCGTGACGTTGCACACTTCGGTCCGCACCTGAAGGAGTTGGGTCTCAAGCTCGACGAACTGCTGAGCGGCGAGATCCACGAAAACTGGCAGTCCCGTTATCAGGCGTACGTCGAAGCCGGTGTGCCGGAGTTGCTGGCGCGCATGGTGGCTGGTACTTCGCACCTGTACACGCTGCTGCCGATCATCGAGGCCTCCGACGTGACCGGCCAGAACCCTGCGGACGTGGCCAAGGCCTACTTCGCCGTGGGCAGTGCGCTGGACGTCACCTGGTACCTGCAACAGATCAGTGCTCTGCCGGTTGAAAACAACTGGCAGGCCCTGGCCCGTGAAGCGTTCCGCGATGACGTCGACTGGCAGCAACGTGCGATCACCATCTCTGTCCTGCAACAGGGCGGCGGCACTCAGGATGTGGAAACACGCCTGGCGCTGTGGATGGAAGAGAACGAAAGCATGATCGAACGCTGGCGTGCCATGCTGGTGGAAATCCGTGCAGCGAGCGGTACTGACTACGCGATGTATGCGGTAGCCAACCGTGAGTTGCTGGACCTGGCGTTGAGCGGGCAAGCGGTGGTGCCTGCCGCCGCTGTCACCGCCAGTGCCGAGCTGGAACCGGCGGCCTGATCAGTCGCTGAATGAAAAAGGCCCCGCATTGAGAGATGCGGGGCTTTTTTTTGTTTGAATGTTTTGTGGTGTTTGAGCGGGCCCCATCGCCAGCAAGCCGGCTCCTACATGTTTCGCGTCGTCCACATATTCTGTGCTCGACACAAAACCTGTAGGAGCCGGCTTGCTGGCGATGGGGCCATCTGCCTCAATACAACTTCCAGCCAGCTTTATTATCGATCATCGACACTTTATCTGTCGGCCCGGTCAATAAATTACTGAGCGACTGGTCAAACTTCTGCAATGCCCGAACTTGCACATTCTGCTGTTCATTAATATCCGCCACGATCTCTTCGCTGCGTTTATAGTCCGCCCACACCGGGCTCAATGCTTTGGCGTCATGCCCTTGTGCAGTCCCGATGTAATTGAAGTTGGTATCATAAAAATCCGCACTTACATCGGCCTTGATATCCGAGCTGCGTGAGGTGATCAATTGGCTGCGGGTGTCGACAATCGCGACCACGTCCGGTTTCGCCGCCCTGAGGCTTTGCATGTCCGGGTACACCGTGACCGAGCCGAACTGGCGCTGCAACGAGGCCTTGACCCAATCCACCGCCAGGTCGGGTTTGGAGGTGGCGACGTAGGCATCGTGAATCGGTTGTACCAGCAGATTCTGGCCGAAACCGGTGCCGGCATTGGCCTGATAGTCCTGCAGGTAGGCGCGGTTAGTCTGGGTGTTGCGGCTGTAGACGATGCCCAGCGAGACCTGTCCGCCGCTGGCGACATGGGTGGCGTTGCTGCGGCCGACGGGTGCGCTGAAGATACCGTCGAGTGAAGAAACTGCCGTCGGTGCAGTGGGAATTGAGCAGCCGGTTAAAACAGCGGCAAACGACAAGGTGCTGACAAGTGCAAGTTTCATGGGTGTCTCTCCAGTGAAACAACTTGAGTCGGAAGTTAAAGTTGCCGGTGTCGGCAGTGACTTCAGACTAAACCTGTGGCGGCTGAATGAAATAGCCAATTCATGAACTTGTCAGGTGGCCAATAGTATTGTTTGGTTTAAAAGTTGTCGGTTAATTGCGTCAGGCAATAAAAAGGCCCGAACTTTCGATTCGGGCCTGTTTATTTATGGCTGTACGTTCAGCTATCAGTTTTCCAATGGGATCAGCACTTTCTCGTCGGGGGACAACACCATGAACACCAGGAGTTTGGCCGGCTTGGTTGCGCTGGCATTTTTCGAGACCAGATGCTCCGAACCGGCGGCTTCATACCAGTACTCGCCAGCCTTGTAGGTTTTCGGTTGCTCGCCTTTCACCTGGGAAGTGATCGAGCCCGAAATCACATACGCCATTGCGGTGCCTTCGTGCTTGTGGGCGATGGAGGACTGGCCCGGCTTGTAGTCGACTTCGATCATCAGCGCCTTTTTGCCCGGGACGTTCTTCAGTACTTCATCTTGCAGAATCGTGACTTTTTCCGAAGGGTCGTGGGCGAATGCCGAGGCAGAAACGCTCAGGGCGAGGACGGCAAGCGGGGTGGCCAATAAACGCAAAACTTTCATGATTCATCACCTGCGGGGGGTTAGTTGTCGCAAACAACGTTAGTCCGCCAGTGACCGCAATCAAACAGCCAATTCAGCAGAAGGTCAGGGGACCAATCCGGATTTACGCAAGGCAATGCAAAACCTGTAGGAGCCGGCTTGCCGGCGATAGCATCACCGCAGTGCATCAGGCACACCGCGGTGAATGGAACGCCTGTAGGAGCCGGCTTGCTGGCGATAGCATCACCGCGGTGCATCAGGTACACCGCGGTGATGCTATCGCCAGCAAGCCGGCTCCTACAGGGGGGTGTTTAACGGATCGGGAAGCTGTTGAAGTCCACGGCGTTCGCCAATTGGCAATCGATCAGGTCGATGAAACCTTGCGCCTGTGGGGTGTTGAAATGCGATTGCATGGCCGCTTCCGATTGCCAGCGGGCGCTGACGTTCCAGCGGTTGCTGTCCTCGGGGCAGCGGTCGACCATATAGGATTCGCAGCCCGGTTGTTCACGCAGGGTTTCGACAATCTTTTGCAGTTGCTTACCCAGTTCGTCCGAGCGGCCGGCTGCGGCCTGCACCTTTACGGTGTTGATCACTTCGTTGGACATTGCTCACACTCCTGAATCAGGCCGGACGAATCCTGCTCATTGAGGGATAACGCTTACGAGGATAGGCCTGCACTTGCGGACCGCCAATAGCCAATTGCCGGATAAAAACCCAGACCAATCGCTCAGGCGATTTGCTGAAAAATGTCACGCAAGCGGTCCAGCGCGGTGTCGATGTCCAGGGTTTCGATGGCACCAAACCCCATGAGAAGCCCAGCCTGCGGGGCCCGCTGGTAGTAAAAGGTGTCGATGGAATACAGCCCGACTTCGACCTTTTTCGCCAGTTCGATCAGCAATGGCATATCGATAGGCACTTTGCACATAAGCACCATGTGAAAACCTGCCGTACTCGGGATCGCTTCGAGCCAGGGAGACAGGTCACCAGCGATACGCGTGAGGATGCGTTCGCGACGCCCGGCGTAGATCGTATGACAGCGCCGGATGTGCTTGAGCAGGCAGCCTTCGGCAATGAATTTGGCCAGTGCCCATTGGGGCAGGGTGGAGGTGTGCAGGTCGGTGAGTTGCTTGGCGCGGATCACCGCTTCGAGAATCGCCGGCGGCAAAATCGCGTAGCCGAGGCGCAGTTCCGGCAGCAGGGTTTTCGAAAAGGTCCCGACGTAGGCGACGATCCCGCGCTCATCCATGCTTTGCAGCGAGTCGGTGGGCCGGCCTTCGTAGCGGAATTCGCTGTCGTAATCGTCCTCGATGATGATCGCGCCCAACTCGTAGGCGCGCTCCAGCAGCGCCACGCGACGTGCCTGGCTCATCGGCATGCCGAGCGGAAACTGGTGGGACGGCGTGACATAAATCAGCCGGGTGCCAAGGGGGATTTGGTCGACCTGGATGCCGTCTGCGTCGACCGGTACGCCGATCACCGTGGCGCCGTGGCTGCCGAACAGCAGGTGCGCGGGCGGGTAACCGGGGTCTTCCATGGCGACGATGCTGCCGGGGCGCGTGATCACGCGGGAGATCAGGTCCAGCGCTTGTTGCGCACCGTTGCACACCACCACGTCTTCGTCCTGGCAATTCACCCCACGGGAAAACGCGATGTGCCGGGCGATCGCATTGCGCAGCGACGGCAGGCCTTCAGGCAAGCTGTAGAAGCCCTTGGAACCGGACATCTGACGCAGCGCGTGGGAGGTGCAGCGCCGCCAATCGTCCTGCGGAAACTGGCCCTTGCTGGTAGCGCCACCGATGAAGTCATAACGCAGCGAGCCTTCCAGCGTCGGATGACGCAAAAACACCGGCAAATTGCGCCACGACTCGATGACTTCGGCACTCGCCAACTGCGAATGGCTTTGCTTGGGTTGCGCTTTGGCCGTCCGGGCATTGACGTAGGTGCCTTTGCCGATCACCCCGGTCAGGAAGTTTTCATAGGTCAGTTGTGCGTACGTGTCGGAAATGGTCTTGCGCGAGATGCCCAGCTGTTCGGCCAGCAGACGGCTGGGCGGTAATTGCGTCCCGGCTGCCAGACGACCGGATTCGATGGCGCTGCGCAGTTGGTTGTACAACTGGCCTGCCAGGTCCTTGCGGCCGTTGATGACAACATGAAGTTCCATACCGGCGGGGCTCCTGGGCGGTTAAGGCGCGTGTGCGTCGGGCCAGATTACGCGCAAGCGTCGCCGTGCAGAAGTTGCGTGGGGGAAAAACCGCGGATTGGTCTGCTCGGAGTGGTCCACCGGTATTTCGCGCAATTGGATCTGTAACGCCGGCGCATCAGCGCTTACCGTGAAAACATCTATCAATCCACGAGGCACGCCATGACTTCCCGTCTGGATTACTACAGCGCGTCGCCCAAAGCGATGAAAGCGATGATCGCCATGGAGGCGCTGACCAGCAACCTGAGCATCGAGCCGGCGCTGCTGCACCTGATCAAGATCCGCGCCTCGCAGCTCAACGGCTGCGCCTTCTGCACCGACATGCACTCGGTGGACGCGCGACGCCTCGGCGAGACCGACCGGCGTCTGTATTCGATTGTGGTCTGGCGCGACAGCGGCTTTTTCAACCCACGCGAGCGCGCGGCGCTGGCCTGGACCGAAGCGGTCACCTTGCTCTCGCAAAGCCATGTGCCGGACGACGTCTACGCCCAGGCCCGGGAGCAGTTCAGCGAGAGCGAGATGGTCGACCTGACCATTGCCGTCACGACCATCAACAGCTGGAATCGCCTGGCGGTGAGTTTCCGCCAGTCCCCCAGCGCGTGATGACGCTGTCACATCAGGTTCATGAACGTTGCGCAGGATGAGGTTTTCAAAGGACAGATCGACAGGGAGTCATTGATGTCATTCATGGAAACCGCTGGGCGCCAAAGCCCTGCCGAATACCGCTCGCCGGTAGACACCTCGTCATCCATACAGGCGCAGGCCGCCGCGCTTGATCCGCAACTGGCGCAAGCGTTCATGGTCAGTGCCCGCTGCGGCTGTTACATGCAGGCGTCGCGCAGTCTCAACATCAAGGCGACGTTGCTGCGCAAGCAGTTGGCGCAACTCGAAGCGCAACTGCAGTGCTCGCTGTTCAGCCATGGCGACAATGGTGTCGCCCTCAGTCGTGAAGGATTGCAGCTTCAGGCGCAGCTGATTGCCTTGGCCCATGAACGCGACTTGCCGGTGATCGAACAGCCCCTGGTGCGCCTGGCCGTCGCCGAATCGATCCTGCATGACATCCTCGGTCGCGACCTGGTGGCCTTGCTGCGCCGCAACGCCAGCGTGCGTCTGGAGATCATTTCCCTCGACAGCGAGCTGGCCCTGCGCGCCGTCAGCGCCGATGTGGTGGTGTGGCTGGCTGGCACCGATTCACCGCTGCCGGGCCCGAGTTTTGCCGTCGGCGAGCCGCGACGCCTGGCGCGGCTCGACTACCTGCCGCACATTGCCAAGCGTTATTCACGCACTGCGTCACGCCCGGACAATCTCGATGACCTCGCCGATTTCCTGCTGGTGCAATGGCAGCCTCATCGTCAGGTCGAGAGCTTTGTGCCGTGGAATGCGCTGGTGGACCAGCGACTCGCCGGGGTGGTGCAGTTGCATGCCTATGAGCTGATGCTGGAGATGATCCGATGCAGCGCCTGTATCGGTTTGCTGCCTGGTTACATGAGCCATTTCGACCGTGGTCTGATCGCTCTGCCGGGGTTGTTTGGCCAGCCGATGCAGCGCCAGGTGTGGATGGCGGTCAATGCGCAGTCGCAGGATGAAGCTCAGGTGCAGATGATCGTCGAACTGATTCAAAACACCTTCAATGAGCGCCGGGATTGGTTCGAAGCCTGAGCAATACCAACTGTAGGAGTGAGCCTGCTCGCGATAGGGCCATAACATTCAACATTGATGTTGACTGTCCGGACGCTATCGCGAGCAGGCTCACTCCTACAGTAGGTTCTCGTCATGCTGGAAGATTGCGTTGTAGAGTGAGCGGCCATGTCTGTATCAAGGATGAATCACCCATGCCCGTCACTGACGCTGTCATTACGCTTGAACGCTTCAACGAGTCCCACCTCGAAGGCATCACCGCGCTTTACAACGAACCAGCGATTACCCGGCAAGTGCTGCAAATGCCGTTTCAGTCCATCGAGGTCTGGCGCAAACGCCTGGATCCGGGCAACGAACGGCATGTGCAACTGGTGGCGCTGAGTCAGGGGAGGGTGATAGGCAACATCGGCCTCGAACAGTTTTCGCGCATCCGCCGCAGTCATGCTGCCAATTTCGGCATGGGTGTCTCTGAGGCGTGGCAGGGCAAGGGTGTTGGCTCGAAGCTGCTGGCCACCGCGCTGGACATCGCCGACAACTGGATGAATCTGCAACGGGTCGAGCTGTCGGTGTACGCCGACAACGAAGCAGCCATCGGTTTGTACCGCAAGTTTGGTTTTGAAACCGAAGGCCTGTTTCGGGACTACGCCGTGCGTGACGGAGTGTTGGTGGACACCTTGAGCATGGCGCGTCTGCGCCGCATGCCCAAGGCCGGTTGATTCACTCGCCCAGTGCAAACGCCACCGCCGCCTGCGCATGCAGTTCGGTGGTGTCGAGCAGGGGCAGGGTGCTGTGTTCGGGTTTGATCAGCAGGCCGATTTCGGTGCAACCGAGGATGATGACCTGGGCGCCGCGCTGGCTCAGGGATTCGATCACCCGCTGATAAATCCGCCGTGAGGCCTCGCTGATCACCCCGACGCACAACTCGTCGTAGATGATCCGGTGCACGGCTTGACGCTCCTCGGCGTCCGGCACCAGTACGGTCAGCCCCATCGACGTCAGGCGCTCCTTGAGAAAGTCCTGTTCCATGGTGAACGCAGTCCCCAGCAACCCGACGTTCAGTGCGCCGGCATCCACCGCCGCCTGTCCGGCCGGGTCGGCGATGTGCAGGAACGGAATGTTGATCGCCGCCTGAATTTGCCCGGCGACCTTGTGCATGGTGTTGGTACACAGCACCACGCAATCGGCGCCCCCAGCCTCCAGCCGCCGCGCGGCATCCACCAGAATCAGCGCCGCATCGTCCCAGCGACCGGCGTGCTGGGCCTGTTCGACAGGCCCGAAGTCGACGCTGTACATTAGCAGTTTCGCCGAACGCAACGGCCCGAGCCGGTCGCGTACCTGTTGGTTGATGAGGCGGTAATACTCGGCGCTGGACTCCCAGCTCATGCCGCCGATAAGGCCGATGGTGCGCATGGCGTGCTCCTGTTGATGGCAACCCTTTGTCTGGGAGTATCCCGTGGCGCTTCACGGCTTTCTATCAGGAAATTTCACATGCTGAGTCAACGGCTGCCGGGCGCTAAAGTCAGCTTGCAACTTCTGCCCCGTGCCGCTTACAGCGCACGCGATCCGGCGCAGTCGCGCACCATCGGGGTGACGCTGGAGCGCCAGCAGGGTGTGCACGCGATTGACTCGGATCGGCGGGTGGATTTCGATACGTTGCCCGGTGTTCTGGCGTATACCCCGGTGGGCGTCGAAGTGTTTTCCGAATCGTCCAGCGGTGGCGAATACTTGCTGATGCAGCTGGACGAATCGTTTGCCGATGAACATTTGCCTGCCATTGGCCATCGCGTACAGTCTTGCGGCAATCGACAGGCGCTGAGCCTGGCACGCGAAGTGCGGCGTTTGTTGCTGGCGCCACAACCCGACCTACTGGCACTGGAGCAATGTGCCCTGGGATTTGTGGGGTTGGCGCAACCGCAGGTCGAAATGGCTCATCGGCCCGCGCCAGCCGCACTCGCCCAAGTGCTGGACCTGATCGCAGAACAATTCCACCAGCCCCTCACGCTGCAACAACTGGCGGCGGCCTACGGCCAGAACGAGCTGCGCTTTCTGCGAGACTTTACCCGCGCCATCGGCCTGACACCGCACGCTTACCTCGTTGAAGTACGACTGCAGGCGGCACGGCGGATGATCGAGCACACCGGTCTGAGCCTGGCTGACATCGCCCTTGATGCCGGTTTCGCCCATCAGTCGCACATGGGCAGCGCCTTCCGCAAATTCCTCGCCATGACCCCCAGTCAATACCGCTCACGCTTTTAGTCGTACGCCCGCCGCGCGCATCTGCCATGCTCAAAGTCCGCAGCACTGTTTCAACAAAGGAACACCGCAATGGACGACGTACAACAACTGGGCGAGATGCTTCGCCACTACGCAGACAGCGAAGCGCACAAAAAACAATTGTTCGAGTCGCAATCGGCCGTGTGGGCGACGCGCATTGGCGAGCTGTTTGATCAGATCCAGCAATGGCTGGAACCGGTCCGGGCGCCGAACCTGCTGGAAGTCAGCCGCGAGGCGTATGTCGCCTCGGGGCCGAGCGTTCCGGTCGAGACGTCAACGTTCAAGACCGAGAAACTGGGCATCGTGATCGCCGGCAAACCCGTGGAGTTCGTGCCGGATGTGATGGGTACCGGTGGGCAGATTTCCCTGGCGGTGATGGGCCTGACCGCCGCGCGGTATGGCAGCATTTCGCTGGTGTGCCTGCCGCCGTCCAACAATTGGCAATGGCGCAAGACCAATGGCTTGAAGGACCCGGACACCTTTGCCTTCGACGCGAATTTTCTGGCGCAGCAGTTGCAGAGCTTGATCCCCCGCGATCGGAGCTGATCTCTCCGGACTTTCACCTTTCCCCTGTGGGAGCGAGCCTGCTCGCGATGACGGTTCGGCAATCAACATAAATGTTGGCTGAACCACCGCTATCGCCGGCAAGCCGGTCTCGCTCCTACAATGGATCTGCGGTGCATCAGATTTCGAGATTCACCCAGCCCGGTTTTGCCACTTCCGGCGCAACCGCCTTCACCACTTTCCCCGTCGCCAACTCCACCCGTCGAGCCACCTCCGGGTCATCGGCAAACGGGATCAGGCTCGCTTCCTCCAGACTTTCTGCCGTCTGCTGCTTCAGGCAGTACTCGACCGCCAGCCAAAGCCCCGCAACACCCACGATATTCAACACGATCTCGAACATCTCAGCTCCTCGCCTCAGGCAATCCGTGCATCACGTTCAGCCATCGCCACGTCGGAAACCCGTACCGTGCGCCAGGCGTTGTACGCCATCAGCAGCATGCCGCTGAGGAAGAACACGCCGCCGGCAAACCGCACCACAAATCCCGGATGACTGGCCTGCAAGGCTTCGACGAAGGAATAGGTCAGCGTGCCGTCGTCGTTGATCGCGCGCCACATCAGGCCCTGGGTGATGCCGTTGACCCACATCGAGGCGATGTACAGCACGGTGCCGATGGTCGCCAGCCAGAAGTGCAGGTTGATCAACGGCGTGCTGTACATCTGCTCGCGGCCGAAGACTTTCGGAATCATGTGGTAGACCGCGCCGAAGGTGATCATCGCCACCCAACCGAGGGCGCCGGCGTGCACGTGGCCGATGGTCCAGTCGGTGTAGTGGGAGAGGGCGTTCACGGTTTTGATCGCCATCATCGGCCCCTCGAAAGTCGACATGCCGTAGAAGGCCAGCGACAGCACCAGAAAACGCAAAATCGGATCGGTGCGCAATTTATGCCAGGCACCCGAGAGCGTCATCATGCCGTTGATCATGCCGCCCCAGCTCGGCGCCAACAGGATCAGCGACATGGCCATGCCCAATGACTGCGCCCAGTCCGGCAACGCGGTGTAGTGCAAATGGTGCGGGCCGGCCCAGATGTACAGGGTGATCAACGCCCAGAAGTGCACGATGGACAAGCGATAGGAGTACACCGGCCGCCCGACCTGTTTCGGCACGAAGTAATACATCATCCCGAGGAACCCGGTCGTCAGGAAAAACCCCACCGCGTTGTGCCCGTACCACCACTGCACCATGGCGTCGGTGGCGCCGGAATACACCGGGTAGGACTTGAACCAGTCCACCGGAATCGACAGGTGATTGACCACGTGCAACATGGCGATCACCACGATGAACGCGCCGAAAAACCAGTTGCCGACGTAAATATGATGGGTTTTGCGTTGCACCACTGTGGTGAAAAACACGATGGCGTACGCCACCCAGACCGCGGTCATCCACACCGCGCCGGAGAACTCGATCTCGGCGTATTCCTTGGTAGTGGTGTAGCCCAGCGGCAGGGTGATCAGCATCACCACGATGACCGATTGCCAACCCCAGAAGGTGAAGGCGGCGAGGGTGTCCGAGTACAGCCGCACCTGGCAGGTACGCTGCACTGCGTAATAACTGGCGGCGAACTGCGCGCTGCCGGCAAAGCCGAAAATCACCAGGCTGGTGTGCAGCGGACGCAAACGCCCGAACGAGGTCCACGGCAGGTCGAGGTTCATCTCGGGCCACACCAGTTGCGAGGCGATCCACACCCCCATTGCCATCCCCACGACGCCCCAGAAAATGGTCGCCACGACGAATTGGCGGACGACCTTGTAGTTATAGGCCTGTCCGATTGTTGCTGTGCTCATGGTCAATGCTTCCACGGTTGCAAAGTCTTGCCAGGCCACCCGGACTGGCATGCCGTGAACTGTAGAAACCTCATCGAAAACAAAACAGATTCAGGAAAGCGCAATTAATACGGATCAGATAAAGGCGCCGTACCTGTCAGAGTTGACAGTATCGGCGGATTGAATCCAGCGCTTTAATAAACTCGCTGACGCATTGGGTAGTGGTGAGTTCCAGTGGTTGCGTTCAAGGCAAGTCAGCCCTGCCGGTCATGGCGATCAGGAGGGGCACTTTCATACAGGATGTTCTGAACTCAAGGGTGAACCAATGACAACTTTCACTTATACAGGCCCCAAGGCGCCAGCCGATGACGCGTCCGAGATGCCTGATTTCAGCAAGAAAAAAGTCTTCATGGGGTTTTGGCATAACTGGGGGCCGAGTGCCGGGTATCAAGGCGGATTGACGGGAGAGGTGCCACTGGAGGACATCCCTGTCGAATACAACGTGGTAGCGGTAGCGTTCATGAAGGGCGCTGGCATCCCGACATTCAAGCCCTACAACCTGTCTGATGAGGAGTTTCGGCGCCAGGTCGGCGTACTCAACAAGCAAGGTCGCGCGGTGTTGATTTCATTGGGTGGTGCCGATGCCCACATCGCCTTGAAAAAAGGCGAAGAGCAGGCGCTCGCGAATGAAATCATCCGATTGGTTGAAGTTTATGGTTTCGATGGGCTCGATATCGATCTGGAGCAGACCGCGATCGACTTTGCCGACAACAACACGGTAATTCCGGCGGCGCTGATACGGGTCCGCGATTACTACAAGAGTCAAGGCAAGCACTTTCTTATCACCATGGCGCCGGAGTTCCCGTATCTGAGAACCGGGGGCAAGTACGTGCCGTATCTGAACGCCTTGGCGAACTATTTTGATTGGATTTCCCCGCAGTATTACAACCAGGCCGGTGATGGGCTTTCTGTTCCGGAGCTCAACCCTTCATGGCTCACGCAGAACGACGGTGTGCGCAAGAAAGAATTCCTGTACTACCTGACCACCGCGCTGGTAACCGGGAAAAATGGCTTCGTTAAAATCCCGGCCGATAAATTCCTTATTGGCTTGCCCAGCAGTATTGATGCGGCAGCGAACGGCTTTGTTGTCGATCCAAATTTCGCGAAATGGGCACTTGACAAACTGAAGGCCGATGGCAATCCAGTCAAAGGCCTGATGACCTGGTCGATCAACTGGGATTGCGGGACTAACAAGAACGGAGACCCGTATGACTGGCGCTTCAAAAGATACTATTCATCGATGATCCAATAATGGCTGAAACACCGTCGATAAAGAGCAGCGGCACAATCGTTCATTCAAGCTGATATGGTTTTTTTGTCGCTGCCTGAATCTGTAATGTTTTTCCGGTGCCCCTCATAGTCGCCTCATCGAAAACGAGCCACAGAGCCCGTCCCATCCTGATGAGGTAGCCACATGTATCAGTACGACGACTATGACCGGGCGCTGGTCTTCGAGCGGGTTGCGCAGTTTCGTGATCAGGTCGAACGCTTTACGGCAGGCGAGTTGAGCGAAGAGGAATTCCTGCCGTTGCGCTTGCAGAATGGCCTGTACATGCAAAAACACGCGTACATGCTGCGCGTGGCCATTCCCTACGGCACGCTCAGTGCGCAACAGATGCGTACGCTGGCGAGCATCGCCCGGGATTACGACCGTGGCTACGGCCACTTCACCACCCGGCAGAACATGCAGTTCAACTGGATCGAACTGGCCCAGGTACCGGAAATCCTCGAACGCCTGGCCCAGGTAGAAATGCACGCGATCCAGACGTCCGGCAACTGCGTGCGCAATATCACCACCGAAGCCTTCGCCGGGGTCGCGGCGGACGAGTTGATCGACCCACGACCGCTGGCGGAAATCCTGCGCCAATGGTCGACGATCAACCCGGAGTTCCTGTTCCTGCCACGCAAATTCAAGATCGCCATCTGCTCGGCCGTACAGGACCGCGCGGCGATCATGATGCACGACATCGGCCTTTATCTTTACCCCGGCGCCGACGGACAAATGCTCCTGCGGGTGATCGTTGGCGGTGGTTTGGGACGCACGCCGATTCTTGGCCTGCAGATTCGCGAAGGCTTGCCGTGGCAGCATTTGCTGTCGTATGTCGAAGCGGTGCTGCGGGTCTACAACCGCCACGGTCGGCGGGACAACAAGTACAAGGCGCGGATCAAGATTCTGGTCAAGGCACTCGGGATCGACGCCTTTGCCAGGGAAGTGGAGGAGGAGTGGCAGCATCTCAAGGACGGTCCGGCGCAGTTGACCGGCGATGAATATGCGCGTGTCGCCAGTGCCTTCGTGCCGCCGGATTACCGTTCGCTGTCCAGTACCGACCTGGAGTTCGGCACCCGTCTGGCCGAAAACAGTGCATTCGCCCGCTGGGTCTCGCGCAACGTCCAGCCGCACAAGGTGCCGGGCTACGCCAGTGTGGTGCTGTCGACCAAACCGGGCAGTGCTTCGCCGCCGGGCGATGTCACCGGCGAACAAATGGATGCCGTGGCCGCGTGGTCCGAGCAATTCGGTTTCGGCGAAATCCGCATTGCCCATGAACAGAACATCGTCCTGCCGGACGTGCCGAAGTCGGACCTGTTCACGCTCTGGCGTGTGGCTTGCGAGCACGGGTTGGGCAGTGCCAATGTCGGTTTGTTGACCGACATCATCGCCTGCCCCGGCGGCGATTTCTGTGCATTGGCCAACGCCAAGTCGATCCCCATTGCGCAAGGCGTTCAGGCGCGTTTTGACGACCTGGATTATCTGCATGATCTGGGCGACATCAGCCTCAACATTTCCGGTTGCATGAACGCCTGCGGCCACCACCACATCGGCAATATCGGCATTCTTGGCGTCGACAAGAACGGTAGCGAGTGGTACCAGATCACCCTCGGCGGCGCTCAGGGCAAGAACAGCGCGTTGGGCAAAGTCATCGGCCCGTCCTTCAGCGCGGCTGAAGTGCCCGACGTGATCGAGCGGATCATCGCCACGTTCGTGCGTTACCGCGAGAGTGAGGAACTGTTCGTCGACACGTTGCAGCGCCTTGGTCTGGAGCCGTTCAAAGAGGCGGTCTATCCGAAGTTGCTGGAGGTGTCGGCATGAACAATCTGCTACGACTGGAGGCCGGTGTGGCGCGGATCGATAGCGCCGATCCGTGGACCCTGGTCAGGGATCCAGCCACCGGATTACCTTCAGGTCCGGTGATAGTGCCGCTGGCCTGCTGGCTGGAGGAACCCGGGCAGCAGGGCGTGTGGCTGGGGCCGGACGATGAGGTGGAAAGCCTCAAGCCGTGGTTCGACCAACTGCCGCTGATTGCGCTGGATTTCCCAAGTTTTCGCGACGGTCGTGGTTACAGCCAGGCGTATTTGCTGCGTACCCGATTGGGCTGGACCGGCGAATTGCGCGCGGTTGGCGATGTCCTGCGCGATCAACTCAGCCACATGCGCCAATGCGGTTTCGACAGCTTCGCGGTGCGCGAGGACAAGTCCGCCGAAGACGCGCTCAAGGGCCTCGCCGGCATGAGCGTGTTGTATGGCCGCTCGGTGATCGAGCCACGACCGTTGTTTCGGCGGCGCTGACAACCACACGACTTTTTGCTTTGGCCGGGGACCCCGTTTTGATAGAGTCCGCGCCTCATAAGGAAGCGGGTCAAAGAAAGGAGTCTGGTTTGAGCGCGGGCAAGAAAGTTTTAGGGCTGGTCGCAGTGTTGCTGATGGCGGCCCTGTGGGGCAGTTATGTGTATCTGTTCCAGGAGAACCGTGACGGGCAACTCGGGGCGTCAGCCGACAGTTCCGCCTGGTGCGGTACGCCACCGGCCGGCGATGCGGCGGCGCTGGGCAAGGATCACCTGACCCTGCGCATCACCAACAACGTACGGGGCGATTTCATGCTCTCGGGTGCGGTCATCGTCTCCGAGCGCACTTTCGAACGGTATGACCTGGGCCGCAACGAGTTGCGCCTGCGCCTGGAACCTCTTCAATGGTCCTACGGCGTCACGCCGATCTTCCTTGAGCAGGTCAGGATCAAACCGCTGAGTCGCAACCTCTCTTCGCTCGACAAAAGTGCCTACGCCGAGCTTGAATCCCGGCCCATCGGCGTGCAGGGGCGGGCGGCGGCGTTTCCGTTCGACACCTGGCGCTACGGCTACAAACCGGTGCTGTACATCCTCAAGGGCAATGAACGGATCGACCTGAAGTTCAAACGCATCACCACCCTCATGGAGATGTCCAACACCTTCACGCCGATTCAAAAGTACAACCGGGTCGAATACATCAACGAGAAAAATTCATTGGTTCGCGAGGACGATTACAAGCCCTACGCGGCCAATGAGTGCGCCTTCAGTGTCGAGCGCAAAGGCTCGTTCAAGGTGATCGTGCTGCTGTTGTTGCTGGTGATCTGCCTGCCGCTGATGCACGTGTTTTATCGTGACGAACCGGGCATCGATTTTCTCGCGACACTGGTGAGTATCGGCGCGATCCGCGTGCTGTTGGTGGGACCGCTGGAGGACTTCCAGTTGTACAACATCGACTTCCTGTTCGGCGCCGCGATTCTGTTGGTGGGCACGGTGTCGTTGATCAAGGCGATGCGGGCGAACAGTCGGCGGGAGTTGGCGTTGAAGAGTGGTTCTTCGTGGTGACGCAAGGTTAAGACCATGGTGACGCTTTCGCGGGCAAGTCGGATCGCCGCACCGCTCGCTCCTACAGGTATTGCGTAATCCTTGTAGGAGCGAGGCTTGCCCGCGAAGGGGCCCTCGAATCAACCCTCGGATCACTTCAACGCCGGATCCCCCATGTTCATCTTCTTCCAGCCTTGCAACAGCACCTGGGCCTTGGGCTCCTGTCCGTTTTCCAGGTAGTACTGGATCAACGACAACCGCGCATTGCGGTTCGCCGGTTGCACCTTCAACAACCGTTCCAGTTCCTCGCAGGCCTCATCGACCTTGCCGCTGTCATGCAGCGCCACCGCCAGCACATAGCCGAATTGCGCGCTCTGGGGTTCCAGGCCGGCGGCTTTGCGCAGCACCGGCATGGCCTGGGCCGTTTTGCCCGCTCGTATCAGCGACAACCCTTGGGTATGCAACAGCAAAGCGGCGTCCGGATGCTCCTTGATGCCCTGTTCCAGCAGGGCCTGTGCCTCCTGACCGCGCCCACTGGCTTCCAGCCACTGCACCAGCGTCACCAGCGCCGGGTAAAAGTCCGGATCGCGCTGGAGCGCCGTGCGCAGCAGCGCTTCAACTTCAGCGCTGCGACCGCTGGCCTGATACAGCATGGCGAGGTTGAGGTTGGCTTCCGCGCGTTCGGCCAGGCTCTTTTGCACAGCCTCATACTCGGCGATGGCGGCGTTCCAGTTCGCCTGAGCGCTGCCCAAACCATCGCGGGCGACGCTGAGCAGGTCACGGGCGGCAGCGATGCGTACCGCTTTGACCGGGTCACCCAGTAACGGTGTCAGCAGTGGTGCGCGCTCCGGTGGCGGGAGGAACGCGCTGATCGCCCGAACGGCGCTTTCACGCACTTGCGGTGCCGGGTTGCGCAAGTCCTGAGTCGCCAGTTTCAACGCCTGTTCGCTGGGGTACAGCGGCAACTCGGCCAGCAGCGTTGCGCGCTGGATCGCCGGCAGGTTGCTGCGTTGCAGCTGTTCGTACAAGGCTTGCGCCGCGCCGGGCTGACCGTTGCGAATCAGCCACAGGCTTTCGTCGTAACGCGGCGCCTGGGGGGCGGTGGCTGCGGTGTTCCAGAGCTTGAATTGTTCAGTGATTTTGTCACCGGCCTTGCCCTGATGGCAGGTCAGGCAGGCGTCCGGCGTGCCGAGTTTTTTCGCCCGCTCAGGGTTGGGAATGCTGAAGCTGTGGTCATGCCGAAAGTCATTGCCCATGTAGAACTTGCCGGGCATGTGGCAATCCACGCACTGCGAACCCGGTTGCCCCATGACGTGGCGGGTGTGCTCGACAGAATCGTAGTTTTTCGCCTGCAAGCCCTTGCCCTCGACACCGGCCACCGAGGTTTTGCCGGCGCTGTTGTGGCATTGCAGGCAGACGCCGTTGCCCGGTGCCTTGAGTTCGTTGCTGTGGGGGTTGTGGCAGTTGCTGCAGCGCACGCCCTTGTCGAACATTTTGCTCTGGGCGAAGGAGCCGTGTTCGAACACTTCGTCCTTGATCTTGCCATCCAGCGCATACAACTCGCGGGTCAGGGGGCTGGGCAGATAGTCATCCATCAGCCGCTTGCCAACGGTGAAGCCATCGCCCAGCGGCGCGCGCCGTGAGTGGCAGCGGGCGCAGGTTTCGATCTCGACGGTCGCGTCCTTGTCTTTGAGGTCGACGGCGAAACCGGCGTGGATCAGATCAGTCTTTTTCGCGGTCCATTCCAGGTGGCTGGACGCCGGGCCGTGGCACGCCTGACAACCCACGCCAAGGCTGTTCCACTGACTGTCAAAGGTGTTTTTAGCCGCGTCGAAGTTGCGTTTGTAGCCGGTGGTATGGCACTCGACGCACATGAAATTGGCGTTCTGGCTCGGCTTGCTCCAGTGCAACGGGTTCTTGAAATTCACACCCTGGCCCGGATAGAGGTGAAACCAGCGGTGTTTCTCGGTATCCCAGGCGATGCCCAACGCCTGCAACCGACCGTCACCGACTTCAATCAAATACTGCTGCAACGGCGCGATGCCAAAGGTGTAGGCGACCTTGAAGTCAGCGTTGTTGCCATCAATGCCCGGTGTGTTGACCCAGAATTCGTCGTTCTTGCGCGAAAACCGGGTCGTCTCGTTTTCGGCCTTGAAGGTAACGTTGTTGAAGTCGCCGAGCATCGTCCCGGCGCTGGCTTCCTGCATCGCCAATTGGTGATGCGAGCCTTGCCAGTCCTTCACTTGTTCGCTGTGGCAAGCCTGGCACTGTTGCTCATCGACCATCTTCGCCGGCGCGGCGACCACGGGTTTTTCAGGAGCAATGACCGGTGTACTGAGCGGCGGCGCATAGGTCACCGGGGCCGGTTGGCTGCTGAACAGAAACCAGCCAATGCCCGCGATCGCCAGGAGCAACACGCTGATGAGAACGGGAAACAGATAACGAGAAAACGAAGTCGGTGACGAATCAGGGTTTGGGGCGGCTGCTTTATTTTTATGTTTCGGCATTGCGACTTCCATAGTCCGGGTGCGTTTGCCGTCAGGCGCGCGTTCTAGCTCGATGCAGCTTTGACGGATGCCGGGCGTCTGTCAAATGACAGGTGTGATCCTCTGCGCGGCGATAGATGAATGTTGTGATTCTGCACAACAAAACGCGCTGCATTAGCTATACCTGTTAAACCATTTCCAAACCGTAGTCGACCGCCCTACAGGAGTTACCGCATGAAGCTTGCATTGATGATGAGTACATTGTGTATTGCCTCGATCGGCGTAGTTGGCTGCGCCAGCAAAAAGGTCGAGCCAGACGAGTATTCAGGCTTCCTCAAAAATTACAGCCAACTCCAGGAAGCCAAGTCACCTTCGGGTGCCGTAGTGATGCGCTGGATCGATCCGAAAGTTGACATCAAGAAATTCCAAAGCGTGTATATCGAGCCGACCCAGCTGTATCCAAAACCTCAGCCGACGGCAAAATCCCTCAGACCACCCTGAACGGAATCACCAGTTATTACGATCAGGCGCTCAAACGCGAAATCGGCAAATCCCTGCCTCTGGCCTCAGGCCCTGGCCCGGGTGTGATTGTGGTGCGCGCCGCGATCACTGCCGTCAGCAGCAAGACCGAAGGGCTGAAACCTTATGAAGTGATCCCGATTGCGCTGGTGGCAGCGGCGGTGAGTACCGCCAGCGGTATTCGTGATCAGCAGACCGACCTGGCCACCGAAGCGGTGTTCCTGGACGGCGGCAGCAATAAAGTCGTGGCCCAGGTCGTGCGCAAGGGCACCGGCAAACCGCTGGAAAACGAATCGCAGGTGATGAAGGCCGATGACGTGAAAAGCGTGATCGATGGCTGGGCTGCGGATATGCATCAGTCGTATCTGAAGCTCAAATCCAAGTAAGCGCAAAAAGCTTCGCGGGCAAGCCTCGCTCCTACAGAGTTGCGGTCGGATGCAAAAAATGTGTACGACTCGGACCTGTAGGAGCGAGGCTTGCCCGCGAAAGCGTACTTATGGGCACCGCATCACTCCCCGACAAACCACCGGTAATACGGATTCCCCCCATCCCCGCGCATCACCTCGCGAATATCCCTGGCCCACGCATCACGGTCGCCGTCATAGGCATGCAGGCTCGCCCGATAGAACTGCATCAAGCGCTGCTGGTGCGCATTCATCCGCTCGATGAATCCCGCATCGGCATTCACTAACGGTGGCGCGACGTGCAAGTCCAGCAGGGCGGGGAGCACCCGACTGATCTCTTTGGCCCGCACCCACGGCGCATATTCGATACGCGGCTGGTCGTCGGTCACCGGCGGGGCATCGGCGGCGAAACGCTCCAGCCCCGTGCGATCGGTGACCCACGTGGCGAGCAAGGCGTTGGCGGAACCGATGCCCACGTCCTGCAACGTGCTGCGCACACTGTCCTGCTGGAAGCGCTCGCTGATTTTCGCCGCATCCAGCGCAATCGGTTCCATCGAACCCACCAGCAGCATTTCGTGGAACTCGCTGGTCCACACGTTGGCGTACGGGAACACATCGAGAAAGCTGCGCACCAGGGCGCGCGAATCGTCGATGTTCTGCGTGGGCAGCGGCAGCCACTGCGCGACCAACCCCTGTTTCTCCAGACGACTGGCGGCCAGTTGGTAGAAGTCCCGGGAGTAAAGATTGACCACACCGGCAGCGGAGGGCGGTGGCGGCTCAAGGGTGATCAAGTCATAGCGCTGCGGGTTGCGCAGCAGCTCCTGGCGACCGTCGCGCAGGCGTACGTCAACGCCGGGATCGGCGGCGGCATTGAAGTTGCCTTTGAACAGCGGCGCAGCCTTGACCACCGAAGGCAGCAACTCGGCCACCACCCGGTGTTCCAGCCCCGGATAACGGGTCAATGCGCCGGCGGTGATGCCGGTGCCAAAACCGATCACCAGCGCCGAGCGCGGTTCGCCGTTGTGGATCAGCAGCGGCAGCAGCGCCTGAATGCGCATGTAACGCAAGGACGGCATGGCGTCGCCGGTGTTGGACACGCCTTGAATGTACAAGCGCTGGAAGGCTTTCTGCCCCTTGCCCTGGGTGACCACCGCCACGGTCCCGCCGCGTCCTTCCTCATAGAAGGCCAGCGTGGCGTTGCGAGCACCGGGGAGCAGGCTGGCGAGTTTGTTCACCGGGGTAAATACCGCCACCGCCACCGACAACAAGCCGATAGCCACCACCGCTTGGCGCCGACCTTTCTTGACCCCGTGACCCTTGCGCACCGCGAAGTACCCGATCCCGGCGGCGACGATGGCCAACAGCCCCAATGTGCGTACCAGGCCCAGCCACGGGATCAGCACAAATCCGCAGAGCATCACCCCGACAATCCCGCCCAGCGTATTGAACGCCACGACAGCGCCGACATCCTGGCCGACCCGCTCGCGGCCAACGCTAAGGCGCAGGGCGAGGGGGAACGCCGCGCCCAACAACAGCGTCGGCACAAACACGATGCTCAACGCCGCCACTGCAAACCGCGCGCTCATGCCCGGCAATTCACTCGCACCCAGCGACAACACCCAGGCTTCGGCGAGGCTTTGCGCGACCACCAGCCAGCGACCGAGCAGGGCGATTTCCAGCAACGCGACCAGCCCGGCGCCGGCGATCAGCAGCCCGAATACTCCCCAGGGATCACGAATGCGCTCCACCCGACGGGCCAGCAGCACACTGCCGAGAAACAGCCCGGTGAGGTACGTCGCCAGCACCACGGCAAAGGCGTAGGTGCGGGTGCTCATGAACTGCACGATCGATTGCGACCAGACCACCTCATAACCGAGGGCCACACCGCCGGCAATCGAGTACAGCCACAAGGCCAGTCGGTCGGGCGCTTTGCTCGACGTGTGTTTCGCCGGCGCAACGGCCGGTAGTGAACGGTGACGCTGAAACCACAAGGCGCCGGCGGCGGCCAGCAGGTTCAGCATCGCGGCGGCCAGGGCACTGCCGCGCACGCCGAGGGTGGCAATCAGCACGAATGCGGCAAGCAGGGTGCCGGCGATGGCCCCGGCGGTGTTCGCCGCGTAAAGCTGGCCGCCAGCCTTGCCCAGATGCTGCGGGTCAGTGGCCAGCGAGCGCACCAGCACCGGCAAGGTGCCGCCCATCAACAGCGCCGGAATACCCACCAACGCAAACGGCAATACCCATGCGGCCAGACCGATGTGTTGTTCCAGCCAGGCAAACGGGCTGGCCGCGAGGCTCATGGCGAAGGTCGCGCCGACACCCAACACGGCCACCACCACTTCCAGCCCTGCATACAGCAGAACGGGCTGCTGCAAGCGATCCGCCCAGCGTCCGAACAGCCATCCACCCAAGGCCAGCCCGGCAAAAAAAGCGCTGATACCGGTGGTGATTGCATAGACCTCGACGCCGACCACCAGCGACAGTTGCTTGATCCACAGCACCTGATACACCAGCGCCGCGGCACCGGAGACGAACAGCAACAGGGCCGGGATCAGCAGCGCGGGGGAGGCGGCATGAGGAACAGGAATGGCCGACGACTTGCTGGCGACACGTGAGGACATAGGGCTATTGCCTTGTACAAATTTCGAATTAAACACAAAACCATTGTAGGAGCCGGCTTGCCGGCGATAGCGGCCGTCCAGTCGATAAAAGTGTCGCCTGAAAAAACGCCATCGCCAGCAAGCCGGCTCCTACAGGGTTTGTGTTTGCACCATGGAATAGGGCCGCTTGCCCGGTCAGGGCGAGCGGCGGTCAAACGTTATTTCTTGGCTTTTTCTTCAATCCGCCGATCCACATCCGCGCGGATCTGATCGATGCTGAAGCTCGCCGGCTTCTGGCTAGGCGGATACTCGACGAAGGTTTCCAGGAATCTCGCGGCCTGGGTGGACGCTAGCGATACGAGGTACGCGTTCTTGGCCGTCCAGTCGTAATACTGGTCGGAAACCACGTCGGCACGTTCATACGGATCCATGCGCAGGTTGAAGATTTTCGGTACGCGCAGGCAGACGAACGGTTCGGCCCAGACTTCGAAACCACCCGGTTTGCGTTGTTCGCAGAACACCGCTTTCCAGTTTCCGGAGCGCATGGACACGAGCACGCCATCATCGTTGAAGTAGAAGAACTGCGTGCGCTCACTCTTAGGCGATTGGCCGGTCAGGTACGGTAGTTGGTTGTACCCGTCCAGATGCACCTTGAAACTGGTGCCGCCTGAAGCCGGCGCCCAGCCCTTGAGCAGCTTGTCCTTGACCCCGTCGTCGCCAGCAGCCGCCAGCAAGGTCGGGAACCAGTCGAGGCCCGAGAACAGTTCGTTGGAAACCTCGCCCGGTTTGATCTTGCCCGGCCAACGCACCATGGCCGGAACGCGGTAGGCACCTTCCCAGTTGGAGTTCTTCTCGTTACGGAACGGCGTGGTCGCCGCGTCCGGCCAGGACCATTGATTCGGGCCGTTGTCGGTGGTGTAGACCACGATGGTGTTGTCGGTGATTTTCAGATCATCGAGGGTCTTGAGCAGTTTGCCGACATCGCCGTCGTGCTCGAGCATGCCGTCGGCGTACTCGTTGCCTGGCATGCCGCTCTGGCCCGCCATCGATTCACGCACATGAGTGAAGGCGTGCATGCGCGTGGTGTTCATCCAGACGAAGAACGGCTTATCGGCCTTGGCCTGTTTCTCGATGAACGCTTGCGCAGCGGCGGTGGTTTCGTCGTCGATGGTTTCCATGCGCTTGGTCGTCAAGGCGCCGGTGTCCTCGATCTTGCCATCGGCAAAGCTGTGGATCACGCCGCGTGGAGAGTTGGCCTTGACCCACTCGGGGTCATCTTTGGGCCAATACGGTCGTTGCGGCTCTTCTTCGGCATTGAGGTGGTACAGGTTACCAAAAAATTCGTCAAAGCCGTGGTTCGTTGGCAGGTATTCATCCCGGTCGCCCAAGTGATTTTTGCCGAACTGGCCTGTCGCGTAGCCTTGCGATTTGAGTGCCTGAGCGATGGTGATGTCGCGTTTCTGAATGCCGACCGGCGCACCTGGAACGCCGACCTTCGACAGGCCGGTACGCAACGGCGTCTGGCCGGTGATGAACGATGAGCGTCCGGCCGTGCAGCTGTTCTCCGCGTAATAGTCGGTGAACAGCATGCCTTCCTTGGCAATCCGGTCGATGTTCGGAGTCTTGTACCCGACCACGCCCATGGAGTAGGCACTGATGTTGGTCTGGCCGATGTCATCGCCGAAGATCACCAGGATATTGGGTTTTTCGGCGGCCCCGGCAGTCGCCGAAATCGCCATCACCGAGGCCGCCACCAGGGCGAGTTTCGGTAGCCACTTGCGTATGCGAGTCATCTGACTTGCTCCTTTTGCGCTAGTGTCGCGTGGTGCGACAAACGTTTATTGCAGTCCTGCGTCACGCTTTTTATTGCACTTGCTCGGGAGTGGCGGCCGCCTCGAACGGATAGATCCGGCGCCATTCGGACGCCATGTCGACGATAGTCCAGCCACGGGTTTTTGCTTCGTCCAGGGCTTTGTCCAGGCGCCCGATATCGGACTTGCGGTCATAGGCCCATTCGCGTTTGGCGTCGGTGTGGTGCACCAACCCCATGAATCGTTTGCCGGGGCCGGCGGCAGTCCACTGCAACATTTGCAGGTCGCCGTCGGAATTGCCGAACGCCAGGATTGGCCGCTTGCCGATCACCGCGTCGATGCTTTCCGGTTTGCCCGGGCCGTCGTCGTTGTGGGCCAGTTTGGGCGTGCGCACGATCGAGGCTTTGCCGTCCTTGAACTGGAACGCCGTGACGAAGGTGGTGCCGATCACTTGCTCGGGCGGGATACCGTAGACCTTCTCGGCGAAGGCGCGCATGAACCCGGTGTCGCCACCGGAGACGATGTAGGTCTTGAAATCCTGGCCGCGCAGGTAGTCGAGCATTTCCAGCATCGGCTGGAAGATCATCTCGGTGTACGGCTTGCCGGTCTTCGGATGCCGGGCCTGGCTCAGCCAGGTCTTGGCATAGTCGTCGAAGGCTTCGGTGGTCATGCCGGTGTGGGTCGCACCGAAGATCTTCATGATGCCGTCCATGCCGGCGGCGGCGAGTGCCTGGTGATCGTTTTCCAGGACGGCCTTGAAGGGCTGGGTGGTTTTCCATTCCGGGTGCTGCGGCGCGGTGCGCTTGACCTCTTCCAGGGCAAACAGCAGCTCGAAGTACATCGGCTGCTCGCTCCACAAGGTGCCGTCGTTGTCGAACACGGCGATGCGGTCAGCGGGCTTGACGAAGTCCCTGCTGGATTGGTCGGTGACCGTCTGGACGAACTCGATGATGTGCTTTTTCGCCGGGCCGTCATTCCACGACGGCAATGGCTCGTTGGCATGCGCCAGCAGCGGCAGGATCAGCGCGAAGAGCAGCGTCAACCCGAAACGATGGTGGCTTGATGTCGCGTTCGTCATGGGAATTCCTTCTCGTGGACGGGGTTGAGCGGCCGCAGTGCGGGAACGGTCCGGACGTTGCTGCCTCGCGCCTGACTATGCAGCGTAGACAAGGATTGCCCGAGTTGACGCAGCGCCTGATCTTCGGTCGATTGACGGCTGTAACAGGCGCGTAACAGGTCCTGCAGGCGCGGTCCGAGGACGCTCAATTTCAGGCCTCCGCGGCTGCGTTTGAGCCACAGGTACAGGGCGCTGAGTTGCGCCGGTGTGGCGTTGATTTGCCGTGGAATCTGCCGCCAGGCGTAGTCGGCGGATTGCAGCCACGCGGCGTATCGGGCTCGGCGTCGGTCGCGCACGGACAGGTAAGCGCGATGCATGAAAGGCCTTGCGAACCAGCCCAGGAGCAGCACTGCCGGCAGCAGCAAGACAACCAGCCAGTGCCTGGAAAAACGCACACGACTGTGTTCGCCCATTTGTTTCAGGTCTTCGGCAATCGAGAACACAGGCGTGTAAGCGCTGTTGGCGATGGCCTCGAAGCTCACTGCCGGCACTTGCGCGATGCGGGTTTGCTGGCTGCTGGCGTCCCACCATTTCAGCTCGATCGCGGGCAGGCTGTGATGGCCTTCGCTGTCGATACGGTAAGTCACGGTGTCGATGCGTTGGCCGCCGGTGAAGTTGCCCCGGCCGTCGTCCAGGCTGCTGATTTGCGGGCTCTTCGGGTAGCGACTCAAGCCGCTGAGGTCGCCCAGTGACGGCGCGGGCAGCGACATGGCCATGGCGTTGTCGGCCTGTAAGGTCAGTTGCCGGGTCAGGCTGTCGCCGACCTTCAAAGGCGTTGCCGAGTCGATGACTTTTTGCGTGAAACGCAGCCCTTGCGCGACCAGTACCGGTTCGCCGGATTTGAATCCAGCTGGTTGCTTGGCGGTGAAATGCAGCGGCTTGCTTTGCGCACTCAACGGGGCGCTGGCCTGACCCGGCGTGGCCTGCACGGTCAGCGCCGGAATATCGAACCCCCGGGCCTGATTCGGGCTGATCCGGTAGCTGTAGCGCATGCCGTTGAACGCCTTGCCGTCCAGCGTCTGGTTGATGTGCTCGGCGTGGCCGTCGGGCGGCAGCACCAGCGCGCCGGGCAGTTTCAGGTCGGGCAGGGCGGGGGCGTCGGTGAACCAACTGTCGGTGAGGACGTCGAGTTGCAGTTCCAGAAGGCCGCCGACCATGACCGGGTCAGCGGGTTGCAGGCGCGTCTGGATGCGCAGTTCGGGTTCGGCGGCGAAGGCGGATGTGGTGATCAGGCAGCAGAGCAAGGCGGCAAGTGTTGTGGTGAGTGAGCGGACGCCATCGCGAGCAGGCTCGCTCCCACAGTTGATTGGATTGAAATCAAATTTTTGTGATCGCCACAAATCCTCTGTAGGAGCCGGCTTGCCGGCGATGGCCATCACTCGATTCATGGCTTGCCCCCCGCCTGATCCTGCAAGCTGAACTTCTGCTTGAGGAATTTCGCTGGTGATGTCGTCAGGTTCTGCAACCACAACGCGTCCGACGTCGCCTGCTCGGTCTCCACGGCTTTGCTTTGTCCCTTGCCCGGCGCCTTGTCCATCTTGATTTCGTCGGGTTTGACCTCAGGCGCGTTCTGTTTGGCGCTTTCGGTGTCTTTTTCCAGGGCGATGGCCAACGCCAGATTGGCCGTGGCCTCCGGGAACTGTGGTTGCAGCTTCAACGCCTGGGTGTAGGCCGCGATGGCCTGATCAAACTTGAAACGGCGCACGTAAATATTGCCCAGGTAGAAATACGCCTGGGGTGTTTCCAGTCGCGCAAAACTCGCCAGCGCGAGGTCAAAATCCGCCGCGTTATAGGCTGCGATGCCTTTCCAGTACGGATCGACAAACAGGGCGGCAGCCTTCGGGAAATGCTCATGTTCGAAGGCCCAGCGACCTTGCTGGTCGGGGGTAAAAAATGCATCGGTCAAAGCGTTGGCCTGGGCATTGGTGGGCTGAAAACCGATACCCAGTGCCAGCAGCAAACCGGCCGTCCAGTTCAGGCTCCAGCCTTTGCGCACGCTGAAAAATGCGATCAGCAGCAGCGGCCAGCACAGCCAGTATCCGGCGTCTTTCCAATGCAACTCACGCTGCTCGTCACTGGTCGCCTGGAAATGTTGACGGGCGTGCAGTTCGATCCAGTCCAGATCGTTGTCATTGAGCGTCAGGCTGCCCAGCGGCGCCGCCATGGCTGATGCCAACTGCTTGAGCGCGGCCTGGTCGAACCTGCCAAGGGCCGGGCGGCCGTTACTGTCGGTGCGCGGCTGGCCATTGGCGTCACGAATGATCCCGCCATCCTCGCTACCGACCGCGAGGATCAACACTTGCAGCGTGCTGTCGTTCAGTTGCTTGCCCAGGCCGGCGAGTTGCGAGGTGTCGGCGCCGTCGGTGATCAGCAACAACGTGCCCGGCGTTTTCTCCGCCGCCAACAGGCGTTTGGCCTCGTCGATCACCGCGCCGACATCCTTCCCCGGTTTGCCGATCAGGTCACTGCTCAATGCCTGGATAAACGTATCGAGCAACGCCGGATCGTCGGTTGGCGGCAGCACCAGATGCGCGCTGCCGGCGTAGGCGATCAGCGCGTTGCGGGCACCGGCGCGGCGCTGGATCAGGTCATGCAGTTTGTGTTTGACCGCTTCCAGGCGACTGGGCGGCACGTCGCTGGCGTCCATCGAGGGCGAGAGGTCGGTGGCAATGATCAGCGGCGCACGATTTTCCAGAAAGTCCGGCCGGTCCTGCTCCCAGGTCGGTCCGGCAGCGGCGAGGGCGCCCAACATCAACAGCGCGCATACCAGATGCACCGGCCGCAAGCGCTGTTGGTCCTGCGGGGTCATCAGCAAGTGCGGCAGCAAGTGCTCGGCAATGTTGCTGCGCAAACGCCGCTGCACATCCCGGCTGCGCCTCCAGAGCCACGGCAGCAAGGCACCCAACGGCACGAGCAAGAGCCACAGCGGACGGAGGAAGTGCAAGTCGCTGAGGTTGATCTCCATCTCAAGCCTCCTGCCGCTGACGCGCGAGGGTCAGGTGCGGACGCAGCAGGGCGCCGAGGTGGTAGAGCGCGAGCAAACCGATAGCGGCGCCGAGCGGCCACCAGAACAGATCCCTTTTCGGTTGGTGGCTGAGGGTTTTCACCTGGTGCGGGGTCAGCGTGTCGAGGGTGCTGTAGACCTGATCCAGCGCGGTGCGGTCTTCGGCGCGGAAGAACTTGCCGCCCGTGGCGTCGGCGATCTGCTGCAAGCCTTGCAGGTTGACCTTGGCTTCGCCTTCGGCGCTCGGGTCGCCAATGCCGATGGTATGAATCACCACACCTTTGGCGGCGGCCATCGACGCCGCGTGATCCGGGGTGATGGCGCAGCTGGTGTCGTTGCCGTCGGTGAGCAGGATCAGGACTTTTTCCTGTTCGTGGGCCTGATCCAGCAACTTCAGGCTCAGGCCAATCGCATCACCGATGGCGGTGTTGGGTCCGGCCATGCCGATGCCGGTGTCGTCCAGCAACAGCGACAGGCTGGCGTGATCCAGTGTCAGTGGCGCCTGCGGATACGCGCCGCTGCCGAACACGATCAGGCCCAGGCGATCCTCTTTACGCTTGTCGATAAAACCGTGGACCACGTCCTTGACCGCCGCCAGACGATTGATCTTCTGCCCGTTGGCATCGGTGAAATCAGTGGTTTCCATTGACTGGGAGATGTCGATGGCCAGCATCAGATCGCGTACCGGTTGCTGGCGTTCGATGGGTTTTTCCACGAACACCGGCCGTGCGGCCGCGAGCAGCAACAGCGCCCAGACCAGCAGGTTCAGGAGCAATTGCCAGCGATTGTTGCGTGTACCGGCGGCGCTCGGCGCCTGACCGACCGCGCGGCTCATGGCGCCAAAAAACGGCACCCGCACGGCGCTGCGGGCTTCGCGGTAGTCGGGCAGGTAGCGGTAACCCAACCAGGGCAGCGGCAGGAGCAGTAACAGCCAGGGGTAATCAAGCTGCCACATGGTGCGACTCCACCCAGTGTTTGCAGGTGTCGAACAGCTGCTGACGCTGATCATCGGGCAACGCCAGCAATGTTGCATCCGGCGCATAGGCCAGCAACGCCAATTGCCGGCTGAAATCCGCCGGCAACGGCTGTGCACTGTGCTGCGCCAGAAATGCCTGCCAATCCTCACTCCCAAGCGCACCCACTTCCCCCTGTGGGAGCGAGCCTGCTCGCGAAGGCGTCCGTCCATTCACTCTTGAAACCAACTGACTCTGCGCTGAACCCTGTAGGAGCCGGCTTGCTGGCGATCGCGTCCGGTCAGTCACTATTGAAGGCGCCTGACACGCCGCTATCGCCAGCAAGCCGGCTCCTACAGGGGTTGTGTTCCAATTTGAGGGCATCGACAGGGCTACACGTTTGAGCAGTTCGGGGAGTTCGCGCAGGGCGCTGATTTGATCATCGCTGCCTTGCAGTTCAGCCAGCCGCACCAATGCCTCGCGCCGATACCGATCCCGCCGCCACTGCCAATACCGCCGTGCACCCACCAGCAACACGGCGCCCATCAACACCGCCAGCAACACCCACCAGCCCCACGTCTGCGGCGCATAACTGACGGGCGCCGGCAGGGCCATTTCCTTGAGTTGCTCAATGCTCGGTACGTTGGGATTCATCGCCGCCCCCCGCCGAGTTTGCCCAGTTCCGCGCGCAGTTGTGCCTGCGCCTCAGTCGCCGTACTGAACATCATCAACGGCACCTGACTGCGCCGCAGCAGCGTGGCGACGTCCTTGAGCCGACCGCTGAGAAAATCCCCCAACGGCTGATGAACACTGCGTTGTTCGACCGCCAGCTCGACTTGCAACTGACCTTGAGTAATCAGCAAGCGGCCGTTTTTCGGCAGGTTCAACGCCAGCGGGTCGTACACCTGCATGGCAATCACATCGTTGTGCGCCGCCAGTTGCCGCATCAGTTGCAAGGTGCGTTCGCCCGCACCGGCAAAGTCGCTGACGATGCAGATCAGGTGATCGTGACCGGCCACTGCCAGACACTGTTGCAGGACTTTATCGAGTTGATCCTCGCCCTCGGCGTCCGGGTTGGCCGCGCTCAATGCCTGATTCTGCTGGACGATGCGACTGCACAGCGCTTCGATCCGTTTGCGGCTGCGCAACGGGGCAATCGCGTCGATCCGTGAGTCGTTGAATACCAACCCTCCAACCCGGTCGCCCGCGTTGAACACCATCCACGCCGCCAGTGCGCCGAGTTCGGCGGCAACCGCGGATTTGAAACTGCGTTGCGAGCCGAAAAACATCGACATGCGCTGGTCCACGAGGATCAACGCCGGGCGATCGCGCTCTTCGGTGAACGTGCGCACCACCGGTTTGCCGGTGCGCAGCGAGGCGCGCCAATCGAGGTGGCGCAAGTCGTCCCCCGGTTGATAGCGGCGCAACTCATCGAAATTCAGCCCGCGCCCCCGCAGCCGCGAAGCGTGGTTGCCGGCGAGGATGCTGCCTTGCGGCTGGCGTGCGAGGAAACTCAGGTCATGGGCCTTGAATTCCAGCGCCATCAATTGCGCGAGAGAGACATAGACCAGACCGTCGACGTTCATGCCGGAATCGCAACGTTATCGAGCAGGCGATCCAGCACCTGATCGGCCGTGACGCCATCAGCGACCGCGTCATAACTCAGCTGCAAACGATGCCGCAGCACCGGATGCACCACGGCGCGCACGTTGTCCGGCGAGACAAAATCCTGCCCCTGCAACCAGGCATCGGCGCGGGCGCAACGGTCCAGGCCGATGCCGCCGCGCGGGCTGGCGCCGATGGCGATCCAGCGGCCCAGGTCCGCGTCGTAATCCGTCGGATGGCGGGTGGCGTTGATCAGGTCGATCAGGTAACGATCGATGGCCGGGGACACATGGATGGCGCTGACTTCCCGGCGTGCAGCGAAAATCACGTCCTGCGACAGCGCGAAACCCTGCACCGGCGCGGTCTTGGCGCCTGTCGCAAACTCCTCTTCACGCAGTAGTCGCAGCACTTGGCTCTCGTTTTCCGCACTCGGGTAATTGAGCAGCACCTTCATCAGAAAACGGTCCATCTGCGCTTCCGGCAGCGGGTAAGTGCCTTCCTGTTCGATGGGGTTTTGGGTGGCGACCACGATGAACAACTCCGGCAGCCCATGGCTGTTGCCAGCCACGGTGATTTGCCGTTCTTCCATCGCTTCCAGCAGGGCCGCCTGGACCTTGGCCGGTGCGCGGTTGATTTCGTCGGCCAGAATCAGGTTGCCGAACAGTGGACCGGGCTGGAATCGGATCTCGTTCTTGCCATCGATCTGGTGCAGCACTTCGGCCCCGGTGATGTCCGACGGCAGAAGATCAGGGTGAACTGGATGCGGCTCATCTTCGCGTCCAGGTGTTTGGCCAGCGCTTTCACCGTGCGGGTCTTGGCCAGCCCGGGCAAGCTTTCCAGGAGCAAATGGCCGTTAGCGAGGAGGCCCAGCAGAATCTGCCGGATCACTTGATCCTGGCCCAGCACCGCTTCGGCGATGCTGGCTTGCAGAGCGTTAAGGTCGTTGAGTGCGGTCATTGAGGGGCCTTTATTCAAGATTCAAGTCGCCAAAGGCGTTGGCAGGTTGATCGATAAAACTGGCGATCCCTGTTCACTTCTAGAAGAACGCCAAAGTCAGGTTGACGCTGAATCCGTTGCCTTCAGGCCGGTTCTTGGTGTCGAACTCCGGGATCCAGCGAGCGTTGACGCTGGCCTGGGCGTCGGCGAATTTGCCGGCCCAGCCCACCGTCGGACCGGCGCCCACCGAGCGTCCGCGAAAGCCGCTGTTGGCGCCTGACCCGGAGTCGTCGGTGAGCTGCTGGATGTAGCCCGCGGCCATGCCGGCGTTCCAGCCGTTGCCGAAGCCGTGGGTCCATAGCGCATCGAGGGTGAAGAGGTTGCCGTTCTTGTAGTCCGTGGCGTCGTTTTCGGTGTAGAACTCAAGCCCCCCGGACAAGGTGAACTCGCCGCCCTTGCCGTCGAGGTGAGTGAAGGCCACGGTGGGCATGAAGGTGTAATTGTTCTGCCCAGCGTTGGCCAGGCGATCATCGTTGTAAGCGCCGGTCGGCAGGTAGATCGGCAAGGACAACGAGAGGTGGTTGACCTCGTCGAAGTGGTAGCCGGCGGCAATGGGCGTCACCAGCAGGTCGGCGAACTGGGTGCCGGTATCTTCCGTTCCCAGCGTCCGGCCACGAGGCCCGGTGACGCTCGCGGTAATGTCGGTGTACTGCACCGGCACGCCAATCGCCGACGCGTAGTTCCAGCGACCCTTGCCGGTGTCCCAGACATGGGTGAAGTTGGCCATGGTGTAAGACACTTTCAGGTCCAGGCCGGCACTCAAGGCGCCAACGATAGGCACTTGCACGTTGCCCTTGAGCTCGCCGTCGTACCAGAAACTGCTCAACGACATCACCCAGCCGGGTTCCGGTGGCACGATCCCGGCATTGGAAAATACCTGCAAACCGGTCATCGGCCGGCCGCCACCGCCTTCTGCCGCCAGTACCAGCGGGCTGCTGCCGACCACGCAGAGGGCCAACAAAGGACGTACCACAAAAGACCTGACCATGGCTGGCTCCGCTTATTGATTTTGTGGGATGACTGGCGTCAACGAGGGCATTTTCCACTCGCCGCTGGAGACTTCCGGTCTTGGCAGGTACAGACGCAGGACACCGTAGAAAGGCCCGTTCGGCGCCGGCAGCCAATTACTTTGCAGGTCCTTGGCCGGGGCTTTGTGCTGCACATAGAGGGTCAGGCCGCCGTCGGCATCCAGCTTGAGATCCGGCAGCATTCGCGAGTTGATCAGGTAACGATTCAACGGGCTGGCGACCAGCAATTTGTTCTTGCCGTCGTACATCGTCAGCGACCAGAACGCGTCGGCCGGGGGCAGGGCGCCCTTGTCGAAATGCAGCGTGTAATCGTGTTTCGAGGCATCGACCGGCTGACCGTCCTTATCGACGAAATAGCCGATGTAATTCGCCTCTTCGGCAGAGTTGCCGAAGATCCCCATGTTGGCGCCGGCGTAGCGGTACAGGTAGTTACCGTTGAGGTGGTCGCGGGTGCCGAACAAATCGCCGCTGCTGACCTGATGGCTGTCGACCTTGTCCTTTTTAAACTGTGCGAATTCGGCCTTGGCGTCGGCGATGCCGTCTTCCAGGGCTTTGCGCTGACTGGCAGGTAGCTCGTTGGGTTTGAACGGCTTGCCGGCTCCGATGCCGATTTTGGCGAAGCGCGCCAGCAAGTCTTTTTCCGCGTCCTGGGGCGGGGCAAACGACAGCATGAAATTCAGGTAGCCAAACAGTTCCGGGGTTTCGCTCATGGTCGGCGTGGGCTTGGGCCAGTCGACCTTCGGCGCGGCAGGCGGGGCCTTCTGTTTGACGTAGTGGCTCAGCGGCTCGATCGTGTAGCCCTTCTGGATGCTCTTGACCTTGCTCAGGTCTTTTTCGTCGAACAACTGCGTGCGATACAGCGCGTAGGCGATGTTGGTTTCACTGCGCAGCAGACGGTCGATTTCAACCGGTTGCTGACCTTGCCAATTCGGCCCGGCGATCATGAAATGCCCGCCGGCGTTGCCCGTGCTGCGGGTGCCCAGATACGCAAAATTCTGCGTATAGGCGTCGATCAGTTGCACCGAGTAGTAACGGTGTTCTTCGATGGGCGGCAGGGTCAGCACCACCGGTTCGGCGCGCAGGTCCATCCAGATAAACGAGTAGGGCGTGTCGGCGTTGGGCGTGACGAAGGCCGTGTCCTTGGCGGTGAAAGCCTGTGCGGTGTTGCCGATCCGGTTGAGCGGTGCCTTGAAGTTCGGGCTCTTCTTGTCGACCGCCTGGGTGTAGAGGGTCTTGTACATTTCCACCACCGGGTAGCCGTACAAATAAGCTTCCTTGGCGATGGCCCGCGCTTCTTCCGGGCTGGCGGTGAATCCGGTCTTTTGATTGACGCTGATGTCTTGAGCGCCAACGCCGCAACTGACAAACATGCTCATCAGGCTGTAACCGGCCGCGCGAATTGCACCGTGCATAAATAAGGTCCTTATTTGCCGAAGGTGACGTTGATCCCCGCGAACAGCGTGAACTGCGGCAAGCCATCGCCCTTGCGCTCGACGGTCCACTGCGGCTCGATGAAGGCATTGAGAATATTGGACCCGGATTTCCAGACCTTGCCGGCACCCAGACCGAGGGGGATGTAATGGGTGTCGTTTTTCAGGTCGAAGGTCCAGATGGCGGTGGAGCGCAGGTACCAGCCTCTATCGAGGTTGTGAATGACAAACGGCTGCAGGGTGGCCGATTCGACATGCGGGCGGTCGCTGTCGCCGGCAAAAGAGCTCTGGTATTGCACCAACGCACCAAGCAAGCCACGGGGCGATGAATCAATCGCAATGGCCGCCAGCCCCGCTTGCCATTTGCCGGTGCCGAGCTCGTCCCGATCGGCGTAGGGCGCGGTGATCATCGGGCCAATGCCCAACTGCACGCCTTCGGTCTTGAGCAGGAAGATATCGAACAGGTTCAGATCGCCTTCGCCGGTGCTGTAGCCACCGTGCGGATCGGGACGGGTGCTGATCGGTGCGGTGGCGCGCAGCAATTGCGGGACGCCGATGAAGTCGTTGGGCGCAATCGGCAGTGTCCCGCGCACCAGCAAATCGTTGGTGTGGATATTCGAGTCGTAGTACTTCGGGGTGTAGTAGTCCTGCAGGTTCATCCCCGGTGCGAGGTTCAACGGGTTGTTACTTTTGTTGGCCGTGTCAGCGTTGTCCGCCTGGGCACACACGGCGGACGTTATTGAAGCCGCCAACAAAAGGGCGCTCGCTCCTGGAGTGTTCGACATGATTCCCCGGTTCCTTGGTGGCTCATTGGTCTACTCGGCACTTGGCGGCCGTTATGCGTAATCTCTTTCCTATCAAGCCTGTAGGACATGTCTGATGACGTTAGCAGTTGTCGGCGGGTAATCCAGTCGAAGGGCGCACTTCTCTGCCTGTGAAGTGGTTGTTGATGATAATCAAGCGCTTCAAACAAAACGTGGGATGGCATTCCGTATTCGAATAAAAAGCAGCCGGCATATTGCCGATCAGTCTTTGCGACCTGTGATTTGTGACAGTTATCGGCGGCGTGTTTTTCGCTGATAGTTAAATGCCCAGTTTTCAATCACCGACGATTATCGAGAACACACCATGATGAACCAGCCCAATAAAAAATCAGCCCCCGATCGTTCCTGGGACGAAGCCACGATACTCTTCAATGGCAAGCCGGTATTGCCGAACGAGACAATCGCCCTGCTTTATGGAGAAGACAGCACTTTCGAAATAGAAGCTGCACCGGAAGTTGCTGAAGAAATTTATCTGGCGGTCGTTGATAATAAAGAGGGTGTTGAACTCCTGGTGGAGCCGGCATTGGAGCTCTGGCACAAGCTGGTCGACGGAAAATTAAGTTATAAGATCAGTCCGGAGGTTGGGAAGAGCGGTGCTTTTGCGTTCGTCCTAATGAGCCGGCAGTTGATTATGCCATTGGAAATCCCCTGTCAGGTGATGTCGCCCAAACCAATTGAACAATTAGTCATCCGGGTTAATGGCGCAGAGATAAAGTCTGACGATGTTGTTTATGCGGTGAGAAATAGCAGTAATTTAATTGAGGTGGAACCTCTTCCTGGTAGCCCGCTAATAGGGCAGAACATTGTATTGTCATCGGATGCAGTGACCCCCCCGAACCTGGGGCCAGTGTTTGAACCGCCACAAGGATCTCAAGCACTTGACCCCGTTGCTCGTTGGAGCCTGGATTGCGGTGACGAAACGGATGGAAACTTGTCAATCAAATTGAGTCTGGAGAGTAGTCCGCAAGAATTTATTCAGTTGCCAGTGGACGTGGGCTATCAAGACCGTGGTGTCATACTGACAACCATTATTCTGCAGACGCTTGGAAATTCAAAAACATTAACGACGAGATCCATGAAGGGGTTTGAGTTGAAAAAGGGGGTCAAGGTTGAGTGGCTAAGGGCAGACGGTAGTCGTCTGAAACTTGAATACACCGGTGAAAAAGCATTCAGCTCTCTACAGTTTAAACAGGGGGAATTGGTCGGTGTGATTACTGCCTATACCTTTGTTCGCGGAAAACCTAGTTCTCCAAGAACCATTAATATCGTTTAGCCCTGATAAGTATCAGGTTAAACGGGTGAACGTCGAGCTCTCGATCACGTCCGTTCAATGGCACAGGACCAGGACGTGATCGTGGCGCTATGGTGGAGGCTCAGCGCTTGTTCATCTGCTCACGCTGCCGCTCCTCCTGCTCCCGCAGTTCCGGTGTGAACTCGGCCCCAAAATCCTCCGCCTCGAACACCTGGCGGATCTCGATTTCAGCTTCGGTACCCGGCATCGGGTTGGGGCAGCGCTTGACCCATTCGATCGCTTCCTCTTTCGACTTCACTTGCCACAGCCAGTAGCCGGCGATCAATTCCTTGGTCTCGATAAACGGGCCGTCAATTACCGTGCGCTTGTCGCCGGAAAAACGCACGCGCGCGCCTTTACTGCTGGGGTGCAGGCCTTCTCCGGCCAGCATGATCCCGGCCTTGATCAGCTCCTCGTTGTAGTTGCCCATCGCGGTCAACAGTTCTTCGCTGGGCATGACGCCAGCCTCGGAGTCGAGGCTGGCTTTGACAATGATCATGAATCGCATGGGGTTGTCTCCAATGGATGTGAGAAATTCACAGCATGGTCGATTGGCCGACGTTTAAATCGACAGTGCTTCCCAAAGTATCGCGCGTCATCGGAACAACGCGGCTCAATCCCTTATTCCAAGACAACGGTTTTTCTCGCGCATTTATTGTGAATGGATCTTGTTCATTGTCATTTCTGACAGTACCCGCAGCTGCTTTTTTTCTCGATAGTCGAGTGGCCAGTTTTTTTGTCCACTTCCAACTACCGGAAACGCGTCATGACCTCGAACCTTAAAATCGGAGCTACCGAAATTTCTCCCGTTTATTTTTGTTACGGGGCTTCAGGCCAACGCGGGCATACGCTCACCGCAGTCGGCGAAGCCAGCAGCCCGTGGGTCGGACACGGCGTCAGCGTAAATCCCGCTGCCGGGCAAACCCTTCCGTTCCAGGCAGTCCCCGCGTCCGGCGAGTACCAGACGTTTTTGGAGCAGGGATGTGAGTGGAAGATCAATTGCCCGGACGACGGCGAAGTGTGCTCCTTCGATTGTCGGTTACAGACCGAGTTTACCGCCGAGCCCTACAGTATTCCGGTGAAGTTGGGGCATTACCTGCGTGAATTCCAGGGCAAACGCAATCCGATCGGCGCGCCACTGATCGGTGAAGAAGTCACTGCCGAGGTCCAGGTAGTGTCTGCCTACACCCAAAAACTACTGAAAGACATCGATGTTGAGTGGCTCGTGAATGGGCAACCCGCAGGCCGCAAAAAAACCAATAACTTGGGCTGGAGCACGTTCAGTCACACCTTCACAGCGGACGGCGAACAGTCGATTACGGCCAAGGTGTTCAGCCCCTATAACGACACGTGGACCGAACACAGTTTTACAATCACGGTGTATGCCGAGAGTCCCTGGCAACAAGCGGAGCTGAAAGTCAACGGAGTACCCGTGACGTGGCGTTCACCCGTTCTATTGCGTCGTGGGCAAGCGAATGAAGTGACAGTGAAAGTCGAGCCGGCAATCGCAAAAACACTCAGGCTGGCGCTGATTAATGAAGAAGGGCTGAACATTGTTGCCGTGCCTGAGGACACTGTATGGCAGGAGCCGGATCCAGTGTCCGGAGAGTTCAAATGGACCGTCACCTCGAACGAGCAGAAGAGTGGTCGAGTCAGGTTAGTCATCTATAGCCAGGAAGTGACTCAGCCTTGGGAGCACGACGGACGGGTGCTTGCAGGCGATCTCGCTGATGAAGTGGAGGTCTGGATTGACGGTAAACCTGTCACGTCGGGCGTCAACTTTTTCTTCCGCGGTCGGCCCGGCGTTATTACGTTGGAGCCCAAGGAGGGCAGTTCGGTAACAGATGGCCTTGGGGTGACACTGACAGGCGTGATCACCAGTGGTCTCGATGAACCAGATTTGGTGTCCAGCCCTGGTTTTGGCGTTTCAACGCCAGATCATCGCTGGAGCGTCACCGGGTCTAACAAGAGCGGTACTTTCCAGCTGATATTCACGTGTCAGGGCATTGCCGTGCCGCTCACGCTGGCACTCAACGCCTTGTTGTCGACTGATCTGAATGACGAAGCCGATGTGCGGATCGGCGGCGTAGAAATCCCGACAGAAGGGCAGGTCTTCTTCAGGAGCGAGGCACAAACGCTGACAGTGGTTGCCAAATCGGGCAGTCCACTGGGCCGTCTGCCTCTGAAGTTGCGATGGATCAAAGGGGAAGGGCTGCAGGCCGAAGAATTTAATTGCGAACCTGCCCTCGACACCTACACCGCAGGCCACAGCTGGAGTATCACCGGCCCCGCAGACAAGAGCGGCACGTTCCAGTTCGAGTTGGTTGGCGAGGGCATGACTACGCCCATTGAATTGCCAGAGTGTGTATTGCTGTCGAAAAACTTTGCTGATGAGGGCGCGTTCTTGGTCGACGGTGTGGAACTGTCGGACAGTGCGGTTTTCACCAGAGGCGTTGCAAGAACCTTGACCCTTGTGCCGAACGCGGGCAGCCCGGTCGCCAACTTGATGAAAAGCCTGCAATGGCATGCCGGCACGGGATTGGTCAAAGCAGATCTGACGTGCACCCCGGCGCTTGACCTGGCCACAAAACTCAATAGTTGGCAAATTACCGGTTCCGCCACCAAGAGCGGTACGTTCCAGTTGAAACTGGTCGGCCCGGGTGGCGCGACGCTGGGGCAACTGGCCGTTTGCATGTTGTTGTCGCGCAACCTTGAGGACGACGTGACCGTCAAGCTTGATGGTGCCGTCATCCCGGCCGAAGGCAAAGTGTTCATCCGGGGCAAACCGCGTACATTGGCCCTGGAGCCGAAAGCCGGCAGTCCGGTGGCCGATTTGCTGATGAGCTTGCGATGGGGCAGTGGCACCGGTTTGGTCGCAGGGGACTTCCAATGCGTACCGGCACTGGATCAGGCGACCAAGCCTCATAGCTGGCGCATCACGGCCCCCGCGACTAAAAGCGGCACCTTCCACTTTACAGTGGCCGGTCCGAGCGGCGTTACGCTGATCACCCTCGCGCTCAGTACCGTGCTGTCAGCCAACTTGCGCGACGAAGCCGACCTCCTGTTTGCCGGCAAGCCAGTGCCGGCTCAAGGGGTTGTGCTGTTGCGCGGCCAGCCGGGAACATTTTCATTGGTGCCCAAGGCGAATAGCCCCATTGCCGGTAAACCTCTTGCGATGAAGTACGCAGGGGGCACGCTGCCTGTGAGTGATGTGACTTGCCAGCCCCCATTCGGCGAATCAACAACTCAGTATCAATGGGCGTTCACTGGCCCTGCCAATCGAAGCGGTACATTAATTGCGGAAGTTGCTTGCGGGCAGGATGCGAAGCTGGATATGGAGGCGGTTGTTGTTTTATCGAAAAACCTTTCCGATGAGTTGAGTGCTATTACCCTATCGGTTGATGGTAGTCCGGACACTGATGTCGATTTGTATGGCGATGGGATAATGCTCACGTCGCCAAGGTCTCGACTGACATTTGTTGCCAACGCCGATAGTCCTGTTAAAGGGAGAACAGTGTCATTCAAATGGGCGGACGGGCAGAACTCGTCAATGGATATTGTTCCAAATCCCGTAAAGATAAACGATTCTGGTGTCGTTGAGTTTCAAGGGAAAGAGCATGCGGACTCAAATAAGGTGCATCGGCTTTGCCTTGACTATGGTGGAGCGGAAACTAATCCGTGGGACTTCAAATATTTTAGTCCGAGCAATGAAGGTCTCAAGGTGCTGTTTGAAGGTGTTGAGCATGGCGGTGTTCCTGCATACCTGAAACTTAGCACGATGTATGAGTTGATTGTGGTGCCGAGAACGGAGGACAGTGTTCTTGTAGGTTGGAAGTGTTCTTTCTCGGCCCCCTCCACTGTCGGGTATTCAGTACAAATATTTTCCGAGGTCGGCGATTGGCTCACCATTAAGCCACCCAGCGCAGGCGGTACGAAAATAAATGTAAGGGTGGTGAAGAATGGCGCCATTTCCAACCCTGGGTTTAATCTCGGATTGTTGGTTAAAGGTTTGGCTTTAGTAGGTATTCCGATGAGGGTTTTGGATGTTGATTTGAAAGATGATGCATGAGTCGTGGTTTAAATTTGTTTAATGGTTTTCGGCGTGCTAATTGCAGAGGATGATAAAAATGGGTAATCAAGCGCTAAGTGATTTTGTCGACTCTATTCAGCTCAATGAATATGAGATTGATATTGAAAAGCCAACGCTGGAACTTCGTTGCGGGCAGCGCTATAAATTAAAAGTTTTCGGGCGAAAGGATGGACCATCGTTCACGGGTAGGTGCGATCTCAGATGCTTGAACGGTGACCCTCCTGGGGTCGTCGAAATTATTAGTTCACATCTTTCAGTTCCGGGAGGTAGTGTCATCGAGCTGGTGTTAATGACGCGAGATTACGTTGGTAAAAGTAGGCTTGAGTTGGGAGTAGAAGGAAGTCAAGGTGCTCTGATTGTTTCGGTCGATGTTGAGGCAGATCGTATAAAAAACTGCCGTATTCGTCTTGAGAATGGTGATGAAAGAGCAGCGGGTAAAGGAGGTCGTTTTATTGCCGTACCCGTTGATGAGAAAAATGTTGTATTTACGTTCGAGCATGAAAGCATGGGGCGACGGCTTGTAGCGCGGGATGAATGGGTCCAGTTTGAGCCTGATGTTATCCAGTATAATCCCCAGGAGTCGAAAGTTATTACTGGCTATCCTGGCAATGTTCCGGTTTATCTTCAGGATGGGGGTGGATCGTATCGGGATACAATTCATTTTGAAATTTATAAGGCTTGGGCTACGTTCAGTAGTGATGGAGCTAATCACGGAGAGTTTCTTCCGATAATGATGGAGGCGAATAGGGTATATAAAATTTCAGTTAGCCCCCTTGATGCCGAAGAAAATGGGGCGATAGGTGTCATTTATGGTATTCCCGAGTGGATGGATGTGTTCCCGGAGCAGGATGCTGAAAATTTTGATGGGCCACATGTGCCATGGCTAATGATTGGCGCCCATGTAGTTTATCCAATCGGTGGTCCAGGGAAAAGTGAAAGATATATTAGGTTGAAAGATACTGCCCCCAAAGGGGCTCTTCCAGTAATATTTGCGTTTCTTGATGGAAAAGAATCTCGTGGTATTGTTAATTTGGAAAGGATATAGCTATTCAGGCTGTTATTGGTTTCATGAAAGAAACATCGATGGCTGTATAAGTAAAAAAGAGGCCTATATATTAAGGCCTCTTTTTTATGTCTGGCAGTACGATTCTTGCAGTTTTACTCGTGTTGTGCTTGATTGCGCTAGACTTTCGCTGAACAGCTTTTGTAGAATTTTCTGGCAGCCTCTTTATTTTGTATCGGCCCATAGGCCATCAGCGCAATCCATGCTTAACTTCTGCCTCGTCGAATTTTCCACATCAACGTTCAGAAGGACTCCGTTCATGGCTCAAGTCACTCTCAAAGGCAACCCGGTTCAAGTCAACGGCCAACTGCCACAAGCCGGTTCCAAGGCGCCAGCCTTTTCCCTGGTTGCCGGCAATCTGTCCGACGTGACCCTGGCGAGCTTCGCCGGCAAGCGTAAAGTGCTGAACATCTTCCCAAGCGTCGACACCCCGACCTGCGCCACGTCGGTGCGCAAGTTCAACGCCCAGGCCAACGATGTCGCCAACACTGTCGTGCTGTGCATCTCCGCTGACCTGCCGTTCGCCCAAGCCCGTTTCTGCGGCGCCGAAGGCCTGGAAAACGTGCAGAACCTGTCGACCCTGCGCGGTGCCGAGTTCATCGAGAACTACGGCGTTGCGATTGCCGATGGTCCGCTCAAAGGCCTGACCGCCCGTGCCGTTGTGGTACTGGACGAGAACGACAACGTGCTGCACAGCGAGCTGGTCAAGGAAATCGCTGAAGAACCGAACTACGAAGCGGCACTTGCCGTTCTGAAATAAGCGTCTTTTACAATTGTTAACGGCCTGGCCCTGTCCAGGCCGTTTTCATTTGTGCTTCAGTGTCTTAGATAAATCTCCTGTTACGTAAGCCGAAGGTAAATTGCCGGTAAAGGCGCTTTGCTAAATCCCCGCCAGTGCTTATCGTTCAGCCTCCCGTAGAAAAAGCCCACGCGCCCAATGGTTGATCATTCAATGCAATCCTCTGCTCCCCGTAGTCCTCGTCGCTGGCTGTTCGGCCTGCTTGTCCTGTTGGTCATCGCTGGCCTGTGCTGGAAATTCTGGCCTGGCAGTGCTGCGCCAAAAGAAGGCAACGGACAAAAAGCCGTGGCCGGGCACACTGGCCGTTCGGGTGGCATGCGTCCGGGTTTCGGTGGGGCGACCGGGCCGGTTCCGGTGCGTGTGGCGCCGGCGGTCAAGGGTGACTTCCCGCTGTACTACAAGGCGTTGGGCACCGTGACGGCGCTGAACACCATTAATGTGCGCAGCCGGGTGGGCGGCGAGCTGATCAAGGTATCGTTCGAAGAAGGGCAGATGGTCAAGGCCGGTGACTTGCTGGCGGAAATCGATCCGCGTCCTTACCAGAACGCTTTGCTGCAAGCCGAAGGCACCTTGTTGCAGAATCAGGCGCAACTGAAAAACGCGCAGGTCGATGTCGAGCGTTATCGCAACCTGTACCGCGAAGACAGCATCGCCAAGCAAACCCTGGACACCGCCGAAGCGCTGGTCGGCCAGTATCAAGGCACGGTCAAGACCAATCAGGCAGCGGTCAACGACGCCAAGCTCAATCTCGAATTCACCAAAATCCGCGCGCCGATAACCGGGCGTGTGGGCTTGCGTCAGCTCGACGTCGGCAACCTGGTGGCGGCCAACGACACCACGGCGCTGGCGATCATCACCCAGACCCAACCGATCAGCGTGGCGTTCACCTTGCCGGAAAACAGCCTCGACGTGGTGCTGGCCCGCTATCGCAGCGGCGCCAAGTTGCCCGCTGAAGCGTGGAACCGTGGCGACACCCAAATACAGGCCACCGGTGTATTGCAGAGCCTCGACAACCAGATCGACGTCACCACCGGCACCCTGAAATTCAAGGCGCGCTACGAAAACCGTGATCAGGCGCTGTTCCCCAATCAGTTCGTCAACGTCCACCTGCTGGCCGACACCCTCAAAGGCGTGGTACTCGCGCCGTCGGCCGCGATTCAATTCGGCACCAACGGCACCTTCGTCTATGCGATGGATGGCGACAAGAAAGTCACGATCCGCCAGTTGAAGGTCGGCGCCAGCGATGGTGACAACACCGTGATTACCGAAGGCCTGGTCGCCGGCGATCGTGTCGTCCTGGAAGGCACCGACCGCCTGAAGGAAGGCAGCGAAGTGGAAGTGGTCAACGACACCAAGGATGTGCCGACCACCCCGACCGGGCACCTGCAAGGTAAATCGGCGGCCGACGCGACTGAGCCGGCGACCACCGACAAGGCGAAAAAGGGCGGCGCATGAACATCTCGCGGCTGTTCATCCTTCGCCCGGTCGCCACGACCCTGAGCATGCTGGCCATTATTCTGGCCGGCGTGATCGCCTATCGGCTGTTGCCGGTATCGGCGTTACCGCAGGTCGATTACCCGACCATTCGCGTGATGACCCTCTATCCCGGCGCCAGCCCGGACGTCATGACCAGTGCCGTCACCGCGCCGCTCGAACGCCAGTTCGGGCAGATGCCGGGGCTCACCCAAATGGCTTCGACCAGCTCCGGCGGCGCTTCGGTATTGACCCTGCGGTTCAGCCTCGACATCAACATGGACGTCGCCGAGCAGCAGGTGCAAGCCGCGATCAACGCCGCGACCAATCTGCTGCCCAAGGACCTGCCGGCGCCGCCGGTGTACAACAAGGTCAACCCGGCGGACACCCCGGTGCTGACCCTGGCGATCACCTCCAAAACCATGCTGTTGCCCAAGCTCAATGATCTGGTCGATACACGCATGGCGCAGAAAATCGCCCAGATCAGCGGCGTCGGCATGGTCAGCATTGCCGGCGGCCAGCGTCAGGCGGTGCGGATCAAGGTCAACCCCGAGGCCCTTGCGGCCAACGGCCTGAACCTGTCGGACGTGCGCACCTTGATCGGTGCCTCCAACGTCAACCAGCCCAAGGGCAACTTCGACGGCCCGACCCGGGTCTCGATGCTCGATGCAAACGATCAACTGACCTCGCCCAAGGATTACGCCAACCTGATCCTGGCCTACACCAACGGCGCGCCGTTGCGGCTCAAGGACGTGGCGGAAATCGTCGATGGCGCGGAGAACGAACGCCTCGCAGCCTGGGCCAATGAGAATCAGGCGGTGTTGCTGAACATTCAGCGCCAGCCGGGTGCGAACGTCATCGAGGTGGTCGACCGGATCAAGGCCTTGCTGCCGAGCATCACCGACAACCTGCCGGCCGGTCTCGAGGTCACCGTACTGACCGACCGCACCCAGACCATCCGCGCATCGGTCACCGACGTGCAACACGAGCTGCTGATCGCCATCGCGCTGGTGGTGATGGTGACGTTCCTGTTCCTGCGCCGGGCCAGCGCCACGATCATTCCATCGGTGGCCGTGCCGCTGTCGTTGATCGGCACCTTCGGCGTGATGTACCTCGCCGGTTTCTCGGTGAACAACCTGACCCTGATGGCGCTGACCATCGCCACCGGTTTCGTGGTGGACGATGCGATCGTCATGCTGGAGAACATTTCCCGGTTCATCGAAGAGGGCGACAGCCCGTTGAACGCGGCGCTCAAGGGCGCCAAGCAGATTGGCTTTACCCTGATTTCCCTGACGCTATCGCTGATCGCGGTACTGATTCCGCTGCTGTTCATGGCCGACGTGGTAGGGCGCCTGTTCCGCGAATTTGCCATCACCCTGGCGGTGGCGATCCTGATTTCCCTGGTCGTGTCGTTGACCCTGACACCAATGATGTGCGCGCGGCTGCTCAAGCGCGAACCCAAGGAAGAAGAGCAGGGCCGTTTCTACCGGGCCAGCGGCGAAGCAATTGACTGGATGATCGCGGCTTACGGGCGCAAGTTAAAGTGGGTTCTCAAGCATCAACCGCTGACGTTGCTGGTGGCCATCGGCACTTTGGCGCTGACGGTGTTCCTTTACATGGTGGTGCCGAAGGGCTTCTTCCCGGTGCAGGACACCGGGGTGATTCAGGGGATTTCCGAAGCGCCGCAGTCAATTTCCTTTGCGGCGATGAGCGAGCGGCAGCAGGAACTGGCGAAAGTGATCCTCGCGGATCCTGCCGTCGAAAGCCTGTCGTCCTACATCGGCGTCGATGGCGATAACTCGACATTGAACAGCGGTCGCCTGCTGATCAACCTCAAATCACACAGCAATCGCGACTTGAGCGCCACCGAGGTGATTGCCCGCCTGCAACCGGAACTCGACAAACTGGTCGGTATCCGTCTGTTCATGCAGCCGGTGCAAGACCTGACCATCGAGGACCGGGTCAGCCGCACGCAGTACCAGTTCAGCATGTCGTCGCCGGATTCCGAGCTGCTCAGCCTGTGGAGCAGTCGATTGGTCGAGGCTCTGGCCCAACGGCCGGAACTGACCGACGTCGCCAGTGACCTTCAGGACAAAGGCTTGCAGGTTTACCTGGTGATCGACCGCGATGCCGCCTCGCGGGTCGGCGTATCGGTGTCGAACATTACCGACGCGCTGTACGACGCCTTCGGCCAACGGCAGATTTCGACCATTTACACCCAGGCCAGCCAGTATCGCGTGGTCCTGCAGTCGCAGTCCGGCGAGAAAATCGGCCCGGATGCGCTGAACCAGATTCACGTCAAGACCACCGATGGCGGGCAAGTGCGCCTGTCCAGCCTGGCGCACATCGAAGAGCGCCAGGCGCAACTGGCGATCACCCACATCGGCCAGTTCCCGGCGGTGATGATGTCCTTCAACCTCGCACCCGGCGTGGCGCTGGGGCATGCGGTGCAAATCATCGAGCAAGTGCAAAAGGACATCGGCATGCCGATTGGCGTGCAGACCCAGTTCCAGGGCGCGGCCGAGGCGTTCCAGGCTTCGCTGTCGAGCACCTTGCTGCTGATTCTGGCGGCGGTGGTGACCATGTACATCGTGCTCGGCGTGCTCTACGAGAGCTACATCCACCCGATCACCATCCTCTCGACCCTGCCCTCGGCGGCGGTCGGCGCCTTGCTGGCGTTATTGTTGAGTGGCAATGACCTGGGGATGATCGCGATCATCGGCATCATCCTGCTGATCGGCATCGTGAAGAAAAACGCGATCATGATGATCGACTTCGCCCTCGACGCCGAGCGCAATCAGGGCATGGACCCGGAAACGGCGATTTATCAAGCCGCGCTGCTGCGGTTCCGGCCGATTCTGATGACCACGCTCGCGGCGTTGTTCGGCGCGGTGCCGTTGATGCTCGCCACAGGTTCTGGCGCTGAGTTGCGTCAGCCGTTGGGTCTGGTGATGGTCGGTGGCTTGTTGGTGAGTCAGGTGCTGACGCTGTTCACCACGCCTGTTATCTACCTGTACTTCGACCGCCTCGGTCGTCGTTGGGGCCGCACGTCCGAGTCCGTGGAAGTGGTCGAGCAGCCATGAACCTCTCCGGACCTTTCATCAAGCGGCCGGTCGCCACCATGTTGCTGAGCCTGGCGATCATGCTGCTGGGCGGGGTGAGCTTCGGCCTGCTGCCGGTGTCGCCGTTGCCGCAAATGGACTTCCCGGTGATCGTGGTCCAGGCCAGCCTGCCCGGCGCGAGCCCGGAGGTAATGGCCTCGACCGTGGCCACGCCGCTCGAACGTTCCTTCGGCGCCATTGCCGGGGTCAACACCATGAGCAGCCGCTCCAGCCAGGGCTCGACCCGGGTCATTTTGCAGTTTGACCTCGACCGCGACATCAACGGCGCGGCGCGGGAAGTGCAAGCGGCGATCAACGCCTCGCGCAACCTGCTGCCGAGCGGGATGCGCAGCATGCCGACCTACAAGAAGGTCAACCCGTCCCAGGCACCGATCATGGTGCTGTCGCTGACCTCGGACGTTTTGGAGAAGGGTCAGCTTTACGATTTGGCCTCGACGATCCTGTCCCAGAGCCTGTCCCAGGTGCAGGGCGTGGGCGAAGTACAGATCGGCGGCAGCTCTTTGCCGGCGGTGCGTATCGAACTCGAACCGCAAGCGCTCAACCAGTACGGCGTGGCGCTGGACGATGTGCGTAACACCATCGCCAACGCCAACGTGCGCCGGCCCAAGGGCTCGGTCGAAGACGGTCAGCGTTTGTGGCAGGTTCAGGCCAACGATCAATTGGAAAAGGCCAAGGACTACGAGTCGCTGATCATCCACTACAACGGCGGTGCGGCGCTGCGCCTGAAGGATGTGGCGAAGGTGAGTGACGGCGTCGAAGACCGCTACAACAGCGGTTTCTTCAACGACGACGCGGCGGTGCTGCTGGTGATCAACCGTCAGGCCGGCGCCAACATCATCGAGACCGTCAACGAGATCAAGGCCCAGCTCCCGGCACTGCAAGCGGTGCTGCCGGCCAGCGTCAAACTGAACCTGGCCATGGACCGCTCGCCGGTGATCAAGGCGACCCTGCATGAAGCGGAAATGACCCTGCTGATTGCCGTGGCGCTGGTGATTCTGGTGGTGTTCCTGTTCCTCGGTAACTTCCGCGCTTCGCTGATTCCGACCCTCGCGGTGCCGGTGTCGCTGGTCGGCACCTTCGCGGTGATGTACCTCTACGGGTTCTCGCTGAACAACCTGTCGCTGATGGCATTGATTTTGGCCACCGGGCTGGTGGTGGACGACGCCATCGTGGTGCTGGAGAACATTTCCCGGCACATCGACGAAGGCGTGCCGCCGATGAAGGCCGCTTACCTCGGGGCACAGGAAGTCGGCTTTACGCTGCTGTCGATGAACGTCTCGCTGGTGGCGGTGTTCCTCTCGATCCTGTTTATGGGCGGGATCATCGAAAGCCTGTTCCGTGAGTTTTCCATCACGCTGGCGGCGTCCATCGTGGTGTCGCTGGTGGTCTCGCTAACGCTGACACCGATGCTGTGCGCCCGTTGGCTCAAGCCACATACGCCGGGTCAGGAAAACCGTTTGCAGCGCTGGAGCCAGCGCGCCAATGAGTGGATGGTCGGCAAATACGCCACCAGCCTTGACTGGGTGCTGCGTCACCGTCGTCTGACGTTGCTCAGTCTGATCGTGACAGTTGGCGTTAACATTGCGCTGTATGTGGTTGTTCCTAAGACATTTTTGCCTCAACAAGACACCGGCCAACTGATCGGTTTCGTGCGCGGCGACGACGGTCTGTCGTTCAGCGTCATGCAGCCGAAAATGGAAATCTTCCGCCGTGCCGTGTTGAAAGATGAGGCAGTGGAAAGCGTTGCCGGCTTCATTGGTGGCACTAACGGCACCAACAACGCCTTCATGCTGGTGCGTCTGAAGCCGATCAAGGAACGGGCTTTGTCCGCGCAAAAAGTCATCGAACGCCTGCGAAAGGAAATGCCCAAGGTTCCCGGCGCACAGTTGATGCTGATGGCGGATCAGGACCTGCAGTTTGGCGGTGGTCGTGAACAGACCAGTTCGCAGTATTCCTACATCCTGCAAAGCGCCGACCTTGGCGAATTGCGCCAGTGGTACCCGAAGGTCGTCACCGCGCTCAAGGCGTTGCCGGAGCTGACCGCGATTGATGCCCGTGAAGGGCGCGGCGCGCAGCAAGTGACCTTGATCGTCGATCGCGATCAGGCCAAACGCCTGGGCGTCGATATGGACATGGTCACCGCCGTGTTGAACAACGCCTACAGCCAGCGGCAGATTTCGACGATCTACGACAGCCTTAACCAGTATCAGGTGGTGATGGAGGTCAATCCGAAGTACGCCCAGGACCCGATCACCCTCAAGCAGGTCCAGGTGATCACCGCCGACGGCGCGCGGATTCCGCTGTCGACCATCGCCCATTACGAAAACAGCCTGGAAGATGACCGCGTCAGCCACGAAGGCCAGTTCGCTTCCGAAAGCATTTCCTTCGACATGGCCGAAGGCGTGACCGTGGAGCAGGGCAGTGCAGCCATCGAACGGGCGATTGCCAAGCTCGGCATGCCGGAAGACGTCATCGTGAAAATGGCCGGTACAGCCGATGCCTTTGCCGCCACGCAAAAGAGCCAGCCGTGGATGATTCTTGGCGCGCTGGTGGCGGTGTATCTGGTGCTGGGCGTGCTGTATGAAAGCTACATTCATCCGCTGACCATTCTCTCGACCTTGCCGTCGGCCGGGGTCGGCGCGTTGTTGTCGATCTATGCATTGGGCGGCGAGTTCAGCCTGATCTCGTTGCTCGGGCTGTTTTTGCTGATCGGGGTGGTGAAGAAGAACGCCATTCTGATGATCGACCTCGCGCTGCAACTGGAGCGGCAAAAGGGCCTGGAACCGCTGGAGTCGATTCGCAGCGCGTGCCTGCAACGGCTGCGTCCGATTCTGATGACCACGCTGGCCGCGATCCTCGGAGCGTTGCCGCTGCTGCTGAGCCGTGCCGAAGGTGCGGAAATGCGCCAGCCGCTGGGCCTGACCATCATCGGCGGGCTGATCTTCAGTCAGGTGCTGACCCTTTACACCACCCCGGTGGTTTACCTCTATCTCGACAAACTGCGCCATCGCTTCAATAAATGGCGTGGGGTGCGTACTGATGCTGCTCTGGAAACTCCGCTATGACTGACCGTTCGCTTATCAACCTGTCTGCACCGCTGATTACGGCCCGAGGCTCGCGTTTGTTGAGCCTGTCGCTGTGCGTGGCGCTGCTCAGTGCCTGCGCCATCGGCCCGGATTACCAGCGCCCGACGGCCGCCGCGCCGGTGCAGTACAAGGAAGCGGCCGGTTGGCGTCAGGCCAACCCGAGCGATTCCCTGGCCCGCGGAGCCTGGTGGGAGCTGTATGGCGATCAACAGCTCAACGGCCTGATCGACAAACTCAACAGCGCCAACCAGACCGTCGCCCAGTCCGAAGCCCAGTACCGTCAGGCCCAGGCTCTGGTGCGCAGTGCCCGCGGCGCTTTCTTCCCGACGGTGGACCTGACCGTCGGGAAAAACCGTTCCAGCCAGGGCACCGGCAGCAGCAGTTCGAGCCTGAGCAGTTCCTCCAGCGGCATCCGCAACACCTACACGGCCCAGGCCGGGGTCAGTTGGGAAGCCGACGTCTGGGGCAAGCTGCGCCGGGGCCTTGAGGCCGACACTGCCAACGCTGAGGCGAGTTTTGCCGATCTGGCGGCAATGCGTTTGAGCCAGCAGTCGGAGCTGGTGCAGAACTACCTGCAATTGCGCGTGATCGATGAGCAAAGGCGCCTGCTGCAAGCGACGGTCGAGGCCTATCAGCGCTCGCTGAAAATGACCGAAAACCAATACCGCGCCGGCGTTTCCGGCAAGGACGCGGTGGCACAGGCCACCACTCAGCTCAAGAGCACCGAGGCCGAGTTGGTCGATCTGATCTGGCAGCGCGCCCAGTTCGAGAACGCTATCGCCGTACTGATCGGGCTGCCGCCCGCTGAGTTCAGCCTCGCAGAAACCACGGACATCCCGTTGCTGCCCGACGTGCCGCTGAACCTGCCTTCGCAATTGCTCGAACGTCGCCCGGACATCGCCTCCGCCGAGCGCTCGGTGATGGCGGCCAACGCCAACATCGGCGTGGCCAAGGCCGCTTATTACCCGGACCTGACGTTGAGTTTGAACGGTGGTTACAGCAGCAGCACCTCTTCGAACTGGATCAGTGTGCCGAACCGCTTCTGGTCGGTCGGCCCGCAACTGGCGATGACCTTGTTCGACGGCGGCCAGCGTTCGGCGGAAGTCGACCGCAGCGAAGCGGCCTATGACGAAACCGTGGCCAAGTACCGTCAGACAGTGCTCGACGGTTTCCGCGAGGTGGAAAACTACCTGGTGCAGCTCAAGGTCCTGGAAGACGAGTCCGCCGTGCGTCAACAGGCACTGGACGCGGCGCGTGAATCCCTGCGCCTGACCCAGAACCAGTACAAGGCCGGCTTGATTGCTTATCTGGATGTGGTCGTGGTGCAGGCCACGGCGCTGAACAATGAACGCAATATGCTGGACTTGTTGCAGAGCCGGCTGATCGCCAGCGTGCAATTGATTGCGGCGCTGGGCGGCGGATGGGACGGCCAGCTCGAACTCAACAACTGACCCCCGAATTCCCGCTTTCCCCCGTATCCCTGTAGGAGCTGTCGAGTGAAACGAGGCGGCGATTTTTGATCTTGCTCCAGATCTTCATTGCCTGAAAGAATCGCCGCCTCGTTTCACTCGACAGCTCCTACAGGAGAGCGGGGGAGTTGGGGCTCGGGCGTAACGTTTCAGAGGTATTGCGGGTGATCAAACAAGCGTTTCATCGGCTTGATGGCCCTTTGCTAATTTTCTCAGTGCGTTCTTTTGTGCAATCAGTACAATCGCCCGATTTGCCCCCCGAGAACGGAAGCAGTACGGCGGGGTAGTCGCGAGAAATCCAATGCTCATCGGTAGCTATTCACCCACGCTGGTTATCATTTCGCTCTTCGTAGCGATTCTCGCCTCCTATACCGCACTCGACATGACCGGGCGCATTGCCACCGCCAAAGGTCGGGCCGTGCATTTGTGGACGGCGGGCGGGGCTTTTGCGATGGGCATTGGTGTGTGGTCGATGCATTTCATCGGCATGCTCGCGTTCAAATTGCCGATTGACCTTGGCTACGATGTCACGCTGACGTCGCTGTCGCTGCTGACCGCGTTCCTGTCCAGCGGCTTCGCCCTGTGGCTGGTCAGCCAGCCACAATTACCGGCCTGGCAACTGGCGTTCGGCGCACTGGTGATGGGTGCCGGCATCAGCGCCATGCACTACACCGGCATGGCCGCCATGAGCATGCAGCCGGGCATCGATTACGACCCGACGCTGTTCAGCGCATCGCTGCTGATAGCCGTTGGCGCCTCGGGCGCGGCGTTATGGATCGCCTTCCGCCTGCGCAAGCACACGCCTTACGTCCGGCTGATTCGCGGCGGCGCGGCGGTGATCATGGGCATCGCCATCGTCGGCATGCATTACACCGCCATGGCTGCGGCGCAGTTTCCGGACGGCAGTTTTTGTGGCGCGGCGGTCAACGGTTTAAGCGGCAAGGGCCTGGACAGCCTGGTCTTGATCACCACGCTGGCGGTGTTGAGCATCGCCTTGCTCACCTCGATTCTGGATGCGCGTCTGGAGGCGCGCACCGCCGACCTGGCCCGTTCGCTGACCGAAGCCAATCGTGAACTCACCCAACTGGCGCTGCACGACACCCTGACCGGTTTGCCGAATCGGATATTGCTGGCCGACCGCATCGGCCAGGCCATGTCGAAGGTGCAGGAGCAGGGCGGTTGTTTTGCATTGATGTTCATCGATCTGGACGGTTTCAAACCGGTCAATGATGCCTTCGGCCATCACATGGGCGATCTGTTGCTGCGGGAAGTCGGCTTGCGCTTGCGCGAGGATCTGCGCAGCCAGGACACCCTGGCGCGGATCGGCGGTGACGAATTTGTCTTGCTGGTGCAACTGCGCGACGAACATGACGCCCTGAACCTGGCGGCCCGTCAGGTCGGAATGATCGCGCGCTCGTTCCGTGTCGCCGAACATGATTTGCAGATTTCAGCCAGTGTCGGCATCGCCCTCTACCCGGGCAACGGCCAGACGGCCGAAGAGCTGCTGATGAATGCCGATGCGGCGATGTATCACGCCAAGGGCGCGGGCAAAAACGGCTACAGCTTCTTCGACGCCTCGATGAACAGCAACGCGCGCAAACAACTGCAATTGCTGCAAGACCTGCGTAATGCCGTGGACCAGCAACAATTCAGCCTCTATTACCAGCCCAAGTTCGACGCCAGCAATGGCCGGCCGGTCGGCGCCGAAGCGCTGTTGCGTTGGGTGCACCCGACTCAGGGCATGCTGCTGCCGGACAAATTCATCGAGCTGGCGGAGAAGACCGGGCTGATCATTCCGATTGGCGACTGGGTGCTCAACGAAGCCTGCCGCCAGATGCGCGAGTGGTACGTGCTCGGCTACACCGACTGGCGCATCGCGGTGAACCTCTCGGCCCTGCAGTTCTGCCATGCCGGCCTGGTTCAGAGTGTCGCCAAAGCCCTGGCCACGCACCATTTGCCCGCTAACAGCCTGACCCTGGAAATCACCGAAACCACCGCCATGAGCGACGCTGATGCGAGCATGACGGTGCTTAACGAGCTCTCGGAGATGGGCGTCGACTTGTCCATCGATGACTTTGGCACCGGCTATTCGAGTTTGATGTACCTCAAGCGTTTGCCGGCCAACGAATTGAAGATTGACCGCGGTTTTGTCCGCGACCTGGAACGCGACAGCGACGACGCCGCGATCGTTTCCGCCATCGTCGCGCTGGGCCAGGCACTGGGTTTGCGGATTGTCGCCGAAGGGGTGGAAACCGACGTGCAGCAGGATTTCCTGACCCAGCTGGGCTGTGATTCGTTGCAGGGTTACCTGCTGGGGCACCCGCTGCCGGCGGAGCGCTTCATGGTCGACATCCTTCGAGCGGAGCGTGCGGCCGCGTTACCGCTTACCGCCGAGTCACTCTCCCTGTAGGAGCCGGCTTGCCGGCGATGGGCCCCGTGAGAGTTACGTCGATTTCGAGGGCGCTATCGCCAGCAAGCCGGCTCCTACAGAGGACCGTGTAGTTCAGATCGTTCAGGCCCGCCACAAAACCTTGTAGGAGCCGGCTTGCTGGCGATGGGGCCCGTCCAGTCTCCACACACCCCATGCAAAAAACGTCGATGACGGTTATTCTTGCCCCCGACTGCTTACGCTTGAACGGGGAAAGCTCGCATGGACAAAGTCATCGTCATCACCGGCGGCAGCCGCGGCATCGGTGCCGCCACAGCCTTGTTGGCCGCCGAACAGGGCTATCGGATCTGCATCAACTATCAATCCGACGAAGAAGCTGCGCACCGTGTGCTCGAGCAAGTCCGCGCCCTCGGTGCCCAAGCCATCGCGGTCCGTGCCGACGTCAGCATCGAAGACGAAGTGATCGCCTTGTTTCACCGGGTCGACACCGAACTGGGGCGGGTCACCGCACTGGTCAACAACGCCGGCACCGTGGGGCACAAGTCCCGGGTCGACGAAATGTCCGAATTCCGCATCCTCAAAATTCTCAAAACCAACGTCCTGGCGCCGATCCTCTGCGCCAAACACGCGATCCTGCGCATGTCGCCCAAACATGGCGGCCAGGGTGGCAGCATCGTCAACGTTTCCTCGGTGGCCGCACGCTTGGGCGCCCCCAACGAATACGTCGACTACGCGTCCTCCAAAGGCGCACTCGACACCTTCACCGTCGGGCTGTCCAAGGAAGTGGCCGGCGAAGGTATCCGCGTCAACGCCGTGCGACCTGGCTATATCTACACCGATTTCCACGCACTGAGCGGCGATCCGGACCGGGTCAGCAAACTGGAATCGGCAATACCGATGGCACGCGGTGGCCGGCCGGATGAAGTGGCGGAAGCGATTGTGTGGTTGTTGTCGGATAAGGCGTCGTATGCGACGGGGACGTTTGTTGATCTTGGAGGCGGGCGTTAGCCTTCAAGTGTTGTGGTGCCTGTTCTGGTCTCATCGCGAGCAGGCTCGCTCCCACAGTGGAATACGGTCAACTGTAGGAGCGAGCCTGCTCGCGAAGGCGATAAACCAAACACTATCAAACCTTCAGAACGACCGCACAATCCGCCCCAACGTCTCCATCGCCTTCTCCGCAGCCTCATCCCAAGGGCTGCCATAATTCAGCCGAATACAATTCCTGAACCGCTGCGCCGGTGAAAATATCGGCCCCGGCGCAATGCTGATCCCTTGCGCCAATGCCATCTGAAACAACTTCAACGAATCCATCTGCGGCGGCAATTCGAGCCACAAAAAATACCCGCCTGCCGGTTGGCTGACGCGAGTCTGCGCCGGGAAATAGCGCGCAATCGCCGCCAGCATCGCACTTTGCTGCTCTTCCAGCGCATAACGCAGTTTGCGCAGATGCCGGTCATAGCCGCCATGTTGCAGGTAGTCGGCAATGGCCGCCTGCGCCGGCATCGATGCGCACAGCGAGGTCATCAACTTCAACCGCTCAATCTTCTGCGCATAGCGCCCGGCAGCTACCCAGCCAATGCGATAACCAGGGGCTAGGCTCTTGGCGAACGAGCCGCAGTGCATCACCAACCCTTCGGTATCGAACGCTTTCGCCGGTTTTGGCGCCTGCTGCCCGTAATAGAGTTCTGCGTAAACGTCATCTTCGATCAGCGGCACCTGGTGGCTGCGCAACAGCTCCACCAGTTCCTGTTTCTTCGCCTCGGGCATGGTGGCGCCCATGGGGTTCTGGAAACTGGTCATGCACCAGCAGGCCTTGATCGGGTGGCGTTCCAGGGTTTGCGCGAGCACGCCGAGGTCGATGCCGTCGCGTGGGTGCACGGGGATTTCCACGGCTTTGAGTTTCAGTCGTTCGAGGATTTGCAGGCAGGCGTAGAACGCCGGGGCTTCGATGGCCACCAGGTCGCCGGGTTCGGTGACGGCTTGCAGGCACAGGTTCAACGCTTCGAGGGCGCCGTTGGTGATCAGCAGTTCTTCCATGGGCAGCATCAGTCCGCCGACCATATAGCGCAGGGCGATTTGTCGGCGCAGTTGCGGGTTGCCCGGCGACATGTCGGTGACGACCATGCGCGGGTCCATTTCCCGGGCGGCGCTGGCCAGGGAGCGGGACAAGCGTTGCAACGGAAACAGGGTCGGGCTGGGGAACGCCGAGCCGAAGGGCACGGTGTTGGGGTCTTTGATCGAGTCGAGGACCGAGAACACCAGTTCGCTGACGTCGACTTCGGTGGACTCGTTGACCTGGCTGCTGATCACCGGCTCTGAAAACGGGCTCGGCGCATGGGTGTTGACGAAGTAGCCGGAACGCGGGCGGGCGCGGATCAGGCCACGGCGCTCCAACAGGTAATAGGCCTGGAACACCGTGGACGGGCTGACGCCGTAGGTCTGGCTGGCGTAGCGCACCGAGGGCACGCGCTGGCCGGGGCCGAGGACGCCGGAGCGGATCAGTTCAGCGATGTCGTCGGCGAATTTTTCGTAGCGTTTCATCGAGTGCCCGGTTCATTGTGGTTCAGTGAAATCGAGGTGACTTCTTCGCGGGCAAGCCTCGCTCCTACAGACACCATCGTACCGTAGGAGCGAGGCTTGCCCGCGAATGGCAGCACCGCAGTCTAAGGGATCAACGGTTCATCGGCGCAACAAACCGGCTTTTGGCCACGCTATAAATCTCAGGTTCATCGCTGTCGACGATCTTGAAATTGATGCTCTGCGAGCTACTGCTCGGCCGTTCGGTGGTCATCGCCACGGACACCGGCACGTCGACAATTTCGCCCGGCGCCAGGCTCAGTTCGGTCTTGCCTTGCAGCTGGAAGCCGTCGCCATCGACCAGGGTCAAGCGGTAGTCCTGACGTTGCTGGGTCTTGTTGATGACTTTAAGGCTGTAGATGTTTTCGATCTGCCCCTGGCTGTTCTCGCGGAACAGACCACGGTCCTTGCTGACGTCCAGCGACACCATCGGCCGTTCCACCAGCGCGAGGGCGAGGGCGCCGATCATCACCAGCAACACCGCGGTGTAGCCGATCAGCCTTGGCCGCAGCAGATGCGTCTTGCCACCTTGCAACTCGTGCTCCGAGGTGTAGCTGATCAGGCCACGGGCATAGCCCATTTTGTCCATGATCGAATCGCAGGCGTCGATACACGCGGCGCACCCGATGCACTCCATCTGCAAGCCATCGCGGATGTCGATGCCGGTCGGGCAGACCTGCACACACAGTTGGCAATCGATGCAATCACCAAGGCCGACGTCGGCAGGTTTCACCTCACGTTTGCGTGGGCCACGGTTTTCACCACGGGCGACATCGTAGGAAATGGTCAGCGTGTCCTTGTCGAACATCACACTCTGGAACCGTGCATACGGACACATGTGCATGCACACCGCTTCGCGCAGCCAACCGGCGTTGATGTAAGTCGCGCCGGTGAAAAACAGCACCCAAAACAGGCTGACACCGCCCATCTGCAAGGTCAGCAACTCTTCGGCCAGCGGGCGGATCGGCGTGAAGTAACCGACAAACGTCAGGCCCGTCATCAAACTGATCGCCAGCCACAGCGTGTGCTTGGCCGAGCGACGCATCAGTTTATTGACGCCCCAGGGCGCGGCTTGCAGCTTGATTCGCTGGTTACGCTCGCCTTCGGTGATCTTCTCGCACCACATGAAGATCCAGGTCCAGGAACTCTGCGGGCAGGTGTAGCCGCACCAGACCCGGCCGGCAAATACGGTGATCGCAAACAGACCGAACGCGGCAATGATCAGCAGCGCCGACAGCAGAATGAAATCCTGCGGCCAGAAGGTCGCACCGAAGATGTGGAATTTGCTTTCGGAAAGGTCCCAGAGCACGGCCTGACGGCCACCCCAGTTCAACCACACGGTGCCGAAAAACAGCAGGAACAGAAATCCCGCACCGCTCAAGCGCAGGGTTCGGAACAGGCCGGTGAAGCTGCGGGTGTGGATCAGGTTGTCGCTGGACTTGGCCTTCATCTTTGGACGCGAAGGCTCATTTTTAACAAATGAGGCGGGTTCTACGGTTCGGACGGGGATTCTTTCGCTCATGGTCTTTCGCTCATCAGCCTCCATCAGGCATGAGCACTATGAGCGGCGATCTGTTTGCATAACAGACTCAGGTATCGCAATAAAAAGCGGATCAGATGAGCGTTTGGCCTCGCCCTGCGACAAGTTGATGCACCCGTCAAAACGGGGCGCGGGTGCCTATATCAGGCGCCCGCGCGTGATGTTGATCCGGGTCAGTCAAATCACCGAATCACTGTTGGTTGCCTTCAGATGCCGGCGGCCGTCCACTGCGCCTGATACGGTCAATGCATCGGCTTCTGCTTCGGTGATGTAAATGCGCTGGCCGTCGATGTCTACCGCCGACATGGCCTTGGCGCCGTCGGTGATGATGGTGACGTCGGGGCACAGACGGATTTCTTCGCCGTTCTGCGTGATGAAGAAGCAGGTCTGGTTTTCGATGCGCACAGTCATGGAGAGGTCCTTTTTCTGCGGGTTCATGACTGTTAGGGCACCCGCGGCCGCCATCGTTCTGTGCAACCGATTAATGGTCGGCGCGGTCCATCCTCTATCGAGCATCTACAAGGATTGCACCATGAACGCCTGGTGGCATGAGGTTTGGGTGACGCTGCAAGCGGAGTTCGCCGACATCGGCGACGCCTCACAACTGACACGAATTACCGTCAGATTGCTGATAGCGGCGATTTTGGGCGGGATTCTGGGGTTCGAGCGTGAACACAAGGGCAAGGCGGCCGGAGTGCGAACGCACATGTTGGTCGCCCTTGGCGCGGCATTGTTTGTGCTGGTGCCGCAAATGTCCGGTTCTCAGGCGGATGCCATGAGCCGCGTGGTGCAGGGCGTGATCGCCGGGATCGGCTTTCTCGGTGCCGGGACCATCCTGAAAAACCAGGACGGTGATGAAGGCCACGTGAAAGGCCTGACCACCGCCGCCGGGTTGTGGATGACCGCGGCGATTGGTGTTTCCGCCGGGTTGGGGCGTGAGGCGACGGCGGTGTTCAGTACGTTGCTGGCGCTGGGGATTTTCAGTGTGATGCCGAGGATCGTGAAGCTACTCGAAAACAAAGACTGACACGGACCTGTAGGAGCCAGCTTGCTGGCGATGGCGTCCGTACATTAAACATTGCGTTATCTGGACGACCGCTATCGCCAGCAAGCCGGCTCCTACAGGGGTTGCGGCATCATTCAGGTTGGCGGGCATCATTCGGGACTGACGATTACCGGCGGGATGGTTTCTGGCGGATCTTCACGCGGTGGCGGGGTAGTGCCCGGCGGGTCCTGCTCGGGTACAGGCTGTGGCTCAGTCGGCGGAATGGTCGGTTGGTCGATGTTCGGATCTGGCGTTTCTGCCGGGATTGGAATACTCATCGTTGAAGCCTCCAGTGGCACATGGCGCAAGTCGTGCTTAAGTGTGTTGACCACTTCGTGCAGGAATTGATTCCACCGGATACCCAGGCAAATCCCCGTGAACTTTACCGGCGCCCATCGCTCGGAACTTAAGTGAGTTCATTCCGGGGCCGCTGGCCTTGTGCGAATGACGACCAGGTACAAGAGCGTCCATGGGGCGTGAAGGAGAGATGCTCGATGACTGCTGAAAAACCCACAGAGCTCAACTACAACCCTCATATGCCGCTGTCGCAGGCATTACTGCTACCGCGCATCGCCATCGAAAACACCATGCCGACCCTCGATGGCGGGCAATTCGCCGTTAAAGCGGTGGTGGGGCAAGACGTGGTCGTCACCAGCAAAGTCTTCGCCGACGGTCATGACAAACTGGCCGTCCGGGTCCGCTGGCGCGCTGCCGACGATGACGTCTGGCAGAGCGAAGTCATGGGCGAGTTGGGCAACAACGGTTATCAAGGCCAGTTCCGCGTCGACCGCCAGGGCCGCTATGTGTTCTGCATCGAAGCCTGGGTCGATCAGTTCGCCAGCTTCTGTTATGAGCTGGAAAAAAAGTACACGGCCCGCGTGCCGGTCAGTCTTGAGTTGCAGGAGGGGCGCAATCAGGTCCAGCAGGCGGCCGAACGCACTGAAGGACCACTCAGCGAAGCGCTGGCCGCGCTGCACCATGAATTGTCCGGGTTGCTCGAAACCGAGCAGGTCGCACTGTTTTTGCACCAGCGTAGCGCTGACCTGATGGCGGAGGCCGATCACCACGCTTTTTTGAGCCTGAGCGCCGAGTATCCGCTGGATGTCGAACGCGAGCTCGCGCAGTTTGCCAGTTGGTATGAGTTGTTCCCGCGTTCGATCACCGATGACCCGGCCCGTCACGGCACCTTCAATGACGTGCATTCGCGGCTGCCGATGATCCACGACATGGGGTTCGACGTGCTGTATTTTCCGCCGATCCACCCGATCGGGCGCAGCTACCGCAAAGGCCCGAACAACTCGCTCACCGCTGGCCCCGACGATCCGGGCAGCCCCTATGCCATTGGCAGTGAAGAGGGCGGGCATGAGGCGATTCATAAGGAGCTGGGCACCCGCGAAGACTTCCGTCGGCTGGTGGCTGCAGCGGCTGACCATGGCCTGGAAATCGCGCTCGACTTTGCCATCCAGTGTTCCCAGGACCATCCGTGGCTGAAACAGCACCCCGGCTGGTTCAACTGGCGCCCGGACGGCACGATCAAATATGCCGAGAACCCGCCGAAGAAATACCAGGACATCGTCAACGTCGACTTCTATGCGGTCGAGGCGATCCCCAGCCTGTGGGTCGAGTTGCGCGACATCGTGGTCGGCTGGGTCGAGGAGGGCGTGAAGCTCTTTCGCGTCGACAACCCGCACACCAAACCGTTGCCGTTCTGGCAGTGGCTGATCGCCGATGTGCGGGCGCTGTACCCGGAGGTGATTTTTCTCGCCGAAGCCTTCACCACGCCGGCGATGATGGCGCGCCTGGGTAAGGTCGGTTATTCGCAGAGCTACACCTACTTCACCTGGCGCAACACCAAGCATGAACTGTCGACGTACTTCACCGAGCTCAACGAATCGCCGTGGCGCGAATGCTACCGGCCGAATTTCTTCGTCAATACGCCAGACATCAACCCGGCGTTTCTGCATGAGTCGGGGCGCGCCGGTTTTCTCATCCGTGCGGCGCTGGCGACTATGGGCTCCGGGTTGTGGGGCATGTATTCCGGGTTCGAACTCTGCGAAGCCGCGCCTGTGCCGGGGAAGGAGGAATACCTCGATTCCGAGAAGTACGAGATTCGCCCAAGGGACTTCAATGCGCCCGGCAACATCATCGCCGAGATCGCGCAGCTCAATCGCATTCGTCGGCAAAACCCGGCGCTGCACACGCATTTGGGGCTAAGGGTCTACAACGCCTGGAATGACAACATTCTGTATTTCGGCAAGCGCAGCGCCGATGGCAGCAATTTCATTCTGGTGGCCGTCAGCCTCGATCCGCACAACGTTCAGGAAGCGAATTTCGAATTGCCGCTGTGGGAAATGGGTTTGTCCGACGACGCCAGCACCCAGGGTGAGGATTTGATGAACGGGCATCGCTGGACCTGGCACGGCAAGTACCAGTTCATGCGGATCGACCCGGCGCATCAGCCGTTCGGGATCTGGCGCATCACCGTCTAAACGCAGGACCTGTAGGAGCCGGCTTGCTGGCGATAGCGCAATTGCATTCAACACTTTCGTTGACTGGCCCGCCGCCATCGCCAGCAAGCCGGCTCCTACAAGGGAAATCATTGCGTCGGAGGACTGTGTACGGCCCAGCGACCTTCTCGAACTCAACAGGAGTTTCAAATGGCGAAGAAACCCAAGGCAGCCACGTTTATCAAGGACCCGCTCTGGTACAAGGATGCGGTGATCTACCAGGTTCACGTTAAGTCTTTTTTCGACTCCAACAACGACGGGATCGGCGACTTTCCCGGCCTTATCGCCAAACTCGATTACATTGCCGACCTAGGCGTCAACACCATCTGGCTGTTGCCGTTTTATCCCTCGCCACGACGCGATGACGGTTACGATATTGCCGAATACCGCGGCGTGCACCCCGATTACGGCACCATGGCCGACGCCAAACGCTTTATCTCTGAAGCGCACAAACGTGGCTTGCGGGTGATTACCGAACTGGTCATCAACCACACCTCGGACCAGCACGCGTGGTTCCAGCGTGCGCGCAAAGCCAAGCCTGGCTCGGCCGCGCGGGACTTTTATGTCTGGTCCGATGACGATCAAAAATACGACGGCACCCGCATCATTTTTCTCGACACCGAGAAATCCAACTGGACCTGGGACCCGGTCGCCGGTCAGTACTTCTGGCACCGCTTCTACTCCCACCAGCCGGACCTGAACTTCGATAACCCGCAGGTCATGAAAGCCGTGCTCTCGGTCATGCGCTATTGGCTGGACATGGGCATCGACGGTTTGCGTCTGGATGCGATTCCGTACCTCATCGAGCGCGACGGCACCAACAACGAAAACCTGCCCGAGACCCACGATGTCCTCAAGCAGATCCGTGCCGAAATCGACGCCAATTATCCCGACCGCATGCTGCTGGCCGAGGCCAACCAATGGCCGGAAGACACCCAGTTGTACTTCGGCGACACCGATACAAAAGGCCTGAACGGCGACGAATGCCACATGGCCTTTCACTTCCCGTTGATGCCGCGGATGTACATGGCGCTGGCCCAGGAAGACCGTTTCCCGATCACCGACATTCTGCGTCAGACCCCGGAAATTCCGGCCAACTGTCAGTGGGCGATTTTCCTGCGCAACCACGATGAGCTGACCCTGGAAATGGTCACCGACAAGGAGCGCGATTACCTGTGGAATTACTACGCCGCCGACCGTCGCGCGCGGATCAACCTGGGGATTCGCCGTCGCCTCGCACCGCTGATGGAGCGTGATCGTCGTCGCGTGGAATTGCTCAATAGCCTGTTGCTGTCGATGCCCGGCACACCGACGCTGTATTACGGCGATGAAATCGGCATGGGCGACAACATCTACCTCGGCGACCGCGATGGCGTGCGCACGCCGATGCAATGGTCGATCGACCGTAACGGCGGGTTCTCCCGCGCCGACCCGGCGAGCCTGGTGCTGCCGCCGATCATGGACCCGCAATACGGCTACCTGTCGGTCAACGTCGAAACCCAGGCCGGCGACCCGCATTCGCTGCTGAACTGGACTCGCCGCATGCTCGCGGTGCGCAAACAGTCCAAGGCCTTCGGTCGTGGCACCCTGAAAATGCTGTCGCCGAGCAACCGCCGGATTCTGGCCTACACCCGTGAATTCACCGGGGCCGACGGCAAGCACGAAATCATCCTGTGCGTAGCCAACGTGTCCCGCAGCGCGCAAGCGGCAGAGCTCGACCTGTCGGCCTACGTCGGCATGGTGCCGGTGGAGATGCTCGGCGGGAATGCGTTCCCGCCGATTGGGCAATTGAATTTCCTCCTGACCCTGGCACCGTACGGTTTCTATTGGTTTGTGCTGGCGGCAGAAAACCAGATGCCGAGCTGGCACGTCGAACCGGCGCAAAGCCTGCCGGACTTCACCACGCTGGTGCTGAAAAAACGCATGGAGGAACTGCTCGAAGCGCCGTCCCGTGGCACGCTGGAGCAGAGCATCTTGCCAAGCTGGTTGCAGAACCGGCGCTGGTTCGCCGGCAAGGACGCAGCCATCGACAAGGTCAACCTGGCCTACGGCGTGCGTTTTGGAGATGCGCAGCATCCGGTGCTGTTGAGTGAAATCGAAGTCACCAGCGGCGACCAGACCAGTCGTTACCAGTTGCCGTTCGGCTTCATTGCGGACGATCAGGTCGGGCCGGCATTGCCGCAGCAGCTGGCGTTGTCGCGGGTGCGACGCGGACCGCAGGTGGGTTTGATCACCGATGCCTTCAGCCTCGAACACTTCATCCGCGCCGTGCTGTCAGCCATGCAGGACAACACGGTGTTGCCTTCCGATGGCGGCGAAATCCGTTTCGAGCCGACTGCCGCACTGGCCGGCCTGGGGCTGACGGCGGATTCGGAAGTGCGTTACCTGTCCGCCGAGCAGTCCAACAGTTCGGTGGTAGTGGGCAAAACCATGGTGCTGAAGCTGATCCGCAAGATCGCCTCGGGCGTGCACCCGGAACTGGAAATGAGCGCGTACCTGACCAACGCAGGCTTTGCCAATATCTCGCCGCTGCTGGGTTCGGTGGTTCGCCGCGACGCCAAGGGCGAAGACAATCTGCTGATGATCGCCCAAGGCTATTTGAGCAATCAGGGCGATGCGTGGGAATGGACGCAGAACAACCTCGAACGGGCGCTGCGCGATGAGCTGGCCGACGCCATGTCCGAGCAGGAGCAGCATTACAACGCCCTCGGCGAGTTGAAAGACTTCGCCGCAATGCTCGGCCAGCGCCTGGGCGAAATGCACCTGGTGCTGGCGGCGTCTACCGACGACCCGGACTTCGCCCCGCACGTCACCACGCAAAAAGACGCCCTGGCCTCGGCCAAGGATGTCGCGGCGCAACTGGAGCACGCGCTGAAGTTGCTCAAACAGCATCAAAGCGAACTGAACCCGGCGGACAAAACCCTGGTCAGCCGTTTACTGGACAACAAAAAAGCCATCCTCGCCCACGTCCAGGAACTGGGTAAAAAAGCAGTCGGTGGTCTGCGGATTCGCGTCCACGGCGACTTGCACCTCGGGCAGGTGCTGGTGATCAAGGGTGATGCGTACCTGATCGACTTCGAAGGCGAACCGGCACGGCCACTGGCCGAACGTCGCGGCAAACACAGCCCCTACAAAGATGTCAGCGGCGTGTTGCGTTCCTTCGACTACGCTGCGGCGATGACGATCAACGTGCACAACGCCGATCAGACCTCCGATGTGCAGGCGGCTCGCCAGCGCGTTGCCGATCGCTATTTAAGTGAAGCGCGACAGGCATTTGTCGACGCTTATCGGCTGGCGGCAGCTAGTCTTGCTCATGCGTGGCAAGATCCGGAAGGCGAGGACGCCGCGCTGGCGTTGTTCGGTCTGGAGAAAGCGGCGTATGAGGTGGCCTATGAGGCAGAGAATCGGCCCACCTGGTTGCCCGTGCCGTTGCACGGTTTATATGGATTATTGAGTGGGCTTAAACCCTTTTCCGATCTTGGTGGAGAGTAGTCATGAGTTTCTCGAACAAGGAACAGGGTCACGCTAGAGAGGCGTTACTGCCCAGATCCCGGGACATTGATGCGCTGGTACGCGCTGAACATCACGACCCCTTTGCAATCCTCGGCCCCCATGGCGATGGCGCTGGCGGGCAATTTATTCGGGCTTATCTGCCTGACGCGCTGAGCGTGCAGGTGCTGGCCAAGGACTCCGGTGAAGAACTCGGCAGCCTTGAAGCCACCCAGACGCCCGGGTTGTTTGTCGGGCATTTCGAGCACGCGCAGCCGTATGTGCTGCGCACCCGTTGGGCCGGTGGCGAACAGGTGTCCGAGGACCCTTACAGCTTCGGCCCGTTGCTCGGTGAAATGGACTTGTACCTGTTCGCCGAGGGCAATCACCGCGACTTGAGCAGTTGCCTCGGTGCGCAGCTGAAAAACGTCGACGGTGTCGACGGCGTGCGTTTTGCCGTGTGGGCACCCAACGCCAGACGGGTGTCGGTGGTCGGCGATTTCAATAACTGGGATGGCCGCCGGCACCCGATGCGCTCGCGTCACCCGACCGGTGTCTGGGAAGTGTTCATCCCGCGCATGCAAGCAGGCGAGGCTTACAAGTACGAGATCCTCGGTGCCCACGGCATTCTGCCGCTCAAGGCCGATCCGATGGCCCTGGCCACCGCGCTGCCGCCGGACACCGCATCGAAAGTCGCCTCACCGCTGAGCATCGAGTGGCAGGATCACGCGTGGATGCAGGCACGCGTCGAGCGTTCACAGCCGAGCGCGCCGCTGTCGATCTACGAATTGCACGCCGGCTCCTGGCAGTGCGAACTGGACGATCTGGGCGAAGTCGCGCGTCAGTACACCTGGCACGAACTGGGTGAACGGTTGATCCCGTACGTGAAAGATCTGGGCTTCACCCACATTGAGCTGATGCCGATCATGGAGCACCCGTTCGGCGGTTCGTGGGGCTATCAACTGCTCTCGCAATTCGCCCCGAGTGCGCGCTACGGTTCACCGGATGACTTCGCCGCGTTCGTCAACGCCTGTCACCTGGCCGACATCGGCGTCATCCTCGATTGGGTGCCGGCGCATTTCCCGACCGATGTCCACGGCCTGGCGCAATTCGACGGCACCGCGCTGTACGAATACGGCAACCCGCTGGAAGGTTTCCACCAGGATTGGGACACGCTGATCTACAACCTCGGACGCACCGAAGTGCACGGCTACATGCTGGCGTCGGGGCTGCACTGGCTCAAGCATTTCCATGTCGATGGCCTGCGCGTCGACGCGGTGGCATCGATGCTGTATCGCGATTACTCGCGCAAGGCCGGCGAATGGGTGCCGAACCGTCACGGCGGGCGGGAGAACCTTGAAGCGATCGACTTCCTGCGCCACCTCAACGACGTGGTCAACCTCGAAGCCCCTGGCGCGCTGGTGATCGCCGAAGAATCCACCGCGTGGCCAGGCGTGAGCCAGAGCACGCAACAGGGCGGCCTGGGTTTCGATTACAAATGGAACATGGGCTGGATGCACGATTCGCTGCATTACATCCAGCAGGATCCGGTGTACCGCGCGCATCATCACAACGAACTGAGTTTCGGCCTGGTATACGCCTGGTCCGAGCGCTTCATCCTGCCGATCTCCCATGACGAAGTGGTCCACGGCAAACACTCGCTGATCGACAAAATGCCCGGCGACCGCTGGCAGAAATTCGCCAACTTGCGTGCGTACCTGAGCTTCATGTGGGCGCATCCGGGCAAGAAACTGTTGTTCATGGGCTGCGAGTTTGGCCAGTGGCGCGAGTGGGATCATGATCAGCAGCTGGATTGGTACTTGCTGCAGTACCCGGAACACCAAGGTGTGAAGACATTGGTCGGTGACCTGAATCGGCTGTACCGCGAAGAACCGGCGCTGCATGAGCAGGACGACGTGCCGCAAGGGTTCCAGTGGCTGATTGGCGATGACGCGATCAACAGCGTTTACGCGTTCCTGCGCTGGAGCAAGGATGGTCGGCCGGTGCTGGTGGTGGCCAACTTTACGCCGGTGCCGCGCCAGGCTTATCGCATTGGCGTGCCGTTTGCGGGGCGCTGGACTGAGGTGATCAACAGTGACGCGGCGACGTATGCCGGGTCGAATTACGGGAACAGCGGCGGGACGTCTACCGAGGAAGAGGCGAGCCATGGGCAGGCGCTTTCGCTGGTGCTGAATTTGCCGCCGTTGGCGGTGTTGATGTTGCGGCCGGAGGGGTAGGCAGCGTAAAAAGTCAGGGTGCCGGCCCCAGATATGTTTCTGGAGTCGGGCGCCTATTATTTTATAGTGATAGGGATTCCGGGGTTTGCGATTTTTATTCTTTCAGCTGCTTCCTGAAGAAAGTCTGGAAGTATCGGTTTTCCATCTGATAGCCGTATATCTTGCTGTGGCAGTATAAATATTTCTTCTACTGAAATGTCCCCCGTATTTGGGAAACCTGGATGTATTGAGACATCCTTTCGTCCCACAATCAAAACCTCATTCCAATCGTCGCCGTACTCTCTTTGATCTTTGATGAGCTGCTCTGGAGAAACAATTGAGTAGTAAGTGTTTAGTTCTGATTTTTCTCCCTTTAATTTTGTTTGTCCGTCATGAAATGCTTTGGCAAGACTGCCTTTTTCTTCGATGGTCTTTGCGTTTCGGCCCGTTTGATTAGGAAATCCGTTATCGAACGGAATGGTCCCTATGATGTTTGCTGCTGGCACTCTAAGTTTAAAAGCAATTTCCCCGAAAGTTATTTTTTCAGATTGACTGTAATGCTCCAGTGTGTTTTCTGGTATGTCAAAGGTCATGCCGTCGAATCCACTAAGTTGTGTTTTAAGGCTTCTTGTATAGGTGGCTGTGCTTCGATCGCTAAGCCTTATTAAGCTAGTGCTTATAATATCCCAGTTTGAAAATAATGATGCTGCACTCTGTGAAAGTAACTCGCTGTTTTCGTGTGATTTGAGATCTAGTTTTAATGTGTGAACCAATAATAACTCGTCAGGAATATTTTTCCACTTCTCTAGGTTTTTAAGATTTTCTGCGTGGAATTGTTGCTTTTTAATCTGCATGGCTGCCAATTTGTTTTTTGCGCTTGTTATGTTTTTACATTTTTTTGGCGAGGGCGCTTTGGCTTTGGTGCCGCATAATCCGCGGGCATCCTGATAGTTGACCGGGTTGTTATGAACCATCAAGAACAAATTCATCCCGTCTCCATACCCTGCTGGATCAGGATTGATCCACCGTTGCAACCACGGCGCGTGATAGCGGAACCCATAATAATAAAGCCCTGTCGCATCCCGCTCCTTGCCGGAATAACGCACGGTTTTGTACTTGGCCTCGGTCGCGTTTCGACCTGCCCAACACGCCGTGCCACCATACGAGTAATACCATTCCAGGCTGATCAGGTTGGCATTCTGATCCAGTTCCAATGCACTGGATTTCAGGTGGTCGTTGAGGCTGTAACGCACCTGATCCTGAGTCATTTGATCGGGTGGTTCCGACACCCAGTGCGGCACCTGCACGCTGTTGCTGCCGGCGTTGGCGGTGATGACATGGAGTATTTCCCCGCTGCCGCTGTGACTGCGGACCTCTACACCGTGCAGGTAACGTACTTCACGAAGCACTGCTCGGGCATTGGTCAGACTCGAGCGCACCTTGCGCACCCGTTGGCCGCCGCCGTCGTAGATGTAACATTCGAAGTCGTCTTCTTTGTCCTCGCGCACGACCGGCCGCACTTCCCGCAACTGGTTACGCAAGTCCCAGGTAAGTGACTGGCCGACTTGAAGCTCTCGCAGATTGCCATTGGCATCGAAGCCGTTGGCCAGTTCGTCCTCGGTCGGTGGCCGGTTGTCGCGTTCGGGCAGGCAGCGGTTGCTGTAGCGTGCCCGCGTCAGCGTGCGGCCATGGGCTTGCGCGCCGACGTGCACCAGGTCCAGCAGATTGCCGCCCGCGTCGTAATAAAAGGTTTGTGTGTAGTTGGCGAGCTGGCTCGGGTCGAGCGGCAGGGCTTGAAAGTCGGGTAGGGTGGGGCCACCGGATCCGGTTTTGGCCTCACAGCCTGTGGCTTCGATTAACTGATAAAGCGTGTCGTAGCAGTAGGTCTTGAGCGGCAAGATGCGCTGGTTGGCGAAGTAGCGGATCGGTTGCGCGGCATCCTTGATGTTCTGCACATTGCCCACGGCGTCGTAGTGATATTTCAGGTCTTGCAACGGCGTGCCATCGGCTTTGAGGGTGCTCAGTTCGGTCAGTCGGCCGTTGGCTTCGTCGTAACGGTGGCGGGTGATGACGCCGTTACCGGCGGTTTCCGATTCGATCTGGCCAGTGACGTTGTAGCGAATATCGTGGACTAGCAACTTCTCGACCTGTCCGTCGCCCGCCAGGGTTAGCCGAGTGTTTTCCAGCTGGCCGGCGAGGGTGTAAGCAAAGGCCTGAACATTGCCGAAGGCGTCAGTCTGGCTAAGTAATTCGCTACTGGGTGCAAAGGTGTAAGCCGTGGTCGCGCCATCTCCCGGTTCGAGCAATGCATCCCGCCCGGCAACGTCGGCCGGCCAGTCGGGCTCGTCGGTGCCGGTCAAAAACTTCCGCGTGTGGCTCAGCACGTTGCCGGTGATACTCAGGTTACCAATATGAACGGTGCCGGCCGGGTCATCGTGACGGATCAGTTGGCCGCACAGGTTGCGTGCCGCAGATTCCGCGCTGGCATCGGCATAGGTAAATCGCTCCAGCGTGTGTTCGGCCACTTCCCGACCGCTTTCACGCACGGCCACCGGGCGCAGCAGTTCGTCGTACTCGGTCAGCGAATGGCTGCCGCGGCCGTCCCAGTGTTCCAAAGGCTGCCCGGCGTCACCTGGAAACACAACGCGCCATCCGGCATCCACGCTGTCGGTCATCAATGCGCCACCTGACAGGCTCGTCACTTGGCTCAGGTTAAAAGGGGCCGATGCATCGGTGTGAGCCAGATCGAACAGATACGGATCACGACTGCCCGCTAATCGACCTGCCGCATCGAAACGTTGCTCGGTAACCCGTGTGTCAACCGGATCGGCAGCCTCCCGCCGATGAAACTGCACTGTCCTGATCAACAGGCCACGCGCATCCGACACCGCCATGGTCGGCGTGTCGGTATGCGCGTATGACGAAGCTCCGGTTGGCATCCCTGCTGGCCTTGATCAAAGTAAACTGCCCATCACAATGCACGACCATCATTCGCCTGCCTACTGTAAGAAGTAACAGGTGAATCAAGTGTTTTCACCAACGCATCCGCACACCCAAACTGCCAATCAGCCCATTCAAATCATTTTCATCCACGCTGCTGCTGTAATCCGCGCTCACATACAGGCTCACGGCGGGTGTCACTCTGGCCACCAGGCCCAAACCCACTTCGACCGTCGATGAATAGCGGCTGGTGCTGATCTTGTCGACCTGATCCAGGGTCACGGTATTGCCGGTGTACACCGTGTGCCACAAGTTGGTCCGCACATACGGTTCGACCCCGAGGCCGTTGATGTCGTAGCTACCTTTCAACCGTGCGCCGACCCGGCCGCTCCAGGATGTCAGGTCGCTGGAGGACGCATTGCCGGAACCGGCGTACGGGGTGTCCAGGGTGATGCGCTGATTGATCAACTGCGCCTGGGGTTCGACCACCCAGTTGTCGCCCAGACCAATCGGAAAGCCGCCTTCCACCGAGAAGGTGACTGCGCTGCCTTCGGCGGCTTGTCGCGCCCCTTGTTCATTACGACTGAAACCGTTGACCCGACCGCCACTGGCCGTCAAGTCGACGTGCCAGCCCTGTGGACCGGTCAGGCTCCAGTAGGCGCCGAGGCTCTGGCCTTGCAGGTTGAGGGTGTCGGTGTTGGGGTCGGCAAGGGCGCGACTGGTCAGCAGGCCGTTGCTGTTGCCTTGAAACTGGCTCATCCCGCCGATTAGCCCGACCTGCTGGGTATGGCCACTACCGCTTTGCAGGGTGAGGATCGCCGGACCTTTGAATTCGTTGGCGCCAGGAATGCTGAATCCCTGGGACAGATAATCGGTTTGTGCCTGACGCGACGCCTGTCCATAAAGCTGATCCCAGGCCGAGGGCGCAGCGTCTTCGATGGTCAGGTGTGAACTTCGCAGATCAGGCCTGGCGCTGAAGCGCCCAGGGTAGTTGGTAGCGAGCGCAGGCAAGGTGAGCACCGGGACCTCCTGGTCATACCAGGGGGTTGTTTCTTCCTCGGCAGGCGAGGCCTGCACTTCCATGGATGAGCACAGCAAGAGTGAACTCGACACCGTGCAAAAAGTAACTTTGATCTCTTGTGGGGTGAATGAAGTTTTCATGGAGGTCTACCTTGCAGTCGCATGTGGTATCTCGCTCTGGCGTCTCTCCTACCCCTGATTGAGGGGCGACCGAATGGACTGGGGCAAGCCGCTGGCGGCCCGTTCTGACGGGTGTCTGGGGGTTGCTCCGGGTGGTACTTCCGGGGGTAGTAACGTCAAGTCAAGAAGACCGATGGCGTCGCGTCAAGAAAATGAACGATAAGCGGTATGTCTAATTTAGCCGTTGCAACTAATTGTTTTTTGGCGTTTATCTAAGTTCTTGTTTGTACGAAAAATCATCGTGAAAGTATTGTTCCAGAGGCGTTTGAGCAGCCGACGGTCGGTAAGAAAGTCGATGTGAACGGCGAGATTCACAGTCGCATCCCTTAGAACATTACTGTCAATATCAATGATGCCTGACGGATCAGGTCTGAAACACTAAAGACGCACTTCCACCGCCAACGGCAAATGATCCGACAGATGCGTCCACGGCTTGCTGCCCAATATCCGCGGCTCATGGCTGCTGGCATTGCGCAGATAGATCCGGTCCAGGCGCAGTAACGGAAACCGTGCCGGATAGGTTTTTGCCGGGCGACCATGGTGGCGCTCGAAGGCTTCGTGCAGGTAGTCGTGGCGGGCGAGGGCGGCGTTGCCTTGTAGCTGCCAGTCGTTGAAGTCGCCGGCGATGATCACCGGTGCATCGTCGGGTAAAGACTCAAGCAGTTGGCAGAGTAACTGGAGCTGCAACTGACGATGACTTTCCAGCAGGCTCAGGTGTACGCAAATCGCGTGGACTTCGGCGTGGCCCGGTACGTCGAGCAGGCAATGCAGCAGACCGCGGCGCTCGGGGCCGGTGATCGAGACGTCGAGGTTGCGGTATTCGCGGATCGGGTATTTTGACAGCAGCGCGTTACCGTGGTGACCGTTGGGGTAGACCGCATTGCGGCCGTAGGCGAAATCGCTCCACATGCTGTCGGCGAGGAACTCGTATTGCGAGGTCTGCGGCCAGTTGTTGAGGCGGGAAGAATGGCGTTCGTGTTCGCCGACGACTTCCTGCAGGAACACCAGGTCGGCGGATGTACTGCGTACCGCTTCACGCAGTTCCGGGAGGATGAAGCGTCGGTTTAGCGCGGTGAAGCCCTTGTGGGTGTTGACCGTCAGTACTCTGAGTCGATGAATCGCCGGCGGCGTGTTCAATGGCGTCGATTCGACGGTCTGGCGCTTGGAATCACTGGTCACTTTGACTCCTCTGAATCAGGCTGGCTTATGTATGCGACTGATGCGGGGGCGGGCAGTTCAGTTTGAGCATGCGCTGCGGTCCGACTTGCCGGCGATGGCGTCTTCAAGATTAGCGCACGGTTCAAGGGCCTCATCGCCAGCAAGCTGGCTCCTACAGGGGTGGGGGCAATTTCGAGCGGGTGATCGACACAAACCTGTAGGAGCTGGCTTGCCGGCGATGGCGTCCGCAAGAATAACGCACGGTTCAAGGGCCTCATCGCCAGCAAGCCGGCTCCTACGGGTGCGGGGGTAAATTCAAACCTGTGATCGACACAACCTTGTAGGAGCTGGCTTGCTAGCGATGGCGTCCGCAAGATTAGCGCAAGGTTCAAGGGCCTCATCGCCGGCAAGCTGGCTCCTGCAGGGGGTGTTGGTTTAGACGAAGACGATTTCATAGGGCAACCGCATGCGTTCCAGCAGCACCCGGGGCAGCAGCGGGGCGATACCGATGGCGGGTTCGCCGTCGAGCTGGCTGGCGTAGGCGTGGGTGGCGTGGCTTTTGCGCGCAACGGTCCAGGTGTCGAGGCGAACCTTGCGGGCGCGGTGCCACGGGATCAGCCCTCGATCACGCGTGGGCCAATGCCACGCCCAGACGGGCACTTCGTTGAACGCTGCACCGACCGAGGCGGCGGCTTTGGCACTGGCGCGGCCGACGACGTCGTGGTCGACATTGCCGTCCTCGCTCCAGGTGCTGAACACCACATCACCAGGCCGCAAGTACCGCGCGATGAATTGAGTCAACTGAAGTTCGCGCTCAGCCAGGGCGTTGTCGGTGAACCCACCGCGAATCCACTTCAGGCTGTGCATCGGCAAACCGAGGCGGCGCAAGGCTTCGACGCTTTCCTGGGGACGAAACACGCTGAGGCGTTTCTCCGACCATTGCTGTGACCCCGGATGGCTGGCGCTGCCGTCGGTGATCGAGATCAATTGCAGGGGATGGCCCAGAGCGCTGAGTAATTGCAGCAGTCCGCCGCAGGTCACGACTTCATCGCCGGGGTGCGGCGCGATCACCACGGCGCGGGCGCCGGGCGGGACCAGGGTCTGGGTGTTGATGACGGGAATGTTGTCGAGCTGAGGCGCGTTGTTCCAGATCTGTGCAGTAAGGCTGCTGTCGCTGATGGAAACGGATTTCATCGGGCTACGTCCTTGTTCTAATTGATAGCAATGTGCCGCTCTCCGAACCCTGGATTGCCGCGAGCAGAGTATTGCTCAAGTCACGCTATTCGTCGCGTCGATGTTCCCACCGGTACATATTTTTCTCCGGGCTGTGCCAGGTCGCGCAATTTTCGCTGGAGTCGCTCCAGTGTCCGGCCGCTGCCTGGCCATGTAGAAACCCCCGTAGGTTCATTTCACTCTTCTTCCTCACGCTGCAATTCGAACAGCAGCAGCGAACGGCCGGTGACCGAATATTCGTGGCCGAACTCAAAGCGCTCCTGACCGCGGATCGATGGCTGATTGGTGTCGACCATGCAGGTCCAGAACCTGCCATCCGGCACTTGCGGCAAGGTGAAGTTGACGATGTCGTGGTGCGCGTTGACCACCAGTAGCAAGGTGGCATCACCGCCCTTGCGGCGAATCCCGGTTTCCTGGGCTCGGCCATCGAGCAGCATGCCGAGGCATTTGCCGTGGGATTCCTCCCATTGTTCGGTGCTCATCTCGCTGCCATCCGGCGCCAGCCAGGTGACGTCCTTGACGCCGATGTCTTCGTTGTAATTGCCCACCAGGAAGCGCCCGCGTCGCAGGATCGGGTAGGCCAGGCGCAACTTGATCAGGCGTTTGACGAACTTCAGCAACGCCTTGCCATCTTCACTCAGGTCCCAATTGACCCAGCCGATTTCACTGTCCTGGCAATAGGCATTGTTGTTGCCGTCCTGGGTGCGGGCGAACTCGTCACCGGCCACCAGCATCGGCGTGCCCTGGGACAGCAGCAGGGTGGCGAAGAAGTTGCGCATCTGCCGCTGGCGGAGCGCATTGATCTCGGGATCGTCAGTCGGGCCTTCGACGCCGTGGTTCCAGGACAGGTTGTTGTTGCTGCCGTCCTGGTTGTTCTCGTCGTTGGCTTCGTTGTGTTTTTCGTTGTACGACACCAGGTCGTTGAGGGTGAAGCCATCGTGAGCGGTGACGAAGTTCACCGATGCGTAGGGCCGCCGACCACGCTGATTGAACATTTCACCGGAGGCAGTCATCCGGCTGGCGAAGTCAGCGAGTTGGCCGTCGTCGCCTTTCCAGAACGCGCGTACGGTGTCGCGGAATTTGTCGTTCCATTCGACCCAGCCCGGTGGAAAGCGACCGACCTGATAACCACCGGGACCAATGTCCCACGGCTCGGCAATCATTTTTACCTGGCGCAGTACAGGGTCCTGGCGGCAGGCAACGAGGAAGCTGTGACGTTCATCGAAACCGTCGTGGTAGCGCCCGAGAATGGTCGCCAGATCGAAGCGGAACCCGTCCACGTGCATTTCCGAAGCCCAGTAGCGCAGGGAGTCGGTGACCATTTGCAGCACGCACGGGTGACTCAGGTCCAGGGTGTTGCCGGTGCCGGAATCGTTGATGTAGAAGCGCTTGTCGTCGGGCATCAAGCGGTAATACGAGGCGTTGTCGATGCCGCGCATCGACAGGGTCGGACCCTGTTCGTTGCCCTCGGCGGTATGGTTGTACACCACGTCGAGAATCACCTCCAGATTGGCTTCGTGCAGGTGCGCGACCATTTCCTTGAACTCGGCGATCTTGCCGCTTGCCAGGTAGCGCGGGTCCGGCGCAAAAAACGCGATGCTGTTGTAGCCCCAGTAATTGGTCATGCCTTTGTGCAACAAGTGCTGGTCATTCACGAACGCGTGAATCGGCAGCAATTCCACGGTCGACACGCCGAGCTTGCGGATGTGTTCCAGCATGTCATCGACCATCAACCCGGCGAAGGTGCCACGCACGCTCTCGGGGACAGACGGGTGACGCATGCTGAAGCCGCGCACGTGAGTTTCGTAAATGATCGTTTTGTCCCACGGCACGCTGACGCGGTGGTCGTGGCCCCAGGTGTGCGCCGGGTCGATCACCTTGCATTTCGGTACGAACGGCGCGCTGTCGCGTTCGTCAAAACTGAGGTCGGCGTCGGGGTGGCCGATGGTGTAGCCGAACAGTGCTTCGGACCACTTCAACTGGCCGACCAGTTGTTTGGCGTAGGGGTCGATCAACAGTTTGTTGTGATTGAAGCGATGCCCGTTGGCCGGGTCATACGGGCCATAAACACGGTAGCCGTAGATCAGCCCCGGATGAGCGTCGGGGAGGTAGCCGTGGTAGATCTCGTCGGTGTATTCCGGCAGTTCGATGCGCTCCAGTTCAACTTCGCCGGCGTCATCGAAGATGCACAGTTCAACTCGGGTCGCGTTGGCGGAGAACAAGGCGAAGTTGACCCCCAGACCATCCCAGGTGGCGCCTAGCGGAAAGGGCAGGCCTTCCCGGATTCGCGAAGCCTCGGCCTGAGGTTCTGGCGCGGCTTTTTTTGGACTGGTCATAGATGCTCCTGCAATTGGGGAATCCCCTGTAGGAGCGAGGCTTGCCCGCGAAGGCGGCGTGTCAGGCGATTCGAATGTTGAATGACACACCGCTTTCGCGGGCAAGCCTCGCTCCTACAGGTTTATCGGGGGCGAACGTGCCCACGGTGGCGAGAGGTCGCTCGCCACAAGGTCAGTCAGGACAATGCCGGGAAGCGTCAGACCGCAGGCGGTTTACGCGCTGCGCGAGGTTTCTTCTCGGTGGATTTTTCCCCGGGCGGGATCACCTTTGCCGCAGCGGCGGGTTTCGCCTTGGCTTTGGTTTTCGGCTCGCCAGCCTTGCCGTTGGCGGTTTTGCTGACGGCAGGCTTGGTGCCTGCCGCTTTGCTGCCGGCCGCCTTGGGCGATTTGCTGGGGGCCAGGGCTTCGGCTTCTGCCAGTTTTCGAGCCATCTCCCAGTGCCGGGCTTCATGGCCCTCGGGTTTTCCTTCCGATTCCCAGATCTGATAGGCAAATTCGCGGATGCGTTTATCGTCGGTACTCATCGCTATGCTCCTGAACTGAACTCAAAGTTTTGGATAAAGAGATTGACCGGGAAATCCCCCAGCGCGGCGCCAATCATCAGCTCCTTGTGTTCTGTGACTGCGACGCTGGAAAAAAGTCCCTTCAGGTTTTCGGCAGGGGTGGTAAACGGTAATTTGACTCGCGTATCGCCCCACTGCGGCGCGCCGATATGGGGTTCGGCACTGTTTTTCAGCAGGCCTGCACAACGTATCGGGACGATCACGATGGCCTGCTTCTGGTTGTACGAGCGCGCAAATGCCAGCACCCGATGTGCCTCGCAGCCGACCACTTCCAGCGCTTGATACGTCCCGCGTTGAAACAGCTCGGCCTGTTGGGCGCGCAGGTTTAATGTGCGCGCGATCAAGGTTTGTTTGATGCGCCCGTCACGCCAGTTGGCCAGCAGTTCCGGCAGTTCCGGCGGACGTTGCATGGCGTGTTGGCGACTCGCGTAATCCACCGGGCGACGGTTGTCCGGATCGACCAGCGAGAAGTCCCAGTACTCGTTGCCTTGGTAAAGGTCCGCAATGCCCGGCACGGTCATGCGCAGCAAGGTTTGCGCCAATCCGTTGAGTGCGCCGGATGCAGCGATGGACGTCACGGCTTTGCTCAGGGCTGCGCGCAGCAGCTCGGCTTCGGGGCTTAGCAGCAGACGTTCGATGAACGCCTGGGTCGCACGTTCATACGCATCGTTCGGCGCGCTCCAGCTGCTTTGCAGCTTGGCTTCACGCAAGGCTTTCTGCTGCCACTGCCAGAGACGTTTGACGTAGTCCTCGAGCGCGGGCCGATCGTCGACGCGCAGTTCCAGTGGCCAACTGCCGAGAATCGCCTGATACAGAATCAATTCATCGCCCGCCGACGGCATCGCATCGTCGGCGCGCACCGGCCGGGCCAGCGTCTGCCAGAGCGGCACCTGCTCGGCGAACCACGCGCTGCGCTCGCTCAACACCGCCAGCCTGGCGCGGGTGTCTTCGCCGCGTTTGTGGTCGTGAGTCGCGGTGGTCAGCAGGTTGTCGGGGAATTCTTCGAGACGATTGAGGCACGCGGCATGGAAGTCAGCCACCGGTGCACTGAATTGTTCTGTGTTGAACCCCACGTCATTGCGCGACAGCAAAACCGCCGAGCGATAAAACGCGGTGTCCTCGACGGCCTTCGCCGCTGCCGGTGAAGTCAACTGCTGAAAACGCACGCAGGCATGCTTGAGCATCTTGCGCGGGCGGCCCACCGGGCGTTTGCGCCAGGGTGCGCCGCCCAGCCATCGGGCCAGACAATCGAGCACCGGCCAATCGGCTTCGCTGAGGTTTTGCCGCGCGCCGTCCATGGCTTGCTGAAAAAACCCATCGTCCTCAACGGAGCGCCCACAAGGGCTGATGTAGGTGCGATACACCGGGAAGTGCACGATCAGCTCCTGCAACGCCCGACGAATCGCGCCGAGGGTCAGGTCGCGGGTCATCACATCATCCCGGGCCACTTGCAGCAGCGCCTGGGCGACACTTTCGAAGTCGCCGGCAAGCGAACCGTTGAGAATTTGCTGACGGGCAAGGTGTGCTTCCTGACGGAAATCGGCGGGCCGTTCGCTGAAGCGGTTCCACAATTCGCCGAGAGTTTGCGTACCAGCGGGATCATGTTGCAGCAACGACACCTGGTTCATGAATTCATAACCGGTGGTGCCATCCACCGACCAGTCACGGTGCAGGGTTTCACCTTCGCCGAGAATCTTCTCGACGTAGATCGGCAGGTGTCGGCCCGGCGCCAGGCTGTCGATCCGGCGCCGCAGTTTGCGGCAATAACCGCGCGGATCGGCGAGGCCATCGATGTGGTCAATGCGCAGGCCGTCGATCAGGCCTTCGGCGACCAGTTCGAAGATTTTTGCGTGAGTGGCTTCGAACACCGCCGGGCGCTCCACACGCAGGCCGCCCAGTTCGTTGACGTCGAAAAAGCGCCGCCAGTTGATGTCATCCGCCGCCGTGCGCCAACTGGCGAGGCGATAGCTTTGACGTTCCAGCAACTGGTGCAGGCGCTGGAAACCGTCCGGCGTGAGCGAATCGTAGGCTTGCAGGTTCTGCTCGATGACGTGAAGCAGGGCCGGGTCGCTGGCCAGTTCGCGCAGCTCGTCTTTCAACGGTTTGGCCAGGCGGTGGGCGTCGGTCTGGTAACTCAAGGTGCTGAAACGGTCGGCCAGTGACTTTAATCGCTCGGTATCGTCCTTGAGCAATTCGCCGTAGTCCATCGGGCAAATCGGGAAGTGATGATCGTAGTGTTGGACGTAAAAAGCACCGTGCTGCGCATCGAAGCGCAAGGGCAGGGTGCCGTCCTGCAACGCCACGCCATAGTCGCTGTCGAGGAATGGCAGCAAGAGCTGACCCTCCATCAGCGGATCGGGCGAATGCCATTGGATGTCGAAAAATTCGCCGTACGGGCTCAAACGGCCCCATTCCAGCAAGTCCAGCCACCAGGGATTATCGCCGCCACCGACCGCCATGTGGTTGGAGACAATGTCGAGGATCAGTCCCATGTTCTGCTCACGCAACGCGCTGACCAAACGGCGCAACGCCGCTTCGCCGCCCAGTTCCGGGTTGACCGTGGTGGGGTCCACCACGTCATAGCCGTGCATGGAACCTGCGCGTGCGCTCAGCAGCGGCGAGGAGTAGACATGGCTGATACCAAGGCGGGCGAAATAGGGCACCAGCGGCACCGCATCGTCCAGCGTGAAGCCTTTATGAAACTGCAAACGCAGGGTCGCGCGTGGTTGATTCATCGGTCACGCTCGGCCGCCTGAAGCCGCGCGCAGGCAAGCAATTCCAGGCGTCGGGCCGCGTCCAGGTCATCGAGCAGGGCTTCGCTGGCACCGGGCAAGCGGCGCGACCAATTCGGATGGGTATCGATGGTGCCGGGCAGGTTGGCCTGCTGTTCGATGCCCAGGGCATCCTCCAGCGGCAACAACACCAGCGGCGCGCGGGTATGGCCGAGGAAGCGAATGGCTGCGTCGAGTATCTGATCGGTCTCATGGGACTCTTCGCGGAAATTCTGCGGGTCCTGGCTCAACGCGCGGCGCAGACCTTCACGCTCGCGTTCGCGGTGACGGCGCCACTCGATTTCACCCGTGGCGTCGACCAGGCCCAATCGGGCATTCCAGTCGATATCGTGGCCATGCCACCAGCCGTTGAGCGTCGGTAAATCGTGGGTGCTGGTGGTGGCCAGTGCGTTGTCCGGCCAGTCGAGGATCGGCTTGAAGTGTGTGTTGTCCTGCTCGAACAGCAACACGCGCATGCCGAGAATCGAACGGGCGATGAGTTTTTCCCGCAGGCCGTCTTCCACTGTCCCGAGATCTTCGCCGAGAACGATGGCTTGATGCCGATGGGATTCCAGGGTCAGCAGGCGCAGCAGATCGTCCACCGGGTAATAAAGATAAGCGCCATCGGCGGGTGATGAGCCGTTGGGGATCACCCACAGCCGTTGCAATCCCATGACGTGATCGATGCGCAGGCCACCGGCATGGGCGAAGTTGGCCCGAAGCATTTCGATGAACGCACGAAATCCGTGACGCACCAGGCCTTCGGGCGAGAACGCGGAAATCCCCCAGCCCTGCCCGGTGCGATTAAGAATGTCCGGCGGCGCACCCACCGTCAGCGAGGCGAGCAATTCGTCCTGGCGACTCCAGGCCTGGCTGCCGCCGCCGTCGGCACCGACCGCGAGGTCAGCGATCAGGCCAATGCTCATGCCGCTACTGCGCGCAGCGGTTTGTGCGCGCTCCAGGCAACGGGTAATCAACCACTGGCAGAAGGCGAAGAAGCCGATGCGCCCGGCGTTCTCTTCGGCAAATTCAGCCAGCGCAGCACTGCGCGGGTCGCGCCATTGCTCGGGCCAGTCGCGCCAGTCGAGGTTTTCACCTTTGGCGGCACGGGCTTCCTGAATGGCTTCGAAACGGCAGTGGTTCTCCAGCGCTTCGCCAGCCGCGTGGCGGAAACTGCTGAAATCGGCATGCAACGGGTGTTCGCCCTGGACAAAGCCTTCGTACAACGCCTGCAACAGACGGTGCTTGGCGTCGGCCGCCACGGGCCAGTCAACCAGCGGCTGTTGTTCCAGATGCTTGAGCTCGGCGGCGAGCCCGGTGGCGTCAATCGCCGTGCGCATCGCTCGTTCGCCAAGGATCGCGCCGGGTGCTGCGTACAGGCTGTTGAGGAACAGGCGGCTGGACGGCGAATAAGGGCTATAGCGTTGGGTGTCGCTGCTGAACATCGCGTGCAGCGGACTGATCGCCAGCGCTTCGGCGCCACGCTCACCGGCGACGCGGGCCAGATCTTCCAGCGCCTGGGTGTCGCCAAAACCGCCATCGCCGGGACGGCGCAGCGAGTACAGCTGCACGCTCAGCCCCCAGGCGCGAGGGATCGGACTGTCGACCGCATCGCTGACGCTGTAGCAGCGTGCCGGCGCCACGGCCAGCGTAAAGGATTGGCCGTCGATCGTGACGTGCTGATAACCGACAGGAATCAGGCCCGGCAACATCGCCTGGGCATCCAGTTTCAGGTTGAGCCGCGATCCGTCCTCAAGGTGGATCTCGCAGGGGGTCTGCGGCTCGAAATAATGCGCGAGGCTGAGGCCCACGCCAACGTCCGCGGTCAGCAGCGGCGGCAGATGCCGGGTTTGTTGCACTTGCTGCAATTCTTGCAGGCTGGCATCGATCTCCTGGGCGCTGCCGGCCGGATGGCCGAGCCCGGTCAGGACATTGCGTAACACCGATGGCGCGACTTTTTGTGGGCGGCCGTTGGCATCGATCCAGTCGACGGCCAGGCCAGCTCGGCTAGCCAGTATTTCCAATTGCGCATCGCTCATGGGCGCTCTCCATCCGGGGGTAGCAAAGGGGCTGCGGTCGTGAGGCTGACTAGCGCGCAATACGGGGCAAGGGTGCCCTGATTCAGCAGGTCGGCGGACTTCGGCGGGTGTTCGAACAACAACGAAGTGCCGGCCTGTGGGGAGTGGACCACCGGCTTGTCGCTGAGGTTCAGGTCAATGCGCAGCAGGCTGCCATCGCCCAGTTGCCAGCGTGCGCTCACCGCGCCTGGCGCCAGTACCTCGGCACCCAACGGGTGTGCACCGGGCAGGCGCGCGATGATCTGCTCGTGGCGGATTTTCAGCAGTTGGCGATACAGCGCGTAAATGGCCGATTGCCCGCTCGCCGTCAGATTCGGCCGTGAGTCTTCGAAGGTCTGCTGCGCGTTCGGGTCGGGAATCTGTTCACGCTTGGCCGGATCGGAAAATGCGTCGAATGCAGAAAATTCGTTACGCCGACCTTCGCGAACGAGTTCCGCCAGTTCGCCGTGATGGCTGGTGAAAAACAGGAACGGTTGCTCGGCGGCAAACTCGTCGCCCATGAACATCAGCGGGATCATCGGCGATAACAGCAACAACGCCGTCGCGGCTTTCAAGGCGTCGGGGTGGGCGAGTTGGTGCAGCCGTTCGCCGAATGCGCGATTGCCGATCTGGTCATGGTTCTGCAAGAACAGCACGAACGCCGTGGGCGGCAAATGACCGCTGGGCTCGCCGCGAGCTTCGCCGTGGCGGTTGGTGTGGCCCTGGAACACAAAGCCCTGGCTCAGGCAGCGTGCCAACTGTTCGGTAGGGTTGTCGGCATAGTCGGCGTAATAGGCCTCGGTTTCACCGGTCAGCAGCACGTGCAAGGCATTGTGGCCGTCGTCGTTCCACTGCGCGTCGTAACCTTCCTGCAGCAAACTGGCCTGGTTGTGTTCGTTTTCGACCGTCAGCCACACGTGGCGCGCCGGGTCGATTTGCTGCCGGATGCGTTGCGCCAGTTCCTGTAGAAAGTCCGGGCTTTTGATCGCGTGCACCGCGTCGAAGCGCAAACCGTCAAAACGGTATTCCAGCAACCACATCAATGCATTGTCGATAAAGAAGTCGCGCACCTCGCGTCGCCGGAAGTCGATGGCCGCGCCCCAAGGCGTGTGCTTGTCTTCATTGAAGAACGCCTTGGCGTAGCGATGCAGGTAATTGCCGTCCGGGCCGAAGTGGTTGTAGACCACGTCGAGCATCACCGCCAGACCATGGCCGTGGGCGGTGTCGATCAGGTGCTTGAGTTGCTCGGGCGTGCCGTAGGAGGCTTGGGGTGCGTAGGGCAGAACCCCGTCGTAGCCCCAATTGCGATCACCGGGGAACTGCGCCAGCGGCATCAGTTCGATGGCGGTAACGCCCAGTCCGGCAAGCCGCGCCAGGTGCTGCTCGACCTCGACAAAACCGCCAAGCGCACCGACGTGCAACTCGTAGATCACCGCCTCGTTCCAGGCTCGCCCCAGCCAGTCGCGGTGTCGCCAGGTGTAGGCGAGGGGATCGACCACCACGCTGTGCCGGTGAATATCACCGGCCTGAGCGCGGGAGGCCGGGTCGGGCACCTCGAGTTCGCCATCAATGTTGTAGCGGTAACGCGTGCCCGCAGGACAGCGCGTCTTGATCACGAACCAGCCATCGGCCTGAGGCAGCAACGGCAAGGACTGTCCATCTTCCAGTTCGACACTGACAAAAAACGCATCCGGCGCCCACAAGGCAAAACGCGTGTGCTCTGCGTCCAGCATGATTGCGCCGTGGGGCCAGGTCTCAAGGGTCCGTAACGGCATCGTTGAAAACCTCTTACTGTTTGTTCGATTTCCCCAGCGCTTTAGCCACCAGCTGTTCGTAGAGTTCGGCGTAGGGTTCGACGGCTTTGCACCAGTTGAACGGTGCGGCCATGGCCCGGCAACGCATGGCATTGAGCAAGCCAGGAAAGGCGAACACTTTGAAGGCGCGGCTCAGGGCTTCCTGATAGCTCTCGACCGTGGATTCGTCGAACAGGAAACCGGTCACGCCGTTTTCGATGGTGTCGGCCAGGCCGCCGGTGTTGCGTGCCACCGGCAACGAACCAAAACGCTGGGCGTACATCTGGCTCAAGCCGCACGGTTCATAACGCGAGGGCATCAGCAGGAAATCGCTGCCGGCGAACATGCGGCGGGCGTCGGTTTCGTTGAAGCCGATGCGCACACCGATCTGCCCTGGAAAGCGCAGGGCCAGTTCACGCATTGCCTGTTCTTCTTCCGGCTCGCCGCGCCCGATGATCGCGATCTGGCCACCGGATTTGACGATGTACTCGGACACGGCTTCCGTCAGGTCCAGGCCTTTCTGATAGACCAGGCGCGAGACCACGGCGAACAGCGGACCTTCGGAGTCGTCCAGCCCGAACAGCTCGCGTACGTGCGCCGCGTTGACCGCTTTGCCTTCCCAGTCGCCGATGCTGAATGGACGGAACAGGTGGCTGTCAGTGGCGGCGTCCCAGCTCTCATCGATGCCATTGGGAATCCCGCTGAGCAGGCCTTGCTGGGTCTTGGCGGCGAGAAAACCGTCGAGGCCGCAGCCGAAGGCCGGCGTGGTGATTTCCTGGGCGTAGGTGGCGCTGACGGTGGTGATGTGGCTCGAATAAGCCATGCCGGCCTTGAGGAACGACATCTTGCCGTAAAACTCCATGCCTTCCTGTTGCAGGGCATGTGCGGGAATGCCCAGTTCGGGGCACGACCCCAGGCTGGTCACGCCTTGATAAGCAAGGTTGTGAATGGTGAACAGCGTCGGCGTGCGTTGACCGCGCCAGTGCATATAGGCGGGGGCCAGGCCGGCGGGCCAGTCATGGGCGTGCACCAGGTCCGGGCACCAGTGGATTTGTGCGAGGTTGGCGGCGATGTCGGCAGCCGCCAGGCCCAGGCGGGCGAAACGAATATGGTTGTCCGGCCAGTCGCGACCGTTATTGGCGCCGTAAGGTGAACCTTCGCGCTCGTAGAGTTCAGGGCAGATCAACACGTAAATGACCAGTCCGTCAGGCATGTCCATGCGCCCGATCTTGCAGGCAGGCAGCGCGGCATGACCACCAAGTTCACCAATAATATGGATCGGGTTTTCGCTGTGCAGCACTTGCGGGTAACCGGGGATCAGCACACGCACATCGTGCAATTTCGCCATGGCCCGGGGCAGCGCCGCGGAAACGTCACCCAGACCGCCGGTCTTCACCAGGTCGGCGATTTCCGAGGTCACAAACAACACTTTCTTTCTGTTGGGATTCTGACTGACCACCGGCGTCAACGTCTTGGTACCCGTGACGTTGATCGATTGGGCACTTGGGGCACTCACGGCGCTCGTTTCGCCGACCTGCTGATGAGCACGTTCTCCCTGGATATCTAATGCCGTACTGATCATATGAATCTCCCGTGTTGTTGATCTAGTTCTAGGTCTGGCAAACGGTGTTTCGTGGCCAAATCCTGTGGCCGGGCGCAAACGCGCTACGCATCGGTGAGCAAACGCTGCCCATGCGTTAAAGCAGAATGGCTGGAGTGGCCGTTGCAAGGATTGCACCAGTCGCAACGCACCTACCTTTCAGAGGACCGGCCACAAATGGCAAAAGTTTCGATTTTTTTGACACTTTGTGACCGACCGGTTTTGCCCCGCGAAAAGGAGTCTAGGCCAGAACTTAGAGCGGTGAAGGCCAGTTGGCAAAATTGTTCGACAATCGGTTCAAAGCGGTACGGACGTACCGGATAGGCAGCCAAACGCCCCGACGAAGGGCATGTTTTTTCGCGATTCGGCCCCAAAAAGTAACCTGGCAGTCACACGAATGTGCAAGGGCGATTACGGCTGCGCACTGTTGTGGTGCGCTCGCAGGTCCCGCTTTTGGCCGAACCGCTGCCTTACTGCGGCGCGGGTTGCCTTGTTATAGTTCGGGCCTCATTTTTTGCCCGGTAAAGGATCACTGCCATGTCTCAGTACACTGCGTTCACCGTCGAACTGGCCGATAAAATTGCCCATGTGCAGATCAATCGTCCGGAAAAGATCAACTCGATGAACGCCGCGTTCTGGAACGAGATCATTGAGATCTTCCAGTGGATCGATGACACCGACGAAGTCCGGGTGGTGGTGCTCAGCGGCGCCGGCAAACATTTTTCCTCCGGTATCGACCTGATGATGCTGGCCGGCGTGGCCAATGAGCTGGGCAAGGACGTCGGCCGCAATGCGCGCCTGCTGCGCCGCAAGATCCTTGCGCTGCAAGCGTCCTTCAATGCCGTCGACAACTGCCGCAAGCCGGTGCTGGCAGCAATCCAGGGTTACTGCCTGGGTGGCGCGATCGACCTGATTGCCGCCTGCGACATGCGTTATGCCGCCGAAGACGCGCAATTCTCGATCAAGGAAATCGACATCGGCATGGCCGCCGACGTTGGCACCTTGCAACGCTTGCCGCGGATCATCGGTGACGGCATGCTGCGTGAACTGGCTTACACTGGTCGCTCGTTTGGCGCCGAGGAAGCGCGCAGCATCGGCCTGGTCAATCGCGTCTACAGCGACGCCGCCAGCCTGCTCGACGGTGTCATGGGCATTGCCCGGGACATCGCCGGCAAGTCGCCGATTGCGATCACCGGCACCAAAGAGATGATCAGCTACATGCGTGACCATCGCATTGACGACGGCCTTGAATACGTCGCTACCTGGAACGCCGCCATGCTGCAATCCACTGACTTGCGCGTGGCCATGGCCGCCCATATGAGCAAACAGAAACCCGAATTTCTGGATTGATTGAAAAATGACTTCACGCTGGACCACTGCAGTACTGGACACCGATCAACCGGGCGGCTGGGCCGTTGCGCGCAGCCCCGAAGGCTTCCTGTTCGACGACAATGGCGCGCTGTTCCCGCGTGAATGGCTCAAGCGTCAGGACCTGCCGGTTCTGGCCGAACACGGCATCGGTCATCTGGATGGCGAACCGGTCTACCTGCTGGAGCTGCGCAGTCACAGCGAAGTACCGGGCTGCAACTGGAAAGGCTTGCGGGCGTTCATGCTCGATGGCGATCACGCGGTTTACAAAGTGCTGGGTTATGCCGCGCAGATCGGCACCTGGGCCCGCGAACACCGTTTTTGCGGCAACTGCGGGCAGGCGACCTTGCAGGTGCCGCGTGAGCGGGCGATGTATTGCGAGCCGTGCAATTTGCGCTATTACCCGCGGATTTCGCCGAGCATGATCGTGCTGATCACCCGTGGCGATGAAGTCTTGCTGGCGCGTTCGCCACGGTTTGTCACCGGGGTCTACAGCACGCTGGCGGGATTTGCCGAACCGGGCGAATCGGCTGAAGACTGCCTGATTCGCGAGGTGCGTGAAGAGGTGCAGATCGAGGTCAAGAACATCCAGTACATGGGCAGTCAGTGCTGGCCGTTCCCGCACTCGATGATGCTCGGCTTCCACGCCGAGTACGCCGGCGGCGAGATTGTTTGCCAGGAGGACGAGATCGAAGACGCCCAGTGGTTCAACGTGCACGAGCTGCCGCCGTTGCCGGCGTCACGCTCGATTGCCCGTTACCTGATCGACGTCTATGTGGCGCGGCGCTTAGGCCACGCTGAACCAGTGCTGCCAGGCTAGGCGCACAGTCAGACCCAGCACTACGGTGATGAACACCGGGCGAATGAACTTGGCTCCGCCGCTGATGGCGGAGCGCGCACCGAAGAACGCACCGACCATCACCGACAGGCCCATGCTCAGGCCGATGATCCAGTCCACTTGCCCGGAAAAGATGAACACCGACAGCGCCGCAATGTTGCTGACGAAGTTCATGCTGCGCGCCACGCCGCTGGCCTTCACCAGATCGATGGGGTACATCAGCAGGCTGCTCACGGTCCAGAACGCGCCAGTGCCGGGGCCGGCCACGCCGTCGTAGAAGCCGAGGCTGAAGCCTTGGGTCGATTGCCACTTTTTCTTGATCGGGGCGTTGCTGTCCAGCGGCGCTTTCGGCGTGCCACCGAACAACAGGTAGAGGCCGCAGGCGAACACGATCACCGGCAGCATTTTGTTCAGCCATTCGGCAGGCAGGTAATGCGCGACCACGGCACCGGTCAGCGCGCCGACCAAGGTGCCGACGATGGCGTGCACCCACTGCCGGGGATGGAACAGTTTGCGTCGATAGAAGGTGAAACTGGCGGTGGCCGAGCCGAAGGTCGAACTGAGTTTGTTGGTGCCCAGCACCAGGTGCGGCGGCAGGCCAGCGGTCAACAGCGCCGGCGTGGTCAACAGACCACCGCCGCCGGCAATGGCGTCGATGAAACCGGCAATGAAGGCGACGACGGCCAGGATGGCGAGGGTGGTGAGGTCAACGCTGAGTTCGAAAGGCATGGAAATGGGCTTATTCGGCGGGGTGCAGCAAAGGGCTGCGGGGAAGGGCCGATATCTTACCTATATCCAACTTCTGCGGCGACTGGTGTGGCCTCTTCGCGGGCAAGCCTCGCTCCTACAGGTTATCGGTGTTGGCATGATCGCCTCACAACCTGTAGGAGCGAGGCTTGCCCGCGAAGACTGACTTGCAGGCGCTACATCACTTGGCGGCCGGCCCATTGCCGATCTGCCACACAAACGGCGGTTCAGTCCCGTTAATCTCCCAATCCCCGACAATCCGCGCCTTGTAGATCACCGGATTGTGCGAAGACACGGTCCGCGCATTACGCCAATGCCGGTCCAGCGACTTGCCCTGACGCACATCCGAAGCCCCCAGCGCATTGAACAGCTCGGTGGTCGCCCGCTGAGTCAGCTCCGACACCACCACCTGCGCTTTCGCCGATTCGAGTTCCGCCGCAACATTCGCCGCCCGCTCCAGCGCGTCATCCCCCGAAAACCGCGCCAGATACGCCCGCTGCGCCGGTTGTGCGGCTTTCAATGCGCTCGCTTCGGCGGCGTACACCAGCGCCGCCACTTCGCCGACGACTTGTTGAACTTGTGAATCCTCGCTGACACGCTGGGCATTGCCATGGCTGTAAATACGTTTGCGCTCACGTACCTGATGCGCCACGTCGCGCAACGCGGCGCGACCGATCCCGCTCAGCGTGGCCAACAACACGAGCTGATAGAACGCCGTCTGGTATTTGAAACGGGTGGCGAAGTCGATAACGTTTTCGGCGTCCACCTCGGCGTCGATAAACCGCGACGTGCCGCTGCCTGTGGTGCGCTGACCGAAACCGTCCCAGTCATCGCTTTGCACGATCCCCGGTTGCCGGGTGCGCACCGCTGCGATGACATCGCCGCCGGTATCACTGCGCTGTGCGTAGACGTCGATCCAGTCGGAAAACAGGCTGCCGGTGCTGTAGAACTTTTCACCGTTGAGCCGCCAGCCGTCGCCGTTGGGCGAGACTTTGGTGATCACGTCGCCAATCGCCACATTGCCGATTTCAGTCCAGGCGCAGCCGACAATGTCGCCGTCGACAAAGCGTTTGAACCACAGATCCCGTGCCGGCCCTGGCGTGGCGTTCAAGCGGTCCTCGGCAAACGCGAAATGCCCGCGCAGTGCCTGTGGCACGTTGGAATCGGCTTCGGCCAGTTCGATCAGCAACTCAAACAGCTGCGGCAGGGAGGCGCCGCCACCCCCGTATTCCACCGGCACGCGCACTGCGCCGAAACCGGCTTCCTTCAGCCACTGGATGGGCTCGTAAGGCAGGCTGCGCGACTGTTCACGCTCAACGGCACCGGCGGCGATGCGCTGGAAAATCGGACGGAATCTCGCGGCCAGCGCTTCATAGTCAGTGCCAATGGACAGCGGATTGATTACCTGGTGTTCGGTCATGGGACAGCTCCTTGGATCGGCAGTGGATGCCAAGGGGGATTGCATGGTCCATGCCGGAGAGGGGCGGCCAGGATTTACTGAGGCGTAGGGATTCAGATTCAGCTTGAACTGTTGCTGAGCCAACAGCGCCGCAGCAAATTGCCCTGACACACCCAGACCCCTGTGGGAGCGAGCCTGCTCGCGATGGCGGTTGCACATACAACACTTTTGTTGGCTGACACACCGCCATCGCGAGCAGGCTCGCTCCCACAGGGGGCTTCGGTCGGTACAGGAAAGCACTGGCACGGTTGCTGCTCTCACCCCAGGACTTCCTAACGTCCCGAGGACACGTCAATGAGTCAGCAAGCCGTCAAATTTGCCTACTGGGTGCCGAACGTCAGCGGCGGGCTGGTGGTCAGCAAGATCGAGCAACGCACCCACTGGGGCATCGACTACAACCGCAAACTGGCGCAACTGGCCGAAGAGGCGGGGTTCGAATACGCCCTGACGCAGATTCGCTTCACCGCCGGTTACGGCGCCGAGTACCAGCATGAGTCGGTCGCCTTCAGCCACGCGCTGCTCGGCGCCACCACCACATTGAAAGTCATCGCGGCGATCCTGCCCGGGCCCTGGCAACCGGCGCTGGCGGCCAAGCAACTGGCGACCATCGATCAGCTGACCAACGGCCGCATCGCGGTGAACATCGTCAGTGGTTGGTTCAAGGGTGAATTCCAGGCCATCGGCGAACACTGGCTGGAGCACGACGAGCGCTATCGCCGCTCCGAAGAATTCATTCGCTCGCTCAAAGGCATCTGGAGCCAGGACAACTTCACCTTTCGCGGTGACTTCTACCGTTTCGACAATTACAGCCTCAAACCGAAACCGCTGGGCCAGCCGGAAATCTTTCAGGGCGGCAGCTCCCGTGCAGCACGGGACATGGCGGCGCGAGTTTCGGACTGGTACTTCACCAACGGCAACACACCGGAAGGCATCAAGGCGCAAGTCGACGATATCCGCAGCAAGGCCGCCGCAAACAATCACTCGGTGAAGGTCGGGGTCAACGCGTTCGTCATCGCCCGCGACACCGAAGAAGAGGCTCGCGCAGTGCTGGCGCAGATCATCGATCAGGCTGATCCGGAAGCGGTGAATGCCTTTGGCGATGCGGCGAAACAGGCGGGCAGGGCATCACCGGAAGGCGAGGGCAATTGGGCCAAATCGACGTTCGAGGATCTGGTGCAGTACAACGACGGCTTCAAGACCAACCTGATCGGCACGCCTCGGCAAATTGCCGAGCGGATTGTGGCGTTGAAAGCGGTGGGCGTGGATTTGGTGCTGGCGGGGTTTCTGCACTTTCAGGAAGAGGTGGAGTATTTCGGCAAGCGGGTGCTGCCGTTGGTGCGGGAGCTGGAGGCTGAGGCCAGCGTGAAACAAGCCGAAGTCGCCTGATCACCACAAAAACTTGTAGGAGCCGGCTTGCCGGCGATAGCGATTTCACAATCAACATCATCGTTGAATGTTATGACGCCATCGCCAGCAAGCCGGCTCCTACAAGGGAGATGTGTGTTTACAGACCTAGGTCAGACAGCCCCGGGTGATCATCCGGGCGACGCCCCAGCGGCCAGTGGAACTTGCGGTCGCTTTCCTTGATCGGCATGTCGTTGATGCAGGCGAACCGGTTGGCCATCAGGCCGTTCTCGTCGAACTCCCAGTTTTCGTTGCCGTAGGAACGGAACCAGTTGCCCGAGTCGTCGTGCCATTCATAGGCGTAGCGCACGGCGATGCGGTTGCCGGTGAACGCCCAGAGCTCCTTGATCAGTCGATAGTCCAGTTCCTTGGCCCATTTGCGCGTCAGGAAACCTTTGGCTTCTTCACGGTTGTAGGCGAATTCGGCGCGGTTGCGCCATTTGGTGTCCAGTGTGTAGGCCAGAGACACGCGCTCTGCATCACGGGAGTTCCAGCCATCTTCGGCCAGGCGAACTTTTTCGATGGCCGATTCACGGGTAAACGGCGGCAATGGCGGACGAACTTCGGCGTTAGACATTTAAAGTCTCCCAATAATATTAAAGTTCAAGCAAGTTTTCGGGCTTGTTTAAAGTGTTACAGGTCCAATAACTTTCGCGCCATGCATTGCGCATTATCGGCGGCACTGTGATCACCCATGACAAGCGCCACGGTAATGGCGCCATCGATCAGGATCAGCAGCTGTTTGGCCAGCGTCTCCGGGTCGGTTGCGCCATGTTCGGTGCAGAGCTCGCGCACGTAGTCGAGCAGCTTCTGTTTGTGTTCTTTGGCGACCAGCCGGACCGGGTCTTGCGGGTCGCCGGTTTCACCGCTGGTGTTGATGAAAGCGCAGCCACGGAAGCCTTCGGAGGCAAACCAGGCCTTGAGCACGGTAAACAGGTTGAGCAGCCGGTCGGCCGGGGTTTCGGCCTGGTCGACGGCACTTCTGTACCAGAGCATCCAGCGCACGTCGCGGCGTTGCAGGGCGGCGACGGTCAACTCCTCCTTGTTGGCGAAGTAGCGGTAGATGCTCTTTCTGGAGACGCCGGCGGTTTTCACCAGAAGATCCATGCCCGTGGCAGCGATGCCACTTTTGTAGATCAACTTTTCGGTGACATCCAGAATGATGTCGCGTGTGTCGTTGCTAGTGATTTCGTTCATGTGGCATACAGTAGAACGATCGTTCTCCTTGGTCAAATATTATTTTGTGTTGCCCATTAAATCGCCTTCGCGGGCAAGCCTCGCTCCTACAAGGGAGCACGATTGACTGTAGGAGCGAGGCTTGCCCGCGATGGGGTCATTACAGACCGTAACAAGACCCAACCCCCTCCATGGTGTAAGCTCTCAACCTCTCCGGATTCGACCCATTGCGAGCCCTATGCCGTCGCTTTTCAAACGCTCTCTGCTGCCCAAACTGCGCAGTTTTCCGCTGACCGCCGATGCCGTCACCATCCTCTCTGGCGCTGCCGAATTCCGCCGTTGCCTGTTGGAAAAAATTGCCCAGGCGACCCGGCGCATCTATATCGTCGCGCTGTACCTGCAACAGGATGAAGCCGGCCAGGAAATTCTCGATGCCTTGCACGCCGCCAAACTGGCGCGTCCGGAACTGGACGTGGTGGTGGTCGTCGACTGGCTGCGCGCCCAGCGTGGCTTGATCGGTGCCGGCAAACAGCCGGGCAATTCGGCGTGGTATCAGGAAACCACCCGAACCCATGCCAGCGTGGTCCCGGTGTACGGTGTGCCGGTGCAGACCCGCGAGCTGTTCGGCGTGCTGCATTTGAAGGGCTTCGTGATCGATGACTGCGTGATCTACAGCGGTGCGAGCCTGAACAACGTTTATCTGCACAAATTCGACAAATACCGCTACGACCGTTATCACCTGCTGCACAACGGCGCCCTGGCCGATTCGATGCAGCACCTGGTTCAGCACGGCCTGGTCGCCTCGAAAGCGGTGCATCGCCTCGATTTGCCGAACCTGCCGACCACCCGCAGCCTGCGCCACGACATCGGCGACCTGCGCAGCCGCCTGAAACATGCGGCGTACGACACCACGACGGGCACCACGGTTAAAGACGGTTTGTCGGTCAGCCCATTGCTTGGGGTCGGCAAGAACAACCCGTTGAGCCGGGTAATCTGCGAGTTGATCGCCAGTGCCCAGCATCAACTGACGATCTGCACGCCGTACTTCAACCTGCCGTTGGCGGTGACCCGGGAGATCAACCGGGCATTGGCCCGGGGTGTGAAGATCGACATCGTGGTCGGCGACAAAACCGCCAACGACTTCTACATCCCGCCGAGCGAGCCGTTCAAGGTGATCTCGGCGTTGCCGTACCTCTACGAGATCAGCCTGCGGCGTTTCGCCAAGCGTCATCATCGCAGCGTCGACAGCGGCCAGTTGAACCTGCACCTGTGGAAGGACGGCGATAACACCTATCACCTTAAAGGCATGTGGGTCGATCAGCGTTACACCTTGCTGACCGGCAACAACCTCAATCCGCGCGCATTCCGTCTCGACCTGGAAAACGCGCTGCTGATTGATGACCCCAAAGGTGAATTGCTGGAGCCGCGTCGCAGTGAGCTGGCGGAGATCTTCCAGCACACCACGCGCATCGAGCGTTATCAGGACCTGCAAACCCTGCCGGATTACCCGGCGGGCGTGGCCAAGTTCCTCAAGCGTGTCAGTCGCGTGCGCATTGAACGCTTGCTCTATCGCATCCTATAAAGCCTGACGCTGCCGGGGCCCTGGCCACAGGGCCACCAGCAGCAACAACGCAGCCGCTACCAGATACGGCAAGCGCGGTTCGATGCCGTAGATCAGCGTGGCGGTCAACGGCCCGATCACCACGCCGAACCCTTGGGCGGCGCCGATGGAACCTGCGGTCGCGCCTTGCTCCGAGGCCTCGACCGCATTGGCGGCAAGCGCGGCGAAGGACGGGAAAATCAGGCCCATGCCGCTCGCCGAGACAAAGAACCCCAGCCACAACCCCCACGCCGAATCGACCATGATGCTGCCGGAAAACCCCAGCGCAGCGACCATCGCGCCGACCCGGATCAGCCGTAGCGGCGGCCATTCCAGTCGACGCACAACCAGCTGCGAACAGATCAACGCGAAGCCGACCATGGTCAGGGCGATACCGGCCGTTTGCGCGGCGTCGGCCGGGCTCATGCCCAGTCGATCGATGGCGAAGAAGCCGACGGTGATCTGCGCAACAGAAACGCACAGCATCGCCACGAACGCGACCGCCATGGGCCGGCGCAACCGTGGATCGTTGAGGTGCACCTTGCGCGGTGCCTGGCGCAAATGCAGTTCCTGAGCCTTGAGCTTGTAACGCAGCACGAGGAATGCCATCAGCGGTAGAAACGCCATGGCGTAGAAGGGCAGGCTCAGGCTGTATCGGGACAGCAACGCCGCTATCGCCGGGCCGATCACCAGCCCGCAGGCGTTGGCAGCGCCCAATGCGGCCATGGCTTTGGCGCGGTGTTGCGGCTCGACGTTGTCGGCAATCAGTGCATTACAGCCGACCGGAATCGCCGCATAGAACACGCCGATCAGCCCGCGTCCGAGCATCAGCCCGATAAACGCCAGCGCCGCTGAAGGCAGGAATCGCAAAGACGTGTCGATGAACAGGCACAAGGCCCAATAGGCGAGGGTGAATCCCGCAGTGCCGAGCAACAGAATGCGCCGTCGTCCAAAGCGGTCGCTGGCCTGACCCCATGGGCGCGCCAGCACCATCCAGATCACCCCGGACACCGTCACCGCCGCACCGGCCTGCCAGGTGGCCAGGCCCAACACCCGGGCGATGGGCCCGATCAAAGAAACGAACGCCATCATTGCCATGGTGCAGGCCATGTTGGCGACCATGAGCGGGCGCAGGTCGAAGGTTGAAGCGGACATGGGTGAGTCTTCCGTGAGCTTTTATTATTGGCGGGGGATGGTAGCAGGAGGGGGATATGTTGAGTTTGAAAAAGCCATCGCGAGCAGGCTCGCTCCCACAGTTGGAATGCATTCCAATGTGGGAGCGAGCCTGCTCGCGATAGGGCCCGCCTAGACGCTACTAGACACTCAGTTCAAACCCAGTTTCCCACGCAACGTCGACAAATCCTCAGCCAACGTATTCACCGGCCCAACCAGCGCCTTGCGATCGCTGTCCTTCACTTTGTCATAGGTCTCAAAACCGCCATCCCTGGTTTTGTACTTCGCCAGCGTCTTGTTCACCGTGGCAAAGTTTTTGTCGACCTTGGCAATGAACGCCGCGTCCTGCTTCTCGATCTGCGGACGGAACAGGTCGACGATTTTCTTGGCGCCGTCGATGTTGCCCTGGAAGTCATACAGGTCGGTGTGGCTGTAACGATCCTCTTCGCCGGAGATCTTGGTGGCGGCGACTTCTTCCAGCAGCGCCGCCGCGCCGCCCACCACTTTTTCAGGCGGGAAGGTCAGGCCGGCCACGCGGGTTTGCAGGTCCTTGACGTCTTTGTTCAAGCCATCCGCCAGTTCGCCCAGGCCCTTGGTGCTCTTCTCGGAAAACAGCGAGTATTCGATGCGGTGGAAACCGGTGAAGTCTTCGGCTTTCACGCCTTTTTCGTGGTCGTCGACACGGGAGTCGATGGAGGCGTCGAGGTCACTGAACAGCTCGGCAATCGGCTCGATCGATTCGTAGTAAACCCGGGTCGGCGCGTAGAGTTTTTGCGCGGTGGCCAGGTCACCTTTTTTCACCGCATCGGTGAATTTCTGAGTGTGGCTGGCCAGTTCGTCCAGTTGCTCGGTGACGTAGATCTTGTAATCCGAAATCGGCCCCACCAGTTCCAGCGGCGCCGTCGCCGCGAAAGCCGAAAACGGGGTGTTGAGCAAACCAAGGGTCAGCAATAACGCGAGTGGCGACTTTTTCATGGGACGGTTCCGTGTTGGGGGTTGGTTAGGCGGTGGCTTTTGTTTGTGTGGCGTTGAGCAGCGAGCGACCGATGAAATCCTGGTCGCCCGTCACACCCGGCAGGGTGAAGAAGTACCCGCCGCCGACCGGCTTGAGGTATTCCTCGAGCGGCTCGCCGTTGAGCCGGGTTTGCACGGTGATGAAGCCTTTTTCCAGGTCGGCCTGGTAGCAGATGAACAGCAAGCCCATGTCCAGCTGACCGTTCTTGTTCACGCCGTTGGAGTAGTTGAACGGCCGGCGCAGGATCAGGTTGGCCTGACTCGCGGCGGTGCGCGGGTTGGCCAAACGGATGTGCGCATCGAGCTTGGTCAGCTTGCCTTCCGGGTCTTTCGCGTAGTCCGGAACCTCGGTTTCGTGGGCACCGCCCATGGGCGCGCCGGTGCTTTTGACCCGGCCGAGAATGCTTTCCTGTTCCTGCAACGGCGTGCGGTCCCAGCGCTCGACGAAGTTGCGGATGATCCGCACCGCTTGATAGCTGCCATTGACGGCCCACGCCGGTTCGTCGCTGCCGGGCTGGACCCAGACGATGCGGTCCATGGCCTTGGCGTCGTTGGAATCGGGGTTGGCCGAGCCGTCGCGAAAGCCCAGAAAGTTACGCGCACTCTGCGCCGGCACACCGGGTTTCGCCGGTGCCTGGGGCGGCACGCTGCCTTCCTGTTTCCAGCGCACCAGCAGCAAGTCCGGCAGGTTTTTCACGATGTCGCGCAGGGCGTGGATGTTGGTGTCGGTGGTGTTGGAGCAGAACTGCAAACTCAGGTCGCCGTGGCAGCAATCGGCTTCCAGCGCATCGTTGGGGAAACCGACCATGCGGCTCAGCCGTTTCGGTTTGGCGTGGGCCAGGCCGAAGCGTTCGTCGAACAACGATTCACCCACCGAGACGGTGATGGTCAGGTTGTCGGGCGTGACCACCGGGCCAAGAATCCCTGAATCCACTGGCGGCAGTTTCGGATCGACCTGCGTCACCGGGCCGCCCTTCATCAGGAACGCGATGCGCTCATTGAGCGTGCGGAACAGCCGTTCGAGGTCTTCACGGTCACTGGCCAACACATCAAACGACACCAACATGCCCGACGCCGGGCGCGGGGTGACGATGCCGCTTTGGTGCTGGCCGTGGAAGTCGTGGTGGTCTTCGGTCCGGTCGCTGCTCGGTGCTTCGGTGACTTGCGCCGGGCTGGCGGCCATGGCCGGGCAGCTCAATGCAGAACCGGCCAACGCCACACCGGCGGCCCCCATGCCCATCAATACCCGGCGACGCTGGAGGTTGAATTGCTCTGAATCGTTCATCTGAATGTCGTCTTCTGCTACAGGCCGGAAAGGCCAAGGGCGGGATCGATTCCATCGAGTGCATCGGCCAGTGCCTTGGCCTTGTCGGCGATCTGTTTGCGTTGCGCGGCGCCGACCGTGTCATAGCTCGCATAGCCGTCCTTGACCTTGAAATCGTTGAGTTCGGCATCAAGGCTGGCGACAGCGCTGTCGAGGGCCGGCAGCAGTTCGGCGGCGGACTTGGTCAGCAACGGGCGCAACAGGTCGACGACTTTGCGGGCAGCTTCGAGGTTGCCGGCGAAACCGTTCAAGTCGGTGTGGCTGTAGCGTTCTTCTTCACCGCTGCTGGCGCGCACATCGCCGAGGTTATTGAGGTTGCGCACCACGATGCTGACCAGTTGTTCCGGGGGCAGCGATTGCGCGAGCAGTTGTTGCTTGAGCGTGGTGACGTCGGTCAGCAGCTGTTGGGCTACCGGTGTCAGGCCGTCGAGGTTGCGTTGCTGGAACAGCGCATATTCCAGGCGATGGAAACCCACGAAGCCGGGGTCCTGCTCGCGCTTTTCAAAGTAATCGGCACGGGCGTTGATGGTGTTGTCCAGTTCCGCCAGGCGTTGCGTGGCCGGGGCAATGCGTTGGTAGGCACTGCGCGCCGGGACGTACAACGCTTGCGCCTGGCTCAGGTCACCGGCTTCGATGGCTTGTTCGAGCGCGGTGACGGCTTTGATCAGCGCGGTACTTTGGCTGCTCAGGTAAACGCGGAACTCCGACAATGGCCCGACGAAAGCCACCATCGACGGCTTGGCTTTGGCCGCGGCATCGGACGCCGCGGTCGGTGTCACGTGCAGCGTGCCACGCGGGTTGCTCAGCAGGCCGCAGGTGATCGCGTAATCGCCGGGCAACAGGTTGGCGTTGATCACCTGACTCAGGCCGGGCGCGATGTTTTCCCGTTCTTCGACCACCAGCACGCCGTCAAGGATTTCCCATTCAACGGCGCGATCCGAGCGGTTGACGATGCGGAAACTGGCGCGACCGGCCGGCACCGTCAACGCGTTCGGTTCGCAGCTGTGGGGGTGAATGGTCACCAGCACTTCGTCATGGTTGGCCTGGCGTTTGGCCGCGGCCATTTTCGAGGCGTAGTAGAACAGGCCGCCGGCGGCGATCATCACGATCACCGAACCGGCCACCGCCCAGCGCAAGGCACGGGGAGGGGAGGCCTGAGGAGGGGCTTGATTTGACATGGGTGCCCTTACTGACTGGAAAAAATGCATTGGCGCACGCCCCTGTAGGAGTGAGCCTGCTCGCGAAAAAGCCACAGGCGCCGCGGGGCATCTGGTTTTACGCGTTATCGTTAACGACCATCGCGAGCGGGCTCGCTCCTACAGAGGACAGGTGGCGCCGGGAGAAAAAACATCACCAACGCCACCAGCAGGTAAATCAGATAAGCGCCGAGGGTGCTGACGGTGGGCGCATCCTGATAACCGAACATCCCGGCCAGCACCGAGCCCAGCGGCCCGTCCATTGGCAGCGTCGCGCTGAAATCGAACAGCACGGTTTGCAGCTGATTCCACACCCCAGCTTCATGCAGCGCCTGCACCGAGTTGGCGAGAATGCCGGCCGCGACCACGAGGATGAACAGCCCGGTCCAGCGAAAGAACGCGCCGAGGTTCAGGCGCATGCTGCCGGTGTAAATGAGGAAACCAACGATGATCGCCAGAATCAGGCCGAGCAGGGCGCCAATCGGTGCCGCCGGGCCTTCGCTTTGCTGGAACACCGCGAGCAGGAAAAACACCGTTTCCAGGCCTTCCCGGGCGACGGCGAAAAACACCATGGCGATCAGCGCCGTGACCTGATGTTTAGAGCCGGTCAGCGCCTGATCGAGGGAGACATGCAGCGAATGCTTGATCGAACGCGCCACCTTGCGCATCCAGAACACCATGGAACTGAGGATGCCGACTGCCACCAGGCCGACCACACCTTCAAACAGTTCCTGTTGTTTCTGCGGGAACTCAGCGCTGACCAGTTCCAGGCCGCCGCCCACCAGCAGGGCCAGTGCCGCAGCGAGAAACACACCAATCCAAACGGCCGGCATCCACTGGCCACGACCGGTCTGTTTGAGGTAGCTGGCGATGATGCCGACGATCAATGCGGCCTCGATGCCTTCGCGCAGCATGATCAGAAAAGGAACAAGCATTCAGCACCGTCGTGGAATTAGATAGGGTGCTAATTTGTAACATAATGACACTCATTCCCAAATGCCAATAGTTGACATTTACCTGAACCTAACCTGAACAACCCTCAACATCGCCCAAGTACCCCCTGTAGGAGCGAGCGGTGCGGCGATCCGACTTGCCCGCGAAGAGGCCATGTCAGTCACTGTGGATGTTGAATGACACACTGCTTTCGCGAGCAAGCTTCGCTCCTACGGAACTGTGTCGCTGTGCGCTACTATGCCCTCCACTCAAACAACAGGGCACACCCCGCGCAATGTCGGAAAAAGACACCATTTCCATTCAACTGGTGCGTGAAGCGCTGTTGCAAAGTTGCGCCCCTGGCGCGGCCACCGATGAGGTGTTGAGCAAGGTCGGTATCGATCCGGCGCTGCTGGAGTCCGCCGTTGCCCGCGTCCCGGCCACGGCCTATGCGCGTTTATGGCGGTTGCTGGCCCGGCGTGGCGACGATGAGTTTTTTGGCATGGACCCGCGCAAGCTCAAATCCGGCAGCCTGGAGTTTCTGTGCCGCTGCTCGATGGTCCAGCCGAGCCTGACCGCCGGCCTGACTTCGGGGCTGGGGTTTCTGTCGTTGATGCTCGAACACCTGCCCGCGCAGCTGGTTCGTCAGCAAAGTCTCGCGGAAATCGTCCTGCTGGAAGACGACCAGGACCCTCGCCGCGCGTTCACCTATTTCACCTACTGGATGATCGTTCACGGCGTTGCGTGTTGGCTGGCCGGGCGGCGGATTCCGATTCTGGCCATCGAGTTGCGCTGCCCGGAACCGGATTTCTGTGATGACTATCAGGTGATGTTTTCCGAGAACCTGCGTTTCGACCGGCCACGCACCCGAATGATTTTTTCGGCCGATTGCCTGGACCTGCCGATCAAGCGCAGCGCGGAAGAACTCAAGCGCTTCCTGGCCCATGCGCCGGCCAATATTCTGGTCAAGTACCGCGACCCGGAGAGTCTGGCGAGTCGGATCAAGCACGATTTGCGGCAATTGCCCGCCGAGAAGTGGCCGGAAACCGAACCTCTGGCACAGCAACTGTGCATGTCGGCCTCGACCTTGCGGCGGCGGCTGGCGGAGGAGGGGCAGACCTATCAAGGCCTCAAGGACAGCGTGCGCAAGGAACTGGCCATTGTCTGGCTGGCGGAGCCGAGTATCAGCTTCGCCGAAATCGCCACCCGGCTGGGGTTTGCCGATGCGAGCTCGTTCTACAAGGCGTTTCGCAAATGGTCGGGGTCGAATCCGGGGCATTATCGGAGTTTGATTCTGACTGAAGCGAGCTGATCCAGGTTTTGTGGTGATTGGGCGGGCCTCTTCGCGGGCAAGCCTCGCTCCTACAGAGAAATGCGATCCCCTGTAGGAGCGAGGCTTGCCCGCGAAGGCGTGAAATCAGGCGCCACATCTGTTGGATCTTGGCCAAACCAGTCAGACAACTTGATAGCTTTGACCATTGCCCCACCCCCCGCGCAGAGCGAGTATTTCGCTGTTGGTTACGCTTCCCCCAACCTAATAAAAATACCGAGGGATTCTGGCAATGCGCGATTACTTGTCTGCCACGTCACAGTTCAATTATCAGCACACCGTCGACGCCGCACTCGCGGGTAACCTGACGGCCCTCAATGCCTGTGTCGAGTGTTGCGACCGGCATGCGTTGCCAGGTCGCATCGCGCTGTTCTGGGAAGGTCGCGACGGTTCCAGCTCTACGTACACCTTCAGCGACTTGCAGGACAAGGCTGCACGTTTCGCCAATTTCCTGCTGGCGCAGGGCGTAAAAAAAGGCGACAAGGTCGCCGGCCTGCTGCCGCGCAATATCGAATTGTTGATCACCGTGTTCGCCACCTGGCGCATCGGCGCGGTGTATCAGCCGCTGTTCACCGCGTTTGGCCCCAAGGCCATCGAACACCGCTTGAGCAGCTCCGGCGCCAAAGTGGTGGTGACCGACGCGGTCAATCGCTCGAAACTCGCTGAAGTCGCCGACTGCCCGACTATCGTCACCGTCGGTGGTGCAAAAGGCCAGGGCATCGTCCGTGGCGATTTCAGTTTCTGGGCCGAACTGGCCAACTATTCCGCTGACTGCGAACCGGTGCTGCTGACCGGCGAAGACCCGTTCCTGCTGATGTTCACCTCCGGTACCACCGGCCCGTCGAAAGCGCTGTCGGTGCCGCTCAAGGCAATCGTCGCGTTCGAGAGCTACACCCGCGACGCCGTGGACCTTCGCCCTGAAGACGCCTTCTGGAACGTCGCCGATCCGGGTTGGGCCTACGGCATCTATTTCGGCGTCACCGGGCCGATGGCGATGGGGCATCCGATCACCTTTTACGATGGCCCGTTCACCCTCGAAAGCACCTGCCGGGTGATCAACAAATACGGGATCACCAACCTCACCGGTTCACCGACCGCCTATCGCCTGCTGATCGCCGGTGGCGATGAGTTCGCTAAGTCGATCAAAGGCAAACTGCGCATCGTCAGCAGTGCCGGCGAGCCGTTGAACCCGGAAGTGATCCGTTGGTTCGCCGACAACCTCGGCGTGGTGATTCACGACCATTATGGCCAGACCGAATTGGGCATGGTCCTGTGCAACCACCACGGCCTCGATCATCCGATCCACATGGGCGCCGCCGGTTTTGCTTCGCCGGGCCACCGTATCGTGGTGCTGGACGAGGAGTACAAGGAACTGGGTGTCGGCCAACCCGGCATCCTCGCCATCGACCGCACTCAGTCGCCGATGTGCTGGTTCAACGGCTACGAAGGCGCACCGACCAAAGCCTTCGTCGGCAACTATTACCTGAGCGGCGACACCGTCGAGTGGAACCCGGACGGCAGCATCAGTTTCGTCGGCCGCAGTGACGACGTGATCACCACCTCCGGCTACCGTGTCGGCCCGTTCGACGTGGAAAGTGCGTTGATCGAACACCCGGCCGTCGTCGAAGCCGCCGTGGTCGGCAAACCCGATCCGGAGCGCACCGAACTGGTCAAAGCCTTCGTCGTGCTCAGCGCGCAATACCGCGCCGCGCCGGAGTTGGCCGAAGAGTTGCGCCAACACGTGCGCAAACGCCTGGCCGCGCACTCTTACCCACGTGAAATCGAATTTGTCAGCGAGTTGCCGAAAACCCCAAGCGGCAAATTGCAGCGCTTTATCTTGCGCAACCAGGAAATCGCCAAGGCTCAAGAGGCCGCAGCGAAGAACGTTTCAGCTTGAATCCAAGGAAACAATGATGCAGATCGAAAACAAGGTTTTTCTCGTCACCGGCGGTGCCTCCGGGCTCGGTGCGGCCACGGCTGAAATGCTGGTCGCGGCCGGCGCCAAAGTGATGCTGGTGGACATGAACGCCGAAGCGGTCGCGGCCCAGGCTGAACGTCTCGGCGCGCAAAGCGTGGTCGCGGACATCAGCAATGAAGCGGCGGCGGAAGCGGCAGTGCAGGCCACGGTCAAAGCCTTCGGTGGCCTGAACGGTCTGGTCAACTGCGCCGGCATCGTGCGTGGCGAGAAGATCCTCGGCAAAAACGGTCCGCATGCACTGGCCAGTTTCAGCCAGGTGATCAACGTCAACCTGATCGGCAGCTTCAACATGCTGCGTCTGGCGTCGGCGGCCATCGCCGAAACCGAGCCGGATGCTGATGGCGAGCGCGGTGTGATCATCAACACCGCTTCCGCCGCAGCCTATGACGGCCAGATCGGCCAGGCGGCCTATGCGGCATCGAAAGGCGCGATTGTCAGCCTGACCTTGCCGGCGGCTCGTGAACTGGCGCGCTTCGGTATCCGTGTGATGACCATCGCCCCAGGGATTTTCGAGACGCCGATGATGGCCGGCATGACCCCGGAAGTCCGCGATTCCCTTGCCGCTGGCGTGCCGTTTCCACCACGTTTGGGCAAACCGGCCGAGTACGCGCAGCTGGTCAGGCATATCATTGATAACAGCATGCTCAATGGCGAGGTGATCCGTCTCGACGGTGCCTTGCGCATGGCCGCCAAGTAAGGAGGATTTGTCATGACCCTTTCCCACGATCCAATCGTTATCGTCAGCGCCGTCCGTACCCCGATGGGCGGTTTCCAGGGCGAACTGAAAAGCCTGACTGCACCGCAATTGGGTGCCGCCGCGATTCGCGCCGCCGTCGAACGCGCCGGTGTGGCGCCGGACGCGGTTGAAGAAGTGCTGTTTGGCTGCGTGCTGCCCGCCGGCCTCGGCCAGGCCCCGGCGCGCCAGGCTGCACTGGGCGCCGGGCTGGATAAATCGACCCGCTGCACCACCCTGAACAAGATGTGCGGTTCCGGTATGGAAGCGGCCATCCTGGCCCATGACATGCTGCTCGCCGGCAGCGCCGATGTGGTGGTGGCGGGCGGCATGGAAAGCATGTCCAACGCGCCATACCTGCTGGACCGCGCCCGCAGTGGTTATCGCATGGGCCATGGCCGTGTGCTCGATTCCATGTTCCTCGACGGTCTGGAAGACGCCTACGACAAGGGCCGCCTGATGGGCACTTTCGCGGAAGATTGCGCTGAAACCAACGGCTTCAGCCGCGAAGCCCAGGATGCGTTTGCCATCGCTTCGACCACCCGCGCGCAGCAGGCGATCAAGGACGGCAGCTTCAAGGACGAGATCGTGCCGCTGACCGTGACCGTCGGCAAAGAGCAAGTCGTCATCAGCAATGACGAGCAGCCACCAAAAGCCAAACTGGACAAGATTGCCTCGCTGAAACCGGCGTTCCGCGAAGGCGGCACGGTGACGGCGGCCAACTCCAGTTCGATTTCCGACGGTGCGGCGGCGCTGGTGCTGATGCGCCGTTCCGAAGCGGACAAGCGCGGCCTGAAACCGCTGGCGGTGATTCATGGCCACGCGGCATTCGCCGACACGCCGGGCCTGTTCCCGGTGGCACCGATTGGCGCAATCAAGCGGCTGATGAAGAAAACCGGCTGGTCGCTGAATGACGTGGACTTGGTGGAAGTCAACGAAGCCTTTGCCGTGGTCGGCATGGCAGCGATGACCCATCTGGAAATCCCCCACGCGAAACTCAACGTGCACGGCGGCGCGTGCGCCTTGGGCCACCCGATCGGTGCGTCCGGCGCGCGGATCCTCGTGACCCTGCTCTCGGCCCTGCGCCAGAAAGGCCTGAAACGCGGCGTTGCGGCAATCTGCATCGGCGGCGGCGAAGCCACGGCGATGGCCGTGGAATGCCTGTACTAGGCCAACCTCACCCCTGTGGGAGCCAGCCTGCTGGCGATGCGGTATGTCATAAAAGCAGACAGTGACTGACACGACGCCATCGCCAGCAGGCTGGCTCCCACAGAGTTCTGTGTCGTACCCCGGATTTTAAGGATTTGCCATGATTCCCAATGACGAACAACTGCAGATCAGCGAAGCGGCCCGGCAGTTTGCCCAGGAACGGCTGAAACCGTTCGCCGCCGAATGGGACCGTGAGCACCGTTTTCCCAAGGAAGCCATCGGCGAAATGGCTGAACTGGGCTTCTTCGGCATGCTGGTGCCCGAACAGTGGGGCGGGTGCGACACCGGTTACCTGGCCTACGCCATGGCCCTGGAAGAAATCGCCGCTGGCGACGGCGCCTGCTCGACCATCATGAGCGTGCACAACTCGGTCGGCTGCGTGCCGATCCTGAACTACGGCAACGACGACCAGAAAGAACGCTTTCTCAAACCGTTGGCCAGCGGTGCAATGCTCGGCGCCTTCGCCCTGACCGAACCGCAGGCCGGCTCCGATGCCAGTGGCCTGAAAACCCGTGCGCGCCTGGAAGGCGATCATTACGTCCTGAACGGTTGCAAACAGTTCATCACCTCCGGGCAGAACGCCGGCGTGGTGATCGTGTTTGCAGTGACGGACCCGAGCGCCGGCAAACGCGGGATCACCGCACTGATCGTGCCGACCGATTCACCGGGCTACAAAGTCGCCCGCGTCGAAGACAAACTCGGCCAGCATGCGTCCGACACCTGCCAGATTCTGTTCGAAGACGTCAAAGTGCCGGTGGCCAACCGCTTGGGCGAAGAGGGCGAAGGCTATCGAATTGCCCTGGCCAACCTCGAAGGCGGCCGCGTCGGTATCGCTTCGCAATCGGTGGGCATGGCCCGAGCCGCATTTGAAGCGGCGCGGGATTACGCCCGTGAGCGCGAGAGCTTCGGCAAACCGATCATCGAGCATCAGGCCGTCGCGTTCCGCCTCGCGGACATGGCGACCCAGATCGCCGTCGCCCGGCAAATGGTGCATTACGCCGCCGCGCTGCGTGACAGCGGCAAACCGGCGTTGGTCGAAGCGTCCATGGCCAAACTGTTTGCCTCGGAAATGGCCGAAAAGGTCTGCTCTGCTGCATTGCAAACCCTCGGCGGTTACGGTTACCTGAACGACTTCCCGCTGGAGCGGATCTACCGCGACGTGCGGGTATGCCAGATCTACGAAGGCACCAGCGATATTCAGCGCATGGTCATTTCGCGCAGTCTTTAAGAAGGAGTCCATTGTGAGTTACGAAACGATTTTGCTGGAAACCCACGGCCGTGTCGGCCTGATCACCCTGAACCGTCCGCAGGCGCTGAACGCGTTGAACGCGCAGATCGTCAGCGAACTGAACCACGCCCTCGATGGCCTGGAAGCCGATTCCAACATCGGTTGCATCGTGCTGACCGGCTCGAAAAAAGCCTTCGCCGCAGGTGCCGACATCAAGGAAATGGCCGAGCTGACCTACCCGCAGATCTACCTCGACGATCTGTTCAGCGACAGCGACCGCGTGGCCAACCGCCGCAAGCCGATCATCGCTGCCGTGAACGGTTTTGCCCTGGGCGGTGGTTGTGAACTGGCGTTGATGTGCGACTTCATCCTGGCCGGCGATAACGCCCGGTTCGGCCAACCGGAAATCAACCTCGGCGTGTTGCCGGGCATGGGCGGCACCCAGCGCCTGACTCGCGCAGTCGGTAAAGCCAAGGCGATGGAAATGTGCCTGAGCGGGCGTTTGATCGATGCGGTTGAAGCGGAGCGTTGCGGGATCGTGGCGCGGATCGTTCCAGCGGATGAATTGCTGGAAGAAGCGCTGAAAGTCGCCGCGCTGATCGCCAAGAAGTCGTTGCCGATTGCGATGATGGTCAAGGAAAGCGTCAACCGCGCCTTCGAAGTCAGCCTGTCGGAAGGCGTGCGCTTTGAGCGTCGGGTGTTCCATGCGGCGTTTGCGACGCAGGATCAGAAGGAAGGGATGGCGGCGTTTATTGCCAAGCGTGAGGCGGAGTTCATCGGTAAGTGATGTAGCGTTCTCACGGACGTCTTCGCGGGCAAGCCTCGCTCCTACGGGTTATGTGTTGTTCATGCGAACACCGATAACCTGTAGGAGCGAGGCTTGCCCGCGAAGCTTTTTAAGGTTCACACCAGATAATTCTTCAACTCTCGGGCAATCACCATCCGCTGAATCTCGCTCGACCCTTCATAAATCTGCGTGATCCGCGCATCCCGGTAGTAACGCTCCACCGGGTAATCCTCCAGATACCCGTACCCGCCATGGATCTGCATCGCTGACGAGCAGACCTTCTCAGCCATTTCCGAGGCAAACAGCTTGGCCTGCGAAGCCTCCGACAGACACGGCTTGCCGGCACTGCGCAACCGCGCGGCGTGCAGGATCATCAACCGTGCAGCGTTGAGTTGCATGTGCATGTCGGCCAGCATATTGGCGATGCTCTGGTGCTCGATGATCGGCTTGGCGAACTGCACGCGATCACGGGAGTAGGCCAGTGCCGCTTCGAATGCGGCACGCGCGATACCCAAGGCCTGCGCGGCGATGCCGATGCGTCCGCCTTCGAGGTTGGAGAGGGCGATGGCCAGGCCTTTACCGCGTTCACCCAACAGATTGGCTTCGGGGATGGTGCAGTTGCTCAGGGTCACCGCGCAGGTATCGGAGGCGCGAATGCCCATCTTGTGTTCGGTGCGATCAACGATGAAACCGGCGGTATCGGTCGGCACCAGAAACGCCGAGATGCCACGCTTGCCCAGGTCCGGATCGGTCACGGCAAACACAATCGCCAGTTTCGCCCGTTTACCGTTGCTGACGAATTGCTTGGCGCCGTTGATCACCCACTGGCCGTCGCGCAGTTCGGCGCGGGTACGCAGGTTATGCGCCTCGGAACCGGCTTGCGGCTCGGTCAGGCAGAAGCAGCCGATGGCCTTGCCGCTGGCCAGATCCGGCAACCAGGTCTGTTTCTGTTCGTCGGTGCCGTAGTTCATGACCGGCCCGCAACCCACGGAATTGTGGATGCTCATCAGTGCGCCCGTGGCACCGTCGCCGGCGGAAATCTCTTCCACCGCCAGGGCGTAGGCGACGTAATCGACATAAGTGCCGCCCCATTCCTCGGGCACCACCATGCCCAGCAGCCCCAGTTCGCCCATCTTCGCCACCAGACCGTCATCGATCCAGCCGGCCTTTTCCCAGGCTTGCGCGTGGGGCGCGATTTCGCCGCGGGCAAAGTCCCGGGCCATGTCGCGGATCATGACTTGCTCTTCGCTCAATTCGATATCGTGCATGGCTCAGCTCCCGCTCCGGTCAAACCCTGTGAAAAAACTCGCGACGTGTGCGGCGTCCAGCGCCTGCAAGGTCGGCGGGTTCCAGCGCGGGGTCTTGTCTTTGTCGATCAGCAAGGCGCGCACGCCTTCGATCAGGTCGCCGCGCTCGAACCACTGACGGTCCAGGTGCAGCTCCAGGGCAAAACAGTCTTCCAGACTCAGGTGCCGACCGCGCCGCAGCATTTCCAGGGTCACGCCCATGGCCAGCGGTGAACGGCTTTGCAGCAGGTCGGCGGTGGTGGTCGCCCATTCATGGCTGTCGGCAACCGTGACGTTGCGCAGTTGTTCAACAATACCCGGCACATCGGGCAGGGCGAAGAAGTGATCGATAGCCGGGCGCAGCGCTTCCAATGGCGCGTCCGGCAGTTGCTGCACGGCGAGTCGGGCCAGCAGGCCTTGCAGGTCCTTGAGCGGCGTGTCGTGCCATTCCAGCTGATCGAGTTTTTCGTCCAGCGTCGCCAGTTTGCTGCTGTCCAGATACCAGTCGGCCAGGCCGCAATAGAGCGCATCCGCCGCACGGATCTGCACGCCGCTGACGCCCAGGTAGATCCCCAGTTCACCGGGGATGCGCGGCAGGAAGTAGCTGCCACCGACGTCCGGGAAATAACCGATGGCCACTTCCGGCATCGCCAGGCGGCTTTTCTCGGTGACCACGCGCAGGTCGGCGCCTTGCACCAGGCCCATGCCGCCACCCAGGACGAAGCCGTCCATCAGGGCGAGAACCGGTTTGCGGTAATGGTGAATCGCGAGGTCGAGGGCGTATTCCTCGACGAAGAAGTCTTCGTGCAGGGTGTCGCCGTTTTTGAAGCTGTCATACAGCGAGCGGATGTCGCCGCCGGCACAAAAGGCTTTTTCGCCGGCACCGCGCAAGACCACCGCGTGAATGTTCGAGTCCTGCGCCCAGGCGTCAAGCTGACGCTGCAGATTGCGCACCATGTCGAGGGTAATGGCATTGAGGCCGGCGGGGCGGTTGAGGGTCAGGTGACCGATATGGTTGCGAACCTCGGCCAGCACGTCGTTTTGCGTGGCATCCATGGACGAAGTCCACTTCGATGAAACCTGAGCAGTCATCACTAACTCCCTGCTTTTATTGTTCTTTATAGAGAAGCTCGCGCGCGAGCGATGCTGGATCGTAACAGTGCAAATTTGCCTAGTACAACCCGGATATGTGCAGGTCTCGTGTGCATTTTTGTAATAGCGCTGAAGGATTTCCCTCTCAAGACCACCGCGGGACGCGCTCACGACCGAATCGGCTGTGAAAACAGCCTTATCAGCGCAATCGGGGCGTCTGGAGCGGCCCTTACGACACCTGCAACAGGTTATCTGTTGGCATTCTGGCCGTGCTTTTGAAGCCGTCTGTGCCGAGGGTTTCAGGCTGGAGGCCGCAACGTGCGGCCCCTCGAACAAAACAATAAGAACGCTGTTGCGGCTTGTGCCGCACCGACTCTCTGTTCCTGCCCATAAAGGCGGTCGGGTTCGCCAGGCCGCGATAACTCCAAACAAATCGGGACTCAAGAAGATGAATATCAAATGGCTGACTTTGCCGACACTCGCGCTGCTGTGCTGCACCACCGGCGCCCATGCCAAGGAATGGAAAGAGCTGCGATTCGGCGTCAACCCAAGCTACCCGCCTTTTGAGTCAACCACCGCCGATGGCGGCGTGCAGGGCTTTGGCGTGGACCTGGGCAACGCGATCTGTGCCGAGCTGAAACTGACCTGCGTGTGGGTCAGCAATGATTTCGACGGGCTGATTCCAGCCCTCAAGGCCGGCAAGTTCGACGCCATCGAATCGTCGATGACCGTGACCGAGCCGCGCAAAAAGCAGATCGACTTCACCGACCGCCTGTACGCCGGGCCGACCGCCATCGTTACACGCAAGGACTCTGGGCTGCTGCCCACCGCCGAGTCGCTGCGGGGCAAGACCATCGGTTACATGCAGGGCACGATTCAGGAAACCTACGCCAAGGCCAAACTGGGGCCGGGTGGCGTGAAGCTGCGCGCTTATCAGAATCAGGATCAGGTGTACGCCGACCTGGTTTATGGCCGTCTCGATGCGTCGATCCAGGACAAGCTGCAAGCGCAGATGAGCTTCCTCACATCGCCACAGGGGGCTGACTTCCAGAACAGCGAAGGCATCAGCGACCCGTTGGTGCCGTCGGAAATCGCCATCGGCGTGCGCAAGGACAACGAAGAACTCAAAGGCATGCTCAATGCCGCCATCAAGGCCCTGCACGACAAGGGCATCTACGCACAGATCCAGCAGAAGCATTTCGGCGATCTGGACCTCTACAACAACTGATCCTCGCGCCCCAAGACGCTGTGCCGTGAACCGGCACAGTGTTTCATCGTGGGCGCCTCAAGACAGGTGACTGGCGTGAATTCCTTCCTGAATCTGATCGGGCTCGATGTTTCGGCCCTGCAAGGCTATGGCCCATTGTTGCTGCACGGCACCTGGGTCACGCTGAAACTGTCGGCGCTCTCGCTGCTGGTGAGCATGGCGTTGGGGCTGCTCGGCGCGGCGGCAAAGCTGTCGCCGCTGAAGCTGTTGAACCTGCCGGCAACCTTCTACACCACCTTGATTCGCGGTGTGCCGGACCTAGTGCTGATGCTGCTGATTTTCTACAGCCTGCAAGGCTGGCTGAGCAGCCTGACCGAAGCGATGGGCTGGCCGTACATGGAAATCGACCCGTTCGTGGCCGGGATTATCACCCTCGGGTTTATCTATGGCGCGTATTTCACCGAGACCTTTCGCGGGGCGATCCTCAGCGTGCCGCGTGGACAGCAGGAAGCCGCGGCGTGTTTCGGTTTGAACCGCTGGCAGCGGTTTCGCTTCGTAGTGTTTCCGCAAATGATGCGTTTTGCCTTGCCGAGCCTGGGCAACAACTGGCTGGTGTTGCTCAAGGCCACGGCGCTGGTGTCGATCATCGGCCTGTCGGACCTGGTCAAGGTCGCGCAGGAGGCCGGTAAAAGCACCTTCAACATGCTCGATTTCCTGCTGATGGCGGCGGCGCTTTATCTGCTGATCACCAGCGCGTCGAACTACGCCTTGCGTGTGTTGGAGCGACGTTACAACCAGGGCGTACGGGGGATGGCGCGATGATCGAGTTGATTGCCGAATACTGGAAACCCTTTCTGTTCAGCGACGGCGAGACCCTCACTGGCCTGGCGATGACCCTGTGGTTGCTGGTGGCGAGCATCGCAATGGGCTTTGTCCTGTCGTTGCCGTTGGCGATCCTGCGCACCTCGCGCTGGGGCTTGCTGCGCTGGCCGGTTCAGCTGTTTACCTACGTGTTTCGCGGTACGCCGCTGTATATCCAGCTGCTGATTTGCTACAGCGGGATCTACGGCATCGCGGTGGTGCGCTCGCAGCCGCTGCTCGAAGCGTTCTTTCGCGACGCGATGAATTGCACGCTGCTTGCGTTCACCCTCAACACTTGCGCCTATACCGTGGAAATTTTCGCCGGGGCGATCCGCAGCATTCCCTACGGTGAAATCGAGGCCGCCCACGCTTATGGCTTGAGCGGCTGGCGCCTGTACCTGCGACTGATCCTGCCCTCGGCGCTGCGCCGGGCGTTGCCGTATTACAGCAACGAAGTGATTCTGATGCTGCACGCGACTTCGGTGGCGTTCACCGCAACCATTCCGGACATTCTCAAAGTCGCCCGCGACGCTAACGCTGCGACCTTCATGACCTTTCAGGCGTTCGGCATTGCCGGCCTGCTGTACCTCGCGTTGTCGTTTGGCCTGGTCGGCGCATTTCGCCTCGCGGAAAAGCGCTGGCTGAGCTTTCTCGGGCCGACTCATTAATCCAATTATCCAGAGCAGCGCCGAATCGGGTGCTGCTGCAGGGGTGTCTGCATGTACAAACTCACGGTTGAAAATCTGTATAAACGTTTTGGTGACAATGAAGTGCTCAAGGGCGTCTCGTTGAATGCGCGGGCAGGGGACGTGGTGAGCATGATCGGCGCCAGCGGTTCAGGCAAAAGCACCATGCTGCGTTGCATCAATTTTCTGGAACGGGCGGACGAGGGCGCCATCGAACTCGACGGCGAACGGGTCATCACTCGCCCGGGTGCGGGTGGCATGCGCGTCGCCCATCCGGCACAGTTGCAGCGCTTGCGCACGCGCCTGGCGATGGTGTTCCAGCATTTCAACTTGTGGAGTCACCTGACCGTCCTGGAAAACATCGTGCTGGCGCCGTGCCGGGTGCTGGGCATCAGCCGCAAGGCGGCTGAGGAAAGTGCACGGGCTTATCTGGACAAGGTCGGCTTGCCGCAGCGAGTCGCCGATCAATACCCGGCGTTTCTGTCCGGTGGGCAGCAGCAACGGGTGGCGATTGCCCGGGCGCTGGCGGTGGAGCCGGAAATTCTGCTGTTCGACGAGCCGACCTCGGCCCTTGATCCGGAGTTGGTCGGCGAAGTGCTCAAGGTGATTCAGGCACTGGCGGAAGAAGGCCGGACCATGTTGATGGTGACCCACGAAATGGGCTTTGCCCGGCAGGTGTCGAGCCAGGTGTTGTTCTTGCATCAGGGGCGGGTCGAGGAGCAGGGTGATGCGACGATCCTCGACCGGCCAAACAGTGAACGTTTGCAGCAATTCCTATCGGGTCGTTTGAAGTGAGGCAAGACGTACATGGCGGATATCCGCGATCTGTCGATCGTGCTTGATCGTATCGATCAGGCAATCATTGAAGTGCTGCGCCATGAAGGGCGCATCACTTACCAAAAGCTTTCGGAGCGCGTGCACCTGACCCCCAGGCCATGCCTGGAACGGGTGCGCAAGCTTGAACAGCTCGGGGTCATTCGCGGTTACGGGGCGATCCTCGATGAGAAAAAACTGACACCGGGGCTGTCTTTGCTGGTGTTGGTGGCGCTGTCGAACCAGAGCGGTCGGGCGGCGCAAAAAGCCTTCGAAGCCAAGGTCCGTGCTTGCCCGCAGGTGCTGGAGTGTCGCTTGATCAGCGGCGCGTTCGACTACAGCCTGCGCATGCGTTGCCGCGACATGGAACATTACCGGGTGCTGACCGAAGTCTGGTTCGACGACCCGGAGTTGCACATCGACAAACTGGTCAGCCACCCGGAACTGGCGATGGTCAAGACCACGATGGAGTAGTGAACAAGCCAGTCCCCTGTGGGAGCGAGCCTGCTCGCGATTGCGGTATGTCATCCAGCAATAATGTTGTCTGACACACCGCAATCGCGAGCAGGCTCGCTCCCACATTTGGTTCTGGGTGTTTGCCGAATCGGCTGGAGGGGCCGGAATCTTCAGCCGTTTCCATCACCTTAAAAACCCTTATCAACCGGGTTTTCCCGCTCCCGAAACAGACAATGAGCCTCTCTCAACCCTCATTGAATCTGTGCCCATGCAAACCACCAATACCGTTTTGATGATTCGCCCGACACGTTTCTCTTTCAATCAGGACACGGCGGCGAACAACCGTTTTCAGCGCCCGGCCGCCGTGTCCGAAGACGTTCAGCTCAAGGCCCTGCAAGAGTTCGACGGCTACGTTGCCGCACTGCGCGGGCAAGGCGTCGAGGTCCTTGTGCACAACGACCTTGAAGCCCCGCACACGCCAGACTCGATCTTTCCCAACAACTGGTGGAGCAGCCACCCCGACGGCACGTTGGTGCTGTATCCGATGCAAGGCCACAACCGGCGCCTGGAGCGGGATAAAGGTGTGCTCGACTGGCTGCGCGACGAATACCGGGTCGAGCAGTTGCTGGACCTTTCCAGCCTCGAACAGCAGGAAGTCTTCCTGGAAGGCACCGGCAGCATGGTGCTGGATCGTCAGCAGCGGATTTGCTACGCCGGCTACTCCACCCGCACCCACGCCCGGGCGCTGGATGAGGTGGTCAACCATCTGGGTTACGAGCTGTGCGCGTTCACGGCGCAGGACCGTCAGGGCGTCGCGATTTACCACACCAACGTGATGATGAGCGTCGGTACGCGTCTGGCCATTGCCTGCCTGGCATCGGTCACGAACCCGAGCGAACGCCTGGCCCTGCGCTCGCGGCTGGAAGACAGCGGCAAGCAAGTCATCGCGCTGAACTGGAGCCAGTTGGAATCCTTTGCCGGCAACATGCTGGAAGTTCAAGACAGTGCGGGCGACCCCGTGCTGGTGATGTCACGTACCGCCTGGCAAGCGTTGGACACCCGCCAGCGTCGGTTGATCGAAGCCCACACCACGCCGTTGCCGGTGAACATCGACACCATCGAACGCATCGGCGGCGGCAGCGCCCGCTGCATGTTGGCCGAAGTATTCCTGCCCAAACACCTGACTGCCAAGGAGCAAGTGCGATGATCGTCCGTCCCGCCACACCGGCTGACCTGCCGGCACTCCTGGCCCTGGCTCATAGCGCCGGGACCGGTTTGACCACCTTGCCTGCCGATGCACCGCGTTTGCGCCAGCGTCTGGAATGGGCCGCGAAAACCTTTGCCGGCGACGCCGAGCGTGCCGATGCCGACTACTTGTTTGTGCTGGAAAACGACCAGCAAGAAGCGATCGGTATTTGCGCATTGGCCGGTGCCGTCGGCCTGCGCGAGCCCTGGTACAACTATCGAATGGGCTTGTTTGTCGCGGCGTCGAAAAACCTCGGGATCAATCAACAACTGCCGACGTTGTTCCTGGGTAACGACATGACCGGGCAATCGGAGTTGTGCTCACTGTTCCTGCACGCCGATCATCGCAGCGGCCTGAACGGGCGCTTGTTGTCGAAGGCGCGGTTCCTGTTTCTCGCAGAGTTCCGTCAGCACTTCGGCGACAAGGTCATTGCAGAGATGCGCGGCTACTCGGACGAAGCGGGCATTTCACCGTTCTGGGAAGGGCTGGGGCGGCACTTTTTCAAGATGGACTTTGCCGATGCCGATTACCTCACCGGCCTGGGCAACAAGACCTTCATCGCGGAACTGATGCCCAAGTTTCCGCTGCCGACCTGCCTGTTGCCGGAAGCAGCGCGCTCGGTGATTGGCCGCGTCCATCCCAACACCGAGCCGGCGCTGGGCATGCTTCAGGCGGAAGGATTCGAACACCGCGACTACATCGACATTTTCGATGGCGGGCCGCTGATTGAATGCGCCACCGCCGACATCCGCGCGGTGCGTGACAGTCAGGTACTGCAATTGAGCATTGGCACCCCCGGAGAACAGGCGGCGACTTACCTGATTCACAACCGCCAGTTTGCCGAGTGCCGGATTACCGCAGCACCGGCGCGGGTAGCGGCGGGCACGTTGATTGTCGATGCGCAGACTGCAAAAACGCTGGGGTTGAGTGCCGGTGCATCGGTGCGGGCAGTGAGTCTGGCAGTACCGGCCAAGCAATTATCTGCGGCTTGACTCGATCGTTCAGGAGCGAGACTGCTCGCTCCTGAAGGGGTCTGTAGGGAGTCAGGTTCTGCGGCTAAGGACTTCAGTGATACTGCGCCGTTTGGCATGCAACTCACTGGCTTGAATCAACTGCTCAAGGTCTTCGGGCGTGACGTCAAAGAAAGCTTCCATGTCCGCCAGCGCCCGTTTCAGATCCTGGGCAGTGATCGCCTGGCTGTCGATGGGCGGGTGATCGGCCGGCACCATCGGCACCGGTTCACTGGCGCGTCTTGGGTAACGAATGCGCGTCAGGTTGTTGTACGCCAGCGCACTGAGCAACATCGTCGAGGCACCGAGCATTACCGGGCCGAGGGCTTTCCAGTCCAGCGCGATGGTCGCCGGGTCTGCCAATACCAGCAGCAACGCCAAGGCACCGGCCGGCGGATGCAGGCAACGCAGCCAGCACATCAGGATCAGCGACATGCCTGCGGCCAGGCAAGCACTGCCAAGGGTTCGTCCGAGCACGTGGGCGACCAACAATGCGACCACCCCAGCGCTCAAGTAGCCGCCGAGAATCGACCAGGGTTGCGCCAATGCGCCGGAAGACACCGCGAACAACAGCACTGCCGAGGCGCCCAGCGGACCGATCAGGTGCTGCGCCACTTCGATGCCGAAAACCTGTGAGCACAGCCAGACGCTGAACATCGTACCGAGGGCCATGCCGATGGCGGCGCGGCTCCATTCAGAAGGTCGGGTATTGATGGCGGCGGGGAACCAGCGAGCAAACATGAGGTGAATGGTCCGTTGCAAAAGTCGAGGCAAAAAAAGGCTTAGCTGGGATACCCAGAAAGCCCTTGAAGTCGTTCCAACTATTGGGGGAGGAACGAGGCACAGTGTGCCGCTCATTCCAGACGGAGACAAATTCATATTAATGCAGTTTCAGTGCATTAATTTTGCTGTAAAGCCACCCGGCGTCCGCTCATGAAACACAGGAAACCGCCCATGGCGGTCAGCGCGCTCAGGGCATAAAACATCGTCGGCGCCGGGGTGTGCATCAACAGGAAACCGCAAATCACCGGGCTCAGGGCACCGCCCAGGGCCGCCAGGTTTTGCGCGCCGTAGTAACTGCCGCGCAGCTCTTCCGGGGCCAGGGTGTCGACGAACAGGAATTCGGCGGGGTAAATGATCATTTCGCCGAGGGTGAAGATGAACATCGCGACGCACCACGACACCAGGCTATCCGCCAGACTGAAGCCGATCAGGCCGAGGATGAACAGGCTGGTGCCACCGGCAATCCAGTAGCGCAGTTGTTCACGCTTGAGGAAACGGCCGATCTGGTATTGCAGCAGGATCACGCTGATGGCGTTGCAGGCGAGCAGGGCGGCCATGGTTTCCAGGGCGCGTTTGGAGTCCTGGGTCACCAGCAGGTATTGCGACAGGTACAGGGTGAAGCGCCCATGGACCACGGTGCTGAGCAGGCAGCCGCAGGTGAACATAATCAGCGTGCGGTCGTTTTTCAGGGTGATCAGGGTTTTCAGAAAGCTTTGCGGCTGGCCGATCGCGGGTGTCTGGCTCGAATCTTTCGGGATCCCGCTCATCAAAAAGATGCTGAAAAACGCAATGCCGCCGGCAATCAGGAACGGCGCAATCGGGTAGACACCGGCGATGACTACGCCGAGCATCGGCCCCGTGGCGTAACCGATGTTGGTCAGGGTGTAGCGCAGGGAAAAGGCCTTGGCGCGCTGGCCCATGGGCAGGTTTTCGCTGAGGATCGCCTTCGAGCCGATCAGGAACAGCGCCGAAGCGGTTTCGGTGATCACCAGGGTCAGGGTGGTCAGGTAGAGGTTTTCGGCGAAGGTCAGCAGCACGAAACCGATGGCGCTGGAGAGCATGGCGAGGATCAGCAGCCGGCGCTTTTCCAGGCGGTCGATGATGTAGCCGCCGTAGAGCGCAAGCAGGGTGGCGATGAACACCGCGATGCCCAGCAGCAAACCAACGTCCTGTTGGTTGAGGCCCAGTTTGTTGCTCAGGAACAACGTGAGCAACGGGCTGGTGATGGCGCGGCTGACGACGATGGTCAGCGATACGATCATCAACCGGCGGATAACAAGCGAGTAAGTGGCCACGGTGGGGCAAATGTCCTTATTCAGATTTCAGGGTGTTCGACGGTGTACCGTGTCGCGCCATTCGCGGGCAAGCCTCGCTCCTACACGGTTGCGCTGCCCCTGTAGGAGCGAGGCTTGCCCGCGAAGAGGCCCGCGCAGACAACGCAAAATTCAACTCAACCACCGATCCAGCGCAGCCACCGATTCCAGCGTTTCCAACCGCCACAACTGCCCGATCAGTTCCTCTGCCTGCAACCTCGGCATCACCCGCACCGCCAGACTGAAAAACTTCTGTTCCAACGCGTCATCACTCAACGGATTGCCCGGCGCACCCAGTGGCGGGTCGACGCACAGGCTCGCCTGCCGACCGTCCACCGTCCGCACGCTCACCACGGGCTCGCCATCCTCTGACAGTTGCGGGTCCACTACAAGACGAATGCGCGACATCCACAGCGCAATCTGTGGAACACGCCGTTGCTCGTCGTCATACGCCTCCAGCCGGCAATGCCCATGGACCAAGCGTGCGGCGAGGGCGTACGGCAAGCTCATCTGCGCCGCCGCGAGGCTGCTCACCTCCTGAGCGCCGCACATGTCTTGCAGAAACCCGCACAGCGAAACCTCAAGGTCTTCAACCTGATCGACATCCACCTGCAGTTGATCCAGCAACAACCCCAACGCGTCGATGGCCGAATGCGTGCCACGGCATGAGGCGTACGGCTTGATCGAACAGCGGGCGAGCTTCCACACGACGCCCAGGCCGGCATCCAGTGCCTCCGGTTGTGCCGTCCCGCCGGCCAGGGTTTTCAGGAAACCGCCCCAGACATCATCGAACAGCTTCGACGGCCCGGTGATGCCTTGCTGCGCAAACCGTGCCGCCAGCAATCCACCTTCGGCGGCGCGCCCGCTGTGCAGTTTTTTACTCTGCGAGCCGTCGTGGATGAAGGCCCACAAGCCGCCGCTGAAACTGCCCGCGATACCGAGTGCCGAGAGCATTTGTCCGGCGTTCAAACCCAGGATGCGTGCACTTGCCGCCGCTGCGCCAAACACGCCGCAGGTGGCGGTGGAATGCCAGCCGGCGCCGTTGTGCGCCGAATAACCGCCACAGGCTTCGAGCACGCGGCGGCCGACTTCGTAACCGATGACCACCGCCGTGATGAACTCGCGACCACTGACAGGCCGCGTGGACATCGAAACAGCGGCCATCACCGCCGGCAGCACCACCGCGCCGGAATGGTCACAGCCACCGGTGTCATCCAGTTCCAGCGCATGCGCGGCGACGCCGTTGAGCATTGCAGCCTGAGCGGCGCCGACCTGCAGGTCCGCACCCCAGACCAGCGTGCCGCCGATTTCACCCGCGAACACCAGGCGCGCCTGTTTCGCCACATCACTATCAGCCCCGGCCAGCGTCGCGCCAAAGGTGTCGAGAATGTGCCGTTTGGCTTGTGCAACCAATGCCGGGGGCAAGTCTTCAAATCGTGTGTCGACGCAAAACTGCGCCAGTCGTTGCAAACGCTCGGTCATAGGAGGTAGTCCCGATAATGCCGTTCGTACACTGACGCCGGGTGATCCTCGGTCACAGGCGTCGCGGAATCGGCCCACCACTGAGCGACTTCGGCTCCGGTGGCGATCCACACGTCGTTGTGTTGCTGAATGCCCTGCAGCAATTCGCGCAACACGCCGATCCGTCCCGGCGTGGCAACGATCTCCGGGTGCAAACGCAGCACGTAACACAGCCCGAAGCGGTGAAACCCTGCAAAGTCCATTTGCAGGTTGCCCAGGGTGTGGCTGTAAGAGGCGATCCGTGATTGCGCCGGCGGCACCGCCGGGCTCAGGTTGAACGCGAAGTAGGGTTCGTCTTCCAGCTCGTAGTGCAAGGGCAGTTCAATCACCTGCGGCGCAGTGGGATGCGCGAACGGCAAATCATCGCCGCGCCACGAGGATGACCAATGAATGCCCTGATCCCTCAGCGCCTCGATGAACCCCGGCGCGCCATTGCCGGCGGGGATGCGAAACCCCGTCGGACGCTGGCCGGTCAATGTTTGCAGAGCCTCGCAGCCGGCGGCAATTTCGGCGCTCTGCTGTGCCAGATCGAGGGTGTCGTAGTTTTGATGGCGATACCCGGCGCAGGCAATTTCATGCCCACCGGCCTGGATCGCCTGAAGGTGTTCGGGGTTTTCTTCGGCGACGATGCCAGGGATAAACCAGCTGCTGCGAACCCCCAGTTCCTTGAACAAACCCAGCAGACGCTCGACGCCGCGCTGGCTGCCGTAACGCCATACAGACAGTGTCTTGTCGCGCCCGGCGACTTCCGGCGCCTGGGTGAGAATCCCGTGAATGTCGTTGTAATCGACGGTCAGCACCACGGCGCAGCGATAGCCGTCGGGCCAGACGATGGAATCAGCCATGGTGATGCTCCTTCAGCCACCACTGGGCGACGTCGCGGCAAGTGGCAAACCACACGTCGTCGCGCTGACGCATGTGTTCGAAAAGTTTTTCCAGCAACAGGATGCGCCCCGGTTTGCCGGTGATCTTGGGGTGGAACAGGGTGGTCAGGCACAACCCCTCATTCATGGCGCCGTCGTACTCGCGGCACCAGTTGTCCAGGGTCAGCTCATAGCTGGCCGTGCGGTCCAGTCCCGAAGGAAAGTCCGGCGCGCGGGTGTAGGCGAGGGAGGCGTAGTCGTCCATTTCCCAGCGACCGGGGATTTCCACCAGTGGCGTGTCGAACCCCGGCACGTTCACCAGGTACGGTCGGTCGTCGCCGCGCATGCTGCTGGAGTAGGTCACGCCGGCTTCCACCAGCATCGCCGGGGTCTCGGCGCGCCAGTCGCCGGACGGCGTGCGGAAACCTTCGGCGCGGATGTTCAGGTGTTTCCAGAACACCTCGCGGGATTTCTTCATCACGTCCTTTTGCTGGTCCAGCGTCAGGGCGTAAAAGGATTCGTGTTTGTAGCCGTGGTACGCCACTTCATGCCCGCGCTCGACAATCGCCTGGCACTGTTTCGGCCAGTTCTCCACGACCCAGGCCGGAACGAAAAACGTGGTCGGGATGCGGAATTCGTCGAGCAGGTCGAGAATCCGTGGCAGCGCCCGGTAAGGGCCGTAACCACCAAAACCGAAGTACTCGGGCTTGTGCCAGATCGAGCCGTTGAGCATCGCATCGCCGGTGGGGCCGTCGAGGTCGAAGGCCAGGGCAAGGCAGGCCTTGTGCTGGTCGGGCCAGGTTGGGGAGGACGACATCGTTGGTGCTCCGTTCTCAATAGTCGAAACGCAACCAAACCTGTAGGAGCCGGCTTGCTGGCGATGGCGGTGTGTCAGCCAACATTCATAGCGACTGATCCACCGCTATCGCCAGCAAGCCGGCTCCTACAGGGCAAGCATTACTTGCCGGCGTTGATGGTTGCCGTCTTGATTGCGCCCAGCTCCAGGTCCCATTTTTTCAGGATGGTCTGATAGCTGCCGTCATCGATCATGCTCTGCAACGCAACCTTCACCGCTTCGCTCAGCTCAGGCTTTTTGTTGCTCAGGCCCATGCCGGAGAACTGCACGGAAATCGGCTGGCCGACCGTTTTGTACATGTCCTTTTCCTGAGTCTTCAGGTACGACAAGGTCTCGCTGCCTTGCATCGCGGCATCGATACGGCTCTGACGCAGTTGCGCACGGGCATCCGCCGAGCCTTCGGTGCCGATCACCACGATGGCCGGTTTGCCGGCGGCTTCGCAGTTGGCCTTGCTGTATTCAGCGATTTCCGCCGGGAACGTGGTACGGCGGCTGGTGCCGACTTTCTTGCCGCACAGGTCGGTGATTTCGTTGAAGTCCTTGTTCTTCTGCAGGGTGTAGAACTGCGGACCGCTGGTGAAGTAGTCGACGAAGGTCACGCTGGCCTGACGCTCTTTGGTGTCGGTCATGCCCGACAGCACCATGTCGACGCGGTCGGTGGTCAGGGCGTTGATCATTTGCTCGAAGCCGGTTTCCTGCCATTTGATCTTCACGCCCAGACGTTCGGCCAGGGCGTTGCCCAGATCAACGTCCACACCGGTGAGGGTATTGGTGGCCGGGTCCTTGAAATCCATCGGCGGGTAGTTCGGCATGATCGCGACGACGATCTCGCCTTTTTCCTTGATGCTGGCCGGCAATTCGGCGGCGAAGCTGACGCTGGATGCCATCAGGCCTGCGAGTACTGCTGGGATTACGATGTTCTTCATGGTCGTTCTCTTATGTGTGTTGTTACGCCAGCCGGCGCTTAGGTTCGAACGGCAGAAATGAAGCTTTGGGTGCGCGGGTTTTGCGGACTTATTAGTATTTCTTCGGGGCTTCCTGCCTCCACGATCTGCCCGCCGTCCATGAACACCATGCGGTTGGATACTTCGCGAGCGAAGCCCAGTTCATGGGTGACGACGATCATGGTCATGCCGGATTGCGCGAGATCGCGCATCACCGACAGCACCTCACCGACCAGTTCCGGGTCGAGTGCCGAAGTGGGTTCATCGAACAGCATCAGCTTGGGCCGCATGGCCAATGCGCGAGCAATGGCGACACGTTGTTGCTGACCACCCGAAAGCTCGATCGGGTAGCTGTTGCGCTTGTCGGCCAGGCCGACGCGGGCGAGCAGTTCCAAGGCTTCTTCGTGCGCCTCCTTGGGCGAACGCTTGAGCACCTGGCACGGCCCTTCGATGATGTTTTGCAGCACAGTCATGTGCGGAAACAGGTTGAAACGCTGGAACACCATGCCGGTGGCCAGGCGTTGACGGGCGATCTGCGACTCGTTGAGTTCGTGCAGTTTGTTGCCGACGATGCGGTAACCCACCAGCTCGCCATCGACCCACAGGCCGCCCTTGTCGATCTTTTCCAGCTGGTTGACGCAACGCAGCAAGGTGCTTTTGCCGGACCCGGACGGGCCGATGATGCACAGCACTTCGCCTTGCTCGACTTCGATGTTGATGTCCTTGAGGGCGTGGAAATGGTCGTAATACTTGTTCAGGCTCACGGCCTTGACGATGCTTCTCATGTTCGACTCCTCAAGAACGCTTGCCGGCGCCGCGAGCGAAACGACGCTCCAGACGGCTTTGACCAAAGGACAGCACGGTGACCGTGGCCAGGTACCAGATACCCGCGACGATCAGCAGCTCCATCACCCGGGCGTTGGCGTAGTAGATGTTCTGAGCGTTGTAGAGCAGCTCCGAGTACTGGATGACGCTCGCCAGCGAGGTCATTTTCACCATGCCGATAAACTCGTTGCCGACCGGTGGAATGATGATCCGCATGGCCTGCGGCAGGATGATCCGGCGCAGCGCTTGCAGGCGTGGCATGCCGATCGACTTGGCGGCTTCGTACTGCCCGGTGTCCACCGACAGCAGACCGGCGCGCACCACTTCAGCGGTGTAGGCGCCCTGGTTGATGCTCAAGCCGAGGAGGGCGGCCACGAACGGCGTCATCAGGCTTACGGTGTCCATTTCGAACACGCCGGGGATGCCGATGGTGGGAAAAATCAGCGCCAGGTTGAACCACAACAGCAGTTGCAGGATCAGCGGCGTGCCACGGAACAGCCAGGTGTAGGTCACCGCCACGTAGCGCAGGATCGGGTTGGCCGACATGCGCATGATCGCCGTGATCACCCCGAACACAATGCCCAGCCCCATCGCCAGCACGGCCATGACGATGGTATTGAGCAAGCCCCACATGATCGCCTGGGACGTGAGGAACTGGCCGATGTACGACCACTCGATCTTGCCTTCGGCGAAGGCCCGCACCAGGCCGATGATCGCGATGACGATGACCGTGGCGAAAAAGATCCGCCCGTAGTAACGCCGTGGCACGTGATCGTACTGGGTGATATCGAACTGGTTTTCCGCCAGTTTGCGCTCCGCCTGGAGTCGTTCTGCCTGAGTCTGGCTCATGTTGTTTCTCCGAACACTGGTATTACAGGTCAAACACAATTCCCTGTAGGAGCGAAGCTTGCTCGCGAAAGCGGTGTGTCATTCACCACTGATGCTGACTGACATGGCCTCTTCGCGGGCAAGCCTCGCTCCTACAAGGGATCTGCGTTGTCTATCAGAGGCGGAAGCCCTGATAGTTCTCGGTCCATTCGTGTTGCGCGGCGAGGGCGGTCTTCAACCGGCCGATCTGCTCGCGTACCTGCTGCGGCGCCGTACCACCCCAACCACTACGGGCGGCGATGGCGGCTTCCAGCGTCAGGCTGTCGCGTACTTCCGGGGTCAGGCGCGAATCGATCTCGGCCAACAGTGCCGGCGAGGCTTCCCACAACTCGATGTCGTGTTTCTCACAGGCCTGAACCAGCGCGCCGGTGATTTCATGGGCTTCCTTGAACGGCACGCCGCGCACCGCCAGCCAGTCGGCCACTTCGGTGGCGAGGGTGAACCCGAGCGGTGCCTGACGGCGCAACTCTTCAACGTTGACCTTCATGGTCGCGACCATCCCGGCCATGGCGGGCAGCACCAGCAGCAAGGTGTCGACGCTGTCGAGCACGCCGTTCTTGTCTTCGCTCAAGTCGCGGTTATACGACAGCGGCAGGGATTTCAGGGTGGAGAGCAGGCCGGTGAGGTTACCGATCAGGCGACCCGCCTTGCCCCGGGCCAGCTCGGCAATGTCCGGGTTTTTCTTCTGCGGCATGATCGAGCTGCCGGTGGCGTAGGCATCGTCCAGTGCGACCCAGCGAAATTGCCGCGAAGACCACAGGCAGAATTCTTCCGCGAGGCGGGAAATGTTGATCCCGAGCATGCTGGCGATAAACAGGAACTCGGCCACGTGATCGCGGCTGGCCACGGCGTCGATGGAGTTTTCGCACACGCCGCTGTAACCCATTTCCTTGGCCGACTGTTGCGGCAGGCGCGCGATGGCGGAACCGGCCATGGCGGCGGCGCCGAGTGGCGACAGCGAGGTGCGGATGTCCCAGTCCACCAGCCGTTGCACGTCACGCAGCATCGATTGGGCGTGAGCGAGCAAGTGGTGAGCAAAGACGATCGGTTGCGCCTGTTGCAGGTGAGTGAAACCGGGGCAGATGCTTTCGATGTGTTGTTCGGCCTGGTCGACCAGCGCTTGTTGCAAGGCCAGCACTTCGACGGCCAGGGTCCGCACGTGGTCCCGCAGGAACAGACGCAGATCGTTGGCGGTCTGGTCGTTGCGCGAACGGCCGGCGCGCAGCTTGCCGCCCAATGGGCCGAGGCGCTCGGTCAGCAGGCGTTCGATGAAGGTGTGGACGTCTTCGTCATCCAGCGTTGGCGCGATGCTGCCGGCTTTGAAGTCAGCGCCGATACCTTCCAGCGCGGCCAGCATGGTGTGGGTTTCCTGCTCGCTCAACAGCCCGGCGCGCTGCAGTTCACGGGCATGGGCCTTGGAACCGGCGAGGTCATACGGGGTCAGGCGAAAGTAGCGCTCAGGGCAACGGGACAGGGCCGCCAGGGCTTCGGATGGGCCGCTTTTGAAGCGGGCACCCCAGAGACGGTCGGTGGTTTGAGACATTGTTGTTTTCCTCGTCGGTAAAGCGAACTGAAATTGATGCGCAGAGCCGGGAAGACCCGCCGGAAATAATTCGGGCGTGGTTCGGCCTAAGCAGTTTTCAAGAGGGCAGTTGCAGCGTTGCGAGAGCTGATCGAAGTGTCAGCTTTTAGTAGTTCGAAATCAGTGAGTTGGCACTGAAGTACGGGGATTATTAGCGGTTGCCAAGCCTGGTTTTCTGTGTTCATTATTATTGGCCAGCTATGTTTTTGTTGTTGGGCACAGGTTGTTGAATAGCGCGCCAGAGGTAAATAAGCATTATGGAAACCCCACTTTCCAATTCCGGAAACCCGGCGCCAAAAACGGCGCATCGGGCGCCACTGGCCCTCAGCGGGCTGGATTTCAAACTGCTCAAAGTGTTCAAGGCCGTGGTCGAGGCCGGTGGTTTCAGTGCGGCGCAGAACGAGCTGAATGTGGGGCTGGCGGCCATCAGCAAACAGATCTCCGACCTTGAAATTCGCATCGGCATGCGCTTGTGCACCCGAGGTCGCGAGGGCTTTCATCTGACCGAAGAAGGCCGCCTGGTGTATCAGGCGTCGATTGATTTATTTGCCTCGGTCGACAACTTTCGCGACAGGCTTAGTTCAGCGCAGAACGAACTCATTGGCGACTTGGGTGTGGGCGTTATTGATAACACTATTTCCGATCTTAATTCGCCGTTAGTTGCAGCGCTTAGACGGATAAATGAAGAGTCGCCTAAAGTAAGGTTTCAACTTCAGGCGTCACAACTGGATGAAATTGAAAGAGGGGTCGTAGAGGGGCGCCTGGTGGCCGGTATCGTGCCGGTTTATCAGAAACGCGAAGAGTTCGACTATTACACGCTGTATGAAGAACGCTCGCAGGTTTACTGCGCGATCGGCCACCCGTTGTTCTCGGTGCCGGACGCAGAAATCGGCAGCAATGTGCTCAAGGATTACGAGTGCATCAACCACCGCTACGCGATCCATCGCGACAAACTGAATTTTGCCCGGTACGACAGTTTTTCCGCCTCGGCGACCCAGGTGGAAGCCGTGGCGCTGCTGATCAAGACCGGGCGTTTCGTGGGTTTTCTACCGCAGCATTACGCCGCGTCGATGGTCGCCCAAGGGCAGTTTCGCGCGGTGCGGCCGGACCTCATTCACATCAGCACACCGTTCAATCTGATCCTGCGTCACAACACCGTGCGCAGTCCGTTGGTGAAGGCGTTTGCCCAGGCGTTGGGCGTTGATTTGAAGGTGCCGGTTCAAGGCTGAATCGCATCGCACAACGGCGCTCGCCGGGTAAACCGTGGGCGACTTCGTCGTTTAAAACCTGGGTTAAACGCGGGCCTGTTTCAGCAGGGCTCAATGTTGCAAAGCCCATGCGCCGATAAAACAGTTCATTCCACGGCAAGTCGCGGAACGTGGTCAAAGTCAGACCGGCGAGTTCTTGCCCGCGAGCGTATGAAACAGCGGTTAACAGTAACTTTCGACCAATGCCCCGGCCCTGAAATGGCTGGCTGACCGACAGTTCCTGAATATGCAGTTGGTTGTCGATTTCCCGCGCAGCGAGAAAACCTGCAAGTACACCTTCCGCCGATTGCGCCACCCAAACCTGCTCCGTCTCGATAGCCCGTTGATGGTGTTCGGCATCGGGCACAGGGCTGTCGGCCAGCCAGGACAATGAAGGCTCGGCGCGAAACAATTCAGCGGCGCAACGTTCGATGTCGGGGAGGGCGGGGGCGTCAGTAATCAAGGCGCGGCGTAAAGTAATTGTCATGTCTGTCACAGGTAGGAACTGCCGAAGGTTCGGGCTGCGTTCGGTGATGGGTTGGTGGGCAACGATTGGAAATGGTCCTCATCACGGTTGTCACCTTTCATGCGCGACGTTTGTCGGTCGGATTCAAGCGCTGCACCTCGGCAAAAATCTCGGTGATCGGTCGGCGCGGCTGGCGTTTGTGCAGGGCGCGAACCTGTAGGCTCATCCGAACGAGTTCTTCACTCGGTTTCGCCCAGTGCTCTTTCGGCAGCGGCTCGGACCATTCGCGCATTACATCGGGCATGGCCTGCGGACCCATTTTCTGCAGGCGGCGGACTTCCCATTCTACGAGGTGGTTCGGAATCGTCCACAAGGTCATGACGTGGTACAGGTACCAGAAGAAACCTGAAATTCGGTTGCGCTGGCCGTCGCGCATTTGTTGGTGCAGGCGCGCGCGGGCGTTGTGGAAGGTGTGCAGGCCTTCGCGGGGCGGGTCGTCGGGGCCTTGCAGGTCTTGCAGGTCCTGGATGGATTTGAGGTCGTGGATTTCGTGTTCCATATAGCCGCGTATCGCTTCCCAGTGGCTGATGGCCAAGGAGAGGCCGAAGCAGGGGAATTCGACGCTGGTCAGGGTCTCGCCATGCTGGAAACCGATGCCCATGCCGTATTGGCGATGGATGCCGTATTGGGTGGCGCCTTGGGCTTCGATGACCCACGCGGAGAGGGATTCCCAGGGGACGAAGACGGGTTCGGTGGCGTTTTCGGGCATGAAACAGACTTCGCGGCGTTGGCGGTTGAAGCGGGTGGGGATGATGGTGAGGCGTTTTTTGTGGTTGTGGTGCCAGACGGCCAGGCCGATGAGCAGAGAAAAAAATGCGGTTAAGAGTCCGAGTTCTGAAGCAGCGAAAAAAACATCTACCGCAAACTCCCATGAGTAAAGCCACTCGTACCCAAGAACGAGACCAAAACAAAAACTAAAGAGAGGTAAAAGGAAAATGAACATCCAGGCGCCGGTGAATGGCCCGCCTAATATGACCTGCCATGAAAAAATCTGCGGCGATCCCAATCCGAAATCGATGTACACGTCATTCAGTTCCCCAATATGAGGGCCATGCGGTGGCATGGCCGTCGGCAAGGGCAACGGCGCGAGATAAGTGATCCTACCGCTGGGAAACGGCTCGACATCACCGGCGTTGCGGGATTGCGCAGCAACCGGGTCAGGCATGGGAACATCACTCTTTGTGGGCATGGTCAGCCATCTCCAGCAAATGGGTTTCAACCAGTAACAGCGGCAGATGCTCGCTGATGGATTGCAGCGGCAGGACCGGGAAACGCCCCTCATACCCAATAGGGACACGAAACTTGTTTGCCTTTGAACGCTTGGGTTTCACCTTAAAAAAGACACTCATGCGCGCTGCTTGCCCGTGGCATTCAAGCGCTGCACTTCCGCGAAAATCTCGGTAATCGGTCGGCGTGGCTGGCGTTTGTGCAAGGCGCGAACCTGGGCGCTCATCCGAACGAGTTCTTCGCTGGGTTTCGCCCATTGCTCTTTCGGCAGCGGCTCGGACCATTGGCGCATGACGTCGGGCATGGCCTGCGGGCCGATTTTCTGCAGGCGGCGTACTTCCCATTCGACCAGGTGGTTGGGAATCGTCCAAAAGGTCATGACGTGGAACAGGTACCAGAAAAATCCCGATAGCCAATTGCGCTGGCCGTCGCGGATTTCCCGGTGCAGGCGTGCGCGGGCGTTGTGGAAGGTGTGCAGGCCTTCGCGGGGCGGGTCGTTTGGGCCTTGCAGGTCTTGCAGGTCCTGGATGGATTTGAGGTCGTGGATTTCATGTTCCATGTAGCCACGGATCGCTTCCCAGTGGCTGATGGCCAAGGAGAGGCCGAAGCAGGGGAATTCGACGCTGGTCAGGGTTTCGCCGTGCTGATAGCCGATGCCCATGCCGTATTGGCGGTGGATGCCGTATTGGGTGGCGCCTTGGGCTTCGATGACCCAGGCAGAGAGGGATTCCCAGGGGACGAAGACGGGTTCGGTGGCGCCTTCGGGCATGAAGCAGATTTCGCGGCGTTGGCGGTTGAAGCGGGTGGGGATGATGCTGAGGCGTTTTTTGTGGTTGTGGCGCCAGACGGCCAGGCCGATGAGTAGGGAGCAAAAGCCACTAAATAGCGCGTAGCCATAACTTGCATCATAGACGCCGAGTATCGAGTCCCAGATTTCTACTTGGCTGTAACCGAAAACGACCCCGAGGAATCCAGCAACTAGTGGTGGTAGAAAAGCGAGCATTAAAGTGCCGCTGAATGGTCCGCCTAATGTTACTTGCCACATAAACACTTGAGGTGATCCGAGCCCGAAATCCATGTACACCTCATTCAGTTCCCCGATGTGAGGGCCATGCGGTGGCATGGCTGTCGGCAAGGGCAGCGGCGCGAGATAGGTGATCCTGCCACTGGGAAACGGCTCGACATCACCGGCGTTGCGGGACGGTGCGGGGATCGGGTCAGGCATTGGGGCATCACTCTTGGTGGGCATGATCGGCCATCTCCAACAGATGGGTTTCAACCAGCAGCAACGGTGGATATTCGCTGACGGATTGAGGCGGCAGTACCGGGAAACGCCCTGTACTGTGAGGATTGATCCGAATGAGTTGAGTCCGTGGCTCCCAGATCCCCTTGGCGTTCAGGGTTTCGATACAGACCGCCAGCTCCAGCGTTTCAACCGCCGGGGTAAACTCGGCGTCCGGATTCAGTGGGTAGCGCAGGCATAGCACCAGCCGATCCGGTGCTGCTTGCACGAGGCGCAGACTCGCCACTACCTCATCGCTGATCACTTCCTTGCGTTCTTGCGGCACACCACGGCTGTGGAGAGGTACAGAAAGACGGCGGGCTCCGATCCCCAGACGATGAATCGGTTTGCCGCTGAGAGGCGGTTGGAAGTCGCTGAGATTGAACCTCGGCAGGACCAGATGAATGTCGCTGGGCTTGGCTTTCAGCAGCAGGTTTTTCAACCACGAGTCATGTTCGTTCGGACCCAGTTGTGCATACGGCGCGTTGATCAGGTAGTCCAGATAGCGCCGATATTCATCCAGTGTGTGGTTACCGCGATGATCGGCATCCAGGCTCCAGGGTGTGGTTTTCAACCATTTATCGTGGGCGCTGAGGTTGAAGCGGTTGAAAAGCCAGGTGCCCCCAAACTCCAGAACAGTGAACAGAGCACCGGCCAGATTAAAGCGGAAGAACACGGTAGATAGTCTTGTTCCCGCTGCGGCCCAGGCGGCTTTTCTAGCTGCGGAGTTTCCAGCTATCGCGACGGTATAACCCGCGTGCAAGGTGTGGCCCAAGCCGTAGGCGTTAGCAGCCGTCATGCCACCTGCGCCCAAAGTGGCAAGTGCTGCGCCAATCTGTTCGGCGCGATCTCCGGTCCGTGTCGCCTGCTGCCATTTCTGCCGTTGGGAATGGAGGCTGATGGCTGAAGAGGCAAAACCAAAAAGGTAAGTAAAGAACCCCAGCCCCACATGCATCTTCCCCATCGACACCTGCACATTCTGCAACGCATGATGTTGAAGCCCGGCCACGAGCTCAGCGCTACGCGCCTTCAGAGCGGTATCCGCCAGACTTTGCGCGGCCGTAAATCCCGCCGCTCCCGTAGCAGTCAAAGCTCCAAAGAATTCGTCCCGTTTCTTGGGGTTTTTGGTCTGACTCATCATCTCTCTATAAACCGAAACCAAATTCACCCCCTGCACCAAAAACACCAACAACCCCATCCCCTCGCTCCGAATCAACTGCCCATTCGGCACCGAGCTCACCCCAATCCGAATGTCCTTCAGCAAACTCCGCACCTCCAGCTGCTGCGCCGGTGGAAACACCGCCGTCACACCCGCCCGGGCCTGCGTCGCGCCGTACAGCCGAACCGACTGATCCGGCAGTTCCGCAATCGGGCTCAGCGCCCCGGCCAATCGCCCTTCGAGCTGGGTCAACTGCCCGCGCACCCGCACGATTTCGCCCTGCAACTCCACCGCCCGCGGCGTTTTGTGGCCCTGGCGGTTTTTGTTGTGGGTGAGCTGGTTGCGTTCGCGGGTCAGGGTTTTCAGGTAGTCGCGCTCCTTCAGCAGTTCCTTGAGGGTGGTTTGCAGCACCGCGTGTTCCGCCGGGCTGGCGACGGTGAAGGTCACGCCGGTGGTTTTCGCGGCGTCGAGGATGCGACCCGACAGCGCCTTGGGCAGTTGCCGGAACAGTTCGTCGAGGTCGGGGATTTTCTCGCCCGTCAGGTCGAACCCTTCCAGCGCGCGGTTCAAGCCCAGGTTCAGTGCGGGGCTGAGGCTGTGCTGGGCGGCATCGGCGACCGCGCGGGTGGGGTCGGGCAGGTCGTCGAGCGCCGGCAAACCCAGCTGTTCGATCTTGTTCAACTCGGCCAACCAGTGCGGCAAGTTGTTGAACACACCCATGCCGGCGTTGAACAACGTTGCGTATTGCGCGGCCTTTTCCGGTTGCAGGCGCAGGGGCAAGGTGTAGAACAGTGGCCGTGTCAGTTCCGGGTGTTCCTCCAGATAACCGAGCAGGATGTCGCTGGCGTGGTCGCTGCGGCAGATGTCTTTGAGGCAGGCGTATTCGGCGGTGAAAGCCTGATGCAGTTGCTGTTGATCCTGCGCGTCGTAGTACCAGGCCGAACGGTGGAAGCGACCGGCACCCACCAGCATCGTGCGGTCGGCGGTGATGCGATCGAGCATCCGGTTCCAGCGGCTGAGGTCGTCGCGATGCTGAGACAGCGCCGCGTCCATGGCCGGGCGATCGATCAAATCGTTGACCCCGCGTTTGCCACTGAAACTGGAACCTTCGAGCACGTCCGTTATGCGCTTGTCTTGCTCATGGCCGAGTTTGATCAGGGTATCGAGGTGACGCTCGACGAAATCCTTGGGGGCAACCTCGAAATGCTGGCGCGTGTAGTAACGGCGATCAGCCTCGTCACTGGCGCGGCCGTGGGCGGTGAAGTCGGGTGTGGCGCCTTGGTATCTGGCGAATTTAAACGCCTCGGCATGGGCGTCTTTGCGCAATTGCTCCAGTTCCGGGGGCGTTGCTACGCCTGCAGGCTCGACCTTGCCACCCTTGTTCAAATAATCCAGCAAGGCTTGGCGGGTGTGTTCCTGATCCGGTTCCGGCAACTGCTCCAGATCGGCGAACAAGGCCTGCACGCTCGGGTTGCCGTCAGCCTTGGCCAGCCCGCCGATATCCCCGGCACTTAGCCGGCTCAGGGATTCGATGTAAAAGGCCAGCAAGTAATCGCGCTCGTTGGCGTCGGCATTGCTCCAGTCGTCGACCCAACCGACGACAGTGTCTTGATACTCGGCCAGATCACGCAACACGCCGAGGTCATCCTGCACCACCAGGAACAGCGTGTCGTCCTGATAAGGCCCGCGCACCTGGCCCAGAAACTCGCCGATATGCGCCTCGCGAAAGCGCCGCGGCTGCTCCCACAGATAGGGTTCACGTTCGTGCTCGGGGGCGTCGCTGACCTGCACTGTCGGCAATAAAACCGCGTCCGGCGGCGACTCGGCTGCCTGTTCAGTGCGGTCTTGTACGGCTTGCGCCTGCCGGGCCGGGGCGGTCGCAATCTCCGCCAGCCACTGTTTGCCTTGCTCGACCGTCAGCAAGTGCGTGCCACCGGTTTCGCAATCCACCGGGCCGAGATCGACGACCTGCATGAAGTGTTCGCGTTCCTCACGACTGTCGAGGACCTGGGCGCATTTCGCCGCTGTCCACTGCACTTCAGCGAAGGTCACGTACAGCGTGCTGCGCCTTGAAAAAATCAGCGCTGGACGTTCCTCGATGGGCGTGCGCTGATCACTGCCGACCTTATTGCCCTTGTGCAGCAGGGCGCTGATCAAGCCGTTGTGCACCTGATATTCGTGGAGTTCACCGGTCGCGCTGTCGATCACATACAACCAGCCATCGCGCAGCATACGAATGCCCAACGGACGGGCCGTCAGGGCGTAGGGTAATTTCAGTTCAGAGCCGGGATCGAGGGGCTTTTCCACCAGGCCATAGCGCAGGGGTAGCAACTGCACATGGGTTTTGCGCAGAGGGCAGGCTCCGGGGGAACCAATGGCGGTTTTCGAGGCGGCCGCCGCCGCAAGGTTGGCAGGGTGGGTCATGGGTGACCCGCCGAAGCCACTGGCGTGAAAGTGCTGAGCATCCACAGGTCCTTGTGTCTATTTCAAGACTCAGGACTTTGCGTGGATCAACCGATTGGTTGATGTCAGGCGATTCGATAATTGGCGTAGGACGGCTCCGTGAAGTCGTAATCTGCGGTCAGGTGCCGACTGCCTTCGTCACAAGACGCATGGTTGTAAGAGCGGTCTGTAGGGATGGGGGATGGGGGCGCTGTATCGCGGGCGCAAAGCGTAGGAAGGGACAAACCCCAACACTGAACAGCATCAATGCCAGCAGCCCGAACGTCAGGGACTGCTGGCGCATACTCGGTGACTTGACGATCAAGCAACAACTGAAGCCACTGGCCATTGTTGATGCGGAATCGGTAACTTGCGCGAGTCGCCTCGCCCCATCGGAAAGTACATAAACCCGCTGCGTGCCAACCGGTCCGCGTCATACAGATTGCGTCCATCGAATATCACCGGCGCTTTCAATCGTTGCTGGATCAGATCGAAATCCGGCGCCTTGAACTGCTGCCATTCGGTGCAGATGATTAACGCATCAGCGCCGGCCAGCACCGATTCCGGGGTGCCCATGAGCATCAGCTTCGCTTCGTCGGGATACAAATGCTGGGTTTCCTGCATCGCCTCCGGGTCGAACGCCCGCACGCTGGCACCGGCGGCCCACAGCGATTCCAGGAGTACCCGACTCGGCGCGTCGCGCATGTCGTCGGTGTTGGGCTTGAACGCCAGGCCCCACACAGCAAACGTCTTGCCACGCAAATCGCCTTTGTAGAACGCGTTGATGCGCTCGAACAGCTTGTGTTTCTGCCGCTGGTTGATGGCTTCCACCGCTTGCAGCAGGTCGCTGGAGCAATGCGCTTCCTCGGCGCTGTGGATCAGGGCGCGCATGTCTTTGGGGAAACACGAGCCGCCATAACCGCAGCCGGGGTAGATGAAGTGGTAGCCGATGCGCGAATCGGCGCCGATGCCCAGCCGCACAGATTCGATGTCGGCGCCGAGGTGTTCGGCCAGTTCGGCGATCTGGTTGATGAAGCTGATCTTGGTCGCCAGCATGCAGTTGGCGGCGTACTTGGTCAGCTCGGCGCTGCGCAGGTCCATGAACATGATCCGGTCATGGTTGCGGTTGAACGGTGCGTAGAGGTCGCGCATGACATCGCGCACGTCATCGTTTTCGCAACCGATGATGATACGGTCCGGGCGCCGACAATCGGCGACGGCCGAACCTTCTTTCAAGAACTCCGGATTGGAGACGATATCGAACTGCAGTAACCGGCCGACCTTGATCAGGCACTTGTCGATGTGCGTGCGCAAGGTATCGCCGGTGCCCACGGGGACGGTGGATTTCTCCACCAGAATCACCGGCTGCTCGCGGTGGCGGGCCACCGCTTCGCCCACCGACAGCACGTAGCGCAAATCCGCTGAACCATCGTCCCGGGACGGCGTGCCCACCGCGATGAACAACACTTGGCCGTGTTGCACCGCGAATTTTTCATCGGTGGTGAACTGCAACCGCTTGGCTTCCAGGCTTTCGCGCACCAGGCTGGCCAGCCCCGGCTCGAAAATGCTCACGTGGCCTTGTTGCAGCAACTCGACTTTTTTCTCGTCGATGTCCATGCAAACCACATCGTGGCCGACTTCAGCCAGAACAGCGGCCTGCACCAGGCCGACGTAACCGCTACCAAATACACTGATTTTCATAGGTCACTCCTGAGTGTGGACGCGTGAGCAGGTCGAGCGTTGATGGTGATGACGCCCAGAATGACCAGGGCCACCCCGAGGCTTTTGGAAAGGCTGAAGTCTTCGTTGAACACTGGCAGGACGGCGGCCAGCAGGTACACCAGCGCGTAGCTGATGCTCAGCAGCGAGTAAGCCCGGCCCAGCGGCACATCGCGCAGGGCCACGAGCCAGCTGAGCATCGACAGGGCATAAGCGAGGATGGCGGCCAGCACCACGGCGACGGCGCTCGGGTCGAGGCTGGCGGTCAGCAAGTGCTCCGGTGACGGCAGGCGCGTCATGCTCCAGCGCATGCCCAACTGCGCGGCACTGCCGAGCAGCACGCTGCCCAGGGCGAAGGCGATGCCCCGACGCAGGCTCATGCGTTCAACCCCAGCAAAATCACGCCGCCGATCACCAGCGCTACGCCCAACCAGTGGCGGCGGTCGATGGTTTCGTGGAAGACAAAGCGAGCGATCAGGGTGATCAGCACAAAATTGAGGCTCAACATCGGATAGGCGACGCCGACTTCAAGTCGCTGCAACACCAGCAGCCACACCAGCAAACCCGCGCCCAACGCGGCGAGGGCCAGCCACAGCCATGGCGAGCGCAGTTTTTCGCCCCAGCCCGACGTCTTGCCGCGCCAGTTCTCCACGGCGTATTTCTGGGCGATCTGGCCCAGGCAGGTCAGCAGGCAGGCCGCCAATACCAGCAACAGGCTCATGACGCACCCTGAGGGAATATCAAAATCACAAGGTTGCCTTGTTCATAGCGTTTGCCATCCTTGGGCAAGCGGTCGATTTCATGCAGCTCGTCTTCACCCTTGACCCGCATCAGCACGCCTACCGAGCCACGCTGACGGGCGTCGTGCATCCACTGTTGTACGCGATCAGGGTCGACGCGTTGCGACGCGCCGTCAGGATAAGCGAGGCCATATTTCAGTTCGCCTATCGTGTTGTACAACGCCACGTCCGGGCGTTTCAGGCGCCAGGCCAGGGCCGAAGCTGCGCCCAGATCGTTACTCAACAAACTGGCGGTCTCGCCGAGTTCCCGGGCATGCTCAAGGACAAACTGGTCGGGCATTTTGTTCGCCACCACCGATTCGGGTATGGCCGCCGGCAAGACCCCGACCAGCAGCAGGCTGCCAAAGGCCGGCGCCGCCCAGCATTGCAAGGGCCGGAACGCTTGCAGCAGGTTGGCCATGATCCAGCCGATCAGGCCGATGAACACCAGCACCAGGTTGTGCAACTCGTGGTCGTACAGCGGTTTCTTAAGTTGCAGGTACACCAAAGTGAAGAGGGTGGTCAGGCCCAGCATGAGATTGAGCAAACCGTTGAGGCCCAGTACCCGGCCTTGCTCCAGTCGCAAGCGATCCGCCAGCGCATGCCCCAGCAGCAAGGCCAGTGGCAGCAGGCACGGCATGATGTAGGTGGGCAACTTGCCGTTGCTCAGGCTGAAAAACAGCAGCGGCATCAGTAACCACAACAGCAGGAAAGCGATGTTTGCCTGCCTGCGGGTTTGCCATGCCTGACGAAGTGCAGACGGCAGCAGCACCACCCACGGCAGACTGAACGCCACCAGCAACGGCAGATAAAACCACCACGGCGCGTCATGCTGCGCGTCCTCACTGGCGAACCGGCGGATGTGCTCGTGCCAGAAGAAAAACCGCCAGTAATCGGGCTCCTGCGCGTGCACCGCCAAGGCCCAGGGCAGGCTCACGGCGATGGCCACGGCAATTGCCAGCGGGCCGTAGATCAACAGTTCACGCCAGCGTTTTTGCCAGAGCATCCAGGGCAGGGCGATCAGCACCGGCAGCAGCCAGGCGAGAAAGCCCTTGGTCAAGAAGCCCATGCCACAGGCCAGGCCCAGTGTTGCCCAGGCAATCAGGCGTCGGGCGCGGGTGGCGCTGTCCAACGCAAACCACAAGGCGACCAGACTCAGGTTGACCCAGAAAGTGAACTGCGGGTCGAGATTGGCGTAGCCGGCTTGCCCGGCGACCACGGTGAAACTCATGTACAGCAACGCGCAGGCAAAGCTTTTGCGTGGCTCGTTCCACAGCCGGCGGGCGATCAAGTAACACAGCATCACACTGAGCCCGGTACTGATGGCCGAAGCAATCCGCACCCCGAACAGATTATCGCCAAACAGTGCCTGGCCAAGGGCGATCATCCAGTACCCGGCCACCGGTTTTTCGAAATAGCGCAGGCTCATGAAATGCGGCGAGATCCAATTGCCGCTCAAGAGCATGTCCTGGCTGATCTGCGCGTAACGGGTTTCATCGGGAATCCACAGACCGTGGGTGCCCATCGGCAGCAGGTAGCCCAGTAGGAAAAGACCCAGCAGCAGCGGCAGTACCCAGCGTTTACTCATGCACCTTGCACTCCCAGCCAGCCTTCACGGCCGTCGAGCGTGCCGCGCACTACACGACCGGTCGGCAAGGTGCCTGGCGCCTTGGGCAGCAGGTCGCCCAAGGGTTGAAAACGGATACCTCGCTGGCGCGCAGCGGCCAGCAGTTGACGAAAATCGTTGGCCATCAGAATCCCTTCTACTTCGGCGTGGATCGTATAAACGTTGAGTTTTTCCGGGGAGAATCGATCGAGAATGAACCCGTTGAAGTCCTTGGCCGCGAGCGTTGGGCCAACCACTTCATCGAAGGTCGGCAGGTCGACCGGAATCTGCGGCGCGCCCAGATCACCCTCGGCCAATATCGGGCGGAACAGACTGTGGCCACGGCAATCGCTGTTGTAGCGAAAGCCGAAAGCCTGCTTGGCCTCGATCACGCGCTCGTCCGCGCGCCAACCGGCGGCTGCCGAACACTCGATTTTTTGCCCGAGGATGTCGCCGAGCGTGTCCACGCCCTGGCGAATCTGCTCGATCAGCTGTGCGTCGCTCCAGCGCCCGGCATTGGCCTGCCAGCCGTGGTGATCCCAGGCATGCAGGCCGACTTCATGACCTGCATCCCGGGCCTGGCGCATCAAGTGCCCGAGGTCGCGGCCAATGGGTTTGCCCGGCCATGCGGTGCCGGCCAGCAGGATGTCCCAGCCGTACAGCCCGGCGGCGTTGGAACGCAGCATCTTCCACAGGAACTGCGGACGGATCAGGCGCCACAAGTGGCGCCCCATGTTGTCCGGCCCGACGCTGAAGAAAAACGTCGCTTTGACCTGGGCTTCATCGAGCATCTCCAGCAGCCGGGGCACTCCTTCCCGAGTACCCCGGTAGGTGTCGACATCAATCCGAAGGCCTGCCTGCATCAGTGCTTGTCCGCGATTTCGAGCATCGCTTCACGCAAGAAAAAATCCAGGGTGTTGCCGATGGTTTCGCTCATCTGCACGGTCGGCGCCCAGTCCAAAAGGCGCTTGGCGTTGTCGATGCTCGGTTTGCGGTGGGACACGTCCTGGTAACCGGTGCCGTAGAACGCCTTGCTTTCAACGTCGCGGAAGCCGGCGAACGGCGGGAAGTTGTCGCGCAGCGGGTGGGCTTCGAACTGGCGCAGCAGTTCCTCGCCCAACTGACGGATGCTGGCTTCGTTGTCCGGGTTGCCGATGTTGATGATCTGGCCGTTGCAGGCATCGTTGTCGTTATCGATGATCCGCGCCAACGCTTCGACACCGTCGGCGATGTCGGTGAAGCAGCGTTTTTGCTCACCACCATCGAACAGGCGAATCGGCGTGCCTTCCACCAGATTGAGGATCAGTTGCGTGATGGCCCGTGAGCTGCCGATGCGTGCCGAGTCCAGTCGGTCGAGGCGCGGGCCCATCCAGTTGAAGGGGCGAAACAGGGTGAAATTCAGGCCTTTCTGGCCGTACGCCCAGATCACGCGGTCGAGCAATTGCTTGGAGGTCGAGTAGATCCAGCGCTGCTTGTTGATCGGCCCGACCACGAGGTTGGAGGTGTCTTCGTCGAATTTGGCGTCCTGGCACATGCCGTAGACTTCCGAGGTCGAGGGGAAGATCACGCGCTTGTTGTATTTGACGCAGTAGCGCACCAGTTTCAGGTTTTCTTCAAAGTCCAGTTCGAACACGCGCAGCGGGTTGCGGGTGTACTCGATCGGCGTGGCGATCGCCACCAGCGGCAGGACCACGTCGCACTTCTTGATGTGGTACTCGATCCACTCGGAATGGATGCTGATGTCGCCTTCGACGAAGTGGAAATGCGGATGGCTGCGCAAGCGTTCGATGGCGTCCGAGCCGATATCCAGGCCGTAGACCTCGTAGCGGTCGTCACGCAGCAGACGCTCGGACAAGTGATTGCCAATGAAACCGTTGACGCCGAGGATCAGCACGCGGGTGCGACGTGGCGCGCGCCCTGATTCGGCACCGCGCAGCACCGAACCGTCGACCAGCCCCAGTTCGTTGGCCAGTTGCGGGCCGCTCAGGTACAAACCGTTGTCGTTGCGTTGACCGGCAGTGATCACCAGCGAGTCTTCGCCGCAGGCAATGCGCAGCGGATCGACGCTGATGACCCGGCCCGGTGCCTGGCCTTCGTTGCCCAGGGCGACCTCGGCGTTCCACACAATCAGTTTGTGCTCACCCACCGCGCAGAACGCGCCGGGATAAGGCTGGGTCACGGCGCGTACCAGATTGAACAGTTCTTCGGCCGGTTTTTGCCACATCAACTTGCCGTCGGCAGGCGTGCGGCGACCAAACACCGTGGCTTTCGATTCGTCCTGCGGGGTCTCGCTGACTTTCCCGGCGAGCAACGCTGGCAGCGTGTCGCGCAGCAGGTCGGTGGCGGCCACGCGCAACTTGCCGTGCAGGCTCAGCGCGGTGTCGCTTCGCTCAATAGCTACTTTTTTCTGGGCGAGGATCGCGCCGGCATCGGCCCGTTTGACCATGCGGTGCAGGGTCACGCCGGTTTCGCTTTCGCCATTGACCAGCACCCAGTTGGCCGGCGCACGACCGCGATAGCGCGGCAGCAACGAACCGTGCAGGTTGAACGCGCCCTTAGTGGCCGTGGCCAGCAACGGTTCGCTGAGCAGGTGGCGGTAATAAAACGAGAACAGGTAATCGGGGTTGAGCTTGGCGATGCGTTCGATCCACAGCGGATGATTGACGTCTTCCGGCGCGTGCACCGGGATCCCCTGACGGGCGCACAGTTGCGCAACCGAGCCGTAGAAGGCGTTTTCCTGCGGATCATCGGCATGGGTGAACACGGCGGCAATCTCGTAACCGCTGGCGAGCAGGGTTTCGAGGCCGGCACAGCCAATATCGTGATAGGCGAAGACAACAGCTTTTGCGCTCATGAGAGAACCTGATCTGAAGAGGTGGAAGTGAGGCCGTCGACGGTGACTACAGGCGCCGGGGTGGCCGGCTGGCCGCGCAGGACTTTTTCGATGAAGAACCGCGGACGGGCGCGAACGTCGCTGTACATGCGCCCGAGGTACTCGCCCAAAAGGCCCATGCCGATGAACTGGCCGCCGGTGAACACGAACAGCACGGCGAACAGCACGAACGTACCGTCACCGGCCCAACTGGCGCCGAACACCAGCCGCAGGACGATCAGCGCCATGGCGAATGCCACGCCCAGTCCGGCCATGGCGAAGCCGACGATGCTCAGCAACCGCAGCGGCGTGGTGGTCATGCACGTGATCAGGTCGAACATCAGATTGACCAGGCGCATGGGGCTGTACTTCGATTCGCCGTGTTCGCGCTCGGCGTGGGTCACCAGGATTTCCGTGGTGTGCCGGGCAAAGCTGTTGGCCAGGATCGGAATGAACGTGCTGCGTTCACGGCAGGCGAGCATGGCGTCGACAATGGTCCGGCGGTAAGCCCGGAGCATGCAGCCGTAGTCGCTCATGGCGACGCCGGTGGAGCGCTGCACGGCGAGGTTGATCAGCTTCGACGGCCAACGGCGCAGGGCCGAGTCCTGGCGGTTGTTGCGCACCGTGGCGACCACGTCATAGCCGAGTTCGGCCTGAGCCACCAACCGTGGAATTTCTTCGGGCGGGTTTTGCAGATCGGCATCGAGGGTGATGACGACATCGCCCTTGCACTGCTCGAAACCGGCCATGATTGCCGCGTGCTGCCCGTAATTGCGGTTGAGAATGACCGCCACCACCGGGCTGCACTCGCGACTGGCGGCTTCTTCAAGTATCTGCGCCGAGTGGTCGCGGCTGCCGTCGTCGACCAATACGATTTCATAGTCATGGTGCAATTGCTGGCACGCCGCCTCGGTGCGCCTGAGCAATTCGGGCAGGCTGTCCTGTTCGTTGTAGACCGGGATGACAATTGACACACAACGGATTGGGTAGGGTTTCACAGGCGTCTGTCCACAGTGGCTTCGATGGCGCTGACCACTCGGTCGACGTCGTCGTGGGTCATGTCGGGGAACAACGGGATCGAACACAGGCGCGCCGAGTTCCATTCGGTGTTGGGCAGGTAGATGTTGGGGAATCGCCGGCGGTAGTAGGTGTGCAGGTGAGTGGCGATGAAGTGAATGCCGGTGCCGATGTTTTGTTCCTGCAGGGCTTTCATGAACGCCTCACGGTCCAGCCCGCAGCGTTCGGCATCGATGCGCAGGATGAACAGGTGCCAGGCGTGCTGCTGCGGGTAGGCCGGAATCGCCAGCGGTTGCACCGGTGAGCCTTCCAGCCGTTGCAGGTAAGTCTTGGCCAGTTCGGTGCGCTTGGCGTTGATCTGGTCCAGGCGCTCCAGTTGTACCAAAGCAATGGCGGCATTGATGTCGGCCAGGTTGTATTTGAACCCCGGCTCGATCACTTGGGCCTGGGGTTTGCGGCCGTGGGTCAGGCGGTCGTAGGCATCGACGCCGAGGCCGTGAAACTTGAGCATGCGCACCCGGTTGGCCAGCGCTTCATCATCCGTGACGAACATCGCGCCCTCGGCGCAGGTCATGTTCTTGATCGCGTGGAACGAGAAGATCGCCGTGCCTTTCGCGCCGACGTGACGATTTCTGTAGAGGGTTCCGGCGGCGTGGGCGGCGTCTTCAACAACGGGGATGCCGTGTTTGTCGGCCAACGCATAGAGCGGGTCGAGATCGAAGGCGGCACCGGCATAATGCACCGGAATGATTGCCCGGGTGCGCGGGGTGATGGCCGCTTCAATGTGCTCCATGTTGCTCATCAGCGTGTCGCGGTCAACGTCGACGAACACCGGTGTCGCGCCCAGCAGGCAGATCATGTTGGCGGTGGAGACCCAGGTCTGGGACGGCGTGATCACTTCATCGCCGGGACCAATGCCCAAGGCCAGTAATGTGACGTGCATGGCGCCAGTCGCCGAGGAAAGTGCCACGGCATGACGGCAACCCACGTAGTTGGCGAAGTGTTCTTCCAGTTGCTGGTTTTTCGGTCCGGTAGTAATCCAGCCGGAGCGCAATACTTGCTCTACGGCAGCCATTTCTTCATCGCCGATACTGGGGCGGGAGAAGGGGAGAAAAGCCTGACTCATGGGCACCTCAAGGCTGTTGGCTTAGTGGTGTGGCTCTAGATAATTATTGGATCCAATAAAAGCGTAGCCGAATAATCTAAAGCTGCATCAATGAGTTGACTCATCATGCTGACAATCCGCTTTCATTGACTTTTCCTGCCTGGACCGGCAGGTTGGGAGCCCCTTGCGGCTCACCGTATTCATAAGAGGTTAGGCGCGTTTTTGTGAAAGGAACATGAAAAACCGGTCGGCGAATCGTTTTTCTGACAGCTATTAAGCCCGTGTTCAGACTACTGCCGTTCATCGCGTTTTTAGTAGAAAGGTCCTACAGAAGTGTTCCGCTTTATATGAAGGATGTTTCAATCCTTAGTTGTTTTAATGATCTGTTTCCACTCAAGGCCGTTTTGTTTTGATTGACTTACCTGTTGCTGATTCAACTGCTGCAAAAGAGCCCGATGACCGTCTATCTGGCGCGACTGGCGCCGTCCAGCCAACTGACCATGCGTTATGTGTTGCAGGATGCCGCCGACCGTCTGGGCTTCGAAGACATGAACGTCGAGGAAATTCCCTGGCACGAGCTTCAGCCCGAGGATGTGATCGCGCTGGTCGCGGCACTGCGTGAGGATGGCTACGCGCCGAATACGTCGTCGCTGTACGTCAACGCTGTGCGCGGGGTGATGAACGAAGCGTGGCGCATGAGCCTGATCAGCCAGGAGCATTTGCTGAAAATGCGTTCGGTCAAGGGGATTGCCGGAACGCGGCTGTCCCAAGGGCGCAACCTGCGACGCTCGCTGATTCAGGAAATGATGGCGGTCTGTGCCGCGGACCCACGGCCACAGGGCTTGCGAGACGCGGCGATCATCGGGATTCTGTATGGCTCGGGCATGCGCAAGTCGGAATCGGTGAACCTGGACCTCGATCAGGTGGATTTCACCGAGCGCAGCCTGCGGGTGACCGCCAAAGGTAACAAGCAACTGATCAAATACGCACCGGCCTGGGCATTCGCCAAACTGGATGCCTGGCTGGAGCTGCGCCGCTCGCAGCTCAAGGAAGGCGAAGTGGATGATCCATTCCTGTTCAACCGTATTCGCCGTGGCAGCCACATCACCCGTGAGCGCATCACCAAGCACGCGATCTATTACATCGCCCGCCAGCGCGGCGCGCAGGTCGGGGTGAAGATCATGCCCCACGATTTTCGCCGCTCGTTCATTACCCGGGTGATCGAGGAACACGACTTGTCGATCGCGCAGAAACTCGCCCATCACAGCAATATCCAGACAACCGCCAACTACGACGTGCGGGATGACAACGAGCGGCGACGGGCCGTGGATCGTTTCGACCTTTAAGCTTCGCTCAACACGTGGGCGTGACCGATGGTCGAGACGTGCACCGCACTGCCGGTGGGTGGCGCGTACAGGCCCGAACTGCGCACCATGAGCGTGCGACCGGGCTGTTCGGCGGATGGCGGCGACTCCAGTTCCACGGTCAAGGTGCAGGTATTGCCGCTGAAATCCCGCTCGGTCACCACCGCGCGACACCCGGCGGCCTCCACCGCACTCGGCACGATGCCGACCACTTGCAGCTGCTCGGGCCGCAGCATGATCTGCGCGCAACGGTTGTTGCGATGGTTGTTGACCGGGATCCGCCCCAGATCGCAATGCGCCCAGCCAGCTTCGATCCTGGCGGGCATGACCACCGCATCGCCGAGGAACAGCGCGGTTTGTTCGTCACCGGGGTAGCGGTAGAGGTCCAGTGGATGACCTGACTGCACCAGTTGGCCATCGCGCATGACCGCCAGTTGATCGGCAAACGACAGCGCCTCACTCTGGTCATGGGTCACCAGGATGGTGGTGACCCCGGCGTCTGCCAGCAACCGCGCGACCAGTTTGCGCATGGCCGCTCGCAAGCCGGTGTCGAGCGCGGAAAACGGCTCATCAAGCAACATCAGGCGCGGCTGTTGCGCCAGTGCCCGCGCCAGAGCCACACGTTGTTGCTGGCCGCCGGAAAGCTCGTGGGGCCAACGATTGGCCATGCTGGAATCCAGTGCGACGCTGTCCATCAGCTCAGCAATACGCTCCTGTTTTTGCGCACCCTTGGTCGACAAGCCGAAACCGATGTTGGCGGCCACGGTCATGTGCGGGAACAGGGCGCCGTCCTGCGGGACATAACCTATCTGGCGTTGGTGCGCCGGGACTTCGTGGGTGTCGTCCACCAACGTCTGACCGTTGAGTGTCAGGCGACCCCAGTCCGGAAACTCAAAACCGGCGATCATGCGCAACAAGGTGGTTTTGCCCGAACCGGAAGGCCCGACGATCACCGTGCGGCTGCCCGTCGGCACCGACAGGCTGATGTTTTCCAGGGCGCGTTGCGAGCCATAGGATTTGCAGATCGAATGCAGTTCAAGAGCGTTCATCGGCCAGCCGTTTTTTTGGATTGGTGATAGAGGAGCCCGGTCAACGGAAGTGACAGCAGGATCATCAGCAAGGCATATGGCGCAGCAGCGGCGTAGTCGATCTCGCTGGTCAACGCCCAGAACCCGGTCGCCAACGTGCGCGTGCCGTTCGGTGCGAGCAGCAAGGTGGCGGTCAATTCATTGGTGATCGCCAGAAACACCAGCGCGGCACCCGCGGCTGCACCGGGCGCGGCGAGGCGCAGGGTGATCAGCCACAGTGCGCGGCCGGGCGAGCGACCGAGACTGCGCGCGATGTTCTCCAGCTCCACCGGCGCCTGGGCGATACCCGCCCGCAAGCTGACCAGCGCACGGGGTAAAAACATCAGCAGATACGCCAGCAGTACGGTGATCGTGGTCTGATAAATCGGCCGGGCGAAATGTACCGTGACGGTCACCAAGGCCAGGGCGACCACAATGCCCGGCAATGAGCTGGTGATGTAGTTGCAGCTTTCGAGGACCCGTTGCAGCCGCCCCGGCGAGCGGATCGACAGCCAGGCAATCGGGATCGCCGCACAGGTGGTGAGGGCCGCACCCGCAATCCCGAGCAGCAGCGTCTGTTGCAGTGCCGGCATCAAGTCGGCCATCTGCCAGACGTGCACACCACCGGCGATCAGCCACTTGCCCAAAGTGATCAATGGCACCCCGAGCGCGAGGGCGCAGGTCACGATTTGCAAGGTCAGCGCGAGCACCGTGGGCACCTTTTTCAGGCGCACGAGCTGCTGCTCCCGGGCGCTTCCGGAACCGACGCGGGCATAACGCGCATTGCCACGCGCCGTCGATTCAACGGTGAGCATCGCCAGGCAGCACAGCGCGAGAACACTGGCCAGCATGTTCGCGGCAGGTCCGTTGAAGGTGGATTTGAACTGATCGAAGATCGCCGTGGTGAAGGTGTCGAAGCGGATCATCGCGTACAGGCCATATTCGGCCAGCAGGTGCAGCCCCACCAGCAAGGCGCCGCCGCAAATGGCCAGGCGCAACTGCGGCAGCACGACGCGAAAAAACACGGCCCAGGGCTTGAGCCCCATCGATTGCGCGACATCTTCAATGGCCGGATCGAGCCGACGCAAAGTCGCCGCAATCGGCAAGTAGAGGAAGGGGAAGTAGGCGATGACCGACACCAGAACCCCGGCAAACAGCCCGTGAATCGGTGGCACCAGGCTGACCCAGGCATAGCTGTGGACGAATGCCGGGACCGCCAGCGGCGCGGTCGCCAGTAACGACCACCAGCGTCGCCCCGGCAGATCGCTGCGCTCGGTCAGCCAGGCCAGTGTCACGCCCAGCGCGATGCACAAGGGGATCGTGATCAACACCAGCAACACCGTATTGATCAACAGCTCGCCAACCCGTGGCCGAAACACCAGTGCCAGCAAGGTCGACCAGCCAGTTTGTACGGACACGCCGATGACAAAGGCGATGGGCAGCAGCGCGAGTAGAGAAACCAGCACCGACAAACCGATCACCCACGCACCGCCGCGACCCACGAACAATCCGCGGGAGCGGCGGCGTAAAGTTGCGGGAATCGCCTCAGCGACGCCCGCCGGTAATGTTTCAGGTATCAATTAGAGCAGTCCGGCCTGAGTCATCAGCTCCACGGCTTTTTTACTGTCGAGTTTCGAGGCGTCGACTTTCGGCGCGTCGAGCTGCTGCAGCGGCACCAGTTTGGGGTTGGATTCAGCGTTCTTGCCTACAGCGTATTCATAGGAGTTACCGGTCTTGAGGATCGCCTGGCCGTCTTTGCCGGTGACCCATTTCAGGAACGCCTGGGCTTGATCCTTGTGTTGGCTGGACGCCAGGACACCGCCACCGGAAATACTCACAAACGCGCCCGGGTCTTTGTGCTTGAAGTAGTGCAGGGCGGTGTTCTTGCTGTTCTCGCCGGTCTTGGCCTGATCACCGAAGCGGTAATAGTGATAAATCACGCCGCTGTCAATTTGCCCGGCGTTGACCGCTTTGAGCACCGAGCTGTTGCCCCGGTACGCGGTAAAGTTGTTTTTCATGCCCTTCAACCACTCAAGCGTGGCGGCTTCGCCCTTGAGTTCCAGCACGGCGGCGACAATCGCCTGGAAGTCGGCACCGGCCGGCGAGGCCGCCCAACGGCCTTTCCACTTGGCGTCGGCGAGGTCCATCAGCGACTTCGGCAATTCGGCTTCGGGCAGTTTGCCCGGGTTATAGACAAACACCGTGGAGCGCGCGGCGATCCCGACCCATTTGCCATGGGCCGGACGGTAGGCTGCATCGACCTGTTCCAGGGTGGTCGGCGCCACCGGTGCAAACAGCCCGGCGTTGTCCACCAGCACCATGGCCGGGGAGTTTTCGGTCAGGAATACGTCGGCCGGAGAGGCCGCGCCTTCCTGCACGATCTGATTGCCCATTTCCGTGTCGTCGCCATTGCGTATCGTGACCTTGATCCCGGTCTCCTTGGTAAAACCTTCGACCCAGGCTTTGGTCAGGCTTTCGTGCTGGGCGTTGTAGACCACGATACCGTCGGCATCGGCGGCGTAGACGTGACCGGCGCTCAGCAGGGCAGTGGCCAGCAGGGCTTTTTTCAGGAAAGAGGGGATATGGCGATTCATGCTTCGGGCAGCTCCTGGTTTTTTTGGCGTCATGCGCAGGAATTCGCGGTTCAACCAATGCGAATCATTTGCATGTTTCGGATCGCTGGAATGTAGTGGGTACAATGAGAAAAAAACGTTAAATAAACCGTTAATACATGTCATTTTCATTCAGATTAGCAGTGACTCAGCTCCTTGCCCGGTCGATCTGATTCAAACGATGTCGTCGATCAGGATATGGCGCTGGCCACGGCTGCAAATCTCGATTCTGGCTTCGACCTCGTAGACATCGCGCAGCATCTGTTCGGTGATCACTTCAGCGCTGGGGCCGCTCCCCCGGGACGTTCCATTGGCAATCACCAATACCTGATCGGCAAAACGTAGCGCTTGATTCAGGTCATGGATGGCAATAAATACAATGACTTCGCGTTTGCGTGCCAGTGCGCGCATGAAGTTCAGCACTTGAACCTGCCGATGCATGTCCAGCGCGCTGGTCGGTTCGTCCATCAGCAGGATTTCCGGTTCGCGCACCAGCGTTTGTGCGATCGATACCAATTGCTGCTGCCCGCCACTGAGTTCACCGAGGTTGCGAAAGGATAGTTCGGTGATGCCGAGCGCGTCGAGAATCTGGTCCACGAGTTTCAGCTCGTCGTCGTGAACGACCCACCCCGGTGTCAGTTGTTTGCGGGCCAGCAACACAGATTCATAGACGGTCAGCCGGGCGCTGGCATTCAAGCCCTGAGGCATATAGCTGATGCCCTGCGGCCCCTTTTTCGAGCCCTGCAAGTTGACCTGTCCCGGGCCGTCGATCAGCCCGGCCATGCGTTTGAACAGGGTGGATTTACCCGCTGCATTGGGCCCGACCACTGCGACCACCTGGCCACCGATAAACGTTGCCGTGGTCACGGCGCTAATGATTTCGCGCTGGCCATAGCGGGCACCAAGGTTTTCAAGCTGGAGCTTCACCATGTGTTTTTCTTCCCGCCAAGGATCAAAGAGATGAAGAACGGCACGCCGATCAGCGAAGTGACCACGCCAATGGGGAAAATCGCGCCAGGGATCAGGGTTTTGCTGACCACCGAACTGGCGGACAGAATCAGCGCTCCGGTCAGCAATGACGCCGGCAAAAAGAACCGTTGATCTTCACCAATCAGCATCCTGGCAATGTGCGGGCCGACCAGCCCGATAAAACCGATGGTGCCGACGAAGGCCACCGGAAACGAGGCGAGCAGGCTGACCATGATCAGCGTCTGGAAGCGCAGGCTGCGCACGTTGATCCCGAAGCTCGCGGCTTTGTCATCGCCCAGACGCAGGGCCGTCAGGGCCCAGGCCCGTTTGGCGAAGATCGGCAGGGTGATGAGGATCACCGCGCAAATCACCCCGAGTTTTGGCCAGGTGGCTTTGGTCAGGCTGCCCATGGTCCAGAACACTACGGCGGCCACCGCCTGCTCTGTGGCAAAAAACTGCACCAGTGCCAACAACGCGTTAAACGTAAACACCAGGGCAATGCCGAGCAGCACGATGGTTTCGGCGGTTACGCCGCGACGCATGCTCAGAAAGTGGATCAGCAGCGCGCAGAGCATGGCCATGATGAACGCGTTCAGCGGCACCATGTACTGCGCCGCCAGCGGGAACAGCGCCACCCCGAAAGCCAGTCCCATTGCCGCGCCAAAACTGGCGGCAGCAGAAAGGCCCAGGGTGAACGGACTGGCCAGCGGGTTGTTGAGGATTGTCTGCATCTGCGCACCGGCCAGCGACAGCGCCGCGCCGACCGCAACCGCCATCAGCGCGACCGGCAAGCGGATGTCCCACATCACCACCCGCACTTGCGCCGACGCCGTGTCCGGTGAAAACAAGGCGCCAAGCACCTCCTTCAGGCTGTAACTGGCCGGCCCCAGCGCCAGATCGAGCAACACGCTGAACACCAGCAACACCGCCAGCGCCACCAGGATCAGTCGTTTTCGCAGGACCCGTTGACGGTACGTCACGCTCTGCGCAATAGGCAGTTCACCTAGCGAACTCATGGCTTGCCCCCGGTTTTCTCAAGGCTGACGAAGTAGCCCGGCTGGTAGGGCACGGGCAGGAAGCGCTCGTGGAGTTCGCGAAACGCGGCGTCGGGATCCAGATCGGCAAACAGCGCCGGATGAAACCACTTGGCCAATTGCTGGATGGCCACAAACTGGTAGGGGCTGTTGTAGAACTGGTGCCAGATGGCATGAAACGCTTGATCGTTCTGCGCCTTGATACCGGCGTAGGCCGGGCGTTGGGTGTACCAGGCCAGTTTGTGCCGCGCTTGTGCAAGGTCCGCCCCCGGTCCGACGCCCACCCAGCGACCGCCGGGCGCAAAGGCTTGCCAGTTGGCGCTGGTGACGACCACTTGATCCGGGTTGGCGACGATCACCTGTTCGGGGTTCAACTGGCCAAAGGTGTTCGCAATGATGCTTTTGGCGATGTTGTTGCCACCGGCCATGTCGACAAACAGGCCGAAATTCTCGTTGCCGAAACTCAGGCAACAATCGTCGGTGTACCCACCGATTCGCTCGATGAATACATTGGGCCGCGCAGGGTGTTTGGCCTCGATGACGTCGGTGACACGACGGATCTGTTGATTGCGAAAGTCGATAAACGCCTCGGCGCGCTCTTCCTTGCCAAACAACTGGCCGAACAGGCGCATGGTCGGCTCGGTGTTTTGCATCGGGTTGTTGCGAAAATCGACGTAGACCACCGGGATCCCCAGCGCGTCGAGCTTCTCGATGTAGCGCGCATCTTCGGTGGCGTGCTGCGCTTCGATGTTCAGGACGATGACGTCCGGTTGTTGCGAGATCGCTTGCTCGATGTCGAAGGTGCCGTCCTCGAAGCCGCCGAAGGTGGGAATCCTGGCGATGTCGGGGAACTTGCGCAGGTAGGCACCGTAAGTGTCCGGGTCGGACTGAATCAAGTCCTTGCGCCAACCGACGATGCGCTCGATGGGGTTTTGCGTATCCAGCGCGGCGACCAGGTACAACTGGCGCCCCTCGCCGAGAATCACCCGTCTGACCGGGAGGTGAACCTTGACCTTGCGGCCCAGCAGGTCAGTGACCGTGACGGCGGCGGGATCCGGATTCGCCGCGAGCGCGGTGCGCGGCGCCAGGGAAAACCACACCACGCCCAGCAGTCCCGCCAATAGCAGGGCCGCGAAGGCGTGGCGGCGTGGATGAACAGATGCCATGGTTGAAACCTTTACAGGTAGCCAGACCGGGCAACGGCTCAGGCCGTTGCCCGGGGCTGAACGTTTCAGAAGTCGACGGTGGCCGACAGTTGCAGGGTGCGCGGCGAACCTTGTGAGAAGGCGCCATAGGACGCGACACCGGACCAGTACTCACGGTCGAAAACGTTCTGCACCGTGGCCCGGAATGTGGTCGGACGCTCCGCGATGCGCGTGGCGTAACGTGCGCCAACATCGAAGCGGGTCCATGGGTCGAGTTCCTGGGTGTTGGCCTGGTTAACGTATTGGCTGCCGGTGTAGATCGCGCCGCTGGTCAGGGTCAAACCTTCGATCCACGGCGTATCCCACTCGGCCCACAAGTTGGCCTGGACCTCGGGCACGCCCACCGGTTTGTTGCCGCGATTGGCAACGGTTCCGGTCTTGGTCAGTTCAGCGTCGAGGACGGTGACGCCACCGAGCAGGCGAGTGCCTTGGGCGATCTCGCCAAACACGTTCAACTCCACGCCCCGGTTGCGCTGTTCACCTTGTACCGAGAACACACCGGAGGCCAGCTCGCCGCTGGGTTTCTTGATCTGGAACAGACTGAGTGTGGAGGTGAAGGTGCCGTAGTCGACCTTGACCCCGACTTCCTGCTGGCGGGAAATGTACGGCGCGAAGATCTCGCCGGAGTTCGACGCGGTGGCCGGGGCGATGTCGCCCTTGCTCAAGCCTTCGATGTAGTTGTAGTAGAACGACACGTGGTCCCAGGGCTTGACCACCACCCCGAACAGCGGCGTGGTCTCGCTTTCGTCATAAGACGTGGTGACGGCGCCGGCCGCGTTGAAGTTGTCGGATTCGATGTTCTGCTTGCGCAGGCCGACAGTGACCTGCAAGCGCTCATCCAGTACCGAAAGGGTGTCGGCCAACGCCACACCCGACAGTTCTGTCTCGGAAACTTTGAGGGCATCCGGTTCGGCAATGGACGGTTTCGGACGGTCGATCGGGTGGTACATGTTCGACAGCACGGCCGGGCCGGAGATGATGCCGCGTTTCAGTTCGTCGCGATAACGAGTGACCTGCAACGTGGTGCTGTGGCTGATCGGACCGGTGTCGAAGCGCAGGCGGGCACCGGCGTCGACGGTGTAGCGCTCGACTTCGAACTTGTAGTAGCCCGGGATTGAAGAGGTGTCACCCGCGTTGTTGAGAATGGTCGGGGTCTGATCAGACATCCGCTTCACGTCCGACCGGCCGCCACCGGCGTGGGCGAACACGGTCAAGGCGTCGTTGAGGTCGTACTCGGCACCAAGCAGGGCCGATTTATCGCGGGTTTCGGCCCACCCCCAGTCCTGGCTCACGTTGGTGCGGCCGTTGGCGGCGGAGGGAATCTCCACGCCCGAGGCAATGAGAAACGGACGGGACGCGGCGTCGAATTGTTCTTTCTGGCTGATCAGGTCCAGGGTGGTTCGCAGACGATCACCCTGATAGTCCAGGGAGATGGCGCCGATGTCGACGTCCCGGGATTGATCGTCGATGGCCGTGTCACCTTGCTGGGTGCTGCCGTTGACGCGCACACCGAAGCGGCGTTCTTCGCCGAAGCGCCGGCTGACATCGACGTGGCCGCCGATCTGCGAATCCATGGCGTAGCTGGCGGTGAAACGGGTCAGGTCCTCATCGAGAGAACGCTTGGGGACTACGTTGATCACGCCACCGACACCGCTGTTGGGCGACATGCCGTACAGCAGGGCGCCGGGGCCCTTGATCACTTCGATACGCTCGGCGTATTCGGTGAAGACCCGGTAGTTGGGCGCAACGCCGTATACACCGTCGAACGCCAGTTCGCCGAGGTTGCCTTCGCCCACCGGGAAACCGCGAATGAAGAAGGAATCGACAATGCCGCCGGTCTGGCCAGTGGAGCGTACCGAGGAGTCGCGCTCCAGCACATCGGCCACTGTCACGGCCTGCTGATCTTTCATTAATGTCGAGGTGTAGTTGCTGACACTGAACGGCGCGTCCATCACGTCCTTGTTGCCCAGCATGCCGAGACGCCCGCCACGGGCGACCTGACCGCCCGGGTAGGCTGGCGGCAAACTGCCCTTGCGACCGTCGGTGCCGTTGATCGTGGTTTCGGCAAGGGTCAGGTCACCCTCGCTGTTGGCCGGGATCGGCGCCAGGGTGTAGCTGCCATCAGTGCGCGGCACTATTTGCAGGCCGCTGCCGGACAACAGTCGGGTGATCGCTTCCTGGGTCGAGTAAGTGCCGGAAAGCCCCGGACTCATCAGGCCCTCGGTCATTGATGGCTGGAATGACAGCGCAATGCCGGCGTCCACCGCGAACTTCGACAAGGTTGCCCCCAGCGGGCCGGGGGCAATGCTGTAGGCGCGGGTCGCAGTGGTATCCAGTGACGCTGGCGCGGCAAGGGCAACGGGGCAGGCGACGCCGGTAAGGGCAAGGCTTAGCAACGCGCTGCGGATAGCCAGCTTGAGTGAGCGATCCGAACGCAGAGGGCGTGCAACGAACATGGAGTGATGACCCTTTCGACGAGGTTGAGAAGTTCTTCCTTTCCTTGCCAGTCGAGATCAAAAAAAGTATCACCCGCTCAGCCATTTTTTTTTGCGCGAGGTTCAGGCGGGGGAGAGCGTCACCCAATAACCGCTCAAGTGGCCGGTTGCGAGCACCGGGTAGGTTTGCACCAGCATGTTCAAGGTGCGTTGGGTATCGCTGATGGGGAACGCGCCAGAAATGCGCAGATCGGCAATCGCCGGATCACAACGCACGAAGCCTTTGCGATAACGCGCCAGTTCCGCGATGAAGTCGGCCAGACGCATGTTGTCGGCCATCAGCATGCCTTGGGTCCAGGCGCTGACGGAGCGGTCCACCGGGTTCAACAGGCCGAAAGCCTGCGATGAAAAGTCGGTGCGTTGCCCGGCATTGACGATCAAGGGCGTTACGCCGTTGCCACCAGGCAGTTCAACCCTGACAGCGCCGTCCAGTACTGCGAGCTGAGTGCGGGTTTGCAGTTCGCGCACCGTAAACTGCGTGCCCAATGCCTGCATTCGCCCCTGACGGGTGGTCACCAGAAACGGTCGGGACTGGGGGGCTACATCCGGCGCGGTCTGCACCAGGATTTCACCTTCACGCAAATTGATCAGCCGTTGACGGGCGTCGAACAGCACATCGATCGCCGAATCGGTATTGAGTGTAATGCGCGAGCCATCGGCCAGCGTCAACTCGCGTTGCTGGCCCACGGCGGTCCGGTAGTCGGCCGACCATTGCTGGGTTTCAACCAGCTTCCAACTGCCCCAGCCGACGGGCAACACGGCCAGCATTATCGCCAGTTTGCCGAGGGCCACGCGGCGCTCGGGATTGCTCGGGCGATCCAGCGCCGACATCGCCAATGACGGGGGCAGGCCGCCCAGCTTGCTTTGCAGCAGTTGTGCCCGGCCCCAGGCGCGGCTGCGTTCAGGGCTGCTGACGCGCCAGCATTCCCACTCGGCGCGCTCGGTATCGTCAAGGTCGCCTTCGCTGATGCGCATCAGCCACTCGGCCGCTTCGTCGAGTACTTGTGGATCAATCTGAGTAGGCGTGGCGTAGGTCGACATTCATTCCACCAGCATCAGGCATTGAACGAAGGCCTGTTTCATGTAGCGCTTCACGGTGATCAGCGACACGTCCAGTTGCGTGGCGATGTCGTCGTATTTCAGCCCGCTGATCTGCGACAGCAGGAATGCGCGTTTGACCAGCGGCGGCAGGGCGTCGAGCATCGCGTCGATTTCGTGCAGGGTTTCCAGCACGATGAAACGCAATTCGGGCGAGGGCGCTTCAGGGGCAGGCAACAGCGCGAGGGCATCCAGATAGGCGCGTTCAAGCGCCTTGCGCTGATACCAATTGACCAGAATGCCCTTGGCCACACAGCTCAGGTAGGCCCGGGGTTGTTCAATGACCGCGACCCTGGAAGCCAGTATGCGTGTGAAGGTGTCTTGCGCCAGGTCCGCCGCATCCATGGCGTTGCCCAGTTTTTTGCGCAGCGTGGCGTACAACCAGCCGTGATGGCCGGTATAGAGAGCCTCGATCGCGCGCAGGTGATTGTGATGAGTCGCGGGCAGGGTATCGCTCATGGATGATAATTTTTAGCGATTGAGAAGTATTCCCAATCCTAAGTGACTGCACCCCTGCGGCGCAAGGGGGAGGCTGATCAGTCGCAGCGTGGCGCTTCGTCCGGTTGCAACAGCACTGATCGATAACGCAAGGCGACAATGAGCACCAAGGCCATTGCGTAGGCGAGGCAAACGATCAGATAGGTGTATTGCAGGCCGTAGACCTGGCTGAGCAAACCGCCCAGGGAAATACCTGCGATGGAGGCCAGTTGCGCCGTGCTCTGAGCCACTCCCAGTACGTAACCCTGTTGCGAACTGTCGACCGTCTTGGAAATCAGCGCCATCAGCACCGGCGTCGTGGCGCCCAGCAGCACGCCCCACAGGAAGTAGGCCATGACAAACACGGCCGGGTTTCGGGTAAGGCCGGCGACGCCGGTCAGGCCGATGCAGCCAATGACAACCCAGGACATTCGCTGCAGGGTTTGCTGTTGCGTCCGGTGTTCGAAGTAGCGCGCCCAGCGTGTCGCCGAAAGGATGAAGCCCAGTGCCAGCAAGCCGTAACACAGGCCCGTGACCGAATTGCCGACCTCAAACACCGAGCTGACGTACAACGAAAATGATGTCTGCGGCAGCATCCGCGCCAACAGCAGAATGCCCATGACGCCCAACAGCGACATCAGGGGCGAGCCCTGCCACACGCTGCGTGCCCGACCCGGCTGCGGCGCAGCATCCACCACCGGCGTTTTTTTCACGGGAGGCACATCCGGCAACGTCACGGCCGCCACCACGGTGCACACCGCGCAGAGCGCCGAAGCGATGAGATTGATCCAGAAAAAAGTCGCGTAATCGAGAATCAGACCGCCGACCACTGCGCCGAGCAACGAGCCGACGTTGGTGGAGATTTGCAGGATCGCAAACAGGCGGGCCCGCCGTGAGGGCGCCTCGATACTGACCCCGTAAGCCTGGGCTGGCGCGATATACCCGGCAAAGGCGCCTTGCAGGAAGCGCAGCAGCAGAATCACCCAGATATCGCTGCACAGCGCCAACCCCAATTGAGTCAACGACAAACCGGCCAAGGCACGAATCATCATCAACTTGTGGCCATAACGGTCGCCGATCCGGCCCCAGAAGGCGCTGGTCAGCATGATGCCCAGCATCGGGCCGACGTACACGGCGATGCTGGCGAAACTGAACAGCGATTCCGACGTGGTCAGCCCGCGCAGGTAGACCGGCCAGAACGGGCCGCTCATTTCCATCGCACCCATGGAGATGAGCTGGATCGTGAACAGAAGATAAATCAGGATTCTGACGCTGGAACCCTGAAAAGTGCCTGAATGGAACATCGGTCAGCCTCGGTGGTTGGCCGGCATCCTACGTGCTTTGCCATCGAGGGAAAACCATATCGGGCGTTCTGTATCGGTGTCAGTTGGCAGACGGACAGCCTCGCTGCGCAGTGGTTGCTGCCTGGCTGATCAACGCGGCCAGGCGTTTGACGTTGTTTTGCTGGGCCACCACCAAGTCATCAATGGAAGGGCCTGAAGGCGTCTGCAAGGTGCTGCGGCAGGTAATCAGCGTGTTATCTCCTTCGCCGGGATTGCGCAGGCGCCATTTGACGTCGATCAAACCGTACTGCCCGGGAATCGAGTCGAAGCGTTGCACCTCCAGGCGTACCGACACTCTTCGCTTCGGACTGCTGTTGGCCAGTTGATCCACCAGAGCACTGCGCAACTCGTCCACCAGACTCGCAGCCCACCATTGGGTTTCGAGAATTGCCACGCCGCTGTTGCCCTGACGAATGACGATCTGCGGGCGATCGACCTGGGCCGGTACGCTGAGGCTTTCGATCTGGATTTCCCCACCGTTGCCTCGTGCGGTGCCGCTCAATTGTGCCGGGGTCAGGGTGTGGAACTGAATCGGATCACTGCGGCAGGCGGCGAGCAGTAGACACGCAGTGACCAAGGTAATCTTCAGCGAAAAAGCCATGGGTGTTGCTCCTGTGGTCAGTTGCGCGGTGGGCCCTGTAGGTCCGTCGGTGCTGCGTTATTGGGACGACCGCGAATCAGCGACTCTGGATGCCGGCCCAGGTAATCCGAGAGCTCACGCAGGGAGCGCGACATGCGCCCGAGTTCTTCCAGGGTCTGGGTCAATTGCTCGCGTTGCGGCGAGTCTTCGGCAAGGGTCGAGCTGGCCGATTGCAGGGTTTTGCTGACGTCCGCCAGGGTGGTTTGCACGCCAGGCAGGGTCTTGGCGTTGAATTGCGCGAGGCCCTTGCGCAGCTCTACGAGGTTGCTGTCGAGGTTGCCGGCGATGCGCTCGATGGGCAGTTGGTTGATCTTGGTGACCATGCCTTCGAGTTTTTCCTGCAACTGTTCGAGGCTGCCAGGAATGGTGGGAATGCTGACAGGGCGGGCGGTCGGGTCGAACACGACTTTCTCCGCTTTGGGGTAGAAGTCGAGTGCGATGTACAACTGGCCGGTCAACAGGTTGCCGCTGCGGGCTTGGGCCCGCAGACCGTTTTCGATGAAGCTGCCCATCAACCGTACGCCAGCGGCTTCGTCATTGGGGTCATGCTTCAGCGCTTCAAGCATTCTGGCGTGGGCCTGGCCGAGCCGTTGCGGGTAGATCACGATGCCGACGTTAACCGGAAAGCTGCGTTTTTTCGGGTCGAAATCCAGATTGACCGACACAACCCTGCCGAACTCGATGCCGAGGAATTCCACCGGCGCACCGACTTTCAACCCACGCAATGCCTGGTCGAAACGCAAACTCAGGAACTGCGCCTTGCCGCTGGGTGGGGCGAGGGCGGTTTGCTGGTCTTCGAACAGCTCGAAGCCTTTGTCCTCCAGCGCCGGTTTATCGTTGGGGCTGTATTCCGGCGCCCTGAACGCGATGCCGCCCACCAATATGGACGAGAGCGACTCGGTCTTCACCGAAAAACCGTTGGCGCCGACATTGACATCGATGCCGCTGGCATTCCAGAACCGGGTGTTATCGGTGACGAAGGCATCGTTGGGCGAATGGATGAAGACTTCGAGGTTCACCCCTTTGCCGTCGGCATCCAGGGCATAGGCGACCACTTGGCCGACCGGAATTTTGCGGTAGTAGACGGGGGAACCAATGTCGAGCGAGCCCAGGTCCTGGGTGTGCAGCGTAAAGCGCTTTCCGGGTTCGCCATAGGTAATGGGGGGCGGATTTTCCAGCCCGGTGAAATTCTTCGACCGGGCATTGGCCTGGCCGATGTCGGCGCCAATGTAGTCCCCGGACAGCAGTGTATCGATGCCCGACACGCCGCCAGCACCGATGCGGGGCCGTACCACCCAGAATTGCGAGTCTTCGCGGGTGAAACTTTCCGCCTGCTTGGACAGTTTGATGGTGGCGTTGACGCTTTTCTGGTCGTTGCTCAGTTCCACGTCGGAGACATGCCCGATCACCACGTTGCGGTATTTGACTTCGGTCTTGTTGGCGGTCAGGCCGCTACCGGTCTTGAACGTGACGGTGATGGTCGGTCCTTCCTGCAAAATGCTGTGAACTACCAGCGAAATACCCACCAGCACCGCGACAATCGGCACGATCCACACCAATGAAACGCTGTAGCGGCGGGTCTTGATGGGGGCCTGCCCGGGAGCTTGCGGCCCGTCAGCGGCTTGAGACTTCATCCATGACCTCCTCGTTTTCGGAATGTTGCTGATCCCAGATCAGACGTGGGTCGAAACTCATCGCCGACAGCATGGTGAACACCACCACCAGACCAAAAAACAGAATGCCCGCGCGCGGTTCGATATCGGCCAGCGCCTGGAACTTCACCAACGAAGCCACCAGGGCGACCACGATCACGTCGAGCATCGACCAATAACCGATGAGCTCGACGAAACGGTACATTTTTGAGCGCTCCTTGCGCGCCCAATCACTGTCGCGCTGAACGGTCACCAGCAATAACGACAGGGCGACGAACTTGATGCCCGGCACCGCGATGCTGGCAATGAAAATGATCAGGGCGATGTCCCAGGCGCCGTGCTGCCAGAAATCCAGCACACCACCCATGATTGTGCTGTCCGCGCCGCTGCCGACCATTTTGGTGTTCATCACCGGCAACACATTGGCCGGGATGTAAAACACCAATGACGTGATCAAGTAGGCCCAGGTTCGGGTCAGGGCGTTGGTTTTGCGCCGATGCAGCGGCGCACCGCAGCGTTCGCATTCGTGGGGGTCGCCGGTCATGTCACAGGCCAGGCCGCAGCTGTGGCAGAGACACAGGTTGAGTTCGCTGGCGACTGGTGGCGTAGTCATAAGACATCCCACAGTTCACGGACATCGCGCCCGGCGATGCGGATCATCATCAGGCTGAGAATGGCCAGGGCGAACAGGCCGATGCCGGGCAGGACGTCGAGCAACCCGGCAAGCTTGATCACCGCGACCATCGCCCCCAGCAGGCAAACTTCCAGCATGCTCCAGGGCCGCAGGGTTTCCAGCCAGCGCATACAGAATCTGAAACCCGGCGAACGACGGGAGGCGAGGGCAAAACTCAGGACCCAGATCAGCAGCAGCAACTGGAAAATCGGCGCGATGATCATGGCGATCGCCGCCACCATCGCGATGAAGGTAATCGGGCCCAGACTCAGGGCCTGCACCGAATCCCACAGCGTCGCGCTGTTTTTCAGGCCTTGCAGGCTGATGCTCATGACCGGGTAGAAATTGGCGAAAATCCACAGCATCAGCGCGGTGACGGTCAGCGCCAGCCGCTGCTCCACCGTCAGGCCGTTATAGCGCTGAAGCACGCCGCCGCAGCGCGTACAGAGGGTTTTCTGATGTTTGGCGAGCGTGACTTTTTGATACACGCAGTCGCAGTGCTCGCAGATGATCAGTTGGTCAGTCGTAGCCATAGGCCGCACTCGCCAGGAGGCAGGAAAGTCAGAGCACATCCTCAATATAGAAGTGCCTTGCGATTGAGCAAATTAAAAGGCGGACTTAAAGCTGACTTGCTGGTGATCGGGCCTCGAGTCCTGCACTGATCTTGCGGCCGCCATCGCCAGCAAGCCGGCTCCTACAGGGTTTGGTGTTGACCCGGTGGATCGGCTGCGCACGGTTATTGTAGGAGCCGGCTTGCTGGCGATTGGGCCTTGAGGCTTGCGGTTATGTTGAGGGCGCCATCGCCAGCAAGCTGGCTCCTACAGGGGTTGGTGTTTACCCGGTGGATCGGCTGCGCACGGCCATTGTAGGAGCCGGCTTGCTGGCGATTGGGCCTTGAGGCTTGCGGTTATGTTGAGGACGCCATCGCCAGCAAGCTGGCTCCTACAGGGGTTGGTGTTTACCCGGTGGATCGGCTGCGCACGGTTATTGTAGGAGCCGGCTTGCTGGCGATTGGGCCTTGAGGCTTGCGGTTATGTTGAGGGCGCCATCGCCAGCAAGGGGTGGGTGTTTTAGCCGAGGATTTCGCGCAGGCGATACCAGAACATGCCGAGGGCCAGCAGCGGTGAGCGCAGCTTCGGGCCGCCGGGGAAGGTCATGTGGGGCACGGCGCTGAATACGTCAAAGCCTTGGCTGTGCCCGGCGTGAATCGCTTCGCCCAGCAGTTTGGCGCACCAATGGGTCACGTTCAGTCCGTGACCGGAATAACCCTGTGCGTAGAACACGTTCGGATGCTGGTTCAAGCGCCCGACCTGCGGGAAGCGATTGGCGGTGATACCAATCTTGCCGCCCCATTGATAATCAATGCGCACATCGGCCAGCTGCGGGAACACCTTGAGCATTTGCGGGCGCATGTAGGCGGCAATGTCTGCCGGATCACGCCCGGAATAATGGCAGGCACCGCCGAACAGCAAACGCCGATCCGCCGAGAGCCGGTAGTAATCCAGGCCGACTTTCTGGTCGCACAGCGCCAGGTTCTGCGGGATCAACTGCGTTGCGACGTCAGGCGCCAACGGCTCGGTGGCGATGATGTAGCTGCCCGCCGGAAGCACCTTGCCGTTGAGCTTCGGTTCGAGTTCGTCCAGATGCGCGTTACACGCCAGCACCAGGCTGGCGGCGCGCACCGTGCCACCGGCACAACGCACCTGCACGGTATTGCCGTGAACCAACTCCAGCACCGGGCTCTGTTCGAAGATCTGCACCCCAAGCGATCGCGCCAGTCGTGCTTCACCGAGCACCAGATTGAGCGGGTGCAAATGCCCCGACCCCATGTCCACCAGGCCACCGGCATACACGCCTGAGTTCACCACGTGCTCACGGATCTGCTCCGGCCCGACCAAGCGCGTTTCATGAGCGTAACCCGACTCGACAAGGCCTTCTTGCTCAGCCTTGAACGCCGCGAACTGTGCCTTGGTGTTGGCCAGTTCGCAAAAACCCCAGCGCAGATCGCAATCGATGCCGTGCTCGCGGATGCGCTTGCCCACCAGTTCGACCGATTCGGTCCCCGCGCGCTCCAGATAACGCACGCCTTCTACACCGACGTGCCGGGCGAAACCGCTGACGTCATGGCCAATGCCGCGGATCAACTGACCACCGTTGCGCCCGCTGGCGCCCCAGCCGATCCGCCGGGCTTCCAGCAAAATCACCGAGAGCCCGCGCTGAGCCAGTTCGATGGCCGTGTTGACCCCGGTAAACCCGCCGCCGATCACGCAGACATCGGCGACAAGGTCCTCTTCCAGCGCAGGGAAGGGCGTCAGCGTATGGGCCGATGCCGCGTAATAGGAGCGCGCATGTTCGTGGTTGTACTGATTCATTTGTTGGACTTCACTTTGCTCCAGGAACGGGTCATCAGCCGCATGATCGCCTGGGGCGGGGTGGTCGAGATGTAGAGCTTGTCGAGCACTTCCTGAGGCGGGTAGACCTCGGGATTGTTCACCAACTCAGGGTCCATGAATTGCTTGGCGGCCGGGTTGGGGTTGGCGTAACCGACCGAGGCGCTGACCTTGGCGATCACTTGTGGGTCGAGCAGGTAATTGATGAAGGCGTGCGCCTCCTTCGTATTACTGGCGTCGGCAGGAATCGCCAGCAAATCGAACCACAGGTTGCTGCCTTCCTTGGGAATCGCGTAGGCGATGTTCACGCCGTTCTTGGCTTCCTTGGCGCGGTTGGCGGCCTGGAACACGTCGCCGGAATAACCGAACGCCACGCAGATGTCGCCGTTGGCCAGGTCCGACACGTACTTGGATGAGTGGAAGTAAGTGATGTAAGGCCGGATGCTCAGCAGCTTGGCTTCGGCCTTCTTGTAGTCCTCGGGATTTTCGCTGCGTGGGTCCATGCCCATGTAGTTAAGGATCGCGGGGAAGACTTCATCCGCCGAGTCCATCATCGACACGCCACACTGGCTGAGCTTCTTGATATTTTCCGGTTCGAACAGCACGGCCCAGGAGTCGATGTGATCGATGCCCAGCACTTGTTTGACCTTGTCGACGTTGTAGCCGATGCCATTGGTGCCCCACAGGTAAGGCACCGAATGCTCGTTACCCGGATCGTTTTTCTCCAGCAGCGCCAGCAGTTTCGGGTCGAGGTTCTTGAAGTTTGGCAGCTGTGCGCGATCCAGCTTGAGGAACGCGCCGGCCTTCACCTGGCGCGCGAGGAAGTGGTTGGACGGCACCACCACGTCATACCCGGTACGACCGGCGAGCAGTTTGCCCTCCAGGGTTTCGTTGGAGTCGAAAACGTCGTAGATCACCTTGATTCCGGATTTGGCCTGGAAGTCGGCGAGGGTGGTTTCGCCGATGTAATCGGTCCAGTTGTAGACGCTGACCTGTGGTTGAGCCTGGGCAACAGCGCTGAACAGCAGGGCCAGCGCGACCGGGACCACGGATTTCAATAGACGCATATCGACACCTCTTGGATTTATCGGGTTATTCAGGTGTTTCGCTATTCCTGTGGGAGCCAGCCTGCTGGCGATAGCGGTGGGCCAATCGATACAGAGGTTGGCTGTGCTGACGCCATCGCGAGCAGGCTCACTCCCACAGGGGATGTGTGTAGGGCTCAGACGCTGAGCAACAAAAACTCCCGCTCCCACGAGCTGATCACCCGTTTGAAGTTCTCGTGCTCCGCCCGCTTGACCGCGACGTAACCGCGGACAAACTTGCTGCCCAGATAACGCTCGATGGTTTCGCATTCTTCCATCTGCGTCAGCGCGTCTTCGATGGTGATCGGCAGGCGCAGGTTGCGTCGTTCGTAGGCCCGGCCCTGTACCGCAGCGCTCGGATCGATGCGCTCGACCATGCCGAGGTAACCGCACAACAGGCTGGCGGCGATGGCCAGATACGGGTTGGCATCGGCGCCGGGCAAGCGGTTTTCCACGCGCATCGCCTCGGGACTGGAGGTCGGCACACGCAGGCCCACGGTGCGGTTTTCCTCACCCCACTCGACGTTCACCGGCGCCGAGGTGTCCGGCAGGAAACGGCGGAACGAGTTCACGTTGGGCGCAAACATCGGCAGCACTTTGGGGATGTATTTCTGCAGGCCGCCGATGTAATGCAGGAACAGCTCGCTCATCTGCCCGTCGGCATTGGCGAAGATCGGCTGGCCGGTGGCGATGTCCACCACACTCTGGTGAATGTGCATGGCGCTGCCCGGCTCGTCACCAATCGGCTTGGCCATGAACGTCGCCGCGACGTTATGCTTGAGCGCTGCCTCGCGCATGGTGCGTTTGAACACCGTGATCTGGTCGGCCAGGTCCAGCGCGTCGCCATGACGGAAGTTGATTTCCATCTGCGCCGGGCCGTCTTCGTGGATCAGCGTGTCGAGGTCCAGGCCTTGCAATTCGCACCAGTCGTAGACGTCTTCAAACAGCGGGTCGAATTCGTTGGCGGCGTCGATGGAAAACGACTGACGCCCACTTTCCGCACGGCCCGAACGGCCCATCGGCGCCTTGAGCGGCAAGTCCGGGTCTTCGCAGCGCTGGGTCAGGTAAAACTCCATTTCCGGCGCGACAATCGGCTTCCAGCCTTTGTCGGTGTACAACTGCAAGACTTTCTTCAGCACGTTGCGCGGCGACAGTTCAATCGGGTTGCCGAACTTGTCGAAGGTGTCGTGGATCACGATTGCGGTGGGCTCGATGGCCCACGGGATCACGTACACCGCATCGGAAACCGGCTTGCACACCATGTCGATGTCGGCCGGGTCGAGCAGGTCGTAGTAGATGTCGTCGTCGACAAAGTCCCCGGTTACCGTTTGCAACAGCACACTTTCCGGCAGGCGCATGCCTCGCTCATGCAGGAACTTGTTGGTGGGCGCAATTTTGCCGCGTGCAATGCCGGTCAGGTCGCTGACGACACACTCGACTTCGGTAATCTTGTGATCTTTCAGCCACGTGAGCAGCTGATCGAAAGGGACATTCATAAAGACCTCGTTATTGGTTTTATTAACGCCGGGGAGGGTGGTTTCATCCGCCACACACTTCCCCTGGGACGCGTTGACGACTATCTTGGGCGAGCCTTGACGTTCCATCTATCCACTTTCAGCAGCACCAAAACGCACCAAACGAGTGCGTAAGGTCACCCATGACAGCGTGCAATCCATTACAGGTCCAAGCGTTCGATACCGCCGATGTCGCCGAGCAAATCCGCGCCACACCTGGTTGGGTCCAGCATTACCAGCAGATGTCGCCGGGGCATTTCGCCGGGCGGGTGCGTTACCTTGACCTGCAGGGCGTAGAGATTTACGAAGAACACATGAACACCCGGGTCGAGCAGAATTTCAGCGCGCCCGAGGGTGCACTGGCGTTCTGTTTCGATCGCAGTGACAACGCGCTGTACGTGCTGAATGAAGAAAGCCGCAACATCTGGATCACGCCGGAGAACTACCAGGAAATCGCCGTGGTGTTCGGGCCGGAGTTCGTTCAGCGTCACGGTCTGAATGTCGCCAGGCTCGAAGGATTGTTCATGGCACCGCTGAATTCGGGGCAGAACGCGCTGTTCAGCCGTTGGCTGAGCGGGACTTTGACCCGGTTGGCGCAAACCCTCGATCCGCCGAGCAAAGAGGCCTTGACCCAGCAGTTGCTGGAAGACTGCCTGTACATCCTCGACAACGCCTCGGTCTGCCTGGATCGCGGCGGTTTGCAGCGCCGCGCTGAAGAGCGGGCGGTGATAAAGCGCATTGGTGAATGGGCGGCCGATTCCCCGGAAGAAACCCTGAACCTGCTGGAGCTTTCCCGGGTTGCCGGGGTGTCATTGCGTCAGTTGCAGCACGCGTTCAAGGCGTACACCGGCATGACGCCGACCCATTGGCTGCGTCTGCGCCGACTCAACAGCGCCCACCGCGAACTGCTGAATCGCTCGCCTATGGAAACCACCGTGGCCGAAGTGGCGATGCAGTGGTCGTTCTGGCATTTGGGGCGGTTTTCCAGCAGCTACCGAGCGTTGTTCAAAGAGCTTCCCAGTCAGACCCTCGCGCGCAAAACCGGTCGGGCATCAAGCCGCTGAGCCGACCACTGCTCAGCGTGGCTTGGTGGCTTTGGGCGATTTAGTGCTGCCGGGGATGTGCAGGTAAGCCATGACGCTTTCGGTCAACTCGGTCGCCAGTTTGACGGCTTCCTTGTTGCGCGCCATCACCCCTGCGACCAACCCTTCGATCAAGGCGAGTACGGCGATGTTGGAACTGGTCATGACCGGGTGATCGGCCGGGGCGAACAGAACGTGATCGGCAACGCTGGTCAGCGGCGATGCAGGCGAATCGGTGATTGCCAGCACCTTGGCCCCGCGTTCATGGGCGAAACGGGCGAGTTGCAGGGTGTCGAGCGAGTAACGCGGCAGGGCAATCGCCAGCAAGACGTCCTGGTCGGTAATGGCGGCCAGACGGTAAGCGGCGTTTTCGTTACCGCCCTCCATGCTGATGGCGGTGGCGTCCGCACAGAACGGCATCAACGTCGAGGCGGCGAGGCCGGCAAAATAGACGCTGTTGCCAAACCCCAGAATGTAGATTTTGCGTGCGTTGATCAGGCTGGTGACGAACGCTTCAAACGTGTCTTCATGGTTGTTGGTCGCCGCCGTCGCCAGGTTACTGGTGGCGCTCTGGATTTGTTCCTGCAGCCCAAACGCGCCATCGGGGCGATGCGCCAATTCGTTGCGCAGCTTGTCGACGGGGGAGACCATTTGCTGCAACGTCGCCACCAGCTCGGCCTTCATGCCGGTGTAGCCGCCGAGGTTCAGCGCTTTGGCCAGGCGGTTTACCGCTGCGGGTGAGGTAGACGTGACGTGAGCCATCTCTTCAATGGTCAGCGTCGCCGCCTTCAGCGGGTGGCGCAGAATAAAGTCGGCCACCTTGCGCAGTGACGGCGGCAACTCGGAGACGGTTTCCGCCAGTTTGCGCATGACCGGCGCGGCATAGACCGTGGTGTCTTTCGATGGGGTCGGCATATCCGGCTCAACATTTCCTGAGAATTAGAGAAGGCCTGGCATGAGGTTGGCCCGAGTGTATCCGAAGCCGACCCTCGGCGTGCAGCGCAAGGGCGAGGGTCGGTGACGCAAACGCGCGGATTACTTCAAGCTGCCGGCCAAAAACTGTTGCAGCCGTTCGGACTGTGGTTTTACCAGCACCTCACGCGGATCACCGCGCTCTTCGACCAGGCCCTTATGCAGGAACACCAGTTGATTGGAGACTTCCCGGGCAAAACCCATTTCGTGGGTCACCACCACCATGGTGCGTCCTTCCTGAGCGAGGTCCTGCATGACCTTCAGCACTTCGCCGACCAGCTCGGGGTCGAGTGCCGACGTCGGTTCATCAAACAGCATCACTTCCGGTTCCATGGCCAGCGCACGCGCTATCGCCACGCGCTGCTGCTCGCCACCTGACATATGCGCCGGCCACGCATTCATGCGGTGCGCCACGCCGACTTTGTTCAAGTAATGCTCGGCCTTTTCCCGCGCTTCTTTCTTGCCCAGCCCCTGCACATGCACCGGGGCTTCCATGACGTTTTCAAGGGCACTCATGTGTGACCAGAGATTGAAGTGCTGAAACACCATCGACAGTCGCGAACGCATGCGCTGCAACTGCCGGGGTTCGGCAGCCTTCAGGCCACCGAGTTTGTTGTTCACCAGTTTGAGCTGCTCGCCATTGAGCACGATATTGCCCGCGTTCGGCTGTTCCAGCAGGTTGATGCAGCGCAGGAAGGTGCTTTTTCCTGAGCCGCTGGAACCGATGATGCTGATGACGTCGCCCGCTTTCGCTTCCAGGGATACACCCTTGAGCACTTCATGGGCGCCGTAGCTTTTGTGCAGGTTCTGGATTTCAAGTTTGTACATTCTGTTCACTCTCTGGTGTCAGTCGCTGAGTAAGCGGCCCTGGCGAATCAGGCGGGTGCCGGCGACTTTGGCCAGCCACAAACCGGGTTGGGCAAAACGCAGACGTTCGCGGGCATAAAGGATGCCGTCGGTGCTGGCGCGCACGATGCTGTGGCGATCGTTCAGCGGGTCAAGCACTTCAAACAGTGGATCGCCAACCTTGACCCGGGCGCCCAGCGGTTGCAGGAAACTCACCACACCAGGGTGCGGCGCGTAGGCATATTGCGTCCCGGCGAATGGCGTTGCTTCACAAGTGGATATCGGGGCCAGGGGCCAGTCACCGCTGATCAGGCCTTGTTCGGCGAGATAGCCGAGAATGGCCTCGGCGCTGTCGACACATTGCTCGCGCTCGGTGTCGGCCATGCCACGCAATTCGATGGTCGTGGCCACGCACGCCATCGGGATGGCCGCTTCGGGAAACAGCTCGGCCAGGCGTAACCAAGGAATCGCACAGGCTTCATCGAAGGCGCTGCCGCCAGCATCTTCGGCCAGCAGGGCGGCACCGGCGCCCAGGCGTGCGGCCAATGAGCGCAAACGTGGCCAGTGTTGCGGCATGGCATAAAGCAGCATGATCGACTCGAAGTCGCAGTGCAGGTCCAGCACCACGTCGGCGTCACACGCATGTCGCAACAGCAGGCGACGCAGGCCATCGAGTTCGAAGTGGCTGGCGGTATGTCGGCGAGGACATCGGCCATGGCGCGCCGGATCAGCGCGGTGTTGACGTCGGCGTCGGTGCCCAGTAGGCCTTTCACCAATGCGGCCACGGCTTCGGTTAACTCGGGGAAATCACGATTGAAATTCTTGCCGCTGGAGAACTCGAAGCGACCTTGATGGGTGGCCTGGAACATCTGGGCGATGCCGATGGGGTTGGACATCGGCACCAACTCGACGACCCCGTTCAGGCGACCTTGCTCTTCCAGTACTCGCAGACGACGTTTGAGTTCCACCGCCACGCGCATCCCCGGCAACTCGTCGGCATGCAGGGAGGCCTGGATGTAAGCCTTGCGCGGCCCGCTGCCAAAGCGAAACAGTGACAGGCGCCGCTCGGTGCCCGAAGCACTCCACGGCAACAGGTATTCAATGTGCTCCATAACAGCTCCTTAATGCTTGCGCGGTGCCAGGTATGCCAGCCAGCGGCGCTCGGCCAACTTGAACAGACGAACCAGGATGAAGGTCAGGGCCAGGTAGATAAGGCCGGCAGTGATGAACGCCTCGAACGGCAGGTAGAACCGCGAACTGACTGTTCGCGCGGCCCCGGTGATATCCACCAGCGTGACGATCGACGCCAGGCTGGTGGTTTGCAGCATCATCAGCACTTCGTTGCTGTACTGCGGCAGCGCCCGGCGCAAGGCCGACGGCAGCAGAATGCGGCGGTACAACGTCACGCGCGACATGCCCATGGCTTTGGCCGCTTCGATCTCGCCATGTGCCGTGGCCTTCAAACTGCCGGCCAGTAACTCTGCGCTGTAGGCACTGGTGTTGATCGCGAAGGCCAGGCACGCGCAAAAGGTGGCACTGGACAGGTAGGGCCAGAGCGCGCTTTGGCGTACCGATTCGAACTGCGCCAGGCCGTAATAGATCAGGAACAACTGCACCAGCATGGGCGTGCCGCGGATCACGTAGGTGTAAAGCCAGGCCGGAAAGTTGATCAGCGGCGATCGAGACACCCGCATCAACGCCAGCGGAACGGCCAGGACCAGGCCGAAGGCCAGGGAAATCAGCAGCACTTTCAGCGTCACCAGGATGCCGTTGAAATACAGCGGCAGGTTTTCCCAGATCAGGTTGTAGTCGAGCATCATTGGTTGCTCCCCATCACAGTTCGGCGGCTTTGATGCCGACCGAGTAGTGTTTTTCCAGATAGCGCAGCACCAGCAATGACAGGCTGGTCAGCATCAGATAGAGCGCCGCTACCGCGAGAAAAAAGGTAAACGGCTGGTGGGTGGCGTCCGCAGCGTTCTTGGCTTTGAACATCATGTCCTGCAAGCCGATGACCGAGATCAGCGCGGTGGATTTGGTCAGCACCAGCCAGTTGTTGGTGAAGCCGGGAAGGGCGAAACGAATCATCTGCGGCACCAGAATTCGCCAGAACACCTGCGCGCCCCTCATGCCATAAGCGGCACCAGCCTCGGCCTGGCCTTTAGGGATCGCCATAAAGGCGCCGCGAAAGGTTTCCGACAGGTAGGCACCAAAAATGAAACCCATGGTGCAGACACCGGCGATAAAGGGATTGATATCGATATAGCGGGTGTAACCGAGCGCAAGAGCGACGCGGTTCACCAGATCCTGGCCGCCGTAGAAAATCAGCAGGATCAACACCAGGTCGGGAATGCCCCGAATCAGGGTGGTATAACTTTCGCCCAGCATCGCCAGCCATTTCAGTGGCGACAAACGAAAGGCCGCTCCCAGCAGACCCAATGCTATCGCCATGGCCATGGAAGTCAGGGCCAGGTTAACGGTCAGCCAGGCGCCATCGAGAATGCTCGATCCGTAGCCGTGAAGCATGATGAAGTTCCTCAAGCGAGCGCGGTGAGGCGCGCAAACAAGCCCAAAGCGACGCCTGCCCGGGGGCCGGCGCCAGAGTGGCGGGTGAAGGCTTATTCGCCGTAGATATCGAACGCGAAGTACTTGCTCATCACTTGCTGGTACTTGCCATTTTCGCGGATGGCGTCAATGGCGGCACTCAGGCGGACAACGTTGGCACTGTCACCTTTACGCACCGCGATCCCGGCGCCCCGACCGAAATATTTCGGGTCGTTGATGTCCGGTCCTACCAGGGCGAAATCCTTGCCCGCCGCGGTTTTGATAAAGCTTTCGTTGGTGTTGACGATGTCGGCCAGCGTCGCGTCCAGACGGCCTGACGCCAGGTCGAGGAACGCCTCATTCTGCGAGGAATAGCGCACCACCTCGATCCCGCGTTCCGCCAGCTGTTCGGTGGCGAAACGGTCGTAAGTCGAGGCGCGTTGCACGCCGACTTTCTTGCCTTTGAGATCAATCAGCGGGTCGTTGATCACGTTGCCGGCCTTCATCGCGAACTTGCCCGGCGTGTGGTAGTACTTTTTGCTGAAGTCGACCGACTTCATCCGGTCTTCGGTAATCGACATCGACGACAGCACGGCGTCGATCTTGCGCACTTTGAGTGACGGGATCATGCCGTCGAACTCCTGGATGACCCACTCGCATTTGATCTTCATTTCTTCGCACAGGGCATTGCCGATGTCGTAGTCGAAACCGCTGACGTTGCCCTCCGGTGTCTTGAAGGAGAAGGGAGGGTAAGCGGCTTCGATACCGATACGCAGGCTGTCTTCGTCGGCATGCGCCAGGAAGCTTGTTGCGCACAGTGCCATGGCGCCTAGAAGTGCTCTTTTGTTCATTTTGTTGACTCCTTGAAGGGGCGTTTGGGTGGTCCGGGTAGAAGCCGTCCGATCTGGCGATGTCGCAGTCCCTGAAATGTGTGCAGCTATAATTGACACGTTTTATTTCATTTTGCAACAGTGTGAAAATATACATATCAAAACAGGGCGCACAAATTCTCGACGCGCATGACCCGAAACCGGTGTGTAGTGAGGGCCGTCAGTCACCCGTCGGAGGAGGGGGAGCGGGGGTGATCTACACTCTTGATGGCTGAGAAAAATGCCAGGAGGTTTTCATGAACAGGTTGTCTTGCATTGGCCTGTGTCTCGCGCTGTCGGTTGTCGCTACTCAGAGTCGGGCAGAAACGGTTGTGCCGATGAAAGGGCAGAACTCGCAACAGACACAGCTGGACATCAATGAGTGCCACAACGTGGCCGCCAGTCAGAGTTCATCGACGCAGCCAACATCCGGTGGCCGCCTGAAAGGCGCGGCGGTCGGTGCCGCTGCCGGAGCCGCTGGAGCTCAGGTTCGCGGGCGCCAGCACGACGAGTTTTATGACCGCGTCGATGACGATGTAAAGCAGGATTATCGGCAGAATCGCGCCAAAGAGACGGCAGCGGCAGGCGCGGTGGTCGGTGGCTCGCGTCAACGCCAGGAGCGCCGGGCGCAGCAGAAAACCGCCGCTTCGACCAGCTCGACGGCCTATACCAGTTGCCTGCAAGGTAAGGGGTATCAGGTCAATCCCTGAGCGTGTTTTGGCGGTCGCTGATCCAGCAGATACACCATCAGGCAGGCATACAGCGTCACCAGAATGAACAGTCCCATGCGCACGGCGAATGCGGTGTAGACGTCCTTGCCTGCGATGCTGTCCTGCACCGACTGGCCCAGCAGAATGATCATCGTGATCAGGCTGTTGAGCCAGAACCCCGGGGTTAAACTTGTCGGGCTCAGCGCGTAGAGCTTGCGCGCAATGATCAGACCGAACAGCAGCATCCACAGAAAAAACATCCAGAGGTGCACAAACAGGCTGAGTGCACTCCAGAACAGCACCGCCAGCACACCGGCGAGCAGGGTCGAACCGACCAGTTCGCGACCGGCGTTGCGGGCTGTGGTGGAACTCTGCTGACCCAGGCCGACCGCCTTCAGGATGATCGGCAGATAGCTTGCCGGATCGATCAATGCCAGTAAAAACGCCGGTAGCACAATCAGGGTTGCACGCAGCGCCACGCGGCTGACTTCTTCGGCTGGCATCGGCGGCGCGACTGGCGGCGACGGTGCGTTGGCAGGTTCAGGAAACAGCCAATGACTCAGCCCGACCACCATCACGGCCAGCAGCAATCCTTTGACCAGCGCCCCGATGACCGTCGCCGCGAGGTCGAACTCGGCAACGCCGGCCGAGGAAATCATGGTCAGGCCGATCACCAGGAACGTGACGATCAAATTGTTGCCGCCGCGCAGCCCAAAACGAAACACCATAAACAGGCACACGCCGATCAACAGTACGCCGCTGACCGGGTAATAACGCAGGATCGGAATCAGCAACAGGCCGACGCCGGTGGTCAACATTGCGATCAGCGCGAGCGCCAGTCCAGCCTTAAACGGCAGCGCACGATTGACGCTGGCGAGCAACAACAACGCCAGCACCGGCGCGATGAACGGAATCGGCAATCCCAAACCGAAACTGGCCGCCAGACACATCGCGGTGCCGGTGGCCAGGCGCAATGCGCGCTGCTCCCGGGGTGTGCGCTCAGTAGGCATACGACAGCCAGCTCATCAGGCCCACAAACAAGCGGCCGAGTGGATTCAACGGATTGCCCTCGGTGGGGAACGCCATGACTTCAGCCTGACCGCCGGTACGAATGGCGCGACTGTCTTGCAGTTTGGCCATCGAGTCTTCGGAAAATTCGATGATCACTGGAAAGCGTTGGGCCGGGCGCAGCCAGTCACGGCTGTTCTGCACAGTGGGCAACGTACCGGGTGGCGGCGTCTGACCGACACTGACGCCGTAACCGACACTGCGCACGCGCCCCTCGAACACCTCGCCCGGCAGCGCATCCAGAACGATTGCCACCGGCGTATCGACCCTGACCCGGCCGAGGTTGTTTTCGGTCATGTCCGCGCTGATCCAGACATCGTGGATCGCGATCAGCGTCATCACCGGAGTGCCAACGGCAGCGAACTGCCCGGCGTCAGTGCGCAAGTCGGTGATCAAACCGGCCGAACGCGCACGAATCTGCGTATTGGCCAGATCCAGCTCGGCTTTCGACAACGCGGTGGCTGCACTGCGCAGCAAGGCGTTCTCTTCCTCGCTGCCACCTTCCTGCTCACGCGCGCGCTGGACTTCGGCACGGGCAGCGGCGACCTGGCTGACCGCTTGTTCGCGGTTGGCCCGAGACACTTCGAGCAGGCGCACGGAAATGGTCCCGGGGTCGTCGCGGTACAAACCTTCAAGGCGCTGATTGTCCTGGCGAGCCTTGAGTTCGTTGGCTTGCGCGGCGCGTAAATTGGCCTGGGCCGAGGCAATGCCGGCGGTACTGGCGCCGATCTGGCGACGTGTCGACTCAAGGTCTGCGCGCGCACGGTCGACGGCGATCTGATAAGGCTGAGGATCGACCTCGAACAGCACGTCTCCCGCCTTCACGTCCTGATTGTTGCGCACGTTGACGCGAATGACCCGACCGGCCACTTCCGCGGCCACCGGAATGACAAAGGCACCGACCCGAGCCTGTTGCGTATAAGGCGTGTATCGGTCGGCCAACAGATACCAGGCCAGGCTCAGGAGGATCAACAGCAGCACCCACTTGAGCCCTTTTTTCGCCGGGTCGGCAGGCGGTTCAGGCGCCTTGGGGGAGGGCGCCTCAGGGGAGGGTTGCGCGGCATCACTCATGGTCCGTTACCTTTTTTGGCGGCTGCGGGCTCATCCAGTAAATCGCCCCAGTCCGTGCGTTTTTTCATATCCTGGCGGGTGGCCGGATCAACGATCGGCTGGGCGCTGTACCAACCGCCGCCCAGCGCCTTATACAGCGCGATCACATTGCTCACGGCATTGCTGCGGCTGACCAGGTAATTGTCCTGTTGCTCCAGCAATGCGCGTTGCGCGTCCAGCACCCGCTGAAAGTCGGAATAGCCTTCGCGATACTGGGCGCTCGCCAGCACCAACGAACGTTTGGCGGCGACTTCAGCCTCACGCAGGATGCTTTCGCGCTCCAGGGATTTGATCAGCCCATTGGCGGCGTCATCTGCCTCGCGAGCCGCTTGGCGAACCTTGTCGCGGTAAGCCTCGATCAACTGCTGCAACCGCGCATCCTGCACGCGCACGTTGTTGCTGATCTGGCCATGGTCGAACAGGTTCCAGCGCAGGCTGGGGCCACCGATCAGGTCCAGACTTCTCGAGGTGCCATTGAGCGTGTCGGCCGACCAGACGATGCTGCCCAATAAGGTCAGCGACGGGTAGAAATCGCTTTCGGCCACACCGATCAAGGCCGACTGGGCCGCGACATTCAGTTCAGCAGCGCGTACATCGGGGCGTCGCAGCAGCAGATTGGCCGGGACGTCCTGCAGCACGGCGCGGTCGACCAGCGGGATCAGTCCTTCATTGTCGATGAGTTGCGGTAGCGCACCGGGCGGCTGGCCAATCAACACCGCCAACGCATTGCGCGTGCGCAGCAACTGATCCTCGAAGCTGGGGATGGTGCTCAGGGTGCCCAGGTACTGGGTTCTGGCTTGCTGCAAGTCGAGTTCGGCTTGTTGGCCGCTGTTGAACAGTTTTTCGGTGATCTCGAAGTTACGCTTTTGCTGTTTGGCGTTTTCCCTTGCAACCCGCAAGCGTGCCTCGGTGGTGCGCAACAAGAAGTACGTATCCGCCAGCTGCGCGCGCAGCAGCACGAGCACGTCTTCATAGTTGGCATGGGCGGCGAAGTAACTGGCATCGGCCGACTCGATCGCTCGGCTGAAACGCCCCCAGAAGTCCAGCTCCCAGCCAATGTCGAACCCGGCACTGTGCTGCCAGAAATGACTGTCCTGAGGATTGTTCCCGCCGGATTGCCGGCGGTTGAAGTACAGACTGTCGGCGCTGGCTTGCTGCAGTTGCGGATAGCGTCCGCTTTGGGCAATCCCCAGTTGCGCACGAGCTTCCATGACCCGCAGACCGGCAATCTTCAGATCCGAATTGTTCGTATCCGCTTCGGCAATCAGACGATCGAGGACGGGATCGCCGAAGACTTGCCACCACTGACGCAAATCCGGGTTCAGGCTGCGTTGACTGGATTGCTCAAGGGCAGGGGAGCTCCAGTGCTCGATCCACGTGGGCTTCGGCGACTGAAAATCCGGCCCCAGACGTACGCAGCCACTCAAGCCGAGCACACCCAGCAGCAACAGTTGTCCCGATCGCGTCAGATGCATGCATGTTTTCCAGCCAAGGAAGTTCACAGGAGCATAGACGTCCAAATGATCAACTGACTGCTAAGCTGTCCAAACATCTGACCCTTTTAACAGGTACGACAGCCATGAATGCACCCCATACCGCTGGATGGCGATTCAAACTGGGCATCGCGATCATTTGTCTGATGCTCGGCTCCTGGCTGTTGGTGCCGATCATGGCGGCAACCGACATGCCGGGTTCCAAGATCGCCGCGCTGACCGGCGTCCTGTTTATCAGTAACAAAGTGCTGTTGATTATCGTCATTGCTGTCATGGGCAAGGCGGGGTTTCAGCAGCTTAAAAGCACTGTATTTGGCTACGTGTCTAAACTGGCACCGGCAACCGACACCGAAGTTGGGCCATGGCGTCATTGGATCGGTGTCGTGATGTTTTGTCTGCCGCTGATTTCGGCATTTCTGGAACCCTATGTCGACAGTATCTGGCCTGGACTCAGGCCCAACATCTGGCAGCTCCAGGCGTTGGGCGACTTGATGTTGATCGGCAGCTTTTTCGTACTGGGGGGAAACTTCTGGGAAAAAGTGCGCGCATTGTTCATTCGAACCGCGCGAGTGGTGAACACCAGTGCAGTGTGATTATTGATTAACTTAACTAAAGGGCTATTTAGTATAGCTATTTGCCATCATGGCATTCGGAGCAGCCATTGCAGCTAAACAGTGAAGCACTCGTGACCGCGCTTAACCTTGAACCGCATGTCGAGGGTGGCTACTACCGAAGAACCTATCAGGCTGATCAACAGCCTATGGTCGAGACGATTGGTGGTCCACGTTACACGATGAGCTCCATCTATTACCTGTTGACCACAGATTCGCCCGTCGGCCAGTTTCACCTGAACCGATCCGACATCATGCATTACTACCACCTGGGCGACGCCATTGAGTACAGCCTGATTTTCCCGGACGGCACATTAAAAACTGTCGTGATGGGCAGCGACGTTTTGGCCGGAGAATGTTTGCAGCTGCATGTACCAGGCGGCATCTGGAAAGCTTCGCGGTTGATGAAGGGATCGACGGGATTCGGTTTGATCAGTGAAGCGGTAACCCCTGAGTTCCATTTTGCGGACATGGAAATGGGCGACAGGAAAAAGCTCAGCGAAGAATTTCCAGAGCATGGAGGGTTGATTGAGCAACTGACGAGAGATTGAGGATCGAGGGGGAATCAGCGCTTCAAAATCTGCGTGCAACCGGGCTGATCCCGAAACATATTGTTACGTGTAATGTATATTATGTTAAATGATGTGTCTGGGTGGAACTTCTTCCAAGGGCCTTTCAGCGAACTTCGCCTACGGGCATCGAAGGACTCTATAGATCTCAGAAACTACCTGCATCGTTGCGTCTTCGATCGTTCCTTCATTACGGCATAAAACCCAGCCGTGATCTGCAATTGCTCGCTCGAACGATTTGGTACAAGCGGCATGTTCTTCCAGCTTATGGATCACAGTACTGCTCAGCCCACGCTGTCGTGCCGCTGCTCTCGCCCATGAAATATCAGGCGCGGTGACAACCCCGACATGCAGGTCTGGCACTTGCACGTTTCGATCAATGTTCAACTGTAGAATCTCTGCAAACGGGACTGTCCGGCGAAACGCGGCATCTGACGGGTACCAGCGATCGATCAAGATGATGCTGCCTGGTGGCTGTTTAGTCAGCACGTGCCGGGTAATCCAGGTACGGCTATCAGCAAAGCGCTCACAAACCGCCAACTCCAAATCCCTGCTGGGATTTCTGGCGAGTTTGTTAACGAGGGTCATTGTTTCACCCCTGAAGGGATCGCTTTTTTCTCGCAAAGTCGGATCACCTTCTTGTTGTCTGCCCTCAGTACTTTCGTAACGGCCTCCAACAGTGTGGTTTTGCCGGTTCCCTTGGGCCCATCTAGAGAAACAAATAGCGAACGATTCATTTTTCACATAACGATTGATATACGGTTTTTTGGCCCGGTTCGTTCGCTGGAACCGCTTGGCGCGACTACGCAAATCGAGTGGAGGGTCCTTATGAACAGAGATTGATGAACACTTTAACCCGGTTTCCGGCTAACGGGTCTCAGAATCCAGGGGGCCAGCCGCTTATGAACACCGCAAGCAAGTCGCTCCCAAAAGGCATCGCTCGCAATCTGTGCAAGCGTCAACAAAGCGTTACTTTTTTGAAACACTTCACAACCGTAGATCAGTAAAACCTGATTTTTGACACTCTCCCGATATGCGGTCACAACTTTTGCACTCCGCTGGGTCCTAACACGGTGGTCGTCGATGGAATATTGGCGTCTAGCGAGGTTCTTACCCGATACGGAGATAAGCTAATGATTTTCAATGTGCAAAATTATGGCGCCAAAGGAGATGGCATCACAGACGACACGGCAGCGATACAAAGTGCGATTGATGCGGCCGCCGCTGCAGGCGGTGGGCAGGTGTATATGCCGACCGGGACATATATTGTTTCGGGAGGTGAGGAACCCTCCGACGGCTGCCTGATGCTCAAGAGCAACGTCTATCTGTACGGCGACGGCATGGGCGATACGACCGTTAAGGTGGCTGACGGCTCCGACACCAAAATCACGGGGGTCATCCGCTCGGCCTATGGCGAAGAAACCCATGACTTTGGCGTCAGCAACCTCACTATCGACGGTAACCGCGACAACACCACCGGCAAGATCGACGGCTGGTTCAATGGCTACATTCCCGGTCAGGAAGGTTACGACTCCAACGTCATCCTCGACAGCGTCGAGATCAAGGATTGCTCCGGGTACGGTTTCGACCCCCACGAGCAGACCGTCAACATGGTCATCAAGAACAGTGTGTCCCACGGCAATGGCCTGGACGGCTTCGTTGCGGACTTTCTCAGCGACAGCACCTTCGAAAACAACGTCGCCTACGACAATGACCGCCACGGTTTCAACGTCGTCACCAGCACCCACGACTTTACCCTCAGCAACAACGTTGCCTACAACAATGGCGGAAGTGGCATCGTGGTGCAGCGCGGCAGCGAGGACATCCCCTCCCCCAGCAACATCACCATCACCGGTGGTGAGGTGTACGGCAACGGCGCTGAAGGCGTGCTGGTCAAGCTGTCCAGCGATGTAACCGTCAGTGGTGTCGATATTCACGACAACGCCAGCGCCGGGATCCGCATCTACGGCAGTAACCATGTCGAGATCATCGACAACACACTCAACAACAACTCTCTGGGCGCCCCCGTACCGGAAATCATCATCCAGTCCTACGACGACACGCTGGGCGTGTCCGGCAAGTACTTCAACGGCAGCGACAACACAATCCAGGGCAATATCATCAGCGGCAGCAACCTGTCGACCTACGGTGTTGCAGAGCGCAATGAAGACGGCACCGATCGCAACGCCATCATCGGCAACACCATCAGCCATACCAGCAAAGGCGCCACACTGGTCTATGGTGACGGCAGTTACGTCAGCGCCACGGTGCCCATGACTACCGTGCAAGGCACGGCTGGCAACGACACTCTGCTGGGCAGCGCGGCCAGCGAAATTTTCTATGGTGCAGCAGGCAACGACACTATCAATGGCGGGGCCGGTGGCGACATTCTAGTGGGCGGTGCGGGCATCGACAAACTCACCGGCGGCACGGGTGCCGATACGTTTCGTTTCGTCGCCCAGTCCGACAGTTACCGCAACGCAACCGCAAGCTTCGATGACACCATCACCGACTTCGACGTCACCCAGGACAAGATCGACCTCGCCGGCCTCGGTTTCACCGGCCTGGGCAATGGCCGTGGCGGCACCTTGCAGGTCAGCTACAGCGCCGGCAACGACCGCACCTACATCAAGGACTACGATGCCGACGTCAGCGGCAATCGCTTCGAGTTGATTCTGTCGGGCAACCTGGCGAGCACCCTTACCGCCAGCAACTTCATTTTCAATCGGGTGGTCACCGGAACCAGCGGCAGCGATTCACTGTTGGGTAGCGATTCGGCCGACACCCTGCTCGGTCTGGCGGGCAACGACAGCCTCAGCGGCGGTGCAGGCGACGACAAAATTGACGGCGGCGCCGGCATGGATACCCTTACCGGTGGCGCCGGGTCGGACACCTTTGTGTTCTCCAACCGCCTGGACAGTTACCGTAACTACAACACCGGCGGCGCCAACCTTGGTGACCTGATCACTGACTTCAATATCGCCGCCGATAAGATCGATCTCTCGGCCTTGGGTTTCACCGGCCTGGGTGACGGCAAAAACAACACCGTGTACCTGGTGCTCAACACTGCCGGTACCAAGACTTACATCAAAACCCTGACCGCCGACGCCAATGGCAACCGTTTCGAGGTAGCGCTGGACGGCAATTATCTCGACAAGCTGACCAGCGCCAATTTTGTCTTTGCCACTTCGCCAACGGTCAACCACGCGCCGGTGGTGGCAACGGCATTGCTGGATCAGAACGCCACCGAAAACACCCCGTTCAGCTACGTCGTGCCGGCCACCAGTTTTACCGATGCGGATAACGACAGCCTCAGCTACACCGCCCAACTGGCCGATGGCAGCGCCCTGCCCGGTTGGCTGACCTTCGACACCGCTACCCGTAGTTTCACCGGCACGCCCAACGACACGGCATCGGGCAATTACTCCATCAAGGTCACTGCATCCGATGGCAGCAACGCAACCGTCAGCGACAGTTTTACGCTGGCTGTACAGGACGTACCCGCCGCACCCACTGTGATCAATGGCACTCCGAACAACGACACGCTGACGGGCACCGCTGCCAACGAACAACTGTTCGGTGGCGCTGGTAACGACACCCTTAATGGCGGCGCCGGCAACGATATCCTGGTCGGCGGCGCCGGCGCGGACAAACTCACCGGCGGCGCGGGCGCCGATGTATTCCGCTACACCTCAAAACTCGACAGCTACCGCACCGCTTCCACCAGCGCCAGTGACCAGGTCCTCGATTTCGACGTGACCGCCGACAAAATCGATGTCTCGGCGCTCGGCTACACGGCCTTGGGCAATGGCCTGAACGGCACGCTGCAGGTGACCTACAGCGCTTCGAGCAATCGCACCTACCTCAAGGATCTCACCGCCGACGCCAATGGCAACCGTTTCGAAGTGTCGCTGGCGGGCAACCTGGTGAACAGCCTGACGGCCAATCATTTTGTCTTCGCGGACCAGAACACTCCCAGCAATGTTGCGCCGGTGGTGGCCATCCCCCTTCTCGACCAGAACGCCACCGAAAGTTCGCCGTTCAACTACACCGTAACCCACGACAGTTTCACCGACGCCAACCAGGATGTGCTGACCTACACTGCGACCCTCGCCGACGGCAGCGCCCTGCCCGCTTGGCTGAGTTTCAACGCCACCAGCCTGGCGTTCTCCGGCACGCCGATCAGCACGGCGTCGGGCAATTACAACGTCCTGGTCAAGGCCACCGATCCTTCTGGTGCGTCGGTCAGCGACAGCTTCGCCCTGGTGGTGGCCGATGCGCCCGCCAACACCATCACTGGCAGCAACAACGCCGAAAGCCTCAACGGCACGGCGGGCGCCGACCTGATCCTCGGCCTCGGTGGCAACGACACCATCAAGGCCGGCACTGGCGCGGACATCGTCGACGGCGGCGGCGGACGCGATTCGCTGTACGGCGGCGACGGGGCCGACGCGTTCCGCTACACCGACGTACTCGACAGTTACCGCGACTACGACGCCGGTGGTGTCACGGCGACCGACACGGTCTACGACTTCACCTCGGGCGTCGACAAGATCGACGTTTCAGCGCTGGGTATTCTCGGCCTCGGCGATGGCAGCAATGGCACGCTGTACATGACTCTCAACGCGGCCGGCGACAAGACCTACATCAAATCCGCCGAGGCCGACGCCGATGGCAATCGCTTTGAAATCGCCCTCAACGGCAACTACCTCGGCACCCTGACCGCCAGTGATTTCGTGTTCGGCGAGCGCGCCCAGCAAGACATCCTCTACCTGCCCACTCTCGGCCAATCCAATGCGCGCCTTTTGCGCATGACGGAGGACGACGATCAATCCGGCACCTCGATGCTGGTAAAAGACCTGGACCGCTACACCCCCTATGACGTGCGCAGCCAGTTCACCGACGCCGATGGCAATGGCATTGACATCGCGGTGGGTGGCAGCACGGTCAATGGCCTGTCGACCTTGGGCGCCGAGGAACTCAAGTTGTGCTGGTGGCTGACCGACACTAACCAACCCGGGCCTGCACTGTTGCGTGCCGTGGCGTTGCTGCAGGACCAGCTCACCGAACTCAAATCCATCGATAACGTCACCATGGGCATCATCTGGGGCCAGGGCGAGGAAGCCGCTCAGGAAATTGGCCGCTCCACGGATAAAGCCGCAGCAGCATCGGCCTACAAGGCCGCGACCCTGAATGTGTTTGATTACCTGCATGCCCAGTTCGGCAACTTCAGCGTGTACATGATGGAAACCGGTCACTACGAGCAGGACGCTGCGCGTGCCCGTGGTTATTCGGAAGAGAAGATTGCCTCAATCGTTACGGGGGTTGGCTATGTCCGCGCCACCCAGGAGGCCATCGCCGCCGAGCGCGCCGACGTCAAGCTGGCAGTGGACTACACCGACCTGCCCTTGCGCTACGAAGTCGATCCGCTGGTCTATCCCGATGACGTCTGGCACCTGCACGAGGAATCAGCGGAAATCGTTGGCCAACGCCTGGCCGATTACATTGCCAATGACCTGGGCTTCCAGGGCAATCCCACCGACAACAACAGCGTGCAGGCCATTTTCGACAACGCTCAGAACCAGGGCGGGATGATTGCCGGCACTGATCAAGCGGATACCTTGGTGGGCAGCTCGGGCAACGACACACTGGATGGCGACTTGGGCGCCGACACAATGACCGGTGGCGATGGCAACGACATCTACGTGGTCGATAACGCGTTCGACAGTGTGGAGGAAACCAACACCTCGACCGCGCAGATTGATACCGTGCAGGCCTCGGTCAGCTGGACGCTGGGCGCCAATCTCGAGAATCTGGTGCTCACCGGCGTGTCGGAAATCGACGGCACCGGCAATGAGCGGCGTAACTTCATCACCGGCAATGCTGCCGACAACGTGCTCGATGGTGCCGCAGGGGCCGACAGCATGAGCGGTGGCGATGGTGACGACACCTACTATGTCGACAATGTCGACGACACCGCGATCGAGACCAACAGCAATGCGGTGCCTGGAGGAGTCGACAACGTACACAGCAGCCTGGCGGCATATACCCTCGGCAGCAACGTCGAGAATCTGTATGTCGATAGCGCTGGAGCCGCCAATGGGACAGGCAATGCGCTGGACAACACGCTGTTCGCCGGCGCCGGCAACAATGTGCTGGACGGACGCGATGGCAACGACACAGTGTCCTTCGAGCGGGCCCTGGCAGGCGTTACTGTAAACCTATCGACGTCCGCACAACAAAACACCGCGGGGTCGGGGCTCGACACCTTGAAATTCCTCGAAAACGTGACGGGAAGCGCCAACGCCGACAGTCTGTCGGGCAACAGCGCCGCGAATATCCTGAACGGTGGTGCCGGTAACGACACGCTGGTGGGTGGTTCGGGCGATGACCGACTGATCGGCGGCGCAGGCACCGACAACCTCACCGGCGGCACTGGCGCGGACACCTACGCGTTTGGAGCGCTGTCGGACATGGGCGTCGGGGCTTTACGCGATGTGATTAGCGGTTTCAAGACCTCTGAGGGTGATCATCTGGATTTCACCAGCCTGGACGCCAACCCGCTGACCGCCACCGTCGACGCATTCATGTTCATTGGCAGCAACGCCTTCGACCCCACCAACGCCACTGGCCAACTACGCTTTGCCGACGGCATCCTCTCCGGCAGCGTCAACGCCGACGTCACCCCCGAGTTCGAATTCGAGATGGTGGGCGTCAAGGAGCTGCAGGCCAGCGATTTCACAGCCTGACCTGATGTGAGGGAGCCTGCTCGCGATAGCGGTCGGTCAATCAGCTTCCATGCTGAACGTACCGCCGTCATCGCGAGCAGGCTCGCTCCCGCAGGGTTTTTTTGGTGCCTGAAAATCAAAGACCAACACAGACTGATGTGGCGAGGGGATTTATCCCCTCGCCACAATTCACCGCGGCCAGTCGCGCTGCCAGCGCAGGACTGGCTTCACGCTCATTCCTCTTTGAAGGCCGCAAGCAAGCGCTCACGCAAAGGTTTCATCAGGTAATTCATCAAGGTGCGTTCCCCCGTCACCACCGTGACATCGGCGAGCATGCCGGGGCGCACCAGCAGACCAGCGGCCTGCAGCGAGGCGACGGTGTCGACGGGAATTTCAACCTTGACGGAAAAGTACGGCTGGTGCGTCTGTTCATTGATCAACTGGTCCGCCGACACCGTAGTTACAGTGCCGGTGACCGTCGGCGTATCCACCTGTTGCAGGGCAGTGAAATGCACATGCACCGGCAAACCCGGGCGTAGCTTATTGGCCATCAGCGGCTCGAAACGCGCGGTGATCGCCATCGGCGCATCCAGCGGTACCACCTGCATCAGGGTTTGGCCAGCCTGCGCAACGCCCCCGACCGTGTGAATGCTCACGTCCATGACCTGTCCGGATACCGGCGCACGGATCGCGCCGTTGTCGACTTCAAACTGCAAGGCATGAATCTGATCGGCATAACCGGCCGCCTCGGCAGAGACTTCGCTGAGCTGCGTTTCGGCATCGCGGCGAAATTCCTGCTGCACCTGCAAGGCCTTGAGCCGGCTTTCGCTGATCGCCTGGCGGGTCCTGCCAACATCGCCCACTCCGGAGGAAATCTGTCCAGCCAATTGGGCTGCATTGCGCTCGGCCTCGAGCAGTTTGTTACGCGGAATGTAACCCTCACGGGCAAGATTGCGCAGGCCTTCCAGCTCCTGCTGCTGGAAGTGCATCTGCGCGTCGTAGTTGCGCTTGACGCCCTCGTAGCCGAGCAATTGCTGCTGCAAGGCCGCGGCTTCGTGTTCGATGATCTGCAAACGGCTGCCCAGTTCTGCACGGCGGGTCAGAAACAGCTGGCTCTGTAAGGCCATGGCGGCCTTGACCCGCGGCTCGTCGGCACGCTCCAGCAGTTCAACGGGCCATTGGATCTCGGCTGAACCCAGGCGCTCGGCGATCAACCGCGCCTCGACGCTACGATCATTGAGCAACTTGCCCAAAGTCACATCCCGTTGTGCCTGCGCCTGCACCGTATTGAGCTGGACCAGCAACTGTCCCTGGGTGACGCGTTCGCCTTCGCTGACCAGTAGCTTTTCTACCACCCCACCGACCAACGACTGCACAGCCTTGCGTTCGCCCGCCACCACCACGGTGCCGCTGCCCACGACACCCTGGTCGAGTGGCGCCAGACAGGCCCAGAGCAGGAAACCGCCCAGTGTCAGGACCAGGAAACCCACACCATAGCGTGCCGCGCCCCCGGCGTCGGTGCTGGCGCGTGGCTGCACTGTGGTGCCACGCGCACTCAGCCCATGCTCACTGTACGTTTGTGCCTCTGGGGTCAGATCACGCATCTCCGCCAGCCTCCCTGACCGCGGCCGGTCTTGGCCCCGGTCTCAATGCCTTGAGCAACCGATCCCTTGGACCGAATGCATGTTGAGTACCGTCCTTGAGCACCAGGATGTGATCAACCACTGCCAGCACATTTGGCCGGTGGGTAATCAGCACCACGGTGCTGCCAGTAGCCTTGAGCGCATTGATGGCCTGCACCAGCGCCACCTCTCCGGCTTCATCGAGATTGGAGTTGGGTTCATCGAGCACGATCAGCGAAGGGTGCCCATAGAGCGCGCGAGCCAGGCCGAGGCGTTGCTTTTGTCCACCGGACAAGCCAAGCCCTCCGGGGCCCAGCGGCGTATCGTAACCCTTGGGGAATTTGAGGATCATCTCGTGAATGCCGGCGTGACACCCTGCGGCGATGATCTTGTTGGCGTCCTGCTCGCCGAAGCGGGCAATGTTGTCGGCCACACTGCCGTCGAACAGCTCGATGTCCTGCGGCAGGTATCCAAGGTGCGGGCCCAGGGCGTCGTGGGACCATTGACTGATCTCGGCGTCGTCCAGGCGCACTGACCCGCCCATGGCCGGCCATACCCCGATCAGCGCCTTGGCCAGCGTTGATTTACCACTGGCGCTGGGGCCAACGACGGCGAGCACATCACCTTTGGTCAGGCTGAAATTGATGCCCCTCAGGATCGGTTGCGAGGCGCCGGGCGGGCCGACATACACCTGATCCAGGCGCAGCGCGCCGGTGGGCGGTGGCAACGGCATGCGCAGGCGCTCGCGCGGTTGCTGAGCAAGCAGTTGGCTCAGGCGCTGGTAACTCTGGCGTCCAGAGTTGAATTGCTTCCACGAACCAATGGCGATTTCCACGGGAGCCAGGGCACGCCCCAGCAGCAGCGACATCGCAATCATCATGCCCGCAGACAATTGGCCTTCCAGTACCAGCAGCGCCCCCAGGCCCAGGGCCAGCGACTGTCCGGAGATGCGCACGAAGCGGGTCGTCGCGGTGATACGCGCGCCGCGGTCGCTGGCATGGGACTGGGCGGCAATGATGCGTTGCTGCAGCAGGCTCCAGCGCTGGCGCAACGGCCCGAGCATGCCCAGAGCCCGGATGACTTCGGCATTTTGTAGCGTGCTGTTTACATAGATCGACGACTGCACGCCCAGGCGATTGGCTTCGTCCAGGCGTGTGCGAGTCGCTAACTCGCCCCACAGCGCCAGGCCGATCAGTACCAGCGCGAGAACCAGCGTCAGCACGCCGAACCAAGGATGAAAGATGAACGCCACCAGCACGAAGATGGGCAACCACGGTGCATCCAGCAAGGCGATCAGGCCCTGGCCGGTGATTAACTGCCGTAGCGTCGCCAGATCAGTGAGCACCTGCGCCGGGTTCGCGTTGTGTTCACGCAGGCTGCGGGCGAAGGCGGCATCGAAAATCCGCTCGCCCAGGGCTTCGTCCAGCCCGGCGCTCATGCGAATCATCACCTCGCCGCGTGCCCACTCGATCAGGGCGCTGAACATGAACAGTCCCAGGGCGATCAAGGTGAGCATGAATAAGGTGGTTTCGTTGCGACTGGTCAGGACCCGGTCGTACACCTGCATCATGTAGAGCGACGGCACCAGCACCAGCAGGTTGATCACACCACTGAACAGCGCCAACGACCAGAACACACGGCGATAGCTTAATAACGCGGCATCAATGTCATGCCGTGGATCGAGAAGCAAACCCATAGAGTGTCGCCCGCAAAAGGAATAGTCGGTCCAAGACGCAATCCATCGCGAGCTTTTTGCCCTCAGGCATTGGAAAAAAATAGACGTAGTCTGACGTGCCGCTAATCAGAGACGATCCTCGTCGCTAGGCGTGAAATACTGACAACGCAACCTCGGGTTAGTGCGGGCCGGGTTGTTGGGGGTGACGGGCGGGGATGTTGCACAGCGCCACGAGTGAGAAAGCATGGAAGACCGCGACCTCTTCGTTGCAGGGGATCGCAAATCCTTCTGAGACGGGCGGGTAGTAATTGCTGGTTTTATCCAATCTTGAGATTTCTCCCTCCGCAGCGTATTAGTATTTGCACCTGACTGACGCGATCCGGTGCGGCCAATGCGTGAAATCTACAGCGTCTTCAACTCCAATGGAGCCTATGAAACCGCTGCCCATGAGCATGATGAATTCATGATCATGGTGCCGGAGCATGGTTTGTTGCGATTCAAGGACGAACAAAGCGGCCGCTCGACGTCGATAGTTGACCGACAGTTCGTATTGGTCCCACCCCAGTGGAGCCATTCCTCATCGTCAATGACAGTGAGCCAGGGGCACGTTGCGTTCTATGTCGACCCGGATTACATGAGCTATGCCCTGCGTGATCTGTCCGGTGATGCCAATCGTTTGTTGCGAGTACCGACGTTGGGTATCTGGCACGCCTCGGCACCGTTTCATCATCTGTTGCTGGCGAAAAAGGCCTTCAGCCAACCGGACCGCTACGTGGATCGGCGTCGGCAAATCACCCAGACCGACCACTTGCTGCTCCTGGAATGCCTGGCGATTTCCCTGAGCCAGCCAAGCCTGCAACGTTCTTCGACCGAACGTCATGGTGCGGCATTGGTGCGTGATGTTCAGCGCTATCTGGATGGCAACCTTGAACAGTCTCCGGGACTGGACGAGATCGCTGAAGCCTTTCATGTTTCACGACGCCACCTCACCCGCTTGTTTGCCCAACACACTGGCGAATCCGTGTTGGCCTGCGTTCAGCGCATGCGCCTGGAGCGAGTGAAGAACCTGCTGCAGCACACGCGCATGTCGGTGCTGGAGATTGCCAACAGTGTCGGCTACGAGTCCCCTTCCCACCTGGCCCATGTTTTCCGACGCGCGCAGGGCTGCTCGCCTGACGAGTTTCGCCGTAACACCAACCGGTAAACCATCCCGATTATCCATGGCCCGATCTCGCGCATGATGAGGCCCGATCCCGTGCGCCCTGAATTCCTCCGCCCGGCATCCTGAGCCCTGATAAAACAACAAGAGGATGGGGCCGTGAGGCAAGAACCCTTTATCAGTTTCGCTGATGTGCAGAAGAGTTTTAAGGTCGATGGGCGCCAGTTTGTGGCTGTGCGCAATGTATCGCTTGAGATCCAGCGCGGCGAAATCATTACGTTGGTCGGCCCGTCCGGGTGCGGCAAATCGACATTGTTGAACATGACCGCGGGGCTGTTCGGTCCTACCGAAGGTCGGGTTCATTACGACGGCGCCGAAGTCAAAGGCGTCAACACCCGCGTCGGCTACATGACCCAGGCTGACCACTTGCTGCCGTGGCGCACAGTCGCCGGCAACATCGCCGTACCGTTGCAGATCCGGCGCCTGGGCAAGCGTGAAATCGACGTGCGAGTCGAGGAACTGTTGGCGCTGGTCGGGCTGACCGGTTTCGGTGCCAGCTACCCGAACCAACTGTCCGGTGGCATGCGAAAACGTGCTGCGATGGCCCGATTGCTGGCCAGCGATCCTGAGACCTTGCTGATGGACGAACCGTTTGGAGCCCTCGACGCGCAGATGCGCCTCACGCTGCAAACCGAACTGTTGCGACTGTGCAAGAAACTGAAAAAAACCGTGCTGTTCGTCACCCACGATGTTGACGAAGCCATCGCCCTCGCCGATCGCTGCGTGGTCTTTGCCGGACGTCCCGGCACCATCGATCACATCCTTGAGGTGTCACTGGCGCAGCCACGCAATCTGGTGCAACTGCGTTCCGATCCGCACTACGTCGAACTCTGCGCCGCCCTTTGGCAGCGCCTGGCCCCAGACATCGCCGGTGCCGCCGATCCTTCCTCGCTGGCTCACTCTCTGGAGGCCCTATGATTCAGGTCTATCGCTTGCTGTTCCTGGTGTTTCTGCTGGTGCTGTGGGAAGGCATTTCCCGTTGGTTCGGCGTCGAGTTTTTCATCAGCCGGCCTTCTGCCGTGGCGGCCAGTTTGTGGAAGATCCTGCTCAACGGCGTGTTTTTCTACCACGCAGGGATTACCACGCTGGAAGCCGTACTCGGATTCTTCTTCGGCTCGGTCGCCGGTCTCGCTGCTGGCTTGCTGTTAGGACGGGCCAAAGTCCTGGCCGACATCCTCGACCCCTTCCTCACCGCGTTCTACAGCTTGCCGAAGGTCGCTCTCGCGCCATTGTTTATCCTCTGGTTCGGCATCGGCTTGCCAATGAAAGTCATACTGACCGCAGCAGTGGTGTTCTTCCTGGTGTTCCTCAATACCTACAGCGGTGTGCGCAACGTGTCCCGCGAGCAGTTGACCATCCTGCGCCTGATGGGCGCCCGCGAACGTGATTTGTTGAGCATGGTGGTCATCCCCTCCGCGTTCACCTGGGTGTTTACCGGATTGCGCCTGTCGGTGCCGTACGCACTGATCGGCGCACTGGTGGGTGAAATCATCGCTGCCAATCGCGGGCTCGGCTACTTGCTCTCCGACGCGGCTTCGCAGTTTGACACCGCCGGTGTGTTCGCCGCGCTGGTGGGCATCATTGCCCTGGCGCTGATCCTCAATACCGCGGTCAAGCTGGCCGAACGCCGTTTGATGCCGTGGAAAGCCAACGACGCCGAACGTGAAGTGGCGGTTTGAGCACACCTACGATTTGATTATCCGGAGTTCCATCATGTTCAAACGTCTAGTAACGGCGACCGCGTTCGCCAGCGTATTGCTCTGTGGGTTCGCGACTCAGGCCGCCGAGTTGACCAAGGTCAAACTGGCGTTTCCCAGTGAAGGCTTCTTGTATGTGCCGATCTATGTCGCGCAGAAGCTTGGCTATTTCGCCGAAGAAGGGCTCGACATCGAAGTCATCGTCTTCCAAAAAGGCGGTTCTGCGGCGCTTACCGCTGTGCTCGGACGTGATGCCGACGCCTATGTCGGCCTGCCTGCCGTGGCGATTCGTGCCCGCACCAAGGGCCAGAATGTCCAGGCATTCGCCTCAGTGCAAACCCAGTTCGGCAGCACGGTGGTGATCGATGCGGCATCCGCCAAGAATGCGGGCGTATCCGCGGCGTCACCGCTGACTGCCCGGGCACAAGCCTTGAAAGGATTGAAAATCGGTGTCACCGGTCCCGGCAGCACCACCGATATGCTGGTTCGATATCTGGCCAAGGACGCAGGCCTGAGTCCGGACAAAGACCTGACCATCATGCCGATTGGCGGCGCGCCGAACATGCTGGCGGCGTTTTCTCAGGGCAGCATCAATGGTTTTTCGCTGTCACCACCGACTATCACCACCGCCGAACAGCAAGGGGGATTTGTGCTGATGGACCTGGCCAAGGGTGAATATCCGCCGCTCAACGGTTTCCTCTTTACAGCGATGATTGCCCGGGAAGACTGGCTGGCCAGTAACACCGACACCGCACGAAAAATGGTGAAGGCCCTGTGGCGCGCCGAGCAACTGATCGCCACCGATCCGGACAAGGCTCGGGAAGCCGTGCGGCCGTACTTCGCTCACACCGCCGCGCCGATTTTCGATTCGGCATGGACAGCGTCGCTGCCCTCTTACCCGGCCACACCGAGGGTCGAGTTGTCGGGCGTCCAGAAGAACATCAGTTTCATGAACGCGGTTGAAGCGGAACCGGTCAGCCTTGATCCGCACACAGTATTTACCAATGCCATCGTCGATGCAGTTGCACCCGTTTTATCGGACGCTCAAGGAGCGCAGAAATGACCCCGCAAGTTCATCTGATCAATGTATTCCCTGCTGCGGAAAACGGCGGCAACCCGGCACCAACCGTCGCTCGCGCCGACGGCATGAGCGCTGCAGACATGCAGGCTGTGGCCCAGGCTTATGGGCATGAATGCGGCTTCGTCTGTTCGCCACCGACTGGAACCGACTATGACTTCAGCTTCCGTTTCTGGGTGCCGAACCACGAAATGGAGATGTGTGGACATGCCTCGGTCGGCGCCGTCTGGCTGCTGGACCGACTGGGGATGTTGCCTAAGGATCAACTGTCGATCTGGACCTTGAGTGGACGCGTGGAGGCGCGGGTCACGCGCGATAGAAATGGTGGCGTACAGATCGAAATCACCCAGCCCATAGGTCAGGTCGAAACGCTCTCGTCCCCGGACATCGAAGCGGAAATCCTCTCGGTGCTGGGCATCAGCTCCAATGAGTTGGCTCCGCTCCCCATCCAGAACGCGGCCACCAGCCGGGTGAAAACCCTGATCCCGCTCAAGAGCGTAGCGGTGCTGGATGGACTGAAACCCGACTTCCGACGGGTTGAGCAATTGTGCGAGCGCATCGGCTCAACCGGTTTGTACCCCTACGCAGCACTGGACCTCGCCACTCGACAATTCGACGCACGACAGTTTCCAAAATCCTCCGGCTATCCCGAAGATGCGGCCACCGGTATTGCGGCCGCTGCCTTGGCCTTTGGGTTGCTGGAAAACGGCCTGGTGAGTGCTGATGAGCGCCCGGTGCGTGTTCGTCAGGGCCGGGCTATGGGCCGCCCTTCGGAGATATCGTTGCGCTTTCGCCGGGATGCTCAGGAGCAGATCCAGGGATTGTGGCTCGGCGGGCCGGTGAGTTTTGCGCAGGTGAACCCATGAGCATTCGAGAGAGACTGAAGCTGTTGGGCCTGCAATTGCCCGATGCCCCTGCCCCCAAGGGTGACTACGTGCCGGTGGTGATCCACAGTGGTGTGGCCTATGTCAGCGGGCAGGTGTGTCGCCTGGTCGACAGTGTAATCAAAGGTCCGGCTCGGGCAGACATGCCTGCAGAAACCTTGAACCTGGCTGCTCGCACCTGTGTGTTGCGGGCTTTGAGTGCGCTGGAACAAGCGATCGGTGATCTGGAATGCGTCGAGCGGATTCTGTTCGTACGCGGATTTGTCTATGCCGAGGACGGTTACCAGGAATACTCAAAAATTCTCGACGAAGCTTCGCGTTTGCTGATCGAGTTGTTTGGCGAGTGCGGGCAACACGCGCGCTCTGCGCTGGGCGTCGCCGGGCTTCCAGGCAGCGGATTGCTGGAGTTGGAACTGGTGGCGGCAGTGCGTTAGAGCGCTTTCTCACCAGGCCAATCAATCAACCATGAAAGCTCTCGCGTTGAGGTGGCACATTCCTCAGCGCGACTGCGGCCTGGGAGCCAATGTCGAAGCTTGCCTCTTATCCATGGCCCGATTCCGCGCGGGATCAGGCCCGATCCCACGCGCCCAAAAAATTTCCACCTTGCAAACTTCCCCCTGACAAAACAACAAGAAACAATAGGAAGGTGTTTATGCCAATGCTCCCTCGCCATCCATCGCTCATTAAGCGCAGCCATCTTCAAGTGGTGGTGTGTGTTTCGACACTCGCGCTATCGTTGACCGCCTGGGCAGCCACTCCTGGTCCCACGAAGTCCTACCAACAACCTGCGCTGGAGCCGATTGGCGAAGTCCAGGCCATTTATGACGGCAATCTCAGCGAGGACCTGGCCGTCACTACCTTTCGCAATACTGATCGTTTGTTTCCTGTGCGGGCCATCAAGGCGGGCAGCCACCCTTTCCCGTTACCGCGCAGCGGCACGCCACTCGGCCCGGTTGCCTTTGACTATAAAGGCAAGCGCTACAGTCTCGATGACTACGTTGCGCTGAATCGGGTAACAGGCCTGTTGGTGCTCAAGGACGGTAAAATCGTGACTGAGCGATACGAAAAAGGTAATACCGCCGACACCCGCTGGATGTCGATGTCGGTGGCGAAATCTATCACCTCTACCCTCGTGGGCGCTGCATTGCAGGACGGCGCCATCAAAAGCCTTGATGACAAAGTCACCCACTATTTACCCGCGCTGGCCGGTAGCGGATACGACCAGGTCACCGTACGTCAAATTCTGTCCATGCGCTCCGGAATCAAATGGAACGAGAAATACACTGATCCAACATCAGACGAACGACAGTTGATCAAGCTGCGAATCGAACAAGTGCCTGGATCGCTCCTCAGGTTCATGGCAAGCCTGCCTACCGCTGCACCTCCTGGCACTCGCACCAACTACAGCACCGGTGAAACGCAAGTCTTGGGACAACTGGTCAGCGCCGCCGTGGGCAAGCCACTGACGCAATACCTGAGCGAAAAGATCTGGGTTCCCTATGGCATGCAAACCGATGCCAAATGGTGGCTCGACGGCCCCAATGGCAATGAAGTGGGCGGCAGCGGCATAAGTGCAACCCTTGAAGATTACGGGCGTTTTGGCCAGTTTTTCCTCAGCGGCGGCAAGGCCGGTGCACAGCAAGTGCTACCTGAAGACTGGATGAGCTTCGCCAGCGCGACCACTGGCACAGATGTGGCCTACGGTGACTTTGCCAACATGTGGTGGCCAGGCTGGACCGATGCATCCAAGGCCGATAAAGCCTTTACTGCTGCAGGCACTTTTGGTCAGTACCTCTACATCAACCCGACCAAAAATGTGGTGATTGTAGTGTGGCAAGCACAGACCAAACCCACCGGTGGTGAGGTTATCGACGACATGGTCGCCTTTGACGCCATCAGCAACACCCTTCAGTAACCGGTTTCTCGGGTTCATGTATAGGCGTTGGAAAAACGCCTATACATGAAGAAGGCAGCCAGAATTTGTTCTCTAATGTTGTTCTAGCGTGTCGGCATGGGCGTCCTGATTGACAGGCGCGTGGATCGAGATGCCATACGCAATCAGGCAGCCAACCCCGCAGCTTCCCACCACCAGGCACATGGGCCATGAAGTGCCATCAGCCAGGTGACTGACCCACAGACTGGCCAGCGCCCCGGTGGCGAATTGCACCGAAATACCCAGGGCGACACTCGCCCCCGCCTGCCTCGGGAACATGCTCATCAGGCTTGCCGTGCAATTGGCTCCGAGCAACCCGGTGACGCCCGTGTACAGCACCATACAAAGTACGATGCTCCACAGCCCGCCCCACTGTGCTTAAGGAAATGGGAGGTATTTAATTTGCGGGTGTCTGGAATGACGCCAGCTCGCTTGTTCAGGGTTTCATAATCTTGATACTTGCGAACGTTGACTCATCACGCGCCTGATCCAGCAAATTCATCGGCCTTGCCGGCGAAAATACTTGCAGAGTCGGACTTGCTGCCACTTGCGGTTGCGCCACCAGGCGCTCATCGCTGGGTGGAATGCCGAAACACTCGCGATAGCACTTTGAGAAATGGGGGGTGGACACAAAGCCGCACACCACCGACAACTCTACGATGGAGATCGGCGTTTGCTTGAGCAACTGACGTGCGCGGATCAGGCGCAATTTGAGGTAATACCGCGACGGCGAGGAATGTAGATATTTCTGAAACAACCGCTCGAGCTGTCGACGGGACAAGCCAACATAACTCGCCAGTTCGTCGAGCTCGATCGGCTCTTCCAGATTGGCCTCCATCAAGGCGACGATTTCCTGCAACTTCGGTTGATGGGTGCCGAGCATGTGCTTGAGGGGCACTCGTTGGTGATCCTGCTCGGTGCGGATCCGCTCGTAGACAAACATCTCGGAGATGGCCGCTGACAGTTCATGACCATGATCGCGACTGATCAGGTGCAGCATCATGTCCATTGGCGCGGTTCCACCGGAGCTGGTGAAGCGGTCCCGGTCGAGAGTGAATAAACTGGAGCTGAGGTTCACGCGCGGAAAAGCTTCCTGCATGGCGGCCAGAAATTCCCAGTGCACGCTGCAATCGAACCCGTCGAGCAAGCCTGCCTGGGCCAAGGCCCAACTGCCTGTGCATACGCCCCCGATCCGCTTCGAGCGTCGCGCCTGGGCTCGCAACCAGGCAACGTGCTCCCGGGTCACGGCGCTTTGAATGCCGATGCCTCCGCAGACAATCACGGTATCAAGCATCGGTGCATTATTGATCGACGCATCCGGAGTGATCGGCATGCCGTCGCTTGCCCACACCTGCTCGCCTCCCAAACTGAAAGTGTGCCAACGATACAGCTCTTGACCGGTCAGCTGGTTGGCCATTCGTAGCGGCTCTACAGCAGAGGCCAGAGAAATCAACGTGAATTGGTCCAGCAGCAAAAAACCAATGGTTTGGGGAGAAACGGCCCTGGGGGTGTCATATGCCATCGAAGATTATTCTCCCAGTGAGCGGTAATGGCCCGTGGCGGGCGGTTTTACCGCCCCGCCACTGCTCGCGTACTTATAAGATCGCAAGCAGGTTTACGCTGAAGCGGCTATGCACTTTCCGCCGCCGCCACCCTCTGCGGCTGACCGTGGTGACGCGTGGTCACAAGGCCGATAAAGGAAATCACCAGCGCCAGGACGATGGTCGAAGAAACCTCCATACGGTGTTCGGGCGTCACCATCATCACCGCCAACGCTGCGCTGATGAAGGCGATGACGAACCAAGTGAGCCAGGGAAACAACCACATCTTGAAGGTCAGCGTGACGTTCTGCCGACGCAGAATCCTGCGCATGCGCAATTGCGACACGGCGATAACCAGGTACACCAGCAACGCAATGGCGCCCGAGCTGGCGAGCAGAAACTGGAATAAACCGGCAGGCATGAAGTAGCTGAACAAGGTCACCCCGGCACCCAGCACAGTGCTGGCGATTACCGCAGCCCTCGGCACACCCGCCGACGATGTCACCTTCAATGGTTTCGGTGCATCACCGCGCTTGCCCAGCGAAAACAGCATGCGCGAGGAAATATAGATCGACGAGTTCATGCAGCTGGCCACGGCAATCAACACCACCACATCCACCAGCAACTTGGCATGGGGAATGTTCATCAGCTCCAGTGCCCGCTGGTAAGAGCCGACAGACGCCAACAACGGATCATTCCAGGGCACCACGGAAATGACCACGAAAATGGACAGCAAGTAGAACACCCCGATCCGCCAGATCACCGAGCGTGTGGCTTTGGCGATGTTCTGAGCAGGGTTGCTGGATTCGGCGGCCGCAATGGTCACCGCTTCCGTACCGATGAAGCTGAACATGATGGTGATGAATGCGCCGACGACCGCTGACAAACCGTTGGGCGCAAACCCGCCATATTCGTCCATGAGTCGAGTCAACCCGCTGGCTTCCCGCTCGGGAATCCACCCCATCAGCACCGCAAAACCAAGGCCGATAAACCCGATGATCGCCACGACCTTGGCCATCGCAAACCAGAATTCGAACTCGCCGTATTTGGACACGCTGAAGAGATTGGTCACGACCAGCAGGATGATCGACAGCAAGGCAAACAACCAGGTATCGATCTGTGGGAACCATTGGTTCAATACATGCCCGGCCGCGAGCGCCTCGATGGGGATCACCAGCACCCAGAACCACCAATACAGCCAGCCGATGGTGAAGCCCGCCCAACGCCCGATTGCCTGGTCTGCATAGGTGGAAAAGGATCCGGTGTCCGGGTTGGCAACCGCCATTTCGCCCAGCATGCGCATGACCAGAACGACTAAAAGGCCGGAGAACAGATACGCCAGCAATACCGCCGGACCGGCGGCAGCGATGGCATGTCCCGACCCGACAAACAAACCTGCTCCGATAATCCCCGCGATGGAAAGCATAGTGACGTGGCGCGGCTTGAAACCCTGTGCCAACTGACCGTTCGAATCTTTAGAGTTCAGGCTATTCATTGTTTTTTTTTGTTCTCTGGTGATCGACGTTAGAGCGTGCTGACTGAGGGTCAGGCGATCATCATTTCTTCCTGTTGCCCCTTATCGAAAGCGGCGAACCTCAACGCTTCTGAGCATTTCCCATCAGTCATCGTGACTGCACAGCCATTAAATGACGCGCCACCTTACGCGTCCAGTGTTCAACGCAAGTAGCCCGAGCGCGCCACCTGTGAGTCTGATATCGACATGCGCCAGCGTGACAATCCATTACCGGTTTACTACCTCGACGAAGGTAGCCAACAGCTGATCCCTCTTTTATAGGCACGTTCCATCCAACCGGTGCAGGCGCATCGGTTGGAGAGGATGACTCCGTAGTCTGCCTTCACGGAATTCAGCGCCACCCCGTCAGCTACACTCATTCGATACATCTCCGCACAGAGACTTCGACCATGGTCACCAAAACCGCAATCGTATTCGCTGGCGGCGGCAGTTTGGGTGCGGTGCAGGTGGGAATGTTGCGGGCCCTGGTCGAGGCCGATGTTCGATTCGACATAGTCGTCGGCGCTTCGGTAGGCGCTATCAACGGTGCCTATTTTGCCGCAAGGCCCGATTCCGAGGGCGTCGAGGCGCTCGCCGGATTTTGGCGTGGGCTGAGTAAAACTGACATCTTTCCCCTCTCCTGGATCGACACCTGCAAAGGACTGATCAAGCGGCGTGGCTTTTTATTGCAGCCGTCGGCGTTACACCGATTGCTGGGACAGGCACTTCCCATTCATCGCATCGAAGAAGCGACGCTGCCTCTGCACATTGTCACCACCGACCTGCTCAGTGGTGCCGAGACGGTTCTGTCCAGTGGCGACCTCGAGCAGGCGTTGCTGGCCAGCGCGGCCATCCCGCTGGTGTTTCCCTGCGTGCAAATCGCCGATCAGTTCCTGGTTGATGGCGGCGTGGCAAGCAATACACCTATTTCGACGGCCGTAGCCTTGGGAGCCACCAACGTCGTGGTCATCCCCACCGGCGTGAGTTGCGCCCTGACACAACCGCCCCGGGGCCTCGTCGCCTTGGCCCTGCACACCGTCAACCTGATGAGCATGCGTCAACTGGTGAGCGACATCGAACACTTCCGCGCTGTCACCAGCTTGCACATCGTCCCGCCCTTGTGCCCTGTGGATGTCTCGGTGTTCAACTTTGACCAGACCGAGTCTTTGCTGCAGCGTGCCTATGTGCAGACCCTTCGGTGGCTGGAACGTGGGGGGCTCGAGCGCACCAAGGTACCGGGTGCCCTGACCCTCCATTCGCATGCCCATGAGCATTGAGTGATGTGAATGACCTGTAGAACCACCCTGCTCCCTCGGCATCAAATTTTGAACTGTCCGAGCAAGCTTTGCAGACGATTACCAATCATATACAGCTCATCGACGGTCTTGACCCCGCTCTTGGTCTGGTTGGCAACGGAATCAATGGCCCGCGCGATCTGATGCACCCCGCGGTTGATTTCTTCAGCCACCGAAGTCTGTTCCTCCGCAGCGCTCGCGATTTGTGCGTTCATCGCGTTGATGGTCGCGATCAGTTCGACAGTGTTGCCCAGGAACTCACCCGCCTGATCGGCCTGAGCGTTAGCGCCTTGAGCCGCTTTGGTGGATTGATGCATCGCACTGACCACGCCATCAGTCGTGCCCTTGAGACGCTCAACCATCGCCTGGATTTCCTGGGTGCTGCGCTGAGTACGACTGGCCAACGCGCGCACTTCATCGGCAACCACCGCAAACCCTCGCCCGGCAGCACCGGCACGAGCGGCTTCGATAGCCGCATTGAGTGCCAGGAGATTGGTCTGCTCGGCAATCGAGCGGATCACATCCAGCACGGTGACGATAGAAGTCACATCGTTTTGAAGGCTCTTCATGGATATACCACTCTCATCAAGCTCCACGGTGAGTGCCTGAATTCGAGTCATGCTGCCATTGACTATTTGCCTCGCGTGCCGGGACTGTCTGTCAGTTTCGACGGCTGCGTCGGCAGCGTTTTGCGCGCTGACCGATACTTCTTGCGCCGCCGATGACATCTCATTTATCGCCGCAGCCACCTGGTCGGTTTCCTGGCGCTGCTTATCCATGGCACGGTCAATATGTCTGCTCTGCTCGGCCACATGGCTCACAGATCCATTCAACTGCTCGCTCATGGCGACGATCTGGCTGACGAGGCTGTGAATCTGATCGATAAACGCGTTGAACGAACCGGCAAGTTGCCCAAGCTCATCTCGACTGACCACCGGCAGACGCCGCGTCAGATCGCCCTCGCCCGCAGCGATTTCATCAAGGTGGGCCCGGATCAGGGTCAAGGGACGCAAACTGCGCTTGACCAGCAGTAAAGCCAACACACCGATAATGCCAACCAGCACACAAGCAATGATGGCGATGCTGAACATCAAGCTGTGCACCCGCGCATCAACATCAGCCCGCACCTTGGCGACCTGAACGTCGATACTGTCCAGATTGATCGCCGTGACCACGACCATGTCCCACTTGGGCAAATAAAAACTGTACGCGAGCTTCGCCACCACCTTATCGGTGTTGACCAGCCCACCTGAATAGGTGACGAAGTGAGTCTCATTTTTTGCCGCAGCGACCATTTCGCGGTTCAAGTATTTCCCGTTGATGTCTTTGCGATCACTCATGTTGGTGCCGACGCCTTCGCTGCTGTCACCGCGAAACAGGCGTACAACCTGGCTGTCATAACCGATGAAATAGCCGTCATCGCCATACTTCATTTTCGACAAGCGGCTGATCGCCAAGGCTCGGCTGGACGGATCCCCGGCAGCAGCCCGATCATAAAGTCCGGCTATGGAAGTGCGAGCAATGCTCGCGTAATCCTTGAGCCGAGTGCGGCTCTCTTCAAGCAGTCGCTCGCGGGTCTGAGCGACTTCTTGCTCGGCCTGGGACTGCAAAGTGCCGCGGGTGCTCAAACCTGACACCAGGGCAAACAGCATTACCGGAAACAGGGTCAGCAACAGTATTTTGGTTTTAAACGACATCGTTGAAATCCTTCACCCAATCCTGTGAGGCCGAGGCTGAAAAGGCGGCCTGCGAATATCGCGAGGCCGCGATCAGGGAATCACCAGAGCGCGATGTCGTAGGTAAAGTAGATCCGGTTGCTGTCTCGGCCACGGGAATAATCAGAGCGATAAACATAGTTGCGCAACCGCACACCCAAGCCCTTGAAGGTGCCTTGTTGCACGACATAAGCCAGTTCGGCGTCACGTTCCCACTCTTTTACCGTGGTGTTGGACTTACCGTCGTTGCCGCTCAGATAGCGAGTAGAGAACGTCAGGCCCGGCACGCCGAGGGCGGCAAAGTTATAGCCGTAATTAAGCATCCAGGTTTTTTCATCCTCCTCGATGAACTTGCCTATCCCGGCGTTGCTGAACGAATAAACCGTTGCGCCACTGATAAAGGGCAATCCGGCATCACCACTGAGGGTCTGGTAGCCGCCGCCGAATGTATGGCCGGAAATGGCGTAGGACAGTTGCCCGCTCAGCATGTTGTTGTCGATCTTGCCACCGTAGGCCGAGCCGGTATCGACACTGTTGAAGTAGCGCAAGTCACTGGTCAGCACGCCGCCGCCCAAGGGTAGATCGTGCTGGATACCTGCAAAATTCTGACGGTAAAAGTTTTCCAGCTCACCGTAGAAGTAACTCAAACGAACGCTCTTCCCCAGCTTGTATTCGGCCCCTGCATAGCTGAAGTCCCCTGATTTATCTCCGCCGTAACCGTCGGGCACAATCGGCATGCTGTCGGTGGAATCGCGCAGTTTGAATCGATCCAGGTAGCCCCCGGTGAGGGTGAGGTTTTCGATGTCGATACTACTGATCTGCGTGCCTTGGTACGTTTGCGGCAACAGACGCGCATCGTTGTAGATCAGCACCGGAGTCTTGGGTAACAAGGTGCCGTATTTGACTGTGGTCTTGGCCAGTTGGGCCTTGGCAGTCATCCCCAGGCTTGCAAACTCGTCTGCCGCACGACCGTCATCATGGACGGGCAGCAAACCCGTACCGCTGCGGCCACGGCCGGAGTCGAGCTTGACCCCGACCAGGCCAAGGGCATCAACACCAAACCCGAGGGTGCCGGGGGTAAATCCCGACTGGTAATCCAACAGAAATCCCTGGGCCCATTCGGTTCGTTCGCTCTTCGCCGTCCTTGCCGACTTGGCACTCAAGCCATGCTCGTCGCGGAAGTTTTCATTGAAATAGACGTTGCGCAATTGCAGTTTGAGCTTGCTGTCATCGATAAATCCTTCTGCGCTGGCACTGGCCAGCGGCAACAAACCAAGAAGTGAAAACAGCGCCCGTTGGGTATGCAAAGTGGTCATGGAAAACTACTCATTGTTGTTATTTGGGGTGCAGAACAGCGCGCGCCTCGCTGGCGAGGCGCCTTGGGAGAAAACAGGTGGCTTGGGTGAATCAGGTGAAGAGACTGATCGCCCCGGTCAGCAGGGCTAGCGCGGTGATGACCAGTGAAGTGAGCACCGCCCATTTGACGGTGGCTTTCTGGAAGTCGCCGATATCGCGATCGACCATCCCCACCAGCAACAGGGTTGAGGCGACCAGCGGACTCATCAGGTGTACTGGCTGCCCGAGAATCGACGCGCGGGCGATTTCCACCGGATCAATGCCATACGCCGCAGCGGCATTCGCCAGAATGGGCACCACGCCAAAGTAATAAGCATCGTTGGACAGGACGAACGTTAGCGGCATGCTGGTAATCGCCACCACCAGCGGGAACAGATGCCCCCAGGACGGCGGAATCCAGTCAACCAGGGTTTGCGCCAGGGAGTCGACCATCTTGGTGCCGGAGAAAATCCCGGCAAAGATGCCGGCGGCAAACACCAACAGTACGACGGTCATGGCGTTGCCCGAATGGGCGAGGATGCGTTCCTTCTGAATATCCAGTTGCGGATAGTTGATCATCAGCGCCAGTACGAACCCGATCAGGAACAGGATCGCGGAATGCATGATCCCCATCACCAGTGCGACCATCACCGCGATCACCAACAGCAGATTGACGTAGGCCAGTTTCGGTCGCTTGTGCGGAGTGTCTTCAAGAATCGCCTTGATGTAGCAATCTCCCCCGCCGCTTTCCAACTGGATATTGCCGATCCGTTTGCGCTCGGCACGGCCCAGCAGAAACGCGGTGAACACCACCCACATGGCGCCGCCAATCATGGTCGGCAGCAACGGTACGAAGTATTCACCGGCATCCAGGCCCAGCGCCGCGATCGCTCGGGTCGCCGGCCCTCCCCAAGGCGTCATGCCACTCATGATGCTCAGAGAAAGCATGGCGATGGTCGCCAGAATCATCGGATTCATCCCGATACGTTTGTATAGGGGCAGCATTGCCGCACAGGTGATCATGTAGGTGGTGGTGCCATCACCGTCCAGGGCCACCAGCAGCGACAGCAACGCTGTGCCGACAGCGATTTTCATCGGGTCGCCGTTGACGCGTTTGAGGATCTTGCGAATCAGCGGGTCAAACAGACCGGCGTCGATCATCAAGCCGAAAAACAAGATCGCGAACAGCAGGAGCGCGGCCGAAGGAGCGACCATTTTCAAGCCGTCGAGCATCATCTTGCCAGTAGTGCCACCGAAACCGCCAATGACGGCAAACACAATCGGCACCACCGTCAGCGCGACAATCGGCGATAACCGTTTGGTCATTATCAGGACGGTGAAGACCACCACCATGGCCAATCCAAGCAATGCGAGCATAGGTCAGTTCTCTTGTTCTTATGAGTAGCGTGGCCGACGCACAGGCGCGCGACCCCGTCCCCGCCAGACGGCACGATCAACGGTGCCTGGCGGGAGTTATTCATTGAGGTATTTAAGGGGGCTGGATTCAGCCGCGAACGGTCAAGCGTGTTCGGTGACCTTCAGGCCATCCCAGTCGGGGTTCTGGACTTGGGCTGGGGGTGCGGCGGGCGAAGGTTTACCGTCCAGAGTCCGCATCAGTGTTTCGCGATCACAGGCGTTCTCCGAGATGGACATCACCACGGTAGCCACGGCGTTGCTTGCCAGACTGGTCAAAGCCCGGGCTTCCGACATGAAACGGTCGATACCGATCAGCAAGGCAAGGCCGGCCAAGGGAATGTCATGGATCACTGTCAGCGTAGAAGCCAGCGCGACAAAACCGGCACCGGTGACGCCCGCGGCACCCTTGGAGGACAACAGCATGATTGCCAGCATGGTCACGGTCTGTGTCAGGCTCAGTTCGATGTTGCAGGCCTGAGCAATGAACACCGCTGCCAGCGAGAGGTAGATGGCCGTACCGTCGAGGTTGAACGAGTACCCCGTTGGCAACACCAGCCCCACCACGCCTTTCTTGCAACCCAGGGCTTGCAGCTTTTCCAGCATCCGCGGCATCACCGGCTCGGTGGAAGAAGTCCCGAGCACCACCAGAAATTCTTCGCGGAAGTAGCGCAGCAACTTCCACAGACTGAAACCATTCGCCCGGCAGATGCTCCCCAGCACCACAAAGACGAAGAAGGCGCAGGCGACGTACAGCGTCATGATCAGCTTGGCCAACGAGCCCAGCGATGTAATACCGTACTGGCCCACGGTGAACGCCAAGGCGCCAAAGGCACCGATCGGAGCGAAGCGCATCAGGTAGGAGAAGATCTTGAACACCATATGCGAGGCGGATTCCAGTACATCCAGCACCGGCTTGCCACGCTCGCCTATGGCCGACAGCGCAAAACCGCAAAGCACCGCGATGAACAACACCGGCAGTACTTCACCTTTATTGAAGGCACCGATGAACGTGTCGGGGATGATGTGCATGAAAAACTCGACCACTCCCAGCTTCGCGGCCGAATCGGTGTACTGCGACAAGCCCTTGGTGCTCAACTGGGTGGGGTCGATGTTCATGCCCACACCGGGTTTGAACAGGTAGACCGACACCAAGCCAATAATCAGGCTGATCACGGTCAACGCCAGGAACAGCAGCATGGTCTTGCTCAACAGGCGTCCGAGGGAGCGTTTATCGCTCATACCCGCGATACCCGTGACGATGGTGCAGAACACCACCGGAGCGATCATCATCTTGATCAGTTTGATGAAGGCATCACCCAGCGGCTTCAAGGCGATGGCCTGCTGCGACCAAAAATGTCCGACCAGTACGCCCAACAGCACGGCGCAGAGAATCTGAAAGTAGAGCGATTTTACAACTTTCATGGCATCACCCATTTTTAGAATTGTGCTGATGCAAAAACGGCAATGACTAGGGGACGTTATCCGGCGAGTCGTTGGGAAGCCGCGGCGTAGACAAAACCGGAGAACAGCCTGCGCGATGTACGCACTACCGAAGCACGAATGGTCTCACCCTGAGCGCCGGTGTAGGACAATACGACATCTATTCCACCACTTGGGTGTTCAATGCGTACTTGCTGCAAGCGCGGCTCGCTAACCCCGCCGAGCAATTGCGCGACCACACTGCCTTCAGTGACACAAGCAGTGGCCAGGCCGATGGAGCCGGTGATCGCCAAGGCCCGGTGGCAATTGTGTGGCATGAAGTAGCGCACCTGGATCGTGCCGCCTGCCTTGGCCGGTGAAACCAGTACTGGCTTGGGGATCACTTTGTCGCTGACATCACCCAGGCCCATTGCCAGGCCAGCTTGCAGTCGCAAGGCCTCCAGGCGACGCAGGAACTCTTTGTCGGCATCCAGCTCAGCAGGACTTTCATCACCGCGCTTACCCAGCTGGCCGGCTTCGACGATCATCATCGGCATCGCCATGTCGATGCAGGTCACTGCAATACCGTCGATCAGATCCTGCGTTTGCCCAGTCGGGAAAAGCTTGCCCGTCTTGCTGCCCGCCGCATCCAGGAAGGTCAGTTGCACAGGAGCGGCGGTACCCGGCACACCGTCGATGGCGGTGTCGCCTTCATAGCTGACCTTGCCACCCGGGGTCTGTACCTCGGCGTTCACAAAAGTCCCCGTGTTGAGGTTGCGAATACGCACACGGGTCAGGTCTTTGGTGCCTTTTACCAGCCCCTGTTCGATGGCGAACGGGCCAACGGCGCAAAGCATGTTGCCGCAATTGGGCGCAGTGTCGACTCGACGCTGGGAGACCATGACTTGAACGAACAGGTAGTCGACATCCGCGTCAGGATGCAGCGACGGGCTGACGATCGCCACCTTGCTGGTTTGTGGACTACCGCCACCGATGCCGTCAATTTCCAGCTCATGGCCAGAACCCATAAGGTTGAGCAGCAGCTCATCACGGTCTTCGATCGCAACAGGTAGATCCCAGGCGAGAAATACCGGGCCCTTGGAAGTACCACCGCGCATTAGCACACAGGGAATTCGTTGCATGAATACTGACTCTTGTTGATCAATAGGGGTTATTGATGTCTTGTGAGCAAGAGTCGCAGGCTTTAAAAATTGTTTCCAATGCAAATATCAGCCTGATTATTGCGTTTGACGCATGATGAATCTAGGATGAACTGGCTGAATAACGCTCGTCTGCCGAGAGAAAAAAAGTGAATTATGAGCTCAATGACATCCGATCTTTCGTGAAGATCGCGGAACTTGGAAGCTTCCACGAAGCTGCCGATGCCTTGCATCTTTCTCAACCCGCGTTGAGTCGGAGAATGAAAAAGCTTGAAGAGGGATTGGGAACAGCGCTTCTTGATCGCACGACAAGAAGGGTAAGCCTCACCAGCGTTGGGCGAGACTTCCTGCCCAAGGCACGACGCTTACTGGATGACTTCGACGACTCGATACTTAACATCCGCGAGCTGGCGGAGCGGCAGAGCGGCCGTGTGACCCTCGCCTGCATCCCCACCGCAGCCTTCTACTTCCTCCCTTCGGTCATCCGCCTCTACAACGAGCGCTATCCGCAAATCCGCATTCGTTTGCTTGATCTCAGTGCGAACGAAGGACTGGAGGCTGTTCTGCGTGGCGAAGCCGACTTTGGCATCAACATGATGAGCGGCCAGCACCCCGACATTGAGTTTGTGCCGTTGGTCAACGAGCCTTTTGTTTTGGCGTGTCGACGCGATCATGAGCTGGCCGGGCGCAGTTCGGTCACCTGGTCTGAACTGAGCAATTACCGCCTTATCGGGGTCGGTCGCCTGAGCGGCAACCGCATGTTGCTGGACCACGCGTTGTCGGGCTTGAGCTGGCGTCCACAGTGGTTCTATGAGGTGCAACACCTGTCTACATCGCTGGGCCTGGTAGAAGCTGGCCTAGGCGTTTCGGCAATGCCGAGCCTCGCAATGCCGGCGGTGGATCATCCAACCTTGGTGAGCGTCCCCTTGATAGAGCCTGTCGTGAACCGATCGCTGGGACTGGTTTACCGAAGAGGCGCCTCACTCTCTCCGGCAGCGGAAAAATTCGTCTCGATACTGCTGGAACAGTGGGAGCAATGACCCCTCTCGTCCTGCCTGCTTTAATAAGTGCATAGGGCAACTCGTCCCGCGCGCGCTCACTGAATGCAGGCGTATATTGGTATTGGCGACCCAGGAAGTTGAGGCCGTAGAGGTCGCCAATGGTATGGCGGACGAAAGTGCTGGCAAAAACCAACGGATAACCCGGAATGCTGGAGGTGCGACATGAGCCAATATCAACGCCTCTTTCTGATTGTCGGTCCAACCATGCGTCACACGCCGGCGATGGAGCGGGCAGTCGCACTTGCCAAAGCCACTGACGCAGTGCTGCATATCGCGGTGTTCATTGAAGACGTCGACATCTTGGGGTTGATGAGCGGGAATGAGCAATTTCGCGAGATCTGTCAGCAAGAGAACCAGAAGTGGCTGCAAGATGAAGCCCAACTGATACGTGGCAATGGCATTGCGGTGACCACCGAAGTTGTATTGGCTCGGGACGTACTTCAAGAAATCCTTCAGCATGTGAAAGACTTGCAACCGGACCTGGTTATCAAGGACGTACACCACGAATCAGCACTCAAACGCGTATTCGTCACGCCTCTGGATTGGCATCTGCTGCGCGATTGCCCGGTTGCTGTTCATCTGGTCAGCGAAGTCAGGTGTCCACTTCCGCGGGTGATTGTGGCGGCAGTGGATTTGTCGCATCCAGAGCATCAGATTAACGACCTCAATGACCGGATCATCGTGGCTGCGCAGCGGATGGCCATGCAGTGCGATGCAGAGCTGCACCTGCTGCACGCCTTCGACCCATCGCTGACACATATCTCTGACGCCGGTGCCGGCGCCGTGACGATGCCGGGCTTCAGTACCGATGTACGCCGGTCACTGAACAAGTCCTTCATTACGCTGGCTGAAAACTACCGCGTGCCCTCTGAACGACAACACTTCATTGAAGGGCCGCCCACCAAAGTGATGTCCGACTTCGCAGCCCACACCCGAGCCGATGTGATCATCATGGGCGATACGCACCGTAAAGGGCTGCACAAGCTGATTGGCAGTACTACAGAGCACGTGTTGTATAAGGTGCCCTGCAATGTTTTGGCAATTAAGGCGCAGGTAGATCAATAACGGATCCGCTTTTAGTGCGCGAAGGCAGCGTTGGCGGCCGAACAGGCCGCGACGCTCGGCCCGCTGAATGGGTTTTTGTGCATTTCAGTCTATTCTTCCGCCTTCGAGAGCAGTTTTTCGATTAACGGCCTGGCGCCCACCAGCATCTTTAAGCAATTGATAAATAACGTATTTCTATAAATTCCAGGTCCAAATATCGCGCTACAAACATTTGCTTACAAAGCAGCAGCTCGCTAAAGCTCGAGTCTGCTACTACAAGTGATAGGTTGAGCTGCCTGAATCGGCCATAAGATGCACAGCCTCGATTATGCGCATCCACCTCCCCTCCCTCCCTGCCTTCTTGGCTTATGTTGCCCTTTCCTGCCTGTTTGCGGCCGCATGGTTCACCCACCCTGCCCCTGTGCACTCTTCCTTTGCCCTGATGAACCCGGTGAGGGCTGTGGCTGAGCAAGTGGCCAAACCCATTTATACCAGCCGTTTTGCCTCGTCCGGGTTGGTGGACTTCGTGCATTCCTCGGCGGTAACCGCCTTGCCTGACGGTAGCCTGATGACAGTCTGGTTCGCCGGCACTCGCGAAGGCGCAGCCGATGTGCAGGTGCGCTCTGCCCGCTTCGACGCGCAAACCGGCGAATGGGGTGCGGAACAGGTATTGGCGACTCGACAGTCGACCCAACTGGGCACTGGTAAATACATTCGAAAACTGGGTAACCCGGTCGTTGCGCTCGCACCGGACAACCGGCTCTGGTTGTTCTACGTGTCCGTGTCCATGGGGGGCTGGGCCGGTAGTGCGGTCAATGTAATGGTCTCTGAAGACTATGGACGCCAATGGTCGGCGCCGCGCCAATTGATCACCTCGCCCTTCTTGAATATCAGCACCCTGGTACGGTCGGCCCCGGTGTTTCACGCCGACGGTTCCATCGGCTTACCGGTCTACCACGAATTTCTGGGCAAGTTTTCCGAGTACCTGTACTTGAGCGCAGACGGTGAGGTGATCGATAAATTCCGCATCAGCCATGGCAATAACTCATTGCAACCCACGGTCGTTCCGCTGGATGGACAGCGCGGCATCGCCTTGCTGCGTTATGCCGGCAACACCCACCATCGAGTACTGGCGACCCGAACTGAAGACGCCGGGCAAACCTGGAGCGAGCCTTATCCGCTCGATCCCTCGAACCCCAATTCTTCGTTGGCGGCCATAGCGACGCCCGAACATGGGCTGCTGGTGGCACTCAATGACCTGCAAGAGGGGCGCTTCAAACTGAGTCTTTATGGCACCGACGCAAAAATGGACGATTGGCGCTCGCTGCGCGACCTCGACAAATCGCCTGATCCAGAGGGCGATACGTTTTCACCCGAGGCCTACAAGGAAATCATCGGCAGAGAGTTTCGCGGATCCAGTGGCGCACTTCGCCAACCGCTGGAAGCGCAGTTCCTGAACAACCTGGACAGCCGGGTCTGCAAGGAACAAGCCTGCAGTTTCGAATATGAATACCCGTACTTCATCCGCAGTCCCGACGGTATGTATCACCTGGTTTATTCCTGGAACAACACCTTCATCAAGCACGTCACCTTCAACGATGCATGGCTGTCGGAGCGTGCCAAATGATCAACCTTTGGCAAGCACATCTCAGTTTCACAATGATCATCTTTCTGTTGCTGCCTTCTTTCGGCTTAAAGCGAGCCGCGCAGATCGTGCTGCTGGTTGCATTGCTGGCCGCTAGTTTTATACCGCTGGACGGCTTGTCCTTGGCGGCTTACCTGCGCAGCCACATTGATGACCTTGCGATGACGACCTTGGTGTTCATGGCGTGGGGCTGTTTGCGTCGACTGGGTTTCCTGCCGGCTGCTCAGCAGGATAAAACCCGCGTGTTGATTATCTTCGCTGCGCTGGCACTGGCGTTGTATCCGGCAACGCTGGGGTTGAGTCATCTGGACCCTTACCGGTTTGGCTTCAGCCCGCGCCCGATGCTGATCTTCTTCGCTCTGCTCACCGCAGGTCTGTTTTACCTGCGCAGCTACCTGGCCGTCGTGATGCTGGCCAGCGCGACCCTGGCCTTCATCGCCGGGGTAAAACCTTCGCATAACTATTGGGATTACCTGGTTGATCCGCTGCTGGGGCTGTATTGCTGCGCGGCACTGCTGATGTTCGCGGCGCGCTGGACGTACGGTTGGCTGAACACGCGGTTTGGCTCAGTGAAAGACTCCGGATCCATTTGAGATTCAACGACATTTTTAACAGGGGTACAGGGATGGGTTGGCTGCAATCGAGACGTTTGCATTATTGGCTAGGCGCGACAGCGATTGTGTTTGTGCTGTTTGCATTGCTGCGGGTGGTGTTCTTTTTCGGCTTCTCCGGTTTCGACGCCCGAGCATTGAGCGACGATCATGCCGTCCTGGAAACCCTGGGCATCGGCTTTCGTTTCGATCTGCGTCTGGCCATCCTGGTGATGTTGCCACTGGCGTTGCTGGCCTGGATTCCCCGTTGGAATCTTGTCAGCAGCCGCCTGCTTCGCCGATTGGCACGCGTGTATCTGTCAGCCGCCCTGGGCGCCCTGCTGCTGATCTATATCGTCGATTTTGGCCACTACGCCTATCTGGGCGTACGGATCAATGCCACCGTGCTGCGCTTCATAGACGACGCGCAAATATCCCGTGACATGGTTTGGCAAACCTACCCGGTTATCTGGATTTCACTGGGGTGGCTGGCAACGGTCGCCCTGGTGACGTTGGCCCTGGTGCGCCTGGAACGCGTGACGCTGGACCGCCCCCGTAAAGCCATTCACCCGCTCTCCGTTACATGGGGTAGCGCGTTGATGGTCGTGTTGGTGCTGTTGGGTATTTTGGGCCGTGTCGAGAACATGAACCTGGAAAACCCTGTCCCATTGCGCTGGAGCGATGCGTTCTTCTCCGGCAATAACCAGGTCGCTGCGCTGGGCTTGAACCCGGTGATTTTCCTCTACGACACGGTCAAGGTCGGCCAGTCGCGCTATGACGAAGCGCAAGTGCGTGAACACTATGCCGTGATTGCCAAGTACCTGGGCGTGGACCAGCCCGATCCGCAAACCCTGAACTTCGTCCGTCACCAGGCGCCACAACCCTACAAAGTATCGAGCACACGGGCGCCGAACGTGATGTTTGTCATGCTCGAGTCGCTGGGTACCAGTGCCGTCGGCGCCTATGGCAACCCGATCAATCCGACACCCAACATCGATCGCCTGGCCACACAGAGCTGGTTCTTCGAGCACTTCTATGTTCCGGTCACCGGGACCGCAAAAACCGTTTGGGCCAGCATTAGCGGGGTTCCAGACGTCACTCGACAGGAAACCGCGACGCGTAATCCGCTGATCACCAAGCAGCACACATTGATCAATGCCTTCACCGGTTACGAGAAGATCTACACCATTGGCGGCAACTCCGGTTGGGCCAACATGAATGCCTTGATCCGGCAAAGTATCGACGGGGTTCGTTTGTTCGAAGAGCGGGACTGGAAATCCCCGGTGGTGGATGTCTGGGGGATTTCAGATCTGGATCTGTTCAAGGAAACCGACAAGATCCTGCAAGCGCTGCCCAAGGACAAACCGTTCTTTGCCTATGTGCAGACGGCCGGTAACCATCGTCCCTTCACGATTCCCAAGAGCAATGACGGATTCGAGGTCAAGCACCCTACCCTGGCCGAAGTTCAGGCTGCGGGATCGCGCAGTGTCGAGCAGTACAACGCCGTGCGCCTGCTGGACTTCAACATCGGACGCTTGATGGAAATTGCCAAAGCAGGCGGTTACTACGACAACACCATTTTCGTGCTGTTTGGCGACCACAACACCCGTATCGCCCAGATCCCGTTCCTGGCACCGGCTTATGAGCAACTGGGTCTGGAAAGTAACGCGGTGCCCATGATCATCCATGCACCGGGTCTGCTCGGCACACGAACCGTCAAGGAAGCTGTCGGTCTGGTGGACTTGCTGCCAACCGTGGCGGGCATGGCCGGCCTTGAGTTTCGCAACAGCGGCCTGGGGCGTGATATTCAGCAGCCTGCGCCCGAGGGTGAACGCGTAGTGCCGTTGGTGTTGCGTGAAGGCACGTTCCCGTTGATTGCGGGCGTCACTCAACACTACATGGTGCAGATGGAGCACGACGGCAGTTCGCCGACGCTGCACGACCTGGCCTCCGCGACGCCGCTGGACAACGTGGCCGGGCAAAACCCTGAAGAGTTCAAGCGCCTGGTGCAACTGACCCGCGGCATGCATGAAACGTCCAGGTTGATGCTGTACCAGAACGTGCGCAAGTAACCGGGATCGGGGTCGGCTACCGCGCCGACCCCGATAGCGAGCCCGCACTATTGTCTAATCGCGATCCTCATCCTGCCCTTCCCTCCATTCCTCGGGATGGACCTTGAGATAGCTGCTGACGGCGACGCCTAAAGTCGGAAAAAACGCAGCTTCGCCAAACCGCTCGAATAGTCCGAAGCGCTTCAACTTGTCTTTGACAGGGTCCTTCATCTCAGCCACGCACAACGTGATGCCAGCCTCGTTCAAGGTTTGGTCCAGTTCGGCCAGCATGTCGGCGGAAGTCACGTCCACGCTGGTGACCGGTTCGGCTGCTACCACCAGCCAACGAACCGGCGTGGGTGATGTCGCCACGGCGTCCAGCACTCGGTCATGGAACAGTTCTGCGTTGGCAAAAAACAACGGCGCATCCCAGCGAAACAGCACCAGGCCGGGAATAAGGCGCGCATCCGGATAACGCGTGATGTCGTGATAGCCCTGGACGCCTTTGGCGCGACCCAACACCGCAGAATACGGCCGCCAGCCATCCCATAGAAACTCGATCACCGCGACAACGATGGCCAGGCCAATGCCCTCGATGGCGCCGAAGACGGCCACACCGAGCGTACAAACGATCGATAACCAGAATTCCCAGCGCTGAATACGATAAATCCGTCGCAGGTCGGCGACCTCGATCAGGCCGATAGCCGAAGCGATGACCACCGCCGCCAGTGCGCTGGTGGGCAGGTTTTTCAGCAAATCCGGGGCATACACCAGCAATAAGGCAACAGACAGCGCTCCAACCACGCCGGCAAGTTGGGTTTGGGCCCCCGCCGCCTCGGCCACAGGCGTGCGTGACGAACTGCTGCTGATTGGAAACCCCTGGAACAAACCGCCGGCAAGGTTGGCGATGCCGAGCCCTACCATCTCCTGGTTTGGGTCGACATAGGTCTTGGTCCGCGCCGCATAAACGCGCGAGAGCACACTGGTATCGGCGAACGAGACAAGCGCAACGGCGCAACCTCCGATCACTACAGGAACGATATCGGCGCGACTGATCCAAGGGATGGCAAACGCCGGCAAGCCTTGGGGCAGCGAACCGAGGACCGCGACATTGTGGGTTGTAAGGTCCAGCACGCCAACGGCGACGGTGGCGCCTGCCACGGCGATCAGAATCCCCGGCACGCGCTTTTTGTCCTTGAGCAACAAGATGACCGCCACGGTGGCCGCACCGATCATGAAGGTGGTCCAGTTGGTTTTTCCATCCATCACCGAGGTGGTAATGGCCCACAGGTTGCGCAGCGGTCCGTCGGACTCAATCGAAAAGCCGAAAAACTTGGGTAGTTGACTGATCAATACCGTCAGTGCGATGCCGTTCATGTAGCCATAGCGGATCGGTTTGGATAGCAACTCGGTGACAAAACCCAACCGCGCGACACCCGCCAGGATGCACACCCCCCCCGAGACAATCGCCATCATGCCGGCAAGGGCGATCGCCCGATGCGGATCACCGCCGGACAGCGGCAAAACGACGGCGAGAATGATGGCTGCCAATGAGGAGTCCGGCCCCAGCACCAGGATTCGGCTGGGGCCGAACAACGCATAAGCGAGCAATGGAACGATGGTCGCGTAAAGGCCATAAATGCCGGGCACCCCCGACGCCACCGCGTAGGCGATGCCGACGGGCACCAGCATGGTGGTGAGCACGAGTCCGGCCACAATATCGCGCCGCAACCATGCCATCTTGTAGCGGCTCAACGTCCGCAGCCCCGGCAGCCAACGGCTCAAGTGGGTTTGATCGCCAGTATGCCTGTGCGTAATCCGGCCCGGTTCGGGAACGGGTGGCGGAGCATCCGAATCGCTCATGGGACTTTAGCCCTCAGGGATAACAAACAGCGTGCGGTAGATTCATTCTGGGTCAAGTCTGCGATCTTGCTCAGTAGTGAGTGAAAAATTCAACGATGGACCAGGCAACCGGCACACTCATCGTCGACCGCACCGACTCCAATAGCGTGCCTCCCAGTGTCGCAAATTCATAAATTCTCGCCGATCACACGATGTTTTTTCTCCTGGGTCTCAGCCAATGATGCCAATGTGCCTTTATTGCACCTTACGCTGACCTCTTGATCGCCATCTATTAGCTGACTCAGGAATTACGGACTATGGGAAGCTGGAAAATCAGGACTCATCTGCTTGTGCTTACCAGCACTTTGCTCCTGGGTTTGTTGTGTGTCGGCGGGCTTGGACTCTTGGGAATGCAATCTGCGGTACGCAGTCTGGAGACCGTGTACCTCGATCGGGTCGTGCCGCTGCGGGACTTGAAAAAAATCGCCGACCTGTACGCCGTGGACATCGTCGATGCCACCCACAAGGCACGCAATGGCAATTTCACCAACGCCGAATCATTGACCCGGATAGAGCAAGCGCAGAGGGAAATCGATCAGACGTGGCGCGCGTACAAATCAACAGAGCTGATTCCTGCAGAAACCCGTTTGATCGCGCAAATCGACCCGCTGATGGAAGCCACCCACGGTCCATTGCAAAACTTGCAGGGCCTTCTGCGCCAAAGCGACGCCGCCGGTCTCGCGCGTTTCGCGACAGATCAGCTGTATCCACTGATCGATCCCTTGTCAGCCAAGTTTTCCGAGTTGATCGAAGTTCAACTGGTGGAGGCCAAGAACCAGTTCGAACAGAACCAGAGCGCCTATACCTCCAGTCTCCAGCTCAGCCTGTTGATTCTGGCATTGGCCCTGATCGCGGGCGTGGCCTACACGGTCTTGTTCTCCCGCCTGTTGAGCCGCCAGCTCGGTGCCGAACCGGCAGAACTGGCGGCCATCAGTTCGAACATCGCCCTGGGGAAACTCGCCGCTACACAGTTTGATCAGCAACAGTCGACGGGGGTGCTGCACTCCGTCCAGGCGATGCGCCACAGCCTGAGCGAGATGATCGGCAAGATCAGTCAGGCCTCCGGGCAGATCGAAGGGGCCACGCTGCAATTGTCTGCGTCCTCTGAACAAGGATTGAGCAGCGCCGCACTGCAAAGCGAGACAGCCTCCTCCATGGCGGCCACGGTAGAAGAGCTTTCCGTCAGCATCACTCACATCGCCGACAATGCTCGACAGGCTCAGAGCACCGCACAGAAAGCAGGCGAAATCACCAGCGAAGGCATGGAGGTCATGCAGGCCTCCATCCAGGAAATGGGCCAGATTGCCGATCTGGTGACACAAAGCTCATCGGACATCGATCAACTGGCGATTCAGTCCAACGACATCAGCCTGATTGTCGGTGTGATTCGCGGCATCGCCGAACAGACCAATCTCCTGGCCCTCAATGCCGCCATTGAAGCGGCACGCGCGGGCGAGCAAGGTCGCGGCTTCGCCGTGGTCGCCGATGAAGTGCGCAGCCTGGCCGCCCGCACGGCCCAATCCACCACGGAAATCGTTGCCTTGGTCAATGCCATACAAAGCGGCATGGTCAAAGCCAAAGACAGCATGGCCGCCGGCTGTGAGCGCGTGACTCATGGTCAGAAACTGGTCGAAAGCGCGGGCCTTTCCATGGGCAGGATCAAGGGTGTACTGGACGAATCCCTTGCGGCCGTCAGTTTCATTTCGGTGTCGCTCCAGGAACAACGCGCCGCCAGTGAACAGGTCGCCTGCAACGTCGAGAAAGTAGCGCAAAGTGTGGAAGAGAACGCCACCGCCCAAAGCGGGATCGTGCGCACGACCCAGGAACTCAAGGCAATGTCCGACGGACTGGGCGTCATGCTGCAGCGGTTCAGCTTCTAAAAGGCCTGGCCCCCGTCAAACCAGTCAACGCCAGTTTGAAGGTTATGACGGGGGCGCCCCCGGTTACCGAAGATGGTCTAGGATTTAAATGGCGAGCTTTCGTCACTCACACCCTGCCGCTGTTTGTCTGGCCCACTCAAAGGGAGACGCCAACGTGAGTACCTTGAAACTTCATCCTGCCCTGGACAATGGTATCCAACCCGCCGACGCGAATTTCACCGGTGGCACCCTGCAATGCCTGTGTGCGACCGACAAAGTCGAGGTCCGGATCGACGCGCAAACCCTGCATAACCACGCGTGCGGCTGCAGCAAATGCTGGAAACCGCAAAACGCGATATTCGCCGTCATTGCCGTGGTGCCTCGGGACAAGGTCAGCGTCACTGCCCACGGCGAAAAACTGGCCATTGTCGACGAAAAAGCCACCATCCAGCGCCATGCCTGCAAGCAGTGCCACGCCCATCTCTTTGGGCGCATCGAGAACAAGGACCATCCGTTTTATGGCCTGGACTTCGTCCACACCGAGCTCTCTCCCCAACGAGGATGGGCTGCGCCAGGCTTCGCGGCGTTCGTGTCTTCCATCATCGAAACCGGCACACCGCCAGCGCAAATGAAAGCCATCCGTGAGCGCCTGCGCTCTATCGGCCTGGAACCCTATGACTGCCTGTCCCCGGATTTGATGGACGCAATGGCGACTCATGTCGCCAAACAGAAAGGCCTGCTGCCTGCCGCCTGATTGATCGGTCGCCGCGGTTTCTTCGCCGGACCGCGGCCCCCGGGCAGCTTGTTTGGGGATCTGTCGTCAGCGACGTCGAGAAATGGCGAACGCCGGCAGCGCTTCAATCCTCTGGGGGTTTCCTGAATACCAGCAGCTTCCCGGTTGCACGCTGCACCACCTTGTCATTCTGATTCAGCGTTTCCATGAACAGCGTCACCACGCCCCGATCCGGTTTGGAGGCCGACGGTTCGATGGCCTGCACCTTGCTGAACAGGCGTAACACGTCATCCGGATAAGTCGGTGTCGGCCAGCTCAGCTCGATGCCCAGGCCAATGATGCCGTCCGCCAGGGGGACGCTGGCCACCAGCATCTTCATGGTCAGGGCCGCAGTGTTCCAGCCGCTGGCCGCCAGACCGCCGAACAGACTCAACTCGGCCTCTTCGGCACTCAAATGGAAAGGTTGCGGGTCGTATTCACGAGCAAACGCCAACATCGCTTCTTGATGGACGCGAACAGGGTCGCTTTCAAACTCCTGACCCAGACTCAGGTCATCGAGGTAGAGTTTTTCCCAGGCATGCAGGGTCATGATTCATTCCTCCGCAGTGCATTACGAATAGCCGATGTCGCTGAGATCGATCGCCACCAGCAAGGCGTGCTCATCCGCCTGGCCGTCGGCCTTGCGTCGATAGGCGCGCCGCTTGCCAGGCATGCGCAAGCCGTCGGTTTCAACATAGCCATGAACGTACTGCGCGGCAGCCAGGCCACCGCTGACATCCACGTTGTAGTCGTGACGACGTAACAGAAAGTCTGCACCGAAGTAGAAATCCTGCACCGCGCAGTGCGTGGCGATTGTCTCGGGGAAGGTCACCCGCAAACGACGCCAGCGCTCCGAGCCCTCGTGCCAGGGCTCGACTTCCTCGGTCACGACACCCGGCCAGGTGAACTGGAAAGGCATGGTCAGGTACGACCAAAGCGCGTAACCGTTGAAGTACGCTCGGTGCAAGGCATCCCAGGGACTGTTTTCCCCATGGTCGCGAAAGGATTCTCTGGGTTTCGATCGCTCGGCGATTACCTTGCCGGCGGTATTTTCGATGGCGATTCGATTCGGAGTGTAGGCGGTGAATTGGTCGGCCCCACCAAAGGGCGTCACCGAGGCCCGCTGCTCATGCAGCCAGACGGTCATCTGCCGTGGCGCGCTGTCCTGGGTCAGCCCTTTCATGGCCCAGAGCGAGCCCCCGGTCACGATAGTGGCGCGTACCTGGTTGAAACTGCTCCAGCGCTCCAGACCACCATGGGCGATCAGTACGCAATTGAGCAGTTCATCACCCGGTGCATTCATAGTGGCGGCCCTCCTCCCTCCGAAGGCTGATCCCGAACCCATTGCCAGAATAATTGATACCCGACCGCCAGCACCACCGGACCGATGAACAACCCGATGATGCCGCTGGTGACCATCCCGCCAAGCGCGCCGATCAGCACCACCGGCATCGGCACATCGACACCGCGCCCCAGCAGCAGCGGTTTGAGCACGTTGTCCACCAGGCCGGCAACGAAGACGAAGATGGCGAACACGATCGTCACGGTGTTGGCGCCTTCGGTGGCGAACACAAAGGCAATCACCGGAACCGTGATCAGCGTCGCCGGCAATTGCATGATGCCGAGCAACAGCACCCCAAGGGCCAGCAAACCGGCGCCGGGAATGCCCTTGAAGACAAACCCGAGCCCCACCAGCAGCATCTGGATGAACGCGATCCCGACCACGCCCAGCGCGACCGCACGGATCGTTGCGGTGCACAGCGCTGCAATTTTCGGTCCTTTGGCCGGGTCGCTGACCCGCGAGGCAATCTGCACCGCGCTGCGACTGCCGCTCTCGCCATAGGCCATGAAAATACCGGCGATGATCAAGGCGAAAATGAAGGTCAGGAAGCCCATGCCGACGCCGGCCAATTTGCTCAAAAGGGACAGGCTGAAGTGCTTGATCTGCGGGAGGTATTTGGCGGTCAGGTCGGGAAGATTGGTTGAGGCTTCAAGCCACAAGTCAAACAGCGGCTGCCCCACCAATGGCCAACTGGCAATGGATTCGGCGGGGGGTGGCAGGTGAAAGTCGCCGCCCTTGACCACTTCCATCACACGGTCGACCGAGTCGGCTATCGAGGTGCCCAGAAAGTAAATCGGCAACACCAGGATGACGATGGCGATCAGGATAATCAGCGTCGCAATGCGCCCGTCATTCTGTCCCAAGGGCCCTTTCAGACGCGCCTGCAACGGGTAAAGGGTAATCGCCAGGATCAGCGACCACAGCATCAGGTCACGGAACGGGCTGAAGATTTCAAAGCAGAACAGCACCAGAACCGCGATCAACCCAGCCCGGATAAGGACATCGAGCAGCGTGCGCGTCAGCGTTTTTTCGGAGAACGAAGTGGGCTCCATGGAGGCCTCCTGATCACTGCAACGGTACGGGATCGGTTAGCCCAGCATAGTCGTTCGGCGGAAAACGCGTGGACTCAACGCAACTTCAATGGATCAACCATTCCGGCGGCAATGGCCATGCCGACCAGGTCCGGCAGGGTATTGGCCTGCATGCGTTTCATTACGCGTGAGCGGTAGAGGTCGACGGTTTTTGCGCTCACCCCCAGTTGCTCGGCGATTTCGCGGGTGGTGTAACCCTGCACCAGCGGCAACAAGACGTCGCGTTCCCGTGGGGTCAGCGTGAGCAAACGCGCCTGCAACGCTTCATGCCCCTGATTACCCGAACGGTGGGTCGCGCAAGTGCTCAGGGCCTGTTGCACGCTGTCCAGCAGCAGTTGTTCGTTGTAGGGCTTTTCAATGAAGTCGTGAGCGCCGGCCTTGAACGCACGCACCACGATCGGCACATCGGCGTGACCGCTGACGAAGATGATTGGCAGGTTCAGTTCGCGCAATCGCATTTCTTCCTGCACGTTCAAGCCGCCCATGCCGGGCATGCGTACATCCAGCAGCACACAGGCTGCCAGGCTGGCATCGCAGGCATTGAGGAACTCAACACCGCTGGTAAACGGCAACGCCTTGAGGCCGACTGATTCCAGTAACCAGACCGTTGAATCGAGCATGCCTTGATCGTCATCGACCACATACACCACGTGCTCCGTCACACCCGCCATTGCATTATTCCTGTTGTTGTTTTGTTGGACCGGCAAGCGGCAAGCGACAGCACATCAGCAGCCCGACCGGTTGGCGGCGGGCCTGCAATTCGCCGCCGAAACCTTCGATGATGCTGCGGCTCATGGACAAACCGAGCCCCAGGCCATCGGCCTTGCTGGTATAGAACGGGGTAAAAATCTGCTCCAGTTCGGGCTCGCTCACGCCGGGCCCCTGGTCCTGCACCGTGATGTCCACGGTGGCGGCACTGCCCTGCCCGGCGGTCATCATAATCAGCGAGGTCTGGCCGGGATGTTGTTCGCGGTTGGCATCGATGGCATTGCGCAACAGATTGAGCAGGACTTGTTCCAGCAACACTCGATCGGCATAAACGGGCGGCAGATTATCCGGCAGACGATCCTCGATTGTCACTTGGCAATTACTCGCTTCCCAGGCACACAAACGCACGGCTTCGCGGGCGACATCGGTGACGTTCAGCGCCTGCATGCGGCGCTGGCCTTTACGCAGAAACGCACGCAAACGGCGGATCACTTCCGAGGCGTGCGTGGCGTGATGGGTGATGCGTTCCAGCCCTTGCGCAACCCGGGCGGCCGCCTGGGGGTTGGAATCCACGGTCTGCAAATAACGCTGGCTGGCGTTGGCGTAATTGACCACCGCGGCCAGCGGCTGATTGATTTCGTGGGCGATGCCCGAGGCCAGTTCACCGAGGGTGACCAGGCGCGCGGTGTGCGCCAGTTCATCCTGATGGCGGCGCTGCTGAACTTCGCGCAGTTCACGCTCAGTCATGTCCCGCGCCACCAGTGAATAGTAGCGCTCGCCACCGGCCGAACGATGCGCCAACAGCACCAGCGACACCGGCACCGATGCGCCACCGCCCGGTGGTTGCAAGCGCGCATCGGTGCTCCAGACGCCGTCGCGTTCGGCGCCGCTCCAGCCGTCACGTTGCAGACGCGTCAGGTCTGCGCTGGCGAACAGTTGTGCCAGGACCGGCATCGGCTGTTGCTCGCCTATGCCGAGGATGCGGCGTGCCGCCGGGTTGAGGTAAGTGACTTGCCCCTCGGGGTCGATGAACAGCACCGGATCGGTGTTGACCTCGACGACTTCGGCCAGGCGCCGCTTGTTCTCTTCGGCCTGCACTCTGGCAGTAATGTCCCGGGAGACGCTGACCACCTCGACCACCGTGCCGGTATAGGTTTCACGAATCGCCCGACTGGCGGTTTCGAACCACAGGTAATGCCCGTTCCGATGACGAATGCGATACGTCATGGTGTGATAACCGTCCTGCTCCAGCGCATCGCGGGCACGCTGCACCAGACTGGCCAGGTCCTGGCCATGGAACAGGCCCTGGGCCATTTGCCCGCGCAGTTCTTCCGGCCAATAGCCGAGCAACGTCCATGACGCGGGGGAGGCATCGAGAAAACAGCCGTCGGGTGTGTGACGGGAAATCAAGTCGGTGGTGTTCTCGATGATCAGCCGGTACAACCGCCGCGCCTGGGCCGCTTCGCGCTCGGCCAGCACTTGCGCGGTGGCGTCGCGGCAACGGGCGAGCACACGGTTGTCCTGGGGATCGGGAATGAATGTCCAGATCAGAATCTGCGTTTCGAGCTGGGCTTCGACCCCTTCAATGGCGCGCTGCTGGTCCAGGCAAGCGCGCACCAGTACCCGATGGTTGACCGGCAGAAAACCGAATACGTCGCTCAGCGGCTTTTCCGCCAGCAACGCCAGCAACGCCGCGTTGAATTCCTGCGGCCGTCCCTGCGCGTCGAGCAACAGGCTCGGTTGCGGATCGTGGCCCAACAGTGGCGAGCCACGCAGCATGCCGTTGACGCTGCTGAGCAAAGTCGTGAGCAAATCCTGCACCCACCCCAGCCAGTCGAAACTGACGCCTTCGCAGACTTCCACCAGCAACAACCCGGCCTGCCCAGGCGTCAACGCCAGATCGAACACTTGGCCATGGCTGATGGCGGCGCGGCGCAGTCGACCGGCCAACCAGCAATCCAGTTGCCGCACTTGCGCCAGATCGAGGCGCCCGGCTTCCAGCAAACGCTCGAACAGCAACTGATCGCTGGCCAGCGAAGGATCGCCCTGGCCCGGGGGAAAATGCTGGGCGGCACCTTCATGGCTGTAGATTCGCGCCTGGGGTTGCCAGCTCAGGTAAACCGCGCGACGCACCTCAGGGCAATCCTGCAAGGCCCGGCACAACGCATCGGCCCGGGCGGCCAGAGGCACGGCCTCACGCTGCAGGCGCAACCAGCTGTGCAATCGAACGGGAGTCAGGGTCATCACGGATCCGCTTCGTTGGGGAAGCCAAGGATATACCGGCCTTGGCGATTTAACGGTAGTCATTTAGATCAGAAAGAATCAAATATAGTACATATACCATACGCCATAGGTTGTACTTCCATATCGATGGAGGATTGTTATATAAAGCACACCGGACATATAAAGGTGACCTCAGCGGCGACGCTGAAAGGCCACCGATAGAGCTAACAATCAGCCACCGAGTACCGCACATGTCGATCTATGAACAAGGGCTAGTCCCTTCGGCTGTCAATCACATCGCCTTGTCTCCGCTCAGCTTCCTTGAGCGCACGGCCAATGTTTACCCCGACTACCCCGCCGTCATCCACGGCTCGATTCGCCGTACCTGGGCGCAGACCTACACCCGTTGCCGACGCCTGGCCTCGGCGCTGGCTGGTCGCGGCATCGGCAAAGACGACACCGTGGCGGTGATGCTGCCCAATATCCCGGAAATGCTGGAAGTGCATTTTGGCGTGCCGATGATCGGCGCCGTGCTCAACCCGCTCAACGTGCGCCTGGATGCTGAAGCCATTGCGTTCATGCTCCAGCATGGCGAGGCCAAGGTGCTGATCACCGACCGCGAGTTCCATAACGTAATTCACGCCGCTATCGGCATGCTTGATCACCCGCCTCTGGTCATCGACGTCAACGACCCGGAATACGGTGAAGGCCAGGCCGTCAGCGATCTGGACTATGAAGCGTTGCTGGCCGAAGGCGACCCGGCGTTCGCCTGGCAATGGCCAGCCAACGAGTGGCAAGCCATCTCGCTGAACTACACCTCCGGCACCACCGGCAATCCGAAAGGCGTGGTCTATCACCACCGCGGCGCTTATTTGAATGCCTTGGGCAACCAGATGACCTGGGCCATGGGCAACCATCCGGTGTACCTCTGGACCCTGCCGATGTTCCATTGCAACGGCTGGTGCTACCCGTGGACCATCACCGCGCTCGCCGGCGTTCACGTGTTCCTGCGCCGGGTCGATCCGCAGAAAATCCTCACGCTGATTCGCGAACATCAGGTCACGCACCTGTGCGGCGCGCCGATCGTGCTCAACGCGCTGGTCAACATGCCGGAATCGGCGAAGGCGGCCATCGATCACCCGGTCAACGCCATGGTCGCCGGTGCTGCGCCGCCGGCCAAAGTCATCGGCGCCGTGGAGGAAATGGGCATCAAGGTCACCCACGTCTACGGCCTGACGGAAACCTATGGTCCGGTGACCCTCTGCGCCTGGCATGCCGAATGGGACGAACTGCCGCTGGAAGAACGGGCGCAGATCAAATCCCGTCAGGGCGTGCGCTACCCGACGCTCGAAGGTGTGATGGTCGGCGATTCGAAGACGCTGGAACCGACCCCGCGCGATGGCCAGACCATCGGTGAAGTGTTCATGCGCGGCAACACCGTGATGAAGGGCTACCTGAAAAACCCGACGGCCACCGCCGAAGCATTCGAGGGTGGCTGGTTTCACACTGGCGACCTGGCGGTGTGTCACCCCGACGGTTATGTCGAGATCAAAGACCGCCTCAAAGACATCATCATTTCCGGTGGCGAGAACATTTCCACCATCGAACTCGAAGGCGTGCTCTATCGCCATCCGGGGGTGATGGAAGCCGCCGTGGTCGCCCGCCCCGATGAAAAATGGGGCGAAACGCCCTGCGCCTTCATCACCTTGAAGGCTGATCACCAGGACGTTCGCGAGGCCGACATCATCAGTTTCTGCCGCGAGCATCTGGCCGGTTTCAAAGTCCCGCGCACGGTGATTTTCACCCTGCTGCCGAAGACATCCACCGGCAAGATCCAGAAGTACGTGCTGCGCGACAGGGCCAAGGCCCTCTAACCCTCACCGACGTTTCACCTATCAGGCGGCAGGTGTCTTACCTGCCGCCTCGGGCTCGTGCAGGCCGAATTCGGCCTGCACGAGCCCCCACACACCGATAACAACAACAATGTGGAGCGCATCATGATCGACATCCATGCAACCGATACCCAACGCTGTGAACGTATTCGGACCAACCCGAAATTCCTGCAACTGGTCAGCAGTCGCTCGCGCCTGGCCTGGTCGTTGAGTGCTGCGGTGCTGGGCACTTATTACCTGTTCATGTTCGTCGTGGCGTTTGCCCCGCAATGGCTGCACACGCCGCTCGGCGAGCACCGGATGTTGACCCTGGGCATGCCGGTTGGCGCGGCGATCATTGTTTTTTCCTGGTTGCTGACCGGTTGGTACGTCTACAGCGCCAACACGCGCTTCGATGCGCTGGGTGCGGCCATTCTTGAGGAGAGCAAGTGATGCGTAAACTCATCCTCGCCGCAGCCTGCCTGTTGCCGGCCTCCGTTGTATTCGCTGCACCCGCGTTGGGAACCATCGAAAAACAACCGCTGAACCTGCATGCGATCGGCATGTTCTTCGTGTTCGTTCTCGGCACATTGGCCATCACCTGGTGGGCCGCGCGCCAGACCAAATCCACCTCGGACTTCTACACCGCCGGCGGTGGCATCACCGGGTTTCAGAACGGCTTGGCGATTGCCGGCGACTACATGTCCGCGGCTACGTTGCTGGGGTTGTCCAGCCTGGTGTTCGCCAAGGGTTACGACGGTTTCATCTACACCATCGGCTTCTTTGTCGGTTGGCCGATCATCACCTTCCTGATGGCCGAGCGCCTGCGCAATCTGGGGCGCTACACCTTTGCCGACATCGTCTCCTACCGGCTGGACCAGAACAAAGTGCGGATCTTCGCTGCGTTCGGTTCGTTGACGGTGGTGTGTTGCTACCTGATCGTGCAGATGGTCGGTGCCGGCCAGTTGATCAAATTGCTGTTCGGCCTCGACTACCCGGTAGCGGTGGTGATCGTCGGCGCGTTGATGCTGGTGTATGTGATCTTCGGCGGCATGATCGCAACGACCTGGGTGCAAATCATCAAGGCGGTGTTGCTGCTGGCCGGCGGCACGACTCTCGCGGGCATGGCCATGTCGCAGTTCGGTTTCAGCTACGAAACCCTGGCCACCAAAGCGGTCGAAGCGCATGCCAGCGGCTGGAATATCATGGGCCCCGGCTCCATGCTCGCCGACCCGATCAACACCGCGTCAATGTCTCTCGGCCTGGTATTCGGCATTGCCGGTCTGCCGCACATTCTGATGCGCTTCTTCACCGTACCCAACGCCAGGGAAGCGCGTAAATCGGTGTTCTACGCCACCGGTTTCATCGGTTTCTTCTTCCTCGTGGTCTGCACCCTGGGCTTCGCCGCGATGGTGATCATCGGCACCGATCCGCAGTACTACGTCAAAGGTGAAGTGGGCGGCGCCTTGATTGGCGGCGGCAACATGGTCGCGATGCACTTGGCCAAAGCGGTAGGCGGCAACCTGTTCCTCGGGTTCCTCTCGGCCGTGGCGTTCGCCACCATCCTTGCGGTGGTCTCCGGGCTGGCACTGGCCGGTGCGTCGGCGATTTCCCACGACCTCTACGCCACCGTCTTCAAGAAAGGCAACGCCACCCAAAAACAGGAAATGCGCGTCACCCGCATGGCCACCGTGGGCCTGGGCATCATCGCGATTCTGCTGGGCATTCTGTTCGAGAAGATGAACGTCGCGTTCCTGGTCGGCCTGACCTTCGGCATCGCCGCCTCGACCAACTTCCCGGTACTGATCATGGCCATGTACTGGAAAGGCCTGACCACCAAAGGCGCGATCATCGGCGGTTTTGCCGGCCTGATCTGCGCGCTGGTGCTAGTGATCCTGTCCCCGGCCGTGTGGGTGACCGTGCTCGGTCATGCTCACGCCATCTTCCCGTACGACCACCCGGCGCTGTTTTCCATGCCGCTGGCGTTCCTGGTGATTGTCGTCGTGTCCCGACTCGACCGTAGTGTGCGGGCCGACAAGGAACGTGACGCCTACGCCGACCAGTTCGTGCGCGCCCAGACCGGTCTCGGTGCTGCCAGCGCTTCCAGTCATTGATTGAAAGGCACGGCGCCCGGTTGCGGCGCCGTGCACAACCGTCCTGTCGAGGTTCACGTTATGCCCGAATTCAAAGCCCCCCTGCGCGATCTGCGCTTCGTCCTGCATGAGGTGTTCGACGCCCCGGCCCTGTGGGCACGCCTGCCTGCCCTGGCTGACAACATCGATGCCGGCATCGCCGACGCGATCCTTGAGGAAGCAGGGAAAGTCACCGCGCACCTGATCGCACCCTTGAACCGCAGCGGCGACGAAGAAGGCGCACAGTGGCATGAAGGTCAGGTGACCACGCCCATCGGCTTCAAACAGGCATATGCCACGTACATCGAGGGTGGCTGGGTTGGCCTGTCCGGTAATCCCGAGTACGGCGGCATGGGCATGCCGAAAATGCTCGCCGTGCAGTTTGAAGAAATGCTCTACGGCGCCAATTCCAGTTTCGCACTGTATTCGGCATTGAGTTCCGGTGCGTGCCTGGCACTGGATGCTCACGCCAGCGACACCTTGAAAGACCTGTACCTGCCGCCGATGTATGAAGGTCGCTGGGCCGGCTCCATGTGCCTGACCGAAGCCCATGCCGGCACCGACCTGGGGATCATCCGCACCCGCGCAGAACCTCGGGCGGATGGCAGTTTCAGCATCACCGGCAGCAAGATATTCATCACCGGTGGCGATCAGGACCTGACCGAAAACATCGTCCATCTGGTGTTGGCAAAACTGCCCGACGCGCCGGCCGGACCAAGAGGCATCTCGCTGTTTGTGGTGCCCAAAGTGCTGGTCAATGCCGACGGCTCCCTTGGCGAGGCCAACGCCGTAAGTTGCGGTTCGATCGAACACAAGATGGGCATCAAGGCCTCGGCCACCTGCGTGATGAATTTCGACGGTGCCAGCGGCTGGCTGGTGGGCGAAGCCAACAAAGGCCTCGCAGCGATGTTCACCATGATGAACTACGAACGCCTGTCCATCGGTATTCAGGGCATTGGCTGCGCCGAAGCGTCCTATCAGAGTGCGGTGGCCTACGCCCGTGAACGCATTCAGAGCCGCGCCCCGACCGGCACCGTGGCCCCGGACAAAGTCGCCGATCCGATCATCGTCCATCCCGATGTGCGCCGCATGCTGCTCAGCATGAAAGCCATGACTGAAGGTGGCCGCGCGTTCGCCAGTTATGTCGGGCAGCAGCTCGATCTGGCGAAGTTTTCCGACGATGCGCAAGAACGCGAGTGCGCCCAGAGCCTGGTCGCGCTGCTGACGCCGATTGCCAAGGCCTTCTTCACCGACACCGGTCTGGAGAGCTGCATCAACGGCCAGCAAGTGTTCGGCGGCCATGGCTACATCCGCGAATGGGGCCAGGAACAATTGGTCCGCGACGTGCGCATCGCGCAGATCTACGAAGGCACCAACGGCATCCAGGCGCTGGACCTGCTCGGGCGCAAAGTGCTGGCCGATAACGGTTTCGCGTTGCGTCAGTTCACCGGCCAGATTCGGCATTTCGCCCACCAGCCTGACGCGCCCTACAGCGCGCAATTGTTCGATGCCGTGCAGCGCCTGGAAGACCTGAGCGACTGGTTGCAGGACCGGGCAGCGACCAACCGCAACGAAGTCGGCGCCGCTTCCGTGGAGTATTTGCACCTGTTCGGATATGTGGCCTACGCCTGGCTGTGGGCGCGCATGGCGCAGGTTGCCCAGCAAAAGCGAACCGACGACGAAGGCTTTTACGGTGCGAAGATCGCCACCGCCGACTTCTACTTCCATCGCCTGCTGCCGCGCATTTTGAGCCTCGAACAATCGATTCGCGCCGGCAGTGCCTCGTTGTTCGGCCTGAGCGCCGAACAGTTCTAACGATTGAACCGCACGCGGCGCTACGCTCCTCTCTTTTCGGCGCTCGCGTTTTTTCTTGGTAAGCCCTCGCCCGGTTGGCGAGGGTCGCGCAAGCCGTCATTTCATAATAAAAACAAAGGGGCTTCACATGGATCGCAACACCCGCACTCTCGCTACCCGACTGTTGCTGGCCGGCGGCGTCATCAGCCTCTCGGCCCCCGCCGCTGCTGACTTTATCAAGGACAGCAAGGCCAGCCTTGAGCTACGCAACTTCTACTTCAACCGTGACTATCGTCAGACCAACGCGGCGCAATCGAAACAGGAGGAATGGGCGCAGGGCTTCCTGTTGCGCTACGAATCCGGCTTTACCGAGGGGCTGATCGGGGTCGGTTTCGATGCGATCGGCCTGGTAGGCGTCAAACTCGACTCCAGCCCGGATCGCGCCGGCTCCGGCGTGCTCCAGCGCCATCGCGACACGCGCAAAGGCGCGCAGGACGAATACGGTGAACTGGGCCTGACCGCCAAACTGCGTGCGTCCAAAAGCACATTGAAACTGGGCACATTGCTGCCCAAGCTGCCGACGGTATTGGCCAACGATTCACGGCTGTTGCCGCAAACCTTCAAGGGCGGCCAACTGACTTCGCTGGAAGTCGAAGGCCTGACCGTGGATGCCGGACGGCTGACGCAGGTCAACCAGCGCGACTCCTCGGACTATGAGGACATGGGCATCACCCGAACCGGCGCCAAGGGCATCACCAGCCGCCATTTGGACAGCGACAGCTTCGATTTCGCCAGCCTGAACTACAAATGGACCAGTAACCTCGCCACTGGTTATAGCTACGGCCACCTCGACAATTTCTACAGCCAGCACCTGGTCAACCTGACCTACGTGTTGCCGGTCACCGTCGGTCAATCGTTGAAGACTGATCTGCGGTTCGCACGCTCCATCGATGATGGCGGCAGTAATGTCGACAACAAGGCAATTGGCGCCATGTTCACCTACAACCTCGGTGGGCATGCATTCGGCCTGGGCTATCAAGGCATGAGCGGCGATACCGGGTATGCCTACATCAATGGCACCGATGCGTTCCTGGTGAACTTCGTACAGATCGGCGACTTTGCCAGCAAGGACGAAAAATCCTGGCAGGCCCGTTACGACTACAACTTTGCCGCCCTCGGCATTCCCGGCCTGACGTTCATGACCCGCTACATCAACGGTACCGATATAGACCTGGGTAACAACCGCCCTGAAGGCAAGGAATGGGAGCGCGATACCGATATCGGGTATGTCGTGCAGAGCGGACCGCTGAAAAACGTCGGAGTGAAATGGCGCAATGCGACAGTGCGCTCGACAAATTTTGGCAGTGATCTGGATGAAAACCGGTTGATCGTCAGTTACACGTTGCCGATCTGGTAAGGCGGCATAACGGCCACCATCGATTCGCCAGCAAGCCGGCTCCTACAGGGGGGCGTACACCCCGATCCTGTAGGAACTGGCTAGCCTCCCCCGCAAGAAAGTCAAAACACAGCACATCGATTCAATATCCCCGCCCGACTCTACGCCACCATGGCCTCCTCACTCACCCCGTAAGGACATCGCCATGGCTATCGCAAAAGCAGTACCCGGAAAAACCCTGCTGACCCCAACCGACCACACGCTGATCATGATCGATCACCAGTCGCAAATGTCCTTTGCCACCAAGTCGATTGACGCCGTGACCCTGCGCAACAATGCCGCGCTGGTGGCCAAGGCTGCACGCGGCTTCAAGGTCTCGACCATCCTCACCACCGTTGCCGAAAAAAGCTTCTCCGGCCCGATCTTCGACGAAATCAAATCGGTGTTCCCGGAACACAACGTCATCGACCGCACCAGCATGAACACCTGGGAAGACGAGCGCATTGCCGTTGAAGTGAATAAGTTCGGCAAACAGAAAATCGTCCTCGCCGGCCTGTGGACCTCCGTGTGCATCGTCGGCCCGGCGCTGTCGGCCATCGACCAGGGTTTTGAGGTGTACGTGATTGCCGACGCCTGTGGCGACGTCACCACCGAAGCCCATGAAATGGCGATGCAGCGCATGATTCAGATCGGCGCGCGGCCGATGACTTCGTTGCAATACCTGCTTGAATTGCAGCGCGATTGGGCACGTACCGAGACCTACGACGAAACCGTGAAAACCTCGATCGCCAACGGCGGTTCTTACGGTCTGGGCCTGATCTACGCCAAGACCATGTTCGGCGCCTCCGAAGGTCATTAAGTAACAACGCGGCTCCGGGGTTCCGGAGCCGCTTCCCTTCGCGGTGGACTGATTGATGACGTTTTCCTCACGAGACCTCAGTCGCGGGTTGTGCCTGTGTCTGCCGGCGCTGTTATCAGGCATGGTCCTGGCAGATGAATCGCAGGGCTTGCTGGCCGGCGCGAAGCTTGAAGTGCTGAGCCGAAATTTCTATCTCAACAACGACTATCGATCCCCGACGCCGGCAGGCAAAAGCTACAAAGCTGAGTGGGCTCAGGGCTTTATCAGCTCTTTTGAATCCGGTTTCACCCCCGGCACCCTCGGATTCGGACTCGATGCCCACGGGTTTCTAGGATTGAAACTGGACGGTGGCAAGGGCCATTCCGGGACAGGGTTATTGCCGCTGGACAGCGACGGTCGTAGCGAAGACAACTATTCCAGTGCTGGCGGCGCGTTGAAAATCAAGGCCTCGAAAACCACGTTAGCCTTCGGTGAAATGATGGTCGAAACCCCGGTGTTCGACACCGCGGATAAACGCCTGCAACCCGAGTACGGCAGCGGTTTTCTGGTGAACAGCCACGAGATTGAGGGGATGAATCTGGTCGCCGGCCACTTCACGGCGTTCAAGAATCAGGACGGTGCTTCGGGCAAGGACAACTTTTACGGCTACGGCGCCAACACTGAAGCGGGCGGCATTTCTATTCTGGGTGCCGACCTGTTTACCCAAAGTCCGTTCGGCGCGGCCCTCTATGCTTCAGAGCTGACCGACACCTGGCATCAGTACTACGCCAATCTGCACCTGAAACAGTCCGGCTGGTTCCTCGACGCCAATCTCTATCGCACGCAGGACACAGGCCAGGCGTTGGCCGGTGCTATCGACAACACAGCGTTCAGCCTGTCAGGCAAATACACCGTCGATGCCCACGCCTTCACGCTGGCCTATCAAAAGGTCAACGGCGATACCCCGTTCGATTTCGTCGGTGGCGACTCGATCTACCTCGCCAACTCGATCAAATACGCCGACTTCAACGGTGCCCACGAGCAGTCCTGGCAAGCTCGTTACGACCTTGATCTGGGCCTCTATGGCATTCCCGGGCTGAAATTCATGACCCGTTATGTCACAGGCAGCCAGATCGACGGTACGCACGCACCCAAGGGCGGCGCCTACAACCCGTTCGATGAGTCGGTCGGTGCGTACAGGCCGCTGCAAGGTAATGATGGACGGCATTGGGAGCGAGACATCGACTTGCGCTACATCGTGCAGTCTGGATCGGCCAAGGGCTTGTCGCTGCAACTGTCCCATGTCTCGCACCGGGCCAACAGCGCCCAGGCGGGCGATGATATCGACAGGGTTTATGTCGTTATCGAGTACCCGCTGAGTTTCGGCCGTTTCTGATAATCGTCAGCCGGCGCGCTCGCACTCTCAAGCAGGCTCGCTCCCACAGGGGTTGGCGTTTATCATGACCGCCGAAAACAACCCTGCCTTGTATGAGACTGAGCATGACCTTCGATTTTGATCAGGTGTTCGACCGCCACAACACCGGCAGTACCAAGTGGAGCCGCTACCCGGCCGACGTATTGCCGATGTGGGTTGCCGACATGGATTTTGCCGCGCCACCGGTGATCATCCAGGCCCTGCAAAAACGTCTGGAACACCCGTTGCTCGGCTACAGCGTGGCGCAGGATGACTTGCGCAATGCCATCGTGACCGACCTCTGGAACAAGTACGCCTGGCGCGTCGAGCCGCAGGAGCTGGTTTTCCTGCCGGGCGTGGAATCGGGTTTCAACATGGCCCTGAATGCGCTGGTCCAGCCGCAACAGAATGTCGTGGTGCAAACGCCCAACTACCCACCGCTGCGTCATGCACCGGGGCATTGGGGGCTGAACAAGGTTGAACTGAATTTCGAGGCGATGGCTGATGGCACGTACGCCACGCCGCTTCAGGCCTTGCGCCAGTCGCTGGAAGGCGGCGGTGCGTTGCTGCTGAGCAACCCGCACAACCCGTTGGGCAAGGCGTTCCCAAGGGAAGAACTGCAAGCGGTGGCCGATATCTGCGTGGCGCAGAGCGCCTGGATCATTTCCGACGAAATCCATGCCGAACTGTGCTTCGATGGCCGCCAACACATTCCAACCGCCTCGTTGAGCCCGGAAATCGCCCGGCGCACCATCACACTGATGTCAGCGAGCAAGGCCTACAACATCGCTGGCCTGAAGACTTCGTTCATGATCATTCAGGACCGCGCCCTGCGCGAGCGCGTCAACCATGCGCGCTGCGGCATGGTCGACAGCGTCAATCCGCTGGGCATGGAAGCGACACGCGTTGCCTACACCGAAGGTGCGCCGTGGCTGGCCGCGCTCAAGGACTACCTGCAAAGTAACCGCGATTATCTGGTGGAAGCCGTTCGCACGCGCTTGCCCGGCATCAGCATGAATGTGCCTCAGAGTACCTACCTGGCCTGGCTCGACTGCTCGGCGCTGGGGTTGGAGAACCCGCAGCAATTCTTCCTTGAAAAGGCGAAGGTCGGGCTTAGCCCTGGCCTGGATTTCGGCGATGACAGCCAACAGTTCGTACGCCTGAACTTCGGCTGCCCGCGCGAGTTGCTGGAGGAAGGCATCGCAAGGATGGAGCGCAGTTTGCGCGACCGCTAACAAGCCCCCCTTGCCGGCGATGACATCCGCAAGGTCACCGCAGGGTTCAAGGGCCAATCGCCAGCAAGCCGGCTCCTACAGGGATTTGTCGCGGCACACATCCCTGCCAGCCACCTCGCACCTTGTAGGAGCCGGCTTGCTGGCGATGACGTCCGCATGATCACCGCACGGTTCAAGGGCCAATCGCCGGCAAGCCGGCTCCTACAGGAATTTGTCGCAGCACACATCCATGCCAGCCACCTCGTACCTTGTAGGAGCTGGCTTGCTAGCGATGACGTCCGCAAGGTCAGCGCAGGACTCAGGGGCCAATCGCCAGCAAGCCGGCTCCTACAGGAATTTGTTGCGGCACACATCCCTGCCAGCCACCTCGTACCTTGTAGGAGCTGGCTTGCTAGCGATGACGTCCGCAAGGTCAGCGCAGGACTCAGGGGCCAATCGCCAGCAAGCCGGCTCCTACAGGAATTTGTCGCGACACAAATCACTGCCAGTCACCTCGTACCTTGTAGGAGCTGGCTTGCTAGCGATGACGTCCGAAAGGTCAGCGCAGGGCTCAGGGGCCAATCGCCGGCAAGCCGGCTCCTACAGGAATTTGTTGCGGCACACATCCCTGCCAGCCACCTCGTACCTTGTAGGAGCTGGCTTGCCGGCGATGGCGTCCGCAAGGTCACTGCAGGGCTCAGGGGCCAATCGCCGGCAAGCCGGCTCCTACGGGCGCGGGAGAATAAGCGCGTACGCTTGAAGAGCCGGACGGTTTGTTACCGTAATGTCGAGGCGATGATTTCCACCAGGTTGAGTTGCGTGAATGGTTTGGACAGGCGTGGGAGCCTGGTCGCAAAGCCTTCCAGCCGCTCGGCGTAACCCGTGGCGAGGATGATCGGCAGGTCGGGCCTGATGCTTCGGATCGCCTGCGCCAGTTGCGCACCGTTCATTTGCGGCATGGCCATGTCGGTAATGACCAGGTCGATGACCTGTTCGCTGTCGAGCACTGTCAGCGCTTGAGCCCCGGATACTGCACTGATCACCTGATGGCCCAAATCTTCGAGCAACAGACAGGTACTGGTCAGCACCAGGCTGTCGTCATCCACCACCAGCACGCACAGACGAGGCACCGGCGGTGCGGCTTCCTCCTGGGCAGGCTTGGCGATCGAGCCTTGTGTGGCGACGGGAATCCACAGTTCGGCCGTGGTGCCCTTGCCCTTCTGGCTTTTTAGAATGAATCGCCCGCCCAATTGTTCGATGAAGCCATGCACCATCGACAATCCCAGCCCCGTACCTTTGCCGACCCCTTTGGTGGTGAAGAATGGGTCCATCGCCACGGCGAGTGTGGCGTTGTCCATGCCCTCCCCGGTGTCATTGATGCTCAGGCAAACATAACGACCTGTCATTGGCCTGAGCGAGGAATGATCGCCGGCGTCTTCAGACCGGGCGCTGATCAGGAGCTTGCCGCCATGGGGCATGGCGTCGCGGGCATTGGTCGCCAGGTTCAGGACTGCCAGTTCGAGCTGGTTTTTGTCGGCCCAAACAGGCTCGATCGTTTCCGTAAAACGGGTTTCGAGGACTACGGAAGGCCCGAGGGAACTGCGCAACAGGCCGGTGATGCCCTCCACCAACGTCGGTATCTCGACGGACTCGGTCTTCAGTTCCTGTCGCCTGGCAAAGGCCAGCATGCGCTGGGTCAGCGCCACTCCGCGCAAGGCGCCTTGAGTGGCGTTGTCCAGCAATCGGGTGATCTTCGAATCGTCCCCGATTCGCTTGCGCACGATTTCCAGATTGCCAAGGATCACCGTCAACAAATTGTTGAAGTCATGGGCAATCCCCCCGCTCAATTGCCCGATGGCTTGCATTTTCTGCGCCTGGAAAAGCGCCTCACGGGTTTGTTCGAGCGCCTGCTGAGCGCGGGTCGCTTCAGTGATATCCCGGGTGATCTTGGCGAAACCGAGCAACGTCCCGGTATCGCCCCAGATCGGATCGACCACGACATGCGCCAGGAACCGCGTGCCGTCCTTGCGCACTCGCCAGCCTTTGTTCTCGAATCGCCCCTCACAGACGGCAATGTCCAGCGTGCGCTTCGGTTCGCCGGCTGCGCGGTCTTCCGGGGTGTAAAACATCGAAAAATGCTGACCGATCACTTCTTCGGGCAAGTAACCCTTGATGCGCTGGGCACCAGGGTTCCAGTTGGTCAGCCGTCCGTCAGCGTCGAGCATGTAGATGGCGTAGTCCGTGACACTTTGCACCAGCAGCCGGAACTGCTGTTCGCTTTGCTTGAGCACTTCTTCAGCCATTTTGCGGTCGGTCAGGTCCCGGGTGATCTTGGCAAACCCCAGCAACTTGCCCGTCGAATCGAGGATCGGATCGATCACCACATGGCACCAGAAATGCGTACCGTCTTTGCGCACCCGCCAGCCTTCCCCCTCGAAACGCCCTTCCCGAATAGCGGTGTCCAGGGCTCGTTGGGGCATCCCCTTGAGACGGTCCTCCTCGGTGTAGAACCGCGAAAAATGCTGACCGAGGATTTCCGCTTCCTCATACCCTTTGAAGCGTCGAGCGCCGGCATTCCAACTGGTAATGATGCCGTCGGGATCAATCATGTAGATCGCATAGTCAATCACCGCATCGATCAACAGGCGAAAGCGCCCGTCCTCGATGGTGCTGGCTTTGCCTCGATCTTCGTTCATTGAGCCCTCACGTCGTGATTGTTTTTTGAGGAGTATGCGACAAGCTTGGGGTTTGGAAAGCCGAAATGCACCGATCGACGCAAAGTCTTATCGGTTTACGTATCTGACAATGCAGGCATACAGATCGTTGTATACGAAACTCGGAACCTGCTGGGTATGACCCGCGATCTTGAGCAGCGCCAGATGGCACTCCTTGATGATTTCGTGGTGACCATTCACCGCAAAAACAGGGTTATCAATAATCCGCGAGTAAACGATGTGCTCAAAATGCCTCAGGGTTGTCGTTTTGGTCAGCGAGCCGTCGGCATCCAGGGTGTAAGTGCTCTGAGCCCGTATCGCTCGCTCTTTCAACACGCCGAATCCGCGTTCGTACACAGTGATTTGCGAACCGCTGATCGCTTTCGAGGCCGTCTCGATGGCCAGGATGATCGCTTGTGCATACCCCATGCTGGCAGCCAGTGTTGATCCCGTCAGAAATCTTTCCATTTCCTGGTTTTCGAGGCTGTTGAGTGCTCTCTTGATGCTCGACACATGAGCGAACTCTTGGGTGCAGCCAACGATATGAGTCTCGAATTGATAACCGGCGGCTGTTGCCGTCGGCGGAAAAGCCGCGAAATCGAGGCTGTCGAATGCGCACTCCATGACGATGTTGTATTTGCCGACGAATGCCTGCGTAAAGATCATCGCGCTGACCTCACGTACAAACGCCTCTGTATGCTCATACGCATGCAGAACGCCAAGTTTGATCATCTCAGCGTAGTGAGGGTGTTTTTTCCGGTATTCGGGCAGGTATAGCCGCACGTAGTTTTTGTAGCGGCCCGAAGGCAGAAGACTTTTTTCAAGCAGATACGTTTTGCCCGATCCCTGCAGGCCGGCAACGATCAGCATTTTCGGGGTTGCCTCGGCCGTGATGCCACTGAACAACGTCGCTTTTATTTCATTGAATGCGGCCGTGACCTGCTCTTGGGTGTACGTATAGTTCGGTGCTGCTGACATACCTTGATTTCCTTATCAAAGACTGGCTTGAAAGTGATGATTGCCTCTATGAATAAAGCGGGCATTCGCCACTTGTTCAAATGCCTGATTTTTTCAAGGTATGTCGATGTTTTTTAAGGTAAAAAATCCTACTCCGCCGAGAGCGAAATCGCCGAAGCAACCGACCACCAGCGCGGCAGCAGTTGCTTGACCTTGCTGTCGCCAAACCGGTCATCGATCAACATCACCACCCCCTCATCCTGCTGGGTGCGGATCACTCGCCCTGCGGCCTGCACCACTTTCTGCACGCCGGGAAACAGGTAGGTGTAGTCATAACCGGCACCGAAAATCGCGGCCATGCGATGTTTCAACTGTTCATTGACCGGGTTGAGTTGCGCCAGGCCCAAGGTGGCGATGAATGCACCGATCAACCGCGCGCCGGGCAAGTCGATGCCTTCGCCAAATGCCCCGCCCAGCACTGCGAAGCCGACTCCCTGGCTGTGCGCGGTGAATTGATCGAGAAAATCCTGTCGCCGGGCCTCTCCCATGCCCCGCGATTGCGCCCACACAGTGATGTGCGGGTGTTTTTCGGCCAGCAACTGCGCCACTTGCTGCAAGTAATCGAAGCTGCTGAAAAACGCCAGGTAGTTGCCGGGGCGTTGACTGAACTGCCGGGCAATCAGCTCGACGATCGGCGCCAGGGACGATTGCCGATGAACGAACCGCGTGGATATCTGACTGACGATATGGACCTTCAACTGGTCAGCGTGAAACGGTGATTCGACATCGATCCACACCGTGTTCGCCGGCGTCCCGAGGAGATCCCCATAGTAATGACGCGGGCTCAACGTCGCGGAAAACAGCACGGTACTGCGTGCAGCCGTCAGGCGCGGGCGGATGAAACCGGCAGGCACCACGTTGCGCAGGCACAGTTGCGAGAGCGGCTTTTTGCGCTCGAGGTCCCGCTTGCTGATGTCGAACAGAAACTGTTCGTCGAAGAGTTCGGCAACGCGGCAGAATTGCAGCATGTCGAAATAAAACGTCTGCAATGCACTGTCCAGGCCCTGAGGATGATCGTTGAGGTAATCGCCGATGCTCGCACTGCACGAGGACAGCGCCTGAAGCAGTTTTTCCGGAGGCTTGTCGTAGGCCTGATACGCACCAAGTTGCAGGTTATGCAGGGCGTTCCACTCACGATTGACCCGTTGCAGGGATTTTTTCAACGGCTCGGGCGCGGTTTTACGCACGCCGTTGAGGGCCGACTGGTCGAGACCGGCGCTGTACATCTGCCGGCCGCGCTCCACCAGGTTGTGGGCTTCGTCCACCAGCACCGCGACTTTCCAGTTATTGGCCTGGGCCAGCCCGAACAGCAGCGCACTGAAATCGAAATAATAGTTGTAGTCGGCGACCACCACGTCTGACCAACGGGCCATTTCCTGGCTCAGGTAATACGGGCACACCGCATGTTTCACGGCCACCTCGCGCAAGGCATTCTGGTTCAACACTGACAGCTCGCTGGCGGCCTGGCGCGCAGCCGGCAAGCGATCATAGAAGCCTTGGGCCAATGGGCAGGATTCGCCGTGGCAGGCTTTGTCCGGATGTTCGCAGGCCTTGTCCCGGGCGATCATCTCCAGAACCCGCAGCGGCGGCGCATCAGCGCTGTCGAGGATCACCTGCGCAGCATCGAGCGCCAGTTTGCGCCCCGGCGTTTTTGCCGTGAGGAAGAACACCTTGTCCAGTTGCTGCGGCGCCAGCGCCTTGAGCATCGGAAACAGCGTACCGAGCGTCTTGCCGATACCGGTCGGCGCCTGCGCCATCAGGCACCGGCCAGTGCTGACCGCCTTGAACACCGACTCGGCCAGATGCCGTTGGCCCGGACGAAAACCGGCATGGGGAAACGCCAGTTGCTGCGCCGCGCCGTTGCGCGCCTCGCGATGGGCCATTTCCTGTTCGGCCCAATGCAGGAACAGTCGACAATGCTGCTCGAAGAACACCTGCAATTCTCCTGCGCTGAACGCCTCGACCAGGCAGGTTTCCTTTTCGCTGACGATGTCGAAATACACCAGCGCCAGGTTGATCTGCGCCAGGCCCAGTTTCTGGCACATCAACCAGCCATAGACCTTGGCCTGCGCCCAATGCAGTTGACGATGGTTGGCCGGTTGTTTGCTCAAGTCCCCGCGATAGGTTTTGACTTCCTCCAGGCAGTTTTGCGCCGGGTCGTAGCCGTCCGCCCTGCCCTTGACCTTCAACGTCTGGTACAGACCTTCAAGCGCGACCTCACTCTGGTAACCCTCGCTACGCCGGGACGCCACCGTACGGTGGCCGACGATCCCTTCCAGTGCCGTCGGCGAGGGCGTGAAGCGCAGGTCGAGGTCCCCGACCTTGGCGGTGAATTCACACAACGCCCGCACCGCAATGCTGTAGCTCAAGCGCCCTGCTCCGCCCACTGCACGTAGCAAACAGCAATCGGCATCTGGTGTTCATGGCAGAACTCGAGCCAGCGCAACTGGTTGTCCTGCAGGCGATCACCGGGGCCTTTGACTTCGATCATGCGGTAGGTCTTGTGCTGCGGCCAGAACTGGATCAGGTCCGGCATGCCGGCGCGGTTGGCCTTGATGTCCAGCAGCAGGCGGTTGAACCAGTGTTTGAGGTGCTCGGCGGGCAGGCAGTCCAGGGCCTGCTCAAGCAGTGGTTCGCTCAACGCGCCCCAGAACACGAAAGGCGACTGCACGCCCCACTTGGCGACATACCGCTCACGGATGGTCTGGCGGTAACGTCCGTCATCCAGCTCGGCGAGGCAGGCCTGAAACAGGTCGGCCCGGCGCGCCTGGAAGTCTTCATTGAGCAAATCCGCCGGCCCGCGCTGGAACGGGTGGAAAAACGCCCCCGGTAACGGCGCAAAGATTGCCGGCCAGCACAGCAACCCGAACAACGAGTTGATCAGGCTGTTTTCGACGTAATGCACCGGCGCCGATTCCTCCGCCAGATGCGCTTGAACGTAAAACTCCACCGACAGCGTCGGGTCGGTTCTGGGCAGTTGCAGATCGAGACGCTGCATTTCCCGTGGAGAGGGTCGTTTCACTGCCGGCCCGCCGAGTTTGCGCCGCAGCCTGGGCACCACTCGCAGTAATTGCTGTTGTTCGGCGGCGCTTTCCGGCGTTTGCCCGGCAGCAACGGCCAGGTCCATGGCCAACTGATACTCGCCGCAGCGCTCCAGCACACGAATCAATCGCGACCGTGCGCCAAGCCAGGCGCACTCGCGGTAAATGCCCAGGGCATTGGCGAAATCCGCCACGCGCTCGCAGTGCTGACCGATCTGGAACAGCAATTTGCTGCGCCGTTTTTGCAGCCAGGGATTGCTCAGTGCCAGCCCGTTGATCTGCTCGACAACCGCCTCCACCGCTTCACCGGCCTCGAACTGCTGCTGACAGTCATGGAGAAACAGGCAGGCGTCCACGTCCTCGCGACTGCGCAAGCCGCGGGATTCGGCGCAGAACTCGACTTTTTCATAGGTAAAAATGCCAAGGTCGGCAAGCACGAACTCCGACCAGTCCTGGTAAAGGTTGCCGAAAAACATCAGGCGCAGGCGATCACACAAGCCCATGATAGTCAGGCTGAACAACCGATCATTCAGTGGCGCGCACCACTGATTGAAGGGTTGTACCTCGGGAAACCGTTCGCTCAATGCAGGCAGCCAGTCGGACTTTTTCCCTTTGGGCTGATCGATGGCGGCGCCGAAACATTGAAGGATTTCGGCCTTGAGCAACGCCTCGAACACCACGTCGAGCGGCAGCGGCGCCTGCTCATCGATCCAGCCCTGGGCCAACAGCGGCTCAGCGGCCATGGCAATGTCGCCGATCTCGACGTAATGCAGTTTGCTCGCCCGGAAGTGAACGCCCTTGCGCATGACCATCCGGACCAGGAGCGCACGGGGTTCCCTGGGCAGTCGATTGAACTCACGGATGAAGCATTGCTCCTCGACACTCAATACATCGGCATAACGATGTTCAAGCCAATCAAGCACTTGCATGAAGTTGTTCAAGTAATAGAACGGATCGTCGAGGGGATTTGTGGTCACAGGAAAACAGGGCCGTGGCGTACGAGTACTGGTTATGCGTACAGATACCAGCTACGACCCGTCCGGTGCAAACGGAAAAGGATAAGCGGCGGCGCCATCCGGTTTTTTTGGGTGGCCGTCGAACTTTCTGCGGATCCGTCGCACCAACGGCGGTAGAAGTGCAGCGGCGATTGAAGGATTTGAAGCAGTCGCGCTGATTTTTGGAGGATGAGAGGTGGTTATGAATATCAAGACGCTGGGTTTGCCACTGGTAGCGGCAGCCCTTCTGGCCCTGGCCGGTTGCTCGACGCCAACGGTGGTGACGCTGCAGAACGGCACTCAATATTTGACCAAGGACATGCCAAAAGCCAATACCAAAGAAGGCTTTTACGAGTTCGAAGATATTTCCGGGGCGAAAGTGAAGGTCAAGGTTAATGACGTGGCCACGGTTCGCAAGGAAGACTGAAGACCGCGTTATCGTTCATCGCCGGCAAGCCGGCTCCTACAGGCATCTTGTAGGAGCTGGCTTGTTCGCGAAGAGGCCCTTACCGGCGCCACATCACCTTCAGGCGATGACGACATTGGCCAGGCTATCCAGCCCAACCCCGACCAGCGTCACCGAATCACCGCCAAACGTCAGCACCGTGTCTTGCCCCACAACCGTGGCATGGGCGCGTACGTCATCATTCGGCGCCACCCCCTGAACCCCGAGAAACACCAGTTTGTCGTTCGCCTGATAACCCACGACCCGATCATGGCCAAACGCGCCACTGAACAGGAACGTATCGATCCCGCCACCCGCCTCCATCAGGTCATTTCCTGCCCCGCCCACCAACACGTCGTTACCTTGGCCGCCCACCAGATGGTCGTTGCCGTCCAGACCAAACAACCAATCACCGCCGGGATGCGCCTTCAACGTATCAGCCCCCGCTCCGCCCTTCAGCGTGGACGCGTACTGCGTCAGGTCATTGCCCACCGCAAGGCCGTTGGCGGTGACCTTGTGGGTCACGTCATCCTTGAACAGCCCCCAGAGAAACCCCGGCTCCTTCGTGACAATGCTGCCGATGTCGCGGGTGATGCTGATGCCGCCCTGCGCATCGCGGATGTACAGGTTCCCCGCGCCGTCATTGGCGAAATCGAAGTTTTTCACTGACTGCTGCAGATCCAGCACGTTACTGCCCTTGCCACCCAGCACGATGTTGTAGCCGCCGCCGTCGCGGAAGGTGTCGTTGCCGTCGCGGCCTTCCAGGTAATCATTACCCTTGCCGCCCTGGATCAGGTCGTTGCCGTCGCTGCCAATGATGAAGGTGCTGCCCTTGTGGGTTTCGGCGTTGCGATTGAGGTCCTGAACCCAGGTGCTGCTGCGCGCCGGGTCAGAGAGGTTGGCAACAATGACGGTCGAGTCCTTGCTGGTGAGGTCGTAGAACTTCGACTCCGGCACCCGCGTCATGCCATCGCCATACCCCGTGGGCAGGTGGGAAATCCAGGTCGGAATATTGAGGATGGAATACGGCAGCACATTCCACGCCGTCGAGGCGTAATGATCGTTGAAGCTGACAATGTTGTTGGTCGCCGAGTCCTGATGCGCATCGTGCACGCCCAGCGACGACAGGTTGAAGGACGAGCCGTCGAGCGCGCGGAACACCGGGTCATTCTCATAACCGACGTTCAGCACTTTATCGGTGCTGCTTTGCGTCGGTGAGGCGTAGGCAATGTAGTTGGCATCCTTGTAGAACCCGGCCCACTTGTCGTTGCTCAGGTCCGCCAGGCTATTGACCGCCAGGCCGCCAAGGCTGTGGCCACTGACCAGCACGTCCTTGCCCGACAAGCCATTGGCCCGGGCAAACGCGGCAACATCGGCAAGCAAGTCGCCGAAGGCCTCGCCCACGTAGTTTTTCGCGTAATCCTTGGGCCCCAACGCTGCCAGTACGTCGTTGATCACGTCGGCGATCGAATCGCTGATCAGGCTTTCCCGAGGTCCACTGGTGCCGCGAAAGGCCACGCCGATTTCGCTGAGATGGCCCTGCGCATCGTACTTGCCGAGGATCTCCACTTGGGCGCTGGTGTACCCGGCCTTTTCGCCGAAGAACGTACCGCGTGCATCAACCTTGCCGTCGTAACCCAGCTGCGCAGCGGTGATCGGCGTCCAGCCGGCTTTCTGCACCGCCGCCAGCGCGGCTTTTTCCGAATCCGGGTTCCACGGCACGCCGGGAATCACACCCTGGGAGTCAGTACCGCCAATCAACGCAGTCACCAGCGTCGCCGGCAAACCCAGGCCGAAGCCATTGTGCTGATAACCGGTGGCAAAGCCGTTATCGAGGTTGTGATAGGAGTACAGCGTGATTGCCATGGCGTCGGTGAACAACGCCTTTGAATCTGCTGTGCCGAAGTTTTTGTAGTCGTACACACCCATGGTAAAGCCTCTCTTTTGTTGGAATTGTCAGAGATCTTTCCGGCGTTCCTTCGGGCCTTGCCCAAATGCTTCGTCAACCTTGGCCAGGTCTTGCTCGTTCAAGGTGCCGGCGTAGTAATGCAACTTGGTCCATGCCATCAAATAGTCGTAGCGGCTCTGCGCGAGATCGCGGCGTGTGGTGTAGAGCTGCTGTTCGGCGTTCAGCGCGTCGAGGTTGACCCGCTCACCACCGAGAATGCTTTGCCGGGTCGACACCACCAGCGCTTCGGCGGACGTCAGTGCTTTCTGATAGGCCCGCAGCTTGTTCACCCCCGACAGGCACGCGCTGAACTGGCGACGCAACTCGATCAGGGTTTCCCGCGTCTTGCCGTCCAGTTCGTATTCGGCCTGTTCCATGGCGCGGCTGGCCTGACGGGTCGACGCCGAGACACCGCCACCGGCGTACAGCGGGACGTTGACCTCGATGCCGATGGTGTTGGTGTCGTAGCGCTGGTTGTAGGTGTTGCCGCTTTCCGATTCGTTCTGGCGCACCGTTGCGTAGGCGCTGACTTTGGGCAGGTGCCCGGCGCGATTGCGCTCCACCTCGTAGCGCGCCACTTCCAGCGCCTGACGTTGCGAGGCCAGGGCCGGATTGTTGGCGACCGCCATCTCATGCCAGGTGTCGTAATTGGCCGGTTGCAGGGTGAAGGTCTGGAACTGTTGATCCAGCGGCGCGAGATCGCTGATATCGACGGCCGGCACGCCGATCAGCGCGCCCAGTTCCCGCAGGGACGCGTCCTGTTCGTTGCGGGCTTCGATTTCTTCGGCGATTGCCAGCTCGTAGCGTGACTCGGCTTCGAGGATGTCGGTGCGCGTGCCCTCGCCCTGACGGAACAGTTGCTCGTTCTGCCGGAACTGTTGCTCGAAGGCTTTTTCCTCGCCTGGGCGATGTCGATCTGGTCCTGGGCGAACAGCGCCTGGGTGTAGTTCTCCAGCACCCGCACCAGCAATTGCTGGCTCTTGCCGCGAAAGTTCTCATCGGCGAACAGCGACTGCGCCACGCCTTTGCGGTACGTCGCGTAGGCCTCGTAGTCCAGCAACGGTTGTTGCAGGGTCAACGACGAACCGTAACTGCTGTAGTTGCGGTCATCGCTCTGGTTTTGCCCGCGCTCGTTGAGGTAAGTGACCTTGGAGGTGTTGCGGCCCTTGTTGTAGTTGTAACCCAGTTTCGGCAGCAGCCCGGCGCGGCCGATCGCGCGGTTTTCAAGGCCGGCGTCGCGCTCCTTGATCGCGCCGAGGAACACCGGATCATTGCGCAACGCTTGCTCGTAAAGGTCGAACGGTCCCATGGCCATGGTCGGGTTACAGGTCAGCAGCACAAGGCTCGCCGCAAACACAGACAGCTTATTCATACAGCGCAACATCCTTATTCCTCGGTCAACGCGGAACCTGCCCGGTCGAGCAGCGGCTTGAACAGATAGTTGAGGAGCGAACGCTCACCGGTGCGCACGAACATTTCCGCGGGCATGCCGGGCTTGATCACCAGGCCGTTGAGTTTTTCCATGGCGTGTTCGCTGACGCTGCTGCGCAGTACGTAATACGGAGCGCCGGTTTTCTCATCGACCATCTGGTCGGCGGAAATCAGGCTGACTTCGCCAGGAACCCGTGGTGTGCGGCTCTGGTTGAACGCGGTGAACAAAATGTCCACCGGCAAGTGCGTACCGACCTTGTCGATCAGGTTGATCGGCAGATGCCCTTCGACTTCCAGGCGAGTGCCCTGCGGAACGATTTCCAGCAGGGTTTCGCCCTGGCGCACCACCGCACCTTCGGTATGCACCCCGAGGTTGACCGCGATGCCGTCGGCGGTGGCGATGATTTCGCTGTGCTGCAAGTCGAAACCGGCGGAGGTCAGTTGCTCCTCCAGCGTCACGCTTTTGAGCTGTGCGTCGGCCAGCTGAGTGCGGACTTCTTTCTGGTACTCCTCGATGTGTTGTTGCAGTTTCAGCCGCGATTCGAGGATGCCCTGCTCCACCCGCCCGCTTTCGCCGGTGTTTTCTGCCAATTGTTGTTGCACCTGCGACAGTTGGCGCTGGTACTCCATCAGCCGATTGCGCGGGATGTAGCCGTTGTCCGCCAGCGGCTGAAGGTTGCTCAGTTGCTGTTGCAGGGAACTGGCCTGGGCGGTCAAGTCCGAGCGTGCGCGGCGCATGCCGGCCAGTTGCGCGCCAGCGCCTTCGATGCTGGCGCGCAACGCAGCCTGCTCGCGGGAAAACGCTTCACGGCGACTGCTGAACAACTGCCGCTGGCCTTCCAGTACCAGCGCCAGACGCGGGTCGGGATCGTTACTCAGTTCGGCGGGAAAACTCACTTGTTTGAGGTTGTCCCGTTCGCTTTGCCAGCGCGCCAGGCTGGCCCAGGCCATGCGGTATTGCGCTTGCAGGGATTGCACGTCGGCGGCGACTTGGGTCTGGTCGAGTTGAAACAGCGGCTGCCCCTGCTTCACCGCTTGCCCCTCGCGCACCAGAATCCGGCTGACCACCCCGCTGCTCATCGATTGCACCGCTTTGCGCTTGCCCGAGACCACCACGGTGCCTTGCACCGGAATACCTTGGTCGAGCGGCGCCAGACTGGCCCAGGTGAAGAAACTGCCGGCGCCGACGATGGCCAGAATCCAGCCCATGCGCGCAAAAAACCGCGCATCGCGCTCGGGGCGTTCGGCGATGTAGTCGTGTTCCATGCTGGCTTCGTTGAGGTTGCTCATACACCCGAACTCCTTGTCGAGGGCTGATACTGCCGGCTCATGCTCAACCCACCCGGTGCCTGCGCAGGCTTTTGTTCCTGGACGCCGGAAAGCGCCTTGAGCACGTCCTGGCTCGGGCCGAACGCTTGCAAACGACCGTCGTTGAGCACCAGCAACTTGTCGGCCTGGGCCAGCGCCGAAGAGCGGTGAGTCACCAGGATCACGCTGGTGCCCTGGGCCTTCATGTGCGAGATGGCACTGGCCAGCGCCGCTTCGCCGACGGTGTCGAGGTTAGAGTTCGGTTCGTCCAGCACCACCAGGCTCGGCTTGCCGTACAAGGCACGCGCCAGTGCCACGCGCTGTTTCTGACCGCCGGACAAACCACTGCCGTCCTCGCCGAGCAGCGTGTCGTAACCCAGAGGCATGCGCAGGATCAGTTCATGCACACCCGCCTGTTGCGCGGCGGCGACGACGGTTTGCGGATCAGCCTCACGGAACCGGGCGATGTTTTGCGCGATGCTGCCGCTGAACAGTTCGATGTCTTGCGGCAGATAACCGATGTAGGGACCGAGTTCGTCGCGATTCCAACGATGGATATCGGCACCGTCGAGGCGCACCGTGCCACCAAGGGTCGGCCAGACGCCGACCAGCACTCGGGCCAGGGTCGATTTACCGGAACCGGAAGCGCCCAGCACGCCGAGCACTTCGCCGGCGTCGAGACTGAAATTGACCAGGTGCAACGTCGCACCACGCTGCCCCGGAGGACCGGCGCTGACCTGTTCGAAACGGATGTGGCCCTTCGGTGCCGGCAGCGCCATGACGTCGTCGCTCGGCGGGAAGGCTTGCAGCAGCGCATCGAGACGGCGGTAAGCGAGCTTGGCGCCGCTCCACTGTTTCCAGACCGCGATCAGTTGATCGATGGGGCTCAGAACGCGGCCCATCAAGATCGAACCGGCAATCATCATCCCGGCGGTCATGTCGCCCTTGATCACCAGCAGCGCGCCCAGTCCCAATACGAGGGATTGCAGGCACAGACGCAGGGTTTTGCTCAGGGAACTGATGACCGCGCCAGTGTCGCTGGCCTTGTTCTGCTGGCCGAGGAAACGCGAATGCACCTGGAACCAGCGATGACGCAAGGCGCCGAGCATGCCCATGGCTTGAATGGTTTCAGCGTTATGCAGGTGACTGGTGGCCATCTGGCTGGACTTCTGGGAGAAAACCGCCGCGTCTCCCAAAGGCTTTTTGGTCATGGCCTCATTGAGACACGCCAGCCCGATCAGCACTACCGCGCCCGCCGTGGCAAACACGCCGAGCCAGACGTTGAACAGATAGATCACGAGCAGGTACACCGGGAACCAGGGGGCATCGAAGAAGGCGAACAGCGCCGGGCCGGTCACGAACTGGCGAATGTGAGTCAAATCCCCCAGCGACTGCCCGGCGTTGCCTTCGCCTTTGAACAGATTGCGCTCGAAAGCGGCCTGATAAACCCGCAGGTTGAAGCGGCGTTCCAGTTGGCTGCCGATACGAATGACGATAAAACTGCGAATAATCTCCAGCAAGCCGATAAACGCAAAGAACCCCACGACCATCAGGGACAACATGGCCAGCGTGGTTTCATTTTGCGATGACAGCACCCGGTCATAGACCTGGAGCATATAAATAGAAGGCACTAACATCAGAATATTGATTAGCGCCGTAAAACAACCGACGCTGATCAGAATGCTCTTGTAATCACCCAGCGCCCTTATTAACGGCGTGGAAACCGGGTTATTCGCCATCTTCATGGGCTCTTCCTGAGGTGTTATCCCGCGCCTGCCTGACGAGGTCGTTACTTACACTTTAATAACAACTTGGCACATCTCGATTAATCAAGCGGGTGCTCAAGTATTATGATCAGCCCGGACTTTGAAGTGCCTCGATACAGCCCGTCGCGCTGACGACTGAAAAACACAATCTTCGACCCTTCCTTGCCGGTGAGCGCGATGCCGTCGGGCTCCGGGAACCAGCCGATCGGTTGTTCCTCCAGCCATTCGACGAGGCACTCGGTGCCGTCGCCCAACGTCTGGTTGGCTTTGAATTCGAGGGGGCAAACGATCGACGGTTTGTCTTGCTGCGTCACCCGCCATTTTCCCGCCAGCTCCGACGGGTCTGCCAACTTCAGGCTGCTTGCCATGGCTACATCTCCAAAAAACATCATGAGCGCGGCTAACAGCCACACGTTTGTTTTGCAGGTAAAAGCGTTACAAATCATAGGCGTTTCACTCAGGGTCGTGGCTCAAGTGACAAAGGGCGGCGCATCGGCGGCGCCCTCCTTTGCCTTGAATCAGGCCACGATGTCCGAGTACGCCGCCTGGCCGACGGTGCTGACCAGGAAGTCCGCCACGCCATGCCCGGAGAAGTCCACTGACAGCAGGCTGTTACCACCTGAGGTCGTCAGCACGGCATCGCCCGCCGCACCCGTGAATGCGCTCACGAAATGCAGGCCTGCACCGTTGGTGATGCCGGTCAGGTCGATCTTGTCGAGGCCGCTGACAAAATCGAGGATCTGGTCGACTGCACCCGGTTTGGAGTCGCTGCTGGCGGCGAACACGAAGGTGTCCGAACCGGCACCGCCCCACAACTTGTCTGCACCGCCCGCGCCGTAAAGGATGTCGTTGCCGGCACCGCCCTTCAGCTCGTTGGAGACGCCGTTACCGATCAGCAAATCATTGCCCGAACCGCCAATGGCGTTTTCGACGGTGACGCCCTTGGCGATGGACACGTTACCCACCAGGCCGCCAACGTCGGAGAACGAGGTCTCATTGAGGTTGATCTTCTGGTTTTGGGTAAACCCGGAGAAATCCAGGGTGTCCTTGCCGCCCGCATCCCACACCGAAAACACGACCTTGTCCGCTGACGAAGACGCGCTCAGGAAATCGCGACCGGTGTTGGAGTTGAAGCCGTAAGTGGTGTCACCGGTGCGGGTGGTGGTGTTGGCACCGTAGAGTTTCTGGATGGCTGCGATATCGTCGATCAACGGGCCCGACGCATAAGCTTCGACGCCACCCTTGCTGAAGTTCTGGCTGGTGTTGCTTTCACTCCAGTAGCTCATGACGCTGTAGCCGCGGGTGTCTTGCCCGTAGGACGCGTCATTGTAGGTCGGTGCGCCTTCACCGGCGTTGTAGTCGCCGGGGTGAGCCAGACCAAGGGTGTGCCCGATTTCGTGGGTCAGGGTTTGCCGGCCGTAGTTGTTCAGGTCCGGGGTCTTGTTGGGCGTGTAGCTGCTGTTGATCAGGTACCAGGAAGTCCCGTCGTAACCTGCGCCCGTGCCAGGCAAATAAGCGAATGCCGCTGCGCCGTCCTGGCCGCCGCTGTAGTTGCCGAAGGTCATGTGACCGTCGCCGCCGGTGGCCTTTTCCGTGAAGGTGACATTGGCGACGTCGGCCCAGGATTGCAGGGCGAGCACGGTCTGGCCTTTCTGCTGGGCACTGAACTGACTGAACCCGGTAATCCCGTGCTTGTTCATGGTGCTCGACGAGGCCGAGGTCAGGAACGTGTAGGTCAGTTCGATTTTGCCGCTGCCGTCCTTGTCCTGGTAGGCAGCTCCGTCGCGCAGCAATTGGGTGGCTGCCTGATCGACGGAAAACGAGGGTTTGCCATTGACCGTCAGATTGCCGCCACGGTCATACTGATGGCTGAAACTATTGATCTGGTTGAACGCAGAACTGGGAGCCGCCAAGGCTTGAAATGGCTGGAATGCCTGTTCAGCGGAATCAATAGCGCTGTCTTTTATTTTCGACATAAACACACTTCCTTGTTTTGCTATGGAACAGTTTTTTTAGATAGCAACAATCTCTGTCGAGATCGTCCTATCACTCGCCCAATGAAGGCGAAAGAAAACTGACACAATTTGAAATCAATCGTCCACTACTTTTTTGGCGTCAAGTTTGCGCACTTCAGAATATGCCCGAAAACAATAGGCGCGATTAGAAGTCGGCGTATTTAAAATAGTGAGCCAGCGTTATTGTCGGACAATCTACAATTTAAATATTAAATAAAAGCAAGTTGCCGGGATCAAAATCGTCCGACTATTGGCGTTTTGATTCGCGCACTTCCATGGGTAAAAATTAGACTTTTCGAAGAATGAGACCACACTGAATACCGGGTTAACTTTCTTCGCGGACCTCATGAAATGATCCGGGTGAAGTCGAGATGAAAAGGGTCACGCCCTTGTGGGTCAGGCTCATTACCGCCGGTGCGTGTGCGGCAACAAGCCTGTGCGCGAATGCCGGGACTTCTACGGTTCTGGCAACCAGCTTCGACTGCGCCAGGGCCAGCGCAGCCATCGAGAAGCTGATCTGCCGCACCCCACAACTGAAGCAGATGGACATTGAACTGACGCGCCTTTATCGCCTCGCGCTCACAGACGATCATTCCGTGCCGCGGCCTGACAAAGTCGAGATCGAACAACGGTTCTGGGTGGACGCCCGCAATCGCTGCTCTGCCGAGGCGGATCCCAAGGCCTGCACGATCCGCAGTTATGCCGAGCGTGCGCATCAGCTTCGGCAGGGCTCGGTGATTGCACGAACCAAGGATCCGAGCAGGCTCACCGACGGCCCGGTAGCCTTTCGTTGCACCGGGCTCAACGCGCTGATCGCCGTCACTTACTTCAATGTCGAGCCGCGTGTCGTGTACCTGAAATGGGCGAATACCTCTGCCACCCTTATCCAGGTGCCAAATGATTCCGCAACCCAATTCAACGGCAAGGATTACCGGGGGAGCTACAGCTTCTTGCAGAACGGCAGCGATGCCTTGTTCCAGATACCCGGCTCGGGGCAAATGAGTTGCACGGTCGAGCCGGTCGGCTGATTGCGAAACGGGACGTCCTGTCCCGATGCCTTGGTACAACCTGTCAGCTGCCCGTGCGAATCTTGTTCCACACCCGTGTCCGTATCCGGTCGATGTTCAGCGGCATCGCTTCCAGCGCGAACAGTTTTCCCATCATTTCCGGGCTCGGATAAACCTTGGTGTCGTTCTTGATTGCCGGGTCGATCAGGCTGTCAGCCTGTTCGTTGCCATTGGCGTAGTGCACGTAGTTGCTGATGCTGGCCATGACGGCCGGGCGCAACAGGTAGTCCATGAAGGCGTAGCCGGCTTTTTCGTCCGGGGCGTCGGCGGGCATGGCAACCATGTCGAACCAGATGGCCGCACCTTCCTTGGGAATCGCATAGCCGATGTCTACGCCGTTCTTGGCTTCCCTGGCGCGATTTTCGGCCTGCAGGATGTCGCCGGAGAAACCAACCGCCACGCAGATGTCACCGTTGGCGAGGTCGCTGGTGTACTTGGACGAGTGGAAATAGCTGACGTAAGGCCGGACTTTCATCAGCAGCGCTTCAGCCTTCTTGTAGTCTTCCGGGTTCTTGCTGTGATGCGGCAACCCCAGGTAGTTCAGCGCGGCCGGCAGCAGTTCAGGCCCGTTGTCGAGGATGGCCACGCCGCACTTCTGCAGTTTTGCCATGTTTTCGGGTTTGAAGATCAGGTCCCAGGAATCCACCGGCGCGTTATCGCCCAGCACCGCTTTGACCTTGGCAATGTTGTAGCCGATGCCAGTGCTGCCCCACAGGTACGGGAAGCCATGCTCGTTGCCCGGGTCGTTGGTTTGCAGGGCTTTGAGCAGTACCGGGTTGAGGTTCTTCCAGTTCGGCAACTGGCTCTTGTCGAGCTTCTTCAGCGCCCCACCCTCGATCTGCCGGGCCATGAAGTGGTTGGACGGGAACACCACGTCGTAACCGGATTTGCCGGTCATCAACTTGCCGTCGAGGGTTTCGTTGCTGTCGTACACGTCATAGCTGAAGCCGATGCCGGTTTCTTTCTGGAAGTCTTTGGTGGTGTCCGGGGCGATGTAGTCCGACCAGTTGTAGATCTTCACGGTGTCGGCGGCGTGACTGAGGCTCACGAAGAGCGCCAAGGGAGCGAGTGCCAGGGTCTTTCGGATCATGAGTGGATTCCTGTGTGAGTTTTTGTTGGCAGGCAATCAGAGGATCAAAAAATCAAAACGTAGGTCTTGCGTACGGTTTCCTGGATGTCCCAGATACCGAGGCTGTTGGCTGGCAACATCAGTGCGTCGCCGGCTTCTATGTGGAGGGCTTCACCGTCATCTGGAGTGAAGGTGCAGCGTCCCTGGATGAAATGACAGAATTCCTGGGCCACGATCTGCCGACGCCAACGGCCGGGGGTGCATTCCCAGACGCCGGTTTCGACACCGTCGTCGCGTTCGACGCTGGTGGTGGACGCCACCGCCACGGGAGTTCCCAACGGCACGGCGACCGGGTTTGATTCGTCCAGCTTCAGGGTTGCGGTGTTCTTGAACTGCGTGATGCCCATGGGAGTACCTGTCTATGGAGAAAGCGCCGATTACTGCATGAAACCTTCCATAAACCCGGCGACCCCGCTGGCCAGTTTGCGTCGCCAAGGCGCGGTAGCCGGGTTGGCCAGGGTCTGGTCTTCATGGACGAAGCTGCGGATGATCGCGTTGTAGCCGAGCCAGCGGCAGGGTTCCGGTTCCCAGGGCTTCAGTGCATCGAGACCGCCCTGAGGGATGACCCATGGCTGGCGAACCAGCTCGGTATCGCGTTGCAGGATCAAGTCAGCCAAGGTCCGTCCACCCAGGTTGCTGGCACCAACGCCCTCCCCGCCATAACCGCCGGAAATCGCAATGCCGCTCGCTTGATCGCACAGCATGTGCGGCTTGAACCGCCGGGACATGCCGAGGTTGCCGCCCCAGCCATGGGTAATACGTACGTTCTTGAGTTGCGGGAAGAGTTCGCCGAACAGGTAACGCCGCAATTCGACTTCACTGGCGGTCAGGTCGAAGTCATGGCGCAGCTTGCCGGCAAACTGATAGCCGCCCCGCGCGCCGAACACCAGGCGGTTGTCCGCCGTACGCTGACCGTAAGTCACCTGGCGACTGCTTTCGCCGAACGCCTGCCCGTGGCTCAGGCCGATTTCGTCCCAAGTGGCGGCGGACAACGGTTCGGTGGCGACGATCAGGCTTTGCACCGGCAACAGATAGCGCCCCAGCGGAGGCAGCGTGGTCGCGTACCCTTCTACCGCCGGAACGATCCAGCGGCTGCGCACCATGGCCTTCGCCGTGCGCAGGCGGCCCGATTGCCAGTGGGTGACCGGACTGTTTTCGTAAATCCTGACGCCCATGCGTTCGACCGTCCGGGCCAGACCTCGCACCAACTTTGCCGGGTGCAGGGTCGCCACGTGCGGTGCATAGATACCGCCATAAGGCTTGGCGATTCTGATCTGTTGCGCCAACTGCTCGGGGCTGAGCCAGCGGTAATGGCTTTCCGTCAGGCCCTGGCGATACAGTTTGTCGAGATACTGTCGCAGGCTGGCTTCCTGTTCCGGATACCGCGCCGCGCAATACAGCGCCCCGCCTTTACGGTAATCGCAGTCGATGCCTTCACGTTCGAGGACAACTTCAACTTCATCGGGAATGCTGTGCAGCAGGTCATACGACGCCCGCCGCCGCTCGGCCGGTAAATCGGCGAGCAAGCGGTCTTCACCCAGGAGGTTGCCCATCAACCAGCCGCCATTACGCCCGGAGGCGCCAAAACCGGCGGTTTGCGCTTCAACGATGGCAATGTTCAGGCCCGGTGCCAGGCGCTTGAGGTAGTACGCAGTCCAGAGCCCGGTGTACCCCGCGCCGATGATGGCGACGTCGACGTCAAGATCGTGTTCCAGCGCCGGACGCGCCAGCAACGGCTCGTCGAGTTGATCCATCCACAAACTGATAGTGCGCCACGCCGGCATGCAAGACTCCGCCACTCAAACTTCGATGGCGTTGATCCTAGTGCGTGGGCTCAGAGGCTGTCTTGCGCGCGTGCACGCAAAGAAATTTGTTTGACGTAGGCCTTGGGCGACAGACCGGTGTGCTGGCGGAAACAGCTATAGAACGCCGAGAGCGAATTGAAGCCGGCGGCAAACGCCAGATCGTCGATACGCAGTGGCGGCGCGGCGTTTTCCAGCGCGGCGAGCACATGTTGCAAGCGCGCCTGGTTAACGTAGCGGTAGAAACTCTGGCCCAGCACCTGGTTCAGCAGATAGGACATCTGATTGCGGCTGTACCCGCACGCCTTTGCCACCCGTTGCAGGTCGAGCTCCGGGTCCAGATAGGGTTGCTGGTGCTGGAAATACTGTTGCAGGTCTTGCGCCATGAAACTCAATTGACGCGGCGACAACCCGAGCCGGCTGACGGCCGGGCGTGCACTGTTTGTGGTTTTGCTGACGGGTTGCTCATGCACCAACGAGGCGTATTCGTTGACTCGCCAGATCAGACCGTCGCGCACGGTTATCGCCTCGCTGGCCCGAAATGACACCAACCCTTCACCGCCGCGCAGGGTAATGCGGTACTGAATGAACGCGGTGTTGCCGTCCAGACGGATGCGGTCCGAGTGTTCCAGCGCTTCATCCGGATCGCGCGGCATGCTGCTGCGCACGTACTCGCGCAATTCGTCCAGCCCCATCACGCGGTTCTGGAAGAAGTCGCTGTACTGGATGTCCGGGTGATACAACGCCATGACACCGTCCAGGTCGCGGTGCTTCCAGCGCAGGTGATAGCGCATGACCGTCTCGCTCGTGGCCTGGGTTTGCAGCGGACCATCATCATCGGCATGCATAAAGGACTCGACGAGAAAAAGGCGAGCTTGCCGAAATTCCGCATCGGCTTCAATGAGCATGCAGTACCGGCCTTTTGCTGAAAGGTCACAGCGCTTTGACCCGAATCAAAAAAAAGCAACCAATTGCCAATCGGCCTGAAAAATCCACATTATTTTCACATGCGGATGCTACTTTTAAAGACAGTCAACGGTTGAGCCAATGAAGGCTCTTCCCTCCTAACATGAGCTAATGGAAGCGCTCGATGAATCAGGCGGGCAACATATGAATAAAGGGTTCAGTAAAGTCACCTTTCCAAACGCCTGTCAGCTGATGCGCTGGCATTTTCATCCCATGGGTTTTGAGGCGAGCATGGACGCACCGGGCAGCATGATTGCCCGCCTTTTTGACCGTGCCACGGGCGAGACCATGATCGCCATTGCCGGCATTCCATGCGCCACTGTCATGAACGCAGCGGACGTAGAACGAATCATCGAAGCGGTGGAGGATGAGCTTGAGTCTTTCATTCCTCCGGTGGCCCTCAAGAGTTATGCCTGAAGGTTGAAGCGCAGCTGCCCTAAAAAACGCCCACATCTTGTGGGCTTTTTTGTGAGTACGGGTTTACGCCGATGTCTTGCCCCGGTGATCGGCAAAAAAAGCCTTGCCCTTGCCGATCCGGTCGGAAGCCTTGGGCATGTTCGCCGCTTGGGTGTCCTGGCCATCGACATACCAGTAGCAATGGCTGACCGCCCGGGTGATGCCGACATAGGCCAACCGCAGAATCTCGTCTTTTTGCGCGTTATCGTAAGCTTCGTTGTCGCCAGCCTTGCCCAGACCCGCCATGCGGTAGACCTGATTCTTGTAGGGCGAACTGGTCAGGTGCTGGCAGTCTCCCAGCAGAAACACCGCGTCGGCCTGAAGGCCCTTGGCGCTGTGATAGGTCAACTGCTTCAGCCGTCGCGACTCGTACGGCAAGCTAGAATCCACATTAACTACAGGCTGAATATGTTCTTCTATCAATGACTTATCGCTGCTTTTTCGATAAAGCATCAAGATTGTATCGCCCTGTCTGTAGTGTTCCATCAACCGCTTGGCCAAGCCTTGATCATCCCGATCGAGCACATTGACTGGCAGCAGCGCTTTCGACTCGCCACTGGCCTTGGCCTTCTTGCCGGCGATGGCCGGTGCGGCACGCACGATGTGTTCGGCGGCATCGATGATGTGTTGATGGCTGCGATAGTTGTCGCTGAGCATGACCTTGGTCGTGCTCGGCGAAGGGAACTCCTTGTTGAACTCCATGAAATACGTCGGCGAACTGCCGCGCCATCCATAAATGGACTGCCAGTCATCGCCCACGCACAGCAACGACGAACGCTGAGCGCCGCGTCCCACGTGCATGGCCGGGCCGCGACTGCGAATCTCGGCGAGGCTGGCGCGAATCCAGGAAACAATCTGCGGCGATACGTCCTGAAACTCGTCGATCATCAGGTGCGACAGCGGCCGCAGCAGTTCATCGCTCAACAGCTTCTGGTTTTCCGGGGAATGCTCGCTGAACAAGGCGAACATGCGGTTGTAGGTCATCACCGGGGGCTTCTGATCCAGCAGATGATCTTCCAGGGCTCGCCAGAACAGGCTCAAGGCCTCGAAGAAAAACCGGTCCGGGTCGTCCTTGGCGAAGCTCATCTGGCCCACGGCATTCGGAACATCCAGGCCAAGGTTTTCGATAAACCCGGCCGCCGCGACAAAACAGTCCAGCAACGGCGCGGAACCGAGCTCGCCCTTGACCTTGTAATCGAACCCCGGCCCGGCGCTGGCATCGCCCGCAAGGGAGGCCAAAACACGCTTTGAAGCTTCATAACTATCCAGCCATATCAAAGGCTTACGACAGAAAGCTTGAAACAGGGTTCGCTTTACCGCCCATTCCGCGCGGACGCTGAGCTTGGCATTCGGGCGGCTGACCTGCGGGTTTTCCCGAGGATCGAAACCCAGCACGACCCACGCGTCCAGGCTCGGGATATAGCCATGGCAATGAAAGGTCGAACCGTTGATATCAAACGACTGGCGATTGGGCTCGATGCCTTTGATGGGCCAGGCACCCGCGCGAAACCACAAATCTTCAATCAAGTCGCACAGTTCTTCATCACGCTTGGCGGCCAGTTCGGTCACGGCCATGCGCTTTTGCACGTCCGGGTGATCGCGCTCCAGCTCCTTGAGCTGCAAGGCATGGCGCGACAAAGGTTTGATCAGTTCGCGAAAGCGCTCATCACGCGTGTGCAGGTTGTGATAGCAGGCGTTGAGCTGCTGACGCTGGGCGTCGTTGATGCGCAAATCGAAAGGATTGCTATCGGCCTCATCATCGGCACCTTGCACACGGTTGCTGAGGTTTTCGAACGCTTGCAGCCGCTCGAAGCCCGGCAGGCTGCGCACCATGGGCAGGATTCGCGAATGGAAGGTGCGCACCAGGTCCCGCGCCTCCTTGAAACCGAGCGGCCGACCCCAGAGCGCAAACATCTCGATCAGTTTGTTGATGAAGTCCTTGCGCGACTCCCGTGTAAAGGTCACGACGGTCATTGAGCTCAGCTCGAAACCCAGATAGTGGGTCAGCAGCAAAATACGCAGCACCAGGGTGGTCGACTTGCCCGCCCCCGCGCCGGCGATGACCGACGTCGATGGCGTATCACTGAAGATCATTTTCCACTGCGCGGCGCTGGGTTGCGCGTGCGGCGCGAGCAAACGAGCGACATCGGCCTTCATGCGCTTCTTCAGCTCGGCGCTCAATGGCAGGCGCCAGTCGTCGAACAGGTTGTCATCGACGTTGGGGGGCCGGTGTTCGGTGGAGCGCGAGTCACGAATCAGCAACACCTGCCGACCTTCCTCCAACCCTTCGAGCTTGCCTTCCTTATAGCCGTAATCCACCCCGGCGCTGTGACCGCTGCGAAAACCGTCGGCCTGGCCATGCAACCATGACGCCCGATGTTGTGCACGCAGACGCGTCAGCCCATGGCCAAAGAATCGGGCGGCCAGGCGCTTGAGCAGCGGCATCTCGGCCAGGGGACGAAGTTCAGGAGGAAGATCGGGGGTGTGTTGCGGCACGCGGGCTGACTCCAGGGTGTGAGGCTGTTGAGGGCTATGGTGTCTGCATTTGCCGTTCAGTTCTAGTGAAATGCTTACAGGTCATTGGCTTATGCGATGAAGTGAAGGCTGGATGAGAATGTTTCGAGGTGACTTGATATCAGTTTATTCGATTGTATTGAGGCATTTTTTACGCTTTTTATCGATCAGTGCCTGATAGATGATGCTCGCCATTCACCACCCCTTTCAGGAGACGATCATGCTCGAACTCAGACCCTTCAACTCCCTGGGCGGCGCCCACCATGGCTGGCTGGATGCTCATCACCACTTTTCGTTCGCCGAATACTACGACCCTAAACGTATGAACTGGGGCAACCTTCGGGTGTGGAACGACGACGTGATCGCCTCGGGTACCGGTTTCCCGAAACACCCGCACCGGGACATGGAAATCATCACGTATGTCCGTGAAGGTGCGATTACCCACGAGGACAACCTCGGTAACAAGGGCCGCACCGAAGCAGGCGATGTGCAAGTCATGAGCGCCGGCACCGGGATCGCTCACAGTGAGTACAACCTGGAAGCGACTGAAACCAGGATCTTCCAGATCTGGATCATCCCGAACGAAACAGGCCTGGCACCGTCCTGGGGCGCAAAACCGTTCCCTAAAGGCCAGCGCGAAGGCTTTGTGACCCTGGCCAGCGGCAAGGCCGGCGACGATCAAAGCCTGCGGATCCGTGCGGATGCACGCCTGGTTGCGGCGAACCTGAAGGCTGGCGAGTCTGCGGAGTATCGTCTGGACAATGGCCGCCGTGCTTACCTGGTTCCGGCGACGGGCGTGATTGAAGTCAATGGCTTGCGAGCACAAGCTCGAGATGGTGTTGCGGTGGCTGATGAGCAGGTGTTGCGCGTGACGGCCATTGAAGACAGTGAGATTGTTTTGGTGGACCTGGCTTGATTGGGTAAATGCCGGGCAAAAAAAGGGGCGACTGTCATAGTCGCCCCTTTTTTTGCCGATGGCTTTACTGACGCCTTCGCGGGCAAGCCTCGCTCCTACAAGAACCTGTAGGAGCGAGGCTTGCCCGCGAAGGGGCCCTTCATTTATTTCGCAGAAATAGCGCCATCCACCAATGTTTGAGCTTCAGCTACCAACTGCTTCAGATGCTCGTCACTGACGAAACTCTCGGCGTAGATCTTGTAGATGTCTTCGGTACCCGACGGACGCGCCGCGAACCAGCCGTTTTCGGTCATGACTTTCAAACCGCCGATCGCCTGGTCATTACCCGGCGCGTGGCTGAGGATGCTCTGGATCGCTTCGCCCGCAAGCTGGGTCGAGGTGACCTGCTCCGGTGACAACTTGCTCAGCAAGGCTTTCTGTTGCGGATTGGCCTTGGCATCGACCCGCACCGAGAACGGTTCGCCCAGTTCATCGGTCAGTGCGCGATACGCCTGGCTCGGGTCGCGACCGGTGCGGGCGGTCATTTCCGCGGCCAGCAGCGCCGGGATCAAGCCGTCCTTGTCTGTGCTCCACACACCACCGTCCTTGCGCAGGAACGAGGCGCCGGCGCTTTCTTCGCCGCCAAAACCCAGCGAGCCGTCGAACAGACCGTCCGCAAACCATTTGAAACCGACCGGCACTTCGTACAAACGACGGCCCAAACGCTTGGCCACGCGATCGATCAAACCACTGCTGACCACGGTTTTACCCACGGCTGCATCGGCGCGCCATTGCGGGCGGTTCTGGAACAGGTAGTCGATGGACACTGCCAGGTAGCTGTTCGGCGCGAGCAAACCACCGGACGGCGTCACGATGCCATGGCGATCGTGATCCGGGTCGCAGGCGAACGCGACGTCAAAACGCTCTTTCAGGCCGATCAGGCCTTGCATGGCGTGGCTGGACGAAGGGTCCATGCGGATCTGGCCATCCCAGTCGACCGTCATGAAGCGGAAGGTCGGATCGACCTGCGTGTTCACCACGTCCAGATCCAGCTTGTAGTGCTCGGCAATCGCCGACCAGTAACGCACCCCTGCTCCGCCCAGCGGATCGACGCCCAGACGCAGTTTGGCGTCGCGAATGGCGTCAAAGTCGATCACGTTGATCAGGTCGGCGACATAGGAGTTGAGGTAATCGTGACGGTGCGTGGTGCTGGCCTTCAGCGCCTGCTCGTAGCTGATGCGCTTGACGCCGGCGAGCTTGTTGCCCAGCAGCTCGTTGGCCTTGGCTTCGATCCACTTGGTGATGTGGGTGTCGGCCGGGCCACCGTTGGTGGGGTTGTATTTGTAGCCACCGCTTTGCGGCGGGTTATGGGACGGCGTGATGACGATGCCGTCTGCCAGGCCCGAGGTGCGGCCACGGTTGTAGCAGAGAATCGCGTGGGAAATCGCTGGTGTCGGGGTGTACTCGTCCCCCTCGGCAATCATCACCGTCACGCCGTTGGCGGCCAGCACTTCAAGGGCGCTGGCGCCCGCCGGGGTGGACAGCGCGTGGGTGTCGATGCCGACGAACAGCGGACCATCGATGCCCTGGGCTTCGCGGTACAGGCAGATCGCCTGGCTGATCGCCAGAACGTGCCATTCGTTGAAACTCAAGTCGAACGAGCTACCTCGGTGCCCGGACGTGCCGAACGCGACACGCTGGGTGGAGATCGCGGCATCGGGCTGGCCGGTGTAATAAGCCGTTACCAGTCGCGGGATGTCGACCAACAACTCTGCCGGTGCCGGTTTGCCCGCAAAAGGACTGAGTGTCATGCAAAACCTCTGAATAGAGTGGTTCAGGAATAGGGACGCAGTTTACTGGCAGTTTGACCGCAACGCGATGGGATCGATCCACGGACGCAAAGGATGTTTTGCGAACATGCTCAGTCTACCGATTCCAGGCGCAAGGCATCGCCGAGCAGGCTCAGTGCAGCGGCCAGATCATGATCACCGCCAAAGCTATGACTGAGGCGAAAGTGTTGCGTGTGCAGGCCCTGCAAACTGAACAGCTCGCCCGGCGCAATCACCACCTGATGCTTGAGCAGGCGCTGAAACACCCGCCGAACATCGACCTGTCGCAGGGAGCGCACCCAAATCGTTGCCCCACCCTGAGGCTCGACAAAATGCAAGGCGTCGCCCAGGCGCTCCTGCAACAACTGCGTCATCTGCACCTTGCGGTCCTTGAGCAACCTGCGCAGCACATGAAGGTGCTGGTCGATCCGTCCGTTACCGTACAAACGGGCAATGGCTTTCTGGCGAATCGGCGACAGGCGAAAGGCACGCAGTAAAAAGTGCCGCTGCAATTCGGCGCTGAAATGCCGTGACAACAGAAAGCCGTAGGGCGCTTCCGGGCCGATGATTTTCTCGAACGTGGAAAACACGATCAGCCGCTCAGGGTCGAGCAGATCGCGAAACCGCAAGCCGCCCGGTTCGAATTCGAGTTCGCCGTAGCAATCGTTTTCCAGCGCCCAGCTGCCATGCCGTTCGAGGAGCTGCGCAATGGCTCGTCGGTTGTCGTCATCTGCAAGGCTGCCTTGCGGCATGTTCAAAGCGGATGACAGCACGACCAACCGCACCGGGTGGGTCTCCAGCAGCTTCTTGAGCTGTTCGACGTCTAGCCCGCCATCGGTTTGCAGCGGCAATTCGATCACCTGGACATCGGCGGCCTGGAGCAAGCGCAGAATCGCCCAGTCACACGGAGACTCAAGGACCACCGCGGCGTCTTTGAGGCTCAACACGGCGATCAGTATTTCCAGGACGCCGCGCAAGTCGGCGCCAATGTAAACGTCATCGGCATGCCAGCAGCGTACCGGCGTTGTGGTGTAACGCGCGGCCAGGGCGGTACGCAGTTCCAGTTCCCCGCAGGGCTGCGAAGGCGGTTGCGGCTGGCGCGGATACTGGCGCAGCAGTTCCCGTTCCAGCAGCAATAACGGACTGTCGAGGGGTTGCAACAATGCCGGCTCATCGGCACTCAACACCAGCATGCCTGGACACCTGGCACTGAAATAAACGCTTTCGAGCAGGTCATTGCCATTGCCGGGCGCATTGATGGCGGACACCGGCAACGCGTAATAACCGGACTTGGCGACCGAATACACGCGCCCTTCTTTCTCCAGCAACGAATACGCGTACTGAATCGTCGAGATCGACACGCTCAAACGATCCGCCAACTGACGCAACGACGGCAGGCGCACGCGCGTGTCGCTGACCGGCTCATTGATCAGGTGCGTCAGGTATCGGTACACCGCCTGATAAGCAAAGTCGGTCTCGCGTGGTCCTTTCAATGTCCCGCTGACCCTTCACCCGCCACCGCGGCATCATCGCCAAAGTTGGCGCCTTCCGATGGCAGGTCCACACCATCAGCATCCGGGTCAACCACCCTGCCCTCGACCCCTGGCACAGGCCCCATCCGGTAAAGTGTGCCGAGCAGGCCGACGGGCAGCCCGCTGACGTCGACCATCCATTGCAGAATCTGCTCCGACACCGGATTGCCCTGCATTGCCCGGTGCAGATCAGGCATCGCCACCAGCATTCCGGGATGACACTGACGCAGAAAGCGCTCAAGGGCAGCACCGTTTTCGACAAAGGGTGCGAAGAGCAGGCACACCAGCTGAGCCTCGGTCAAACCGAGGCTTTTTTGCGCCTCGGCCGCAGCCAGCCCACGTTGTTCGGACAGCCTCGCCGGGTTACCGAAGACCGCCACTGCCTGCTCGCACAAACGCTCCGGGAGTCGCTTGCGGCGCATCATCACTAATGCCCGTTGCAAGTATTCGGCGACACCCGCCTCATAGCTGCGACCGTACACAAAGCACGCTTGCAGCCCCCGCACGTGTGCGGATATCGAAAGGCTGACGAATTCGTTGTCGCTGATCTGAGCCGCCAGTTCGTCAGGTTGAAAACCGAGAAACTCGGTGAGCAGCGGCCAGCGCTCTTCGAGGTTGCTGACCAGCATGTCTTGAATGTCGATGAACGTGGTACGGCGACAGGCCTCGAAGCGCTCGGCCGGCCGCCATGCCGCCTGCCCCTGTTCGGCATAAAACGCGCTATAGCAGTCACTGCCGATCTCATCGAGCAAGGCGAACAGTTCATCGAAGCCTGTTTCAACAGGACTTGAGGTCTTGAGCCCGGCCTTGGCCGCCGCCCGCTTCAAGCCTTCGAGAAACTGCTTTTGCTGACGTGACGTGTCACTGCTGACCAAGGCATCGACGCCACCGTCCCAACGCGCGATCTGCCCATAGAACTCGCCGGTCGCCAGATAGCCGTCGTCCCACAGATCGATTGGCCCGTTCCAGGTTCGACGGTGGCCCACCATCAGCACATTTAGCCGATTGGCTTCTCGACCGGCGTCGGAGATCGGTGCCGGGTGGCTGAACGGCAACACTTCGCGGTTATCCACCATCAGCACTTCGACCCGCGGATCGTCGTAGAGAAACAACGAACTGTAGCTGCGATGGATGTTTTCCTGGGCCATCGAGCTGGCACCGTTCATTCGCAGGGAGGCCACGCGCAACTGGAACGTGGCAGGCGCCCGACCGGCAATGCTCAGTTGTGCGGCGCGCAGCAGCGCCAGGGTGTAGCAACTGTCCCGCGAGCCGGACTGGATGGCCAGCACCTTGTAATCGCCAATGCGCTCCATGCCCCCCGCGGCGACCACCAGACGCTGGATCATCAGTTGCAATGCCGTGCGTTCGGCCCGAGAGAAAAAACTCAGCAAGCGTTGCAGCATTTGCTGATAGACATAGTTCATCGCCTGATCATGGATATGGGTCATCTTTATTTACCTGATGCTCGTAAGTTCAGTACTGCATAAACAGCGATATGCACTGCACAGCGGATTGTCTGACACGGATGAAGTGCTGGACATTATTGTCAAAGGCTAGCACTTATACTTTTGGTAATTATTTGAAATAGTTGATCGCCGACGCTGTATCCGTCGAAGCCGGATGGCACAAAAGCCCCGTACCACCGGCATCTGGCGACTTAACAGAACATCCTAGGAAATGTCCGACAACGTCCCACATATAGGTAGTACAAGAAATAAAGATAGAAGCCGCACATGTCTTTTTGAAAGCTGCGCAAAGAACTACTGTTGGTCGGATATCTATTAACGATGTGCGTTGAAAAGTATCAGCCTGACACCCAGACATGACTCATTCCTTGAGATGAAAGTAATCATTCAATTATCAAGGCTTAGATGCTGATTAGAAGATACAGATCGAGAGCAAAAACCAGTTCAGTTGCTGAACTGACCCATCGACAGATCGATGAGACGTCTCAATGTTTTGCGAGGGGCAATAAAAAAGTCCGTGCAGGCACGGACTTTTTCAGGGGCTGTTACGCAGGTTCGACCTGAAGGGCGACCCGCTCGCGGCATGGGCATTCGTCCATGTAGCGATGTGCTTCGACAAACTCGGAAAACGGGAAGACCCGAGTCTTGAGCGGCAGCAGCACGCGATCGGCGGTCATCTGGTTGATGTCGCGCAAGGCCCGTTGCAGTGCGACCTGGTCCTGAATGATGCCCAACTCCGGCTTGCCGGTGAAATTGCCGATGCAGTGTACAAAGAACTGAATGTTCTTCTGGAACGCTGCACAGGCCGGGAATGGCGTCTGGTTACCCCCTTGCAGGCCATACAGCACCAGGCTGCCGCGAGGCGCGAGCACATCGCCGAGCAGCGACATCTGCGGGCCGCCCAGGCCATCGAACACCACATCGACACCGCGGTTATCGGTGATCTTGTTGATCCGCATAAGCAGATCTTCTTCCTCGGTGACGATGACTTTCTCGGCACCCAGCGACAGCAGGTATTCACGCTCTTCGGCCGTTTTCGTGGCGGCAATCACCCGTACACCCAAGGCTTTACCCAATTGGACGAATGAAGGCCCGGCGCAGTGGCTCGCGTCAGTCACCAGGGCAAATTGCCCAGGCTTGACCCGTGCCAGATCGGCATAACCAAAGTAAGCAATCAACAGCGGCGTGTAATGCACCGCCGCTTCAATCGGGCTCAGCACGTCCGGATAACGGGTCAGTGCCGAGCGCGGCAGAACGATTTGCTCGCCATAGACGGGATAGTCGTTCGGACTTTCAGCCGGGAAACTGGCGACCTTGTCGCCAACTGCCAGGTCATCGACGCCATCGCCAACCGCCGTCACGACGCCGGACATTTCATGGCCAAGGCCTGAAGGCAAGCGAGCATGGGAGGACGCCAGATTCTGGCGCCAGAGTATGTCGTACCAGCTGATGCCAATCGCCTCGACGCGCACCTGCACTTCGCCCGGTGCAGGGAGAGCGGCCGCATGCTCTTCGCATTTGAGCACCTCGGCTGGACCAAACTTGTGAAAACGGATCGTGCGGGACATCGCAAACCTCGTCAAAGAAACCTCTAATGCCCTGAACTCTATCTGGGCTTTCTACCCAAGACTATCAGTGGCTATTAATAGTCGACATGCCTGTCATTGATTCCGCAGCGCCGGCGACATCTTCAAATGTCGTAAGAAACCGAAGCAGCCTTTGTAGGAAAACTGAATTACTCGGTGCAGAGTAGCAGCCTTTCCCCGTAATATTCATGCCGGCCATTGTTCTCATATGGCTGCTCCCGTCAAGCTTGATGACTCTGCCAGGACTCCAGATGAATCGTAATGACCTGCGTCGTGTCGACCTGAACCTGTTGATCGTTTTCGAAACACTGATGCACGAACGCAGTGTGACCCGCGCTGCGGAGAAATTGTTCCTCGGCCAGCCGGCGATCAGTGCGGCGCTCTCGCGCCTGCGCGGGCTGTTCGATGATCCATTGTTCGTGCGAACCGGGCGCAGCATGGAACCGTCCGCGCGGGCGGTGGAGATCTTCGCCCTGCTCTCCCCGGCCCTGGATTCGATTTCCACGGCTGTCAGCCGCGCAGCAGAGTTCGACCCGGCGACCAGTACGGCGGTGTTCCGCATCGGCCTGTCGGACGATGTCGAGTTCGCTTTGTTGCCGATGCTGCTCAAGCGCCTGCGCGCCGAATCGCCCGGGATTGTGCTGGTGGTGCGGCGGGCCAACTACATCCTGATGCCAAGCCTGCTGGCCTCGGGCGAGATTTCAATCGGCGTCAGCTACACCGCCGACCTGCCGGCCAACGCCAAGCGTAAAGTGCTGCGCCGCAGCATGCCCAAACTGTTGCGTGCCGATACAGTGCCGGGCCCGTTGAGCCTGGATGATTTCTGCGCCCGCCCCCATGCGCTGGTGTCGTTCGCCGGTGACTTGAGCGGCTTTATAGATGAAGAACTGGAAAAACTCGGGCGCAAACGTCACGTGGTACTCGCGGTGCCGCAGTTCAACGGACTCAGCACGCTCCTCAGCGGGACGGATATCGTCGCGACGGTGCCGGATTACACGGCTGACGCATTGACGGCAGCAGGCGGTGTGCGGGCGGAAGATCCGCCGTTGCCGGTGCGCAGCTTTGAATTGCACATGGCCTGGCGTGGGTCGCAGGACAATGACCCGGGTGAGCGTTGGTTGAGGTCGCGGATTCAGATGTTTTTTGGGGATCCGGACAGTTTGGCCTGATCCTGATCTTGTATCAGGGCTTAGGACCTCTTCGCGGGCAAGCCTCGCTCCTACAGGAGTATGCGATCAACTGTAGGAGCGAGGCTTGCCCGCGAAGGGAGCGACTCGGTCTCACGCCGATTCCTTGCATTCCCCGCAACACAGAATTGCCGTCAAACACATTGATCGCGTTCCAACCCGAGGTGCATGCTAGAGGGCTCGCCCGGCGCTTATATCATTCCGAATGATAGTTACCTTCGCTTCATTCGATTCGTGCGACACCAACCCGCCGAGCATCATCCGCCCATCTCAATACATTGGCGGATGCATCCATGGAACAGTCACTCAAACATTTGCGCTTCCCGTTGGCCCTGCTGGCCGTAGTGGTGATGAGCGCTTGCGGCAAGGCTCCGGAGTCTGCCGCGACCATGCCTGCGGCGAAAGTCAGCGTCGCCAAGGTGCTGGAACAACCGGTCAATGAGTGGGACGAATTCACCGGGCGCCTTGAAGCGCCGGAAACGGTAGAGATTCGTCCACGGGTCTCCGGTCAGATCGATGACGTTGCCTTCACCGAAGGCGCGCTGGTCAAGAAAGGCGACTTGCTGTTCCAGATCGATCCGCGTCCCTTCCAGGCCGAAGTCCGCCGTCTCGAAGCGCTGGTCGCTCAGTCGCGCGCCAATGCGACCCGCAGCGAAAACGAAGCCCAGCGCGGTGAGCGCCTGCGTACCAGCAACGCGATTTCCGCCGAGCTGGCCGATTCGCGCACGAGTGCTGCACAAGAAGCCCGCGCTGCAGTCGGTGCCCTTCAGGCACAACTGGACCTGGCGAAACTGAACCTGAGCTTCACCCGCGTCACCGCACCGATCAGCGGCCGTGTCAGCCGTGCCGAAATCACCGCCGGCAACCTGGTGACCGCCGATACCACCGCGCTGACCAGCGTCGTGTCGACCGACAAGGTCTACGCCTACTTCGACGCTGACGAGCGTGTGTTCCTCAAATACACCCAACTCGCTCGCCAGGGCAAACGTGGTGCAACCACTCCGGTTTACCTCGGCCTGTCCAACGAAGACGGCAACCCGCACCAGGGCGTGATGAACTTCGTCGACAACCAGGTCAACCCGAAAACCGGCACCATCCGTGGCCGCGCAGTGTTCGACAACAGCGACGGCGCTTACACCCCGGGCCTTTATGCGCGTCTGAAACTGGTCGGCAGCGGCACCTACTCCGCCGTGTTGATCAACGATGAAGCGGTCGGTACCGACCTCGGTAAAAAATTCGTGCTGGTGATGGATGCCGACAACAAAACCGCCTACCGCGCGGTCGAGCTGGGTCCGAAAATCGAAGGGCTGCGCATCGTGCGCAACGGCTTGAACAAGGACGACACGATCATCGTCAAGGGCCTGCAACGGGTACGTCCCGGTTCGCCAGTCACCCCTGAAGTGATCCCGATGGCCAGCGAGCAAACCCTCGCGGCACTCGCACAACAACGACAAGCGCTGGAAGCCAGCAACCTGCCCCAAGTCGCACCTGCCAAGGTCGCGCCGGGCTCGGTTGTGAAACTGGCTGCTGCAACCCCACGCGGTTAAGGGATAACGACTCCGATGAATTTTTCCCAATTCTTCATTTCACGGCCGATCTTTGCAGCGGTGCTATCGCTGCTGATCCTGATCGCCGGTGCCATCTCGCTGTTCCAGTTGCCGATCAGCGAATACCCGGAAGTCGTGCCACCGACCGTTGTGGTCCGTGCCAACTTCCCGGGTGCCAACCCAAAAGTCATCGGTGAAACCGTGGCCGCTCCTCTGGAGCAAGCCATCACCGGCGTCGAGAACATGCTGTACATGTCCTCGCAGTCCACCGCTGACGGCAAGATCACCCTGACCATCACCTTCGCGCTGGGCACCGACCTGGACAACGCACAGGTGCAGGTACAGAACCGCGTGACCCGGACCGAGCCGAAACTTCCAGAAGAAGTGACGCGCATCGGTATCACCGTGGACAAGGCATCGCCCGACCTGACGATGGTCGTGCACTTGACCTCGCCGGACAAACGCTACGACATGCTCTACCTGTCCAACTACGCCTTGCTCAACATCAAGGATGAGCTGGCGCGCCTGGGCGGTGTCGGTGATGTGCAGCTGTTTGGTATGGGCGACTACTCGTTGCGGGTATGGCTCGATCCGAACAAAACCGCTTCGCGCAATCTGACCGCGACCGACGTGGTAACCGCGATCCGCGAACAAAACCGTCAAGTCGCTGCCGGTGCCTTGGGTGCCCCGCCTGCGCCGAATGCCACCGCGTTCCAGCTGTCGGTCAACACTCAGGGTCGTCTGGTTTCCGAAGAAGAGTTCGAAAACATCATCATTCGCTCCGGTGACAACGGTGAAATCACCCGTCTGAAAGACATCGCGCGCGTCGAGCTGGGTTCCAGCCAATACGCCCTGCGTTCCTTGCTGAACAACCAGCCGGCGGTGGCGATCCCGATCTTCCAGCGTCCTGGTTCCAACGCGATCGAAATCTCCAACGAAGTGCGCGACAAGATGGCGGAGCTGAAGAAGAGCTTCCCGGAAGGCATGGACTTCAGCATCGTCTATGACCCGACGATCTTCGTGCGCGGCTCCATCGAAGCGGTGGTTCACACCCTCTTCGAAGCACTGATCCTCGTGGTTCTGGTCGTGATCCTGTTCCTGCAAACCTGGCGTGCCTCGATCATTCCGTTGGTGGCGGTTCCGGTTTCGTTGATCGGTACGTTTGCGGTGATGCACTTGTTCGGCTTCTCGCTGAACGCCTTGTCACTGTTCGGCCTGGTATTGGCCATCGGTATCGTGGTGGACGACGCCATCGTGGTGGTGGAGAACGTGGAAAGGCACATCGAGCTGGGAGAAACGCCCGTAGAAGCCACTAAGAAAGCCATGCGAGAGGTGACCGGGCCGATCATCGCGACGGCGCTGGTGCTGTGTGCGGTATTTATCCCGGCGGCGTTCATTTCCGGACTCACCGGCCAGTTCTACAAACAGTTTGCCCTGACCATTGCCATCTCGACCGTGATCTCGGCGTTCAACTCGCTGACACTGTCCCCTGCCCTGGCCGCCGTGCTGCTCAAGAGCCACAGTGCGCCGAAAGATCGCTTTACCAAAGTGCTTGATAAACTATTGGGCGGCTGGCTGTTCCGTCCGTTCAACCGGTTCTTCGAACGCGCCAGCCATGGCTATGTCGGCACCGTAGCCCGGGTTATCCGCAGCAGCGGTATTGCCCTGCTGTTGTACGCAGGCCTGATGGTGCTGACCTTCTTCGGTTTCGCCCACACCCCGACCGGTTTCGTACCCGGCCAGGACAAGCAATACCTAGTGGCTTTCGCGCAATTGCCGGACGCTTCCAGCCTGGACCGTACCGAAGACGTGATCAAACGCATGTCCGACCTGGCCCTGAAACAGCCTGGCGTGGAAAGTGCGGTAGCGTTCCCGGGCCTGTCCATCAACGGTTTCACCAACAGCCCTAACGCCGGCATCGTGTTCGTGACCCTGAAACCGTTTGACGAGCGTAAAGACCCGAGCATGTCCGCCGGTGCGATTGCCGGTGCATTGAACGGCCAGTTCGCCGGGATTCAGGAAGCCTACATGGCGATCTTCCCGCCGCCGCCGGTACAAGGCCTGGGCACCATCGGTGGTTTCCGCCTGCAGATCGAAGACCGGGGCAACCTGGGCTACGACGAGCTGTACAAAGAAACCATGAACATCATCACCAAGAGCCACGGTGTGCCGGAACTGGCAGGCCTGTTCACCAGCTACACGGTGAACGTGCCACAAGTCGATGCCGCCATCGACCGGGAAAAAGCCAAGACTCACGGCGTGGCCGTCAGCGACATCTTCGACACCCTGCAGATCTACCTGGGTTCGCTGTATGCCAACGACTTCAACCGCTTCGGCCGTACCTATCAGGTCAACGTCCAGGCCGAGCAGCAGTTCCGCCTCGAACCGGACCAGATCGGTCAGCTGAAAGTACGTAACAACAAAGGCGAGATGATCCCGCTGGCGACCTTCATCAAGGTCAGCGACACCTCGGGCCCGGACCGCGTCATGCATTACAACGGCTTTATCACCGCTGAAATCAACGGTGCGGCAGCCCCAGGCTACAGCTCCGGCCAGGCCGAAAAAGCCATCGAGAAATTGCTCAAGGAAGAACTTCCGAACGGCATGACCTACGAATGGACCGACCTGACCTACCAGCAGATTCTGTCCGGCAACACCGCACTGTTCGTGTTCCCGCTCTGCGTATTGCTGGCGTTCCTGGTACTCGCGGCGCAGTACGAAAGCTGGAGCCTGCCACTGGCGGTAATCCTGATCGTACCGATGACCTTGCTGTCGGCCATCACCGGTGTGATTGCTTCGGGAGGCGACAACAACATCTTCACCCAGATCGGCTTGATCGTACTGGTGGGGCTTGCCTGCAAGAACGCGATTCTGATCGTCGAGTTTGCCAAGGACAAACAGGAAGAAGGCATGAACCCGCTGGCTGCGGTGCTTGAAGCTTGCCGCCTGCGTCTGCGGCCGATCCTGATGACCTCCTTCGCGTTCATCATGGGTGTGGTGCCACTGGTGTTCTCCAGCGGTGCCGGTGCCGAGATGCGTCACGCCATGGGTGTGGCGGTGTTCTCCGGGATGCTCGGGGTGACCTTCTTCGGTCTGTTGCTGACGCCAGTGTTCTACGTGTTGATTCGTAACTTTGTGGAGCGCGGTGAACAACGCAAAGCGGCCAAGGCCCTGAAACTGGAGGCGCAACAATGAGCCTGAAAGCCTTCCTGCCGAGCCTGCTGGTACTGGCCCTGAGTGCCTGTGCCGTCGGCCCGGACTACAAGACCCCGGCCACCGAACCGGCGAACATCACCACCGCCACCGATGGCGCTGCCGGTCAGAAAAACTTCGACCGCTCGCGTTTCGAAGGCATCTGGTGGCAGCAGTTTGAAGACCCGACCCTCAACCAGTTGGTGACGCAATCGCTGCAAGGCAACCGTGACTTGCGCGTCGCCTTCGCTCGCTGGAAGGCGGCCCGGGCGATCCGCGATGACGTCAGCAATGACGCCATGCCGACCATCACCAGCCGCGTCAGCAGTGATCTGGGCAAAGGCCAGATTCCGGGCGAGACCACCAAACGGGTCAATAGCGAACGCTATGACCTGGGTCTGGACATGGCCTGGGAACTGGACCTGTTTGGTCGCATCCAGCGCAACCTGGAATCCAGCGACGCCGAACAGCAAGCGGCCGAAGCGGATCTGTACCAACTGCAAGTCACGATGATTGCCGAACTGGTGGACGCCTACGGTCAGCTGCGCGGTGCGCAACTGCGGGAAAAAATCGCCCTGGCCAACCTGAACAACCAGCAGGAGTCGCGCAAGATCACCGAAAGCCTGCGCGATGCCGGCGTCGGCGATCAGCTCGATGTGGTCCGCGCCGATGCACGCCTGGCGTCTGTCGAAGCCAGCGTGCCGCAATTGCAGGCCGAACAGGTTCGGCAGAAAAACCGTATCGCCACCTTGTTGGGTGAGCGTCCGGACAAACTGACCGTTGACTTGAGCCCGAAAGACTTGCCGGCGATTGCCAAGGCGCTGCCGATCGGTAATCCGGGCGAACTGCTGCAACGTCGCCCGGACGTTCTCAGCGCCGAGCGCAAACTGGCTTCGGCCACGGCGCGTATTGGCGTGGCCAAGGCGGATCTGTTCCCGCGGGTCAGCCTCAGCGGCTTCCTCGGCTGGACCGCCGGACGTGGTTCGCAGATCGGTTCCTCGGCGGCCAACGCCTGGGCACTGGGCCCAAGTATCACTTGGGCGGCGTTTGACCTGGGCAGTGTTCGAGCCCGTATCCGCGGTGCCGACGCGGATGCCGAAGGCGCCTTGGCGACCTACGAGCAACAAGTGCTGCTGGCCCTGGAAGAATCGGAAAACGCTTTCAGCGATTACGGCAAACGCCAGCAACGCCTGATTTCGCTGATTCGTCAGAGTGAATCAAGCCGCGCGGCAGCCGACCTGGCTGAAATTCGCTACCGCGAAGGCACGGCGGACTTCCTTGTCCTGCTCGATGCCCAACGCGAACGTTTGGCGGCGGAAGATACTCAGGCCCAGGCCGAAGTCGATCTGTATCGCGGTATCGTCGCGATCTACAAGGCCCTGGGTGGCGGTTGGCAACCAGAGACGGTCGCCAGCAAGTAACACGTTATAGAGCTCTTTTGGCTGGTCGCAACCAACCAATTTTTTAGCCCTGCGCCTCATTCGGTCGCGGGGCTTTTTTTGGGGGGTCTTAAGGATTACTTCATTTTCAGCCTCAACACAGTCCATTGTAGGAGCCGGCTTGCTGGCGATGGTCTCAAGTGCGCCGCAGTGAAACAATCCGTACGCATTATCGTTAACGACCATCGCCAGCAAGCCGGCTCCTACGGGGGATCAGGGGTGATTTTGGGAGGTGCGGGTTTCCTGCACGGTCACGGTGGCCGTTGTCCCCGCCCTCAGTTTGTCCTTGCCGGCATAGTCGGCGTCGATTTTTATCCGCACCGGCACCCGTTGCGCCAGTTTGACCCAGGTGTAACTGGGGTTGATGTTGGCCAGCAGGCGGCCGCCGGGCAGGTTCTCGCGGTCGGCGATGGCAAAGGCAATGCTTTGCACCGTGCCGCCGAAGGTTTCGCCGCTCATCAATTCGATCCTGACCCGATCGCCCTCCCCGATTCTCGGCAGCTTGGTTTCTTCGAAATAGCCGCTGACATAAAACGAATCGCTGTCCACCAACGCCAACAATGCGCCCCCGGCCGCGGCATAGTCGCCCTGTCGGGTAAGCAGATTGGTGACATAACCGCTGACGGGCGCTTCGACACGGGTACGCTGCAAATCCAGTTCCGCCTGGGTCAAGGCCGCGACGGCCAATTGCACATTGGCCTGCGCCAGCCCCAGGTTGGCCTGGTTACGCAGCAACTCGGCCTGTGCTACCGCCACCTCTGTGCTGGACTTTTCCCATTCTTCGCCCGAAATCGCGAAGCGTTGCTTGAGCGTGCGCCGTCGGCGCTCTTCACTCTGACGCTGGCGCAGCAGCGCTTCGCTGGCGACAATCGTTGCTTCGGATTGGCCGAGAGTGGCCTTCGAAACCTCCACCGAACGCTTGGCATGCTCCACTGCGAGAACGTAGCGAGCCGGGTCGATCTCCAGCAGTAACTGGCCCTTGTCGACATGCTGATTGTCCTGAACCCTCAGCGCGACAATGCGCCCCGAGACATCGGCGGACAAGGTCACCACATCAGCCCGCACCCGTGCATCGCGAGTCCAGGGGGCGCGGGTGTAATGCTCCCAGGCGAACCAGCCGAGCACAAAGGCCAGCAGCACCACCGCCACCGTTGTGAGCCGGGCAAGGATCTTCTTCAAGGCATCAGGCTCCCATCACCAGAATCAGCGTTGCGCAAACGCAGGCGTACAACGCACCTTCGAACAAGGCTTCGTGCCAGACGAACCGCAACACACCGAGGCGGCGCAAGGTCCAGTCCAGTAGCAGGAAAATCGGCAAGGCCAGCAACAGCGCCTGCGCGATCGGCGGCAAATAGACGCCGCCTACTTCCAGGTCAATGGGCAAGGATGGGGTCTCCTTCCTGTCCGGCGGGTTGAAACCAGGCGCGGTATCGCTCCAGAAACGACACCACAATCAATAGCGCCACGCGCATCCTGAAGACCGACCACAGGTGTTCATGAACGTCCAGATGCAAGTCGTCCATTTCATCACCCAGGACATGCAGGTTCTCCAGCAACCGTTCAAGGTCGATCCCGACGCGCCCGGCAATCAATCGCCCTGTTTCGCGGACCGCCGCCAGCAAACGGTTCAATTGATCGGTACTGAGCAGCGTGTTGTCTTGCGCCTGTTGCCTGAGCTGATTCAACGCCACGCCCAGTGCCATGCACCCGAGGCTGACTTCAAACAGATCTCTGGAATGCTTGTCACTGATCGCCGGCAACAACCCCAACATCATGGTCAGACGGTCGACCATGCGGCTTTCAAACGCAAATTGTTGCTCGTCGGTGGCCGGGGTCTTCAGCAAAGCGTAGACCTGCTGGCAGTTCTCATTGAACAGCCGACGCATCCGCAAAACGGGTCGGAACGGGAAGATCAGGGCATAGACACTGAGTGCGAGTGCGGTGGCACTAATGTAGGCACCGGCAAACTCGAACCACTGAATCGCGGTGTTTTGCCCGACGCCGACGTTTTGCGGGCCCAGCAACAGCATCGTCGTCAATCCGAGGCCGATGCCGGTGCCCGTGGTTGGCGGGCTCGACAGCCCCACCGCGACGGCATACAGCAACGGAGCGAGCAGCAAGGCCAGCAGCTCGAAGCTATTGATCATCGGAATCAGCAAGAACAGATAGAGCGCCGACACCACCAACGACAGACCCAACCCCCTGGCAAAGCTTTGGCTGGCCAGTAATGGCCGAGGGAAAGTCGCCATCAGCGAACAGAGAATCCCCACCACAATCATCCCGCCCCGAGCCCCGTCCCAACCGGTCTCGATCCAGATGAACCCGGCCACCACCAATGCAGTAAAGGCACGGATTGCGTTCATTGCCGCCAGCGTATAGTCCAGATGCAAAGGATTTTCCTGGCCGCGGAATACGCTACTGGCCGCCCGCTCTTCCTGGATTGCGTCGCTCAGCTCCAGCATCTGCCCCAGTTGCTCCAACATCCGGGCCTGTTCCCAGCGCAGTGCCCAGGCCAGGGAGCGCAACGTGGCAGGCATTGTTTCGGTGAGTTGTTCGGCCTTATAAGCCTGATCATCGAAACGCTGTTGCAGCGCCGCGAAATGGTGCCGCGCCTCGCTCGACAGCGAGCGCCCTTGCAGGGCCAGTTGATCGAGGAAGGCCAGCTCTTCGGCGCGTAAACGCTGGATTTCCTCGGGTAATGCCCCTTGCCAACGCTCGGTCAGCAGTTCTCGCTGGTGACGCAGCGCAGTCAGGCGCGAGGTCAGCAACACGAGCTGATTGCCCAGTAACTGCACGAGACCATTGGCGCTGCGTAACCGTGGCGCGTCGAAATACAAATGCCGGCGCACGCCTTCAAGGGCGCTGATTTCCCCCAACAGTTGCATCTGCCGACGGTGAAAGTCAGCCTCGCTTTCTTCGGTACGAATGACCGCCGCGGCATGGGTTGCCAGCAGCTTGATGACTTGATCGATTTTGGCGAAATAGTCCCGGGCCACGGTTTCCGGGCGCGCGGTGAGCAGGCTGACCACACACACGCAGGCCACCGCCAACAAGGTTTCGGTGACGCGGGTCACGGCCAACAGGAACGTGCCGTCCTGATCAGGTACTGCCAGCAGTGCCACGACCACCGCCGTGTAGCCGCTCAGGACAAATGCCTGGGAACTGGTGTAGCGCAACAAGGTGCCGCCGGCGGTACACAACGCCAGCCACAAGGCCAGGGTCACGATGAAAGGCAACGGCGCCTGGGGGAAGATCGCCATGATCACCACCGCGACGACGGCCCCGAGTGTGGTACCGATGACCTGACCGAAACTGCGGGCCAGGGCCATTCCGCCCAATGGTTGACTGACGATGACCACCGCCATGATCGACCACTTGGGTTGGTCGAGGTCGAACAGGAACGCCAGGTACAGCGTCAACAGCCCGGCCGCAATGGTTCTCAAGGCGAACAACACCACCCCTGGGCCAGGGTTGAGTATTGCCTTGAAGTATTGGAGCAGCGGCTGCATGGGAACGCTCATCGGGTCATCTCCAGCAAGCGTAGTCACTGCTTCGGCGGCTCGACAGGGTTTCAGTGTCGACAGCACTTGTAGGAAAAATACTGACTATTCGCTGCGCAATGGCCTCAGGGTTTGACTCACAGCCCGGCCTGACCGAAGCTGGCAACCTTGCAAAAGCTTGCCTGCTACCGGATTCCTGCATGCCCCAGTCCCGCCGCTACCTGATCATCAGCCTCTGTGTCCTGTTTGCCATCGGCCTTGCGTGGCTGTTGCTGCGCAGCACAACGCCCGTGGTGCCGGAGGCGATCAAGCGCGGCTTCAGCGAAGCGCTGGCCCAGGCGCGGGCCGGGCAACCGGGCGCAGCGCGGGTTTTGTACCAGCAATTGGGGCGCCCTGACATTTCGCCCAAACGCCGCGTCTGGCTGCATGCCGAACTGCCCAATTATCCCAGCCCGCTCGCCCTGAAACTGGCGGACGCAGACCTGCAACACCCGGCGGCCGAAGTGCGCATCGCTGCGATCAAAAGCATCAGCGGTTTAGTCCCCAGCGGGCAGCGCAGCCTGCTGTTGGGCCCGTTGCTCGATGACAGCGAACAAAGCGTGCGGTTTACCGCCGTGAACGCATTGCTTGGGCTCTCGCCGGATGACCTTGGCTTGTACTTTGGGCCGTTGCAGCAGGCGATCGACGCGTGGGAGCAAGTGCTCACGAGTGCGCCCGACAGCGCGGACAACCAGTACCAATTGGCCCGGCTGCATCTGCACAACGGCGAATTCAAGGCGGCGCAACAGGCGCTGGAGAACACGTTGCGCCTTGCACCTGACAATCTGCCTGCACTGGTGATGCAGATCGAGGTGCTGGACAAACAGGGCCAAGGCGAAGCCGCCCGGCTGCTATTGGCCAAACAATTGAAGGCTCAACCCGACTCCGCCTACCTGCAACATGCCCTGGGGCTCTGGCTGCTGCATCACGGGCAGAGTGAGTTCGCCCTGCTCGGCCTGTCCAAAGCCGTGGAGCTGGAACCGGACAACAAGGATTACCGCTACGACCTCGCCACCACGCTGCATGGCGAACAAGAGCTGGAAGCGGCGCAGAAACAGTTGCAGGAAATCGTCCAGCGTCATCCGGCCGACCGCAAGGCACGGGTGTTGTTGATCAACTACTGGAAAGAAAGCGGGCAACTGCAAAACGTGCAAATTCTGTTGGCGCAACTCGAACAGCTCAATCCGGACGATCCCGCCCTGCAGCAAGGGCTTTAAATCATCGCTGATCTTGCGGTCGCCATCGCCAGCAAGCAGGCTCCTACAGGATCGGGGCAACACGACGCAGCATTGTAGGAGCGAGGCTCGCCCGCGAAGAACGATAACGCGCAGTGTCAGAACTTACGCCATCGCCAGCAAGCCGGCTCCTACAGGTCTGGGACAACCTGTCGAGCCATACTCAGGACAGCATGTCCTGCATTATTTCCTGCAACACATCCAGATCAAACGGCTTACCCAGAATCGGCGCCGTGCGCGTGATCGGACTGTCGGTCTCGCGGATTTCCTGCGGGTAGCCGCTGATGAAAATCACCTTGAGCTCCGGTCGCAGTTTCACGGCGGGTTCGGCGATCTGCACGCCGGAGATCCCGCCCGGCAGTCGGAAGTCGGTGATCATCATGTCCAGATGCGGCTTGCTCGCCAGAATCTCGAAGGCCTGCTCGCCGTTTTCGGCCTGCAATACCCGGTAACCCTCACCCGACAGGTAGGCCGACAGCACCATCAGGATGGAGGGGTCATCTTCGACGATCAGTACGACATCTTGTGCATCTTCACTCATGGGTAGCCTTTGTTCGGTCAATAGCTGCTGATACGACCGTGAGGTCGATCAGAGGTTGCGTTTAAATGGCTGTTTTCCTACAGCGGCAGACAAACGCGAAACAAGGCGCCTTCGCCAATCCGGCTCTCGACGGTAATGGTACCGCCATGGGCGGTCACAATCTGTTCTGAAATAAACAACCCCAGGCCCAGCCCGGCGACGGCGTGTTTGGCCGAAACCCGTTCGAACTGCTGGAAAATACGCTTCTGGTTTTCTTCACCAATGCCGATCCCCTGATCGCGTACGTCCACCCGCGCCTGACCGCTCTCACTGTACACCTTCACGGTGATCGGGCTCTTCGCGCCGTATCGCAAGGCGTTGGTCAGCAGGTTGGAAATCACCTGTTCTATGCGAAATTCGTCCCAATTGCCCTCCACCGGATGCTCGGCGTCCAGGGTGACCGAGGATTCGGCGGCATCGATCTGCGGGGCGAAATTTTGTAACAAGTTGCGCACCAGCGCCGACAGATCGAAGCGTGTCGGTCGGATCGACAGCTTGCCAGTGCGAATGCGCGACACATCGAGCATGTCTTCGATCAGGCGAATCAGGCTTTTGATCTGCCGCTCGTCGCGGTCGACCATCGCGTGCATCTTTTCCAGGGTGAACGCTGCGGCGTTGTCGCGCGCCAGGTGCATCTTGCGCAGCTGGGTTTCGAGGATCAGGCCGTTGAGCGGCGTACGCACTTCGTGGGCGACGATGGACATGAAGTCATCGCGCATGCGCACCGCCTGCTCCAGTTCCAGCTGGGTGCTCTGCAACTGTTTAAGCAGCGCTTCCTGCTCGCGGCGGCTCTGCTCCAGCGCTTCGACCTGTTGCTTCATGGCCTTGCTCTGGCGGAACAGATCGACGAACACGTTGACCTTGCTCTTGACCGCGTGGATATCCAGCGGCTTGTGCAGGAAGTCCACGGCGCCGCTTTCGTAGCCCTTGAACGCATAGTTCAGCTCACGGCCGGCGGCGCTGACGAACACAATCGGGATGTTCTTGGTTTTTTCCGTGCCGCGCATCAACTCGGCCAGTTCGAAGCCGTTCATGCCAGGCATCTGCACGTCGAGAATGGCCATGGCGAATTCGTGTTGCAGCAGCAGCGACAAGGCTTCGTCGGCGGACAAGGCTTTGTAGACGATGCGGTCTTCGCGTTTGATCAGCGCTTCGAGCGCCAACAGGTTCTCCGGCAGATCGTCGACAATCAGCAGTTTGGCCTGGATGTTACTTAGCATGCTATTCGTTCCAGCTCGACAAGCAGACGGCCGATGTCGTTGATAGGGAGAACATGGTCTGGCTGGTGAACATCCAGCGCCGCCAGGGGCATGGTCGCGACTTGGGCTTCTTTCGGATCCTGGACGATCGTCAGACCACCTCGCTGTTTGACTTCGGCCAGACCGCTGGCGCCATCGCGGTTGGCGCCGGTCAACAGCACGGCGGCCAGGGCGGGACCGTAGGCATCCGCCGCCGACGAGAACAGAAAGTCGATGGCGGGCCGCGAATAATGCACGCGGTCCTCCAGGCTCAGGGAAAAGCTGCGGTCCTGCTCCACCGACAAGTGATAGCCCGGCGTGGCGAAATACAGCGTGCCCGCTTCAATCAGCGTCTTGTCATGCGCCTCGACAACGCGCATGGCGACTCTTCGGGAAAACACGTCGGCGAGATGGCTGCGACGCTCGTCCGGCAGGTGCAGCACCACGATGATCGGCAGCACGAAGCCTTCGCGCAGAGGGCTGAGGATGCTCAGCAACGCCTCCACGCCACCGGCCGAAGCCCCGATCACGATAGCCTCCACAGAAGGCAATTTCGCTGCACTGTTCATGATTTACGGTAAATCCGTTCTTGTTTGACCAACGGCTCGAACTGGTTGCCGAAGGCCGAAAAATCCGGGGTTTCCTTGCTGCCCAGCACCAGAAAACCGCGATGACAAAGGGATTCGTGGAACAACCCGAACGCCCTGTCCTGAAGTTTTTTATTGAAATAAATCAAAACATTACGGCACGAAATTAACTGAGTTTCTGAAAAGACACTGTCGGTCGCCAGGCTGTGGTCGGCGAAGGTCACGTTCTCACACAAACTCTTGTCGAAAATCGCGTAGCCATACGCCGCCGTGTAGTAGTCGGCGAATGAACGCTGGCCACCTGCCTGCTGGTAGTTATGAGTGTAGGCCCGGACATTCTCCATGGAGAAAATCCCCTGCTTGGCCTTGTCCAGCGAGCGCGGATTGATGTCGGTGGCATAGATGATGGTGCGATCGAGCAAACCTTCCTCGCGCAGCAGAATCGCCATCGAGTACACCTCTTCTCCGGTGCTGCAACCGGCGATCCAGATCTTGATCGAGGGGTAGGTCTTGAGCAGCGGCACCACTTCCTGGCGAATGGCGAGGAAGTGCGAAGGGTCGCGGAACATCTCGCTGACCGGGATCGTCAGCAATTGCAGCAACTGCATGAACGCGGTTGGATCGTGCAGCACCTTTTCCTGCAACGCCGAGATGGTCGCGCACTCGAACTGGCTCAACGCATGCTGGACGCGGCGTTTGATCGATGCGCCGGAATAATCACGAAAGTCGTAGCTGTATTTGAGGTAAATCGCCTCGATCAACAACCGCAATTCGATTTCGCTACTTCGCTCCACTGAATAATTGCGTTCCACTAAATGCGTTCCATCTTCGGTAACCACACGCGAATCAGCGAGAACAGGCGATCCAGGTCGATGGGCTTGGCCAGGTAATCGTTGGAGCCGGCCTGCAGGCAGCGCTCCTGATCGTCCTTCATGGCCTTGGCCGTCACCGCAATGATCGGCAGCTTGCGCCAGCGCGGGTCCTGACGGATCAGGCTCGTCGCCTCGAAACCGTCCATCTCCGGCATCATCACGTCCATCAACACCAGATCGATGTCCTCCACTTCATTCAGTCTTTCAATCGCCTCACGACCGTTCCGGCCGATGACCACGATTGCGCCCTTTTGCTCCAGCGCGCTGGTGAGGGCGAAGATGTTGCGCACATCGTCGTCCACCAACAGCACTTTGCGACCCTCGAAGACCTTGTCGCGGCTGCGCGCGGTCTTGAGCATCGTTTGCCGTTCATGGGACAACCGCGATTCGACTTTGTGCAAAAAGAGTGTGACCTCATCCAGCAGACGCTCCGGCGAGCGTGCACCCTTGATGATGATCGAGCGCGAATACTTGCGCAGTTCGGTCTCTTCGTCGCGTGTGAGGTTGCGCCCGGTGTAGACGATCACCGGCGGGAACGAACAGATGTCCTCGGTGGACATGCGCTTGAGCAGATCATTGCCCAACATGTCCGGCAGTTTCAGGTCGATGATCATGCAGTCGAAAACGGTGGTGCGCAGCAGGTCCAGTGCATCCTGCGCGAGGCCGACCGCAGTGATCTCAATGTCATCGTCGCCGATCAACCGGGCAATGCTGTCGCGCTGCAAGTCGTCGTCTTCCACCAACAGCACGCGCTTGACCTTCTGGGTCAGCTTGGCTTCGAGGCGGGCAAACACGTCCTTGAGCTCTTCACGGGTGGTCGGCTTGACCGCGTAACCGATGGCGCCCATGTGCATCGCCGCTTCGACCCGGTCTTCGACCGAGATCACATGCACCGGGATGTGTCGGGTTTCCGCGTGTTCCTTCAGGCGCTGCAACACGGTCAGGCCAGAGTGGTCCGGCAGGCGCATGTCCAGCAGGATGGCGTCGGGAATGTATTCCTTCGCCAGGTCATAACCTTCGTCGGCGCCGTGGGCCACCAGGCACTGATAACCCAGTTCGTGGGCCAGATCGTAGAGGATGTGCGCGAAGTTCGGCTCATCTTCCACCACCAGAATGCAGCGAGTGGTGAAAGGTGCCTTGCCTCGATCATCGTCGAAACGCGGGATATCGACTTCGGCGATCAGCGGCACCAGGGCAGGCGCCGGTGCTCTCGGCGCCAGCGCAACCGGTGAGGCCTGCATCGGCTCGACCGGCGTCTCGCCCGGTTCAACGTATTGCTGCGGCAAGACCAGGGTGAACACACTGCCCTGCCCCGGTTCGCTGGTGACGCTGATGGAACCGCCAAGCAGTGCCGCCAGATCGCGGGAAATCGACAGGCCCAGCCCGGTGCCGCCGTAACGGCGATTGGTCGTGCCGTCGGCCTGGCGGAACGCTTCGAAAATGCTTTCCTGCTGCTCTTGTGCGATACCGATCCCGGAATCGCGGACGATAAAGGCAATGCCGTCGCCGGGCTGGCTGGCGACGGTCAGGCTGACCGTGCCTTTCTCGGTGAATTTCACCGCGTTGGACAGCAGATTCTTCACCACCTGCTCCAGACGCTGGCGGTCGGTGAAAATCATCATCGGTGCGCCGGGCTGCACATCGACCTGGAAATCCAGCTGCTTGTCCGTCGCCAGTGGCTGGAACATCCCGCGCAAACCGTCCACCAGGCGGGCGACGCTGGTGTTTTCCGGACGCATATCCAGCTTGCCGGCCTCGACCTTGGAGATGTCGAGAATGTCGTTGATCAAGTTCAGCAAATCGTTACCGGCTGAATAGATCGACTCGGCGAATTTGACCTGTTCGGCGCTGAGGTTTTCCTGCGGGTTTTCCGCCAGTAACTTGGCCAGGATCAACGAACTGTTCAGCGGCGTGCGCAATTCGTGGGACATGTTGGCGAGGAATTCGGACTTGTACTTGCTAGAGCGCTGCAACTCTTCTGCGCGCTCTTCGAGCTGGGCCTGGGCCTGATTGAGTTCGGTGTTCTTCAGGTCCATGGCATCGCGTTGCTCGGCCAGAGTCTGGGCCTGTTCGGCAAGCTGTTCGTTGGTCTGCTCCAGTTCGACCTGCTGGGTTTCCAGGTGCGCCTGGGATTCCTTGAGAACCCTCGATTGCTCTTCAAGCTCTTCATTGGCGGTCTTGAGCTCTTCTTGCTGAACTTGCAGTTCTTCGTTGAGTTGCTGGGTTTCGGCCAGCACTTCCTGCAAGCGTTGACGATAGCGCGCGGCCTCGATGGAAGTGCCGATGTTGCCGGCAATCAGTTCGAGCAGTTCGATGTCGCGGTCGTTCAACGGGCGCAGGAAGCCGAGTTCGATGACCCCGTTGACCCGATCGTCATCGCTGGTCGGCACCACCAGCACGCTGTGCGGCAAGCCTTCACCAAGGCCGGAACTGACCTTGAAATAGTTGCTTGGCACGTTGTCGAGGCGTATCAGCTTCGCCTGTTGCGCCACTTGCCCGACAATCCCTTCGTCGCTGTAAATCTGTTGTTCAAGGGCTTCCTGCTCACGGGAAAAACCGTAAGAGGCAATGCGCTTGAGGCCGCCATGCTCCTCACGTACATAAATAGCCGCCACCGCCGTGCCGAGGTATTGCGCGCAAAACTGCAGAATGTTGCGCCCTAGCAGATTGAGCGACAGTTGCCCCAACACTTGCTCGGCCAGCTCGGTCTGGCCGTTGCGCAGCCAGGCTTGCTGTTCCAGTCGATGGGCACTGGCCTGCTGCGCGGCCAGGTTGGCGCTGTAGCTTTGCGAAAGGTTGAGCAGATCCCGACGGCCAATGTAGGCGAGCAACCCGCTGATGCCGACAATGAACAGCAGATAAAGGCTGATGCTCCAGATCGTGCTGCGGCGCACTTCTTCGTTACGCGTGGCGCGTAACTGCTGCTCCATGTCGATCACGTCTTCGAATTGCTTGCGGATTTCATCAGTCAGGCGTTTGCCGCGCCCGGCCTTGATGGCGCTGCGGTAGTCACCGCCCGCATGCTGCAAGTCGATCATGTTCTGCGCGTAAGTCGCCCATTCATCCTGCAGGGCCTGGAGCCGTTGCAGGCGGTCGGTTTGCACCGGGTTGTCCGCCGTCAGTTCGAGCAAGGTCTTGACCGCTACCGCGACTCTCGGCTTGGCGGTTTCGTAGGGTTCAAGAAATCTCTCGTCGCCACTGAGCAGGAAACCGCGCATGCCGGTCTCCAGATCGACGGTCAGCTTGACCGCTTCATTGGCGTTATTGATCACCCGGTCGGTGTGCTGGACCCACTGGATCACCGACAGCAGATAGGTGATCAGCGAGACAAAGAACACCGCGCTGAGCACACCGACACCCAACGGCAGGCTGACGTTGCGGCTCAGGAGTTTACGAAATCGTTGCTCGTCAACCGAAGACGCAGTGGTCATGGGAGGGCCTTGTCGAACTGTTGGAATCCAGGGAGTCTGCCTCAAATCCGCCGCATTGATCCAATTTTCTGACGTGATTGTGCGCGAAATCCTACATTCAACTGCCCCAGCGCAAAGGAGCGGTTATCCTTGTCCACCCTGGTACGGCTATTCTTTTTCCAGCGGGGTCGGGAACTTGTCGGGTTCCGTTACTTACTCATGCTAACGCCCGGCGTTTTTGATCGGACCGGTCACTGCGAACTCAACTGTCGAGAGCCCCATTATGTCCGCTGAACAATCCATCATCCTGGTCGTTGAAGACGACGACATTGTGCGCATGCTGATCGTCGATGTGCTGGAGGAGCTGGAATTCAAGGTACTGGAAGCTGACGGATGCGAGCAGGCGCTGGCATTTCTCAATGATGAAGATCAATACATCGATCTGATGATGACCGACGTCGGTTTGCCGGTCATGGATGGCCGCGAACTGGCCACGCAGGCGCGCATGGTACGCCCGGAACTGCCCGTCCTGTTTGCCAGCGGCTACGCAGAAAATATTGAGGTGCCCGCCGGAATGCATGTGATCGGCAAACCGTTTTCCATTGATCAATTGCGCGACAAGGTCAAAGGCATTCTCGACAATGCCTAGCCTTCGTTGAGCGGGCTGAGGAATCGTCCTCGCTGTGGTTTAATTGCGCCCCGCTTTTATTCCCCTGCCCGCTTCAAGGAATCTCCCCGCATGAGTCTGCCCCGCGCCACCAAAGTCCTGGTTATCGGCTACGTCTGGCCCGAGCCACGCTCTTCCGCGGCCGGTGGGTATGTGATGCAACTGCTCGGGACGTTTCTGCAACAAGGCTGGGACGTGACCTTCAGCAGCCCGGCCGGTGCTGGCGAACATCAGGAAGACCTGACGGCGCTGGGCATTCGTGAAGTGCCGATCGAACTGAACAACAGCAGTTTCGATGTGTTTGTCCGCGAACTGGCGCCGGACATCGTGTTGTTCGAGCAATTCATGATGGAAGAACAGTTCGGCTGGCGTGTCGAAAAGCACTGCCCCGATGCCTTGCGCGTGCTCGGAACGCAAGATTTGCAAAGCCTGCGCCATGCCCGGCATCAACGGCTCAAGGACCGGTTGAAGGCCAGCGACGACGACAATGACTTCAGCGGGCTGTTCGCACCGGCCTTGCGTGAAGAGTTCGAACTGATGGCCGACACCGACCTCGCAAAACGGGAAATCGCTGCGTTGTATCGCTGCGACTTGAACCTGATGATTTCCGAAACGGAAATCGAGTTGCTGGTCGAGCAGTTCAAGGTGCCGCGCAGCCTGCTGCACTGGTGTCCGTTGATGGTCGACCTACCGAGCGCGCCGCCGTCGGGTTTTGAGGAGCGCGCGGACTTTCTCAGTATCGGCAACTTCCGTCACGCGCCCAACTGGGATGCGGTGCTCTGGATGAAAACCACCATTTGGCCACTGATTCGCGAGCAATTGCCCACCGCTCGTTTGCTCATCTACGGGGCCTACACGCCACCCAAGGCGACCGCGCTGCACAATGCGGCGCAAGGTTTCCATGTAATGAACTGGGCAGAAGACGCGTTGCAAGTGATGTCGGCCGCTCGCGTGTGCCTGGCGCCGTTGCGTTTCGGTGCGGGCATCAAGGGCAAAATCGTCGATGCGATGATTTGCGGTACGCCGAATGTCACCACGCCGATCGGTGCCGAAGCGATGTATGGCCAAGGCCCCTGGCCGGGCGCCGTGACCCGCACGGCACGCGAGTTTGCCGATAGCGCAGTGCAACTCTATAAAGACCAGGCCCAATGGTCGAACGCCCAGGCTGTTGGCCTGGAACTGCTGGCCGAACGTTATCAGCTGCACACCCACGGCCCGGCGTTGATTGCAAAACTCGAGTATTGCCAACAGCACCTGTCGACACTAAGACGGGACAACTTTACCGGTAGTATGTTGCGCCACCACCAACATAAAAGCACTCAATACATGGCGCAATGGATTGAAGCGAAAAACCGAACTAAAGATGACACTTGATCGTTAGAATCGTCTCCTCTGACGATTAACCTACTGTGCAAGGACGCACAATGAATAACGATCTAACAGCAACTAATCTTGATTTCCTCTACAACAACCAATCATTTACAACCCATCGCTGGATGACCCAACTTCCAGTCATTGATTCACTCTCGCTTGCGGAACTTGTTTTACCTGGCGCGCATAATGCCGGCGTGGACAAAAAGGCCTCGTATGCGGCGCCGGGCATCAGTCACTGGGCCGCTTGCCAGACCCATACGTTCTACTATCAATTGACCCAAGGCGCCCGCGCGCTCGATGTCAGGCTGGAGTATGAAATCGGTCGCAATGGCGTCGGAACCTTCTGGTGCCAGCACAACGGGTTTCGCTCCTCCCGCTCCCTGGAAGACCTGATCACGAGCGTGATCCGGTTTCTGCAGGAAAACCCCGATGAGTTCATCGTGCTGGATTTTCATCAGTTGAATGCAGGCAACCAGGCCTTTGACCATCGGGAGTTCAACCGCCTGCTGATGACTCATTTGGGTGACCGGATAATTCCCTACAGGAATGCGGGCCTGACACTCGGTCAATTGAAACGGGCCAGTCATGCCCGGCGTGTGCTGGTTGCCGCCGAATATCACCCGAGCTTCGATGCCACCTTGTTTTGTCGCTTCATCCCGCACGAATGGAGCGGAATCGGGACGACCAGCATCAGTGAGCTGAACGCGCATATCACGCAGGTCATGCGATACCCGCCAACCAGCGACATGCCATGGTCGCTCTCCGCCACCAGTTACCATGCCGTGGGCGGCCCGGTGAACATCGGCGAGCAGCTTGATCAATGGTTTGACCCGGCCGTCAGCGAGTGGATTCTGAAGTGCAGCATTATCAATGCGGACTTTTTTGAAACGTCGAATCTGGTCAGCCATTGCCGGATGGCCAATCTGATCAAAGCCAACGCCTGACACCATTAATTTGTGCAGATGTTTCTGTCACTGGCAATGTCGGAGCGCACCTCTATGCTTGAAATCACATATATCCACTTCATCCCACGGATGGGCTGAAGCCACTATCAGGAATGACAATGACCCAATCTTTACAAGGTACGCTCGACAAAAATAAATGGATGAGTAATGTGCCCGACATCGACCGACTGAAGTTGACCGAGTTGATCTGGCCAGGCACTCACAACAGCGGCATGGACAAAAAAGCCCCCAACTATGATGTTGTCATTGGTAACTGGACCACGTGTCAGAACGATTCATTTGCGTGGCAACTGGCCAATGGTGCACGGGCATTTGATATCCGTCTCGGTTACACCGAGGGGCACGATCAATCGATCTTCTACTTTCATCACAATGGCTTTCAGTCTCATCGTGTCCTTGATGAGCTGATCGACGCGACAACCGCGTTCCTTGATCAAAACCCGGACGAGTTCATCGTCTTCGACTTCCACCAAATGGGCGACGGTGCCAAGCGTTTTGACCACAAGAAACTCAATGACCTGCTGGTGAGTCGACTCGGGCACCGAGTCATACCGTCCTATGACGCGTCGAAAACGGTGGGTCAACTCAAACGCATGAGCACCCGCCGCAGGCTGGTGCTGGCAGCGCACGTTGTGCGGGGGCTGGACGATGATTACTTCTGGCCGCGCATCCCGCACAAATGGAGCGGCGAAACCTTCACCGACACGGCGGAACTGGAGCGCCACATTGCCAACGAGCTGCAAGACGCACCGTTCGAGAGCTTTCTCTGGTCGTTGTCGGCCACCAGCTACGGTTTTCTGGGCGGGCCTCAGGACATCAAGAACCAGATCAACGCCTGGTTCAACCCGACCCGGGACTGGGTGACGCGATGCAGCATTGTCAGCACCGACTTTTTCGATGAGTCAGACATCGTGCGTTACTGCTGGAGCGCGTCGAGCATGAAGGCGGTTTATGGCAGCGCCCTGCATCCGTAACCGGGCGCATGACGTCGGTCGACATGCCCTAGGCTGGCAATGTCGGCCGGTAAAGAGGCATGATCAGGGCGCAATAACAATAAAAGCGCCCTGATATGACCCGGACTGCAAGAGTCACCGATCCTTCCTACGAACTGATGGACGACCATAACGGGTTGTCGATCATCTATCGCCAGCACGGTTTCCCCTGCCCCTTGGTGCGCTGGCATTTTCACAAGGAATACGAACTGCACCTGATCGTCGCCAGCTCCGGCAAGGTGTTCATTGGCGACTACATCGGCAACTTCTATCCGGAAACACTCTTCCTCACCGGCCCCAACCTGCCCCACAACTGGATCAGCCAGGTCGCCGAGGACGAAGTGGTGCCCAAGCGGGACATGCTGGTCAACTTCACCGACGAGCTGTTCGAGAGCGGCCACCAGGTGTTTGCCGAACTCAAGACACTGGCGCCCTTGCTGGAGCGCGCGCAGTACGGCATCGAGTTTCGCTGCAAGCACACCATCCGCCAGGCGATGACCTTGATGCAGCGAATCGCCGACACCAAAGGCATGACCCGCCTCGGGCACTTTTTCATTTTGCTGGAGCTGCTCGCAGCCACCGACGACTACCAACTGCTGTCCGGTGCCACAACGCCGCAACTGGCGGATGAACACAATATCGATCGCACCAACCGCGCGGTGGATTACATCTTTGCCCACTACGCCCGTGAACTGCCGCTGGAGGAAGTCGCCGAGCACCTGGGCATGAAGCCGACCTATTTCAGTCGAGTGTTCAAGCAAGCCACCGGGCGCTGCTTCATCGAGTTCGTCAACCGGCTGCGCATCAGCAAATCCTGTGAACTGCTGGCCGACGGTGACAAGCCGGTGACCGATGTGTGCTTCGAGTCGGGCTTCAACAATATCTCCAATTTCAATCGGCGTTTTCAGCAGTTGAAAGGCATGACGCCATCGCATTATCGGCGGTTGGCGGTGCAGCGGTTGACCGAACAGAATCTGGGTTGAAGTCGCGGTAATGTGTTGATTTCCAGATCGCCTTCGCGGGCAAGCCTCGCTCCTACAGGAATTGCGCACCCCCTGTAGGAGCGAGGCTTGCCCGCGAAGGCACCCTAAAACCTGTACAAATTCTATCCCCGCACACCGCTGTGACGCCTGTCCCTGCATCCCCCACCCCTGACAGCAGTGCAAAATAGTATCAATTCAAGTGCGATGGATGATTTGTCTCATCCTCAATTGAAGGCTGTAATCAGCGCACATTCTTCCTGCCCCGGAAGACACAAAAACAATAACTGTCCTTCTGTCCCCACCGGGTGCAGAAAAGGAGTGCACGATGCAACCTTCTGTAAAAGCTCTGCTAGCCCTCACCTGCATGACCCTCAGCAGCGTCAGCCTCGGCGCTCAGACCCTGACCATCGCCACCGTCAACAACAGCGACATGATCCGCATGCAAAAGCTCTCGAAAACCTTCGAAGCCGAGCACCCGGACATCAAGCTCAATTGGGTGGTGCTCGAAGAAAACGTCCTGCGTCAGCGCCTGACCACTGACATCGCCACCCAAGGCGGGCAGTTCGACGTGCTGACCATCGGCATGTACGAAGCTGCACTCTGGGGCGCCAAGGGCTGGCTGGAACCGATGAAGGATTTGCCGGCCACTTATGACCTCGACGACGTGTTCCCTTCGGTGCGTGAAGGCCTGTCAGTCAAGGGTTCGCTGTATGCCTTGCCGTTCTACGCCGAAAGCTCCATCACCTATTACCGCACCGACCTGTTCAAGGACGCCGGGCTGACCATGCCGGAACATCCGACCTGGGAACAGATCGGCGAATTCGCCAGCAAACTCACCAACAAGGATAAAGAGCAGTACGGCATCTGCCTGCGCGGCAAGGCCGGCTGGGGCGAGAACATGGCGCTGATCACCACCGTCGCCAATGCTTATGGCGCGCGCTGGTTCGATGAGAAGTGGCAACCGGAATTCACCGGCCCCGAGTGGAAAAACGCCCTGAATTTCTACGTCGACACCATGAAGAAGTCAGGCCCACCGGGCGCGTCGAGCAACGGTTTCAACGAAAACCTGGCGCTGTTCAACAGCGGTAAATGCGCGATCTGGGTCGATGCCAGCGTCGCCGGCTCGTTCGTCACCGACAAAACCCAGAGCAAGGTCAGCGAGCACGTCGGCTTCACCTACGCGCCGCACCAGACCACCGACAAAGGCTCGGCCTGGCTCTATTCCTGGGCGCTGGCGATTCCGACCAGCTCCAAAGCCAAGGACGCGGCGAAGACCTTCAGTGCCTGGGCAACCTCCAAGGAATACGGCGTACTGGTCGCGGAAAAGGACGGCATTGCCAACGTACCGCCAGGCACGCGTGCCTCGACTTACAGCGAGGCGTACATGAGCGCCGCGCCATTTGCCAAGGTCACGCTCGAGTCGCTGAAAACGGCGGACCCAAGCAAGCCGACGCTCAAGCCTGTGCCTTACATCGGCATTCAGTTGGTGACCATCCCCGAGTTCCAGGGCATTGGCACTCAGGTAGGCAAATCGTTCTCGGCGGCGCTGATCGGTCAGACCACGGTCGACCAGGCCCTGACCGCCGCCCAGCAAACCACAGAGCGTGAGATGAAGCGCGCGGGTTACCCCAAGTAACCCCGCAAAGCCCCCTGTAGGAGCGAGGCTTGCCCGCGAAAGCGTCGGTACATCCGACAAATATCTTTCGCCAGAACCATCGCTTTCGCGGGCAAGTCGGATCGCCGCACCGCTCGCTCCTACAGTTGATCTTCGTTCGCCTATCGCTAATCGGTTTTAACGCCATGAATATTTCAACTGCCAAAGCTCACATGGACATTCCCCAGCCGGTGCGTAAAAGCCGGTTGGCCAACCCCGGCTGGTTTCTGGTCAGCCCCTCGGTGGCCTTGCTGCTGCTGTGGATGATCGTGCCGCTGGGCATGACTGTTTACTTCTCGATGATCCGCTACAACCTGCTCAACCCGGGCGAGAACGAGTTCGTGGGGCTTGAGAACTTCACCTACTTCCTGACGGACTCCGGGTTCATGCCCGGCGCCACCAACACGTTGTTGCTGGTCGGCAGCGTATTGCTGATCAGTGTGGTGCTCGGGGTGTTGATCAGTGCGTTGCTGGAGGCCAGTGATTTTCTCGGTCGCGGCGTCGTGCGGGTGATGTTGATCTCGCCGTTTTTCATCATGCCCACCGTCGGTGCGCTGATCTGGAAGAACCTGATTTTCCACCCGGTGTCGGGGATTCTCGCCTACGTCTGGAAACTGTTCGGCGCGCAACCGGTGGACTGGCTGGCGCACTACCCGCTGCTGTCGATCATCATCATTGTGTCCTGGCAATGGCTGCCCTTCGCGATCCTGATCCTGATGACCGCCATGCAGTCCCTCGACCAGGAACAGAAAGAAGCCGCGCGCCTCGACGGTGCCGGGCCGATTGCGATCTTCTGGCACCTGACCCTGCCGCACCTGGCACGACCGATTGCCGTCGTGGTGATGATCGAAACGATCTTCCTGCTCTCGGTGTTCGCCGAAATCTTCACCACCACCAACGGCGGCCCCGGCTACGCCTCGACCAACCTCGCCTACCTGATCTACAACCAGGCGCTGGTGCAGTTCGACGTCGGCATGGCGTCCGCCGGCGGTTTGATTGCGGTGGTGATCGCCAACATCGCGGCCATTGTGCTGGTGCGCATGATCGGCAAAAACCTGACAGACAAAGCCTGAGGCCCGCGCCATGACCCTTCAACAATCCCGTCGTCTGCAAAGTGTGCTGCTCGGCACACTGGCCTGGGCCATCGCGATCCTGATCTTCTTCCCGATTTTCTGGATGGTGCTGACCAGTTTCAAAACCGAAATCGACGCGTTCGCCACGCCGCCGCAATTCATCTTCACACCGACGCTGGAGAACTACCTGCACATCAACGAGCGCAGCGATTACTTCAGTTTTGCCTGGAACTCGGTGGTGATTTCCTTCAGCGCCACGGCGTTGTGCCTGCTGATCGCGGTGCCGGCGGCCTACTCGATGGCGTTCTACGAAACCCAGCGCACCAAAGGCACGCTGCTGTGGATGCTCTCGACCAAGATGCTGCCGCCGGTGGGCGTGCTGATGCCGATCTACCTGCTGGCCAAGAGCTTTGGCCTGCTCGACACGCGCATCGCGCTGATCGTGATCTACACGCTGATCAACCTGCCCATCGTGGTCTGGATGATTTACACCTACTTCAAGGACATCCCCAAGGACATCCTCGAAGCCGCGCGTCTGGACGGCGCCACGCTGTGGCAGGAAATGGTTCGCGTGTTGTTGCCGATTGCCAAGGGCGGTTTGGCTTCCACAGTGTTGCTGTCGCTGATCCTGTGCTGGAACGAAGCCTTCTGGTCGCTGAACCTGACCTCGTCGAAAGCCGCGCCACTGACCGCGCTGATCGCTTCGTACTCAAGCCCCGAAGGGTTGTTCTGGGCCAAGTTGTCGGCGGTGTCGACCCTGGCCTGCGCGCCGATCCTGATCTTCGGCTGGATCAGCCAGAAACAACTGGTCCGCGGCCTGTCGTTTGGCGCGGTGAAATAATCCGGTAACCGATCCCTGTAGGAGCACGGCTTGCCGGCGAAGGCGTCCGTGAGATCGCTTTCGCCGGCAAGCCTGGCTCCTACGAAAAGCCTGTCCGGTTTAACCCGAATAAAAACAAGCGGAGGCCCATCACCATGGCCAACCTGAAAATCAAGAATCTGCAAAAAGGCTTCGAAGGCTTTTCCATCATCAAAGGCATCGACCTGGAAGTGAACGACAAGGAATTCGTGGTCTTCGTCGGTCCGTCCGGCTGCGGCAAGTCCACCCTGCTGCGCCTGATCGCAGGCCTGGAAGAAGTCAGCGGCGGCAGCATCGAACTCGACGGCCGCGATATCACCGAAGTCAGCCCGGCCAAGCGTGACCTGGCGATGGTGTTCCAGACCTACGCCCTGTACCCGCACATGAGCGTGCGCAAAAACATGTCGTTTGCCCTCGATCTGGCCGGCGTACCGAAAGCCGAAGTCGAGAAGAAAGTCGGCGAGGCGGCGCGCATCCTTGAGCTCGGGCCGATGCTGGAGCGCAAGCCGAAGCAACTGTCGGGCGGCCAGCGTCAACGCGTGGCCATCGGCCGCGCCATCGTGCGCAACCCGAAAATTTTCCTGTTCGACGAACCGCTGTCCAACCTCGACGCGGCGCTGCGCGTGCAGATGCGTCTGGAACTGTTGCGCCTGCACAAAGAACTGCAAGCCACGATGATCTACGTGACCCACGACCAGGTGGAAGCCATGACCATGGCCGACAAAGTCGTCGTGCTCAATGGCGGCAAGATCGAGCAGGTCGGCTCACCGCTGGACCTGTATCACCAGCCAGCCAACCTGTTTGTCGCAGGCTTTCTCGGCACACCGAAGATGGGCTTCCTCAAGGGCAAAGTCACCCGTGTCGACAGCCAAAGCTGCGAAGTGGTGCTCGATGCCGGCACCCGCATCACGTTGCCGCTGAGCGGCGCCAGCCTGAGCGTTGGCGGCGCGGTGACGCTGGGCATTCGCCCGGAACATCTGGAGCTGGCAAAAACCGGCGATTGCACTTTGCAGGTCACCGCCGATGTCAGCGAACGCTTGGGCAGCGACACGTTCTGCCACGTCCGGACCTCCTCCGGTGAAGCCCTGACCATGCGGGTTCGCGGCGATCTGGCCAGCCGTTATGGCGAGGCGCTGAGCCTGCACCTGGACGCCGAACACTGCCATTTATTCGATGCCGACGGCGTGGCACTGACCCGCCCGTTGCGCGCAGCGGCCTGATTTCAGAGAGCGTGTGATGAAACTGAATAAACAGAACCTGCACCACCTCGCACCCGAAGTGGTCCTGCCCGCCTACGCCCTGAGCGACGCCCGCCAAGGCATCGCGCACATTGGCGTCGGCGGCTTCCACCGCGCCCATCAGGCGTATTACACCGATGCCTTGATGAACACTGGCGAAGGCCTGGACTGGGCGATTTGCGGCGTCGGCCTGCGCGCCGAAGACCGCCGCGCCCGGGACGACCTGAAGGAGCAGGATTACCTGTTCACCCTGTTCGAACTCGGCGACACCGATGACACCGAAGTCCGGGTCATCGGCGCGATCCGCGACATGCTGCTGGCCGAGGACGGCGCGCAAGCGTTGATCGACAAACTGTCGAGTCCCGAGATCCGCATCGTCTCGCTGACCATCACCGAGGGCGGTTACTGCATCGACGACAGCAACGGCGAATTCATGTCGCACCTGCCGCAGATCCAGCACGACCTCGCGCACCCGGACTCGCCGAAAACCGTGTTCGGTTTTCTCTGCGCCGCGCTGGCCAAACGCCGCGCTGCGGGCACGCCGGCGTTCACCTTGATGTCCTGCGATAACCTGCCGCACAACGGCGCGGTCACCCGCAAAGCGCTGCTGGCCTTCGCCGCGCTGCGCGATGCAGACCTGCACGACTGGATCGCCGAAAACGTCAGCTTCCCGAATGCGATGGTCGACCGCATCACGCCGATGACCAGCACCGAACATCGCCTGCAACTGGCCGACAAACACGCGGTCGACGATGCCTGGCCGGTGGTCTGCGAACCGTTTGTGCAGTGGGTACTGGAGGACAAGTTCGTCAACGGTCGCCCGGCCTGGGAAAAGGTCGGCGTACAGTTCACCGACGACGTCACGCCGTACGAAGAGATGAAAATCAAACTGCTCAACGGCAGTCACCTGGCGCTGACGTACCTGGGTTTTTTGAAGGGTTACCGCTTCGTTCACGAAACCATGAACGACCCGCTGTTCGTGCGTTACATGCGCGCCTACATGGACCTGGACGTGACGCCGCAACTGGCGTCGGTGCCGGGAATTAATCTGACTGACTACAAGAACACCCTGGTGGAGCGCTTTTCCAATCAGGCGATTGCCGATCAGCTGGAACGTGTGTGCTCGGACGGTTCGTCGAAGTTTCCCAAGTTCACCATTCCGACCATCAACCGCTTGATTGCCGATGGCCGGGAGACCAAGCGTGCGGCGCTGGTGGTGGCGGCTTGGGCATTGTATTTGAAGGGCGTGGACGAGAATGGTGATACCTACGCCATTCCGGATCCTCGGGCGGCGTTTTGTCAGGCGCAGGTGGCCGATGATGCGTTGATGACCCAGCGACTTCTGGGGGTGGAGGAGATTTTTGGTACGGCGATTGCGCATTCGCCGGAGTTTGTCGCGGCGTTTGAGTGGTGCTGCAACAGTTTGCGTGAGGTGGGTGTGACGCGGACGCTGGAGCGGGTGTTGGCGTAAAAGCGGCGGTGAAATCACCGCCGTCATCGCGAGCAGGCTCGCTCCCACATTGGATCGGTGTCGTACACAAAATCCGCGTCCACTAAAGATCCCCTGTAGGAGCGAGGCTTGCCCGCGAATGGCTTCACCCCGATCGACCTGACACACCAAGGACCTCCCATGGCAAACCAACAACTATTCCTCGGCATCGACTGCGGCACCCAAGGCACCAAAGCCATCATCCTCGATGCCCGCAGCGGTCAGGTCCTCGGCCAAGGCGCCGCCGCGCACACATTGATCAGCGGCGCCAATGGCCGTCGCGAGCAGGACACATCGCAATGGCTGGAAGCATTCACTTCAGCCACGCGTCGTGCGCTGATCGCGGCAAACGTCGACGGTCAGGACATCCTCGGCATCGGCGTTTCCGGTCAGCAACACGGCCTGGTCCTGCTCGACGATCAAGGCCAGGTAATGCGTCCCGCCAAGCTCTGGTGCGACACCGAATCCACCTCGGAGAACGACCGTCTGCTGGCGCACATTGGCGGTGAAAAAGGCGCGCTCGAACGCCTCGGCGTGGTCATCGCACCGGGCTACACCGTTTCAAAACTACTCTGGACCAAGGAACAACACCCCGAAGTTTTTGCGCGGATCGCACACATCCTGCTGCCCCACGACTACCTCAACTACTGGCTGACCGGCCGCAGCTGCAGCGAGTACGGCGACGCCTCGGGCACCGGTTATTTCAACGTGCGCACCCGCCAGTGGGACTTGCAGCTGCTGCGCGACATTGACCCCAGCGGTCGCTTGCAAGCAGCGCTGCCGGAGCTTATCGACGCCCATCAAGCGGTGGGCACGATCCTGCCGGGCATCGCCGAGCACCTGGGCATCAACCCCAAGGCGCTGGTGTCCAGCGGCGGTGGCGACAACATGATGGGCGCCATCGGCACCGGCAACATCCGGCCCGGCGCGATCACCATGAGCCTCGGTTCCTCGGGCACGGTGTACGCCTATGCCGATCAACCGACCGTCAGCGCTGACGCGTCGGTCGCGACGTTCTGTTCCTCCAGCGGTGGCTGGTTGCCGCTGATCTGCACCATGAACCTGACCAATGCCACCGGGGTGATTCGCGACCTGTTCGAGCTGGATATCGAGCAGTTCAACACCCTCGTCGCGCAAGCACCGATCGGCGCCGAAGGTGTGAGCATGCTGCCGTTTCTCAACGGCGAGCGCGTCCCCGCCCTGCCCCACGCCACCGGCAGCTTGCTGGGCTTGACCATGACCAATCTGACGCAAGCCAATTTGTGCCGCGCCGTGGTCGAAGGCACGACCTTCGGTTTGCGTTATGGGCTGGACCTGCTGCGCCAGAATGGCTTACAAAGCCGCACCATCTGCCTGATCGGCGGCGGCTCGAAAAGCCCGGTGTGGCGCCAGATTGTCGCCGACATCATGAACACCAAGGTGATCTGCACCGAACAAAGCGAAGCCGCCGCCCTCGGCGCGGCGATTCAGGCGGCGTGGTGCAAATCCTGGGCAAACGGCCACGAAGACAGCCTCGCGGACTTGTGCGAGCGCTGCGTGAAGCTCGATCCGGCGAGCGAAACCCTGCCGATTGCAGAAAATGTAACGGCCTGTCAGCAGGCCTATGAACGCTATCAACAGCATGTCGCAACCCTTTAAAGAGTGAACAACTATGTATCTGGTGTGTGGCGAAGCGCTGTTCGATTTCTTCAGTGAAGACGACGCCAGCGGCCTGGCTTCAAAAGTGAACTTCAAGGCGATTGCCGGCGGCTCGCCCTTCAACGTGGCGGTCGGGTTGCGCCGCCTGGGCGTGGACGCGGCGCTGTTTGCCGGGTTGTCGACGGACTATCTGGGCCGGCGTTTGCAACAAGTGCTGCAGGATGAAGGCGTACGCCCGGATTACCTGGTGGATTTCGCCGCACCGACCACCCTGGCGATGGTCGCGGTCGGTGCCAATGGTTCACCGCAGTACAGTTTCCGTGGTGAAGGTTGCGCAGATCGGCAGTTGAAACCGGAGCATTTGCCGGAATTGGGGCCAGAGGTGCGCGGCTTGCACATTGGCTCGTTCTCGTTGGTGGTGCAGCCGATTGCCGACACGTTGCTGGCCCTGGTACAGCGGGAAAGTGGCAAGCGCCTGATCAGCCTTGATCCGAACGTGCGGCTCAATCCTGAACCGAACATCGAGCTATGGCGTTCGCGGGTTGCGTCGCTGGTTGAGCTGGCCGACCTGATCAAAGTCAGCGATGAGGACCTGAGCCTGTTGTATCCCGGGCAGGATCCGCAGCAGGTGATTGAAGGCTGGTTGCAGCATCGCTGTCAGGTGGTGTTCCTGACCCGTGGCGGCGAAGGTGCGACGGTGTTTAGCCGCAATCACGGTTCGTGGTCGGTGCCGGCCTGTCCGGTGAAGATTGCCGACACCGTTGGGGCTGGCGATACGTTCCAGGCGGCGTTGATTACCTGGCTGACCGAGCAGCAGCTGGATTCGGTCGAGGGCGTGCAATCGCTGGCGCCCGAGCAGATCGACGGGATGTTGAAGTTTGCGGTGCGGGCAGCGGCGTTGACGTGCAGCAAGACCGGGCCGGATTTGCCGTATCGGCAGCAGTTGGATTTGCGCTGAATGTAAGGGCCTCTTCGCGGGCAAGCCTCGCTCCTACAGGTTCTATGGCGCGACACCAACCTTGTAGGAGCGAGGCTTGCCCGCGAAGGCGGCCTCCCTGTCACAACACCGAAAAGTTGTAACTCACAATCAACCGCGTCTCATCCACATCCCGCGCAAACTTCTCGTAGTTGGTCCGGTATGTCGCGTTCCGCAGCCGCAGGCTGACATCCTTGAACGTCCCGCTTTGCACCACGTACTTGAGCTCGCTGTCGCGCTCCCACTCCTTCCCTTCCTGATCGCTGCCAAGCACCTTGATGTGGTCGCCGTTCACATAACGGGTCAGGAAACTCAGGCCGTTGATGCCGATCGACTTGAAGTCATAGTCATAACGCAGTTGCCACGAACGCTCCTGCGCGGCGGCGAAGTCATTGACCTGCACGTAGTTCACCAGGTACGGATTGGTGCCATCCAGGTACGGCATCGAGTTGTCGCCGTTCATGCGCTGCCAACCGGCGCTGAAGGTGTGGCCGCTGATGGCGTACGCGAGCATGCCGCTCAGTGCGCGGTTGTCGATGGAGCCGGCACGCTCGGCACCGCTGTCGGCACTCTTGAGCACGCGCAGATCAGCCTTGAGCACGCCCTCACCCAGCGGCTGACTGGCCAGCAAACCCACGAAGTGCTGGCGATAGATGTCTTCCAGCTCGGCGTAGTGATACTGCGCGGTCAGGCGCTCATTGATCTTGTAGTCGAAACCATACATGTCGAAGTGATCGGCGGTGACGTTGCAGGCGTAGCGCTTGTTCTTGCAGTGCACGCGGATGTCCTGGGCGTCGGTCGAGTCCCGGGCGGTGTACTGGTCCAGGCGCGCGGCCATGAACGTCAGGTCCTTGATCTCTTTAGAGGTGAGCTGCGCGCCGTTGAACATCGTCGGCAGCAAACGCCCGTCGTTGTACTTGAGCAGCGGCACGTCCGGCAGCAGCGCGCCGTACTTCAATACGCTGTCGGAGACGCGCACCTTGGCGGTCAGGCCAAGTTTAGCGTACTGGTCTTTCGAGCCACGCGGGTTTTCACCCGACGATGGCAGCAAGCCGCTGTTGCTGCTGTCGGCGCTGGAATCGAGCTTGAACCCGAGCATGCCCAGCGCATCGATACCGAAGCCGACGGTGCCTTCGGTGTACCCCGATTGCAGGTTAAGAATGAAGCCCTGCGCCGACTCTTCGCGCTTGGACGCGCCCTGTTCGGTGGACGTATGACCATCACGAAAATCACGGTTGAAATACACCGTGCGCGATTCGATCTTCGCCGTGGTGTCATCGAGAAAACCGCTCGCCTGAGCCTGGACGGTAAAACCGGCGCACAGGGCTAAAGCGCCGAAGCCGAGTGACTGGCGCGCGGTGATGAGTTGAAAAGGGGGACGCATGAAAAAGCTCCAACAGTGCAGCGTTTGCGCAAGGCGCAATAAGCCAGAAAATAGCTTCGCCCCGGACCAGGAACTGGCCAGGATGAAGGCGACACACGGGGGTGAGCGGCAATGATGGCAGAAGGCTTTTACCGGCTACAGACGACTTTAGTCGGAAAATGACTCCCTGTTCTGGCACGGCGTTGACCAGCGGGGGCAATTGATCGATGAGCCCGCAGGCGAAGATCCCCCGTGTTTATTGGTCGAAACCGTGCCATTAGGGGTTTTCCCGATGCCGGGGTACGCCCTCATCTACGGCATTTGCGCCTTGAACGAGGCGGTTTAATCCTGCACCATCCGCTCCTGCTTATCCAAAGGACGGAATTCAAGGCATGCTGGACGCAAACGCAATCCATATTTCCCTCACGCTGGAAGGCGTTTCCGCTGACCTTCAGGTACTCAGTTTCGTCGGTCGCGAAGCCCTCAATCAGCCCTTCTGTTTTGACATCGAACTGGTCAGCGCGCGCCCCGACCTGAAACTCGAAGAATTGCTGCACAAGCCCGGCTGCCTGACCTTCGGCGCCACCGGCGAAGGCATCATTCACGGCCTGGTCTATCGCATCGAGCAAGGCGACTCCGGCAAAAGCCTGACCCGCTACAGCATCAGCCTGGTGCCGCAACTGGCCTACCTGCGCCACAACCATGACCAGCAGATTTTCCAGCATTTGACGGTGCCGAAGATCATCGCCCAGGTCCTTGAGGCCCGCGGCATTCTGGCCGACGCCTATGACTTCCAGCTCGGCGCGATCTATCCGGAGCGCGTCTACTGCGTGCAGTACGACGAATCCGACCTGCATTTCATCCAGCGCCTGTGCGAAGAAGAAGGCATTCACTTCCACTTCCAGCACAGCAGCAGCGGCCACAAACTGGTGTTCGGCGATGACCAGACGGTGTTCCGCAAACTGGCGCCCGTGGCCTATCAGCAAGACTCGGGCATGGCCGCCGAGAAACCGGTGATCAAGCGCTTCAACCTGCGCCTGGAAACCCGCACCAGCCGCGTCAGCCGTCGCGATTACGACTTTGAAAAACCGCGCATCCTTCCCGAAGGCGCCGCTTCCAGTGCGTTCGCTCCGGACCTGGAAGACTACGACTACCCCGGCCGTTTCACCGACCGTGCCCGTGGCAAGCAACTGGCAACCCGCGCCCTCGAGCGCCACCGCAGCGACTACAAACTCGCGGAAGGCAAAGGCGATCAACCGACGCTGGTCAGCGGTCACTTCATGGCCCTGAGCGAACACCCGCGCGCCGAATGGAACGACCTCTGGCTGCTGCTGGAAGTGGTCCACGAAGGCAAGCAACCGCAAGTGCTCGGCGCCAACGTCACCAGCGACGTCACCCACAACAAAGACGATTTCCACCAGGGCTACCGCAACCGCTTCCTCGCCACGCCGTGGGACGCGCACTACCGCCCTGCCCTCGAACACCCGAAACCGCAAGTCCTCGGCAGCCAGACCGCCATCGTCACCGGCCCGCCCGGCTCGGAAATCCACTGCGACGAGTACGGCCGCGTCAAAGTGCAATTCCACTGGGATCGCGACGGCCAGGCCAACGACAACACCAGTTGCTGGCTGCGCGTCGCCACCGGCTGGGCGGGCAGCGCCTATGGCGGCATCGCCATCCCGCGTGTCGGCATGGAAGTGCTCGTCACCTTCCTCGAAGGCGACCCCGACCAACCGCTGGTCACCGGCTGCCTGTACCACAAGGAAAACGTCGTCCCCTACGACCTGCCGGCGAACAAAACCCGCAGCACCTTCAAGACCCTCAGCTCACCGGGCGGCAAGGGCTACAACGAATTCCGCATCGAAGACAAAAAAGGCGCGGAACAGATCTACCTGCATGCCCAGCGCGACTGGGACGAAAACATCGAACACGACCAGAAAATCCGCATCGGCAATGAGCGGCATGACACGGTTGAGGCGAAGGTGTTCAGCGAGTTCAAGGTTGAGGAGCACCGGATTACGCATCTGGATCGCAAGACTGAAGCGCGGGCGGATGATCACCTTACGGTGGGTGTAACCCAGCACGTCAAAGTCGGCACGGCGCAGTTTGTTGAGGCTGGTGAAGAGATTCACTACCACGCGGGTAATAAAGTGGTGGTTGAAGGCGGGATGGAACTGACGGCGAAGGCTGGCGGGAGTTTCGTCAAGGTCGATGCGGGGGGTGTGACGATCAGCGGGGCTGAGGTGAAGGCCAACTCGGGCGGTGCGCCGGGTGCGGGCACGGGGATTGCTCAGTTGCCGCCGGTGGTGCCGACGCCTGCCGATCAGGATCGTGCGGGGAATGTGGTGCAGGCGAAGTCGGTTCACTAAAACAGTTACAGCGAGCGAACGGGTCTTGACTCGATCGCTCGGCCACTTCGTCCATTGTGGCGGGATCAAATGAAGAATGTTGTGTCTGGCATTGGGCTTGTCATTTTTTGCGTTCAGGCATTGGCTGCTCAACCGCCGTTACAAACGATGATCGATTGCGAATTGGCAGGATCACAACACACGATTTCGCTGCTGCGTGGCTCGCCGATCATCGATTCCTATATTTACAAAACTCGCTACGCCCAAATGACCCGGTTTGTATACGACGATGCTGAGGCATCTCGAGGAAGCGAAGTGCAATGGCAATGTGCTTCAGATCAAAAAAATACAAACGTACTGGTGGTGTCGGGCGAGTTCACTTCTAACTATCTGCAAGGAGCTTTGTTCTATTTCGATTCAACGGACGGGAAAATCCAACGTATTGATTTCGCAGAAAGGAACCGTCCTCGCTGGATAAAAATTTCCGCTCAGGGTGCGCAGGTGATCTTTGAGAATACGGGTAATGAAAGCTCGCACAAATATTTGAGCTACGGAAAGAACGGGAGTTTTCTGGAATTGGACCAGTTTCCAGTGACCTCGAAGGGCGAGTCGTTAATACAACTGAACGCCTCCGAGCCTTGACGCGAGGCCCCTTCCATAAAAAATCCAGCGCCTATGGGCGCTGGATTTGTCAGTAAAGATCAAACGTCAGGCAGGTGTCTTCCAGCCCAGCATCCGTTGCTGCGCAACCTTGAGTAAATCGCAACCGTCCTGCGTCAGCAGGTAAAGGGCGTGCGTGATGTGGGGGATGTCCTGGACGTCGCCGTCTTTGAAACATTGGAGGTGGAGTGTTTCAAGTAGCTCGCTGGAGGCGCGGATGCGCTGGAGGGCGGCTTCGAGGATGTCTTGGGGGTTGGCTTCGGTGTCGATGACCAGAGGAGATGTTTCGGTGACGCTGCTTTTGATTGAACGGTGACGATCGGGGAACGGATTAATCGTTGTCATAGTTAGTTACTCGCCTGTTTTGAAGTAACCGCCAGCACCGTGACCAAACGATGGGAGGCGGACCGTGTACAGGTTTGGTCAACTGAGAACAGTAACTCAGCTCGCCCGAAGGCGTCCTGCACACAGCCGCCACAGCATTGCGCCATGCGAACAGAGATGTCCGCAAAGCGAATGATGTCACACTTGTATGCACTGTTTAATTTTCAGGTGACCAAACCTGTTCGCTGATTTTGCAGCGAGCCCAAACAGTAATCGCTACGCCCCATCAGCCGAAAGTCGACAAAGCATCCATCCTTGTAGGACGAAGCCGAAGCTACCGAAGATTCTTGCCCCAACGAAACGCCTGACAGAATCGTCCCTTACGACAGGCGGCATTCAGCCGGGTTAACCATTGCTTAACCCTGCGGTCCAAGACTTTACTGGACCGCACGCCCTCAGGTTCCTCTGACGCCCAGTGCGGCAGGTTCGACGTTCACTACGTCGAACTCTCGTTCCGTCCGCACCGGAGATTGCTCATGAATACGCGCATTTTGCTGGTTACCGCTGCCCTCGCCTGCACCGGGTTTACCGGGCTTGCCCAGGCCGACGACACCACTTCCTCACAAGCCGTGCCCTACGAATACGGGATGCCGCTGCACGTGGCCAAGGTGGTTGCGCTGACCGAACCTACGACGCTGGACTGCAAAGTCATTACGGCTGAGATGAAGTACATCGATACGTCGGGCAAACCCGCAGAGATCTCGTATCGCAAATGGTCGGATGCGTGCAGTTATCAGAATTGATAACGCGACACTCATGCTTTTCTGTAGGAGCGAGCTTGCTCGCGAAAAACGTTCGGATAACGCGTTTATTCAGAAAACACGCGTTATCGTTTACGTCCATCGCGAGCAAGCTTGCTCCTACAGGAGTGGGCTTAAAGCGCTTGCCGGTCGGGATGCAGCGTCTGCAGCGCTGCCCTATGCTGAATTTCGGTGCGCAGCTCGGCAATCAGGTCATTGATTTCCCGGCAGCCATTGAGTGTGCTGGCGTCTATGCCAGTGACCAATAGATCCACTTGATCGGTCTGGCCGTCGGCATACACCTTGATGCTCATCGACAGGTCGGGCGTCAGCGTGCATTGACAACGTTTCGGCAGAAAACTGCTTTCGATGATGTTGCGAAGTTCCAAGGCAGAAAGAAACATGGCGACCCTCTCCTTATGTGAGATTGCCAATCAGCTATCAATGCCGACTCAACTCATTCGCGGCCAGCTTCAGGACCAGATGAAGCATAAAACATGCCCCGGATTTCGCCGTGCAGCTCATCGGTAATTCAAAGGTTTAATGTGTCTTCAAGTAAATGAACTCATGCAGTCTGCAAGAACACCGCTTCTCGCCCCTGCAAATTGCAACCTGATGAGTCCGGGTTTGCATTGGCCGCCCATGGCAGTAAAAATGCGGCCACTCCCTTTAACATCCGCTGACCCTACTCACACGCAAGGAGGCATCATGGGTTCATTGACCCGAATCACTACCGTCGGCCTGATTGTTGCCGGGCTATCCGCCGTTGTTCACGCAGCCAAACTCGAAGACGTTGCACCGTTTCCCAAAGCCGAAAACGGCTTCACCCGCCAGGTCATTCACCTCGCCCCACAAGCAAGTGAAGACAACTACCAGGTCGAAATTCTCGCGGGCAAGACCTTGACCGTTGACTGCAATCGCCAACGCCTGGGCGGTATGCTCGAGGAGAAAAACCTCGAAGGCTGGGGCTACCCGTTCTACCGACTGGAAAAAGTGATCGGCCCGATGAGCACGCTGATGGCCTGCCCGGATGGCAAAAGCAAACAGGACTTCGTCCCGGTGGTCGGTGACGGCTTCAGGTTGCGTTACAACAGCAAGCTGCCGATCGTGCTGTATGTGCCCAAGGACGTTGAAGTGCGCTATCGGATTTGGTCGGCGTCGAGCACGGTCGAAAAAGCTGTTCAGGAATAATCCCCGCCCAAATGCAAAACCTGTAGGAGCAAGCTTGCTCGCGATAGCGGACTTTCAGCCACCAGATGTGTTGAATGTACAACCGTCATCGCGAGCAGGCTCGCTCCCACAGGGGGAACGGGTGATCGATTAGCGCCCAGCGCCCGCTCACGCTTACGCTGGGGCGTCGCTCAATGCAGCGCGCTCGGCGACGTGGCGCAAGCTGTCGAAGTTGATGTTGGCGCCGGAGTCGATGGCCACCAGCGTCTGACCACGCACGCCAGTCTGCGCCACGTACTTCTTGATGCCCGCCACGGCCAACGCGCCGGAAGGTTCGGTGATCGAGCGGGTATCGTCGTAGATGTTCTTGATCGCCGCGCAGAGTTCGTCATTGCTGACGGTCAGCACCTCATCCACGCAAAACCGGCAGACCTCGAAACCATAAGCGCCGATCTGCGCGACGGCGACGCCATCGGCGAACGTACCGACGTTGGGCAGGACAACACGCTCGTCTGCCTGTAAGGCGGCGCGCAGGCACGCGGAATGTTCCGACTCGACGCCAATGATGCGGACTTCAGGCCGCAGGTATTTGACGTACGCGGCGATGCCCGCGATCAGGCCGCCACCGCCCACCGGCACGAAGATCGCGTCGAGCGCTCCTTGGTGCTGACGGAGGATTTCCATGGCGACGGTGCCCTGCCCCGCGATCACGTCCGGGTCGTCGAAGGGCGAAACGAAGGTGCGGCCGGTTTGTTCTGCGAGGTTCAAGGCGTACGCCAGGGCAAACGGAAAACTCTCCCCGTGCAGCACGGCATCGGCACCACGGCTGCGCACCCCGAGCACCTTCAATTCCGGTGTGGTGGCGGGCATGACGATGGTCGCGGCAATCCCCAATTCACGCGCCGCCAGCGCCACGCCCTGGGCATGGTTGCCTGCCGAGGCGGTGATCACACCGCGCGCCTTCTGCTCATCGCTGAGCTGTACCAACTTGTTGTAGGCGCCACGGATCTTGAAGGAAAAAGTCGGCTGCAAGTCTTCGCGTTTCAACAGGATCTGATTGCCGAGGACTTCGGACAGCGCCGGCGCTACTTGCAACGGCGTGCGTACCGCCAGTTCGTACACCGGCGCGGCGAGGATCTTTTTGACGTAATGCTCAAGCAAGCTCTGCTGGGCGGGTGTGCTGTTCATGGTCGTCTCCTGACGTTGATCAGAACCCAAGAGACAGAAAGTAAAAACCCGCCTCTAGGGCGGGTTGGGTGCTGCAGTCGTGAGCTAGCCCGCCAAATAAGGAATGGCGGTAATAATGCTTGGCTGGCAGCGCAATACGGTGGAAGTCATGGCTGGAAATTAGCCGGGCATGGCAGGCAAGTCAATGGCCAAATTTTCCCGGCCTGTGTAGGCTCGCTGTTCTGCTCATCGTCCAAGGAAGGAAACCATGAAGTCCATCGCCCTGCCCCTGATTGCCCTGCTCGCCTTCGCTGGCTACACCGTTGCGGTGATGCTCCAGGCGGAACAATCGTTGATCGAATTTGGCATCAGCCTGATGTCGCGACCTGATACGGCGCAGGTGGTGATTGATCTTTATCTGCTGGCGACGCTGGCCGGGGTGTGGATGTACAGCGATGCGCGCAAGCGTGGGCAGTCGGCATTGTCCGTCATTCCCTATCTATTGCTCACCGCGATTTTTGTGTCGATTGGGCCGTTGTTGTATCTCGTGGTTCGCGGGTTGCAGGATCGGAAGAGGTCTGTGGGTGCCGCGCAAGAAGTCTGATTCTGAGAGAGTGTGTGTGGGTGTTGAGGGCGCCATCGCCAGCAAGCCGGCTCCTACAGGAGATTTGTGTTGAACAGGAAACCTGAGTTCAACCCGGACCATTGTGGGAGCGAGCCTGCTCGCGATTACGGCCTGACATTCACCACATCATTTGGCCAAACGCCTGAGCCCCAACACCATCACTCCCGCCCCTAGCATCATCGCCGTCAAAAATAATGGATACGACACCCACCACGGCGTCCCCGCCGTCATCATGCTGAACTCGGACATGCCGCCGATGCTCGCAATCAGGTTCAGCGGCAGAAACACCACGTTGATCAGCGTCAGTTTGCGCAGCAGGTTGTTCATGCTGTTGTTCATCAGGTTGCCCCGGGCGTCGATCAGCCCGGAGAACACCGTGGAATAGATTTCCGCCTGTTTGTAGCACTGGTTGTTTTCAATGATCAGGTCGTCGATCAGGCCGATGGCCTCGGCGCCGAAGTGCTCCTTTTCCGCGTGGTTGCGCAGCCGGGTCAGGACCGCGCCGTTGCTGTGAATCGCATTGATGTAATAGATCAGGCTTTCGCTGAGGTTGAACATCTGGATGAGGTGCTGGTTCTGCATCGACGCGTTGAATTTCTGCTGCAACTCCCGCGCAACCAGCTTGATCACCTTGAGGTGGCCCAGGTAGTGATGGATGTTGTTGAACAGCAGATCCAGCAACACATCCAACGGCGTGTTCAGTTTCTGCCGGGTGCCGAGCCCATGCAGCGGCGAATCGTCGGTGGCGATCACCAGCAAACGCTGGGTAGAAAACAGCAAGCCGCAGGACGACACTTCAAAAGCCAGGCTGCCGGCGCCGGAGTAGTTCTCCGGGCGCTTCCAGATCAGAAACAGGTTGTCGGGGTGAAACTCGATGCGCGATACCTCGTCCGGGTCCAGCGCCGACGCCAGGGCGTGTTCATCGAGTTTGAAATGGCTGTGCAGCAAGTCGCGCTCGGCCGCATCGGGGTTGCTGAACAGCATCACTTCGGCGTCCAGCCGTTCGACCGCATGCAGCACGCCGTGGGTCAGTTGAAAGCTCTTGATCATCGGCCGATCACCAGGCCTGGCCGCGGCGTTTGAGTTCCAGTCGGCGGACGAATTCTTCCAGCACCAACGAGTACAAATCGTCCTGCAGATACGCGTCTTCGATGCCGGCGTCCATGTTCGGGTTGTCGTTGACCTCGATGACCACCACCTTGTCGCCGGACTGCTTGAGGTCGACGCCGTAGAGGCCGTCGCCGATGAGGTTCGCGGTTTTCACCGCCAGTTCCACCACCGCACGCGGTGCTTCGTGAATTGCCAGCGTACGGCATTCGCCGTTGATGTCCTGCCCCTTGGCCTTGTGGTTGTAGATCTGCCAATGGCCCTTGGACATGAAGTACTGGCAGGCAAAGATCGGTTTGCGGTTGAGCACGCCGATGCGCCAGTCGTACTCGGTGTAGAAGAACTCCTGAGCCAGCAACAGCACCGAGTGTTCGAACAGTTCGGCGGTCGCTTCGAGCAAGGCTTGCTGGCTTTCGACCTTGATCACGCCACGGGAGAAACAACCGTCGGGAATCTTCAACACCAGCGGAAAACCCAGGCGCTCGCCGACCCGTTCGAAATCTTCCGGTCGTTCCTTGTAGAGGATTTCGGTGGCGGGCATACCCAATTGATGGCTATTGAGCAGGTCGGTCAGGTAGACCTTGTTGGTGCAACGCAGGATCGATGCCGGGTCATCCATCACCACCAACCCTTCGCTCTCGGCTTTTTTCGCGAAACGGTAGGTGTGGTTGTCGACGCTTGTGGTCTCGCGGATCAACAGCCCGTCGTATTCGGCGATGCGTGCGTAGTCCTTGCGCTCGACCAGCTCCACATCAATGCCCAAGGTCTTGCCCACGCGTACGAAATTTTCCAGCGCCTTGGGGTTGGACGGCGGCAACGCTTCCTGCGGATCGTGCAGGATCGCCAGGTCATAACGGGCCAGGCGCCGCGACCGTGGCACGCGCCAGATCTTGCGGCTGAACGTGTCGAGTGAGTGGGCGAACTGATCTTCCTGATCTTCGCGCAACTTGTGCAAGGCGCCAGACTTTATCCCTTCGATGTGCCAGCCGTTAGTTCGACGAAATTCAACTAACAATATCGGACACGGAAACACTTCAAACAACTGCCGCGCCAAATCCTGCAACGGCTCTATATGTGTCTTGCCAAAATACAGGGTCAGGGTAAAACCTTCGGTATCACTGTAAAGGTGATGACTGAGGGCTTTTTCCAGGGTTTTATCCAGGTCATCCAGCGCCAGGCCGTACAGGGCTTTGCGCGTCAGTTCGCTGATGGTGCGCACCGATGGAATAACCTTGTGCCCCCGCGCCTCGGCCAGCAGCGAGCAGTAATAACCGTGCCCCAGGTACTTGTAGCTGCGGCACAGGTTGATCACCTGGACCCGTTTGCCCTGCTCGTTGTCGCGGGTCTGCTCGAGGTATTCCTGAGCCGTGACGATGTCTTCGCTGGGAAAGTAGGACGCCCAGTCTTCCTTGCGTTCGACGATGATAATCAACTGACTTGAAGTTCTAACCGTGTCATTTAAATAAGTTGCTGCCGGCAAACTTTGCTCGGATACTTCGCGCCAATGACCTTGTACCGCTGACATAGTGATTGATCCGTTGGAGAACAAGACCTTTCCTATTAAGCACGAACTTTTTCGAAAGTCCCGTTTCGTTACGCAACTTTTACGGCGGTCATATGAATCCTGTCTTTCGCTTGGCGGTAGTTGAAGACTTACCCGCGTTGCTGGCACTTGAACAGCAATGTTTCACCACGGACCGGCTCACCAGCCGCAGCTTTCAATGGATGATCACCCGCGCTCACGGACGACTGCTGGTGGCCCAGCGTGGCGAGCAATTGCTGGGTTACGCGGTGGTGTTGTTTCACCGGGGCACATCGCTGGCGCGGCTCTACTCGATTGCCATCGCCGAACAGGCTCGCGGCAGTGGGCTCGGCAAGCAATTGCTGGAACGCATCGAGGCCTGCGCCCTGGAACACGACTGCGCGTACCTGCGGCTGGAAGTGCGCATCGACAACCCCGCCGCCATCGCCCTGTATGAGCGCAACGGTTACCGGCGCTTCGCGCTGATCCATGATTATTACCAGGACCATGCCGAGGCGCTGCGCCTGGAAAAACGCATCCTTCAGCACCGTGACTCGCGCAATATCAACGTGCCCTGGTACGCCCAGACCACCGATTTCACCTGCGGCCCCGCGTGCCTGTTGATGGCCATGGGCGCACTGCAAACCGGTCGAGTGCTGGAGCGCCGCGAAGAACTGCAGATCTGGCGCGAGGCGACGACCGTGTTCATGACCTCTGGCCACGGTGGGTGCAGCCCTCAAGGCCTGGCATTGGCGGCGGCGCGGCGCGGGTTTCGTGTGCGCCTGCAAGTGAGCATGGCCGGGCCGTTGTTTCTCGATGGCGTGCGCGATGAGCATAAAAAAGACGTCATGCGCCTGGTGCACGAGGAGTTCATGGCTCAGTTGGGAACAACCGACGTCGAACAGGTGCTCGGTGGTCCGCTGGACCTGCCACGGTTACTGAACGACGGCGGCCAGCCGCTGGTGCTGATCAGCAGCTACCGGCTGACCCGCTCCAAGTCGCCGCACTGGGTGATCGTCACTGATTGCGATGAGGAATTTGTGTACCTGCACGACCCGGATGTCGACCATAGCCAGCATCGTCAGCCCATGGACTGCCAGCATTTGCCGGTCAGCCATGGGGAGTTCGAGAAGATGTGCAGTTTCGGGCGCGGTAAGTTGCGGGCGGCGGTGATTCTTTATCGCCGCTCCCTGTAGCAGTTGACGGAACCTGTGGGAGCGAGCCTGCTCGCGATGGGGCCTTACCAATCAACATAGATGTTGGCCATAAGTCCGCTATCGCGAGCAGGCTCGCTCCCACAAGTTTCGCCAGCGGCTACAGGAATTGTGTTTATTTCAGGCCAACTTTGTACAACACGCCATCATCTTCATCGGTGAGCACATACAAATACCCGTCCGGCCCCTGCCGCACGTCGCGGATGCGTTTGTTCAGCTCGCCCATCAAACGCTCTTCGTGAACCACCCGGTCGCCGTCCAACTGCAGGCGTATCAACTCCTGACTGACCAGCGCACCGATGAACACGTTGTGCTGCCACGCCTTGAAGCGGTCAGCGTAGTAAAACGCCATGCCGCTCAGGCCGGGAGATTTTTCCCAGACGTGGCGCGGCGCAACAGTGCCCACAGCGGTCTTGCCCGTGGCTTCCGGGATCGGTTGACCGGAGTAGTTGATGCCATGGGTCGCCAGAGGCCAGCCGTAATTCTTGCCACGTTCGATGATGTTGATCTCGTCACCGCCACGCGGGCCGTGTTCGTTTTCCCAGAGCACGCCGGTCCAGGGATTGAGCGCCGCGCCTTGTGGATTGCGCTGGCCATACGACCAGATTTCCGGACGCACGCCCGCCTGGCCGACAAAGGGGTTGTCGTCGGGCACCGTGCCGTCCGGGTAGATCCGCACGACCTTGCCTTGCAGCTTGTCCAGATCTTGCGCGGTTGGCCGGTCATTGTTCTCGCCGAGGGTGATGAACAGGTAGCCGTCACGGTCGAACACCAGTCGCGAACCAAAGTGATTGCCGACCGAGAGTTTGGGCTCCTGACGGAAGATCACTTTGAAATTCCTGATCGCCGTCAGGTCTTGCGACAGTTGCCCGCGACCGACCGCCGTACCGGCCTTGTTCCCCTCGCCGCCACCTTCGGCGTAGGACAGATAGACCGTGCGGTCCTGTTTGAAATCGGGCGACAGCACCACGTCGAGCAGGCCACCCTGCCCTTTGGCCCAGACCTTCGGTACGCCACTGAGCGGTGCCGAAAGTTTGCCGTCGACGCTGACCACGCGCAGGTTGCCGGGCCGTTCGGTCACCAGCATCCCTTGCCTATCCGGCAGAAACGCCAAGGCCCACGGGTGATCCAGCCCCTTGGCGATGGCCGTGACCTCAAGGGTGCCCTGTTCACTTTTCAGCGTTTGCACGGACGCCGCGAAAACCGGCGCGGCGGTGCTGATCAGGGCGCTGGCGCAAACGGTAGCCAGGAGGGTTTTACGCAACATGCACGATTCCTTTTGTCGTCTGAATGGCTGGCAAGACGTGCGTCCTGCTGCTCAACGGTTGCTGGTGCCTGTGTCCCGAGGGGGTGGATTAGGGATGAATTTCGGTGGGCTGACAGGCGCCGACCGATCCTGGGGATAGCGGTTGCCAATGCCGCCGTTGTCCAGCGTCGGTGGCCGCGGAACGGGAACCGTGTTCGGCCCGCGGATGGCCGGCGCACTGGGTTGTGTGCCTTGCATGCTATTGGGGTTGGCCCGGCGAATCGGGCTGTTGTAAGGATTGCTGGTGGCGCCCGTCGGGCTCTGGGCGAACAGCATCGGGAATGCGGGTAACCGGGTGTCGGCCTGGGCCAGATGGCTCAGCACGCCCGTCAATGCCATCGTGATGATGCCAAACGCTAATCGGTTCATGACCAGCCCCTCCAGGAGATACAGCCTTCGATAGCACGCTACGCCGAGGGTTCGGATTTGTTAACCAAAACCATGTAACACGAAGTTGATCCCCTGCCAGGGCTGGCTGGTACGCCGCTGAAAACGTTGCGCCGGGCCATGGGCAGCCGCGACGCGTCAATCAGATCCAGACAAAAATCGCCAGCAACCCGGCAAAAATCGCCCACTTCTCCAGGTAATAGAGTGTGCGGTTGCGCTTCTTCAACGCTTTGCCGCGCAGGCGAATCTTGTAGATCCTGGTGAACAGTCGATTGATGCCACCCGTCTTGTCGCCCGCTTCGTTCGGTGCGCCCGCCGCCGACATCACGTTACGGCTGAACCAGCCATTGAACGCCGCCGCCCAGCGATACTTCATGGGGCGCTCGATGTCGCAGAACAAAATGATGCGGTTCTGCTGCGTAGTGTTTTCGGCGTAATGAATGAAGGTCTCGTCGAACATCACCGCTTCACCATCACGCCAGTGATAATTCTCGCCATCGACGTTGATGTAGCAACCGGCGTCGTTCGGCGTCTCCAGGCCCAGGTGATAACGGTAGGAACCGGCATACGGGTCGCGGTGACGCACCAGTTTCGAACCGGGCGGCAGTTCGGCGAACATCGCCGCCTTGATCGAACCGATGCTCTGCACCAGTTCGGTGGTGCGCGGGCAAAGCTTCATTGCCGAAGGATGGCTGTCGCCGTACCACTTCAAGTAGAAGCGCTTCCAGCCGGTTTTGAAGAACGAGTTGAAGCCGACGTCGTCGTACTGGTTCGAGCGCTTGATCTCACCCGCCTTGAGCAGGTTCTGACCTTCGGCTCGGATTTCTTCCCAATGGGTCTGCAACGGGCTCAGGTCCGGGAAGTCGGCCGGATCGAGATACGGTTTGTTGGGAATTTTCGAGAACAGGTACAGGAAGCAATTGATCGGCGCGAGAAACGTCGAGTGATCGCTCAGTTGGCGGCCCAGCTTGTGGCGCACCCGACCGCGCAGGTGGACGTACGCAATCGATACAACATAAATAGCGGCAATGATGAGTTTCACGGAAATCGTCACACGTCAGAAGTGAACAAACTGCGTCCCCTGACAGGCCCGACGGCCCAAGGGTCTTGTGCAGCGTCTGAATACGAAACAGCGTCCCTGAGGCGCGTCCTTGAGCATGCCGGCGGCCGGCATCCGGTTGAAAGATGGCATTTTAGCCACGAGTTGTAACAAATAGTTAGCGTTCAACTGTGAAAATCTGTCCACTTGTACCGCCAAAGCACCCGTGCGGCCTCAACGCCCTATCGTTTAAAGAGCCAGACCAGTACAATCGCCGCCAAACATTACGCGCCCCCCTTGGTTGATGACGGGAATGAACCCCGTCTCAGCGCACTTCGACTCGGGCCAAGCGCTCCAACTGCTGCTGTCCACTTATTGCCAGATGGACCTTCCGCTTCTGATCGGGATGTATTTCCCGTGGTTTGAATACCGGAAACGGGTACTGAATCGGTACTGCCGCAACCCTAGCTACTCTGAATGCTTCGCAGGAAAAACCTTTGATCTCTACAGCTAACATCACGATGCAGTTCGGCGCCAAGCCGCTATTCGAAAACGTTTCGGTCAAATTCGGCGCGGGCAACCGCTACGGCTTGATCGGCGCCAACGGCTGCGGCAAGTCGACTTTCATGAAAATCCTCGGTGGCGACCTCGAGCCTTCCGGCGGTCAGGTCATGCTCGAGCCGAACGTGCGTCTGGGTAAATTGCGCCAGGACCAGTTCGCCTACGAAGAATTCACCGTGATCGACACCGTGATCATGGGTCACGAAGAACTGTGGAAGGTTAAAGCCGAGCGCGACCGCATCTACTCGCTGCCGGAAATGACCGAAGAAGACGGCATGGCCGTGGCCGAGCTGGAAACCGAGTTCGCCGAAATGGACGGCTACACCGCCGAGTCCCGTGCCGGCGAACTGTTGCTGGGCCTGGGTATCGGCATCGAGCAGCACTTTGGCCCGATGAGCGAGGTTTCTCCAGGCTGGAAACTCCGTGTATTGCTGGCGCAGGCGCTGTTCTCCGATCCTGAAGTGCTGTTGCTCGACGAACCGACCAACCACCTGGACATCAACACCATCCGCTGGCTGGAAAACGTGCTGACCCAGCGCTCCAGCCTGATGATCATCATCTCTCACGACCGTCACTTCCTGAACAGCGTGTGCACCCACATGGCTGACCTGGATTACGGCGAGCTGCGCCTGTTCCCGGGCAACTACGACGAGTACATGACCGTGGCGACCCAGTCCCGCGAGCAACTGCTGTCGGACAACGCCAAGAAGAAGGCTCAGATTTCCGAGCTGCAATCGTTCGTCAGCCGCTTCTCGGCCAACGCCTCGAAAGCCAAGCAGGCCACTTCCCGCGCCAAGGCGATCGACAAGATCCAGCTGGCCGAGGTCAAGCCTTCGAGCCGTGTGAGCCCGTTCATCCGCTTCGAACAAACCAAGAAGCTGCACCGTCAAGCGGTCATCGTCGAGGGCATGGCCAAAGGCTTCGACGGCAAGACACTGTTCAAGGACTTCAGCTTCCAGGTTGAAGCTGGCGAGCGCGTTGCGATCATCGGCCCGAACGGTATCGGTAAAACCACCCTGCTGCGCACCCTGGTCAACGAACTGACCCCGGATGCCGGCACCGTGAAGTGGACCGACGCCGCGGAACTGGGCTACTACGCCCAGGACCACGCGCACGACTTCGAAGACGACTGCAACCTGTTCGACTGGATGGGCCAGTGGACCCAGGGCGGCGAGCAACTGGTTCGCGGCACCCTCGGCCGCATGCTGTTCTCCAACGACGAGATTCTGAAGTCGGTCAAGGTCATCTCCGGTGGTGAGCAAGGTCGCATGCTGTTCGGCAAGCTGATCCTGCAAAAACCGAACGTGCTGATCATGGACGAACCGACCAACCACTTGGACATGGAATCCATCGAGGCGCTGAACCTGGCGCTGGAGAACTATCCGGGCACGCTGATCTTCGTCAGCCACGACCGTGAGTTCGTATCGTCGCTGGCCACCCGCATCATCGAGTTGAGCCCTAGCGGCGTGATCGACTTCAGCGGTACTTATGATGATTACCTGCGTAGCCAGGGTGTTGTGTTCTAAGCGTTCGCTATAAATGAAGAGCCCTGTCCATGTGACGGGGCTTTTTGCATTTCAGGGGCAGTGATTCGCTGGTGCTCAGGACCTCTTCGCGGGCAAGCCTCGCTCCTACAGTGTTTTTTGTCGATCCCGAAATTCGCGTACGACTCGATACTGTAGGAGCGAGGCTTGCCCGCGAAGAGGCCCTCGGGCTCAACGAATATAGTTAGCCTGCTTTCTTTTATTCCACACCCGCGCCATGATGGACCTCTCCCACCGCCGCCCGCGAACGAGCCCTCATGTCTGCGCAGCAACTGCCACCGCAAAGCTCCATGGCGATCACCCTGCAGATCGTCTCCATCGTTTTCTATACCTTTATTGCCTTCCTCTGCATCGGCCTGCCGATTGCGGTGTTGCCAGGTTATGTCCACGAACAACTCGGGTTCAGCGCCGTCGTCGCAGGGCTGACCATCGGTTCGCAATACCTCGCCACCCTGCTCAGCCGCCCGATGGCCGGGCGCATGTCGGACAGCATCGGCACGAAACGATCGATTGTTTACGGGTTGGCGGGGATTGTCTTGAGCGGCGCGCTGACGTTGCTGTCGACGCTGCTGCAAAGCTTTCCGTTGACGAGCCTGTTGATCCTGATCGCCGGCCGTTTGTTGCTGGGCATCGCGCAGGGCTTGATCGGCGTCGGCACCATCAGTTGGTGCATGGGCCAGGTCGGCGCGGAACACACCGCGCGCTCGATCTCGTGGAATGGCATCGCGTCCTACGGCGCCATCGCGATCGGTGCGCCATTGGGCGTCGTGATGGTGGCCGCGTATGGTTTTGCCAGCCTGGGCATCGCGCTGTCATTGTTGGCTGCGTTGGCGCTGCTGCTGATCCGTAATAAACCTTCGGTGCCAGTGGTTCGCGGTGAGCGCCTGCCGTTCTGGGCGGTGTTCGGGCGCATTGCGCCGTTCGGCGCGAGTTTGAGCCTGGCGTCGATCGGCTACGGCACGTTGACCACCTTTATTACCCTGTATTACGTCAACCGCGGCTGGACCGGCGCCGCGTACTGCCTGACGGTGTTCGGTGTCTGCTTCATTCTGGCGCGACTGCTGTTCATTTCCAGCATCAGTCGTTTTGGTGGATTCACCTCGGCGATTGTCTGCATGAGCATTGAAACAGTGGGCCTGGTGCTGCTGTGGCTCGCGCCGTCGACCGGTTTCGCCCTGATTGGCGCGGGTCTGGCCGGGTTTGGCTTGTCGCTGGTGTACCCGGCGCTGGGGGTAGAAGCCATTAAACAGGTGCCCAACTCCAGTCGCGGCGCGGGTTTGAGTGCTTACGCAGTGTTTTTCGATCTGGCGCTGGCGATTGCCGGACCGCTGATGGGCGCGGTGGCGTTGAATATGGGGTACTCGTGGATTTTCTTCAGTGCGGCAATGTTGTCGATCACCGGCCTGGCCCTGACCCTGCTACTGAAACGCCGCGCTACAGCCTGATTAACACAAACCTTGCCGGTGATGGCGATTTCATGGGCGCCATCGCCAGCAAGCCGGCTCCTACGGATTCGGGGGATGGTGGGGTTTGTGGGTGCGCCGCAGGACCTGTAGGAGCCCGGCTTGCTGGCGATGGCGATTTTAAGGGCGCCATCGCCAGCAAGCCGGCTCCTACGGATTCGGGGATGTTGGGGTTTGTGGGTGCGCCGCAGGACCTGTAGGAGCCCGGCTTGCTGGCGATGGCGATTTCATGGGCGCCATCGCCGGCAAGCCGGCTCCTACGGATTTGGGGATGACTGGGTTTGTGGGTGCGCCGCAAGACCTGTAGGAGCCCGGCTTGCCGGCGATGGCGATTTTAAGGACGCCATCGCCGGCAAGCCGGCTCCTACGGATTTGGGGATGACTGGGTTTGTGGGTGCACCGCAAGACTTGTAGGAGCCCGGCTTGCTGGCGATGGCGATTTCATGGGCGCCATCGCCGGCAAGCCTGCTCCTACAGAATTGGGGGATGCTGGGTTTGTGGGTGCACCGCAAGCCGGCTCCTACAGTGGTGTGTGGGTCCTATTGATCGGCGGTTTGCATGCCGGCGCGGGTCGGCTTGCCCAGTGCGTGGGAGAAGAAGCGCCCCGCTTCGGAGATCATGTTGCGGTGGATGTCCTCGCGGTCGACGCCGTCGGCATCGGTGCACAGCGCCGGCATCGCCTTGATCTGTTCTTCGTTGCACGGTGCCATGAACACGAAGTGCCCTGCCCCGGCCAGTAGCTTGAAGTCCGGTGCGGTCGGCAGTTTGCGCGCCAGCGCGGCGGCGTTTTTGTCGAAGGCCACCAGTTTGTCGCCGTCACCGCTATATAACAGCACCGGCACATGCACGTCGGCCAGGGTATGGCGACCGAATTTCAGGCTCAACGGCGCCATCAGCAGCAGCGCGTGCACCCGTGGATCCGCCACCGGTTGCAGGTCATCACGGTCGACAATCAGTTCGCCCTGGGTGTTGCAGGCATCGTGGTCGTCCGGACGTTCCTGGCAATAGCGACGCAGACGATCCAGATCCGGCGTCGCCCCCGACAGAATCAACGCCGTCTCCCCGCCGGCCGAATAACCGATAACCCCCACCTGATCGGCATTGACGAACGGCGCGAGCATGCGGTCGCCCAGGGTCGCGGTAATGGCCTCGGAAATCTGGATCGGCCGCCCATACAAGTTGCTCAAGGTACCGAGGCGGCTGTGGTCTTTGGAGTTGTCGCCGGGATGGATCACCGCCACCACCACAAAACCCTTACGCGCCAGCGATGTGGCGAGGTCGTGCAGGGCCAGCGGGGTTCCGGTGTTGCCGTGGGACAGCATCAGCATCGGGAAGCGGCCAATGGCGACGCGGGTGTCTTCGCCCGCTTCGACCGTGTAGCCCTCGAGTTTACTGGAGTGTTCGCGGTCGCTGGAGGGGTAGAACGCGATGGCGCGCATCGGTTGCAGGTCCAGTGGGTCGAGAAAACTCATCTCATGGAAACCGACGCTCCAGTGAGGATGTGGCGCAGGCGCGGCGTGCACTGAATTCAGGCTGCTGAGCAGGCAAATCAGTAACGTTGCCCAAAGACGCACCATGGGATGCCCCACCTTTGTTACTTGACCGGGAAGCCCGTTCTCCATCGATTACCGAGGAAGCGGCCTTGTACCAGCAATTGCGGCCACCAAGGTCGTTACAGAACGGGGACGTTAAACCCTCGACTGCATAACCTGGGCCACAACATGAAAGATTACGCAATGATCAGAAACAAAAAACTCCGTATCTGACCTTGCGGGATCAGAATACAGAGTTTTTTGGGGTGTTGCCCGAGCTGATTTACAACTTTACGCAAGCCTTACGCGGCGGCGAACAGTTGCTCGCTGATCTGAGTGCGAGCAGCGCTCATGGCTTTGGTGCGGACTTCATCGCCGTACGCCAGGCCTTCGGCACGGACGAATTCAATGTCGGTGATGCCGAGGAAGCCGAACAGCAACTTCAAATACTCTTCGTGTGCAACGCCACTCGCCTGACCAGCATGCAAACCGCCGGCAGTCGACACGATCACGACTTTCTTGCCACCGCACAGGCCTTCAGGGCCGGCTTCGGTGTAGCGGAAAGTCTGGCCGGCAACGGCGATGCGGTCGATCCAGGCCTTGAGTTGGGTCGGGATGGTGAAGTTGTACATCGGTGCTGCGATGACGACGGCATCGGCGGCGAGGAATTCGGCCAGTGTCGAGGCGCTCAGTTCGGCTTCGTGCTGCTGGGCGGCGTTGCGCAGTTCAGCGGAGGTGCCGGCGGCGACCAGGGTCGTGGCGGAAAAATGGCTGATGGCATCGCTGGCCAGGTCGCGGTAGGTCACGACGGCGGTCGGCTCGGCAGCTTGCCAGGCGCTGACGACTTCGCGGCTCAGCTGACGGGAAGCCGAGTTGTCACCAAGAATGCTCGAATCGATATGCAGCAGTTTCATATGGGATCTCCAGGTGAGGACCGCCACGAGGCGATCTGATGGAGACAATCCTACAGACGAAACCAATAGCTGATTAGACCGCAACAATGCGATAGTTCGTCTCACTGATAGAACAATCGAGTTAACACCATGCAAGACCTCAATGACCTCTATTACTTCGCCAAAGTGGTCGAAGCCGGCGGGTTCGCGGCAGCCGGGCGTTTGCTGGGGATTCCCAAATCACGGTTGTCGCGCCGCATCGCCGAACTGGAAGAACGCCTGGGCGCGCGCCTGCTGCAACGCACCACCCGGCAGCTCAAGCTAACCGCTGTGGGCGAGCGCTATTTACGCCACTGTCAGGCCATGCTGCTGGAAGCCGAGATGGCCGATGAGGCCGTGGCCAGCATGTCCAGCGAACCTCGCGGACGCTTGCGGGTGTCCGCCCCCGTCGGGCTGGCTCACGAAATGTTGCCAACGGTGATCAGTAAATTCCTCGAGAAATACCCTCATGTCCAGCTGGAGGTCATGCTGGTAAATCGCCGGGTCGATCTGGTGACCGAGGGCGTCGACGTCGCGTTGCGGGTTCGCGAACCGGGTGATGAAGACCCGCTGCTGGTGACCCGGCGCCTGCGTCAGGCGCAGATGCTGATGGTGGCCAGTCCGGGTTTTCTTCATGGACGAGCAATCAATCATCCCGAAGACCTCAAGGGCTTGCCGGTGCTCGGCGCTCTGGAAGCGGACCGCATGGTGCACATCCGCATGCTCGACCAACAGGGTAAAAGTCATGAACTCGCCCTCGAAGCGCGACTGGGCATCGATGACTTTATCGTGCGCAGGGCCTGCACCCTCGCCGGCCAGGGTTTTACCATGCTGCCGATGATGTATTGCGAGCAGGAACTGGAAAGCGGCGCGCTGGTGCAGTTACTGCCCGACTGGTCTTTGCCTGGCGGCTGGCTGCAAGCGGTCTACCCTCATCGGCGCGGGGTGATGCCGGCCGTTCGCGCCTGGCTCGACCATTTGATCGAATCATTCAATGCCTGTGGGGACCGACTGATATGAAGGCTGGGCGTATGAGCGAAGAGGATGTCGCGCAATTCTGTCTCGCGCTGCCGGGGGCGCGGGAAGATTACAAGTGGGGTGGCGTGCGGGTGTTTTCGATTGCCGGAAACAAGATGTTCGCCCTGCAGAACCTGCGGGGCGACTCTTTGGCGTTCAAGGTCGACAAGGACTTGTTTCTGGGGCATTGCGACCGCCCGGGCATTCATCCGGCGCCGTATCTGGCCCGGGCCCAGTGGATCATCATGCAAACGCCCTACCCGCTGGGCAGCGAAGAACTGCAAGGGCTGCTGCAACGTTCCCATCAACTGGTGGTGAGCAAACTGCCCAAACGCACGCAGGTCGGGCTGCTGCTTTAAAGCAGCGCCAGATTGGCGCCCAGGAACAGTTGATCGATCCAGAACACCTGATGCAGCAGCACGATCACCCAGAACAGCAACTGAAACGACACTTTGCGGGTCTTGTGCCGAAACACCTGCTGGGCCAGCAACGCGCCCGGCCAGCCGCCGGCGAGTTCCACCGCATGCAACACGTTTTCCGGCGTGCGCCAGCTATCAGTCCGGGCCTTGCGCTTGTCGCTCCAATAAAGGAAGAACGCCAGCACGCTGACGATGCCATAGGCCGCCAGGGGAATCAGCGAAACCCCTCGCAGCCAGAACGACATCGAGCCGAACAACGGCAGCGCACACACCATCGCGAACACCAGCAGTTTCAGCCGTGGGTTCTGGATTCCGCCCCCGGACTGGCGCCCGGGATTGTTGCGTGCGCGGGTGTCATTCATGGCTTGACCGAGGTCCAGTCAACCCAGCCAAACTGCCAGGTAGCGAGAATGAGCAGGCCAAATGCAATGCGGTACCAGGCGAACACCGCGTAGCTGTGGCTGGCGATGAATATGAGCAAGCCCCGGACGGCAATCATTGCGAAAATGAACGCGGTGACAAAACCGATGGCGAACACCGGAAAATCGGCCGGGACGAACAGGTCGCGGTATTTGTAGCCCGAGTACACCGCCGCACCGACCATGGTCGGCATCGCCAGGAAAAACGAAAACTCGGTGGCCGTCTTGCGCGACAGCCCGAACAGCAAACCACCAATGATTGTCGCACCTGAACGCGAAGTGCCGGGGATCATCGCCAGGCACTGGGCGAAGCCGACTTTCAAGGCATCTTTCCAGGTGATCTCGTCGACGGTTTCAGCATGCACTTCATGCTGACGCTGCTCCGCCCACAACATCACGATGCCGCCCACGACCAATGCGGTGGCGACGGTGATCGGGTTGAACAGGTAATGGTGGATCAGGTCGGCGAAAATCACCCCCAGGACCACGGCCGGCATGAAGGCAATCAGCAGGTTGGCAGTAAAGCGTCGAGCGCCGGGTTGCGTCGGCAAACCGATGACGACATCGAAAATCTTGCGGCGAAATTCCCACACCACCGCGAGGATCGCCCCAAGCTGAATAATGATGTTGAACGCCATCGCCCGCTCGCCACCGAAATTGAGCAAGTCGGCCACGATGATCTGGTGTCCGGTACTGGAAATGGGCAAAAACTCCGTCAGCCCTTCTACAACGCCGAGTATCAATGCCTGAAAGGCGGTCCAAAGATCCATCAATCCCCCAAGAAGCGATGCGCCACCGCATGCCCCGTTAATATTTTTCAAAACATTGACTGCGATCAGCGCAGTTGCAGCCAGACGCGCACAGAATCCAGACGAAACCGTAAAAATTCCGTGAAAAATCAACTTGGATTCAGGTTTTTCCGTGCGGGGCCGAAATCCTATCAGACAAGGCTGAATAACGCTGCCACGTTATTGGACTTGGGTCGGATATGCCCGATCGGCAAAATGTGGTTGGATGCTGGCGGTCGTTTATTACAAGAAAAAGAAACAGGAGTGACAGCGTTATGAACAGCTTGCGCAATATGTCGATCAGCCGGCGTTTGTGGTTGATTTTGATCGTGGCCGTCATGATGCTTTTGACGTTGGGCGTGTTGATGCTCAAGCAGATTCACGAGGACCTGTATCACGCCAAGGCGCAGAAAACCCAGCACGTCGTGCAGACGGCCAGCGGCATTCTGACCTATTACCACGGGCTCGAAACCGCCGGCACGCTGACCCGCGAAGCTGCGCAGAAACAGGCGCTGACCGCCGTTCGCGGCCTGCGCTATGACCAGAACGACTACTTCTGGATCAACGACCTGACGCCGGTGATGATCATGCACCCGGCCAACCCGAAGCTCGATGGCCAGAACCTCTCGGCGATCCGCGACCCGGACGGCTTTGCGGTGTTCAATGAAATGGTCGCCCTCGCCAAGGCCAAGGGCGCCGGCCCGATCGACTATCGCTGGCCGAAACCGGGCGCCAGCGAGCCGGTCGCAAAAACCTCCTACGTCAAACTCTTCGAACCGTGGGGCTGGGTGATCGGCTCGGGCGTGTATATAGATGACATGCAAGCCGAGTTCATGGGCCAGGTCTGGAAAGCGACAGTAGTCGGGCTGGTGATCGCCGCCATCATGGCGCTGCTGGTGATCCTGATTGCCCGCAGCATCGTCCGTCCGCTGCAGGACACCGTGAACGCCATGGCCAACATTGCCAGCGGCGAGAGCGATCTGACTCGCAGCCTCGACACCCACGGTCAGGACGAAGTCACGCAGCTGGCACACCACTTCAATGCGTTCACCGCCAAGCTACGACTGGTGATCAGCGAATTGCAGGTGTCCGCCAGCGCCCTGGGCCAGTCGTCCAGCGAACTGGGCAACGACGCCGTCCAGGCCCAGCAACGCAGCCAGCAGCAATCGCAACAGATGGAACTGGTGGCCACGGCCATCAATGAAGTGACCTATGGCGTGCAGGACGTGGCGAAGAACGCCGAGCACGCCGCCAGCGAGATGCGCGATGCCGAGTCTCAGGCGCAGCAGGGCCAGGTCAACATCGACAGCAGCCTGCAACAAATCGACAAGCTGTCTTCAACGATTGATCAGGCCGTGGAAGTCATCCGCACCCTCGCCGCCGAAAGCACTCAGATCGGCAGCGTGCTGGAAGTGATCCGTTCCATCGCCGAGCAAACCAACCTGCTGGCCCTCAACGCGGCCATCGAAGCCGCCCGTGCCGGTGAGCAGGGGCGCGGGTTTGCCGTCGTGGCCGATGAGGTGCGCCTGCTGGCCCAGCGCACGCAGAAGTCCACCGCCGAGATCCAGGCAATGATTGAACGCCTGCAAAGCCATTCCGAAGCGGCGGTAAAGGTCATCGGCGACAGCAGCCGCGCCTCGCAACTGACCATCGAGCAGGCCGGCCTCGCCGGTGCAAGCCTGAATGCCATTGGCCAGGCACTGCGCAATCTCAACGGGTTGAACGCTTCCATTGCCAGCGCCACCCTGCAACAGGCCCATGTGGTCGAAGACATCAACCAGAACGTGACCCAGGCAGCCGGTTTGTCCCACAGCACGGCGCTGGCGGCGGAACAGTCGAGCGTGGCCAGCGTCCACCTCAAGGAACTGAGTGAGCAGTTGAACGGGTTG